>NZ_JBHZOX010000001.1:0-1780150 GCF_042787905.1 Priestia sp. YIM B13551
GAGGAGGCTCATCGGCCGCCCGCGGAAAGCGAAGCCTTGCACGGAAAGCAACAGCGTTCGAGCAAGCAGTCCAGATCGTGTATCCAGATTGTTCGTCTGTGGGTTGGGTTCATTTCGTTATGTCTCAGCCTCATTTCTATTTTTTATACCTTAAATTTTTTTAAGAGTGTTTACAAGTTTGAAACAACTGAATAACAGACAGAAACATTTATATTTTATCCTTTCTTTATAGGCTTTTGTAGCGCATCAAAAGCCGTTTGAAAGGAGTAAGACATCATGAAATACTTTTTATTTATTTGTTCTTTAGCTTTTACGCTGATGATAGCAGGGTGCGGAACAAGCAATTCTTCATCAAAGCCTGCCAGAGAATTCACAAAAAATGGACAGGCTCAAAAACTAGAAAGCTCATCAGCTTCTTCATCTTTAACGAAATCTAATGTAGACGAAACAGTGGTAATAGCCAATCCAGAATCGGTTACGGCTTTAGTTAATAAAAAGCATCAGCTTCCTGAATCCTATCAGCCTTCTGATTTAGTCTATGCCGACGTTCCGTTTATCTTCAACGAAAAAATAGAAAAACGAATGCTTAGAAAGCCTGCGGCACAAGCGCTTGAAGAACTTTTCCGAGATGCTGAAAAAGAGGGAATCAGCTTACTTGGTGTATCTGGTTATCGATCTCACGAGCGTCAAAAAGAGCTTTTTGCATTTTATGCAAAGCGAGACGGTGAAGAACAAGCACGCACCTATAGCGCCTACCCTGGAACAAGTGAACACGAAACGGGACTAGCAATCGATGTCACGGGAGGAAGTGGAATGTGTGCTGCAGCAGACTGCTTCGCTGATACACCAGAAGCTCATTGGCTTTCAAAAAATGCCTATCAATACGGATTCATTATTCGATACCCTGAAGGTGAAGAGCAGGTTACCGGCTATAAATACGAACCATGGCACCTTAGATATGTAGGGAAAAAAGCAGCCGCATCCATTTTTAATCAATATGCAACGTTAGAAACCTATGCAAATAAGAAAAAAGTTTAATCAAAAGTTCTATAACTGGAGAACGAAGAAAAGAAAAATCAAAAGTCAGGTTTATCACTCTCACATATGATACAAACTGATACTATAACATGCTTGCTATAGAGGAAGGGTATCAATGTATAAAGATATTGCGATTGAACTGATATGTGGATTTTTAGCGCTATTTATTATGCTGAAGCTTTTAGGTAAGACACAGTTTGCTCAAATCACTCCGTTTGACTTTATTACAACGCTTGTCCTGGGAAATATTGTGGGGGATGCAGCTCTTGAAAAAGGAGTAGAGTTAACTGAAATTCTTTATAGCGTTTTGATTTGGGGGCTTCTGATCTACGCAGTGACAAAGCTATCTCAAACCTTTACAGGGTTTAGAGGAATTCTTGAAGGAAAGCCTTCAATGATTATTTATAAAGGGAAAATCCTTTATAAAGAGCTTAAGAAAAACAACTTGGACTTGAATCAGCTTCAGCATCTAATGAGACAGCAAGGGTATTTTTCACTGTATGAAGCAGAATACGTCATTTTAGAAACAAATGGAGAGGTGAGCGTCGCTCCTAAACACGAATTCGGCCCTCCAACGAAAAATGATTTAAACATCCCTTATTCTCAAACCAATTTACCTATTGCTTTAATCATGGATGGAAAAGTAGTGCCTGGTAATTTGAAAGAAGCAAACGTAGATGAAAAATGGTTAAAAAAACAGCTTGCAATCAAGAAAATTAAAAAATACAGCGAAGTTTTTTATGCTGAATGGCAGCAAGAGCGAGGACTGGAAATAACAAAATTCTAAAAACCCTTTCCTTAAAAGGAAAGGGTTTTTAGCTTTCTTTTAATAGCTTAGCAAAATCTTCAATCGTTGTAGAATACGTGACGTACAGACGAGGAATAAGATAGTTTTCATTCTTTTGTCCGCTTTCAGTAAAAAATTTTGGAATGGTTGAAAGACCAAATGTATAATTTTTTTTTGTTTCTTCCACTACGCGGCTATTGACCTTTCCATAGGGGTAAGCAACAGCAATAACGGGCTGGCTCGTAATGGCTTCAATTTTTCGTTTTGAATCAGCTAGCTCATAGGATAAATTTTTCGTCTTAGTTAAATCCGGATGAGTAGCGGTATGAGACTGAATAGAAAAAAATCCTGAATCAACAAATTTTTTTAAATCGGCTGGCGACAAACGGTTGGGACGGCCGATAAAATCTGAAATCACAAAAATTGTAGCCGCTGGATGAAATTGAGGGCTGGCTGCTCTTTGAAAAATAGGCAAGATAGTAAGATTATTTTTATATCCATCGTCAAATGTAATAAATATAGGTTTTTTCACACGCTTTAGTTCCTGCCATTTTTCAAATGTTAGCGGCGTATATCCTTGCTTTTTAAGATAAAGAAGTTGTTTCTCAAAATTTTCAGGCGTCACATACAGTTCTTTTTCCCCATGGCCTGTGTAGGCATCAATAGAATGGTAAATCAGGACAGGCACTTTCACTTGGCTAAAAGCGGGGGAAGGGAAAATAACAGTTAGCACTAAGATAACAAAAACCGAAATTTTTCTCATAACAATCCTTTCTGTTGCACAGTGGTGACGAGACTGTTTTAGTATGTCAAAAGAAAAGGAATGTATAAGCCAAGCTTTCTTTTTTACAAATATAAGCCTTCTTTTTTAAATATTTTATGCAGAACCAAGTGCTCAGCAGAGTTCACAACTGCAAACTGTTTTTTAGAAAGAGAATGGGGAGAAAAACGCATTAACTTAGTAAAGTCTGATGGCAGCGTAGTATATAAAATATCAGTAGAGAGTATAGGGGCAGACAAAGGTGTTTTCGAGCCGATGTGAAAACCCCAATCTCCAAAAGAAGGAATAATGGTGTGGTAGCTCAACGTATAAAACTGAGAAGCTTTCATCGTCTTATTAATGCTCCAAAAAACGATAGGTGTGTCTCTAGGAGAATTTGACTGACATACGACCAAGCCGCTGCGCGATAGTGAACGTTGGAGAAGTGCGTAAAATTCTTTTGTATAAAGAGTACTTATTTTTTTGTTGGTAGGATCAGGAAAGTCAATAATGATGATGTCATAACACGCTGAATTCAAAGAGAGGTAGTCAACAGCATCTTGAATATGAACGGTGACACGAGAATCTTCAAATGAGCGTTGATTTAACTTCTTTAATTCTTCTACATTCATCGCAGCATTTACAACGTCAGCATCTATTTCCACAAGGTCTATTTCTTTAACTTCTTTATATTTAAGGACTTCTCGTAAAGCTAAACCATCTCCACCGCCTAGAATAAGAATGCGGTGAGGACGTAAGGAAGCTGCAAAGATAGGGTGTACAAGAGCTTCATGGTACGCATGTTCATCCAATGAACTAAATTGCAGCTGTTCATCCAAATACATTCGAATATCAGATGCTTTAATCAGCTGAATATCTTGAATACGGTTTTTTTGATGAAACAAAATGTCATGCTGGCCTGATAAGAGTTGCTTTAGACTAACGTGATCTGAGTCATCTCCACGATTGAGAAGACGAGTGCTTTCAGCATGCTGACGATTTTTTGTTGGAGTTTCGGCGTGTTGAATTCCGCGAGAAATCGAATACACAACAGCTTTTTTTGAAGCTAATTGCTTGAGTAACGCATAACCAATTTCAATTATTTCTTTGTCTCCGCACGTATAAAAATCTAATGAAGCGTAGTTTTCCTCCGGCCACGTATGAATAGACAAGTGAGAGGTAGCTAATACGAGAATGCCTGTAATGCCTTGGGGCGTAAACTGGTGAAAATAACAGTGCAAAACTTCCATCTCTGCATCTAGTGCAGCTTCAACAAGAATTCTTCTTAAAAGTGAGGGGTCGTTTAATATCACTTCATCGCATTCGAACGCATCCATTAGCAAGTGTTTGCCTTTAATATCCACTACTTCAGCCTCCTTTTTGAGCATTATTTTCACTATCTTATGAAACTTTTTAGAAAAAGGAAACGTAAGCACGTTATTTTATGGATATTTTCGGGAAATAACTAGTTATCTTCTCGTAGAAAAGAAGCTGGGACAGACGTATTTTCGTTGAAGGAAGATCCAAACAATCAATCGAGATTCTTAACGGAGAATTCAACTCGTTCGGATTTTTTCATTATGATGGTGAACGTAGATTTACCGTATGTAATAGCTGTTAATTGGAGGGCAAGGCGAAGACTCCTGCGGGCAAAGCGGAACAGGTGAGACCCCTCAGGAGCGTAAGCAACGAGGAGGCTCATCGGCCGCCCGCGGAAAACGAAGTCTTGCGCGGAAATTGACAGCACTAGCTCACTTACCCAATTTGTTCGTCTTTACATTGGATTAATTTCGTTATGTCTCAACCTTTCTACTCTTTATCAGTATTAAACCAGCCTTTTCGCTTGAACCATAGAATTAATCCAAGCGTTATCAGTCCCATGAAGCCAAGCACAAAGAAATAGCCATAGTGCCACTTTAGCTCAGGCATATTTTCAAAATTCATTCCGTATACGCCAACGATAAAGGTAAGGGGAATAAAGATAGATGAAATAACAGTCAGTGTCATCATGATTGAATTCATCCGGTTTGAATTAAGAGAAAGATAATTATCGCGCATATCAGACGTCATTTCCCGATTTGATTCAATCATATCGGCTAATTTTAATAAGTGGTCATAGACATCTTTAAAATACCTTTTTTGTTCAGGATGAACATCTAAGCGTTCAGAATTTATAACACGGTACAATAAATCGCGCATAGGCAAAATGGTTCTTCTGATTTTCAGCAAATCACTTCGAAGTTTGAATACATCTTCCATTAAAACAGAGATGGATTTTTTTGCATCTATGTTTTCTATATCATTCAGCTCATCTTCAATCTGATATACAGTGGGGAAATATTCATCTACCACTTTATCCATCACAGAATACGCAAGATAGCTTATCCCTTTTTCTTGAATCGAAGGTGTATGAAGCAGCTTTTCCCATACTTTATCAATTGCAGCTGACGGGTGAAAATGAAAAGTAACCATATAATTTTCGCCGATAAAAAGGTCAACTTCCTCAGCTTCTAACGTTTGACGATTTAACGAATGAAGGACAAAAAAACTGTATCCTTCATAATAATCGAGTTTTGGACGCTGCAGAAAATGAAAGCAATCTTCAATCGCTAACGGATGAAAGTGAAAGGATGATTGAAGCAGCAGCGCTTCTTCTTCAGAAGGGCAGTTAAAGTCAATCCAATAGTACTGAATAGAGGGGTCGTGAATCTGATCTAATTGTATATGTTTCACAAGTTTGTCATCGTTCTTAAGAGCTAACGTTCGTATCATTTAAAAACTCCTTTGTGTTTTTATAGCTATTTTCAATGTAGCATAAAATCATAAACTACACGTATTTTAAAAAATAATTTTCTTTCTTCTCTTTTTATAAAACTAGTAAGGGTGAAAAAGTTAAATTATAATGATAGTAGTAGCTCGTATGGAAAGGGGAATCGTTTTGAATAAAAATGAAGCACTTCGTATGTTTTTTTTAAAACATGCAGATCAACTGACGGAAGAATGGTATGAAAGCATTGAAGACAATGACCCAGAATCGGTTTATGCATCTACTCATCCGGAAGTCATTTCAGTATTAAAAGATCAAAATAATGAATTTCATTTATACATAGCCGATGTATTTATAAAAAATGAAAAAGAATTTTTTGATTCATTTGAAACGTGGATTTTAAAGATTGCGGAAGACGGAGAGCATGTAAGAACGCCTATTCATTATATTATTCGAGAATTTTTCCGAGTTAGAAAACAGTATTTAACGTATTTAAATCAATTTGTAGAAGAGTGCGAGCAAGATATTACGCAAGAAGAACTAGATGAATGGAACGAATTGATTGTACGCGTGTTTGATATCACCGTTTATAAATTTGTAGAAGAGCACCATCAGCATTCAAAGCGGTTGCTTGAAGCACACAAAGAACTGATTAATGAGCTGAGTTCGCCAGTTATTCCACTAAGCGATCATATTGCGATTCTTCCGCTTGTTGGGGACATCGACACAGCAAGAGCGCGCCGAATTTTAGAAAATACGTTAACTCGCTGCGCTGAACAGCAAGTGAATCACCTTTATATTGATATTTCAGGAGTAGTTATTGTTGATACGATGGTTGCTCATCAGATTTTCCAGCTGATTGATGCATTAAAATTAATAGGTGTAGAATCAACTATCTCTGGGGTACGTCCTGAAATCGCAATTACCGCTTCTCATTTAGGTTTATCGTTTGAAAATATATCAACAAAATCAACCCTTGCTAACGCGATGGCTTCACGTATGAGGAAATAGAGCAAACAAGAATTACTTTTAATTCTTGTTTTTTTATCCTAATTCATACTTGACATATAGGTTAAAGAGGTATTATGATTTTACTAATTTAATAAATAAAAAGAGTAGTATTACATACGCTAATATAAAAATGCATCTCTGTAATTAGCGGACAAGAATTGAACAAACAACATGAAAACGCTTTATATAGAATACGAGAATATTTAGGAGGAAATAGAAATGAACATCTTATGGTTTTTCCCTACAGCAGGCGACGGACATTATCTAGGCACAACCGAAGGAAGCAGAACAAGCGACATTCACTACTTAAAGCAAATCGCACATGGACTGGATTATCTAGGATATGACGGCGCTTTGTTGCCTACTGGTTCAAATTGTGAAGATTCATGGGTGATTGCGTCGGCACTTGCTTCCGTTACGAATCGACTGAAGTTTTTAATTGCACTTCGCCCGGGTGTAATGTCGCCAACACTTTCAGCACGGATGGCTTCGACATTCGATCAAATGTCAAACGGCCGACTTATGTTAAATATTGTGACGGGAGGAGATCCCGTGGAGCAAGCAACGTACGGTAACTATTTAAGCCACGATAAACGCTATGAGTTAACAGATGAATTTTTAACGATTTGGCGAGATGTAATGGAAGGAAAAAAAGTCGACTACAAAGGAGAACATGTTGATGTAACAGGCGCGTACATTCCATCGCCTCCTGTCCAAAAACCGTATCCTCCGCTGTACTTTGGCGGGTCTTCTCCAGCAGGAAAAGAAGTAGGAGCAAAGCATGCAGATGTATATTTGTTATGGGGAGAACCGCCCGCAGTGATTAAAACAAAAATTGATGAGATGAAAGAAAAAGCTGCAAACGAAGGTAGGGACATTCGCTTTGGTATTCGCCTGCACGTTATTGTAAGAGAATCGGAAGACGAAGCGTGGGAATCTGCAGATAAATTAATTAAACATGTTGATGATGATACGATCAAAGCGTTTCAAGATAAGTTTGCGTCATTTGACTCCATTGCCCAAAAAACACAGTCAAGTTTGCACAGCGGCACAAAAGATCGAGGGGCACTGGAGATTGCTCCGAATCTATGGGCGGGAATTGGCTTAGCACGAGAAGGTGCTGGAACTGCTCTTGTTGGAAGTCCTGAAATTGTAGCGGATCGTTTAAAAGAGTACAAAGAGCTAGGAATAGATACATTTATTTTATCAGGCTACCCGCATCTAGAAGAAGCATATACGTTTGCTGAGCTAGTATTTCCACATATTCAAAAAGAACGAAGCAAGAGATAATTCTTGCTTCGTTCTTTTTGAATCGTAAAAAATAAATACCCCAGTTGACTTATAGGAATTATAGGTGTATTATAAAGATAGTTCATTTAGTCAGAAAATTTGTGATAAAGGGTGAAGAAAATGGAACGTTATGACGTAATTCAAGGCGCAGAATCTTTTTATTATAAAGGCAACGACATTGGTATACTTGTTTCTCATGGATTTATGGGGACTCCTCAAAGTATGGAATATATCGGAAAAGAATTAGCTGAAAAAGGTTTTACTGTGTACGGTTTGCGACTAACGGGACATGGTACTCACTACTATGATATTGAACAAACAACGTACCAGGAATGGAAGCAAGACTTTTTAAATGGGTATCAGCGTTTGAAGCAAGAATGCCGTCATGTATTTATCTTAGGTCAGTCCATGGGAGGCACTCTTACCTTTCATACAGCGAGTCAAGGACTAGATCTTGACGGAGTTATTGCAATCAATCCGGCTATGACGTCCATTCCTTCAATGGAGCCTTATCGTTCTCGTCATACGCCTCGTTATTTAAAAGAAGAGCATCCTGATATTAAAGATCCAAACGTACATGAAATTACGTATGATAAAGTACCAGTGCGTTCTATGCGTGAGCTGCTTTCTTTAATGGATGAAACGAAAGAACGCTTATCTTATGTAACGTGCCCGGCTTTAGTACTAACATCAACAGTTGATAACGTAGTACCGCCTGAGAATTCAGCTTATATCTTAAACCATATTCAATCAGCAGAAAAAAGACAGCACATGCTTCGAAACTCTTACCATGTTGCGTCGATGGATTTTGATAAAGACACAATTGTTGCACAAACAGCACAGTTTGTACAAGCAACAGTTGCCAAAAAAAAAGTGCATGAGCGAATTTTTTAATTTTTAAATTCGCTCCGTTTCTTTTTTACTTCAAGTAAGATAAAATGAATCTTGAATGAAAACAAAGGAGTGTACATACATGATTCATTTAGAATGGAACGATCGTCCAACAATTAAACAAGTAAAATGCATACATACAGATGCAAAAAAATTCGTGGTTGAAAATGTCTTAACAGCAGGAAAAACATATGATGTGAAAAACGAAACAGAAGAGTTTTATTTTGTTGTTGATAACACTGGCCAAGTCGGCGGTTTTTATAAAGAATACTTTGAAGGCTAAACAAAAAATCATCGTCTCGGCGATGATTTTTTTATTGCAATAATTACCTGGAGCTTCTCTTAATGAAAACGAATGAACATACTTTTAAAGAGAAATTCCATATATCTAATCATTTCGAAAAAAAGCTTTACGATAAAAATAAGATGTAAGACCCAAATTCTTCCGTTTCTTGTTCTGATTAAAAGGGTAACTGACTATAAATACCCATGACAACAATTATTTTACAATGTAAAATGAAAGCGACGCTTAACAGAAAAAGGAAAAGAGGAGGTCATACGATGAAAAAGCGTAATACAGCAGCTTTTACATTTTTAGCATGGACAGCTTTTATTACAGCACTATTAGCTATGTTTATAGGAATTTATACCTTAGATGCATCATTACCGGTAAAAGGTTATTATGCCGTTGGAACATTATACTTAACGATGTCTGCTTTTGTGCTCCAAAAAACCATTCGTGATAACGAAGAAGATACGGCGCACGAACGCAAATATGACAAAGCAGAAGAAGAATTGTAGAGCTAAAAAAGAGCATTTTTCTAGCTCCTTGAAAAACATCCCCATTTTTGGGAGATGTTTTTTATATAAAAAAACAGGGAACGTGTCACTCCATGTCGTATTAATAAAGAAGGAGGCGATTGAATTGACACAACTAATGATTAATAACGTAAATTTTCACGTTGATATGTTTGAAGAAAAAATGATTACTGATGCGAATACAGGTGAAGAGTTGAAAAGGCTAAACTTTTCTTTTTCGGTTGTAGGCAAAGCAGCTTATGATAAATATGATGCATTTTTTGAGGATCCGTATTTTGAAGTAACAAATATGGAGACAAAAGAAACGCTAACACTAAAAAACATTTCGCACAGCACATTTTATCAGTCACCTGAAATTACAGATCATACAAATATTGTTTTCAGGGTAAAGCTGCAGCAAGAACCTGTTAAAGAAAAAGAACAAGTGAAAAATGAACAGCCAACAGAGAGCACGGTAAACGAAATGCTTTTATCTAGAATAAAGTTTAAGGCTCTTGTCGAATTACTTGAAGAAAAAGGACTTCTAACAGAGAAGGAATTGTATACTAAAATTGAAGAAGTAGCAGAACGAGATTTTGATATTCTAAGAGATGAATTAAGTCATTCTAAAAAAGAGGTAAAAGCGTAAAAATACCCCATTCTGCAGGGGGATTTTTTATTTATATCCATTAATTTATAACCCTTTTGATAAATCGTTCATATATTACATCACGATGAAAATAAAAAGGGTGAGGATAATGCCGATTGTTATTAATCATGTAGTGATTCCAAACGTTACAGGAGGAGTCGTTACGTTTGGCGACACGTACTATGTTTCTCCAAAAAGTAACAGTAAAACTGCACAAGGTTCGGGCTCTTCAAATACAGGAATTTGTGTAAATACAAATTCGGGACTTTCTAATACAAATACGCTCGATCCGGATGGTTCTGACCAAACCGGCTTTGGAAACGGCTAAGGAAAGAGATATTTTACTCTTCTTTCTACACGCCTTTTCAGTATTCGTTTTATCCGCATTTTATGCCTTCATTTGCACGTCCAATTGGATTTGTCGTGTCACCTGATGGAGCAATGGACAACTGATGGGGGAAAAAACCATATTGGTGGGGAAAAATTACGCCTTCAGCGGGCGTTTTTCCTCCCGTTACCCAGTACTATACGGGTAATTTAGTTCCTTATAGTTTAAGGAGCTATTATTAATATAAAAAAGAAGTTCAGATTAAGCTACCTTGTTGGCGTCTATTTCCTGAAAATAGGCGTTTTTTTCCGTTTTACTTGATTCAAAGTTATTTTTGCTGAATAATAAGGAAAAGAGAATTTTTAGAAGTAAGCTGTACGTAAGGAGATGTTCAATTATGACAGATAAATGGAGAGTTCATAAAATAAAAAGTGATTGTGAACCTTGGCTGTTTTTAGAAGGCTGGGAAAAAGATATTATTGAAACCATTGAATTTGAAAAAAAAGAAGAAGCGCTTCGCTACTACGCGATGATGATTTATGAATTTCATCAAAAATACGCGAGCGTGCGAAGTGATGAACTAGCGCTCTTTAGCTTTTGGAACGAAGGCGAAAAGGAATTTTGCGAGGCCTGTGATGATGATCTTCAAATCTTCCACGGTGTTTTATTCGCTAAAAACGATGAAGTCTATTCATTAGAAGAAGATGAAGAAGGATTAAAAATGCTTCGTACTAAATAAAAACGTCCTGCGGGGCGTTTTTTTTATATAAAAAATGAACGATTTCAATCGCTAAAGCGTCATATAGGTGATGAAACAAAAAGGAGGGGTGACCGCTTTGGAACAAGATGATTTCATCCTTGTCCAAAAAGCATTACAAGGTGATGATGATGCCTTTTCATTATTATTTCAGCGCTATCATTCATTTTTATATAAATACCTTTTAAAGCTGACATTAGATGAGGACTTATGCAGTGAATTGTGTCAGGAAGCAATGATGAAGTGTTACGTGAATCTTTCTTCATACAAAAATGAAGCAAAGTTTTCGACTTGGATGATATCCATTGCTTCAAGACTGTACATGGATTATTTGCGTAAGCAAAAACGTGAAAAAAGCAGTCTCCAGCGAATAAAGCAGTCTTTATCGCACCAGCTTCAGTGGAAAGCTAAATACAAAGGAGTGGAATGGAGCGAGATGTTTTCCGATTTTAATGAACTCGATTCGCGCTTTCGAATTCCTGTCTTGCTTCGACATTATTACGGATATACATACGATGAGATTGCCCATATGCTGAATATGCGAGCAGGAACGGTCAAATCAAGAGTAAATAAAGGAGTAAACATACTGAGAAAGGAGTGGAAAGAATGAGAGAAGAAAATGACAATCAGTCCTTACATTCTTTAAAAAAAGATTGGGAGCAGCTAGAGAGTTTAGCAAGTCATGAACGTATTTCTCTTCATGCAATTCAAGAACAGCTTCTCATTCAAAAACAAAAGCAGAAAAAAGCTTTCCGGAAAGAGTTATGCTTATTTACATTAACAGCACTTGTTATTTTAACGGTAATGGCAACTGCTATTTTACAAATACCTGCCTTATTTATCGCCATTGAAGTAATTGGGATCATTGTTGCTCCTATTTCTTTTATCGTTTTTCACTATAAACGAAAAAAGGAGATGTTTTTATAATGAATGAAAAATGGATTCTTGTGCTGTTTATTTCACCATTTCTCCTTCTTCAAAGCTTTCTACTTTTTATCAATGCAAAAAAACGCGGCGCTCATCCATGGTTTTGGGGAATATGGGGACTGATTCAAATTCCAATGCCAACGCTGTTTTATTGGTTTTTTATTATTTGGCTTCCAGCACGAAGAAAAAGGGGGATGTAAATGAAGGACATTAATTGGTTGTTAATTGCTCCAATTCTATTCTTACAATTGCTTTTAATGATTCCAGCATTGATAAGCTGCATAAAGCAAGAAGAGACAAACGGGCCAAAATGGTTATGGGGACTCATCATTTTATGTGTAAGTACAGTTGGCCCCGTTTTATATTTTGTTTTAGGACGTAAAAAACAGTGAGGTGGAGCTAAGATGTTTATGCAAGTAGAAAGACTGACAAAAGCGTATCGTAATATAACTGTTGTGAATAACCTTTCATTTAATCTCGACAAAGGAAAATGTGCAGCGTTGTTAGGCCCTAATGGTGCAGGTAAGACGACTACTTTGCATATGATTGCAGGTCTTACTGCACCTAATAAAGGGAAAATTTCTTTTGAAGATAAACAACATCAAGACGTACGATCATTTATTGGCTTTCTGCCACAGCATCCTACGTTTTTTAATTGGATGACGCCTCAGCAGTATTTAACTTTTTTAGGTCTTTTATCTAACATTTCAAAAAATGTGCTTTCCCAACGAATAGATGAAGTACTTGAAACTGTAGGTTTAAAAGGAAAGGAAAAGCAGAAAATTGCTGGCTTTTCTGGAGGAATGAAACAACGTTTGGGCTTGGCGCAAGCCTTGTTACATAAACCTGAACTGCTAATTCTAGATGAACCGGTTTCGGCTTTGGATCCTGAAGGCAGAAAAGATGTCCTAATGATTATCGAAACATTAAAAAAAGATACGACCATCCTTTTTTCAACTCACATTTTGCATGATGCAGAACAAATATGCGATAACATTATCATGATTAAAAACGGACGTATGAAATGGAATGGAACAAAGAGTTCGCTGCGCCAAGAGTTTACGGCTCCTGCTTTTACGATTGAAACAGAAGAAAGGCTCCCTGCATCACTTAGCAGTCTGCCAAGTGAACAGGTGCTGTTTCATTCTCCTTATAAAGCCACTGTAGGTGTAAAAGATACATCTCAGCAGCAGCAACTGCTTCAACTGCTTGTTGATCAACAAGCAAACCTTGTTTTATTTGAACGAAAACAGCATTCTCTCGAAGATGTGTATCTAGAGGTGATGAACAAATGAACACATTTGGAGTCTTATTTAAAAAGGAACTGCATGAATTATTTGCGAACGGCAAAGGAATTTGGCTGCCAATTTCTCTAATTTTACTAGGCATCACACAGCCTTTAACGAATTATTATATGCCACAAATCATTAACATGGCAGGGAATTTACCAAAAGGAGCAATTATTCAACTTCCTACGCCCACCGGTCAAGAAGTAATGCAAGGTGTCCTTTCACAATATAGCACAATAGGAACCTTACTGATTGTACTAGCAAGCATGAATATGATTTCAAATGAACGACAAAATCATGCTGCTGTACTTGTTATGATGAGACCGGTGAGCATCATTCAATACATTATGAGTAAATGGGCTGCGCAAATCGTACTGGTCATTGGCTCAACGTTTATAAGCTATATAGCAGCATGGTATTATACAAATCTTTTATTTTCATATGTGGATTGGACTCATATGCTAGTTAGCTTTCTTTTATACAGTCTGTGGCTGATTTTTATCTTGTCCGTTTTAGTGGCAGCTGGAACATTCCTTTTACAAAGCGGAGGGATTGCTGGAGTAAGCATTTTGATCATTGCGTTACTTTCATTTTTGAGTACTTTGTTTACGAATCAATTAAAGTGGAGTCCTGCAGCACTGTCACAATACGCCGCTCGTCTGCTTGAACAATTGCACTGGTCACAAAGTTTCACCTATACCGTAGTTGTTACGTTAATGAGCAGTTTTTTTCTTTTAATTGCTGCTGTTCATAGATACAAAAAAGTGGAATATGTATAAAAAGACTTCTTTAACGAAGTCTTTTTTCTAAGGGATTAATTTGCAAATCCATGCAATATAAAGAGCAGCGGGGACTAAGAGAATCTGGGCACACACTGTCCCGCACAAACGAGAGATGACGAGTGTACCAACCATTTTGTTCATAGATTGCTTAGTGGATTCACCTTTCATTACCTTTTCAGTTAAAATGGCTACTTGCGGATCTACAAACACAGCAAGGGTAATCATCGCTAGTCCGTTAATAAGGCCAGACGACATCAGAATTGATTTAGAAAGAGTAGGCTCGAGCGTAGAAGCATAAAGAGTGGAAAGAACACCTACTGTATAAATGGTCGTAGCCATTAAATTCAAAAGAAGCAACCGCTTGGGCACTCCGCCTATTCGCAGCTGAGACAGCATAATCCACCTAGGACGCTTCACGTGTTTTTTTGCTTTCTCAAGCGTATGTATGGAAGCAATATTTTTCATCATTTTGGGTACAGATCCCGCTACTTCTAAGTGTGAAATCATTCGAGAGAAGATTGATACAAAGCTAGGAATTAAAAGAGCACCTGCGATTGTCCCAATAGAGGCCGCGAGCAAGATAGTTTGAAGCTGATGAAGCAGAACGGGCAAATCTTCTTTAGACTGAACCGCATCTCCTAATTTGCCGGTCAGCGGAGCTTGCACCATATTAGCTGTTCTTGAAACAATGACAATGATATTAAAAAGAGATAGAGCCACGACTAGCTTCCGAGTTTTCAAGCCCGCAAGTCTCACAGAGTAGGCTAGTGTTTCAATCATGTGAATAATTCCTACAAATACACAAATAATAAGTAATTTTTCTATCATAATAAGCAAGTTCCTTTCTTTGATACACGCACTTCCTTATTATGTATAAATTTGGTTCATTTGTAAATAAAAAGCCGCTTGCTACTCTTGGTAGCAAGCGGCTTTTTATTATCGATGCTGGTTAATATCACGCAGTATATCTTTGCTAGCCTGATAATCTTTTTCTCGTTCTTTTTCCACCTGTAGACGTTTGTCTAGTTTACGGCTATATTCAGCATACCCCACGCCGTGAGAAAGCTGCATGGCCTTTTCCATTTCTGACGTGTACGTTAGGTGAAGTGCGATAATGAATCAATCCTTTCAGCATTTTTCACTTGTGGCACATGTATTGCTGCTCAAGTGTTTGGATGTTTATGATTCTTGAAGTCTTTCTAGAAATCGTTTTCCCTGTCGCTCTGGATCTAAACATCAAATGATTAAAATTTCATAACATTCCAGGTAAAAGCCTTTTTTTCTTGCGTAGTATCCCATATAATAGCAGGAACAACGTTTTTAAAGGAGTTATATATGAACAATACAAAACGAGTATGGTTTGATTTACTTTTTTATATCGCTATTCCTTACCTAATATGGAACCAAGGAAAAGACATTATTGGTGATTACTATGCCATTTTGCTTTCAACAGCACCAGCGTTTGTGTATACCATTTATACATTTATTAAAGATCGCCAGTTTAACGTAACAGGATTGTTTATTGTCATTACGCTGCTGGCACGTACCATTATTGATTTAATTTCAGGAAACGCAGCAACGATGTTAAACAATCAAGTATACTTTATGATTGGACTGGCTGTAGTTGTCCTTTTTACCATTGTGATAAAAAAGCCAATTGGTTTGTACTTTTTTGTAGATACGGCTTACTTAATGGGCTATAAGCGAGAAGACTCTCTAAAACTCTTCCACCAGCCTGATTTATTCAAAATGATGAACTGGCTTACAGTACTGTTCGCAGGTCGCTACGTATTTTTAGCAATTGTAAAATACGTATTGATTCAAAAGTACGGAGTAGAAGGGTACGGGAACATGATTGTATTCCGTCAGGCCGTTACGTGGGTATTCTCCATTTTAATTGCTGTCTACACGTATTTTATCTATAAAAAAATTCAAGATAAAACAGGGATTGATAATCCAATGAATCCAAATGTAAATGAATAAAAAAGAAGCGTGCGTTTAACTAACGTACGCTTTTTTGTTACAAAACAGTGAACAGTGCTCGAAACACTAACATCTCATTTAAAATTAATAGTAAAATAACGCTATTAAAAACGGGATGAAAGTAGGTCAAGAAATGAAACTATTATTAGCATGTCAAAAGCAGCCTTATCGGATTTTAGAAATGATTATGGTGTTTTTCACTTTAATTTTTGTTGTACTGTCGTTTTTCGATTGCCGTCAGCTGTTTTTTCTTGTGTTTACCCTTGGAATTGTATTTGCTATTCGAGCGTTTGAAATGCAAGAAGGAGAGAAAAAGACTCAAGGAAACATCTGGCTGCTTGTTGGTGTTGTGATGATTTTGCTAGATATAGTTTTATTTGTTGTATATGCCATTAATCGATCTTAAATAAAAGAAAAAAAGCTTCCGTTCAGAGGGGTACCTCTAGATACGGAAGCTTTTTTGTTTAAGGAATCATCCACGATAATACATTAGATTGTAAAAATGTTAATACGCAGACAATCAGCAGTAAAAATAAGCTGTGCTTCACCGTGAAACGAAACAAATCGGACTCTTTTCCCGCCAACCCAACCGCAGCACAGGCAACGGCGATGGACTGCGGTGAAATCATTTTACCGGTTACTCCACCAGAAGAGTTTGCTGCAAGCGCAAGAAGCGGGTCCATTCCAATAGACGTAGCCGTGATTTTTTGCAAGTTGCCGAATAATAAGTTGGCTGAAGTATCTGATCCTGTAATAAAAACACCGAGCCAGCCGAGTACAGGAGAGAAAAAGGGAAATAACGCGCCTGTTTTAGCTAACAGCAGTCCTAAGGTTGTACTCATTCCAGACGCATTTGTCACGTAAGCAAATGCCACAACGGACATAATGGTAAGCAGTGGCAGCGCTAATTCTTTGCACGTCTCGTTAAACGTAATGAACCAGTCTTTCCAAGAGATGTTGACGATAAATTTTGTGACAACAGCAGACAACAGGATAGCTGTGCCCGCAGCGCCTAGTAATTCTAACTTATACACTGCCGCAATCGGTTCTCCACTTCCATTTAAAATTAAATTATTTAACCAAGGTACTTCTGGCATAAACGTTAAATAATGTCCGATGGAATTGATAGCGCTCAAAAAAGCGTTAGCTCCTTCATAATGTCCTGTCAAAGCGGTTTTAATTTGAGGAATTCCCCATATAGAAATAAAGATCGTTAAAATTAAAAAAGGTGACCACGCCTTTGCAATTTGAGCCCCCGTGAATGCGGGTTGATCTTGAGTTTCTCTTGGCTCAGCTGAAGCGGAAGCTACTTCATGTGCTGCNAGCTCCTTCATAATGTCCTGTCAAAGCGGTTTTAATTTGAGGAATTCCCCATATAGAAATAAAGATCGTTAAAATTAAAAAAGGTGACCACGCCTTTGCAATTTGAGCCCCCGTGAATGCGGGTTGATCTTGAGTTTCTCTTGGCTCAGCTGAAGCGGAAGCTACTTCATGTGCTGCTTTTTCAGATTGAAAGCGAAACGTTGTTTTCGGTTTCCAGAATTTCAAGAAAATAGCGAGTGCAAAAAGTGAAACGAGTGCCGATAAAATATCGGGAAGTTCAGGTCCTAAAAAGTTAGAGCTGACAAACTGGGTAAGGGCAAAAGAGACGCCGGATACTAGAATAGCAGGGAGTACTTCTAATGTTTTCTTAAATCCTGCCATTACAAAAACCAAATACAGCGGAATAAATACAGAAATAAAAGGAAGCTGGCGGCCTACCATTTTAGAGATTTCCATTGCCGCTACTCCAGTAGGACCTTCCATAGCCGTGATAGGAATACCGATTGCACCAAAAGCAACGGGTGCTGTGTTTGCTAATAAACATAAGCCAGCGGCATATAGTGGATTAAATCCTAAACCTACCAGCAGAGCTGCTGAAATAGCAACAGGTGCGCCGAAACCAGCGGCCCCTTCAAGAAAAGCCCCAAACGAAAAAGCAACCAACAAAGCTTGAAGTCTGCGATCTTCTGTAATAGATACGACAGAGGTACGAATAATATCAAACTGACCGGTTTTTACGGTTAGTTTGTAAAGAAAAACGGACGTAATGATAATCCATCCAATCGGCAGTATACCGTATACGGCTCCTTGACTGGCTGACATAAAAGCCATGCTAGCCGGCATTTTATAAGCAAGTATTGCAACAGCAAGTGCGACCAGTAAAGTTGTAACTCCAGCCATATAACCTTTCATTCGTTTAATAGCCAGAGCCCAAAAGAAGTAAAGAATAGGAATCAAAGCGATTAATGAAGACCAAATGACGCTGTTTCCTACAGGAGTGAACTGCTGTGTCCATGTCATAACTAACACCTCATTTTCAAATTAGTGAACTATAAATTTAGTAAAACGAAACCATTAAAACTACGATGATAAGGTCATCTGATGACTTATGTAAAAATGAATTCGCTTACATTATATTCTAATCCTTTTATGATAGGCAAGTACTAAAAGAAACTTTTTTTCAAAAGAACGGACATTTTTTTGTTGATAAGAAGAAAATACTGGTTGAAAACCCCAAGAATAGGTGATTTAATGATTGTAAGCGCTTAAAATATATCTTTTCATCTATTCTACTAATTATCCTTCTTATTAATCTACTACTTTCAGTCGTATTACACATGGCACTTCTTTATGTTATTAGTGAAACGTTGTTTGCTATTACAAAACGAGAGGAGTCAATTTATTGAGTACGTTAGAGCTTCCAGGTCATTTAGAATCCATTTTATCTCATCCTTCCACACTTGAAGAACAGCATATGAATCAATTCCTTGGAAATAACGGAGCGCTTCGTGTTAAGCCAACTTCAGAACAAGAAATAGCAGCCGTTTTAAAGTATGCGACGGAACACGGAAAAAAAGTCGTCATTGAAGGGAGTGGTACAAAAAAGGGATTTGGCGGACTTATAGATACATCAGACCTTTTGCTTTCGCTGACTGAATACAGCGGAATTGTTGAACATACAGTAGGTGATATGACGGTTACTGTAAAAGCTGGTACGCCGTTTGGAGAGCTGCAAACGTATTTAAAAACGCACAATCAGCAAGTTTCACTTGATCCAGCTCTAGGAGACTACGCTACAATCGGCGGAGTTATAGCAGCGAATGAAAGTGGTCCAAAGCGCTTGTCTTATGGATCAGCTCGAGATGCAGTAATCGGTATGAGAGTCGTATATTCAGATGGAACCATTGTTCGTTCAGGGGGAAAAGTCGTCAAGAACGTGGCTGGTTATGATATGAATAAGCTGTTTATTGGTTCAATGGGAACGCTCGGCGTTATATCCGAAATAACGTTAAAGCTGCGTCCGCTGCCTAAGTATCAAAGCATTGTCTTTATTTCTTTTTCAACAGGCAATATCGAAGAAATTCATGCGTTTGTTAGCAAAGTCTTAGATTCAATTATAGAGCCCGTTGCTTTGGAATTATTAAATCCCTCTCTAGCTGAAGATGTAATAGGGCAGCATCTGTTTACGCTTGTGATCAGCTTTGAAGACGTGGAAAGTTCCGTACATTATCAAGAGAATTATATCAAAAGTATTCAGCCTGCTGATACAATTTTAAAAATACTGCAGGAAAAAGAAGCCGAGGTATTTTGGGGGTTTTTTAGTAACATTAGTCCAAATGGTGCACGTTGTTCTTCAGAAGAAGAAACGGAAGCCACTTTAAAAGTCGGCGTACCAAATATGAATGTACTGGATGTGATAACTAAAAGTACGGTGTTAAAAACGTCCCGTCCAATGCTGATAAAAGCACATGGAGGAGTTGGACATGGTCTTTGTTCGATCTACATAAAAGGCTCAGAAGATGCCATTCTTTCCGTTATTACTTCATTTACTGAAACTGCTAAAACGTACGGAGGATATGTGGTCGTTAAACATTTGCCTTTTATACTGCGCCAAAAAGTAAATGTATGGGGAGAAGAACCTTCTCATTTTCCGTTACTAGCAGGAATTAAAGCAAAGATGGACGCTAAAAACGTGCTTAACTATAAACGATTTATAGGAGGAATCTAAGTGAATTCAGCGAAAGCGGATATCAAAGATGCTCCATGTCAAAGCGTTAGCAATTATTTGTGGAAAGACGCGCCAGACGAAAAAAAATGGGCGGATTGTGTACACTGCGGAATGTGCTTGGAGTCTTGTCCTACTTATGAAATAACGGGGCAAGAACAGCATTCACCAAGAGGACGCGTGCACCTTATCAAATCGGTAGCAGAAGGGAAAATAAGCGTGAATGAGCAGTTTGCAGACCCTGTGTTTGCCTGTTTGGACTGCCGTGCCTGTACAACTGCTTGCCCTGCAAATGTAGACGTTGGCGGACTCATTGAAGAAGCTCGCGGCCAAATTCGTCAGGCGATGCCTTTGACCGGCTGGAAAGGGATGATCAGCAAATTTTTTCTTAAGGAACTTTTTCCTCATTCCCACCGCTTGGAAGCTGCAGGAAGCTTATTAAAGCTGTATCAAAAAAGCGGAATGCAAAAAATGGTGCGCACAACAGGCATGTTAAATATGATGCCAACACATCTATCAGAAATGGAATATGTAATGCCTAAGATTACCCGTTCTGTTCGGAAAAAATATAAAAAGAAACGCGTTCTAAAAGCAAAAGCAGAAAAAAAAGCAGAAGTTGCTTTTTTAACTGGCTGCATCATGGACGTCATGTTCAGTGATATTAATGAAGCGACTCTTAATGTATTAAGAAGAAACGGAAACGACGTTGTTATTCCTCAGTCTCAGACTTGCTGTGGTGCTTTGCACGTTCATGCAGGAGACAGAGACATGGGAAGGAAGCTTGCAAAAAAAAATATAGAGGCGTTTCAACATGCGGACACTATTATTGTAAACGCTGCGGGATGCGGCTGCATGTTAAAAGAGTATCCTGAACTGTTTAGAGAAGAAGAGCAAGAGTGGCTTGAAAAAGCCGAAGTCTTTGCTGAAAAAGTCCAGGATATTTCAAAATACCTTCACGATACGGGATATCGCCCTCCGCAGACAAAGCTGAATACGCGCATTACGTATCACGACGCTTGCCATTTAGCTCATGGCCAAGGAGTTAGAGAAGAACCAAGAGATATTTTACTCTCTATTCCCGGAGTTGAAATGGTTCATATGGCTAATGCCGACCGGTGCTGTGGAAGCGCAGGAATTTATAATTTAACAAACCCTGATATGGCGGGAGCTGTGCTTCAAAGTAAAATGGAACATGTGCCTCATGACGTAGAAATGATTTCAATGGGAAACCCGGGATGCATGCTGCAGATGGCAGTAGGAGTAAAAAAATATGGACGAAGTCAACAAATTGTTCACACGGTACAGCTTTTGGAGTGGGCCTATCAAAAAGAAGAGGAGGAAGCGCATCGTGTTGAAGAAAAATAGAATAAAAGATCTTCACGTAAAAAATCTTTCTCAGCTAGTAGACCCTCATTCTATTTTGCATCATAAAGAAGATTTGCTTGCGTACGACTGCGATGGGTTTACTATTCACAGACACTTGCCTAAAGCGGTGGTATTTCCTCAAAATACAAAAGAAGTTTCTAGTATTGTTAAATACTGCAATGAAAACGATTTGCCTTTTCTTGCAAGAGGAGCAGGCACAGGGCTGAGCGGGGGAGCGATTCCTCTTAATAATGAGGTGGTTATTAGTTTAGTGAAAATGAAGCGCCTTCTTAGCGTCGACTATGAAAACAGACGTGCCGTTGTAGAGCCGGGATTTATTAATCTTAGATTAACCAATTCAATCTCTGAAAAAGGATATTATTATGCACCGGATCCTTCGAGTCAGTATTGCTGCACAATTGGTGGAAATGTAGCGGAAAATGCAGGAGGGGCACACTGTCTTAAATATGGGGTAACTACCAACCATATTTTAGGGTTAGAGGTGGTGCTTCCAAATGGAGATGTAATTGAGCTTGGCAAGCAAGGTATTCCAGATGAACCGGGATATGATCTATTAGGACTTTTAACAGGATCAGAAGGGACGTTAGGAATCGTTACAAAAATTACGGTACGCATTTTGAAAAACCCCGAAGCAAAACAAACGGTTCTTGCCTATTTCGACCGCGTAGAAGACGGCAGCCAAGCGGTATCAGACATTATATCAGCCGGCATTGTGCCTGCTGCGCTTGAAATGATGGATAAAACCGCCATTGAAGGAGTGGAAGCTGCTGCGTTTCCAGTCGGACACCCTAGAGATATTGAAGCTCTTTTATTAATTGAAGTAGACGGCATTTCAGACGGTATCGAAGAGCAAATCCTTCGCATTTTAGACGTATGTAAAAAACAAAACGTACGGGAAGTGAAAGTAGCTGAAAGTGAAGAAGAGCGCGCGAGGTGGTGGGCAAATCGTAAGACAGGATTTGGAGCGATGGGAGCTATATCCCCTGACTATCTCGTACAAGACGGCGTTATTCCAAGAAGTAAACTGCCTCAAGTGCTGAAGCGAATTAACAAAATTAGCGAAGAATCTGGCCTTCGCATTGCCAATATTTTTCACGCCGGAGATGGGAACTTGCATCCGCTTGTATTATTTGATGCTAGAAAGCCCGGGGAAACTGAAAAAGCACTCGACGCCGGAAGCGCATGTTTGCAAGTATGTGCAGAAGCAGGAGGAACGATTACCGGCGAACACGGCGTGGGCATTGAAAAAAAAGAAGAAATGCGATTTGTTTTCAATGAAGATGAAATTCAAGCACAAACGAATATACGAGAAGTATTTAATCCTAAAAATCTATTAAATGCAGGAAAGCTGTTTCCAAGTCCGAGCCGCTGCGCTGAAGTCAAAAAAGAAATGAAAAAAATAGAATATTTTTAGAAAATTCTTGAAAATATATTCGCTCGATGATATGATTTTTTTAACAAAAATAAAACGCTGTTTCGTAATAAGAAACAGTACCGCATATGTTCGTCTTAATCATTTTGGCAAAAAGAAATGAAAGCGCGTCCAAATTTAAAAATGTAAAAGAGTAAGAGGAGGAAACAGACGGTGACAAACTACAAACAAGTTGGAAATCTAAAAGTAGCTCCAGTTCTCTATCAATTTATCAATGAGGAAGCTCTTCCGGGCAGCGGCCTAAGTACAGAAAATTTTTGGTCTGATTTTGAAGCGTTAGTAACCGAGTTAACACCCGTAAATAAACGTTTGTTAGAAAAGCGTGATCAGCTGCAAGCTCAAATTAATGCGTGGCATCAAGAAAATCCTGACGGTGACTTTAACGAATACAAATCGTTTTTAACGAGAATTGGCTATTTAGAAGACAAGACAGAAGATTTCCTTATTGGTACAGAAGGAGTAGACAGCGAAATTGCCTATCAGGCAGGACCGCAGCTTGTTGTACCTGTAAATAATGCCCGGTATGCTATTAACGCTGCTAATGCACGTTGGGGAAGTCTCTATGATGCTCTTTACGGCACTGATGCAATCAGTGAAGAAAATGGAGCTTCGCGCACGAGTTCTTATAATCCAATTCGAGGAGAAAAAGTTATTGCGTTTGCGAAGAATTTTCTTGATGAAGTTGTTCCGCTCGTTCAGTCTTCTCATGCGGAAGTGGTTCAGTACAGCCTTGAAAATGGAAAGCTTGTCGCTCAATTAAACGATGGCAGTTTAACCGAATTACAGGAAGAAGAGAAATTTGTAGGGTATCAAGGGGAAGAAGAAAGCCCTGATGCTCTTTTATTCAAAAACAACGGCCTGCATTTTGAAGTTCAAATTGATCGTACGGATTCGATTGGTAAAACAGACGATGCGGGTGTAAAAGATATTTTAATGGAAGCAGCTCTTACGACGATTATGGACTGTGAAGATTCAGTAGCGGCAGTAGACGCAGAAGATAAAGTAGATGTTTACCGCAACTGGCTGGGATTAATGAAAGGTGATTTGACGTCTACTTTTAAAAAAGGAAGTCAAAACATGACAAGGCGTTTAAATCCAGACCGTACCTATATTTCTCCCGACAAGAAAAAGATTTCACTGTCTGGCCGTTCGCTTATGTTTGTTCGAAACGTTGGGCATTTAATGACAAACAGCGCTGTTTTAGATCGAAATGGCAACGAAATCTATGAAGGTATTTTAGACAGCGTGATTACTAGTTTAATTGCCAAACACACCTTGCTTAAAAACGGCACGTATCAAAATTCTAAAAAGAGCTCTATCTATATCGTTAAACCGAAAATGCACGGCTCCAAAGAAGTGGCTTTTGCCAACACGTTATTTAATTCAATTGAAGATATGCTAGGGCTTGAGCGTCATACGATTAAAATTGGCGTAATGGACGAAGAGCGCCGCACGACGCTTAATTTAAAAGCGTGTATCAAAGAAGTAAAAGACCGAGTGGCTTTTATTAATACTGGATTCTTGGATCGAACAGGTGACGAAATTCATACCTCAATGGAAGCGGGGGCTGTTATCCGTAAAAATGATATGAAAGCGTCTAAATGGCTTCAAGGCTACGAGCAGTCTAATGTAAATGTAGGATTAGCAAGCGGATTCCAAGGCCGCGCTCAAATCGGAAAAGGAATGTGGGCAATGCCGGATATGATGGCGGAAATGCTTAAACAAAAAGTGGGGCATTTAAAAGCAGGAGCGAATACGGCATGGGTACCTTCACCAACAGCAGCAACGCTTCATGCTCTTCACTATCATCAAATTGATGTAAGAGATGTTCAAAACGAATTGCTTACTCAGTCTACTGATTTACAAGATGACATTTTGCAAATTCCTGTGGCAGAAAAACCAAATTGGAGCAAAGATGAAATTCAGCAGGAGCTCGACAACAATGCTCAAGGAATACTTGGGTATGTAGTGAGATGGGTCGACCAAGGAGTAGGGTGCTCAAAAGTACCGGATATTAATAATGTAGGGCTAATGGAAGACCGGGCAACGCTTCGTATTTCCAGTCAGCACGTAGCTAACTGGCTTCATCATGGAATTTGTACAAAAGAACAAGTAACGGAAACGCTAAAGCGAATGGCAAAAGTAGTGGATCAACAAAATGAAAATGATCCTCTGTATCAGCCAATGGCATCGAACTACAGCACATCCATTGCTTTTCAGGCAGCCTGCGATTTAGTATTTCAAGGCTATGATCAGCCAAACGGTTATACGGAGCCAATTTTACACCGTCGCCGTATCGAAGCAAAGGCAAAAGCAGCTATAAAACAGTAAAAAAACGGCCTGTCAGCATAGAGATGGCAGGCTGTACTTGCATCTCAAGAATCTGACTATCTACTATCCTTATTAAAATCAAGCAAATGGGAAAAGGAGTTATGTCATGAAATTTGTAAGGTTCGCTGTACAAGATAGCCGTCATACAGGTGTACTAAAAGAGGATACGATCAGCGTCATTAAAGGAAATATATTTGAGAAATGGGACTATACAGGACAGACTTTTTCACTGAGTGAAGTAAGGCTTTTGGCTCCTTTAGAGCCGATTCAAATTATTGGAATAGGTGCAAATTATGCAGCCGCGAAGTCGGAGCTGCCAAGAGAACTGCCTTCTATTCCTGTCTTCTTTTTTAAGCCCGTATCCTCTGTGATTGGTCCAAACGAAGACATTGTCATTCCAACTGCGATTAAGCACGTCAAGTTTGAGTCTGAGCTTGCAGTTATTATTGGAAAAGAAGCAAAGAACATCGCAAAAGAAGACGTGCTGGACTATATATTTGGGTATACAATTGGAAACGATGTAACGGCTCCGGATTATTTTCATGAAGACGGGCACTGGACCATTGGAAAATCCTTTGATTCATTTACGCCTCTTGGCCCTGTAATCGAAACGGAGCTTGATTTTAAATCCATTCATGTAAAAGCGTTTTTAAATGGCGTTGAAAAACAAAACAGCTCGACAGATTTAATGATTATTTCCGTTGAGCAAATGATTGCTTACCTTTCTACTGTTATGACCCTTAAGCCGGGAGATGTGGTTTTAACAGGAAGTCCGGTCGGCGCGGAGCTGGTGAGCGCAAACGATGTCATTGAATGCACCATCCTAGAAATTGGAACCCTCCAAAATCCGTTTGTTGCAGAGAAAGAACGCGTAAACGTATAAGAGTGATAAAAAATGCCCGGCAGTAACACGACACATAAAGGAGAGAGAAAAATGGAGAGAGAAAACATGGTGAAGTCTGTAAGCCGGGCGTTGGATATCGTCACAATTGTCAGCATGGAAAGAGAAGGGGTAGGCGTCACAGAAATTGCAAAGCAAATGGACATCAATAAAAGCTCCGTATACCGTATTCTAACTACTCTTGCTCAGTACGGTTATATTGAACAAGATCAAGAAACCGGGCGGTACAAGCTTGGGTATAAGTTTTTAGAAGTAAGTTCAAAACTTTTAGATTCTATTGATCTACGAACGGAAGCAAAGCCGTTTTTGCAAGAACTTGAAAGTGAAACAAATGAAGTTATTCATCTTGTTGTCTACGATCAAGGTGAAGTAGTGTATATTGAAAAATTAGAAGGCAATCAGACGCTGCGCATGCATTCAAAAGTGGGGAAAAGAGCCCCTATGCACTGTACGTCTGTCGGTAAAGCTATCCTAGCTTTTTTACCGCTTAACACGGTAACAAGCATTCTTGAAAGAAAAGGCTTACCAGCTCATACAGATCACACCATTACAGATGAAGAAAGCTTTCTTCGAGAACTTTCAGAAGTAAAACAAAAAGGATATGCGCTGGATTTAGAAGAAAATGAATATGGAATTACCTGCATCGCAGCGCCTATTTTTGATCACCTTGGTCAAGTCGTTGCCGCAGTCAGCATTTCCGGTGCTACCATGCGTATGACAAATGAGCGATTAACGTATCTTCAAGAACGCATGGTTGATATAGGCAAGAACATTTCGGAGCGGCTCGGCTACAAAACTGAATCTGTGAAAGACAAAAGTTTGTTCTGATTCTTAGAGAACAAACTTTTGCTATATAATAATCTGTAAAATAACGTAATTATATTATGTAAACTATAGGCTAGGATTTTTAATTGATGTTTTATTCATGATACAATAAAGTCGTTAGAATATATACGTAAAGGAGATAAATTATGGAACAGTTTGAGCGCAATATTGAAAAGTACGCCGAGCTAGCTGTAAAAGTCGGTGTAAACATTCAAAAAGGGCAAGTATTAAACATTAATGCCGATATTTCTTCCGCTGATTTTGTTCGTGAAATTGCGAAAAAAGCGTACGAAGCCGGAGCAAAGTCTGTTGATGTAGACTGGCATGACGATCATTTAGTTCGTTTGAAATATGAAAAAGCGGATGAATCTGTATTTAATGAATTTCCTGCTTGGAAAGCTCAAGCAAGAGAAGAGCTTGTGAAAAACGGAGGCGCTGTTTTATCTGTAATTTCAAGCGGTCCTGACTTACTAAAAGGAGTAGACGGCAAACGTATTGCTGCGTTCCAAAAAGTAAGCGGAAAAGCAATGAAAAAATTCCGTGAAGCGATCCAATCCGATAAAATCAGCTGGTCCATCGTAGCTGTTCCTTCAAAAGACTGGGCAGCTAAAGTATTTCCTGACGTTCCAGAAGAACAGCAGCAAGAAAAACTGTGGGAAGCTATTTTTAAATCTGTGCGCGTAGACCAAGAAGATCCAGTGGCCGCATGGGAAGAGCACAACGCTTCATTACATACAAAAGTAGACATTTTAAATGAAAAGAGATTTGCTAAGCTTCACTATAAAGCGCCAGGAACAGATTTAACAATTGAGCTTCCTGACAAACATATTTGGGTTGGCGCAGGCAGTGTTAATGAAGACGGTAACTCGTTCATGGCCAATATGCCAACAGAAGAAGTATTTACACTTCCAAAAAAAGACGGCGTAAACGGTCAAGTAACAAGCACAAAACCGCTTAGCTACGCAGGAAACTTAATTGAAAACTTCACGCTAACATTTGAAAACGGAAAAATTGTTGATGTAAATGCAGAAGAAGGCGAAGAAACGTTAAAGCACCTAATTGAAACAGATGAAGGTGCCAAATACTTAGGAGAAGTAGCCTTAGTACCACATCAATCGCCAATTTCTCAGTCAAACATCATCTTCTACAACACGCTGTTTGACGAAAATGCATCCAATCACTTAGCTATCGGAAGCTCGTATTCCTTCTGTTTAGAAGGCGGAAAAACGATGTCTAAAGAAGAGCTATCACAAAACGGAGCAAACGACAGCATCACCCACGTTGACTTCATGATCGGCTCAGCTGAAATGGACATCGACGGCATCAAAGCTGACGGTACAAGCGAGCCTGTGTTTAGAAAAGGGAACTGGGCGTTTTGAATTAAATAAATAACAATAATAAAAGCTTCTGCGCTACGTCCCCAGAAGCTTTTATTGTGACCACTAAATTTCTGTAAAACTGAGATTTATATATCTTACACGCCATTACGCTTTAAAACAAAACGATAGCATAATCTTCACTTTATTACTTTTAAGTTTGTACATCTGTATCAGAATCAGGCGCAAAGTTTGTAACTTCTAATACTATAGGAGAACCAACCAAAATGGTAGATCCAGCAGGAATTCAGGTATATATTTCCGAAAAAAGTTCGCATCTTTGAATACTATACGGTAGCCGGAGGCAGCAAGCGCATCTTTACAGATCAAAATGCATTAAAAGAATACGGCACTCAGCATATATTGGATCCTGAGAGCTACTCATACAGTAATCTATTCATAAACGGTGTGTTACAGCCTTCCTCCAATTACAGCGTCCAAAAAGGACTTCTTATCATTAACACAGAGGATATTCCTTTAGAAAAATCACCCGTGATTTTACAAATGATTAAAGTAATCTAACTTTCAACCACAAAATGCGAAGTACACATGCCTGCACATAAAAAAACAAGGTGAACGTTAGTCAGTTCCACCTTGCTGTGATTCTTCTTTTTTAACCGGAGAGTCACGCTTGAACATGTGATAGTAGGTAAACCCTAAGCATAGAGCGCCGGCGATTGAACAAAAATATTGCAAAAAACGGACGAAATCCATTGGAATGACCTCCCATTTTCAGTTTCGCTTCTAGTATGTACAGGGAAGTGAAATAATATGTGAAAAAGGGAGGTTTTCTCTTATAGTTCGTATGGTTCTTGAAGAGTAAGGTAAGGCTGCAGATCTTCGAGACCAAGACGCTTATTTAATTGTCTTTTCATTAAATCGTACTGGTAGATGAGGTGAAATTGATTTTTTTTCGGTGTTTCACAGCGAATGTATGTTTCTTGCCCGTTCTTGTCTGTGAAATGAATGGTTAATTCACCGAAATAGCGTTGAACAGGAGCTCCGTGAAGGCCTTTTTCATTTTTGACAACCTTTGAAAATTCTGCTCGTTGAATACGGTTAAATGGAATAATAGCTACTTGATTGATAACAAGACGCTGATCGTACATGTCAATTTTAGATATGGAAATTTGATTAATTCCTTCTGCAAATTTAACATGTCCGTTTACAGAAACAAGCGGTTTGCGATCCTCAGGATCAACAGCGCCTTGAGGTCGCTTAATGACGTAGAAGCTAGCTACGCCAAGTGCTACGACACCAACTACAACAATAAGTGCAAACATCATTTTGCATTCCACCTCCTGAATAGATGTGTAATCTGAATTTAACAGCAAGCTGTTTCAGTTGCCATATTGCCTCAACAATGAGGGTAGAGAAAAGCAGTTCGGCAGTTCATTACAAGTATATACATACGTTCGACAATATGGTGTGATATTCCTTCTTATTATGACTTTTTTACGACAAAATGGGCAAAACTCTTTTCGAAAATGAAGCGAATCAGTTACAATTTAAGGATAAGGTACCAAATTTCTTTTCTATCTCAAAAAAGTGCAGAAAAGCGTAAAAAATTCTAGGTACTTTCTCATATTTTTACTATTTTTATAGAATTTATCCCAATTTCTAATCCTTTATCGTGTATAATCTCTTGTGTGCAGCATGATATACATAAAGGTGTAAGGAGGCACAGTTCATTGTCTTTATCAGCAAAAAAGATATTATTATTAGTTTTAGTAGTTATATGTTTAGTGTTAGTTGTGATGCAATTCATAAATCGAGCAGCAGAGCCGACTTCCGAACAGGCCCAAGAAACACTGAGTAAGCTTCCTGAACAAGAAACCGTTAAAGAAAAAGCAAAGGGCGACGAGGAAGCGCACAAATATCGAGTGTATTATATTACTATTGAAAAAATCGAAAATGGTACATACAGCGGAACAACAAAAGAAGGAACGGGCATTAAATTTTCCGATAAAAATTTAAATGAACCGATTCCAAGCAATTTGAAAAAAGGGGATATCGTTAAAGCATACTTTGATCTTGAATATAGCACAAAAGGTCTAGTCAAAGTAGAAAAGGTAGACGAGATGCCCGATGATGACGAGAGCTCAAGTTAATTGAGCTCTTTTTTTGTATTTTACGAATGTGGTAAAATATTGAATATATAGACGCGGTATAGGGGGAAGAAGATGATAGCAGCAATTATAGTAGGAGCGGTAATTCTTTTAGCTTTGATTATTAAAGGGATTGGAAAGCCAAGGGGATTTCGCTTGTATAAAGAGGAGCTTCCAGATGAGCTCGGAATACATAAAGGTAATGGTTTTGAAGATATTGTTCATTCACTAGAAGATTCGTTACCGAAAGCCTATGTTCAACAGGTGAAACAGCGTATGAAAGGGCGAAATACAAAAGCCGATGAAGTAGAATGGACGTTTTTTGAGATGAAGCGCTACTTTTTATTAAATGCAGTCATCAAAGACGTACCGATGTTTAGTGCAAAAGTAGATGAAGTGTGGCACGAAATGATCATGTTTACAGTGGATTATGAGCGTTTTACAGACCGTTTTTTTGACCGTTTTTTGCATCACCAGCCAAATGTAGACACTACGCCATCACCACAGCCGGATAAGCGCGCCTTCTTTGATTGGATGTATGCTCATTTGTTTGACATAACGGGCAACAGCCGACTGCTTTGGGGGAAATTTTTTCAGCATCCGCTTGATAAAAGTACGCTTCAAGATTTTCAAAGATTGTCAGAAGATGAATTGCTAGATCGCTATTTTTTAAGAAACGGCAAATGGGAAGAACAGCAGAGACATTTGATTCAAGCGTTAAAAGAAGAAATTAAGGATGCAAAAAAACGAATGAAATCGGGAGGATCGTCGTACTTTAAAAAAGCATTAAAAAAAGGGAATGTATCAAACGAACTTCTTTTTCAAGGCTTTGTTTTTTATTCACTTTACGAAGCTACCGACTTTTCAAGACATATGAATGAACTGCTGCTATACAAAAAGACAATCTATGCGGGAGATACAGCCTCGTACAGCGGCTATAGCTGTTCAAGCCCATGGGAAGACAATCGCCACCATCATCACCACGATGGAGGGCATCACCATCATGACAGCGGCAGCTCAAGCTGTTCAAGCTCTAGCTGTGGGAGTGGATGCAGCAGCAGTTAATAAAGTAAAAAAACTCGTATAAAACGAGTTTTTTTACTTTAAATGCAACGACGACAAAATGGTTCACTGACAAGCAATGAAAAATTTGGTATAATCGTTACGTTTTTAAAAAAGGAGAGACAGCGAAAATGAATATTTTATGGGACTTTGATGGAACCATCTTTGATACCTATCCAACGATTGTAAAAGCATTCAAAGAATTACTAACAGATCAAACGATTTCAGAAGGCGATATTTTAAAACAAATGAAGATATCTTCTGACGTAGCAATTAAGCACTTCGATATTGAAAAGTCTTTGTTTGATAAACACTTCCATGTGCTCGAACAGAAAATCAATCCTAAAGATAAGCCTGCTTTTCCTCACGTAGAAGACGTACTGAGCTTTGCGGATACAAATGTAATTGTTACGCATAAATCTAGACAGTCTACTCTTGATATTCTTGCATTTTTTAATATGGAGCACTATTTTACGGAGATTATTACAAAAGATGATGGCTATAAACGAAAGCCTGATAGCGGCGCTTATGCATATCTTCACGATAAGTATCAGCTCGATTTAGTGATTGGAGATCGCGAGCTTGATTTAAAACCTGCTCGTGAACTGGGAATCAAAACATGTGCATTTCAAAATGACGACATTGAAGCAGATTATCACCTTACATCATACGATCAATTTTTTACAACTGTCGTAAATAAAAACTCGTGAAGCTATTCTTCACGAGTTTTTATTTGTTCAGGCTTATGTACTTCGGGAATTTCACCGAGCGTATAGTTCGCTACTTTTGTAATGTTACTATTAGCAAAAAAGTAAAACTCTCCGTCAACTCCGCGAATTTTTGTCGTGCGCAATCCAATTTCTTCAACAGTTCCTTTCGTATCATTTATGGATACGTGATCTCCTACTGAGAATTGATCTTCAAACAGAATAAAAAAGCCGTTTAAAATATCTTTAATCAAATTCTGTGCACCTAAGCCTGTAATAAATCCTGCTACGCTAATACCAGCTAAAAGTGCTTTCATATTAATTCCGATTGCTTCTAAAGACGTAATAAGTACAATAAAATACACGACGTACATGACAATGCTCAGACAAAGCTTTTTCAGCGTTATTTCTTTACGTTCGTTGTACCTCAGCAGCTTAGTTTTAAATCTGAAATCAAAGATTTTATTAATTACACTACGAGCAAACCGGATGACAATTTGAGCAATAATAAAAATCAAGATAATCTTTATGATTACTTCACTAATGTCAATCCACTTACCGGTATTAAATAAAGTTTGCTGCACCCAATGTATGTCTTTCATGACTAAGTCCCTTTCTTGCTTTATAAAATTTTCTCTACTGAATAGTATAATTTATTTTGGAAAATATACTACTAGAATTTATTAAGAAGTGTTTGAACTATTGTTTTATTTTAATTTATTTGCATTTGGTATGTGTAATGAAAACTCCTTATTTTAGAAAAAGTGAAAATCCTCAGGTATAGATATTTTTAAAACATTTCTTTATACAAATATTAAATAAAACCTTATAGCAGAGATTAGTATAGATATTATTAACAAACATTATATACAGATATTAAAGAGAGGAAAAACCTCTAAAAACCCAATGGTATCAAGGGTTAGAGAGGAAATAGCTTTTCAATAAATAACTGTGTGGAAAATAGACCTTTTTTGTGAACAGCATCCTTTAGCTAAAGGATGTTTTTTTATAACAACAGATATGGAAACCATTTTATTTACTATGTTTTTTCTTCTGCAATAGATGGATTTTAAAACCAATGGTATGAAGATTGCTGTTAAAAGTATGAATTATTTCCACTGTGGATAAAAGTAGTCGTGTTAAAGAGTAAATGACCTGGAAATCATCGTTAATAAAAAAGTAAAAGGGATGTTTTTATTAACAAGGAGGATGATATAACAGTCATTGATTATGTTTTCTTTCTTTTGTGGATAAGTATGAAGGTGTTTTTTTAGTAATATTCCGTAGTTGTACACAAGAAATATCATTTATTTGAACTCATTACGTTTATATAGATAGGATAATGGAATTGGATAGCTGCAAAAATGGGTGCTTGTTTGCGCTATTTGTATCAAAAAGAGAAGAGAAGGGAGATAAAACAAAAAAAAGGCATGCCAAATAAGCCCCTTATGAAGCTGTAAGTTCAGCAGGGACTTGATCTTGAAGATTTTTTGAAAGCTCTTTTCGAATGAGCGTACGGATTTTTCCACCGTAATTTTCAACGACTTGAGCATCATGGCTGAAGAAGGCCTGTTCAATCAGAGAATAAAGGGCAGACTTCACTCGTTCAATACCATATTCAAAAGAAAGCTGAACCAAATCAGCGATGTCTTCGTTTTGGAATGAAGACATAACAATTCCTGTAGAATCTGTGCTGTGTCCAGATAATTTTACAAAAGTCTCTTCAATAGTACGTCGAATCGCCGCATCGTATTGATCTTTCTTTTCTTGTTTTGACATCTTGCCATTTTTAGCTCCGTCTTTTAAAACAAAGAAAATAGTAGATCCTTGGACAACGGTTTTAAATGCGCTCGTCTGCGTTTCAGCTATTTTTTGCATCATACCTTTGTAGTGAGTATATTTCGGTGTAAAAATTTTATAGTCATTAAAGCTAATTTTTGAAGTGTTTTCTCCAGGATTAAACTGACGCTTAATCGTATCGTTGTCATAAACCAATTCTTTGCGAAGCTCTAAGCGAAGGGCATTTACATTTTCAATTAGAATAAGTTCTTCAAAGCGAGTATATTCTAATTCCATAAACCCAAAGCCGTGTTCTTCAAAATATTGAGGATAGGGAACAATACAAATATTGATTCCTTTGCCGCTGCGAGAATAGGAAATTAATTCTGTTTCTGCTAATACTACATTGTTGTTGCGAACTGTTCGAACTGTACAATTCAACGCGGCTGCAATCTCTTTTTCAGAAACATCACAAATAATACCTCTTTCATCAACGTGAAGGAAGTGATAAAAAATTAATTGTGAAATTTGAGATTTAGATAAACGGTGATGTTCTGCCACTGTTTTGATTGTAGGGTTCCCATGAGCGTCTAGGTCCATGTGATCTTCAATATCTTTATATTTTTCTACGGTGCTAGACAATTGGCGAATAATTTGTTTTCCAATTTTCGCAAATTCTTTTTTTATCATGAGAATCCCTCCAATCTATTTCACATCAACAATAATTTATTAGGGTAAAATAACAAAGAATACCTTGTGAAAATTATATCAATAAGAAATAGAATCGCAAACGAACGAGTAGTACGCTAAAAACGGCAAAAGGTTCAAAGAATGCTGTCATATCAAGGGGTTCAGCGTATAGGTTTTTTAGTACGACAAAAACGGCAAAAGCAAGCAAGCGCCGGTAGAACAGTGTTTGTTACGATCAGTAAAAATCAAAAAAAACTTTATGCGTTTTAGTACGACAAAAACGGCAAAAGGCTTAGTATAGTACGCCAAAAATAGCAAAAGTGAAAAGTGGTACGCTAAAAACAGCAAAAGTCATCTTAATTCACCTAAAAAAAGGTAAAAAAATCACTTCTCTGATCGTTGTAAATAACACAATGAATTTTATTAGTACGTCAAAAATGGCAAAAGCTATTTTTAGTACGTGAAAAACGTCAAAAACGACGTAGTAGTACGACAAAAATAGCAAAAGGTTTCGTTTGGTACGTCAAAAATGGCAAAAGCTTTATATATGCTGCGAAAAAAATAAAAAATGGGGTTTGAAAAGGCAATAACAAAGGGAAAAGCAATGTTTAGTACGCAGAAAACGGCAAAAGTAATGAAGGAGTACGTCAAAAACGGCAAAAGTAATGAAGGAGTACGACAAAAACGGCAAAAGTAATGAAGGAGTACGTCAAAAACGGCAAAAGATAGGATTGTTTTACGGAAAAAGAGAATAATTAACAATTAATAAGTGATTACTAGTAAATAAAATGAATTTAGTACGTCAAAAATGGCAAAAGAATCAGAGTGGTACGTCAAAAACAGCAAAAGGTAGTAATTAGTACGCTAAAAACGGCAAAAGAAGCGAAAAGGTACGTCAAAAACGGCAAAAGCTTCTGGTTAGTACGTTAAAAATGACAAAACTTCCAAACTATGAAATAAAAATAGTGGGATATTTTGTATCTATAAGCTGAAAGTGGCAAAATATCAAATAAAAAAAGGAAGGGAACAATTTACCCTTCCAATGTTTCTCTATGTTCTCCTCCAAAATAGTCTTGAATTTCATAATTTTGAAGAGGAATAAAAGAGATTTCAAATCCTTGAAGTTTTTGCTGATAACTTTGAATCAGCACTTGATTGCTGACAAACTCTGCTAGAGATTCATTAATTAATTTTAGATTGACATCAATTTTCTTTGAACGAAAACGAACTTTTGAAGCAAAATATTGATACGGGTAAAAATGGGTGTAAGACTTCTCTTGTAAATAACAATCTAATCGCTCTTTTTGAAATGCATACAGCAGCAAAGAAGACAGCGAATTATCTTTAAACTTTTTAATAACGTCACTGTAAATTTGTACAAACTGCTGATTTAAAAAGCCTTGATGCGTATCGTCGCTAAATACGATGGTTGCATATCGTCTGCCCGTTACTTCATCGGTTTCAATAACAGCTTTTTGGAAGAAGTTTATCGCAAATTTTGTATCTCTGGAATTTTTCTTCTTCGCTACACCTTCTACGTGATATCTGGCAATTTTCATAATGCGGGCTTCAACAGCTTCATAGTTTTTTACACCTTTTGAATTATAAATTTCCTTAACGATATCCGCTAAATCAAGAGTTACCGTTTTTTCTTTATAAAACATCTCGTCGCGCTGTGAAAGAGCAAACTGGATAATTTGAGAATCTTTTGGGTCTAAAACCATATTTCGTTTGGAAAGAACCGTTTGATTATCATTGACAGGGATAATGGTGCGAATGAAATATTCTTCATCAACTTTATAGTCATTATATAAAACGACTTCTTGGGAGTTTGTTTTAACTTCCATATTGGTTTTAAGAGAGTGACTTTCATTTGAGAAGATAGGGGCCTCTACCCACGAATTCAATCGTTTATCAATCCAGTTACTCAAATTTCCATTGTATTTTTCTAATATGATTTCAGCAATTAAAAAAGTAAAGTCTGTGTGAAATGCTTTCTCTATTTGATAATTCATCTTTGAATCTAAATAAGGAAAATCGGTAATGTTTGTTTTTTTACTTTTAGCCCATGCCTCTACTTCTTTTAACTTTATCTTTAAAATATCTTCAGGTTTTTCCACGCCAAACAGCTTTTTTAAGTGTTCGGTATCCACTTTTTTATCCATCACTTTTTTGGCCAATTCAATGTCTTCAAAAATAGGATTAGGCTTTTGGGCTTTAATATCTTTTTTTAACGTTTGTAGCCAGTTTTTCTTATTCGATTGTCTTCTTTTGTAGGCTGGGTTTCTTATTTCCTTAGGATTTATTAATTTATTCTCTAAAACAAACGTATCTTGCAATATATTTAAAATGTAGTCTTCTATAAAATCTTTTTCATTCGAAAAGAACGAATGAGAATCATATAAAAAGTCTATGCACTTTGATTTGATATTGTCATCGATCGCATCGCTGATTTGTTTAATAAGGTAAGGAGAAAAATTGGATGGTTCGTTCATGTTGACCTCCTCTGTATGTATTTAATCTGTAACAGTCTTATTATATCTTTTTTGAACGATACTCTAAAGGCTAAAAGGAAAATTCGTTTTTATGAATGCTGTTTTATATCAAATTAGCCTAGCTGGCTATTAGTATATAAAGGCTTATTGCAAATATAAAATTCTTTCTTTATAGCGCTTGTACAATATAAGTACGTACTTTAGATGTAAGGAGAGTATTATAGTAGTTTTATAAAAGAGAAAAGCAAAGTACATTCATTGAGTTTGAAAATGGAAAAGTTTATACTTGCCAAGTACACTCTTTTTACAAATAGGGGGAATAAATATGTTGTTAAAACCTAAAGCAATTTTTTTAGATATGGACGGTACGATATTAAATCGCTCCAACAAAGTAAGTATTCAAACAAAAGAAATCATTGACGAATTACGAAAACAGGGAATTTTTGTTTTTATTGCTACGGGAAGAGCGTTTAATGAAATAGAAGAGTTAGTTCCTGAAGGCTTTCAAGTGGATGGATTTATCACGTCAAATGGCATGGCAGGATACGTAGGAAAAGAATCAGTCTTTCAGCACTCGCTTTCGCTCCAGTTGGTGGAAACTATTATTGAAAAAGCAAGAGCGAACAAGGTATACTACGAGCTTTTCCCGTATGGCACACCTCGCGTGACGTTAAAACAAGATCAGTCCTATGTGGAAAATGAAATTAGAGAGCCAAAGCCAGACAGTGTGGAAATTAACGAATGGCTTTCTCGTAAACAAGCGATTAAAGAAGAAATTGACTGGAAAGATTCCGTAGAAGGAAGCGAATTTTCAAAGTTCTATTTCTTTGCAAGAACGCACGAGCATATCGATAAATGGAAAGAGGAGCTTGAAGAACTTAAAAAAGAAATTGACTTTACAACTTCTACTTCATCTAAACACAATGTTGAAGTGATGGTGGCAAACGTAAATAAAGCAACGGGAATTCAGCAAATGCTAAAACATTTTAATTTGCCCGAGCAAGACATTCTAGCGATTGGCGACAGTAACAATGATTTACCAATGTTTCAGTTTGCCAGCTATGCCGTAGCGATGAAAAATGCGCCGGATCATATTAAAGAAATTGTCGATGACGTAACGGAATTTAACTGTGACGAAAACGGCGTATCTCATTATCTTTCTAAATTTTTATTGCAAAAATCTGCTAGAAGTAATCCCGTTTTATAAAAATTAATCGATTTCACGACAATGCATTATAACCAACTATTCAAAACATCGTCTTTTAGGCGGTGTTTTTAGTATACAGAAAGTGAAAAGTAAACCGTTCATTATTTTTAGTTATAGCACTCTTAGCTAAAAAGAATAGATAAGAATAAATCTTCTATAATTTAAAAATCATGTTATAAACAACATAATTATACAACTATCCTCGTACCTATCCCTGCAAAACGCCTCTCAGCCCTGATGAGTGCCACCATGCCAAAGCATAAGACATTTTAAAATCTAAACTTTTTCTTTCTTCAAACTTTTTATAAAATGCGGAGAAAAGGGATTGTATCTCCGTATATTTAATGCTAATATAACATTTAATGAAAATAGTATAACATATTTAATTTTATTTCATAATTAGTATGACACAAATTCTGAATTTAATCGTTTTGTTAAAGTGTTTATAATCACAGTGACCAGCATATTTGTCTATTCATTACTATTAAATTGTGTATCTTGTAAGCTGCTAAATAAAAAATACTAGTGTTATTAAACTATTAAAATCAAAGAATAGGAAGATTTAATGTGAATAAAAGAAAAATTGTCTATATAGTTTCCGACTCAGTAGGTGAAACGGCTGAGCTGATGGTAAAAGCAGTTTTAACTCAATTTAGTGGAGAAGATATTGAAATTCAAAATACTTCTTACGTAGAAGATGAGGGAAATATTGATAATATCATTGCTGAAGCAAGGTGTAACCAGGCCATCATTGCGTATACTATCGTCATCCCACCTTTAAAACAGTATCTTGACCAACAGGCACAAGAAGAAGGAATTGTAGCTATTGATTTAATGACCCCTCTTATGAGTGCCTTTAGCCAAACCTTTAATAAGGAACCTAATCTTCAACCGAGATTAACGAGAAAGTTAGACGATAACTATTTTCGAAGAGTAGAAGCAGTTGAATTTGCTGTTAAATATGATGATGGACAAGACTTCAGAGGTATCAAGCGAGCTGATCTAGTGTTGATTGGTGTTTCGAGAACATCTAAGACGCCACTTTCTATGTATTTAGCTCATAAAAGTCTTAAAGTAGCGAATATACCGTTAGTTCCAGAAGTGACGCCTCCTGATGAACTTTTTACTATTCCGAAAAATAAATGTATTGGTTTAGTTATTACACCGGATAAGCTCAATGAAATCCGAAAAGAACGATTAAAAAATTTAGGTTTAGCGTCTCAAGCCAATTATGCCAATGTAGATCGAATCCTTGAAGAGCTGGACTATGCTGAGAAAATTATGAAGCGCATTGGCTGTCCTATTGTTAATGTCTCAGGTAAAGCAGTTGAAGAAACCGCTGAAGTCATATTGAGCATGTTAAAAAAGGACAAGATGAAAGGGTATGTATAAAAACTCCCATTATGTAAGACAGATAACTTGTCAGACATACTTAATCTATAGAGAGTCAGGTAGAACAGGCGTGTTGCTAAAAGGTGCTTTTTTAAAATATAAAAGATAAGGAAGATTGTGATGAGCAATGTATATAAAAAAACAGACGTTATCTTAATTGGGGCCGGAGTTATGAGCGCAACGTTGGGATCTTTACTAAAAGAGTTAGCGCCGGAATGGGAAATCAAAGTATTTGAGAAACTCGCAGATGCAGGAGAAGAAAGCTCGAATGAATGGAATAATGCAGGGACGGGCCATGCTGCACTGTGCGAGTTGAACTATACATCTGAACAAGCTGACGGATCTATAGATATTACGAAAGCAGTGCGAATTAATGAACAGTTTCAGCTTTCAAGACAGTTTTGGTCGTATCTTGTAAGCAGTAATTTAATTCATCATCCGCAAGAGTTTATTATGCCAATCCCTCATATAAGTTTCGTACAAGGAGAAAAGAACGTATCCTTTCTGAAAAAACGTTTTGAAGCGCTATCAAATAATCCGTTGTTTCAAGGGATGGAGTATTCGGATCGTCCTGAAAAGTTAAAAGAATGGATGCCGCTTGTTATGAAAGGCCGTACATCGACTGAAGCAATTGCGGCAACCAAAATTGACTCAGGGACGGACGTGAACTTTGGAGCTTTAACTCGTATGTTGTTTACACATTTAAAAAGTAAAAGCGTAGAAATAAACTATAACCACAGCGTTGAAAATCTGACACGTACCGCAGATGGCTCGTGGGAAGTAAAAGTACATGATATTCATAGCGGCAAACAGGAATATCACACGGCGAACTTTGTTTTTATCGGAGGAGGAGGCGGAAGTCTGTCTTTACTCCAAAAAACGGGTATTCCTGAGTCCAAACATATTGGAGGGTTCCCGGTAAGCGGATTATTTATGGTATGCAATAACCCCGAAGTTGTAGCGCAGCATCACGGGAAAGTGTACGGAAAAGCAAAGGTTGGCGCTCCGCCGATGTCGGTTCCGCACCTTGATACACGCTATATCGACCGCAAAAAAACACTGCTGTTTGGACCTTTTGCCGGATTTTCACCAAAGTTCTTAAAAACGGGTTCAAATTTGGATTTAATCAATTCTGTAAAACCGAATAATATCTTAACGATGTTAGCAGCAGGCGTCAAAGAGATGGGCTTAACGAAATACTTGATTCAGCAGGTGCTGTTGTCCAATGAAAAGCGTATGGAAGAACTTCGCGAGTTTATTCCATACGCAAAAAGCGAAGACTGGGATATCGTCGTAGCGGGTCAGCGTGTACAAGTAATCAAAGATACGGAAGCCGGAGGTAAAGGAACTCTTCAATTTGGTACAGAAGTTGTGAGTTCAGCTGATGGTTCCGTTGCTGCATTGCTCGGGGCTTCGCCAGGTGCTTCGACTGCCGTTCATGTCATGCTTGAAGTGCTGGAAAAGTGTTTCCCGCAGCATATAGAAGAATGGGAATCAAAAATAAAAGAAATGATTCCTTCTTACGGCTTATCTTTGGTAGAAAATCCAGCGCTTTTTAACGAAATTCATGCTTCTACAGCACAAATGCTTGATTTAAGTAAAAAAGAACTTGTGTACCGATGATTTTAGGCAGCCTTTGACACGTATGCTTTAAATTAAAAGAATTTTTTAGAAGCTGTTGTAAAGTATTCAAAATATAGGTGAAACATATAAGAAAAAATGAGGGAGCTTCGTTATATAACGGGCTTCTTTTTATTTATTTCCTTTGCTAGCAGAATTTACTTCGTATTCATGATATAATTCTTATCAGTAAGCGTTTACATATAATGGAGTGAAGAATTGGAAAATAGCTATTTCGAGGAGCCGATAAAAGATGATTCTAACTAATACATCTTTACTGACGAAAGAACAAACGATTTTTAATCATACAGGGAATAAAATTAAATTAGAAGACAGAGAGATTGATATTGTTGCTCGATTTGAAGAGCCTCTTGTTCTAGTTTTAGGAAATGTACTAAGTAACGAAGAATGTGACGAACTTATACAGCTATCCAAAGATAAAATGCAGCGATCAAAAATTGGTGCTGCACGTGAAGTAAACAGTATTCGAACGAGCAGCGGCATGTTTTTTGAAGAAAGTGAAAACGAGCTTGTACATCAAATCGAAAGAAGACTTTCTAAAATAATGGGACCATCTATTGAATATGCTGAAGGTCTTCAAGTTTTAAAATACTTGCCTGATCAAGAATACAAAGCACATCACGATTATTTCACTTCTGCAAGTAAAGCATCTAAAAACAACCGTATTAGTACATTGGTTATGTACTTAAACGATGTCGAAGAAGGAGGAGAAACTTATTTTCCTAAGCTGGGTCTTTCCGTATCTCCGACAAAAGGAATGGCCGTGTACTTTGAATATTTTTATAGTGATGCTGAACTTAATGACCGTACTCTCCACGGGGGAGCTCCTGTTATAAAAGGAGAAAAGTGGGTCGCTACCCAGTGGATGCGCAAACAAAAAATTCGATCGTAAAAACAAAGGTTTGAAGAGCCCTATTATTGTTAGTGAGGGCTCTTATTTATGTTACAAAAAAATAGCAATCATGTTAGCCAGTTATTATATTGAAATATTCATACTTGTTCTATTTGTGCGGCTATTCCCTATTCTTATAAGCCGGTAGACGATAAATGTATTTGTAGTGTAAAATATCCTCATGATTAAAAATTTGGATACACTAAAACGAAAAATGTGTTCGTGAGATAAAAATAAAATAGATGCTATTTAAAAGAATGACTTTAAAACAGGTAAGCAATTTTTATAACAGTTGCACGAAAAAACTCGTGAAAGGTATTTTCACGAGTTTTTGTTTTTAGGTGATTTACACTATTTATAAAATCATTTTACTTTTATATAGTAGATAGGGAACGTGTTAAAGGAGGACCCGGGTTTTGAAAGAAATAAAAGCAATTATTTGCACGATGCTTGCGATGTTTATGCTGCTTCTTACTGGATGCAGCGATGAGCAGGCAAGTCATTCAACCACAGCTTCTACCGATACAAAACAAGCAGTTCAAGTAGAAGGTTCATCAGATCAAGAAAACGATCATAGTCCTTCTAAAGCAAATCGTGAAGATGTAGTAGGTGAGGCGGCTACGGTAGAAAGAGTAGTGGACGGCGATACGCTTAAAGTGGAAATGCTGAACGGAAAGAGAGATCGCGTGCGATTACTTCTTGTTGATACCCCAGAAACAAAGCATCCCAAACTAGGCGTACAGCCCTTTGGTCCTGAAGCATCTGCTTACACAAAAAAAAGACTAGAAGGACAGGAAATTACCCTTGAATTTGATGTGCAAGAGCGTGATCAATATGGACGCTTGCTTGCTTATGTATGGATAGACAATGAGCTGTATAATGAAGAGCTGCTAGCAAAAGGGCTAGCCCGCGTAGCAGTATTTCCTCCTAATACAAAGTACGTAGATGAATTTAAGAAAATACAGGAGCAGGCTCGAAAAAGCGAAAAAGGCATCTGGAGTATTGAAAACTATGCACAAGAAAAAGGGTATAACACGGATGCTGTAAAAAATCAGTCCTCTTCTAATCAAAAAGATATTCAGTCTGCCAAAAGCTGTGAAGGTAAAATAAAAGGAAATCAAAACTCTAAAATTTATCACGTGCCAACAGGGGCACACTACAACCAAACCATGAACAACGTCATTTGGTTTTGTACCGAAAAAGATGCGCAAGAAGCAGGATACAAAAAAGCAAAAAACTAACAAAGAAATTCAGTAACTGCTGAGTTTCTTTTTTTTGAGTTCAGTAAGTATTTGTATAGGAGTGGCTAAATACCATCCAACAAAGAGCGACCAATCCGTATAAGAAGACGCAGTGGCCATATGAGCAGCTGAGGCACTTGTAAAAGAATTTCTGCTAAAACTTCCCATCCACTTACCGTAGTATCTTTCTGCTGACGGCGTTTTTTCATAGTCATCATCCATTCATTTGAAAATATACATTAATTATACAATGAAAGGAAGATTAGGAGTTAATTTTTTCTTTCTTTTCTTTTTCGTGTTAAAGTAGATAGGTAAGAAGGTTTGCTACAAATAACGCAAGCGAAGAGAATAAAGGGAGTTTGAAAATCGTGAAAATAAGGAAAGCAAGAAAAGAAGATGCTTCTGCTGTAACGGAATTACTTTATGACATGCTTGGCAGTATTGCACGCTCTCACACGGCGGCTACAACGAATGAAGAAGCGCTTTTAAGACTTAAAGCGTTTATTCTGTCTGAGAAGAATCGCTATAGCTATCATCATATTACAGTCGCAGAAGTCGACGAGAAGGTAGTTGGACTTATGCTTTGCTACGAAGGAAGTATGTTACAAACGCTTTATGAACCAGTTAAGCGTTTTGTACGTGCTAAGCTTAATAATCCAGCGTGGGAAATTGATATAGAAACTGAACATGGAGATTATTATATTGACTCTCTATGTGTAGATGAAGCTTACCGTGGAAAAGGGATAGGAACGGCTCTTTTAAATGTAGCCAAGCAAGAAGCCAAAAAGCGTAAGATGTTTTTATCGTTAAACGTTGAATATAATAACGTAGAAGCCAAAAAATTGTATCAGCGTATAGGCTTTCAAGAGCATAAAACCATTTTTATTGATAAAAAACCATTTTTTTATATGAAGACTGCCTGAGCATCTTTACGGTAGTATTTTTTGTGATAAAATGGATATATAAGTAAAATAATAAGAACCAACAGCTCAGCACTTTTGCTGAGCTTTCCTGTAAATCGCGTAAACGTATCAAAATGGAAAGAATCCTACATCCAATGGACTATAAGCAAGCGGTCATGAAAGTATGTTTGCTGATGTGCCACATGAAAGGAGCGTGCATGAACATCAGAGATCTTCCGTTTAATATGAGTTATCGATTTAATGAACAGCTTCGAGAAGTTCCCATTAACCCACACCAAATGAAGCAGGGAATTATCTATTTAAAGAAACGAGCTCTTGAAGAAGAGGATGAGTGTGCCGCTGCTAAAACATATGGACATATTGGCGTATATGAGCGCATACTTGGAGAATTAACGAGCAGTGAAAGACATCTGCTGCTGGCCATTTATCTATATGACCGACATGCTGATACAATAGGTGAATTTTTGAATACGATCCGACTTGGACATACATATCACTGGCAAGAACAGTGGGATAAAGCGAATGAAACGTTTCAGTTACTCATTGAACAATTAAAAGCAGATGAAGACCTTCACATATATGAAGACTTTGTCTATCAGTATTATGGAAAATGTTTACTTGATCAGCGGGTTGTTTCCAGAGCACATCACTATTTTCAACGCGCGTTAGAAATTCGATTGAAAAAAGGCGATAAAGAATTAATTGAGTCAACTAATTCCTGCATCCGTCTTTGTTTAAATAAATTAAAACATTCCTAGTATACATAAAAGATAAATGACTCATAGCCTTGGTTACACATAATGCATAAACTTTCCGTTTGACAAACGTATGTGAACATATTATAGTCATACATGGCAATTTAAGAATACGTAATATAAAAATTAAACATAAGCGTCTCTTCTCTTTTGGAGAAGGGGCTTTTTTATGTGAATTTTTATGCCGAGGAGGGTTTAATCGATGAGTAAAACAGTAAAAGATGTCATCTTTTTATTAATAGGTTCGTTTGTATTTTCACTTGCAGTTAACATGTTTGTCATTCCAATAGGACTAGGTGAAGGTGGGGTTACGGGTATATCAATTATTTTATATTATACAACGCATCTTTCAACGGGCATCACTAACTTTATTTTAAACGGTATCTTGCTTATCGTAGGGTATAAATTTTTAGAGAAAAAAACCATCGTCTATACGATGATTACGATTATCGCTACATCTATTTTTCTTCACGTAACTGAAGGCTGGGGTCTTCATCTTCATGAAGAGCTCATTGGCATGGTTTTTGCCGGTGTACTGCTAGGCGTTGGAATTGGGATGATTTTGCGAGTTGGTGGAACAACAGCAGGTTCAGCCATTATTGCTCGAATTCTAAATAAGTTTTTAAACTGGAAAGTCAGTCATGCACTTTTAATTGTTGATTTACTAGTTGTATTAGCTTCTTATTTTATTATTGGAATCGAAAAGCTACTATTTACGATCGTCATGCTGTACATTACAACAAAAGTAATTGACTTCGTTATTGAAGGGTTTGATGCTAAAAAGGCCGTTACCGTTATTTCAAGCAACAAAAATGAAGTAGCGGATCAAATCAATGAACAGCTTGATCGCGGAGTAACGATTTTAAACGGTCGAGGGAACTATACAAAAGAATCAAAAGAAATCTTGTATGTGGTCATTAACAAACAAGAGCTCATTAAGCTTAAAAAGCTGATTAAAAAAATTGATGATGAAGCATTTGTGATTGTACACGATGTACGAGATGTAATTGGAAAAGGCTTTCTAAGCGCATAGAGCTGTGGTTCCTGGAAATTTTTTCTGACGTTGGTGTTTTCCGAAAAAGTATGATATAAGTGTGTCTAAAGACAATTCAATATACGAAAGGAAGAACCCATATGCGTAATAAAAGGCATGTAAAACGTCTTCTTCAACGTCGAATTCGTTCTTTACGATACGTTGTCTTGATTTTATTTACGATACTGATCTTAAAGTACGTTAGTGAAATTATGTAACTTTTTTGTATGAGTCTTATCGCTCATTTGGAGTGCTTTTTCTTTTAAATTAGTAAACCAATTTGTATAATGGGTTTTAAGAAGGAGGCGTTCCATGAGCATTCCCAAACCATTAGTTCAGCTTAATCAACTCTTTATCGTTATAACGGTTTTGATCGCTTTACTTGCGGCAAAGTGGCTTTTACTTTTGCCTTTTCTCGTTGGAGTAGTCACACTTGCAACAAAGCGTAATCCCGTAATTATGGCAGGGAAAAAGCTTCTCAAAAAGCCTGCTTCTTCTTATCAAATGGAAGACCGGGATCAGCAGCTTTTTAACCAATGGATTGCAACGATATGTATGGGGGTTGCTTTCATTTCATTTTTAATGGGTTATACGCTTGTCGGCTATGTATTTAGTATAATGGTGATTCTTGCTGCTGGTGTAGCGCTGATGGGATATTGTATAGGCTGCACGATTCGTTATCGATATATGATGTGGAAATATAAAAGAAAAAAACACGCTGCATAAACAAAGCCTCGAGAAGGCTTTGTTTTTTTATGTTCATTTGTATGCGTTATCACTAAATTTAATCATCATAACGGGTGAAAACAAGTGTTAGAGCGCCAATATCCTTTAAAAACCTTTGTTGACAAAGTAAGGTAAACAAATTAAACTTTTTATGATAATAATAATCGTTACGATTTAAAAGGAGGGGTAAGTTATAGTTAGAGACAGTACATAAAAGAAAGATAGTTTTGAATAAAGGAGGGGTTTATATGAGAAAAAGGATAAGTCTGCTATGCTTAACGCTTGCTACGATAGGTATGCTAGCGGCATGTTCGGCTAACTCTGCGAGTACCGAAGAAAAGAGTGAAAAAAAATCACTTACTTTTGTATCGAATTTTCCAAGTGACACGCTCGATCCACAGTTGAATTATACAACTGTACGAGCCGGTATTGCCGAAACGTTAGTAAAAGTTGATGAGCAATTACAGATTGAACCATGGCTTTCAAAAAAGTGGAAAACAGAAGATGATGGAACGACCTGGGTATTTGAGATTAGAGACGGGATTACGTTTCAAAATGGCAAGGATCTGAATGCTGAAGCCGTGAAACATTCGTTAGAAAGAACGATAAAAGAAAGCGAAGCAATGAAAAGTGCACTTAAAATTAAAAAAATGAAAGCCAGTGGCCAAATCTTAACCATTACAACAACAGAGCCGCTTGCCACGCTGCCTTCTGAACTTGTTCATCCAAACACGGCAATTATTGATGTAGATGCTCCAGATACAAAAAGTAAACCCGTGGGAACAGGGCCATTTAAAGTAGCTTCGTTTAAACCGGATAATGAAATGAAAGTAAAAAAATATAAAGAATACTGGGGCGGGGAACCAAAATTGGATGAAGTTGTGTTAACATTTAATGATGATGAAAATGCACGAACGTCCGCTTTGCAATCAGGTGAAGCCGATATTGTGTACCGTCCGGCTATTGAAAGCTTAAACACATTAAAAAAAGATTCTTCTATTGTAGTAGATATACAGCCGAGCCTGAGAAATCAAATGCTTTTCTATAATTCAAGGCAAGAAGCGTTTAAAGATAAAAATGTGAGAAAAGCGTTTGATGTATTATTAAATCCAAAAGATGTTGTCGATACAGCGCTTGCAGGTCAAGGATCCCCGGCAAATGGTCCATTTTTAAAGAGTTTAGATTTTTCGAACGATCAAAAAACGAAAACCTATGGACCAAGTGAGGCTCAAAAATATTTAGAAAAAGCCGGTTATATACTCAAGGATGGAAAAGCAATAAAAAATGGAAAACAGCTTTCCTTTAAGCTTGTTACATATCCTTATCGTCCAGAACTGCCTTTAATGTCACAAATGCTTCAGTCAGAAGCAAAAAAGATTGGTGTAAAAATAGACATTCAACAAGTGGAAAATATGGACGAGTATATGACAACAAAAAATGATTGGGGAATCGTTACATATAGTCTAGTAACCGCGCCGCGAGGAGATGCAGGATATTTCTTTAATGCTCTTTACATGGAGGGAGGAGCATTTAATGTAGGTCATTTTCATGAACCAGCATTAACTTCCATTATTAATAAACTCAATAAAACAGTTGATCAACAACAGCGCAATAAGTTAGCAAGACAAGCCGGAGAAATAGTAGAAAAAGAAACGCTCCACTCTTCGATTGTTCATCCGAATAATTTTGTGGCCTATAGAGACAATGTGAAAAATTGGGTCACAACCAAAAGTGAATACTATGTGATAACAAAGGATTTAGATGTGAAGTAGATATGAAATTAATTAGTAAAAGAATAATAGAATTACTCATTTTTTTAGTTATCCTATCGTTTCTCAGCTTTGTTTTAATGAAGCTGGCTCCAGGAGATCCAGTTAAGCAAATGCTTCGCGCAGATGACGTGGCAGTTTCTGAGGAACAAATGAATAATTTGAGAACAGAGCTAGGATTTGATGAACCCATATATATTCAATATGTAAAGTGGCTGAAGCGCTTTTTTCAGTTTGATTTAGGGTCTTCGTATATGACAAAAGAGCCTGTCATCGATGAATTAGCCGAGAAGTTTCCGGCTACGCTGCGCTTGACGGCTGCATCTTTGGTTGTGATGCTGTTAATAGCTGTGCCACTCGGCACGCTGTCAGCACTGTATCCGAACAAGTGGATTGATTATCTCAGCAGAAGTATTTCCTTAATTGGAGCGTCTATTCCAAGCTTTTGGCTCGGCCTTTTGTTTATACAGCTGTTCTCTGTACGTCTTCAATGGCTTCCTTCAATGGGTACAGGCACAGCAGCCCATCTTGTGCTGCCTTCTTTAACACTTGGTTTTGCCATGTCCGCTGTGTACATGCGAATGGTTAGAGCTAGTCTGCTAGAAGGATTGAAACAAGATTTTGTACGATCCGCTCGAGCAAGAGGAATAAGTGAAAGTCGAATTTTTATTTTTCACGCGTTCCGGTATAGCTTAACGCCGCTTCTTACTATTTTAGGGACGAGCTTAGGCAGTTTGCTTGGAGGAACGGTCATTATTGAAGTCCTTTTTGCTTATCCTGGAATTGGAAAATTAGTTATTGATGCGATTATGAATCGTGATTATCCTGTCATTCAAGGGTATATTTTGTGGATGGGCCTGTTTGTTGTTTTAATTAATTCACTTGTAGATTTGAGCTACAAATATGTAAATCCCCAGCTCTATGTAAAGGGAGGGGATAAAAGGTGAAAAAAACTCAGCTTCCTTTTGTAGTGATAAGCGTGTGTGGTATTGTGCTTATTTTATTTTGTCTGTTTGGAAGTCAGCTAACACCAATGGATCCCACACAAGTCAATATGCAAGATCGGCTTCAAAAATCCACCGGTGATCACTGGTTAGGAACTGATCACTTAGGCAGAGATCTCTTTTCACGAATCGTAGCTGGAGCTCAGACCACAATTGGGACTAGTTTTCTTGTCTTAGCTCTTTCTCTTTTGATTGGAGTACCTGTTGGCTTAGTTTCAGCGTATATTGGAGGGAAAATAGACCGCTTTTTAATGAGAATTGTAGACGCTTTTTTAGCTTTTCCTGACTATATTGCAGCCATCGTCTTAAGCGGACTGTTAGGGCCTGGATTATTTAACTTAATTGCTGCGATGGTTATTGTAAAGTGGGTTGGTTATGCAAGGGTAGTGCGCAGTATTGTGCTTCAAGAAAAGTCAAAAGAATATGTGCTGGTCGCTAAATTAAACGGAGTGGGAACACTACCTTTAATCCTGCGCCACTTTCTTCCTCATGTTGGAGGACATATTCTTGTTCTTGCTACGCTGGATATAGGGAAAATTATTTTAATGATGGCTTCATTATCCTATATTGGACTAGGGACTCAGCCGCCTACTCCGGAATGGGGAACGATGCTAAATGAAGGCAGGGCCTACTTTTACAATGCTCCGCAGTTAATGTTGATACCAGGCGTGGCCATTATTTTATTTGTGCTGGCGTTTACAGCTTTAGGTGAATATATTCGAGGGAAATATCAAGTTAATCAGTAAAAGAGGTGATCGTCATCGTTTTAGAAGTAAAGCATCTAGCCATTCATAATAAAACAAAACAAATCGTAAAAGACGTTTCTTTTACAATCGAGCAAGGACAGTGGATGGCGCTCGTTGGAGAAAGCGGAAGCGGTAAAAGTATCACTGCTGCTTCGATAGGAGGACTGCTGCCTTCAGGTGTAACGCTTAAAGGAGGATCTATTATCTTTAAGCAGAAAGGAGAGGCGCCTATCCTTGGAAAAGATATTTCGTATATCTTTCAAGATTATCGAAGCGCCTTTACTCCTTTTTTAACAATTGGAAAGCAGTTTGATGAAACGATTCGTACACATAGTAAGCTTGCTAAAAAAGACAGGACTGCTGCCATTTTTCAGGCTCTAAAAGCTGTGAATTTACCTAATGAACGCGTGTATAAAAGCTATGCTTCTCAGCTGAGCGGAGGACAGCTTCAGCGAGCAGCGATTGCTTTAGCACTGGTGATGAAGCCTGCCTTGATTATTGCAGATGAACCAACCACGGCTTTAGATAGCGTGTCAGCAGCTGAAGTTCTTCAGCTGCTGCATAAGCTGAAAGAAGCAACAGGCTGTGCCATTTTGTTTATTACCCATGATTTGCGTCATGTGCGGAAATATGCAGACCGAGCAGCCATTATGTTAGCAGGAGAGATCGTGGAAGAAAACAGTATCGAATCTCTGTTTCACGCTCCGCATCACTTTTATACAAAAAAACTGTTTAACGCCATTCCTTCTTTACAGAAAACGCCTGATCGATTGTTAGATACGCAGAAAAAAGTGTTGATATAGGAGTGAGATATGAAAGAAAAAAGTATATTACGCGTCACGCAGCTGGTGAAACAGTATAAAGACGTTAAAGCGCTAAATAATGTTTCCCTGCATATCGATAAAGGAGAATGTGTAGGAATTGTCGGAGAAAGTGGAAGCGGCAAAAGTACGCTTGTAAAAAGTGTACTAAGGTTAACAGAAATTCAGCAGGGAGAAGTATGGTTTGCCGAGCAGCCTCTTCATAGGTTAAAAGGAAAAAAACTTCAGCAAGCTCGTCTAGGCATGCAAGTTGTATTTCAAAACCCTGCGGCTTCTTTTAATCCAAAAGTAAAAATCATCGATTCTTTGCTCGAGCCTTTGCGGCAGCAGCGAACCGTTCCTTCATTTTTGTCTCATGTGAGCAGAAACGAAAAAGAAATCGCTTTTTATTTGTTAGAAACAGTCGGGATTAGCGCAGAATATGCGTTGAATTATCCTCATGAACTCAGCGGTGGACAGCTTCAGCGTGTAGCGATTGCGCGTGCCATTAGCGTAGGTCCGTCTCTGGTGCTATTAGACGAACCAACAGCGAGTCTCGATGTTACGGTACAGGCAAAAATTTTAAATTTATTAAAAGATTTGCAGGAGACGTTTCAGCTATCTTATTTGTTTATTTCGCATGATTTAGCGGCAGTAAAATTTATGAGCAGTCGCATGATGGTTATGCAGCAAGGCGAGGTTATCGATCAATTTGACCGTGCAAAGCTATTTGATAAAAACAGGCATCCCTACACAAAAAAGCTTGTGCGTTTATTTGAATAGAGAGTAAAGCTCTTCGTTTAATATACTAAACGAAGAGCTTTTTTATAAATGAGAATGAGACAAAATCAGGGACGCGGCGGTGGAGTATGCATATGTATAAAATGATAGCCTGCTTGGCAAAGCATGACAAAACTAATGCTGAGTACAACGAGAGGAATTAGCTTGTTTTTTCCTCGTTCTTCATATAGTCCGGCTGCGCTTAAAAGGAAGCCAATAGCAGCTAAAGGAGGAGAGACGCGAAAGAATAAATCTGCAGCGGTAAACGCTTGGTTTGTATATTTATAATAAAAAAATAGACCTGTAATCAATAAAAATAGTCCAATCCAAAACAGCGTAAGTTTTCCAAAAAGGGTTTTAGGCACTGCGATTTCACTCCTTTTGTCAGTCAAGTACCATAAAATACTAGCATAAAACGCTCTAGTTTGCATTAGAGAAAAAGAACGTGAATTATACAATATGTGTAAAAAAACAGGTTTGAAGTAGGAGGAGATGAAGTATTCAAAGCGCTTCATGTAAAAAAATACATATCGTTGGGTCTGTTGGAAGTGGAAAAACAACTCTTGCCCGTTTATTATCCCATGAATTAAAAGTTCCTCACTATGAACTTGATAATATTATGTGGGAACGAACATATGAAGGAGATAAAAGAAGAAGTGAAGCGGATAGAAAAAAGTGTTTACATCATATTGCAGCTTCAAAAGAATGGATTATAGAAGGCGTACACTATACGTGGGTGAATGAAAGTTTTAATGAAGCTGACCTTATTATTTTTCTCGACATCCATTATCTAAAAAGAATAGGGTTTATTATAAAAAGGTATGTGCTGCAAAAAGCTAAAATAGAAAAAGCAAATTATGCACCGACGTTTTCTATTTTCATTAAAATGTTTCAGTGGAATGCGGATTTCGAAAAGCAAAGTAAACCTGAAATTTTGCATACCCTTCGTACGTCATATAACGATAAACTTATAATAGTGAAAAAGAGAGAAGAGATAGAGCACTTTATATCGTAAGAAAACGCCGCTCATCAACTGAGCGGCGTTTTTTGGTTTTTATTCTATCAACATAGAAGCGCCTTTTTTTTCACAAGCTTTTGCAAGGTTTTTGAGCAGCTGATTAAGAAACTCTTTGTCCATTTTAAGCCACTCTTCTTTTTGCAGCCCTTCTACGATATAGGAAGAAAAAACCCAGACGTCGTTTTTGATGGCAGAGCGATTTGTTTCAGCGATTACGGTTAATGCCTTAATGACAGCAGACATCACGGAAACATCTTCTTTTCCATAATGGCGAATTTGATAGAACGCTTTGTACAAATAATCCATAAAAGAAGGTTTTTCTAGCATCACTCGAATGCGTCCTGCTTCATCGCAATAATAAGGAGAAGAAGAATAGCTTTTTCCGAGTTTGATAAACACTTGCGTGAGCTGTTCAATGCAGTTAATAGCTGTTTCAGGATCATTAATAGCTGGTGAAATAGCTCTTAATGCAATTTCACTTAGCTTTTGAATACCTAATTTTACGTCTTGAATCGATTCTTGATCATTTGTAATAAACAAGCAATGAAGAAATTTTTCATGTTCTAACGTTTGGTTATGATTGATCACCGTTAACAGCGGCGTGTCTGCTTCTACATACTCACCGGGTGCTTTTTCGAGTTTAACAATGACATTTAGTTTGGATGCTAGTGTTGTTAAATGCTTTAGTTCGATATATTGAATATATCCTTGTTTGATACTTTTAATTTGAATCGTTTTTTTACTCCCAAAATCAAGATGTATTTCATTCTTTGATTCAGGGGTCTTTTGTTGTTCTAGCCGTCTCTCTTCAATAGTGATCATCGTTTTTTTTGCAATGTTTGAAATTAAATTTCCGACTTTAATCCAGTTGATGACGTGGTGAATCAAAAACACAAACATCCCTAAGCAAATGAATGCTACCACGATGGCTAATGAAGGAACAATAAAGGTATTACTGACTTGGTTGCTGCGAACTTGAATGAGCACTACAAGCACGTATACGTATCCACCGATAAAAGTGCCAAGCACGCGCTGAGTTTTGGCATCTGTATTAAAATTTTGAATCGTTCTAGGAGAAAACTGACCTACAAACGTAGTCAGTACCACTAAAACAGAAGAAAAGGTAATCGTCGTCATCGTTAATAAGGAATTTGATACTGAACTCAAAATAGTATGAGCAAGCTCTTTATCCGTTAGAAACACGGAAGGAACTAATTTTAACCATTGTTTATGAGCTGTTAAATATCGATCTAAAAATGTACTAATAGTGGCTAAAACAAAAGCAACAATTCCATATAAAGAAGGAGTGATCCAAAAATTAGCTTTTATTCGGTTTTGCTGTAGCTTTATTGACATAACGAAATCTCCCGTATCATGATTTAATAAGTTCGGCCTTCTTTTAGCATGGAGAAAAAAGTTAGTCATACTTATCCACCTATTATTACCCGCATCTGCATGTGAAAAACTTCTTTAAGAAAAGTTTTATCATTCATTTGTAAGGGGTAGAGATCAAAAAGGAGGGGAGAGCCGTGGCATTTGATTATTCACTTGACTTTGAGCATATCGATTTTAGAAAACATCCTGAAAAGTATAGAGTAGGAAAAGGAGAACAAGGAGTTCTCCTTGTTGAGCCATACAAAAGTGAAATTCTTCCTCATTGGCGTTTTCGAACACCTGAAATTGCTGAGGAATCCGCGGACGCCATTTATCAGCTTTTTTTAACCTACAAAGAAAAAAGCGATTTTGTTGGAATGGACATGGCCCGGAAATTTCTCCAAATGGGATACACGCGATCCAGGCGCTACGCGAACTACAAAGGCGGAAAGAAATACAGCAAAGACGGAGAGCGTAATGAACGGCAAATTGATGAACAAAAAGCAGAATCGGCGGCTATTTTTATGAAAAAATGGAAGGAGGTACGAGAGAATAAAGAGTACTTGACATTTAAAAAAGAGCATCAAAAAAAGTACGGATAATCAGCTGTTATCCGTACTTTTTTCCTTTGTTATTTCGATTCGTTTAATATGGTGATGTTCAATATCAATGACTTTAAATGAAAAACTTTCGTTTGTGATGCTGTCACCTTTAGCAAGATCAAACTTTTCGGTCAGCATCCAGCCGCCAATGGTATCAACGTCTTCTTGTTCAATATTTGTTCCGAGTAAATCGTTTACTTCTTCAATCAACACCTTCGCATCAAGTACGTAGTGATTTTCATTAATTTTGTGTACGTCCGGTATTTCATCATCATCAAATTCATCACGAATTTCACCAACAATTTCTTCTAAAATGTCTTCTACCGTTACAAGCCCTGTTGTTCCTCCGTACTCGTCTATTAAGATGGCCATGTGAATTCTGTCTTTTTGAATTTTAAGCAATAAGTCGTAAATGGCGATGGAATCAATGACTTGAATGATGGGTTTCATATACGTTTGCACGGTACGTGGTTTAATATCATCTTCTTTTATGTAATCCGCTAATATTTCTTTAATATTAACTAATCCCACCACTTGATCTTTGTTTCCATCTACAACTACTGGATAGCGAGTATATTGCTCTACTCTAGCCATTTTTAAGAATTCTTCTATCGTTTCCTCTGCTGATACGCTAACAATTTCCGTACGAGGCACCATGATTTCTTTAGCCGTACGATTATCAAATTCAAAAATATTATTCATGAACTTAAATTCCGATTGATTAATTTCACCGCTCTCATAGCTTTCAGATAAAATAATTCTAAGCTCTTCTTCACTATGAGCTACTTCATTTTCAGAAGCTGGCTTCAGGCCGAATAATCCGACAACGCCTCTTGCTGAGTGGTTTAAAAGCCAAATAAACGGATAAAGTAACTTAGAAAAAAGAATAAGAGGACGGGAAAATAACAGCGTCACTTGTTCGGCTTTTTGAATCGCCACTGTTTTGGGCGCAAGTTCTCCAGCTACCACATTTAAAAATGTGACAATCGAAAAAGCAAGAACAAAAGATATAACATGCGAAAGTGATGTAGCAAAAGGAAGCATGTCAATAAGCGGCTCTAATAAATGACCTACCGTAGGTTCACCTATCCAGCCTAGACCCAGTGCGGTAACCGTAATGCCCAGCTGTGTGGCTGAAAGATAACCATCCAAATTTGATACTACTTTTTTTGCTGCTAAAGCGTTCCGGTTTCCTTCTTCAATTAACTGGTCGATTCTAGTCGACCGTACCCTAATGACGGCAAATTCCGTTGCAACAAAAAAGGCTGTTAATATGATTAATACGATGAATAAAATGACATTTACTGTTTCCAAATTTATCTCCTTACCCCGTTGAAACGGATAAGGGAACACCTCCCTTATAAAAGTTTGCTGAGCTGATTTATATGGTAAATAAAGAATATCATGTATACTGTTCCCTTAATGTCCGTAGAAATAAACTTACCGAAAAGAAAGAGCACTTTTTAATAACCCGCAACATTTTTTGGCAGAAAAAGCGTAAACTAAACACTATAAAATGAATGAAAAGAGATAACGTGATACCTTTAAAAGGATGTAAATAGAAGTAGGAGTCGATTGTTTTTATGGAATTTTTTCTGACGATATTAGTCTTATTGGCTTTGATTGGTCTATCTAATATCATTAATCATTTTGTACCATTTATTCCTGTTCCATTAGTTCAAATAGCTTTGGGAGCAGGGCTTGCTATCTTGCCATTTGGCGGAGATGTACATTTAGAGCCTGAGTTATTTTTTATTTTATTTATTGCCCCGCTATTATTTAATGATGGGAAAAACGTGTCAAGAGCTGCTCTTTGGAAGCTTCGTACACCTATTTTATTACTAGCGCTGGGACTGGTTTTTGTAACGGTGGCAGTAGGGGGATATCTAATCAATTGGCTCATCCCTTCCATTCCGTTACCGGCGGCATTTGCACTAGCCGCTATTTTGTCCCCAACAGATGTAGTGGCTGTGGGAGCTATGGCGAGCCGAGTAAAGCTGCCTAAGCGAATTATGCATTTGCTGGAAGGCGAAGGGCTGATGAATGATGCCTCTGGTCTTGTAGCGTTTCAAGTAGCAGTAGCTGCTACCGTGACGGGCGTCTTTTCGATAGTAGATGCTACATTTCAGTTCCTTTTGGTAGCGCTGGGCGGTTTGTTTGTAGGAACATTTATCGCTTTTCTGATTATCAGACTGCGTGTACTTGTTCGACGTTTAGGAATGGAAGATATTACGATTCATATGTTAATACAAATTCTAACTCCATTTGTTATCTTCTACATTGCTGAACATTTTCATTTATCAGGAATCTTGGCAGTTGTAGCAGGCGGCATTGTGCATGCGATTGAGCGCGACCGAGAGGAATCACCTAACCAGCAGCTTAAAGTAGTATCAAAAAGTACTTGGACGGTTATTTTATATTTGTTAAATGGCTTGGTGTTTGTACTGCTTGGTCTGCAAATACCTAAAGTGGCGAAAGCAATTATTCAAGATCCAAACTTTAATAATGGACAAGTGCTTTTTTATATTTTGATTATTACTGTCTTTTTGCTTGTACTACGATTTATTTGGGTGATGGTGTCATGGTCAGTAGGCTGGTATTACAAAAATAACAAGCATCTAAAACCTGAGCCTCGGTCTATTGGCATCATTACGGTTTCAGGTGTACGAGGAGCTGTTACGTTAGCCGGAGCGTTTTCGATTCCATATACGCTTGATAACGGCAGTGATTTTCCGGAACGCTCTCTGATTATTTTTCTAGCAGCAGGCGTTATATTGTTAACCTTAGTTGCGGCAAGTATTCTTTTACCTGTTATTGCGAAAACAGAAAAGGCGCCGAAGAAGCCTGAGCGCAATACAAAAGAGGTTAAAGCACGCATTAAAGTGCACAAAGCTGCTATTCAACGGTTAAAAAGAGAAATGACCGAGGAAAATCGTGGAGCAGCCCTTTCGTTAATTTCAACGTATAATACAACGATTAATAACATCATCGTTAAAACTCATCCTTTAGAAGTCTCTGAAAACAAACAGTATGAAGAAGAAATTCGATTGCTGGCTCTTCAGGCCAAGGGGAAATTGGTGGAAAAGCTATTAAAAGAGGAAAAAATAGACCGTGAGACAGCGTATATTTGTTTGGAACATACACACAAGCTTGAAATGGCTGTAACCAATCGTGTAAGGTACAAATTATTGGTGAGCTGGATGAGGTTTAAAAAAGTTTTATTATTACTAGTCCGAATTTTTTCACCGAATAAGCAGGCGTTAAGAAAACAAAGCTTGCGAAGAAGAAGCAAAGTGAACAAAGTACGTATTCAAATGATTGAAGAAGCGATAAAGGTCATTAAAGAAAATATGAACGAAGAAAATCGAATGATTTCACTTGCTATTATTAGTGAATACCATAGATCCATGGCAAGACTTAGAAAAGAGAGTACGGAGTACAATTCACGCAAACGTAAAAAAGCAACGAGAGATTTATGTTATAAAGCGTTTCATACTGAGCGGGAAACGGTGCAAGAGCTTTATGAAAAAGGAGAAATTACGCGTGAAATCGCTCATAATATCCGAAAAGATATCGCTTTGCGTGAAGCATTAACAATTGAAGAAAATGGTTATTAAAAAGTCGCAGGGACTGATCTCTGCGACTTTTTTAGGAATGTTTTTCCAGTAAGCTTCATTCTATTGCTTTTCAAAAAGATAAAGCTTTCCGTTAACAGCAATATCAAACCGAGGCCCTTTAAAACCACGTTTTATAAGTTCTTTACGCATAAACTTCATAATGCCTCCGTGGCTGACAATCAGCAAATCGTCTTCTGACTCGGAAATGGCGCGATCTAGCACTGCTGCTACTTTTCTCTTAGTCTCGGCCATATCTTTACGAGCTTGTTTGTTGATAAGTCCGGATATGCGAAACAGTAAGGCCCAGAGGATAAAAGGAAGTTTAAATTTTAATGGAATAATAGGCATAGGTATTTCTCTAAGTTCCGGAAGAAGAGTGATCTCTTGTTTATAAATATGCTTTGCCGTTTTGTGTGCTCGCGGCATATCGCTTGAAAAACAGCGTTTCCATTCGATATTATTCAAATCAGTCTCTCCATACGTAATATCTGATTCATCATATTCCTGAAACCAAGCCACTAGTTCATTGGTGGATAAGCGGTGGTTTTCTGGAAGCCCTTTGTTTACTTTGTAATGACGTACTAATGCTACTTTCATTGTGAACTCTCCTTAAAATCTAAGCGCCAAAAACACTTACTCGGCGCAGCTTGATTTTCTTATTTAACGTTATTTTCATCATGCTGCACCTCCTTTCAAATATTTGTAAAATAAGTATAAAATGGATTGAGAAAATTGTAAATACGGCATAGAAGAAGATTTTGAGATAGAATAACTGGAAAATGAAACCTTTTCACAACATAAAACGTATTACTTATAGATAATTCAAACAAATTGAAATACATATAAAAGGGTGGATTACAATGATGGATACAGAGAGAAAAGTGAACATCAGAGAAGAGTTTGGAACTTTATTTGCACAAGGGGATTTTAAGAAGCTTTATGATTGTGTAAGCGAAGAATTTAAACATCAAGTTTCGCTTCAGCAATTTTTGGAGCAGAGCAAATTGTTTAATGAAGAAGAACAGTTCTACAGACTAGAAACAAATCTCTATTTAACTCCTCAAATTGAGCAGTTTATTTGGTTAAATTCTACGCAGACAAAAACCATCAGCGTTATGTTTGATGAACATAACATTATACAAGCACTTGTGATTGCTCCTATAGAATCATTTTCAGAGAGAGATCGATGGAGTACAAACAAATATACGATGCCGATTCAAAGTGAATGGTTTGTCTATTGGGGAGGAAAGCATGAGGTGTTGAACTATCACCATCCAGTCGAAAATGAAAGGTATGCGTATGATTTAGTCGTGCGAAAAGGAAAGCAAAGCTATAAAAATGATGGAATGAAAAACGAAGATTACTATGCCTATGGAAAAAAAGTTGTAGCTCCGCTAAAAGGAGTCGTCGTTTCAGCAGTTGATGGACAAGAAGATAATGAAATTGGGCACACGAATAAAAAAAGTCCTTTTGGAAATCACGTTATCATTGAGCATGAAGGAAAAGAATACAGTGTGATTGCACATTTGAAGAAAGGGTCGGTTTCTGTGAAAAAAGGAGACGTGGTTCGTAAAGGAACGCTGCTCGGAAGGTGTGGAAATTCCGGGAATTCGTCAGAGCCACACATTCATTTTCACGTCATGGATGCTTCTGACATCGAAACTTCAAAAAGTTTGCGAATTCAGTTTCATACGGCTGTTGAACCGATTCGCGGAGATACGGTTATTCCATTTTTCTATTGATTAAAAAGCCATAGCGTTTGCTGTGGCTTTTTATGCAGGGCTTTCCTCAAATATAAAGTCAAGCAGCCGTTGAAACAAGTAAAGGATAATGGCTACGGTAGTCATGACAAGGAAAAGCCCAAAATGACTGATATCATACAGATTATAAAGCCCAATTTTAGCGAGAAAAGGAACAATAACATAACCATGAATCAAATCCAAAATAATGTTAACAATTATGTACAAGATAAACCCGGGATATGTAAGGTAAAAGACAAAGATAGTAATCACAATATGAAGGCAATAAATCGTTGCTCCCATGCTAGTAAGAAAAAATACGTTTTCTTGAACCGTCCACCAGTGCATTTTTTCCGCTACTTGATAGGCGATTGTCATCATTAATGCAGCAAATAACCCTACAGTAAAAAATCGTTTAACACGCTGTTTATCAAGCAGTAGCAGTAAAAACCATGGAATAACAAGAATCCCCCATAATATAATTTGATTCATTCATCTTCCCACCTTTTATTTATCAGTAGTTCTTAGTGTAAGAAAGAATTGTAAAAATATACATTTTATAAAGAAAACGTTTACAATGAGGTTTCTTATCTATATACTAATTCTTGAATACTTGTATACAAGTTGGCTAAGGAAGTGATGACACATTAAAAAGGTAACCTACCCGGAAAGATGGCTTCGCGGAGCCTCCCTGGGAGAACAAGTTGTAAGCAAATTAAGAATTCAAATTATGAGCGGCGAGCTGAAGAAAGGAACCATACTATCGGAAAATCAGCTCTCGGCAGAGTTTGGAATGAGTCGATCTCCTATAAGAGAAGCGCTGCGGACTCTTTCAAACGAAGGACTCATTGATTTACAGCGAATGGGAGCAGTTGTTATTGGTTTAACAGCTAGGGATTTAAACGAGCTGTACGATGTTCGTCTGCTTTTAGAACATTTTGTCTTAGAACGTTTATCTGAAGTCAATCATGATTCGCTTATTAAGAAGCTGGAGCAAAGCATCGATCAAATGAACATGGCAGCTAAATACGATGACTATGTAGAGTTTGCTTATCAAGATTTGCGGTTTCATGAGCTCGTGATTATCGAAGCAGACCACAAGCGGATATTAAAATTGTGGGAAAGCATCCGTGAAATTATTTTAGCTGCTCTTTTAATTACCACTGAAAAAAGATTTCGAGATGATAAAAAAGCCGTGATGCCGCTGATTGAACAGCATCATGAAATGATTAAGGCATTAAAGTCTCAAAATATAGAACGTATTCAAGATGAAGTGAAGCGTCACTTTGAAGACACGCGAAATACGATAACAGCTTCACTTTTGAATGAAGCATAAAAAAGGGATAAAATCTCCAAATGATTTTGGAGATTTTTATCTTCAAGTTGTCGACAAGTATACAAAGGGGATGGAGAAATGAAAGCAGGTGTCTACGTTTCAGAAACAAAAGCCGTTATGCAGCAAAAAGCGAAACCGGTCATAAAAGAAGGAGAAGCGCTTGTAAAGGTATCTCATGCTGGAATTTGCGGAACGGATATGATGATTTATTTTGGAAAACACCCTAGAGCACAAGCGCCACTTATTATGGGACATGAATTCAGCGGAGTTATAGAAGAGATCCGAGGGGAAACGGAATTTTCTTTAGGTGACCGCGTAGCAGTTGAGCCTACGCTTAGCTGCAGAACTTGCGAAGCCTGTGTAAGAGGACAGTTTCACGTTTGTAAGAAGTTAAGACTAATCGGTATTGATCAAGATGGAGGCTTCGCGCAGTACGTGGCTGTTCCAGTGAACCGCCTTCACCTCTTGCCAGAGAAACTGTCCAGCGCGCATGCAGCTCTTGCAGAGCCTGTAGCGGTTGCCGTACATACAGTGCGACGCTCGCGGTTGAAAGTAGGAGACCAAGCTGTCATTTTAGGAGCAGGACCTATCGGGCTGCTGATAGCCATGATTGCGAAACGAGCAGGAGCAAAAAAAGTAATGATTTCAGATATTAGTTCTTATCGCTTAACTAAAGCGAAAGAACTTGGCTTTATACCAATTGATGCAATGAAAAAAGACGTCGTAAAAGAAGTGCGTTTGCTTACGAATGACGTCGGTGCAGACGTTGTATTTGAAGTAGCTGGAAATCAAATTACAGCAAAACAAATGGTTGAAACAAGCCGTATTCAGGGAGAGATTGTGGTGGTGAGCGTATACAAAAAAGCTCCAGAAGTAGATTTAGCAGTGATGCACTTTAAAGAAATTTCATTAACTACAACGAGATGTTATACAAAGGAAGATTTTCAGACGGCTATTGATTTACTGGCAAGCGGTGAAATAGCAGCAGATTCTTTAATTTCTCATAAGCTGCCGCTTGAAGATATTCAAGCGGGGTTTGAGTTTATGCAGCGGCCTGATGAATCACTTAAGGTTTTATTTGTACCAAACGGAGAGGAGAATGAACAATGACAGTAGATTTATTTTCTTTAGATGGTAAAGTAGCAGCGATTACGGGGGCAACAAGAGGAATTGGAAGGTCAATGGCGATTGCTTTGGCAGAAGCAGGTTCGGATATCGCTCTGCTGCAGCGATCAAAGGAGTTTCTTGGAGTAAAAGAAGAAATTGAACGTCTCGGAAGAAAATGTTTTATTGTTAATTGTGATCTAGAAAATGCTTCTGAAGTAAGCGAAGCGATCTCATCGGTTGTTGCTTATTTTGGCAAGCTCGATATTTTGGTGAACAATGCGGGCATTCAAAGACGTTCACCCGCTGTAGACTTTGCAGAAGAAGATTGGGATGCTGTTATGAATGTTAATTTAAAAACCGTATGGTTGTTATGTCAGCAGGCGGGCCGACAAATGCTTAAACAAGGAAGCGGAAAAATCATTAATATGGCATCTTTGCTTTCTTACCAAGGAGGTATTACCGTTCCGGCCTATGCTGCAGCAAAAGGAGGAGTTGCTCAGCTTACAAAGGCTTTATCTAATGAATGGGCAGCAAAAGGCGTAAATGTTAATGGAATTGTACCAGGGTATATTGCTACTGATATGAATGAAGCGCTTATTAACGATGAAACGCGCAGCAGACAAATCATTGAACGTATTCCCGCAGGCAGATGGGGGCAAGCAAATGATTTTAAAGGAGCGGTTGTCTTTTTAGCATCTGATGCATCTGCTTATATTCATGGGCACTTACTTGCTGTAGACGGAGGCTGGCTAGGAAGATAACGCATGAATGAACGAATTTTTTCATATCATGAACAAACTTAATTAAAAGGAGCGTTCGTGGTATGAAAAGGTGGATGTTAAATGTGGGTATTGTTGTCACAGTGCTTATAACTGCTTGGGCGGTGTATACAAAGCCTGAAGAGAAAGAAGTTTCGCTATTTTCTTACGATCAGCCTTCTATAGTTGTTCAAAAAGAAAGCACAGACTTTGAAAAAGCGTTAAAAGCTTTTTTGACGCAGCATGGCTTTCAAGAAGTTAGGGTGCTGAACAACTATGCGGAAGCTCAAGTTCTGGTTCTTCTGCCCCGCGAACACCTTTCTTCCCATAAGAAAAGAGAAATTCAGCAGATGGTAAATCAACTTGCCAAACAGTATCACGTTAATCCTAATGTAGTTAATGTTCAGTTATATGAAAAAAAGTAAAAAGCCTTTTAGAAAGGGGAATCCCCCTCGATAAAAGGCTTTTATTACTCTTTTTTCTTCTCTTGTTCAGCGAGCTCTTCTTGTCTTTTAAAATGTGATTTTCCTAACGCATACACAAAACTAAAAAACAAAGGAAGTAAAATAGTCAGCAGCACAAGGCGGGTAAGCATATCGCCCAAATCATTTCTCGTTAAGTAAATATTAATAGCTGCAATGACAATATAAATAAAAATACCGAGGTTTCGTAAAAATCTCTTTAGCATAGATGCATTCATTTTTTTTCACCTTACTTTTATATACTCACATTTAAGGTAAAGGAAACGATTCATAAAAGCAACCTATTTACTACAAAGCAAGAAGGAATATAGGAATTTATAATGAATATTTATAGGTTGCCTGAAAATCATGGGAATAAAAATCCTAACATGCAACCGTTTTATAAAGCTGCCCGCTCCGAGTACACTGAGTGCACTGAGTCAGCTATAAACAGCTGCCTTCTCTTCAATCAGCTTTATTTCTTAAAAAGGTAAGGTGATGAGATGAAAAGAGTACTGGTAATGGGCGTTTCTCCAGGAGTAGGAAAGTCTACATTTGCCAAGAAATTAGGGGAAAAGCTTGATCTAGAAGTATATCATTTAGACAGTCTGTATTGGCAGCCTGGCTGGACGGAAAGAGACAATGATAGCTTTAGAGAATTGCAGGAGCACATTGTAAAAAAAGACAGCTGGATTATCGACGGGAACTACAGCAATTCGTATGACCTGCGAGTGAAGCGTGCAGATACCATTATTTATTTAGAGCTGCCGCTAATCGTTTGTGTGTACCGAGTAATAAAGCGGAGAATCGTATATGCAAGAAAAACGCGTGAAGATATGGCAAAAGGATGTCCTGAAAAAGTAGATTGGTCATTTTTTACGTTTATTCTTACTACGTATCGAGAGCGGCAAAAAAAGATGAGAAACCGGTTTAAAAAGCTTAAAAATGATGAGGATTGCAAGGTTTTTATGCTGATGAACAGAAAGGACATCGAGAACTATATACAAAACCTATAGGGGGAGTATGAGGTGAATTTTGAACAAAAATAGCCACGTAAGAAGTTCGCTTGTTACGTGGCTTTATTAAAAAAACAATCATTCTTGCGTAATATTCAACATTCCTTTTTCATCGAGCGCAACTGTTAGAGAATGATTGACCTTTGCCATTAATGGATGAACTTCAGAGTCGCGGTTCGAAAAAAACCACCGCCTTTTAGGCGTACCTACAAGAAAAAACGCACTGCCGCTTCCTAAAAAATTAAAGGTCTCGTTTAATAGCCTGTTGTTGCGCACGGTGATACCGGAGTTAATAAGCTGTGTCCCTACAAAGTGGACATGAGGAGTTGTCAAGTTGATTTCTCCTATGCTTAAAAGCGACTTAGAAGAAAAGGGGTCCTTGGATGGCGGGCAGTCCGAATGTCTTGAAATGTATTCAACAATATTATGAGCAGGGTCTTCAAAATAAAACGAATGAGCATCAAATGCCTCAAAATAAATCTCATCTTTCTTCTCTTCTGTATTGAGGAAGACTCTCTGAGTAGCCCATTGCTTTGCTTCCATAAAGCGGTTTGCTGGAATATTAAAAGCAAAATGGTAAAAGGGCTTCGTATGTAGAGAACTTTCTTTAAAGGTTAGCTCACTTTCACCAACCTTGATGGAAAAAGAACGCGGTGAAGCGGCGGTTAATGGAAAATCGAGAGAATTTACATAAAAATCCTTCATTGTGTCCAATAAGTGGGTGTACAGGACAGCTTGATTAATAATCATAAACCATTCCTCCTCGTTTAAGCGTTGTCTAAAATGGTATTACACAAATCTTTCGCTCTCTTTTTGATTACTGCTTTTCCAGCGAAGCTGAAAAGAGCCTTTATGCTCGGAGCCTACAAAATTAATACGATATCTCCTCGTTTTTTCAGGTGTTAAATAAAGAGAGTTATTAGTCATTTCGAAAAATCGTGTCTGTTTTGGATCTTCTACGTACAGGGACAGGTCTCCGCTTTTGGTGTTTTTAGATAGCGTAAAAGCGTAGGTTACGCCTTTTTTGAGTTTAATGCTCCGGGAGTAGCGGCCCGTAAAGCTGTCGTATTCTCCAAAGAAAACCTCACTTCGTTCCTTTTTTATTTTGCCTCCTACAATTTGATTTTCCTGACCGTTAAAGTTAATAAGTAAAAAAGCGATAAGAACAATAAGAAAACTATATTTAAACATAAAAACCTCCATCTACTAAATTATAGATAGTTTTGGATTTCGTCAAATAGTGTTATAGTTTAAAAGGGAAAAATTAACAAAAATGAATTATCTTTTTGCATGTTACGTCTAACAGAAAGGAGAAAAGAATTGACTCAGCGTTTTTATCTTTTAGCAGCAAGTCAAGTAACCGCAAATGTAGGTTTTGTTCTTTATACAATGGCCGTCACTTCCTATATAAAGGAAAACACCGGTTCAACAGCTCTTGCGTCGATGATTACGATGACGAGCTTACTTGCACGGCTCCTTAGCGGCCTTAGCGTACCTTTACTAGCCGATACGTATAAATCCATTCACATTATGCGGTCTGTTCAAGTGATGCAGATAGGGATGCTTGTTGGATTGTATGTGCTGCTTACACAAGAATTTACAGTCACAGTACTAACGATGGGTTTTATCATTGTTGGAATCATTTCTTTTTTTAACGGCTTTTTTTTCATTTTTAAAACGTCAGTTGTACGCAGCTTAGTAAATGATAGTCAAAGAATGCAGGCGAATAGCTTGCTTTCAACAATTGATCAAACTTTTCTGTTTGCAGGGTGGTCGCTTGGTGGTTTCGTTTTGTCCTTAACGGGATCCACTCAGTCTCTATTTATAACGGCAGGTCTTCTATCGCTCTCATTTGTTTGCTTACTGTTTATAAAAGAAGCCTATATATACAAACAAATACAAAAGCGAAGAACGGCAAAACTAATGGAAGGATGGCGCTTTTTATGGATACATAAACGCATCAGAGCCCTCGTTATAATGGACATCATCGAGTCGCTTTTTGGAACCATTTGGATTGGAGCTATTACTCTTTCTTTTGTAAAAGAAGTGCTTGGAAAAGGAGAAGCATGGTGGGGATATATAAACGGTGCGTATTATTTCGGAAGCATAGTCGGAGGAATTATTGTGTACCGAATGTCTTCTAGGGTAAAAGGAAGGCTTTTGCTTTCTATGTTCTTAGGCTCACTCGGTTATGCTGTTTTAACCGGTTTTTACGGTCTAGTAACAAACCCGTATCTAGCTTTAGTACTTTTGATAATGATGGGTCCTGCCTATCAGCTTCGAGACGTAGCTCAGGAAACCATTTATCAAAATACCTGCAGCAATGGGATGCTTCCTAAAGTAATAGCGGCAAAATCAACTCTTGTCCAGGCTGTGTTTATACTTTCCATCGCATTTGTCGGGACAGTAGCCGATCTGTTTGGGGTAAGGTTTGTATATCTATTTTCAAGCTTCATTTTGCTGATGACAGCTCTAACAGGCATGGCAGCATTAATGTATAACAAGCATTCTATCGAAACAAAATCACCTGCTGAACGGAGAGGTAATATATGAAGATCATCAAGCTAACGTACCTTGCGAAGCGTGATATAAAAGAGCTGCTAACGGAAAGCCAGGAGGAAGGCTTTTTCTTTCTTACAAAACTAGTAGCGGAGTATAAAAACAGGCAAAACGTATTTAACAAAACAGGCGAAAGATTGTGGGGAGTTTACGGTGAACAAAACAAATTAATTGGCGTAGCCGGCCTTAATCAAAATTCTTACAGCCAGTATGCTAACGCTGGAAGAGTAAGGAGGTTTTATGTTTCAGCTCAATTTCGCAGAAAGGGTATAGGCAAGCGACTTTTAAAAGAAGTCATTCACTATGCGGAGAATTCTTACGACAGCCTCGTTCTCTATGCAGATACGGACGAAGCGAAGTTATTTTATGAACGAAACGGTTTTAAACGCGTATACAATCAGCATAAAATCACTCATGAATATAAACTGAAAAATGTTCATTAATCAAACTATTGGATGTTTAATTCAATTAGGGCATTAAAATAGTATACCAATAACGCTCAGAAAAAATCTGAGCGTTATTAGCATGCATCAGTCGAACCCGTTACTCTTTTTAGTTTGCTTTTTTAAGTTTAAGAGCTGTTTTAGCAGCAGGGCTTTTTTTAACAATATACAAACCGCTAAAAATAATAAGTCCTCCAAGCAGCTGCATAGCATTGATGGTCTCTCCAATAGCTACAGCAGCAAAAACAACGGCGAACAAAGGAATAACATACATGTAAACCATTACTTTTGTAGAGCCAATTTTTCCAATTCCTACATACCACATCACCAGTCCGTACACCGTCACGAACAAAACAGAGTATGCCAGAGAGCTCCAGCTGCCTATATCTGTTGGCCAGATAAGTGTTTGATAGGTGAAAAGACAGTAGACAGTAAGCGGAATAGCTCCGATTAAAGCAGACCACGCAGTCACGCGCAAAGCAGAATATTTTACGACTAAAGGTTTTGCTAAAATCGGGTACCAGCCCCAAGAAATGGCTGCCACAATCCCCATGATGTTTCCGAACCATGCAAGCTGCGACAGTGCATGACTAGAGTGACCAAACAGCAGTACAAACGCAGCCCCGAAAAAAGCAAGCACAGAGCCTAGCTGTGTTTTTAACGAAAAAGCTTCATGCTTATATAATATAGCTAAGATTCCTGTGAAAATAGGAGACATCGAAATAAGTAAAGAAGCATTTGTAGCTGTTGTATACTTAACAGATACCATAAACAGCGTTTGATAGAGCGTAACGCCTACTATGCTGACCGCTATTAAACGTCCCCAGTCTTTTTTTTCGATACGAATGCCTCGCTCTATTATTCCTGTAATAAGTAAAAGAATAGGAGCAACCATTATAAAACGCAGTGTGCTAAATTGAATGGAAGACATATGAGCAACTCCAAATTTTCCGATTGTATAATTGGCTCCCCAAATTAACGCAACGGATAATAATATCCATTCCAGCCAGCCTTTTTTCATGTAATCACCTCGAATAAGTATAGAAACTAAATAAGTGCGAATATCCTTAGTTACAAAGTATACAGGAAGAAATTATGTAAAAGGCCAGCCAATTTAGCTATTTTTATCTCATCCACTTGTTTTTAATACAAACAAAAAAGCAGCTGCATTAGCTGCGTTCATGACTGTTATCCACATTGTTCTATCTCATCTAATCGCACAAGTTCGACTTTAAAAGCATGATCAATCGGTCGGATTTCACAGTATCCTGAATCATATACGTGAATCAGTACAAAGCGTTTTCCTTTATATAATACTTCTTTGTAGGCTGTCACGAGATACACCCTTTCTTTTCATAGGTTTGTTTTTCATTCTATGAACAAAAAACGGCGTAATTGCCTAATATAAAAAGAATTTTTAAGGTGGATAAAATTGCTTGGCAAAACGAGTTCGCTTATACTGTACTGTGATTCTATTTGCGTATAAGTTCTAATTACTAGAACAGCTTTAGCATATGGACAACGAAACAAAACAGCAGTACATAAGGAGCAGCATATGGATATTAACTATTTATATACATTCAAAGAAGTAGCGAAGTGGGGGAGCTATACACGAACGGGCGAGGAGTTAGGGTATGCTCAGTCAAGCGTTACCACTCATATAAAAAAATTAGAGGATCATTACGGTCAAAAACTATTTGAACGAACTGGACAAAAAATGAAGCTGACTCAGCCTGGTGAAGAATTGCTTTATTATGTGAATCAAGTAACCGAGTTATTAAATGAAGCAAAAGAGCGCCTTACTACGAACGAAGATGCTAGAGGAACCGTTTCAATAGGAACCGTGGAGTCGCTGGCCGCCTATTTTATTACACCGTATATTCGTGAATTAAAAAAGCAGCACCCTTCTCTAAAGATTATGCTAGAAGCGGGTTTATGTCCAAATTTAACACAAGGAATTATTGACGGAAAGTATGATGTAGCCGTTTTGCTTGATCGTCTTCAAACATCTTCAAGTTTAGAAGTGATTCCTATTCGAAAAGAAAACATGGTTATGATTGCTTCGTCTTCTCATTCTTTTAGTAAAAGAACCAGCGTTCTAATGGAAGAGTTTGAGGGAGAGACCATTATTTTAACTGAGAGCGGCTGCCCTTATCGCACGCTTTTAGAAGAGATGATGCGCAGCAGCGGTATTCATATGCAATCGGTCATCTCGTTTAGCAGTCTTGAAGCGATTAAACAGTGCGTAGCGGATAATTTAGGTATTGCTCTTGTACCGGAAATAGCGGTAAAACAAGAGATGGAAAGCGGAAAATTGATTAAAATCCCGTTTGACCACGAAGAGTTTTATCTTTATTCACAGCTCATATTCAAAAAGAAAAAGTGGCTGACGGCACCCATTCAACAATTTATTTCACTTGTTCAAGAAGGTTATCAAAAATATTGATAATAGATATAGAGAATCTTCAATAATGATGAAGTTGTTTTCGTGCTACACTTTTTATAAAATATGAAACTAGAGGTGTAGAACATGAATATATTTTTGCAGCACAATCCTACAAAATTATACTTTGGAAAAAATCAAATTACGAAGCTATCGCAAGAGCTTGCTTCTTATCATAAACAAGTAAACGTTCTGTTAGTATATGGAGGAGGAAGTATCAAACGAAATGGCGTATACGACGAAGTGAAAGCTGAACTTCAGTCTATTAACGCGGTTGTTCACGAGCTGTCTGGTGTAGAACCTAATCCTCGTTTGACTACGGTAGCTAAAGGCGTTGACATATGTAAAAAAGAAAACATTGATTTTCTCTTAGCCGTTGGGGGAGGAAGTGTAATCGATTGTACAAAAGCTATTGCAGCTGGAGCCGTGTATGAAGGAAATACATGGGATTTAATTACACGTAAAAAAGAGATTACAGATGCGCTTCCTTTTGGAACGGTATTAACACTTGCAGCAACAGGATCTGAAATGAATTCAACTTCTGTTATTACAAATTGGGAAACAAAAGAAAAGCTAGGTTGGACGTCTTCTCACGTATTTCCCGTCTTTTCTATCTTAGATCCGGCGTACACATTTTCAGTGCCGCGCGATCAAACCGTCTATGGAATTGTTGACAGTATGTCGCATGCGCTTGAACACTATTTTCATCGCACGGAAAATACGCCGATGATCGACGGCTTTATTGAATCTTTACTAAGAACGGCTGTACAAGAAGGTCCTAAGCTTCTTAAAGACCTGACTTCTTATAAGTATCGTGAAACGATGATGTATATCAGCACGACGGCGTTTAACGGAAGCTTAGCAAACGGAACGGACGGGGGAGACTGGGCTACTCATCGTATTGAACATGCTCTGTCGGCCGTATATGATATTCCCCACGGAGGCGGTCTTGCTATCTTGTTCCCTAACTGGCTGGAGCACGTTTTAAAAGAAGATCCTTCTCGTGTAAAACAATTGGCTGTAAACGTATTTGGCATTGATCCAGCGGGAAAAAGCGATGAAGAAACAGCAATGGAAGGAGCAAAAGCGCTTCGCACTTTCTGGAATGACTTAGGAGCCCCGAACAGCTTGCGTGACTATGATATTGATGATTCTGAATTTGATGCGATTGTTGAAAAGACCTTTGTAAAACCAGGTGTTGGAACTTATAAAGAGCTCGATTATGCAAGCGTTCGAGATATTCTAGAAAGATCCAAATAAAAAAGACGAGCTGCCTGCTCGTCTTTTTTATATGTACTCAATAATCCATTAGAAAATAAAGAAAAAGAAAAAAGCACAGCACGATGCATCCTGCTCCTACCGTTATTTCGGAAAATCCTTGAATAAACGTACTTTTAGGACTGCCTCCTTCATTTTGCAGCTGAAATACACGTTTTCTTTTGCGCTCATGTACGATTACCAACGAACCAAAAGCAACCGATAATAAGGTAAAGAGCGGCACCGCGATTAAAAACAGCTTAATAGAATACGTCCAGTACGATATGTACAGCATATAATACATTGCGCCAGTACTCAGGGCAAAGAATGTTAAAGAAAATACAAACCACTTAGTAAAAGGGTTTTTGCTCATGAATTGTTCACTTCCTTATATCAAGTTCTTCTATGATCTAGATAATAAAAGCCGTCTACCATTTTACCAAAACTTTTTAGTACGTTCTATTTTAAAGGGAAAATAGGGTTTGTAAATTTCTTAAAAGTGGTATAGTTCCTAGAACTATCCATGTGTACATACAACAAACTGATGATAAATGAGGGAGAAGATGAACTATGGGGTGCGACGCGTGTCTGCCAATTAGGACAGGATATACGGTTTCTTTTCAGAAATCAAACGATGTAAAGAAGTTGGAAAAATACTTTAAAGATATTTCTCAAAATCAATGGAAGACTCTTGGAGAAGATATGTTCTGGATGAAGGAACATATCTTTTGGGGTTTTACGGATTATGTTCATCAGCATTTAGACCCTCGGCACGTGTGGGCTGTAGAAGCCAAGCAGCGGAGCCCGTTTGAAAACCTGCGGCGTATGGAGCCAATCACCGTTTTTTAAAAAATGAAAGATGCCTTGTGGATTGATGAGCTCATTGAAGACAAGCGAATTTGCTCATATTATCAGCCGATTGTATCGATTGATCACGAACGCGTGCATATCGTTGGCCACGAAATTTTATCAAGAGGATTAGAAGAAGACGGAAGTATTATACCGCCTTTTAAAATGTTTGAAGCTGCTCAAATAAGAAATAAAACCTTCGCTCTTGACCGAGCCTGCCGCTTAGAAGCTGTAAAAAATGCTAGTATTATTGATCGTCAGCTGATTTTTATTAACTTTATTCCTACAGCAATACATAATCCTGAGCATTGCTTGGCATCTACATTTGCGTTAATCCAAGAATTGAATATAAAACCCGAGCAAATAGTGTTTGAAGTGATTGAAACGGAGGATGTTCAAGATATTGAGCATTTAAAAAACATTTTGAATTATTATCGCTCCCACGGATTTAAATATGCTTTAGATGACGTAGGAGTTGGTTATAACACGCTGAATCGGCTTTTAGAAGTGGAGCCTGACATCGTGAAATTGGCATTTGAATTCACAAACGGAGTCAGTAAGAATGAGAAACAGAAAAAAGTGGCCCAAGAGATGTTAACTATCACCCATAGAATGGGGGCGAAGGCTCTTGCAGAAGGGGTAGAAACAGAAGAAGATTTAAAATGCCTGATAGAGATGGGCTATGATTTGTTTCAAGGGTATTATTTTGCAAAGCCTCATCCTGAACCGTTAAAAGAGATTCATTCTATTTACGTTTAGTAACAAAAAGCAGAAGAAGAGCAACTTCTGCTTTTTGTATGAATGAAAGTAAGAATACTCAAAAAATAAACAATTCACTTTCATTTTGCTAAATAGTTTACAGAGAAAGGGAAGTGGTATAAGATGATAAATATTAATTCTTAGTATTTCTATCAGAAAAGGAGTGGATGATTTGGCTCAAACGTTGCACTCATCATATAAATCGAAGTCAACCACTGTTGTAACAGAATTAAGCCCTATGCAAAAGCCATTATTTGCAGGAGGGGTTATAGCAGCAGTTATTTTGCTTCTTGCGATTGTGCTCACGACTAACTGGACGCAAGGTGTGTTATTTATTATTGGCCTAGCGTTAGGGATGACGCTTCTGTACGCACGCTTTGGCTTTACATCAGCATTTCGCCGACTGGTATCTGTCGGAAATGTTCAAGGTTTACAGGCGCATATGCTTATGCTAGCGATTGCTTCAACGCTGTTTGCTATCATTTTAAGTACAGGCTTTAGCTTTACAGGCGTAACGCCAAAAGGATATGTTTCACCTGTAGGAGTCAGCGTGATAGTTGGTTCGTTTATGTTTGGAATTGGCATGCAGTTAGGAAATGGATGTGCCTCAGGAACGCTGTATTCGTTAGGCGGCGGCTCTTCTTCCATGATTTTAACGCTTTTATCCTTTATTGTAGGTTCTATGTTCGGGGCGTATCATTTGCCATTTTGGCAAAAACAACCTTCGCTTCCCCCTATTTCATTAGCTGAATCGACAGGCCTTGGTTATTTTGGTGCTTGGATTGTACAGCTTATCGCGTTCGCAGCGATTTACTGGATTACGATTCAAATTGCGAAAAAGAAAAATCCGCCTATGATGAAGCAGCTTCCTACGACAAAAGGGTGGAAAAAGATCATTCGCGGCTCTTGGCCTCTATTTACTGCGGCGATTGTGCTGGCTGTATTAAATGCATTGACGCTGGCTGTAAGAGGAAATCCTTGGGGCATTACTTCTGCCTTTGCTTTATGGGGCGGAAAAGCGATGATGGCAGCTGGAATAGATGTATCAAGCTGGGGATTTTTCCAAGGTGCAAATGGAGAAGCGCTAACGCAAAGTGTATTAGCGGACTCTACTAGCGTGTTAAACTTTGGGATCATCCTAGGAGCTTTCATTTCAGCGACGGCGCAAGGAACGTTCAAACCAGGGAAAATTAAGCCCGGCGTCGCAGGAGCAGCTGTTGTTGGCGGCCTTTTAATGGGGTATGGTGCGCGTCTTGCTTTTGGCTGTAACATCGGCGCTTACTTTGGCGGTATTGCCTCATTTAGTCTTCACGGATGGGTATGGATGGTTATGGCGATGCTTGGCACAGGCGTAGCCCTATTTATCCGACCGTTATTTGGACTCAAAAACCCTAAATCTAATGATTCGATTTGTTAAGTTTAGATAAAACCTTCTTTGCATGAGCAAAGGAGGTTTTTATTTTAGGTGATGTTTGGAATCGCTGTGCTATTTTGTGAATCACTTGAAGTTTAGTACAGCTCATCAGTTTTCTCCGCAGCGTTTGCGCTACTTTTCTCTTAGCTAAAATCTCTTGTTCTAACCCAAAAAGAATATCGAAACTTCCTTTTTTTATGAAATTTTCACTTATTTTGCCGATATAACAGGAAGATTGTATGTATTTGGCGAAATGTACATTAAACACCATGTCCAAACACAGTTATTAAAACGTAAAAAGGGGTTTTAACGTTACATGAACAAGTATTTAAAAAAAGCTGTTATTTATGGAAGTTTGTGTTTTTTACTGGGAGCATGCGGAGGAGCAGGAGAACAAACATCTTCTGAACCACAGAAAAAAGAAGAAGCTGTAAAATCTAAAGAAGCGACAAAAAAAGAAAAAAAAGAGGGCATTAATACAACCATTAAAATTAGCGCAGCGGGAGATTTTACTTTAGGAAATGATGAAAGCTTCAGCTATGATTCTACTTTTAATGACGTAGCGGCAAGAAATGGCCTTCCGTATTTTACGCAAAATGTAAAGTCGATTTTTGAACAAGATGATTTAACAACGGTTAACTTAGAAACGACGCTGACAAATGCAACCGAAAAAGCAAGTAAAACATTTCGTTTTAAAGGTGACCCTTCTTTTGTGAATATTTTAAAACAAGGAAGTATTGAAACCGTTAACTTAGCTAATAATCATACACGTGATTATTTACAGCAAGGATATGATGATACAAGAGAGAACTTAAAGAAAAGCGGAATAGGCTATTTTGGCTATGAAGATACATACATTACAACGGTAAAAGGAGTCAAAGTAGGATTGCTTGGATATCCGGGCTGGGATGACACCAAAGAAATAAGAAGTCAGATTAAAGACGGAATTAAGTCTTTAAAAGAAAAAGGCGCTAAAATTATCATTGTGCATTTTCACTGGGGATCTGAGCGACACTATGTTCCTGATACAGCGCAGCAAGCATTGGCGAAATATACAATTGATAACGGAGCAGACTTGATTTTAGGTCATCATCCTCACGTTGTTCAAGGAATTGAAGAGTACAAAAATAAATTTATTGTCTATAGCTTAGGAAACTTTATGTTTGGCGGAAACAAAAATCCAAGTGATAAAGATACATTTGTATTTCAGCAGACGTTTACGATTAAAGATGGAAAGCTAACGACTAATAAAGACATCAACGTCATTCCATTCCGTATTTCTTCCACAACGGCGCGAAACGACTACCGACCTACGCCTTTAACAGGAGCGGAAAAGGACCGAGTGAAAAATAAACTGATTGATGTCTCCAATCAAATCAAACAGGAAAAATGGACGGTTTACGATGAAGATAGTAAATGAAGCTCTCAGCATTGAGAGCTTTTTTTTTATAAAATAAAGCGAAAATAACCAAAAAAATGATATAATGTAAAAAAATAGATTAAAGGTGGAATTATGGTTAATATAGGTGATATTATTTTTCAAATTCTTATGCTGCTTATCCTGATAGGAATAGCAGGAGTAATAATTGCATTCATTATAGGCTTAAAAAGGTTGATTCAAAAGCAGGGGGCAAATGAAAAAAGGCTTCAGCGCATGGAGCAAAAGTTAGATGATATGCTGAAAAACAAAGAGTCTTGACTATACAGAAGCACTATCAATCCATCAGTGCTTCTGCACTTGACATTTTATAAAAAAGCAGTAAGATATGTATACATCATTCATATAGGGAGGAAGTTACATGGCAAAGTCAAAAGCAAAAAAAATGCGTGATAAAATGACGCGTGAAGGAAAGCGAAATCCAGAATTAAACCGTAGCCTGTTTGTATTTGCAGACATGGACACGCGCAAAACCAAAACAAAGAAGGAAAAACTTCAGCACCAGCATACAAAACATAAAAAACGATTATCAGACGGAGCGTACAGTACCGGAGATGATCGTTTTTTTATTGCGTTTCATACATCTGCAAAATGAAAAAAGAGCTTTTTGACTATCCATCTTCACTTTGCCCAAACATTTTTACTGTAAACTTTCACAAAAAACCCTTATGATAGGAAAAGAAGGGGATGAACTAAGAATGCTTACGATTGAAAAAGTACCTAAAAACCAAGCGGGCGTTTTGCAAAATTTGTATTCTCTTTATCTCCACGATTTATCTGCGTATACACCTTCTTTAGATATTCGCGAAGATGGAGCTTTCCATTTTGAAGAGCTGCCTCTGTTTTGGAAAGTAGAAGGCCTCTCGCCATACTTTATTAAAGTAGATGATAAGCTGACGGGCTTTTTTTTACTTCTTGAACAGCCCGCACTTCAGCAAGAAGCAGATTACTGCATCAATGATTTTTTTATCTTAAACAAATACCGAGGGCAGGGCATCGCTTCCAAAACGGTAAAAGACATTTTCTCTCATCGAAAAGGAACATATATGATTATTGAGCTTGCAGGCAATAAGCGGGCTATTTCATTTTGGAAACATATTTATAAAAGCTTACATATTTCCTTTCAAGAAAAGAAAATTGAACTTGACGGAGAGCCAACTCTTATTCAAACATTTAGTGTGTAAAACCCTTCTGAAAAACGGAAGGGTTTTTATTAAACTAAATATTAACAATTTTCAACAAATTATGTATAATTAAAGATGCTTGTCGACATTTATTCACAGGAGTATTCCTATAAAGGAGGAGTAAAATGAAAGCGTTATCTAATTTCTTTACGGCGCTTGTGCAGCGTTTTTTACCTGATCCGTTTGTGTTTGCTTTAATCCTGACGCTGATTTTATTTGTATCAGGTATTGTTTTTACTCCTCACGGGCCGATTGAAATGGTTCAGTTTTGGGGAAGTGGATTTTGGAACCTTTTGGCATTTGCGATGCAAATGAGTTTAGTGCTTGTCACGGGACATGCGCTTGCCAGCTCGCCGCTTGTAAAGAAGTGGCTTGTGAACATAGCACTGTTAGCCAAAACTCCGGCGCAAGGGGTAATTCTTGTCACGCTTGGCGCAGCTATGGCCTGTATGATTAACTGGGGGTTTGGCTTAATTGTAGGTGCGCTGTTTGCGAAAGAAGTAGCGAAACGCGTGCCGGGATCTGATTACCGGTTTTTAATTGCCTGTGCCTACATAGGGTTTTTAACATGGCACGGAGGCTTGTCAGGTTCGATTCCTCTTGTCGCTGCTACACCTGGAAACCCAATGGAAAAAACGGCTGGACTTATTCCGCTGTCAGACACGATTTTTACAGGCTACAACTTATTTATTACCCTCGCATTATTAATTGTCCTTCCTATTATGACAAGACTGATGATGCCGACGGGAAAAGAAGTGGTAGAAATTGATCCAAGACTGTTGGCAGAAGATGAAATGGCTCCGGCTACAGTTGTTGAGACAACTTCTTCTAAGCCAACATTTGCTGTACGCATGGAGAACAGCAGGTTTTTAAGTCTGACGATTGCGCTGCTTGGGTATTCATATTTAATTTATTATTTTGCTACAAACGGCTTTAAAATGGATATTAACACAGTGAATTTATTATTTTTCACGACGGGTATTTTGCTTCACCGCACGCCTTTATCCTATATGAATGCCGTTTCTAATGCTGCGAAAGGAACCGCTGGGATTGTGATTCAGTTTCCATTCTACGCAGGTATTCAAGGCATGATGGAGCTATCAGGCTTAGGCGGGAAGCTAACGAACGCATTTATCTCGATTTCAAATGAAACGACATTTCCGTTTCTTGCGTTTTTAAGTTCTGGCGTTGTGAACTTTTTTGTTCCGTCGGGAGGAGGACACTGGGTTGTACAAGGACCTTTTATTATGCCGGCAGCTGAACAGCTCGGCGTAGATCCGGGAGTCGCTGCGATGGCCATTGCCTACGGAGAAGCATGGATGAATATGGCGCAGCCGTTTTGGGCACTGCCTGCACTAGCTATCGCAGGGCTCGGAGCACGCGATATAATGGGCTACTGCGTGACGACCTTAATTGTATCAGGCTTTATTTTTGCTATAGGACTAACGTTTTTCTAATACGAAAAGGTCAGCTGAAAAGCTGACCTTTTTTCATTATTTTCTTCTTTCCAAGCGTATCTATCTACTTTATAAGCCAACTTCGCGGGCACTCCAGTCCCAAAATTCTTCTGCGAGCCGCTCATCTTTTGCTCTTGAAGAAGGGGGAGTCACGCGTTTTTTATAAAAGTAAGCGCCGCTAATATGCGTTACTTCAGGGCTGTCTGCTAAATAAATAGCCGTTTCAGCACCTTGAAGAGGTGTTAAAAAGAAAGGGCGAAGCACGGCGTGAACGCTTTTTCCGAAACCCGTTTGACGGTTAACGCCGATAGCGGTAGAAACGGCTCCGGGGTGAAGGCAATTTACGGTTACCGAAGTGTCTTTTAACTTTTTACTTAAATGGACCGTAAATAAGTTATTCGCTAATTTAGACTGCGAGTATCCTCGCCATATTCCGAATCCTGTTGTTAAGTGAGGGCTGTTGAAGTCTATTTTTCCAGCTTTATGAGCACCGGACCCAACGTTTATAATGCGTCCTTGCTGAGATTTTTTCAGCGGATCTAAAAGTAAATTAGTTAACAAAAAGTGACCCAAATGATTGACACCAAGCATCATTTCAAAGCTGTCTTGGGTTGTTTCACGCTTGATTGTCACCACGCCCGCGTTATTAATCAGCACATCAAGCACGCTGTAACGAGACGTAAAGTCTTCACTGAAAGCTCGGATACTATCGAGAGAAGCTAAGTCACAGGTCATAAGAGATATGGAATCCGAGCCGCTTTGACGCTTCGCTTCTTCTAAAGCGGGATTTCCTCTTTCTTCATTTCGGCAAACCATAATGACTTCGAATCCTTTTTTGGCTAGTTCAATCGTTGCAGCCAGTCCCATTCCTGAGTTGGCACCCGTAATTAACGCTCGTTTTGCTGTCATGAGTATGTCCCTCCCAACTACATCTTTTTTCTAGTGTATAAGATAAGAAGATACGTCGTCCACTTCTAGCTTTTTCTTTTATTTCTTTCATGTTTTAAAAAAGGGCGTAAAATGTGCACAGGAGAGAAAATGTTGCACAAAGGTCAATATTTTACACCCTACTTGTCAATTAAAGCGGTTTCATAAATAGCGGATTTCGCTAAAATAAGACATAGGGAGGTGCTAGTAAGATGAATAGCCAAAGTAAATTACAGGAGACAGAATATGTTCCTTTAGAGCAAGAACTTAAAAGAGAACCATCGATTAATACGAAAAAACGTAAAAATTTGAAAAATGTAGGTTTATTTGCACTATTTGTAGGGCCCGCACTTTTAGCGTTTTGTGTGATTGTACTTATACCATTTTTTACAGGGATTTATTACTCATTTACAGACTGGAACGGAGTAAATGGTACGATTAACTGGGTGGGACTTGATAACTTTAAGTACTTGTTCACCGAAGATAAGCAGTTTCAGCAATCGTTTTGGATCACAACAAAATATACGGTCGTTGCGATTATCTTAACGAATGTGGTTGGATTCGTGTTAGCAATCCTTGTTACTCAAATGTTAAAAACACGAAACATTTTACGTACGGTTTTCTTTATGCCGAATTTAATTGGCGGACTTTTACTAGGATTTGTATGGCAGTTCATTTTCGTAAAAGGATTTGCATCTATCGGACAAATTACGGGAATCTCGCTTTTTGAACTTCCTTGGTTGGGAGACGCAAAAACAGCATTTTGGGGCATCGTGATTGTAAGTGTATGGCAAGGAGCAGGTTATATCATGCTTATTTACACAGCAGCACTGCAAAACGTACCGCAAGAGCTGATTGAAGCAGCAAAAATTGACGGAGCAAGCAGATGGCAAATTCTTCGTCATATTACAATTCCAATGGTAGCGCCGGCAGTAACGGTTTGTTTATTCTTAACGATTTCATGGTCATTCAAAGTATTTGATGTCAACTTATCATTAACAAACGGTGGTCCATTCAAATCAACAGAAATGTTAGCGCTTAACATTTATACAGAAGCATTTGTTAATAACAGATACGGTCTAGGTGAAGCAAAAGCCTTAATTTTCTTCATCGTCGTAGCAGCGATTACGATTATTCAAGTAACATACACGAAGAAGAAGGAGGTTGAATCGTAATGGGAAACAAATATACGAGCAAAACCTTTATTGTTGAAATTTTAGCAGTCCTGCTTGGGCTGGTGTTCTTGGTTCCATTTTATTACGTGCTCTCAAACTCGTTGAAGTCATTTGCAGAAATTTTGTCAAACACATCGGCACTGCCGACAACGATTCAGTTTCAAAACTTTGTTAATGCATTCAACCAAATGAATTACTTAAAAGTGCTTAGCAACTCGCTGATCATTACAGTCATCAGTAACGCAGTTCTAGTAATCTTCTGTTCAATGGCAGCTTACATGCTGGTTCGAACAAAGAAAAAAATCAGCAGCATTATCTTTATGGCATTCGTAGCGGCAATGGTTATTCCGTTTCAATCTATTATGATTCCGCTTGTAAAAGTAGCAGGAAACTTAAATCTGTTAAACAGCATTTGGGGTATTGTGATTATGTACTTAGGCTTCGGTTCTGGTATGACGATTTTCTTATACCACGGATTTATTAAAGGAATTCCAGTCGAGCTAGAAGAAGCGGCAATCATCGACGGATGCTCGCGTCTAGGCGTATTCTGGAGAATTGTATTCCCGTTATTAAAGCCAATTACAGTAACCGTAGTTATCTTAAACAGCCTATGGATTTGGAATGACTTCTTACTTCCGTCTCTTGTTCTGCAAGATCCTGAACTAAGAACGATTCCGCTTGCGACATTCTTCTTCTTTGGTCAGTATACAAAGCAGTGGGATTTAGCACTAGCAGCACTTGTGATCAGTATTATTCCGCTATTAATCTTCTTCTTTGCAATGCAAAAACACATTGTTAAAGGAATTACAAGCGGTTCAATTAAATAATAGTATCGGCAACAGGGCTGGTTTTGAGGCTGAGGCGTCAAAACCAGCAGCAAATAGGGAGGAACGGAAAATGGCATTTAAAATGAAAAAATGGCCTTTAGCAGTAGGTGTTTTATCGGCTACGCTTTTATTTTCAACCGCGTGTTCAAACGAAAGCGCATCTGGTAATAAAAAAAGCGGCGGAGATCAAGTGGTAGTAGATGTATTTCAAGGAAAAGTAGAAATTGCTGATCAGCTAAAAGCTCTAACTGATCAATACACAAAAGAACATCCAAACGTAAAATTTAATATCCAAACGGTGGGTGGAGGAGCTGACGGTGCAGCTGCTTTAAAAGCGCAGTTTGCTTCAGGCAATGCACCTGACCTTTTCACAAACGGCGGATATCAAGAGGCAAAAACGTGGAAAAATAAATTAGAAGATTTATCGGATCAGCCTTGGATTGATGACGCGTACGAAAACACACTTACACCAATGACGATGGATGGTAAAGTATATGGACAGCCGATCAGTCTTGAAGGCTATGGATTTACATATAACAAAAAACTGTTCAAAAAAGCAGGAATTAAAGAACTTCCGAAAACGTATTCAGAATTAGAAGCAACCGCTAAAAAGCTAAAAGCTGCCGGCATTACGCCATTTTCTATCGGCTACGGCGAGTGGTGGGTGCTTGGAAACCACGGCTTAAATATTCCATTTGCCAGTCAAAAAGATCCGGATGCATTTATTAAAGGATTAAATGACGGCAGTGCGAAAATCGCAGGAAACGAGCAGTTCAAACAATATGTAAAGCTGCTTGATTTAACAGTGAAATACGGAAACAAAAATCCGTTAACGACGGACTACAACACGCAAGTAACGAAATTTGCGAACGGTGAAGCGGCTATGATTCAGCAAGGAAACTGGATTCAGCCAATGCTTGACAAAATTACGCCGAACATGGATGTAGGGATTCTGCCTATGCCGTTAAGCGACGATGCGGCTGTATCTGACAAGCTTGCAATTGATGTTCCAAGCAACTGGGTTATTCACAAACAAGCACCGGCAGCAGATAAAAAAGCAGCAAAAGACTTCTTAAACTGGATGGTCACATCTAAAGAAGGCCAAAAAGCGTTAGTAGAAGACTTTAAGTACATTCCAGCCTTTAAATCAATTGAAGCAAAAGACATCGGACCTTTAGGCGAAGAACTTCTTAAATATTCTAAGGATCAAAAAACGATTCCTTGGGAATGGACAAAGTTCCCTGAAGGCGTCACGCAAAAATTCGGAGCGGATGTACAAGAATACATCGGCGGCCAAACATCTGAAGATGAGCTATTAAAATCATTAGATAAAAGATGGGCTGAATTGAAGTAATAGAAAAGACAACCTTGGGGTTGTCTTTTTTTGTGGGTACACAAACCAGAAACATAGCTGTATTTATCTAAAAAAATAAAAGGCGGCAGAATTTATGTGTTCTGCCGCCTTTCTGCGTTATCACTTAACTTCTTGGCCAAAGCATAACGGCTACGCCAATTAGACACACAAGTCCGCCAATCCAATCATATGTATCGGGCATTTTTTTATCAACCCACCACGCCCAAAACAGGCTTAAAACAATAAAAATGCCGCCGTAAGCTGCATATACACGTCCAAAGTCCGGAAACGACTGCCACGTAGCAATGACGCCGTACAGCACCAAAGCAATACCGCCCAGCAGCCCTAACCAGCTTGATGCTCCTTCGCGCAGCCACTGCCAAATCAAATAGCCTCCGCCAATTTCAGCGAGACCCGCTAGGATAAAAAGAAAAATCGCTTTAATCATAAACTATGCTCCTTATATCATCATTTCGTTTCTTTATTCTATCTTACTTTTTTCGTTTGATGAACCATTCGTTCGTTTTAAATAAGTGTACTGGAAAGCATTCCTTTATCAATTTGTCTTCAAACCTGCTAAACTATTAGTAGTATGAATTCATTATAAAACGTTTGTAAGAGTACAAAGAGTCATCCAATTATTGATGCTCAGCGCACTTTTACAAAAGGTAGAAGTTAGTAGTAAAGGGACTATTTAAAAGAATAAAACGTTTAACAGTATAAAGCAGTAAAAAGAATGCAGATATAGGGGTTTGGTAAAATGAGTTTAGATCATAAAGTGATACGCATTGAGCTGCCTACGCCATTTCCAATTGGACCAGTGAATGTGTTTTTATTAAGAGCAGACAAGTTAACGTTAATTGATGCAGGGATGAAAACCAAAGAAGCGTGGAATGTTTTTGAAGAGGCGCTTCGTAAAGAAGGATATAAAGTAACAGATATTGAACAAGTTATTCTTACTCATCAGCATCCGGATCACACTGGATTTTTAGAATGGCTGCCGAGTGATATACCGGTTTACGGTCATAAGCTTGTGGAGCCTTGGATTTACCAAGATGAAGAGTTTGTTCAGCAGCATAATGAGCTATACCGTAATTTCCTTATCGAGTTTGGAGTCAGTGATGATGTAATGGATACATGGCTTCGTAAAGCAACGGCTGCAATTCAAGTATATTCACCTAAAGGGCAGAAGCTAGCAGGGTATTTGAAAGAAGGAGATACACTTCCGTATGCGAGTGAGTGGGAAGTAATTGAAACGCCGGGACATTCCTTAAGTCAGCTGATGTTTTACAATCGCAAAGAAAAAGTCGCGTTTGGCGGAGATCATATTTTGCCAAAAGTACCGTCAAACCCATATTTAGAGCCAACCATTCAAAATCCTAAGCCAAAGCCGCTATTGGACTACTTGGCGTCTCTTGAAAAAACGTTGAACTACGACATTGATTTGATTTACAGCGGTCATGGTGAACCGCTTAATGACATTCATTCTTTAATTATGGAACGTATTCAAAAGCAGCATAAATGGGCGCTGCGCGTGTTACAAGCAATGGGGGAAGGAAAGAAAACAACGCTTGAAGTCAGCGCTGCTTTTTTCCCGGATATGTATGAAAAAGCACCGGACTTTATTTTCTCAGAAGTGTACGGCCAGCTTACGTATTTAGAGAAAGAAGGATACGTTGAATTAACAAAAAATGAAGAAGGCGTCTTGCTGTGGGAAACTACACGTGTGCTTGCTCCTCAGTCATAACATAACAAAACCAGCTTCTTTAAAGAAGCTGGTTTTGTCTGCTTATAGTGAATGCAAGCGCTCAATGCGTTTTTCAAGCGGCGGGTGAGTAGAAAATAAGCGTGAGAACTTTTCTTTACCGCTAATTTTAAAAGCGGCAATTGATTTTTGACGGTCATCTACTAATGAAGTAGTATGACGAAGCGATTCTAACGCATAAATCATTTTTTCTTTACCACCGAGTTTAGCTGCAAGCTCATCGGCTTTGAATTCACGTCTTCTTGAATGCCAGAAAATAATTGGGCTGCTTAAGATACTAAAGAGAATCTCAAATACAATCGATGTAAGGAAATAAACAACCATCGCAAACTCTTCTCGCACAAAGTTTGACACCGCTTTGGCTACTAAACGAGAGAAGAAAATAACGAATGTATTTAATACTCCTTGCAGAAGCGTAGTTGTGACCATATCACCGCTTTTAATATGCGCTATTTCGTGAGCGATAACGCCGCTGATTGCATCTCGATCCATTCGTTCAAGCATTCCGCTTGAAACGGCAACAAGTGAGCGTCTTTTACTTGGCCCTGTTGCAAAAGCGTTAACTTCCGCTGAATGATAAATTCCGACCTGAGGCATTTTTCTTAGTCCTGCAACAGATGCAAGTCGGTGCGTTTCTTCGAGAACAAATCGTTCATATTCACCTTGAGGGGAACGTTCATCAATAACTTGAACACCCATCATCCACTTTGCCATCACGCGGGACATCATAAGAGAAATAATCGCGCCGCTGAAGCCGGCAATTACGCTAAATGCCAGCAGGCCGCCGTAACCGCTGCTTCCCATATAGCTTTGAACACCTAATAAAGATGTAATCGTTGTGATTGTGATTAATACTAAAATATTAACGAAAATAAACAGTGAAATTCGTTTTAGCACAAGTCTTCCTCCTTTAACTAATACGTGCATGATAGGTATACGGTTGGAGGAGAGAAAAGGTTTCATTTATTTATTCAAAGTTATTAAAAAGGTTATTATGCTAAGTTATTAAATAGTAAATATCAAATTACAAAATGAGATACAAAAAGTAGCGGGATGTATGATTTACTTTATAATCAAGAGCATTTTTTAAAAGAAATTTTATAATTTACGTCTATCTTAGGACGAGAAGTACTAAAATAATAAAAAAAGGTGTTCAAATCATGAACACCTTTTTAGTAAAAATATTTAAAGATTAATAGTAAATAACTTTATTACGTTTAAAAATTAACCTTTGGTTCTGTACCTAATTTAATACGTTTGAAGTTTTTAATATGTTTCCATGTAATGAAAACAAAAATAACGGCTGCAAATACCATTAATACTACATCACCTACATAAATTGATGTTAAAAAGGCAACCAATGCGCCAATAGGTGAAGATAAGGATACGTATTTAGAAATTTTGAGAGAAATTAAAAAAGCAAGAATCCCTAGAATGAAAGCTAATGGTGAAAATGCAAGGAATACACCAGCCGCAGTCGCTACAGATTTTCCTCCTTTAAACTTTGCAAAAACCGGATAGCTATGTCCAAGAATAGCGATAAATCCAGGGACAAGCATATGCAAGTGACTATTCATCATAAGCGGTAAACAGACAGCTAGCGAACCTTTTGCTATATCGCCGATCAATACTATAATACCTGCTTTTTTTCCTAAAGTGCGAAAGGTATTAGTGGCTCCTAAGTTACCGCTTCCGTGCTTGCGAACATCGGTTTTGTAAAAGCCCTTTCCAATCACTAAAGCAAAAGGAATTGACCCAATTAAATAAGCTAATAAGATAATTATAGCGTTTGTTAGTACGTTCATTATTGGCACCTCAAATTGTGTTGTTATTATTCATTTTATAGCAAGATATCAAGAGTAAAGTTTATTTTGTTTCTGAACACTTCTATCAGTATGTAATGCTTCCCAGGGAGTAAATTGTGGTTTCTTAAATAGTGGAAGGTAGCTTTTATATGGATAGAGGGTGCTGGCTGTTTCGGTAGAGTATGTGTAAATTCAACTGTATTTTTAGCGGGATAACTTCATGACTTTATGCTAAGATGTTTTTGAATTTTCAAGCCTTCCTACGTATTAGGACGAATCCACATGTCCATTATAAATATGTAAAAAAAGAAAAGAGAGTAGGCGGAAAGGCAAAAATAAAAAACCTGCTACAACACCAGCGAAGTTTTTTGCGCATAAGCCGTTCTGATTTTTTCTACAAAAATAAAGAACTTGTAATACAATTTTTAAAATATAACATAAATGTTTAAGGATTAAAAGATATTTTGGGTATATTGTATTAGAAGGAATGTCTTTTAATATTTTTTTATAAAAAACAAGACAAAAAAATTAACAAATCCAAAAAAATATAATAAAATGTAAAACAGTGTTTCGAAATATTAACTTCTTAAAATTGAAAGGGGTTCTGCACTTGTTGTGGACAGATATCAAAGAACGAGAAGTAGTTATGTACAAAAACTGCCAGGCGAAAATTTTAGAAAAAAAAGGGCCGAATAAAATAGTCGTTCGAAATCTAGAATTCCCGGAAAAAGGCGATTGGATATCAGCCGAGCTTGATTTTGAAGCTGTTGAAAAATTTGAGAAGAGTCGAGAACACTAATACTAAAAACATTTTATAATCCTTTTATTTGTTATATAAGAAAAAGCCGAGCTTAAATTTTCAGTTCGGCTTTTTTGTTTATATCTAATTCGCTCTCTTTACGAAGAGCTCCTCGTTATTACATGTAAAACGACGCTTTTCCTCTCATTTATTTTCCACTATTAAACTATTTCTACATAAAAACTTATTTTCGTTTGGGACTATCAGCTTATTTTAGCACGCGTATTTTTGCCACTTTTTTCATATACAAACGTTCAGAAACAAAACTTTTGTGCATACATTGAAGACAAAGGGGGAGGATACAATGGGAAAAGCAAGTCGTATATTGAAATGGGTCAGCGGAGGTTTAGAGGCTCTTTGGGGGATTCCCCTCTTAGGCGGCACCTTGGTTATAAGTCTAGCCTACACGCCGCTCATTCTAATGCTCGCATTGCATATTGTAGGTTTAGTATTTGCCATTAAAACAAACAAAGTTCGGACAGGGCATATCATGGGAATTGTCTGTTCCGCTATTGCCTGGATTCCTGTGGTCGGTATGATCATGCACATTTTAACGGCTATTTTCTTACTGATAGAAGCAGCCAAAGATAACGAGCTATCTGAAGACGCAGCATAAAAGAAAAGCCGCCTGATTTTTAGGTGGTTTTTTGTATTTACTACCACAGACTTGGAGGCTATATTGTTTTGGAAAATCCTTTTTATGTTAGAATATTAGAAGTATTTTCTAAAAAAGGGGGTAAACATAATAGACAAAGTAAATCAAAAAAACAAAAGACTTTTTACAGCAGGACTCATATTAGTTGCTCTTGTAAGCTTTATATTTTTACTATGGAGTAAAGGATGGGTAATTCCTAATGCGATAAGTGCCAACCGCTATGATGTAAAAGGCGTAGACGTATCTTCTTATCAAGGGGAGATTGATTGGAGCGTGCTGAGTAAACAAGATATTCAGTTTGCTTTTATCAAAGCAACGGAAGGAAGTTCATTTCAAGATCCTTTATTTAAACAAAACTGGGAACAAGCAAATCGGAAAAACATGCGGATCGGAGCTTATCACTTTTTTAGCTACGATAGCAAAGGTTCTACACAAGCGGCTAATTTTATCAAAGCGGTCTCTCTTAAAAATAACGATTTGCCTCCAGTGATTGATGTAGAATTTTACGGAGATAAAAAACAAAACCTTCCGTCTCAGAAACATGTATACAAGGAGCTTTCTAGCATGATTAAACGTCTTGAATCTCATTATGACAAGCGCGTCATTCTTTATACGACGCCTAAAGCGTATGACTTGTATATTAAAAACAGATATCCTGAGTGTGATATTTGGATTCGCTATGTTGTGAAAAAGCCTACTCTTGAAGAACAGAAGAAATGGACGTTTTGGCAGTATACGGACAAAGGGCGGTTAAGCGGCTATAAAGGTAAAGAAACGTTTATTGATTTAAATGTGTTTAACGGAAACAAAGCAGAATTTGAAAAATACTAGTTTACTAGAAAGGTAAGAGATGGAGGGAAAAATAATGCCTACTTACAACAAGCTAGTGCGAGATAAAATTCCCACGATTATTGAACAAAGCGGAAAAACCTTCAAATCACGCGTGCTCCAGCGAGAGGAATATCAACATGAGCTGACGAAAAAGGCAAAAGAAGAGCTTCAAGAGTACATAGAAGCCCAAACGCATCAAGAGGCTATTGAAGAGCTTGCAGATTTACTGGAAGTTATGCACGCGCTAGCAGCTGTGCACGGGGCCACGCCAGAACAACTTGAGAAAGTGCGTGAGGAGAAGGCGAAGGAGCGCGGGAAGTTTAATGATCGGGTTTATTTAGTGGAGGTAGAATAAGAATAAATTATTTTAGTAAAAGGAAAAATGAAGATAATTTTGTCATTTGTTCAAGAACCTACTACATTTCAGCCCTGATTTTCATTATTTGATACTTCATTACAGAGATTACAGGTAATTTAAGTTAAAATAAAACAATTTTATTCCAGATATTATTATATCTATGCTATAATCAATAAGAGAATAATGAGGTATAATTACCTAAAAAAGGAAATTTAAAGATTACTTTTTACCTATTTTGTCTTTTGATGGATAGCTTTTTATTGTCGATTAGAAGCAATTTGGGCTGTTTTTATGCCATCAATTAATTATTGGAGTTATGAAATTAGATAGTACTAAAATAATAAAATGACAAAAGGAGAGAATGACTTTGAATAAAAATACATTTGTTGACTATTTAGATCAATTTAATGTTTTATCTCCTAATCACTCTAAAATATATGATGAATACACATACGATAAAGGTAAAGACTCGTATGTTTTTAAAATTGAAACGAAGGCAGAAACGTATCTTTGTAATTTATTTTTAAATAACCCTCAAAGCATTATATTAACAGGGAATGCAGGGGATGGAAAGACTAGGTTATGTCGTTCCGTTTATAATTATTTTCACCAAGATGGTTTAGTAGATTGGCCTGAATCAGGAATACTTGAAGTAGATTTTCCGCACGGCAAAATTAGAATGGTTAAAGATTTATCAGAACTGAAAGACGAAATTATACTAAAGGAACTTAGTAGATTACAAGCAAGTGTAAACGATAACCATGCAGATAAAATATACTATCTTATTGCTGCAAATGAAGGTAAGTTGACTAAGTTTTTATCTCAACATGAAGATCTATCCTCGTTAAAAGTGGAAGTTAAAAGACGTTTTAAGACCCACTTAGCCAATAATTCCACTTTTAGTATTATCAATTTATTAGATGTAACCTCATCATTATACGTTGAAAAAGTCTTAGATGAATGGAATAAAGAAAGTAACTGGTCGGTATGTGAAAGTTGTTCTAAGCAAAAAGCGTGCATTATAAATTTAAATCATAAAAGGTCTTCCAAAGACTTTGTGAAAAATAGATTGGTAGAACAATATAGGTTTCTTGACTATTTGGGCACCCACATAACTATGCGTGAAATGCTTATACATATTAGTTATATCCTTACCGGTGGTTTAACTTGTACAGATGTGTTGGATGCAGATTATGCAGCCTTAAAATACCAAATTGACAAACCATATTATGAAAATTTCTATGGAAATAATGCTGCCAATGAAGCTCTTTCGGATATGAGAGCAATAAAACTTTTTAAAGAATTAGATCCAGGAAGATATTCTGATTCTAATATAGATGACTTTATTTTAAATGGCGATATTAGTGGCAATGTCCAATTGGAAGCTTTACATGAGGGTTTATTTAATTCGGATTTAGATTTATATCTAGGATACTTTAAGAAAAGATTAGATATTTATCGTAATCATAACAAAGAGAGTAATGATAACCTCATTGAAGAATGGATAGAAAAGTTAAGAAGAAAGTTTTATTTCGAATTCCCTTCAGAAGAATTTTTTAATAGAACCAATTTAGTTCCCTTTAAATTTGTAAATATATTTGACGAGCTCTTTGGTGACCAAAGGAAGCAGGCAATAAGCAAAAGGGATTTAACTAGAGGTCTTAATAGGGCTTTTTCTAAGAAATTAGTAGATAGTAATAGAGAATTATTCTCTACTTCAGAAAACCTAATGATTCATTCAAGTATACCTATAAGTCAGATGAAAATAAGTGAAGAAAAACAAAGAGAGGACATTGATCACAGATCCTCTAGCTTTGAAATTACTGTAGGTAATACTAAATTATCTTTAAATTTATATGTATTTGAGTATCTCATGCGCTTAAGTAACGGCGATACTCATAATATTTTAAAGGAAGATGTGGAAATCCTTCTTGATACATTTCGTAACGAATTAATAAAAGAAACTGAAACAGACCCTTTTGTATTAAACATTCTAAGGCTAGATAAAGAAAACGGTTTGTATGTGCAAGATTGTATAGAAATTTTAGAATAAGGGTGAATAGACATGCAGAATTCAGATAAAAATGTAGAAGAATTTTCATCTCAGCTATCTGCAAAAATTTGGGGGCACCGTTTTAAAGATGGTCAACGTGGGCCGGAGTATGTTTTAGAGTTCTTAAATGTTTTATATGGAACAAATTATCAACTAAATGCAGATTGCTATTTTAGAAATAAATCACAAAATTTACGTAAATTTATCTTTGAAGGCGTCAAAGAAGGTAGTAAGCGTGGCAGCGCACAACTTGATCAAGAAAAAAAGAAATTTCTTTATGAAAAACTTCAAGATGATAACAAAATCGAAGTTATCAGAGAGTTTTTTAGAAATCTAGAAATACCTCTTGTGGACGGAAAAGGAAAAGAAGCTGATCGCTCCTGGTATGCGCGATCGTTATACCCTTTACACGAGAGCCTACTTTTTTTCGAGTTACGTGTTAAAGGTGAAAATACTTCTTACGAACGAAACTTCTTTGCACGTGGTGGAGAATTATATTATTTAATGGTTTCTTATGGAGCTGAAAAATTTCCAGGTGTTAAATATAGAATAGAGCAGAGGTTTCAACAATTATTACAAAAAAACAATTCTGTTGGTCAAATAGTAGACTCTATCCAAAGTGTTTTAGGTGATGAAGATGAAAATAAATCTCAGGACAAGTACCCATTAAAAAAGATGGAAAAACTGTCTAAGGAATACCCTCATTTGCCAATTGAAGAACATGAACTTTTTGATCAGTTTGCTGAAGAAATGTCAAACTTATTGAATTTAGATATTGATGTTTACGATATGTTTAAGCTTTTAACAAGTTTAACTTGCTTTCATATTTTATTGTATATGTATGAGCGATCTACAGTAGAGGCCACCGATCGAATAGAGTTTTTCTTTGATTGTTTAGATGGAAAAAATAAAGAAGTGCAAAAAATATCAACTAGCACGTTTAAAAACAACGAAATTTTAATTAAAGAAAAATTTGAAGACTATTTCTCAAAGCAATTTTTCAGCATTATCGGTCATGAAGAAGAAGTCAATAGAGAGTTAAGTAAGTGGAAAGAAGATCCGATGATCTTTATTGAGAAGATGGGTTTGCAAAAACTTCAATCTCGCAAAAAGCGAGTAATAAACTCATTGCAAAAGTGTAAAAATTATAAGGATGTAAAAGACAAACTTCATAGTGTAGTAAAGGAAGTCATTTCTGACACATTAAAAAGGCACCAAATTTCTATTAATAGAACTTTAGCTAGAGATGGCGGAGTAGGTAACTTTAAAGCGGGCTCTAGTTACAGATATTTAATGACAGATACGTTCTTACAAACACTAGTTTTTATAAACGTGAAACCAAAAGAATCGATAGAATTTAGTGAGTTTTTAAATATGCTATATAAAAAATATGGGTTCATAGTAGGGGAAATGCAAGCACGAGAAAGTGCATTGTATGATAGGTCAAAAGTCAACATTCGTCATTATCAAAAAAATGAGTTGGCTCTTAGGGAGAAGTTAAGAAAAAATGGATTGCTAGTAGAATATTCGGATGCTACAGCAATGATTAGAAATCCGTATGAGATGGCAGAAGGTGTGATGACAATATGAGCAATATAACCGAAGACAAATTGTTGGCACAATGGATTAATAGGCTGTTAGTAGATCATTTCAAGAAGCAAAAAGATGAACATACAGAAAAGTTATTTGTTAAAATAACCGGATTAACTTCAAATAATATTCAGCTTTTATTAAGTGAATTAAACTTGAATATAGGTTCACTGAGGAATTTTTACGAACCTGTTATTCGAACAATAACCCCAGTAGAAGGTTTTAGTAATTTTGCATATAAAGACTTTGAAACAAGTACATGGCTTAGAAATAATACTAAATCTAATCAGGCTCTAATTTTAGTTATTAACGAAATGACACCTGAAGCACAAAGTTTAGAAAACCTATTCACTGTTGATGAATCCTATTTATTAACTTCAAGAGGATTAATGTCTATTTATAATATTTTAGCAGAATCTGGACAGATTGCTACGGATGAGATAAAGCATATTGAAGATTTTATTAAAACTTATCAAAGTATTTGTGAGCCGCAACTCCGAAATGTTGTGAAGTTTTTGGTTCATGTATTAAACGATAATAGTTCCTCAGTTATAGATAGTATTCAAAAGAATTTACCTCACCTTAATTTGTTTGTTGATATGAAGCTAAAAATAGGTGGAGCAGGTAAAAGTCGTTTACAAAAAAACTATCTACTAGCTAACTTGCAAATTAAAGAGTCACAACATGAAAAAATACAAAATAACCTATACTTATTTTTAGAACAAGAAGAAAAAAATAATTGGCCTGACGAGATTTGGGAAAGTAAAAATATAGACGAGTTAACTAAAGAAGTAATTGAGTTTTTAAACCAAACATCAGATGCTTTTTTATTTAATGATTTTGACTTTGTCCAAAAAGTCACAGACTTTAAAGTAGGGCCTCCGACTATCAAAGAGCAAATTTGTGAAGTATTAGAAGAGAACAAAGACCGTTTCGATCAAGAAGAATTAAAAAGCTTTGAAAACGGACTAGATGAAGTAATATCTAATGATAGTCCTGAAGCGATTAAAGAATTTGTCGAAGAGTTTGAGGAAGAATTAGCTTCTAAGAACGGGCTTGTGAAGAAGTTAAATCGTTCCGTAGAAAAACTAATGAATCCATCTATATACAGTGATATAACACTAGCTCTTTTAAAAGAGACATTTTCTCTAATTGAAGATGAGAGAGAGAATAGTAACATTATAAACTCAAGATTCAATTTACAAGTTATTACATCTAAAACTAGTGAAAATGTTTTAACAACTTTGAAGCTTTATTTAGAAGGGCTAGAAAAATTAGTACCGAAAATTACCTTTGATAAACTAAAGTTACCTACAGTAGACGAAACTTCTAAGGATACAGATATTACATTTGAATTAAAACACTACATTGATAATGAAGTTATAGGAAATCGTAAATTTAAAATTACCTCATTTAATAATCTCGAGTTATGCACTCTTAAGCAATATGCTGAAAAAAATATTTTACCTTACATCAAAAATTATGCAGAGAGTGACCTAGAAATATTAGATGTTAATAATTACATGAAGTCAAGTGTGAAAAATTATCTCTCGATGAATGATCAAAACATGCAACAACACTTTGATTATTTTTCAGCTTATTTAGAGCAGTATTTAGTTCATATAAACAAAGCATTTAAAGAAGGTTTTTTTGTACTAGATCCTCAAAGATTAGAACAAGAATTAGAAGAAGTTCTTTCTAGTGTTTCCACTTCTTCGTCCATTGCTAAACATATTTATCAAAATATTAATATTATAGGTGCCGTAGATTATTTTGATACAAAAAAGGGAGAATCCAGAATACCTGACTCTAGAAAGCTAACTATTGTAAATCCTATCCGCTTAATAGCATATCTTAAGCGTTTTAAAACTCTTAATCAATTTGTTCAAAAATGGTGTGAATATGCTACTCAAGGTAACTTAGAAGTAGAAAAGCTAGAAGAGTACTTAGAATTTGCATACAGTAAAGTTAGTCATTTAGCACCAAGGTATTTTTCAGTATTAGAAGACGATACTTATTTAATCGAAAATGACGAATATTTTGGAGAAGGATCCTTTGTTATAAATACAAAGCAGGCACAAAATACTGACTACTTATCTCAGGAGCTATCTGAAGAATTAATAAAAGTAGTTAAAAACTATTTAGAAGTATACCCATATGCAAAAGATGGGCTAGATATGCTTTTACTACACTGTCAGAGTAGTGAAGTAGTTATGAAATGTATCGATGCTTTATTTTCAAAAACGAAAGTGAAGAAAATGCGTTTAACTATTCACAGCGAATCTGCTGCTAAAATTCATCATCAATTAAATAAATGGCTACAGCAAAAAGAGGAATATACAAAGTCTGAATTGAATAGTAAATTCCCTAAAATTGAAATAAACGTAATTTCAGGAAGAAACCTTAACGAAATATCAAATCAAGTTGAAAAACAGATGGTAGATGCTGATTTAGTAGTATTAGCGGACTACTTTGGTCAAGGAGAACAAGTAAAGTACAGATATGAACGTGTCACTCCTATAAATTCAACAAGCTGGTTTGAAACTATATATAAAGAGCCACTCAATAATGATGAAGCTGTTAAACGTATAAGTTATGTTAGTGAGCATTTACCTAAAACATTACAATATTTTTATCAGTTGCAATATATAGTTCAAACAAATTTAATGCCTGAAAAAAACGAGGTACAACTCCTAAAAAATATGATATCAATTACAAGTGAAAAACAAAGTGCATTAATTGACTTTATGCATCAACGCTTTAATTGGTCAGTGATTTTAGATAGGTATTTAGACAAAACTCTTTTAACTAAAACGTCTAGTGAAGCAAATATTATTCAATATAAACCTAAAGTAGGAAAGAGCAGTCGTTTCAAGCTTATTGTTTCATCATCTAAATATATTCGTAAACTTACTGAAGAAACAAATGATTTTGCATATTATGACCGATTGCATCGTAAGCTCGTATCTATAATGAAGAACGAAAATATATCTCGAGATGCGATCATTGAAGCTGTTAATAAAGTTAAAGATATTTCAGGAGCTCTTGTCTTGAAGGTAATTGGTCGAGGAAAATATGCTCATGAAATGCTAGCAACCTATTTATCTACTGAAAGAAGGCTTACTCACAGTGAACGTAAGCTGCAGGTATGGTCAGTTTGTGATGACTTACCTTGGTTTTCTAGTAACAAAAGAAGACCAGATTTAGTCTTAACTACTATTGAAAGAGAAAACGAAGGTTTAAAAATCACATTTGAGTTGCTAGAGCTTAAATTTATTAATCATAATATCTTTGATAAGGAGCGTTTTGATGCTCTTAAGCAGGTTAAGCCTGGTATAAGCTTATACAATAACCTGTTTAGGTTTGGTAACGAACAGCTAGACACGAATCATTGGAGGAGTGAGCTGGTTCAGTATTTTATCGAAAAGAATTCTTATGGTCCGGAACATGCGAAACTTTTAAAAGACTTACAACACATTTCTTTAGATAAAATAAATGTTTCTATTAGTGGAAGCGTAGATGTATATTGTTATACGTCTAATTTAACGGAATATAATTTTGAACAATTAGAAAATGGTGTATATGTAGATTCATTAGATTCTAACATAAAAAATTATATATATACTCGTGCTTATATTTTAAACACGTTGCAAGCAGACGAATCAAATATGCCAGAATATGAAGAGCTTGCGAAACTGGAATCTTTGAATGAGACATTACAAAAGACCTTTGAAAACAAAGATATTGAAGGAAATAATGAGGAAATAGCAAATTTAGTAAAAACAGGGAACTTAGAAGTGCAAAATATTGAGGTTAATAAAGCAGATAATGAAGAGGTTTTGAGAACAATAGATAACTTAGACGAGCATACTACTAACATGGTCAGTCAAGAACAAGACCTCAAAAATGAAGTTATTAACACTCAGATAGCAACAATAGAACCCGATAATCATAGTGACTATAGCTACCCTGAAATTAAAGCTCTTAACGGTCTAGAGCTAAAATATGAAGTGGAAGATAATAATAGTGAAGAGCTAAAAAATACGTATATTCGAAAATTAAAATATAACTTTAACCATAATAACATTCATATTAACGTGAAAGAGTCAATTATTGGTTCAAGCGTAATACGTCTAATTTTAACATTGCCCCCGGATCTTTCAGCAAATAAAATTATTTCACGTACAAAAGATATACAGCTATGGCTAGGATTAAATAGCGAACCACATGTCTTTATTAACAACCGGGGGATGAATATAGATATTGTAAGAGAAGAACCTGAAACAATTTATTTTGAGCAATTTATGAAGCTTACAAGAGAGCAGATCCAGCAGGATGTTAAAAAAACAAATTTAATTGCTCCATTGGGACTTAATCCACTGAATGAAGTTATTTATATGGATTTCTCTAGTTCGCTGTCCCCTCATCTTTTAACTGGAGGAACAACGGGGAGCGGAAAGAGTGTCACACTAAATTCTATTATTTTAGGAATAATGTGCTTGTATGAGCCTGAGCAAGTTCAATTTATGTTTATTGACCCTAAAAAAGTAGAGTTTACAATTTATGAGAATAAAAAGCATACAATGAATGTTATTACTGAAATTAGTGAAGCAGTCTTAGTTCTTCAACACATGGTAGAAGAAATGGAGCGCAGATATACTACTTTTGCTCAAGAAGGTGTAACCAACCTAGAGGAGTATATTGAAGAAGTAGAAATTGTTCTTCCTAGAATAATAGTAGTGTTTGACGAATTTGCTGATTTTATGACACAAGATGCAGATATGAAAAAACAAGTAGAAAATGCCATCATGAGGTTAGGGCAAAAAGCAAGAGCAGCAGGAATTCATTTGATTATTTGTACCCAAAACCCAAAATCTGACATAATAAATACTAATATCAGAAATAATTTGGGTGCCCGCTTAGCTTTACGCGCGGCCGATGCAACTGCATCGAATATCATTTTAGATGATTCAGGAGCAGAAAAGCTTGCAGGAAAAGGCGATTTCTTAGCTAAAGTTCATGGAAATGTTGAGAGAGGGAAAAGTCCTTTCTTAACTCCTAAAGTTCGTAGAATGCTACTCAAATATTTTAATAAAACGGAATAATAAGTTGTGCATCTAGACGATGTCTAGATGCCTATCTTTTCATTAATTTCATTACTGGTAAGATTGTTCCAGTAATAATATAGAAAGGCGAGAAAGAATGGGATACGGACAACATCAAAGTTTTTATTTAAGGGATAGATGGTTAAATAAGGCAATTAGACATTTAGAAATAGATGAACGCTTCTTTTATGATAAAGAAGCGTTTGAGAAAATTGGTTTAGGTAAAAATATGGTTCAATCACTGCGCTATTGGGTAGTAGCCACCGGCGTTGTTGAAGAGGTTTTTAATGAAGATAGAAAAAAGGTTCATAAAATTACAGAATTGGGACGTTTAATTTTTGAATATGATAGATTTGTTAAACTTCAAGATACTGCAGCGATCCTACACTATCAGATGGTAAAGGAAAAAGAGCCTAGCACAGCCTGGTATTGGTACTTTAACTACTTCAATGAGACTATCATTACAAAAGATAATCTGTTAAGCGAACTAATTTTATGGGTAGAAAAGAATGAAAGTAAGCCTGTTTCAGAGAGATCTCTAAAGAGAGATATTGATTGTTTGGTAAAACTATATACTGCTGGGCAAAATACTAGTGATCCTGAAGAAGTCATTCAAAGTCCTCTCAACAAAACAAAGTTAGTAGAGGAAAAGAAGGGGATTGTATATAAACGGACTACCTCAGTAAGTGATATAGGTTTATCGGCGCTAATGTATGTACTCTTAGATTATAAAACCCTTCACGGAGTAAGTAATATAAGTGTAGATGACTTAGTTAATCAACCCGCATTATGGGGAAAAGTATTTAACATGAAAAGAAGTACTATTGTAAATGCTTTGAATGAATTAACGCAAAATCCTATTTATAATTTAACGTTTATTCGAACGAATAATCTAGATTTAATTAGAATTCCTGAAATTACTCCATATGAATTTTTACAACAAGAATATCGTCGTAAGGTAGGTGTAACCAAATGATTAGAACTAATGATACTTTTAAAACAAGTGTTAATATAAAATTTGATTTAGGTAAAAAAGAATTTATTAACAGATATCTACCTACACCTTCTCATGCTGAATCACTTATTGGGTTATTAAAAGGATTTACTAATTCTACAAATTCGAAAGCTCATATGATTGTGGGTCCCTATGGTACAGGCAAATCTCTAATTGCTACAATTGTTGGCGGAATTGTTTCCAAACAAGTTGATAGAGAAACGTTCAAAAGTCTACAATCGAAATTTAACAAGGTGCATGATGAAATATATGAAGAATTAAACAATGTAACGGATAATCCAACTACATATTTAACAGTAGCATTAAATGGAAATGAAGGACGTTTCCGACATGCTATTCTCAATGCTATTATACGTACTTTGAATGAAAATGAAATCGATATTGTTTTACCTGGACAAAACGGTAAAATAATACAAGTTGTGGAACTATGGGAAGAAAAATTTAATAAGACATTTAAAGCATTTAAACGTTTGCTAGCAGAGAATGATAAAGATTTTAAATTATGGCGATTAGCAATTTTGAATCAGGAAAAAGAAGAAATCGATTGGTTTATTTCTATTTACCCGGAATTGACAGCCGGTGCAGAATTTTTCGTAGATTACCAAACAGATTTTATTAGTCAAATTAAATTTGTGCTAGATGAACTAAAAAAGAAGAATCTAGGACTATTTATTGCATACGATGAATTTGGAAGAATGCTACAAACTTTAGAGTTAATCCAAGTTCATGAAACGATGCAGGATTTACAAGACCTAGCTGAACTAACGGATCATTATGAAGATAATTTACACCTTTTATTAATTACTCATCGAAATTTAAGTCAGTATTTCCGTGTGTTTCAAGAAGAATTCCGGAATGAGTTTCAACGTATTGAGAAAAGGTTTAAATCTTATTATGTAGAAAGCGATAGTTTTACATTTATTCGTATAGCAGATGCGTATTTAAAGGGAGCATCTCCGGAGAATATACATCTAAATGATGTAGTTAATCAACTGCGTAAATATCCTCTTTTTCCAGAGCTTAATCAACAAGAATTAGAAAAGCTAGTGATTGAAGGTGTATACCCTATACATCCAGTCACTCTATTTTTATTACCTCAATTGTCTAGTGCATTTGGACAAAATGAGCGTACTTTATTTACTTTCTTAGAAAGTAATGAAACAGGTGGGTTAAAGAATCATCTAAAGAAAACTGAAGACTACTATTTGCCCTCTGATTTATTTTCGTATTTCTTTCCATCTATTCATGATATAGATGTTAGTGGTGACGGATTAGAGTCTTTAAAAATATATAAGAAACTAATCAGTAAAACACCAGAGCTAGACAAAGATAAAATTAAATCTTCAATCCTGAAAATGATTACACTATGGGAATTATCTAGTTTGCATGCAAGATTCAAGTTAGATACAGATTTCTTAATGTTTGCTTTAAATATCAAAAAAGAAATACTAATAGATAGTTTAAACCAATTAGTAGCCTTAAAAGCAGTAAGATATAATCGTGTTCTAGGATATTGGGAATTACAAGAGGGAAGTTCGTTCTTTATTGATGAATTAATCTTAAGTAGGATGCCGAACTTAAATAATTCAAAAAATAAACAGGTAAAAGCTTTGGAAAATTGTTTGACGAAGCGATTTTATCTTGCTAATGAATATAATGATGTAAAAAGTATGACTAGGTATGCTGAAGTCCAATTTGTATTTGAACAAGATATCCTAGATGAAAACATTGATTTTATCGGAAACCGAAATTCTAATAAAGCAGATGCAACTTTATATTATGTAATTTTAGAATCAAGTCATCATTATAATGAACTAGTAAGTAAAATTAAAGAAATTAAAGATGACATGAGTATTTTTTGTATAAGTAAGTATTCATTTGACATTGTAAAAGAGGCAGTAATCGAACTGCAAGTAATTGACGATTTATTAAAAGATGCTGAACTCCTAAACCAGGATAAAAATTTAAAAGGTGAATTGACTTTAAAAAGAGAAGATGTAGTTTATATAATTCAAGAGTTCATTAGTAAATATACAGCCTATAATAATGATTGCGATTGGATATATAATCAGAAAGAGATTGATGTAGCAAATGAAATTAATTTAGAAAAGTTATTAAGTGACATCATGTTTTCGAAATATCCATTGACTCTTGAAGTTCGTAATGATTCATTTAATAGAAAAACAGTTAATAACATGCAAAGAAAAGCAGGTTATAAAGTATTAGATCATATCTTGAACAGCTATGATCAAAATAATTTAGGTATTGAAGGGCAAGGTCCAGATTATTTGATCTATGCTACTATTTTCAAAAATAACTACTTTGACCTTAACAATTTAGATAATTTGCAAAGTGTGGAGCTAGCAAGTTTAAGAGAAGATCTTTTGAATTATTTGGAAAATAATATTCAAGGAAATCTACAACAATTTATTGAAGTGATGACTAATGACCCTTACGGATTAAGAGAACCTTTAATTCCTATCATATTAGTAGCGCTTTTAAGAGACAAATGGGATCAATTAATGTTTTATAGAAATGATATGTATGTGGCTGGAATTGATGGTGAAACCCTTTATAAAATGTTCGAAGAAGCAACCGAATATCAATATGTTTACTATCGATTTAGTGAAGAATATGATAACTTCTTTATGCATTTAGAATCACAATTTAGTAGCTATCAAAATGAGCTAGTGAGTAAAAAACCAAGGGTTATTCGCCTAAGTAGTGGTATGTTGACGTGGCTTAGAAGCTTACCTCGTATTACACAGATTTCAAATAATATGAGTGAAGAACAACGTACCTTTAAAGAATTGATTAGAAAAAGCGAGATTAACCCGCAGGATACATTAAAGAAACTTTTTGCTCTATATAAAGAGGATATTGAGTTTGTTACAAGAAATAAAAAATCTTTAGAAATTCACTTCCCAATGTATCTAAATTCAATAGAGAAAGAAGTAAATAAAGTAATTAAAGTTGAAAGTTTTGAGGATGCAAGAAACTGGGCAATGCAGCAAGAACCAGCCATTCAAAAAAGAAATTCCTTAGTGAAAAGTTTGTTAAAGACTAGTGGAGCTAAAAAACCTATTGAAGAATTCATATCAACTTTTTCAGGTGTAGAAATTGAGAATTGGTCCGACAGAACTAGTGAGGTATTTAATCAACAATTAGCAAACGAATATAAATCTGTAAGCAACTCAAGCGGAATTGATGAAAAGTCAATAGAAATTAAGTACAATAATAAAGTGAAATCTATTACAAATGTGGAATTGTCTACTAAGTCTCAAACTATATACAATAATATAAATCGTATGATTAGAAATGCAGGAAGAAATGTACCAAGAGAAGAAGTGGAATATTTAGTTTATAAATTATTAGAAGAAATTATAGAGTAGAAAATTAGGTGGTGCTAGTTATGGAAAGAAAACCTGTCCATGTTGCAATGTTTAGTGGTGGAGCTGCTAGTGCATATGTAGCTTACCAAATGGTACAAACTTATGGAAAAGAAAATTGTATTTTATTCTTTACTAATACGTTATGGGAAGATGAAGATAATTACCGTTTTATGGATGAAGTGTCTGACTATATAGGTCTTGAGATTACTGAAAGAATAGATGGAAGAACGCCAGAAGAAGTCTTCTACGATTACCGCTTTTTAGGGAATTCTCGTTTGGCGAAGTGTTCGGAGGAGTTGAAGGTATATCAAACGATAGTCTTCTTAGAAGAGCTTCGCGATAAACATAATCTAGAGCCAATTCTGTATTTTGGGATTGGTCCTCATGAAACTCATCGTTCCGATAATTTAACAGAGTTTTATAAGCATTATCCTTTAGAGCCTATCGAAACACGTTTTCCAATGGTTGATACTTTTCGTGAAGATATTGATGCTAAATCAATTATTGAGAATGAATGGGGTATTAAATTACCTCGTATGTATGAGCTAGGCTTCTCTCACGCTAACTGTGGAGGAAGATGTGTTCGAGGAGGCTTTCAACATTATGCACAATTGTATAAAATTTGGCCCGAACGTTACGCGGAGCAAGAAGAAATGGAAGAGAATTTCCGTAAACATTTTGACAAAGATGTTTCCATTCTGAAAAAGAACGGTGGACCTTATACATTAAAACAATATAGACAACAGATGGATTGCGAAGGAATAGACAAATTCTTGAAAACTTCAGATGAAACGGTACCATGCGTGTGTTCATTTTCTTAAACATAAATTGCACAAAAGCTTGCTTTTGTGCAATTTATGTTTTTTTATATAGATATATATATATTTTCTCTACATATGGACAAGCTACTTTATAAAGAACTTAGTAGTGGTAGGTGAATATATGATACATCTTAGAGAAGAGCAAACTATCGAAATAGGTCAGAAAATAAGAGTGTATAGAAACTTGCATAAAAATATGTTTTCTATTCAGGATGCTACTACCAAAAAGGTTATTGGATATGGAGAGGGAATACTGTTGGAAAATGTAAAGTTTCGTGTTCAAAAAAAGGGTCAAGATAAAGTCCGTAAGACTAAGCAAAAAAGCGTTCATGCCTTTGTGGTAGGTGAATTTGCAGGAATTAAAACTGAAGTTTCAAATGACTATGAGTATATATATTATAATCCATATACTACAGAAAAGTTTGTAATATCAGTAACTCATGAAGAAATAGACGAATGTCAGTCTTGCTTTTTGATTCATAATAAATGTTATGCTAAAAGTTAAAAAATTAACGCACTCCAATATTAGAATGATTAAAATGCATATAAAATCAGAAAGAACTTTTTATCTTGTGTTATAAGGTGAAGTTCTTTTTTCTTTTTATAAAATCCCCTCTTGAAATTTTGTTCACCAAACAAGTAAACTAAAGACATAAGTTTGGTAAAATAGGGATAAGAAATTCATGAGGTAAGGGAGAACAAATCGATGGAGATGGATCAAGAGAAATTTAATAAAGTGATTGAAGCGGCAAGGATGTATTATATTCTTGATTATAATCAAAGTGAAATTGCAAAAAAGCTTGGTGTATCAAGGCCTACGGTTTCTCGATTGCTGCAGACAGCAAAAGAAGAAGGCATTGTTCAAATTAAAATTGTGGATTCATCTATCAATAGTGAAAAATTGTCTTCTCAGCTTGAACAAAAATTCAATTTAAAAAAAGCAATCGTCACACCGGTGCCTCAATATGAAAATCACATTATTAAAAGTCATCTAGGCGTGGCAGCAGCTGACTATCTCTATGACATCGTAAAAGATGGAGACATTATTGGGGTGACGTGGGGAACAACTCTTTATCAAGTGGCCATCGATTTAAAACAAAAGTATGTGAATGACGTGCAGGTTGTGCAGTTAAAAGGCGGAGTAAGCCATTCGGAAACGAGCACGTATGCTTCTGAAATTATGTACTTATTTGGAAAGGCATACAATACGCCTCCTATGCATCTTCCTCTGCCTGTAATTGTCGATCACGTAGTAGTCAAAAAAGCAATGGAAACGGATCGTCATATTAAGCGCATTTTAGATTTAGGCAAACAAGCCAATATTGCCGTCTTTACTACGGGACCCATTAAAACCGATTCGCTGCTTTTTCAGCTTGGCTACTTTTCCGAACAAGATGTAGAGATGATTTCCTCGCGAGCAGTAGGAGACATTTGTTCACGCTTTTTTGATAAAGATGGACAAATTTGCAATGAAAGCCTGGATGAACGGACGCTTGGACTTGATTTGGAAGAACTAAAGAAGAAAGAGTACGCTATTTTAGTAGCCGGCGGCGATCAGAAAATTGACAGCATTTACGGAGCGCTGCAAGGAAAATTTGCAAATGTGCTCGTTACTGATCAGTTCACGGCGCGCTTTTTGTTAGATAAACAAGAGTAAGGGAGATGAAGACGCTGTTTTTTCAAGAGCAAAAGCTTCATCGGATTGAAATAGTAGAAGATATTGTATCTTATTCTGCAGCATCTCTGCAGGCACAGCGAAATCGGTATCCTTTTCAAGCAGACGTTTCAAAAGACGGAGTGATTGCCAAAGGAACCACGGGCTATATCATTAAACGGTGGGGAAGAATGTATTTTTCTCCTTATGCTAATCAAAAAGGAATTGAACGGTTTACGCCGCCTGATCAGCCATACGTATTAATTCCTTATAAAAAGGTAAAGAATAAGTACCGAATCATGTTGTCGTTTGTGATAAAAGCTGAAAAATAAGGGAAGACTTCTGAGTGCGGAAGTCTTTTTTTATTCACTAAAACAGCGGCTATAAATATTTTTGAACAAATGTAAATATATATGTTTACAATTGTTCAAAGCTATTATATAGTAAGGGTGTAAGTTGTTGAAAACGTTTTAGTGGATGCACAATATGCAGATACTTTTAGGGGGAAAACGTCATGAGAATGGTTGACTTAATTGAAAAAAAACGTAATGGACATGAATTAAATAAAGCTGAAATTGATTTTATTATTGAAGGTTATACAAAAGGGGATTTACCTGATTATCAGCTATCGGCATTTGCGATGGCAATTTACTTTCAAGGAATGACACAGGAAGAACGCGTGAATTTAACGCAAGCAATGGTTGAATCAGGCGATCAAATCGACTTATCAAAAATTGAAGGTATTAAAGTAGACAAACACAGCACAGGCGGCGTAGGTGATACAACAACACTTGTATTAGGACCTTTAGTAGCTGCGGTTGATGTACCGGTTGCCAAAATGTCTGGCCGCGGCTTAGGACACACTGGCGGTACGATTGATAAACTTGAAGCAGTGCCTGGCTTCCACGTTGAAATTACAAACGAAGAATTCATTCGTTTAGTAAATACAAATAAAATTGCCGTTATCGGTCAAAGCGGAGACTTAACGCCAGCGGATAAAAAACTTTATGCGCTTCGTGATGTAACAGCAACAGTTGATTCGATTCCATTAATTGCAAGCTCAATTATGAGTAAGAAAATTGCAGCTGGAGCAGATGCAATTTGCCTGGATGTAAAGACTGGGAACGGCGCGTTTATGAAGAAGCTTGAAGACGCTGAAGAATTAGCAAAAGCAATGGTTGAAATCGGAAAAGGCGTAGGCCGAAACACAAAAGCAATCATTTCCGATATGAGCCAGCCTCTAGGTTTTGCGGTTGGTAATGCGCTTGAAGTGAAAGAAGCTATCGACACGTTAAAAGGCGAAGGACCTGAAGATTTAACAGAGCTTTGCTTAACGTTAGGAAGTCACATGGTTGTACTTGCTGAAAAAGCAAGCAGCTTAGATGAAGCGCGTGCAATGCTTCAAGAGGTAATTAAAAACGGAAAAGCACTAGAATCATTCAAAACATTCTTAAGCGCACAAGGCGGAGACGCTTCTGTTGCAGACGATCCGTCTAAATTACCGGATGCAGCGCACAAAATTGAAGTGCCAGCAAAAGAAGATGGATACATTTCAGAAATCGTTGCAGAAAAAATCGGCGTAGCAGCAATGAAGCTAGGTGCAGGACGCGCAACAAAAGAATCTGAAATCGACTTAGCAGTTGGTATCATGCTTAATAAAAAAGTTGGAGATTCAGTGAAAAAAGGCGACTCTCTTGTTACCATCCACAGCAACAGCGAAGATGTACAGGAAGTAATGGATATCGTTTATGATTCTTACAGCACGGTTGCTGAAAAAGTGGAAGCTCCAACGTTAATTTATAAAGAAATTCATTAAGAAGTAGAGAGGAAGAACAAAATGAGTCAAAACATTACGGGTATTATTGATCATACATTATTAAAAGCAGACGCAACAGAAGAGCAAATTACGGTTTTAGCACAAGAAGCAAAAGAATATTCATTCGCTTCAGTTTGCGTAAATCCAACGTGGGTAAAAAAAGCAGCTGAGTTATTAAAAGATGCTCCAGAAGTGAAGGTATGTACGGTAATCGGTTTCCCTCTTGGAGCTACTACTTCAGCAGTAAAAGCATTCGAAACAACAAATGCAATCGAAAACGGTGCAGATGAAGTAGATATGGTAATTAACATCGGCGCGTTAAAAGATAAAAACTATGACTTAGTGCAAAGCGACATTCAATCAGTAGTAGATGCTGCAAAAGGCAAAGCGCTAGTAAAAGTAATTATTGAAACAGCTCTTTTAACAGACGAAGAAAAAGCAAAAGTTTCTGAGCTAGCTGTAAAAGCTGGAGCTGATTTTGTTAAAACGTCAACAGGCTTCTCAACAGGAGGCGCAACGGTAGAAGACGTAGCGCTTATGAGAAAAACAGTTGGACCGGATGTAGGTGTAAAAGCTTCTGGAGGCGTTCGAGGCTTAGAAGATGCAAAAGCAATGATTGAAGCAGGTGCAACACGTATTGGTGCAAGCTCTGGCGTATCAATTGCAAAAGGTCAATTAAGCAACTCTGATTATTAATAAATGACAGCAGGTTAGTACTAGCTAACCTGCTGTAAACTAGGCAAAGGATGATGACTGTGGAGCCAAAACAATTAATAGATGAAGCAATCGCAGCAAGCAAACAAGCACATGTACCATATTCTCATTTCCATGTTGGTGCAGCTCTTTTAACAACCGATGGGAAGATCTATCGTGGATGCAATATTGAAAACGCTTCCTATGGATTGACGAACTGTGCTGAGCGAACGGCTATTTTTAAAGCTGTTTCAGAAGGGGACAAGCAGTTTTCAGCTATTGCAGTTGTAGGAGATACGGACGGCCCAATTTCTCCTTGCGGTGCATGCAGACAAGTATTAGCTGAGTTCTGTGATGATCACACACAAATTATCTTAGCAAACCTAAAAGGAGATTTTGTGATTACCAACATCAACGAAATCTTACCGGGCTATTTTTCATCAAAAGACTTACAAAAATAAGTAAGCAGTGGAGGATACTATGAAATATTTAATTGGCATCTTAGGGTTACTCGTTGTCTTTGGATTAGCGTATCTTGCAAGTAATAACCGCAAAGAAATCAAATATAGACCAATCATTATTATGGTTGTGATTCAAGTTCTTTTATCAGCTTTACTTCTAAATACAAAGTTTGGCTTGATTATTATCAATGCGATTGCCAGCGTTTTTGGAAAGCTGCTTTCATACGCAAACCAAGGAGTAGAGTTCGTATTTGGAGGCATTGCGAACAAAGGATCAATGCCGTTTTTCTTAAACGTCCTGCTTCCAATCGTTTTTATCTCTGTCTTGATTGGGATTTTACAGCACTTTAAAATTCTTCCTTTCATTATGAAATGGATTGGTTTAGTTCTCAGCAAGATTAACGGAATGGGAAAATTAGAGTCTTATAACGCAGTAGCTTCTGCGATTGTAGGTCAGTCAGAAGTATTTATTACTGTTAAAAAGCAACTAGACAAACTGCCGCCAAACCGTTTATATACGCTTTGTGCATCAGCTATGTCGACTGTTTCTATGTCAATTGTCGGTGCTTATATGACAATGATTGAACCAAAATACGTAGTAACAGCGATCGTTATTAACTTATTTGGCGGATTTATTATTTCTTCTATCATTAACCCTTACACAGTAACGGATCAAGAAGATATTTTAGAGGTACAAACAGGTCATAAGCAAACGTTCTTCGAAATGCTTGGCGAATATATTATGGATGGATTTAAAGTAGCGATTATCGTAGGCGCGATGCTGATTGGTTTCGTTGCGCTGATGGCTGCGATTGATAACGTGTTTGAAATGTTATTTGGTCTGTCGTTCCAGCATCTGCTTGGCTATGTGTTTGCACCGTTTGCATTCATTATGGGTGTTCCTGCTTCAGAAGTAGTAGCAGCCGGTGGAATTATGGCAACAAAACTTGTAACAAATGAATTTGTGGCAATGATGAGTCTTTCGGATATGGCTTCAACATTCAGTGCTAAAACACTTGGAATTGTATCTGTATTCTTAGTATCATTTGCTAACTTCTCATCAATCGGAATCGTGTCAGGAGCTGTTAAAGGCTTAAGCGAAAAGCAAGGAAATACAGTAGCGCGCTTTGGTCTTCGTTTACTGTACGGAGCTACGCTTGTAAGCGTATTGTCAGCGATTGTTGTCAGCTTTATTTTATAAGTGTAATAGAAACAGAAAGAAAAGCAGTTTCCTTTTCAAAAGGAATTGCTTTTTCTTTTTTACATGTAAACCGTAACTCCGCACAATCTAAAGAAAAACATCCACACAGAGGAGGACAAGAAAAGCTGGGGGCTTTTCTTACTGAAAAATGGATCAAATTGGACTATTGCTGTCAGGTGCAGCTTTATTTTTAAACGGACTGATGCTGCTTGGAAAAGCAGATGAGAAAAATGTAGGCGTATTTAACTTATTTGTTGGAGCTTTTCAAGTTATTGTTCCGTTTTATTTAATTATTACGTCAGACCAAAGCAACTGGATTTTATATGAAAGAACGGCAATCTTTTTATTTGGCCTCACGTATTTGTATGTAGGGGTGACGGTATTAAAAGGAATGCAGGGAACAGGACTTGGCTATTACTCGCTTTGGGTATCGATTATCGCTTTGGTGTACGTGACCGTTTCTCTTGTTCATTATCATGACGTAGTTAACGCTATTACATGGATTCTTTGGTCATTTTTATGGTTTTTATTTTATGTGCTTAATACGAGCAAAAAAGATGTATCTGCATATGTGGGGAAAGTGGCGATTGTACAGTCTTGGGTGACCTTAACAATTCCAGCGCTGTTTTCGCTAACGGGCGTATGGGGAAATAAAGATATGTACAATATGTGGGGAATCGTGCTGGTAGCTTCCATCATTTATTTTGTATACGTAGGATATCGACTATTCTTTTCTCAGCCGAAAAAAATGATTTTGAAATAAAGTATTTACAAAAAATAGATAATAATGGTAAGATGTTAGAAATTAAATGCCGTGAAGAGAAAAGTAGACAGCGCGTATTCTTAGCAGAGAGCTCCGGAAGCTGAAAAGGAGCAAGAGAAACGCTGTTGAAGCAAGCCTCTGAGCAGCGCATTGGATCTAACGTGATAGTGCGACGGCTGCTTCCGTTACAAAGCTAGAGTATAAGCGAAAGCCGTACTCGATAAGGTTTATATGGCGACATATGAACAAACTAGGGTGGCACCGCGATTAATAATCTCGCCCCTAAGACACATGTCTTGGGGGTGGGATTTTTTTATTGACTGTAATCAATAATGAAGCGGAGGCCTTTCTTTTATGAAAAATAAGCTGTTGTCTTGGAAATACCCGTTTTTATTGCTGTTTGGAATTGGCACTAGCAATATCGGCGACTGGATTTATTTAATTGCTTTAAATGTCATGATGCTTGATATGACGAATTCGCCGCTTGCGGTTTCAGGGCTATACATGATAAAGCCGCTTGCTGCGCTATGTACAAATATATGGTCTGGAAGCTTAATTGACCGCATGAATAAACGGAAGCTTATGATGTTTTTAGATTGGATGCGCGCGGGGATTATTGCTTGCTTTCCGTTTTTCTCATCCATACTGATCATTTATGTGCTGGTATTTATCATCAGTATGGCAAGTTCAATGTTTCGGCCGGCATCGATGGTTTATATCACAAAGCTTATTCCAAGTGAAAAACGAAAAAGATTTAATTCGCTGCGCAGTTTGATTGACTCAGGAGGCTTTCTTCTTGGTCCGGCCGCAGCCGGTGCGTTATTTATGATTGGAACGCCTGCGTTTGCTATCTATGCCAATGCTGCAGCGCTCGTGTTGTCAGGGATGGTTACTTTATTAATGCCGAACTTAGATATAAAAACAGAAGCTAAAGAAAGTAAACTCTCTGTAAACACCATTAGAGAAGACTGGAAAGCGGTGTTTCGTTTTAGTAAAACAAACAAATATACTATGACGATTTATGTGTTATTCAGTTTTTTAATGGTCATGGCTACAGCAATTGATTCACTTGAAGTTTCGTTTGCAACAAAAGTCATTCATTTGTCCGAAAGCGAGTACGGGTTTTTAGTGAGCGTAGCAGGTGCAGGCATTATGATTGGCGCAGTTATTAATACACTGTTTGCTAAGAAGCTGTCCACGAACTTTCTAATAGGTACCGGCAGTGTAGGAGTATCGCTTGGCTATTTGCTGTATGCGTGTTCGTCTTCTCTTCAAACCACTGGAACAGGATTTTTTAGCTTATCTTTTGCGTTAGCTTTTGCAAGTGCTGGTTTTCAAACCTTTTATCAAAACAGCATTCCCGTTGACATGATGGGCAGAGTAGGAAGTATCTATGGACTGCTTGAGTCACTGCTGATCATTATCATGACTTTTTTATGCGGCATGGCTGCGCACATCTTTTCGATTCAAGGAGCTGTAGTTGGTGGAAGCCTGATTATGTTTTTAAGTACGATTATATTGTTTTTGTGCACGTTAAAGCCTACGTTTTATAAAGTGAATTTGGTCAAAAAGCAAGGAATCTAACGCACCGGTACTATTGGACAAATAAGTTAAGAAGCCGATAAAAAGAAATGAATACAGAATAAAGGATGAGAAAGCACAGTGAAAATGAAAGATGCGTTAAAGAAAAAAGGAATGTTTGTTAAAAAATTACCGAATCAAGGTGAGTTCTTCCGAAAGCGGTGGGAAAATGAATTTGCAAGTGCTTTAAGCGCATCGCAAAAAAAGAAAATTTATATGGACCAGTTTCTGTGGCATGCATTTAGCTATGAAAAGCTCCCTTGCTTACAAGGAGAACAAGCGATTCAAGCGTTCGAACAGCAAATAAAGAACGACTGTTATTTGTTGTTTGAGCATGATGAACGGGTGCTGCAGCTATCTAAATGTAAGCATCTAACAAGCGCTGATTTAAGTAAAAATACAAACATGTATTTAGAAGATTTATATGTGGTTGATGAAGATTTCACATGGAATTACGTGATTACCCATGAAAGCTCATGTGGACCTTACTTTTACCGAACATAATAAAGATAGAGCCTGCCGTGTTTATTAATATGGCAGATTTTTTCTATAAAAGAACATTTTATTAATTAAAAGTAATTATAGTAATAAAATGGTTTTTGATCTAAAAGTTTTGGGTATTTATTACTAAATATTATCCATCTATCTCCTATATCTATATTGCCATTTGGGATTTTTTCAAAAAATAGGATGTGAAATTAATTTTTTGTATGCTAAGGCAATTACTGCTAGTAAGCTTGTCTTACAAAATTCGTTTTGAAAAAGGAGGTTTTTGTATGAAATGGTATTTACATGTACTAAAAAATTATAGAACGTTTCAAGGAAGAGCAACGCGTAAAGAGTATTGGATGTTTGTCTTATTTAATTTTATTATGTGGTGTGTGCTTTCAGCTATTGAACTTATAACAGATATGCCTCCGTTTTTGCGTATAGTTTATCTTGTTGCAGTCTTCATTCCATCTCTTGCTGTGACGGCACGCCGACTGCATGACATAGGAAGAAGCGGCTGGTGGCAGCTCATTAGTATTATTCCGATTGCCGGAGCTATTTGTCTATTAATTCTTCTTTGTCTAAGAAGTGAGTCGCAGCTAAATCGGTTTGATGTACCTAATAAAGTTGCGTAGGCTTTTAACCGTTAGCTAGTTTAATTTAATGAACAAAGAGAGGGTTTAAAATGCACTGGTATATAAAAGCGTTAAAAAATTACGCGACGTTTCGAGGAAGAGCAACGCGTACGGAGTATTGGGAGTTTACATTATTTGGTTATATCTTTGCGTTCGTTTCATATATCTTTATTGCTATTGACTCACTTGCTTTATTTGGAGCTATTTTAGCATTCGCCTATGCAGTAGCAATGATTCTGCCTTCGCTTGCAGTTACTGTTCGCCGACTGCATGTCATAGGAAGAAGCGGCTGGTGGTATTTAATTAACTTTGTTCCAGTTATCGGAGGCATTTGGCTGCTCATCTTATTTTGTCAAAGAAGCGAAGTAACAGCCAATATTTACGACACAGACACGCAGGCATCTTAACCAGAGTAGTTTATTAGTTTAAAAAGTTAGTAAACTAAACGTGCGAATTGTTTCTAATTAAAAAGAGGTTGGGACAAAAGTAGTTTAGTTCGGATTTTTTCATAGTGTGATGGTGAACGTAAATTTTATGTATGTAGGTTCTTCTAGCAGTTGATTGGAGGGCAAGGCGAAGACTCCTGCGGGAAAAGCGGGACAGATGAGACCCCGCAGGAGCGCAAGCGACGAGGAGGTTCAGCGCCCGCCCGCGGAAAGCGAAGCCTTGCACGGAAATCAACGGCGGTGTCATAAGCGGTTCAGCTCATGTATCTGATTTGTTCGTCTTTAGGTTAGATTCATTTCGTTATGTCCCGGCCTCTTTTTTCATTTTCCCACACGCTGCTGGGAATTTCTTTTCGAAGAACAGGTGCAATATCACTTGCAAAGCGCTCTAGCTGTTCGCGCTGTTCTGCTTCGCTTATACCGTCTACGCTGATGCTCAGCACTTCGTTTCCATAAGCATGGTAATAGTCTATTATTTTTTCAATGATTTGCTCCGGGCTTCCTACTAAAGCAGGACCGTGTTGAACGATGTCTTCGAGTGACGTGAACGGCGATTGATTATGTTTGGCTGCTTCCGTATTGCTAAAGGCGTTATAGTACGGGCGATAGCGGCGAATCGCTTCTTCCCCTGTATTAGAAATATATAGGCTGCTCGCCCCCGAACCGACGATGGCCTTGCGTGGGTCATGGCCATAATAAGCCAAACGTTCCCGGTAATGGTCAATCAGCGCTTTATATTTAGCCTGAGGATGGAAGGAATTAGATGAAAATAGCGGCTCTCCGTATTTAGCCGCAAGTTCTGTAGACAGCGGGCTTGACGCGCTTCCATGCCAAACGGGAATAGAAGGCTGAAACGGGCGAGGCTGAGTCGTAACGTTAGTTAAAGGCGGACGATAACGGCCGCTCCACGTGACATTTTCTTCTGTCCAAAGCTGTTTCAAAAGAGCGTATCTTTCAGCAAGAGACTCCCATTGTTCTTCTTCTGTAATGCCAAAAAGCGGATAATGACGCGGGTCGTTGCCTTTTCCAATAATCAGTTCAAGGCGTCCACCCGACAGGTGATCAAGCGTTGCATAATCTTCAGCTACTCGTACAGGATCTAAAATGCTTAGAACCGTAACAGTAGTAAGAAGACGAATGTGTGACGTTTTAGCAGCGATTGCACTTAAAACAACGGGAGGAGAAGAAGACAAAAAAGGAGCTCCGTGTCTTTCGCCGACTCCGTAAGCATCAAAACCTAATTTTTCTGCCAGCACTGCTTGATTTAACACATGCTGAAATTTTTCTTGAGCAGTTAATGTTTCTCCAGTAACCGGGTTCGGGATGTTTTGAATAAGACTAAATAAAGCAAATTTCATACGTTTTACCTCCAAAAGATAAATTGGTGGATGACAATAAAAAAAGCAAACGTACACTCATTATCGTGTCCATTTGCCTCCAGTTGACTGGTAGATATGTAGTTTCATTGTTTTATTAGTTGTATCTTAAGCGGTAGACACCAAGCTGTCAAGATAATCTTTTTCTCAAAGCCCACTTGATTTATCGGTTAACTAGTATTATGATGTGAATAATCTTACACGAAGTAAGCCCACTGGTTAACCAGAGGCTCTTGATGAAGCAGATGCTTTATCAAGAGCCTCTTTTTATTACATAATATAGGGATTTAGGGGAGGAACGCATGAAAAAATATTGGCTGTTTTTACTTTCAATTGTAGTAGCTGTTAGCGTGGCAGGCTGCGGAACAAACGTATCTTCAAGTGCAGGAAAAAAGAAAGAAAAAGATGTTCAAACGATTGTTGTTGGAACAGGCACTCAGTTTCCTAATATTTGCTTTATTGATGATAAAGGCAAACTGACCGGCTATGATGTAGAAGTAGTAAGAGCAATCGACAAAGAGTTAAAGGATTATAAATTTGAATTTAAAACGATGGAATTTTCAAATCTGCTTCTCAGCTTAGAAAGTAATAAAATTGATATGATTGCTCATAATATGGCTCAAAACGCTGAGCGAAAGAAAAAGTTTTTATTTAATGATGAAACATATAATTATTCTCCGCTTTATGTAACGGTTCCTAAAAATCGAAATGATATTCATTCCTTAAAAGATTTAGAAGGTAAAAAAATGATTGTAGGAGCTACAAGCAATGCGGCCGTTTATCTAGACAAATACAATCAAAAACACGGCAATAAAATCGATGTAGTTTACGCCGGTCAAGGTGCGGATGATGCCACAACTCAATTAAAAACAGGCCGGGCAGATGCTACGCTTGCGACCCCATTTTCCATCGACTTTAGCAATCAAGCGCTGAAATTTCAGCAAAAAACGGTTGGAGATATCGTGATTAATTCAAAAGTGTATTTTATGTTTAACAAAAAAGACGAAAAGTTAAAGTCGGAAGTCGATCAGGCGATTAAAAAGCTGAAAAAAGACGGTACTTTAAAAAAACTCAGCACAAAATGGCTAGGAGAAGACTATACGGTGCAAAATTGACTATAGCAAAAAAGCAGCTGCCCATACAGCTGCTTTTTTTGTATGATATAAATCCAATAGATAGAAGAAACGATCTGCAAAGAAAACAAAAATTAGTGTATAGTAGAGCTATAAGTACTATAAAAGCAGGACCGCAGTAGGAGGCAATTCATTGATTACGGATTTACAGCGCGGAGATTTCTTTCAAAAAGGACATCGTTATCGCAGAAAACAAATTCATAAGCTTTATAAAGGGCAAGAACAAAGCGAAATATCAACGCCAAAAGCGCATCCATATATTTTTATTTTCACAAAAGAAAGCGGAAGTGAATACGGAACAGGACACGGATGGAATAGAGATAAAACCTCTTTTTTCTATACGGGAGAAGGTCAAAGAGGATCGATGCAGCTCATTAAAGGCAATAAAGCGCTTCGCGAACATTTCCAATCGGGAAAAGCCGTTTACTTGTTTCACTACGTGGAGCCTGGAGTGGTCGAGTTTGTGGATGAAGTGACGTATATTAATCATCAATTAGAAATCATGTGGGACTCAGACGGAGAGCTTCGTGAAGCCATTATTTTTGAACTTGAACGAAATCCTGTAATTGAGGAAAAAGCAGCAAAGCTGGATGTTTCACCTTATTCAACTGAACAGCTTCGTCATATAGCATTAGGGGAAGAAAAAAAGACAAGTGTTTACGAACAAACGGCAGCTCTTAAACAATATGTTCACAAACGCGCAGCAGGTATTTGTGAAGCCTGCGGAGAAAGCGCGCCGTTTATCGCAAAAGATGGAAGCTCCTTTTTGCAAATGTATTATCTTTCAAAGCTTTCAGAGAGCGGGCTCGCTAAGCCAAAGGACGCTGCGGCACTATGTCCCAACTGTTATAGTCGTCTACGCTACGGGAAAGATAGTGAAGTATATAAAGAAGAGCTGATTACTAAAATTAATGAAAAAGAAGCAGGAAAGAAAAATGAGTAATATCGTCTTTTTTCATTTTATAAAAAACCGTCTCTAGGCAGGGCAGCTGCCGAGGCGGTTTTTTTGTATGTAGAATGACCTCAAAAAATAAAGACAATAAAGCGTATAAAAATAATAGAAAAACAGATAATGAAAAACTGAAGCTTTCGTTTAAAAAATAGTAAAAGCTGGGGTGATGTGGTGTGGCAGACAAGTATGACTGCGTTATTATAGGTGGAGGAATTGCAGGACTTCAAGCCGCTATTCAGCTTGGAAGATATAAGCGCAGTGTATTGGTTATTGATTCAAACGATGGACGTTCCAATCTTTGCAAAAATTATCAAAATATATTGGGATGGCCTGAGGGAATAAGCGGGCAAACTCTAAGAGAAACGGGAAGGAAGCAAGCAAAAAGCTACGGCATTCAATTTGCAGAAGAACGTGTTATTCAATGTCAAAAGGAAATAGAGGGGTTTAGCGTCATTACAAACTCTGCTAACTACGAAGCAGCTACTTTACTGTTTGCGACGGGAGTAGTAGACCGGGTTCCGCCTGAACTTCAGCAAGAGCTATATCCCTGTATGGGAAAAACAGTATATGTATGTCCCGACTGTGACGGATACGAAGTAAATAATAGAAGGGTATTAGTACTAGGGTCGGGAAAAGCAGGAGCCAGTTTATCTCTTACGTTAACATATTGGACAAATGACATTACGTACATTAATCATGACAAAAAAGAGATTGGACCTTTAGCAGATACCTTGATGCAAAAGGGAATTACCTATAAAGAAGCGGCAATAAAAAAAGTCATAGCTGAAGCAGAAATGTTAAAAGGAGTCATCCTCGAAAACAATGAATTTATCTATGGAGAAAGAGGTTTTTTAGCGTTTGGAGGAAATAAAGTTCGAACAGAATTAGCCCATGAGCTCGGAGTAGAACTTCTAGAAAATCAGCACATTATCGTAAATCCGCGTACAAAAGAAACAAATGTTTCAAACGTGTGGGCAGCAGGAGACATTGTGGCTCATTCTGAACAAGTTACGGTAGCGATGGGAGAAGGTTTACAAGCCGCTATTTGGATACACAAACGCTTGTTAGAGCTTCATGAAAAATAATTGTTTTTTTATAAAAAAAGTTAAGATTGCATGTTTTGTTTCCTTTTTGTTAGGGAAATGGAAATGAAAGAAAGAAAAAAATGATTAAAAATGAGGAGAAGGAGTGGCAAAAAAGTGGTATATAGTCAAGTGGTAAGAAAACCTGAGTTTCAACAAGCGGAATCGGAAGGGTTAAATGAAGCCATTCACGAGTACATAACTCGTCGTACACGTCACAATGCACCGGTTGTGGATGCGCTTCGATATATTATGACCATTGAACATAAACATGAACGTATGCAGGTAGCAGCAGAACTGTTCGGATCAGCTATTCAGCGTGTAAAAGATCAAGATATTATTCAATATCTAAAAAAGTGCGGAAGCTACAAAAGAATTTCTGATACGACGGAATAAAACCGTTCTCTTTGAAAAAGCGCCTTTAATGGAAAGGGGCTTTTTTTGTTTCCTCCATTTAAAAGCGAAGGCAAATACATAGAATTCTTCCAGTTTGTGCATAGTAAATGAAGCAGAATTAATTGAGGAAGAGACAGAGTTTTGTATCTGACTACGTGAATGAACATTAAAGTAGAATACAATCTTCATTTGTACAGATACCCACTCTTGAATAAATAAAGCTATACGTATGTAGCCCTAGCAGGAGGTTTAGTATATGAGTCAAGAAATACCGTTAAGTTCAAGTGAAATTGCTACTCTTTGGATGACCTATCAGCAAAAGACAATGATCCGAAGAATTTTAGAATATTTTATTGCGCACGCAGAAGATGACCAAGCAAAAGAAATTATGCAAGATACGCATATGCAAGTGGTGAATTATATTGAAGATATCAAAACGATTCTAAAAAATGAAGGGGCAGCCATACCGGTAGGATACACAGAAAAAGACGTAAATGTCGGTGTTCCTAAGCTTTATGATAAGATGTTTGATATTATGTTTCTTCGCCTTTTAAAAGAAATTAGCATGGGGCTACATACGCTTCATTTAACCATGTCCTACAGAAAAGACATGATCTCTCTATATAAAGAGCTTACCGCTTTCACGCAAAGTGGCTATGACAAATGTGTAGATTATCTTCAGGAAAAAAACGTGCTTCCAAGGCCTCCAGCTGTTTCAGTACCTAAAACAGTGAAGTTTGCTGAAGGTACAGATTACATGAATGGAATCCATTTATTTTCCAGTAAACGTGCATTAAATACTGTAGAGGTAGCACATATTTACTACGCTATTGAAACCAACGTTCTTGGCATGCAAATGATCACAGGGTTTGCTCAAGTAGCAAGTGAGCCTGAAGTGAAGAAGTACTTTGTAAAAGGAAAAGAGCTGGCTAAAAAAGTTGTAAGTGATTATAGTAAAATTCTTTTGGAGAGCGATATTCAGACGCCTGCGACGTGGGGAGCGAAAGCGACCGAGTCAAAAGTAGCACCTTTTTCAGATAAACTAATGATGTATTGTGTGAGTTTATTCTGCAGTTTCGGGCTAGGAAGCAACGCTTTAGGCACTGCGTTTAGTTTACGTGGAGATCTTCCTCTTACTCTTGTCAGTACGGCCAAAGACATTTTAACATACGGGCAAGACGGGGGAAAAATCATGGCCAAAAACGGATGGCTTGAGGAACCGCCAAGTATGGAAGACCGAAATGATTTGATTAAATAGAAAAGCATAATACATTACGAAAACTTCTTTTTGTGAAAGAAGTTTTTTCTTTTGCATAAAAAATGTCGTTATTTGTTCGTTTAACGGTTTGTTTTTTGAATAAAAAGGATATATAAACTATAAATTTACAATTTTATACCAAAAAAGGAGGATGTTGCATATGAAGTGGTACATAAAAGTGTTGAAAAATTACGGGACGTTTTCTGGCAGAGCAAGCCGAACTGAATACTGGATGTTTGTGTTAGTTAACTTTGTTATTTCATTTATTCTTTCGTTCATTCAGTTCGTGATTGATAAGCCTCTTTTTCTGCCGGTAATCTACTCGTTATTGGTTGCAGTCCCTTCGTTAGCGGTAGGAGCAAGAAGGCTCCACGATACGGGAAAAAGCGGATGGTGGCAGCTTATTACATTGGTTCCACTGATTGGCGGTATTTGGCTGATTATTTTATTCTGTCAGCCTAGCGATCCAAAAGAAAATCGTTTCGGTACAACGGCCAAAGCAGCATAATTAGAACTCCCCCTTAGGTAAGGGGGAGTTTTTTAGTGGACAGGTTCTACTATAGCGCCATCATAAGCCGATTGGTAAATAGCTCTTATGTCTTTCTCATGAAGAGGCAAAGGGCTGCGAGCAAGAATTCGTTTTTGCTGGACGCCATCTGCTGTCAGCTTTTGAAGGGCACTTTCTGGAATATTAAAGCCGCGAAGGGTTTGAGGAATGCCGACGTCTTCAACAAGTGACTGCAGCTGCTTTACACACTGATAAGAAGCTTCTTCTTCTGATAAAGAGGTCACGTTTCCGCCTAGTGCTTCAAAAATATCACGCATCTTCGCCACGCAGCTGCTGCGTATGTAACCCATCACATATGGAAGCAATACGGCGTTTGATTCACCGTGAGAAATATGAAACTGTCCACCTAATGGGTAAGCAAGTGCATGAACACCTGCAACACCTGCATTAAAAAACGCAAGCCCTGCTAAATAGCTTCCGTAGCTCATCTGAGTTCGCGCTTCTTTATCTTTGCCATTTTCTACAGCTGTTCTTAAAGAAGAGCTAATCATGCGTATAGCCTTTAGTGCTAAGGCATCGGTTGCTAGATTTGCATTTACTGATATATAAGCTTCAACAGCATGAGTTAATGCATCAACCCCTGTAGCCGCCGTTACTTTAGGAGGCACGCTAAGCGTAAGCTCGGGATCTACAATCGCAACGTCCGCAATCAAATAGTCGTGGGTCACAACATCCTTGGTGCTTTCAAGAGACAGCACAGAAATATTCGTTACTTCTGAACCCGTGCCGGAAGTAGTGGGAATTAAAATTTTTGGAAGACCTTTTTTTGAAATTTGTTTCTTACCAGTTAAGTTCAAGTATTCTTCTACAGCTCCGTCATGAACGGCTAAAACGGCCGTAAGTTTTGCTAAATCTAACGCGCTGCCGCCGCCAACGCCAATGACTAAATCAAATTTTCGGCTTTTTGCGTAGGATACGAGTTTTTCACCGAGTGCTAAAGGCGGCTCTGGTGCCGTATCTGCATATACATCTACTTCGTATCCGTTTTTGATAAGGGGAGAACTCACTTTATCTACAAGTCCAATATCTTTTAAAACAGGGTCTGTGACAATTAAAATATGAGCAGGGTGATATTTTTTTACTTCCGGAAGCAGTTGCTGAAGTGATCCCCATCCTGTATAGCTAAGAGGGGTAAAAACTAGTTTTGAAACAGTCATTCTTTTATCCTCCTATAGGCACTGTTTTGTTGGCGGTTTCAAAGATGTGGTTTTGCTTCTACGTATATTATAATGAAGTATCGCAAATTTTTCATTGAATGCAAATTAGCTGTCACGAAAAAATTGAGCTTTACTTCACAGAAACAAAGGATGGGGAAATGTTGAGATACGTAACAAAAGAATTAGCTCAGAAAATTGTGTGTAGAACGATGGAGATTATTGATTGCAACATTAACGTGATGAACGAAAAAGGAGTCATTATTGGTTCGGGTGACAAAAATAGAATTGACCATATTCATGAAGGAGCGTTAATGGTATTAAAAAACGGAAGCCCGTATGAAATTACTCAACAGCAGGCCGACTTGCTGCGCGGGGCCAAACCAGGCGTGAACTTGCCTATTTTCTTTAACGGAGAAATTGTTGGAGTCGTGGGATTAACAGGACTGCCAGAACAGATTCGTAATTACGGAGAGCTTGTGCGCATGGCGGCTGAAATGATTTTTCAAGAAATGATTTTAATAGAGGAAATTCAATGGGACGAACGATTAAAAGAAGAGGTGGTTCATCAGCTTCTTCGACAAGAAGAGCCGCTTGACTCTTTATTTTTTGACCGGACGAATCGCTTTGATATTAACTTATACCTTCCACGAGTGGCAATCATTGTTACAGCTGAAAATCGTCATAAAGTCATGAAACGTGTAAAGAAATATATAACTAATAATGACTTATATGCTATGCTTCCAGACGGAGTGGTCATATTAAAATCTATAGAAGCAGGCAGCGCTAGCAGCTATGCGGAACAGCTGGAAAAACAGCTTCGGGCGTCTGGTATGGTGTGTAAGTTAGCGGCAGGATCTGTTCAAGCTGACTTTAAAGGCCTTCATATATCTTATCAGCAGGCAAAAGATACGCTTGCCGTCGGTTCTAAGCTTCACCCAGAAGCTGTTTTCTACTGCTATTCGGATTATCAAATTCCCGTGCTGTTACGTCAAAGCGCCGGTTTTCAAGAAAATCATGAGCTGTTGCATCACTATGAAAAGCTTAAGGAATACGATAAGAAAAAAGAACTTATCGAAACGTTAACGGTCTACATAGAAGAAAATGGCGAAGGAAGCACGGCAGCTAAAAAGCTTTTTATACATCGAAATACGCTAAGCTACCGTCTAGATAAAATCCAAAGCATCACAGGAAAAGATCCAAGGAAAGTAAAAGACCTTCTCGAACTGTATGTAGCGCTACTGCTATCTAAAATTTCATAATTGTGCACGTGCATAAAAGATCTTGCGATAGTGAGGTCTTTTTCTGTTGAAGTGACTAATGAAAGAATATAAGATAGCGCTTACAATTAACGTTAGGGACAGGAGAAACAAGAAAGGGGATGGCTTTATGGACGTTCAAGTAAGCGCGTTAGGCGCGATTTGTGCATTAGTAATTGCTATTATATTAATCTTAAAGAAAGTGGCTCCCGCATACGGAATGATAGCCGGAGCTTTAATTGGAGGACTGATTGGCGGAGTTAATATTGCTGATACTGTTAATTTAATGATTGAAGGAGCGCAAGGCATCATTCCCGCAGTGCTGCGGATTCTTGCAGCCGGTATATTGGCTGGGGTATTAATAGAATCAGGTGCTGCAGCGGTTATAGCAGAAACCATTGTAAAAAAACTAGGGGAAACAAAAGCGCTTTTAGCTCTAGCGCTAGCCACACTCATTCTTACGACAGTAGGTGTGTTTGTTGATGTGGCTGTGATCACAGTGGCGCCTATTGCTTTAGCCATTGCTAAACGTACGGGTATGTCAAAGCCGGCTATTTTATTAGCGATGATTGGAGGGGGAAAGGCAGGGAATTTAATGTCTCCTAATCCTAACGCCATTGCTGCTTCAGATGCATTTAATATTCCTCTTACATCCGTGATGGCTGCAGGAATTATTCCCGCTGTATTTGGCGTAGCGGCCACTTATCTAGTAGCCAAACGATTAGTGAAAAAAGGAACAATGGTTCAAGCTGAAGAAATAGATACAGTGGATGCAAGCAGCTTGCCGCTGTTTTTAACAGCCATCATAGCACCAATTGTTACCATCGTGCTCCTGGCGCTGCGACCGCTTTTTGATCTTAATATTGATCCAATGGTTGCGCTTCCTGCAGGAGGAATTGTTGGTGCCATTGTGATGAAAAAAGGAAAACAGCTTAATACATATGCTATTTCTGGATTAGGGAAAATGTCAGGTGTAGCCATTATGCTTCTCGGAACGGGGACATTAGCAGGAATTATTGCTAACTCCCAGCTAAAAGACGTTATTATTCACGGCTTGTCTGCCATTGGATTGCCAGCTTATGTTTTAGCACCGGTTTCAGGTATTTTTATGTCAGCGGCAACGGCTTCGACAACTGCAGGAACAGCAGTCGCAAGCCAAGTTTTTGGATCGACAATTTTAGAGCTAGGCGTATCTGCTTTAGCCGGGGCTGCTATGGTTCATGCCGGAGCGACCGTACTTGATCACCTCCCGCACGGAAGCTTTTTCCACGCAACGGGCGGAAGTGTAAACATGAAAATAAAAGAACGTTTAAAATTAATCCCTTACGAATCGCTTATTGGACTCATTATGGCAATTGTATCCACGCTTATATTTGGTGTATTAAAGCTATACGGCTAAAAATAAAAAGGAGTGTTTGCACATGAAAATTGTGATTGCACCTGATTCATTTAAAGAAAGCTTAACGGCTCTTAACGTTTGTGAAGCGGTTGGAAAAGGAATAAAAGCTCATTTTCCTAACGCGGAGATTAGTAAAGTACCTATGGCAGACGGTGGAGAAGGAACCGTTCAGTCGCTTGTAGACGCGACGGGTGGAGAGATTATACAAACAAAGGTAACCGGACCGTTAGGAAAAACGGTGGAAGCTTTTTACGGAATTCTTGGCGGGGGCAAAACGGCTGTTATTGAAATGGCAGCCGCTTCAGGCCTTCATCATGTTCCCGTGGATAAACGCAATCCGCTTATAACAACAACGCGAGGAACCGGCGAGCTCATTCTTAAAGCGTTAGATCACCAAGTGAAGCATATCATTATTGGCATCGGAGGAAGTGCTACAAATGATGGAGGAGCCGGTATGGCAAAAGCTTTAGGGGCAAAACTTCTTGATGCTAACGGAGCAGAAATTAAAGAAGGAGGCGGCAGTTTAGATCAGTTAGCCTCTATTGATCTTGCAAACTTGGATTCTCGGCTTGCTGAAGTCAAAGTAGAAGTGGCGTGCGATGTAGACAATCCGTTAACAGGTGAAACCGGGGCATCTGCGGTATTTGGTCCTCAAAAAGGCGCAACTCCTGATATGGTTAAACGGCTTGACCGTAATTTAGCTCATTACGCAGCAGTTATTGAAAAAGAAATGGATACTCATATCCAAAGTGTTCCTGGTGCTGGAGCGGCAGGAGGACTTGGCGGCGGCTTGCTGGCATTTTTATCTGCGGAGTTAAAGCCAGGTGTAGACATTGTCATTGAAGCAACTCAGTTAGAAAGATATATTAAGGGTGCTGATCTTGTCATTACGGGCGAAGGAAGAATTGATGGTCAAACCATTTACGGAAAAACACCCATCGGCGTAGCCAAAACAGCAAAAAAACACAGTGTTCCCGTGATAGCCATAGCAGGAAGCATTGGAGCGGGAAGCGAAGCTGTATATGAACACGGTATTCATGCTTTATTCAGCGTCGTGCCCGGTGCAGTGGCTCTGTCAGAAGCGCTGGAAAAAGCCGATGAAAATATTGAACGAACGGCTAAAAACGTAGCGTCAGTTATACGTTTAGCCATAAAATAAAGGACTTAAAGTTCTTCTTATTCTCTTTTTAATAAATGTTAGAAGGTTTCTTCCATCAGAAGGGACCTTTTTTTCGTTTAGGGCTGAAGTAGGCTGCTATCATTCTTTTGAAATTTTAATGTTATAATTAACCAATTGTTAAAATGATTTATATATAAATGAGTTTCAAAAAAGTTGATAGGAAAAGGAGAAACATGATGAAAAATCAAGTTCGTTTACTGAGAGATAAAGAATTAGAAGAAGCAGCAATTATCTATACAAACGTTTTTAGTGGTTCACCGTGGAATGAGCCTTGGAGTAGGAACACTGCTTATGCCCGTTTATATGATATTAGTAAAACTCCAGGGTACATAGGGATAGGTTACTTCCATAGTGAAAATAATAAACTCATAGGATTTATAGTAGGAAATGAAGAACAATGGGCGAACTATAAGACGTTTTATTTAAATGAAATTTGTGTGTTAACCAGCATTCAGCAGACTGGAGTAGGAACAAGCCTTTTAACTTTTCTGAAAGAATTGCTTGTACAAAGGAAGGTAAAAGAAGCATATGTGTCTACTGAAAGAGGTCAAGGCAAACCAGCACGTTTTTTGAAAAGAAGGGTTTTATCATCCATAAATCCCGTATATTGATGACGGTAAATATAGATTGAATATAAGGGAAAGAATGTAGGGGATTTGCTTTGTCGTTTTAGAAGAAAAGTGCAATAACTAAACGTAAGCAGCGTATTAGAGTAGGAGGAAATAACCCATGGCTTTTTCGTTACTAATTTTAGTCGCTATTTTAATGGTTAGTATTCCGCTGATGATCATTATCGTTAAAACGGTTTGGCACCGAAAGCTTCCTCGTAATTACTACACGCCGTTTGATTATCTTGCTGTACAAACAGAAGAGGAGTTTCATGAAGAACAAACCGAACGAGAAATAGAAGAAAGAGAAGGAGATGTTATAAAAAGAAAGAGCCAAAACTAGTTTTCAGCTCTTTCTTTTTGCAGCCCAATCCTCCACAATTTCCGTAAATTCACCTAGGTGTTCTTCAAATATCCGTTTTCGATGTCCGTTTGCTCCGGATGGATGTGGAAAGCCAAATAAATACGTATGCCGAGAAAGCGAAGGTTCACCCGAAAGCTTTCTTAAAACATTTTCAACTGCTTTTCCTAGCGGAACGATTAAGCACGGATTCTTTATTTCGTTCAATTCCTGTGGAAACACTTCAAAAGCATAGCGAGAAAGAAGCGCTGAGCGTTCAATTGGCGGCTGATGTCCGGTATAGTTTTTTCCTTTATAAAACACGGGATATTTCAGTACAGACGTTGTATGCAGTAAATCTCGCTGTGAAGCAAATAACTCAGCGGCACTGTTAATACCCATGGCTTTTGCAATTCCGCATTGATCTAACATGTCTATTAAATTGACTCTCATCGTCCCGCTAAAGCTAGCGGTTTTTTTTGTTTCGTACAGCACTTGTTCAACCTGGTGATGAGCCAGGCTGGAAATGCATTGTTTAAAAGCTGTTTTCATTTGAAACCACCCTGGTGTGATGCCTGCAATAACAATATGAGCGTCTGGATTTATGTAGTCGTTATGAGGCGAGTAGTACATGCTTAATTCATGTTCTTGCCCGATTAAAAAGTCTTTTTGCAACAGCTGTTCTTTCGTAAAATTTATGTTATGCAATTGTTGAATGGCAGGCAGACATTGTTGGAAATAAGAATGTTGGCTAATCATAGGCTCTCTCTTTCCTTATCAGTATTTCTTCTTTTATTTTCCCCAACAAACCGTTTTATATCAAATATGAACAAATTCTTATGAAAATTAATATTTACTAAAAGTTTACTTAAGTTTTAGTTCGGTGTGATAAAAACAAAGTAGTAATAGCAGTGATTTTGTCATTTTAAAGGCGGAAATAACAAAATAAATGAGAATTTTTTGATAAATTTACTGAAATTTTAAAAATATTTATTGAAAGCGTTTTATTAGTGTGCTATTCTTCCAATATAAGAGATAAATATTTAGTAAAAATAGAAGATTATAATAGAGAGGTAAAAAGATGGCAACTTTAAAAGATATAGCGGCGTACGCTAATGTTTCCAGTTCAACTGTATCAAGAGTACTAAATAATGATCATACGCTTTCTGTATCTGAGGTTACCCGTGAACGTATTCTGCATGCAGCCAAGGAGCTGCAATATACGCCTGTGAAGATACGAAAAGGAACGGCAAACGGAAAAGACCTCGAAGCTCCAAGAATAGGTATTATTTTTGCTCAGTCCCTTGAAGAAGAGCTAGTAGACCCTTTTTTCTCCTCTATTCGCCATGGAATAGAAAGTGAATGCTCAGAAAAAGAAATTTTTACAGTAAAGTCATTTAGGCTAAAAGGCATGAAGCAAGAAGAGCTGCTGCAGGATCTTGATGGAGTGATTGTAGTGGGAAGAGTTAGTCCAGAAACGGTTCAAGAAGTGAGCGATCATTTAGATACTATTGTTTTTATTAATCACAAAGCGGATGAGGATTTGTACGATTCGGTCATGATTGATTTTGAGAAAGCTACTAAACACGCATTAAATCATTTATTTGGCCTCGGTTATAAAAAAATTGGCTATATCGGAGGGACAGAAAGAGAACATTATATAAATGGAAGCTCTATTATTGAAGATCAGCGTCAAACGGTTTTTGAACGCGTTATGCATGAAAAAGGCCTGCTCGATTCTGAGAAAGTTTATATAGGAGAGTACTCAATGACTGAAGGGTATGAGCTAATGGGACAAGCGATTAAGCAAGGAAATCTTCCTGAGGCATTTTTTATCGCAAGTGATGCAATGGCGATAGGAGCAATGCGTGCCCTACAGCAATCAAATATAAAGGTTCCTGAAGATGTAGCGATTGTAAGCTTTGATGATGTGGATATCGCAGCATTTGCGAGCACGCCGCTCACCACGGTTAAAGTATATACTGAAGAAATGGGAAGGCAGGCTGTTAAAATGCTAGTAGATCGGTTAAGCGGCAGATCCGTTCCTTTAAAAGTCATGGTGCCGACTAAATTAATTTATCGTGAAAGCTGCGGAGCTTTGCTCAAGAAACAGTAGCCTAAAAGTTATAACTTGAAAGGGGGTGATAGAAAAGAAGAATTCATACATAAAGAGTGATAAGGGGGAAGAAAAATAGAAAAAAACATAGAAAAAGCAGGTTAAAAAGCCCTAGAAACTACATACTTATTGGCAGATAAGTATGTAAATGAAAAAGCTTTTTCATCTCTAGGACTCTTTGAACCTTTGTAAAAGTATAGGATTAAATTATAAGTGACTTTATTTCGTTGTGCAATGAATTTGTCTACGTATAAATGGCTGAATATTCAGTTATTTGTGTCTTGATAGAGTATAAGGAGGAAAGAAGATAAATGAAAAAGCTTACGTATCTTTTCGTTCTATTACTAGTCTTTTCTGTTGTGGCAGCGGGCTGCGGAAATAAAGAAGCGGCAACAGGCGGAAATGGGAAAACAAAGTTAACGCTTTTTTCTACGATGAGTAATAAAGGCGAGAGAAAAGCGCTTCAAAACGCGATTGCAGAATTTGAAAAACAAAATCCAGATATTAAAATTGATGCGAATTTTCCGGGTAACGGCTATGAAGATATGCTTCGTGTGAAAATGGGTGCAAATGATATGCCCGATTTATTTGATACGCACGGCTGGTCTCAGCTTCGCTACGGGGAGTATGTAGCAGATTTAAAAGATATGGATTGGGTTCAGCATTTAGATCCGGCGCTGAATCAAATTTTGAAAGATAAAAGCGGCAAAGTGTATGCGTATCCTTTAAATCAAGCAAAAGACGGAATCAGCTATAATGCAACTCTATTAGAGAAATACGGCATAAAGCCTCCTAACACAATGGATGAATTTATAACAGCGTTAGAAACAGTGAAAAAGAAAAGTAAAGGAGAAGTAGCGCCTTTATGGATTCCAGGAGGAGAAAACGGCAATATTGCTCAAGTGTTTGATCAGCTCGCCACACCTCAGCTTATTACAGCAAAAAATAAGAACTATGCTAAGCAGTTAGAAAAAGGAACATTTAATTGGTCAAACTACACGCCGCTAGCGGAAACAATGGCAGAAATGAAGAAAAAAGGGTTATTGAATGAAGATGTATTAACCGCAAAAGTATCTCAAGCAACGGAATTAATGGCTCAAAATAAAATTGCTTTTACATTTGTGGGCGGATCTCTTGGACCGGATGCAACAGAATTAAATTCTGAAGTAAAAGTAGGAACGGTACCGGTGCCGGCTATTCATAAAGGTGGTACGCAAAGCTGGATCGGCGGAGAGCGCTTTACCCTTGCTGCGTGGAAAGATTCTAAGCACCTTAAAGAAGCGAAGAAATTTATTGAATTTGTGTCGCAGCCGGAAGTTGCCAAAAAGATTGCAGAAGGAACGTCTTCAGCATCGGCTCTAACAAACAATAAAACACAAAACTACTACTCTGCATACTACGATAAGTATAGCGATATCAAAGTTGAGCCATACTTCGACCGAAAGTATTTACCGAGCGGCATGTGGGCAGTGATGTCTTCTACAGGTCAAGAATTGCTAGCGGGAAGTTTAACGCCAAAGCAATTATCAAATGAGATGGAAAAAGAGTACAAGCGTCTCAGTAAACAATAAAATAGTGTGCAAAATTTCCTTGTTCGCCGAGAAGCAGGGAGATAGGCTTCTGCTTCTTTTCAACACAAGCTGAAATAGGAGTGAACACGATGAATGAATTAGTCAGGAAAGAGCCGGTTTCCGTAGTAAGAGATACGGAAAAACGAAAGAAAAAATTAAAGACAGAATCCTCTTTATGGTGGATGTACCTTCCCGGCTTAGTAATTATCACCGTTTTTATTATCTATCCTTTTATTAACGGAATTAGACTTTCCTTTACTAATTGGAATGGATTTTCACAAACATATGATTGGATTGGACTCCAACAGTACAAACGCTTGCTTGCAGATCCAACGACTTGGCTTGTGGTAAAAAATACGCTGCTCTACGGAATAGGCAGTACCATTTTTCAAAATATTATTGGCTTGTTATATGCTTTACTTCTAAATCAAAGCATTAAAATGAAGGCTGTAACAAGAACAATTGTCTACCTTCCAGTTATTATCAGCCCAATTATTATGGGGTATATCTGGTACTTCTTTTTTGCCTACCAAGGAGGCGCTTTAAATGACCTTCTTGTATTTTTAGGCTTTGAGAAGATTAATGCTTTGGGAACTCCGGAGCTTAACTCTTGGATTATCGTGTTCGTCAATACGTATCAATTCGTTGGAATTGCGATGATTATTTATTTAGCGGGGCTGCAAAGTATTTCAAAAGATTACTACGAGGCAGCGCAGCTTGACGGAGCATCTGCTCTTCAGCAGTTTAAAAATATCACTCTTCCATTGCTTATGCCTTCTATTACAATTAACGTCGTTTTAAATATTATCGGGGGGTTAAAACTGTTTGATGTCATTGTTGCGCTGACAGGAGGAGGACCTGGAGATGCATCACAGTCAATGTCTACTTTTATGTATGACTTATATTTTAGAAGACAAGACGCCGGCTATGCAGCAACTCAAGGTGTGTGCATGGCGCTTATTATCTTAGTCATTAGCTTATCAGCACTTTTGTACTTTAAACGAAAGGAGACAGAAGCGTGATGGACTATACAAATAAACGGAAAAAACGATTTTTTACCTTTCTAGCTCTTTGTATAACGCTTGTTCATATTGTCCCTTTTTATATTCTTGTTACGACTTCTTTAAAAGCAACCGGGGATTTTAGTTCCAAGTGGGTATTTCCCAAAAGCATACACCTTGAAAATTTCACAGCGGCTTGGGAGCAAGCGAACTTAGGAAACTCTTTTGTTAATACATTTATCATTACATTCGTTTCGGCGATTCTGCTTATTTTTTTAGGATCAATGGCTGCGTATCCTTTAGCGCGCCGACAAACGAAATTAAATAAGTACGTCTATTTTATCTTTATTGCCGTGATGGTAATACCGCCTTTAACAGCGCTAGTTCCGCTGTACAAAATGGTTGTGAATATGGGAATGATGAACACGTACCAAATTGCCATTTTAAATAATGTCGCAGCATTTTTGCCGCTAACGATCTTTTTGTATGCGGGCTTCATTCGCTCCACTATTTCTAAAGAGCTCGAGGAAGCAGCAAGAATTGACGGTGCCGGTACGTTAACGATTTTCTTTAAAATCGTATTTCCACTGCTAAAGCCTGTTACTGCATCCATTCTAATTATTGCCAGCGTCTATATTTGGAACGACTATCAGTTTGCAATCTTCTTCCTTCAAGATAAGGAAATGCATACATTAACCGTTACGTTAGCAAGCTTTTTTGCCGAAAATCAAAATAATCTTAGCTTAGTAGGAGCAGCTGCGATTATTGCGATGCTTCCAATGACTATTTTGTTTTTAGTGCTACAAAAATACTTTATTGCAGGGCTTTCATCAGGATCTGTGAAAGGATAAAACCAATACGAGGAAGGAAGATGACGATGTCTAAAATCACATTTATCGGAGCGGGAAGTACAGTTTTTGCAAAAAATATTTTAGGAGACTGCATGTTTGTGCCTGCTTTAGCTGGCTTTGAATTTGCGCTATACGATATAGATGCTGAGCGTTTAAGAGATTCGGAAAATATGCTAAACAATTTAAAAGAAAACTATAAAGTGAATATTACGGTTAAAGCCTATTTAAACCGAAGAGAAGCTTTAACAGGAGCAAAGTATGTGATTAACGCGATTCAAGTAGGCGGATACAAACCAAGCACCGTCATTGATTTTGAAATTCCTAAAAAATACGGCTTGCGTCAGACGATTGGAGATACAGTAGGAATTGGAGGAATCTTTAGATCACTGCGCACGATTCCAGTGCTGTTTGATTTTGCAAAAGACATTGAAGAAGTATGTCCAGATGCGCTGTTTTTAAATTACACCAATCCAATGGCAACACTAACGGGTGCAATGCTGCGCTATACCAATGTAAAGACGGTAGGCCTTTGTCACAGTGTTCAAGTATGTACAAAAGATTTATTTGATTCTCTCGGAATGGATCATGAAGGAATACAAGAGAAAATCGCAGGCATTAACCATATGGCATGGCTGCTAGAAGTAAAAAGAGATGGACAAGACTTATACCCAGAAATCAAGCGTCTAGCAAAAGAAAAGCAAAAGACAAAGCATCACGATATGGTGCGTTTTGAGCTAATGGATAAGTTCGGCTACTATATTACCGAATCGTCTGAGCATAATGCAGAGTATCATCCATACTTTATTAAACATAAATATCCAAATCTTGTTGATCAGTTTAACATCCCTCTTGATGAATATCCTCGCCGATGCGAAGAGCAAATTAGCAATTGGGAATCAATGAGAGAAGAAATGGTCAACAACAGTCAGCTAACTCATACGCGTTCACATGAGTACGGCTCTAGAATCATTGAAGCGATAGAGACAAACGTGCCGTTTAAATTTGCCGGTAACGTATTAAATACCGGAGGCTTAATTAGTAACCTGCCGACAAAAGCGTGCGTAGAAGTTCCATGTGTTGTAGACCGAAGCGGCATTATGCCGACTTATGTAGGAGACTTACCTGAGCAGCTTGCGGCGTTAAATCGTACGAATATTAATACTCAATTATTAACAATTGAAGCAGCTGTCACTAGAAAAAGAGAGCACATCTATCAAGCTGCGATGCTAGATCCTCATACAAATGCGGAATTATCCATGGATGACATCATTCGTATGTGCGATGATTTAATTGAAGCTCACGGTGAGTGGCTGCCTGATTTTACAGGTAAAGTGAACCAATACGTGTAATAAAAGAATCCTCGGCTGTGATCGGCTGAGGATTTTTTGTGCTTAGGAAAAGAAGGGAATATCATCCAAATGGATATTGACATTTAAAAAACTTCATCATACACTGTAAGAAGCAAGTCATTTCATACTAAGAAAGGAAAGGTACCGTAGACAATGGATAAGTAATCCTATTTTTTTAGACATTCTTTTAAAACTTTATTTTAAATGAACATTTGTCTAGATAGGATTAGTCTGTACATTTTTAGGTGCCATTTCTATATGTCTTATATGAATTGATTTCTCCCTTTTTTTACTCTATAAAAGGGTGCATATTTGCGTATGCCTAATTATGACCTCTAATCCTCTCTAGAAATCCTAGGGAGGTTTTTTTATGTTATTGTTAGAAGCTATAAATATTGAAAAAAGCTATGGAGACCGCCTGCTGTTTCAAGCAGAGAAGCTTCAAGTACATCGCGGAGAGCGAATTGGAATTGTTGGGAAAAACGGAGAAGGCAAATCGACGTTGCTTCATATTTTAATGAAAAAAATGAGTCCGGATCAAGGAATTGTTCAAACATATGGCCGTTCCTCACTGATTCCGCAGCTTGATGTTCAACCTACAGGAGCTGTATCTCCCGAGATGAAAAGTCAGTGGAACGTGCCAAATGAAGGCGACTTTCTTAGCGGAGGAGAAGAAACCAGAAAGAAAATTGCTGCTGCTCTTTCATCCGGCGCGGAACTACTTGCAGCCGATGAGCCAACGAGCCACTTAGATGTAAAAGGCGTAGAGAAATTTGAAGAAGAAATGAAATCTTTTACAGGCAGTCTGCTGCTGATTTCACATGACCGAGAATTATTAAACCGCCTCTGTACGTCCATTTGGGAAGTAGAAGACGGCAAAATTCACTGCTATGAAGGCAATTATCAAGAATATGTGACGCAAAAAAAACATGCAGTTGAAAGACAGCAGTTTGAGTATGAACAGTATGTAAAAGAAAAGCAGAGGCTTGAACTGGCGTCTGAAGAAAAAAGCCAAAAATCAAAGTCGCTTAAAAAAGCGCCGAGCCGCATGGGGAACTCTGAAGCGAGACTTCATAAGCGAGCGGTCGGAAAACAAAAAGCGAAGCTAGATAGAAGTGCAAAAGCGATTGAAACAAGAATTGAAAAGCTGGAGAAAAAAGAAAAGCCAAAAGAAATGGAAGAAATTCATTTTGATTTATCTCAATTTCACCAAGTACACAGCAAGCAGGTACTAAGCTTTGACAAAGTCTCGGCATCAGCTGGTAATCATATGTTGTTTCAAAATCTAAAAGGCGGTGTGAAGCCAGGCGCGAAAGTAGCGATTGTCGGCAAAAACGGCGCCGGAAAATCTACGCTGCTGAATATGATTCAGCAGCAAACAGAAGGCATCACGGTTGCGAAGCCTGTAAAACTCGGCTTTTTCCATCAGCGTCTTGAAAATCTAGATCCCGCTAAAAGCATTTTAGAAAACATTAAAGAAGACAGTCCGTACACCGAACAATTTATTCGTACGGTACTATCGCGCTTACTTTTTAAACGTGAAGACGTGTATAAAAAAGTAGAGATGCTAAGCGGAGGAGAACGAGTGAAAACGGCATTAGCAAAAGTCTTTTTAGGAAACTACAACGTTCTTCTTTTAGATGAACCGACCAACTATCTTGATCTTCATACAAAAGAAGCGCTTCAAGAAGTGTTAAAAGCTTATCCAGGGACGATTTTATTTGTGACGCACGACCGTTACTTTGTTAAAAAGCTTGCGACGCATGTTTTGACGTTAAAACAGTCTAAAGCAGAGCTCGCGGCGATTGAAGATACGGGTAAAAGCAAAAAAGCGTCACAGCAGCAAAATGAAGCGGAGAAACTTGCGGTTCAATTAGAATTAACAAAAGTGATTAGCGAGCTTTCCATCACGCCAGAAGGAAAAGAAAAGCAGCGGCTTGAAAAAAGATATGAAGAGCTGTTAGAAGAAAGAAAACGATTAAATAGAAAGGAAGGATAATATCACTTCGCCTAACAATGAATACAATGATGTTACTGAACATCAAAAGCGTATTGAAGGAAAAATAACGGATATGAATATAAAAGGAACGCCCAAAAGAATAAAATGGATTGGCTATGGAATCATCATTTTCTTTGTGATCCTTATTCTAACGATGATCATCGGCGTATTTATCAATTAAAATAAAAAACAGCCGCTTCAATGTTGAAGCAGCTGTTTTTTTATTTGCCTACTTTTGTAACGATCGCATCTCCGTTTTTTCCAACTCGTACAGTAGCAAAACGAGCTTCGCTTTCCACTTTGCTGCCGGTTCCTTCTGGAATAAAGTAATGCTCAATTCCGTACTGAATTCCCCATTCGTGATACGTCCCCGTAATGACAACGTCTTTCTTTTTAGAAGTATACGGCTTATTCCAGTCATCATCCGCTTGGTAGACTTTTGCGTATTCATACACGCCTTGTTTGTTCGGGCGAAGAACGAGCTTCACTTTTTCACCGTCTTTTACATGAGGTAATGTAACGTGCGCAATATCGTAATTCAGCTCAACGTAATCGCCTTGCAGCAGCGAGCGCGGATCGATCGGCTGTAAAGCGAGCTTAATTTCTTTTCCGTTTTGAAGAAGCACTTCGTTTTTGGTGAAAATGCCGCCAAGAATAATGAGCTGAACAAGAATGATGATCCATACAGCGGTTCGGCTGCGGTCAAGAAACGAAGGCTGCGGCTGATCAGGCGTTGACAGATCCCATTTTCTGCTTAGGAAAAGAAAGATAAGACCTAAAATAACAAGAACAAGTGATTTATTAAATAAATTCCACACAAAGTCGTAATATTTCATTGCTAAAAAAACAAACCAGAAAATCATGCCGACAATAAAATCATATTTTGGCTCTTTTCGTACCGTCACAAATAAAAAGACAGTCGAAATCACAAAAAACACCGTGCAGTAAATGATATTTAAAAAAGAAGGTTCGCTTAATTCAGTCAGCGACAGTAAAAAGATAAAAGCAAGAAGCAGCGCTGCTTTTTTAAACGCGTGGTGTACGTTTATCGCGTACACAGCGGCATTTAATAGAAACAAAGCGAGCAGCACATAATCTATTTTGATAGTGTCATAGTAAGTAGTCGGAACCTTTATTAACAGAAGCCCTTGCACTAGCACAAAAAACAACAGGCGAACGGGGGTATGCTTCGTGAATACTAAAAGCGCTACAAGTGCGATGACGTAGATAAAAAACAGAATGTCGTTCACAAAAAAAGAAGCGCCGCCGCTAATTAATACGCCCATCATTAAAAGCGTATATTTTACTGTTGGAATATCTGCTTTAATCAAATAACATGCGACAATCAGCAAAACGCCAATCACAAGCATTCCGTTTGTTGGGTACGTTCCTGTAATAAGTGTGATGAGTCCTCCTAAAGAGCTGCTGCCGATCACCGATGCAATGGCCGTAATTCCAATTACCGCTATTCGTTTGATTACGCGGAGCGAGGTTTTTTGTGCTGAAGTGTTGGCAGTGAGCCATTTGACAAACCATACGCTTGCACCAATAAATAAAATCACAAATCCTAAAGCTAAGAACAGTGACCATTCAGCGTAGTGTTTAAAAATAAAAGAGAAAAATTGTTCAATAACAAATAAAGCAAATGCCACAATGGAAATTCCTAAAAACGACCTTTGCGGCTCCACTTTTGAAAAATAAAAAAAGGAGCTTAGTAAAAACAGCAAATAAAAAATAATAAGACCAATCCGTAAGCTAGAGCTGCCTGTGAAATCCGGCAGGGAAACAGTTAAAAAAATGTAGTGAAACAAACAAAACGCCGCATACATGATCACAGGAGACGAGAGGTGTTTCTTTTTTATGATCCAAAAGATGAGTAAGTTCACAAACGCCATTCCTGCGTAAAGTAGAAGCGTCTCGTGTTCACCTCGCTGTGAAACTGTGCCTGTTGGTGAAATGAAAAAAGCCATGGTGAATTGAAATAAAACAAACGATAACACGTAAAATGGCTGATACTTTGTAAAAAAGCTAAACAAAATAACCGGCACAAGCCAAATTAAAAACAGCCAGTACGATTCAGTGTGCGTGTTGTAAATTTGAGAAAGAAGCGCGATGCTTAATCCAAATGAAAGAGCGCCGACCAAAAGCGTCCAGTGACTTAAAAACGCCTGCTGAGGAAGCAGCTTTCGCACCGCAAATGCACTTCCGTAAAACAGCAGCATCAGCCCCACGCTCAGCGCAATTTTAGTATAGCGGTCAAAGCCTTGCCAGTTCGATGCAAAGAAATATAAAATGCCGGACAAAACAAGAGCCAACCCCAGTAAATAACCGAGTCTTACGAGCTTTTCTCTCATACTCAACCTCCTCTTTATATTATGTATATACTAGCGCATGTTTAAATATTTGGAAATAGAAAGAATGAATGCGTTTTAACAAAAAAATTGTGTAAAAAGGCCTTTTAGTGGCGTGAAAATAACAAATGAAGTAGTCCAAAAATCTTGATAAATTGTCAATGGTAAGATAGCCTGAAAAATGGCAGAAAAAAGGTGGGAAAATCGAAATTGGCGAGGAAGGAATATGGACTTATATTGATTGGGATATTCCTCCAAATCAAGTTTCTTATCCTGGAGGTTTTCCGGACTTTAAATCTGCTGGGTTGGTAAGACAAGAAGTTCCGATAGGTGAATTTAATAGATATGACATTGATTTTGCTAAGGCTGATGAATTAGCTCCAAATGGACCGAAATTAGATGAAAACACGTGGCACCATCATCAAGATTTAACAACAATGCAAGAAGTTAATAAAGAGATGCACAGAAGATTTCGACATATGGGTGGAATGGCATTAGCTAAGAAGTTAAAAGATTAAATGGGAGTGAAATAAATGAATTTAAATGCTTTTGGTAAAGCAACTGAAGAATCGATTGAAGAATTAGAAGAGTTTTTAGGATTTTTACTTCCGGAAGATTATAAAAAATTTTTAAGTGAATATAACGGGGGGACTTCGAAAGTTAGGTATAGTAAATTTTTTGTTAAAGAATTAAATCAGGAAATCCCTTTAGATGTCTTGTATGGTATAGGTGTAAAAAGAACTTTTGATTTAAGTGAATGCTATGAAGAGTTTGAAGAAGATATGTTACCGAATAGTTTAATAATAGGAGATGATCCAGGTTCAGGATTAATTGTACTTATTACAGATACTGAAAACCATGGTGTATATTATTGGGATCACTCTTTTTATTTTCCGCAGTCTAGTGAAGAAGAAAATACGTATAAAATAGCTGATAGCTTTAAGGGTTTTATTAATGGATTGAAGAATCCTTAGTTACCAAATTTTATATGTTGTAATTAATAATTTAAGAGATTAAGCAAATATACGAAATGGATTACAGTGACTTTATAAATGCTAAAACTATAATTTACACATGAGAACGCCAAAAAATGTGGTTTGTAGTCAAAGATAACAAATATATATGTGGGTGAGTAGAAAATAAAGTGTATTTGCAGTCGAAAGAAAAAGAGTAGACTATTAAAAAGTGCATACTCCATGATGGTTGTACCATCATGGAGTATGATGTGCAATGATAGAATAGAAAAAGAAGTACGGTCTTAGGGGATATAGTATATTACTAGGCTATTAGGAGGTTTTTCATGTTAATAGACAAACAGCCAGTCATTCAAGACTTTTTTTCTTTGATGAAGAGTGATCGACTTAATGTACTAGAGTGTTTGTCTAATAGAGAGCCGTGGTAAAATCATATGATGGGATATGATCTTCCAGAGCATTCTGAAGGTATTGAATTTAAGGAAAGAATCATAATATTTATTAACACAGTAGCACAATACAGGTCCTTATTTAATATATAGAACAGTTGTGATATATTTACTTTTGAGAGATTGTCAGTATTTGGTATATCCTATTTTTGGATTAAGAGTTACGTAGATTTAACTCTTTATACATAAAATACTAATAAAATACTAATTGAAAGAAGAAAGAACCCGTAATGAGTAAGAAAAAATGGTTAATAGAAGCAAGTACATGTTTCCTAGTATTAGGGCTTGCGGCTTGTTCGAGCGGAGAATCAGAAAAGAAATCAGACGATAAAGAGCTAAATGTTGATGCGAAGTTTGATAAAGAAAAAACGGATAAATTCTACAATACGGTTACCAAAAAATTAGGTGAAACTGCTAATGTTGATGATCTTGCGATTACAGTAGACTCTCCACAAGTCGTACCGGATGATGAGTTATCTAAAAACAAAAATGGACAGTTTATCAAAATGAATATTACGATTGAGAATAAAGGAAAGAAAAATCATAAAATAAGTGAGCTACTTCATTTTAATATTCAAAAAGGAGACACTCAATACTTTGCTACAGTTGTTTCTGGTGCAACAGAGAATCATTTGAACGGAAATATTTCACCAGGAGAAAAACAAAGCGGTATTGCAACGTTTGATATATCAAAAGAAGGCGATTTTAAGTTTGAATTTAGCGGTTTTAGTAAAGATCGTGGTATTTGGACGTTTACACAAGAGGATATTCAACCGGCTCAATAAGAACCAAAACAAGTCACGTGCTAAGCGTGGCTTATTTTGGTGGAAGCTACTAATAACCACGACGCATGAACGATTTAACTAAACAACTTTGAAATGAGAGAAACATGTAAAGTGCTGCTCATTATCAACAAGTATTCCTATATAAAAGTCAACATACATGTTAGGTTTTATAACATAAATTTCTGAATAATCATTTACTTATTCACTTATTTCATGGTATGTTATATGACATAGATATTGTAACTTACAATACGAGCTGAAAATCAGCTGTTATAATATATACTTATTTCTCTAAATATGCACCTGGACGAGCCGGTGCTCTATACATATATGAATACATCTACGTATAACTAGTCAAAAAGAATGAAGGCATTTCTAATTATAGTGCTGTTTGTTCTTTCGAATGAGTATAGTTATAGTAGGTGAAATTTTCAAGAAAATTATTTTGGTTTTTGATCTGAATTTTTGGAATAGTTTGTTATTTTATTAATCAATGCTTTGCCACTTAGAAGTAGGTATAAAAGTTTACTAATAAAAGAAAATGCAGACGGAATTTAATAAGTTTTTTAGAATTTGTGGGCGATTTTCTCACTTTTTTATCATTTTTGAATAGTTTATAATCATCAGACAATTATACTGTGATATAGTTATAAGTGAGACAGAAAAAGGTGTGTTCTTAGGTCGCACCTGAATTTTTTTACTACGTAAGCAGGAGCGCCTACATCTTTTTACAAATATAGGGGATGAGGAAGGTTATAATGAGCAACGTACAGAAAAAAACAGACGTTATCTTAATTGGTGCCGGAGTCATGAGCGCAACTTTGGGGTCATTACTCAAAGAGTTAGCACCTGAATGGGACATTAAAGTATTTGAAAAACTCGCAGACGCAGGGGAAGAAAGCTCGAACGAATGGAATAATGCAGGGACGGGCCATTCTGCGCTGTGCGAACTAAACTATACATCAGAAAAAGCTGATGGATCTATAGATATAACGAAAGCGATCCGAATTAACGAGCAGTTTCAGCTGTCAAGACAGTTTTGGTCTTATCTTGTAAGCAGCAAGTTGATTCGCAATCCGCAAGATTTTATCATGCCAATTCCGCATATGAGTTTGGTACAAGGGGAAAAAAATGTATCGTTTCTGAAAAAGCGTTTTGAAGCGCTGTCAAACAATCCGTTGTTTCAAGGAATGGAGTATTCCGACAGTCCTGACAAACTAAAAGAATGGATTCCGCTAATCATGAAGGGGCGCACGTCAAATGAACCGATTGCCGCAACTAAAATTGATTCGGGAACAGACGTAAACTTCGGTGCTTTAACACGCATGTTGTTTGACCACCTGAAGAATAAAGGGGTTCACGTTCATTACAAACGAAGTGTAAAAGATATTAAACGTAAAAGTGACGGTATGTGGGAAGTAAAAGTCGCAGATGTAGACAGCGGCAAAGTTGAGTACCACACGGCAAAGTTTATCTTTATCGGAGGTGGAGGCGGAAGCTTGCCTTTACTTCAAAAAACAGGTATTCCTGAATCCAAGCATATTGGAGGATTCCCGGTAAGCGGATTATTTATGGTATGCAATAACCCTGAAGTCATTGCGCAGCATCACGGGAAAGTATATGGAAAAGCCAAAGTCGGAGCTCCGCCAATGTCGGTTCCGCACCTTGATACACGCTATATCGATAATAAAAAGACGCTGTTGTTTGGTCCGTTTGCCGGCTTTTCACCAAAGTTCTTAAAAACAGGTTCAAACTTGGATTTAATCAGTTCTGTAAAGCCGAATAATATTTTAACCATGCTAGCAGCAGGCGTCAAAGAAATGGCGTTAACAAAATATTTAATTCAGCAAGTGCTGTTATCAAATGAAAAACGTGTAGAAGAATTGCGTGAATTTATCCCGAACGCGAAAAGCGAAGACTGGGATATCGTCGTAGCAGGCCAGCGTGTGCAGGTAATCAAAGATACGGAAGCCGGAGGGAAAGGAACGCTTCAGTTTGGTACAGAAGTTGTAAGTGCCGCTGATGGTTCTGTTGCTGCACTTCTTGGCGCTTCTCCAGGTGCGTCAACAGCCGTTCACGTTATGCTTGAAGTATTGGAAAAATGCTTCCCAGAAAACATGAACAAGTGGGAGCCAAAAATAAAAGAAATGATTCCTTCCTATGGCATGTCGTTAGTTGATCATCCAGACTTCTTTAACGAAATTCATGCGTCTACTTCACAGACGCTTGGTTTAATTAAAAAAGAGTCTGTTTATAGTTAAAGATTTTACGCCGTAACAAACAGCACCTGTGTATGTGAAGAAATCTACAGGTGTGCACAAACACCACCTTTTCTTGAGGTGGTGTTTTAATGGTCTTTATTATGTAGAGTTTGATTTAAGAGCGGTATTGATTGCTTCCAGGCTGAAGTTTTAAATGCTTCCACGCTGCAATCGCATCATCGCGGCTTTTTCCTTTGTTTTTCGGATCGTTAAAAAAATCGCGAATAAAGCGGTTGTACTCAAACTGAGGCGCAATTTCTTTTTGATAGGAAGGCTGCTTTTTTCGTTCTTCTTCTTCATACCACGCTTTTACCACATCTCGATAGGTTTTCCCTACATTTTCTTTAAAGTAGTTTTGAATATAGGTGGAAAAATGAAACGTAGGATGAATGGCTTCTTTAAAAAAAGCCCGTACTTCTTGACTGCAGCGGTGATTTTCCATGATAACGGTATCTAATGTTAGCGGTGCTTGCGTTTTAGAGGACGAGCGTCTTTTAGACGGTGCTTTTGATTGTTGAGTGTCACCGGTTGCTAAAAACACTTCAATTCTTTTTGAAAGTTCCATTTTAAATCCAAACGGGCTCATGTTATTTTCTCGGCAAAATTGCTGCAGCTCGGTTTTAAGCCAGTAAAAGTCCGTAAATTCGTTGATAGGTAAGTCTTTTGTAAGTTCAGGTCTCATCGTTTTCACCTCCATATATTTACTATAGAACGTTTGTTCTTGTTGGTCAATTGTTTTTAGAGAAGTACGAAGGAATGTCTTTTATGTTTCTTCCTACATAGTGAGAAGAAATAGGCTGTTTATTCACTTCTCTTGCCCAAATAGAAAGCTGGCCGATGTGATGGATTTCATGAATGATGATGTGATGCAAGATGTCAGCTTCTGTGTAAGAAGTAGAATCCCAAGGGACTGTTACGTACCTTTTGTTGGAAAAATTCAAATGACTTAGAAAGTCGGCAATTTCAGGTCTATGTGCAGAAGAGAGCGCTTGAAGCTTTTCAAGCGTATCGTGTTCTTCAAAAGAAAGAACGATATCTTGTTTACCTTGGATGGCACGTATCCAGCTGTATTCCACATCAATAATATGAAAAAAAGTTTGTGAAATGCTACTCATTCCTCCAGTCCGCTTCTTCAACAGTTCTTCTCTTGAAAGTTGATAACACCAGCTAAACCATTCATCTCTCACTTGCCAATTATATTCAAAAAAATGAATCATCTACCGCACCTCACATGTTTTTTTACCTCTTATTTAAATTAGATGAACGCTGGTAAATTCCTTTTTATAAAGAAGAAAAAGCGTCTAGGCAGGGTGTCTCTTGCAAATTTCAAAATCAAACAATTACAATAATAGAAAGGAGTTGATCACATGACGCTACATAAAAAAGTCCTTTCTACGATTCTAGGAGGAGCTGTCGGAGACGCTTTAGGTGTTCCAGTTGAGTTTAAAAAACGCGATTCATTTCAAATTACGACTATGACCGGCTACGGTACATACAACCAGCCTAAAGGAACGTGGTCAGATGATACATCTCTGACGATGTGCTTAATTGATAATTTAATAGACAAACAAGATGAGTATGATTTAATGCAAAAGTTTGCGAACTATTGGTCGGATGGCTACTGGACGCCGTACGGAGAAATGTTTGATATTGGCATCGCAACAAGCGAAGCGATTCGCCGCTATAAAAGCGGACTTCCTAAAGAAGAGTGGGGAGGAAGCGCTGAATACGATAACGGAAACGGAGCGCTTATGCGTATTGCTCCGCTTGCGTTTACACTATGTGATGAACCTAGCTTTACAAAAAGAAAAGAAGAAATAGAAAGAATTGCGCACGTCACGCACCGCCACTTGCGCTCTACGCTTGGCTGTATTATATATGTGGAGCTGCTTATTCGTCTCCTTCACGGCGACGAGCCCTTTGAAGCATATGAAAACGCGGTAAACCTCTGCCAAAAGCATTTAACAGGTACGGAGTATGAAGCAGAGTTTTCTGCGTACGAACGAGTGTTAAACCTAAGCTTGCCGCACGCAGCGAGAAATGCAATCGGGTCAACCGGATATGTCGTCAGCTCGCTAGAAGCATCGCTTTGGTCTTTTCTTCAAAGTGACGACTACGAAGAAGCTGTACTTACCGCTGTGAATTTAGGAGAAGACACAGACACAATAGGCTTTATTACGGGTACTGTGGCAGGAGTATATTATGGGCTGGATGGCATTCCTGAAGAGTGGATTTTTCAGCTTGCTAAAAAAGAAGAGTTAGAGAAAGCTTGTAAGAAGTTTGCGGATATATGTTAACGGATCATAAAAATTACTTTAAAGTTCGGAGGAGATAAAGTGAAGTTTTGTATGAATTTTGGCGATACTAATTTTATTGGAGTAGCCAACGCAAAAGAATATCACTCGTTTGTCGATGAGGATTGGGAGCTAGATCAGCTTTTGAACCACTTCGGCAGTGAAATGAAAAAAGGAAATGTCCTAGTATGTCAAATGACGGAAGAAGGAATTGAACGCTCTTGGAACGTGGAAGTGAAGATTGGAACAGAGTCGGATATAGATACATACTTTAGGAAAGCAACAGGTTATATAAATGTAACCAATCATCAGCTTTATCTCGTAGATTATGACTGCCTTACGATGGCCGCCCAGTTTGAAGATCAGTTAGTGCCTGATGAAAACTGTTCTAAGTATAGAATTGATATTAAAAATGGTATGTACAAGCTCGAGCTTATTCAATTTTATAATGTTGACAAAAATGAGTATACAGGAAATGACCGAACTGACCTTTTATTGAACTTTATTAAGGTGGAGCACGTTGAAGAAACAGTCAATGAGGTATTTTGGTGTACGTATTAAGTAGTAAACGTACATGGAGGCTACTAACTCAGAGGCTGGTTGTACCGTTCTAAGGCCTCTATCTTATTTATGTAAAAAGATGGCGTGACATATATTCACTGAAACCCTCTGGCTTTGCGTCAGAGGGTTTTTATGGTCAAAATTATTTATAGTATACTTTACATACAAACTTCACGTTAAAGAAAGGTGATCACAGTGCCCAATGCATGGGATGCAGAACAAATTGTATCAGCACCGCTTGCCAAAACGCTAATCGAGACGCAGTTTCCAGAACTTGCGCCCGCTAAAATTTCACTGCTTGGCTACGGCTTTGACAATACGGTTTATCAAGTAAACGACCGCTTTGTGTTTCGGTTTCCCAGAAGAGAACTCGCAGTAGGACTATTAAAAACAGAAAATCAGCTTTTACCAAGTCTTGCTTCTCAGCTGCCGCTATCCATTGCCGAACCCATTTTTTTCGGTAAGCCGAATGCAGCATATCCTTGGCCTTTTACGGGCTATCACTACGTTCAAGGAAATCCGCCTGCGCGATTAACAGAAGAGGAACGTACGCAATCTGCTTCTATACTAGCAAGGTTTCTTCGTACGCTGCATCACTATCCTTATTTAAAAGCCCAAGAGCTCGGCGTGCCGTTTGATGAGCTAAATCGGCTTGATATGATGAAGCGAAAGCCTGCGCTAGAGAAATATGTTAAGCAAATGAAAGAGCGTAACCTTTATTCTAACCAAGGGGTTCTTGAAGACTATGTAAATGACATACAAGAAATTCACTATCAAGAAAAACATGTACTAGTTCACGGAGATCTTCATATTAAAAACATGATTGTTGATCAAACCAATATGGTTTCAGGCATTATTGACTGGGGAGACGTTCATATTGGTCATCCGGCAGTTGACCTAGCGATTGCCTACAGCTTTTTACCTCCTAAAGGAAGAGCACGTTTTTTCAAAGAATACGGAGAAGTAGATGAAGAAACGCACAGACTGGCAAAATGGAAAGCCGTATTTACAACCGTAGTGCTTGGGGCACATAGCTACGATCAAGGAGATAAACAAACGTTAGCAGCAGCTCTAGAAAGCTTGAACCTTATCTTTCAAGAGTAATAAAACTGTAATAGAATTTCTGTTAAATTCCTGTATAGTTAAAAAAGGATAAAAATAAAAACAACAGGTGAAGCAAACGATGAATACAAGCCACTGGAATGAATCAGCAGCACATTTACTAGAAAGGTGGATACAGCTATATAAAGAAAAAACATCTCTTATCGGGGAAACGGAATCTTTAAACATGCTAAAAGAAGAAGTAGACGGGATGGACAAAGAAAAGTTTCTCTCAATAGTAGAACGTCATCTGCAGAAAGTGTATGAAGAACTAGAAAAAGAACGTACAGAGTCTAATATGAACAACATTGAATATACAATGATGACATTTCTTTCAAGCGATTATCCGGAGTACATAAAAAAGCGTCAAAGCAATATGAAACAGATCCAACAGTTAACAAGCATACATAAGAATGTGACAGAGCTTTTCGGAAAAGAACTTTCTTCCGAAGCGGATATGGTGGCATTTAGGAATGACTTTTTTCAACTAACAGAAAAACATGCTAACACGTCATTGCTAAAAGAAATCAAGGAAAGCTGGAATGCTTATTTGCCAGCATTCATTGACTTTCAAAACAAGCACGAACATGTAAAACAAACGATAGCCACAGTACTTGAAGAAGACAAAAGCTTAAAGCAAGAATGGCATCAGCTAAGCAAAAATAAATTGGTGACCAAACAAAAAGCGACCGCCTTTCGCACAAAGCAGCATGAGCTAAATGAAATTATCCGAAAAGCCACTACTGCACAAAAACAATTACTCGAACTTCACTGGCCTGATATCCGCAGTCAGTTTGATGCGCTACAAGAAAAAATGAGTAAGAGTCTTTCTACTGTGCTGCAAGAAACGCAACGCAGTATGGAAGTCGTTAGCCAAAACGATGCAAGTGAACACGCCAAGTTAAAGCAATCACTTACGGACCTAAATGGAGTCCACGAAGTTGACGTTCATCAAACGTGGTTAGCGGCTTTTATTAAAAAATCACGACCATTTTTTAACGAACTGAGTGAAGATATAAAGGATACTAGGTGTCGGGAACTGTGGAATCGAATTTACGGCATGTATAAAGGAATAGCAGTAAACGAGTTTATTGTTACATACGAAGAATTTTTAGCACTTCAGCCGCTTAACAGTATAAAAAGAACGGAGATGCCAAAGCCATTAGCTCGGTTAAAGGTAGATATAAAACCTGTTACACTGCCAGCCTACGCAGACTTTCCCGTGCTGAAAAAACAGCAAGCATCACGACGTACTTTTCCTGTTTTAATAGGAGGCGCTATCGTCCTTGTCTTATTACTGACGATTGTATACATGAATCGTGACAATCAAACGGCAGAAACAAGCGCAGACATAAAAGCCACGACCAACACCAAGCCGTTAAAAAATGAAGAACCTAAGCCAGCTGACGTAAGCAAAACGGATCTTGAAAACTTTTTTATCTCCTATAAAGCCGCTTACTTTTCAAGTTTAAACAGCGGAGATTTTAGTTCGATGGCGCCTTATATTGACTCGGGTCAGCCAGTTTATAAACAGCTAAAAAGCTATATCACATCACTCGCCGGAAAAAACGTATCGTTTGCTAACGATCAGTTTCTCGTGACAAAAACAGAATCACATGACGACGGAACCTACGACATTTATACAAACGAAGTATACACGTTCACCGACTCGTATGACGCAAGCACGCAGTTTAAAAAAGAACGAATTTATCATGTGAAAGCTGCAGGTAAAGACAAACTTCAAATTACTAAAATTGATACATTAACAGATGAACAGAAGCCGGTGGAAGAGTGAGTGGTTTCTGAGAGATTATGAATAACCGCTAGTTCCTTTTTGGGAGCTAGCGGTTGTTGTGGTTGGGGAGGGAAGTGGTTTAAGTGACTGCTACGCTGCCAGCGTGGATATCTTGTTATATGAAATTTTAAATACTTTCAATAGAAACAAGAAATTAATTTAAAGTACGATCATAGTAATTCCAGTTTCTCTCTATAAATTGAAACGTAGGCCGTAAATTCGTTTTATTAGCAATTGAAATAAGAGCGGGCACCACCGAAGGATCCGTTTTAGAGAAATTAGGAATCCGCGGATTTAACCGGAAAAACTGATCGCCTAAAAGCTCAGAGCTGACCATCGATTCATAGTAGCTTGATCCACCAGAGATAATCTGAAGAAACGGCAGCAATGGCTCATTTGGAGACCGGTCTAAAAGTACTCCCCAATTTGGCGGAAGGTCTTCCATGTCTTCAGGTCGTATGTTATCGGCGCTCACCATTCCCCATCCTTTTGTATCTCTTCTTAATTGAGTTGGCTGCTCACCTGTTCCGATGGATAATACGGCAATTTGATCCAACGGCTGTTTTGCTTTCCCTACTGCAAACGCGATACTAGCTGTACTGGTATTAGTTGCTACCGTATACCCATCCACGTAGTTTTGATAAGCTCTTTGCGTCGCGGGAGCACCGCTGCTCCGGAGGATTACGTCACTCGCTTTTTCATTAAGATAAGGAGAACCTGGAAAGTTGTGAAATAACACAGGATTCCAACGATTCAGCTCTGGTGCAAACAAGTGAAAGGCAGGCACAACAATTCGTTTCTTTAAGTCTTTAAGGCGAAGGTCTCGGGGGAAAAATGTTCGTATGGCTTTAATAAAACCAGAATAGGGTAGTTGCTGGTTAAAGACAGGTCCGCCCGGTCGGGAAACGCTGAACGCTGGTAAGATTTGATCTTTGAAAAACTGAAATGTCTCCTCTGGTGATCTTCCGCTTGCTAGTGAAAGAGCAGTAAATGAACCAATTGAATTTCCTGAAAAAACATCGGTTTCACTAATTAACTTCAGGTTTTGATAAGTCAATCTATTCAAAAGCTGTAAACTTAAAGCACCTAAAGTACCGCCTCCATCAAAGGTCATAATTCTATATTTTGTCAAAGGTGATTTCTCCTTTCGAATTTTATCAGAGGTATTATTCTGTATATGTTTATTTTATGTGTTGAGTTGGTATGAATATTTCTTCTATCAGTTCTTCAGGAAGCTTATAGGATGTGAGTTTAGTATTAGGAGAGGCTTATGTCTTTTAGTTTTGTCTTAACTTTTTACTTATCTTAAAATAAGTTTAGACTTCATAAAATTCCATTTTTTTGATATACTCTGTAAAATTCTTTTTTATAATTATAAAAAATATTTTTCGGAAATTAAGAAAAGGGATAGGAGGAATATTTTGAATAAACAAAAGGCACCTTTAGAAAATTTGAAAATTATAAGAGATGAATTAAAAAAACGAAATTGGGCTGTAGACGTTTTTCTATTTCAGTACAAAAAGCAAGAATATATTGTTCTAGTGAAAGTTTATTCAGAACGCGAAAAGAAAGACAGTAAGTATGCAATTGTAAAGCTTGAGTTTATTAAAAAGAGGGGGAGGAACGAAAATTTTTGTACCTATGCAGATTTGTATAAGATACATATCTCTGATATGAAATCATTTAGAAAATTTTTTGGAATTGAATATAAAGAAAACTTGGGAGATGTTATTCAACAATTTACACAGCAGTTCTCCACTTTTATTCCAAACCAATTAATAGTTGATAAAGAGATAGATTTAAAGAGTTCTATAACAGAGTACTTGAATAAAACGGATACGGATTCTTCTAAGGGCATTTATTGTATTGGTGTAAAAAGAAATGGAACCAAAAAAGATGGTACATCAGGACAAAGGAGTCCTGAGAATAATCAAAAAGCAGCAATATTCAGACCAGAATTATTTGAGAAACTAAAGGATGACACTACAATAAGTTTTTGCTTTTCTGAGGATCCTTCAAGACAAAAAACAGATGAGGATATTCTTTTACGCTGGAAAGAGAAGAAAAATAATTTATAAGTAAAAATTTTTACTTTTTATATTAACTTTTCCTTGATTATAAAAAGTGTCTTATAATTTATATTGTAAACGTCGCGATGTTTATGCGAGTCGTGTATTAGAAAGCAAAGATGCGTGATATGTATTTGTACAAGACCAGGTTTTCTGTACCGTCTTAGCCGCAGCCATATTTATTACACAGCGAAGAAGCAGTGGAACTTCTGAATGGAAAGATAAGAACGGGATAACAGCGCGTAATAAAATCGATCAAATGTTAAGTGCAGAAACAAAATAACCTAGATCTAAACCTTTTGATCTCAATAAGTATTTCAAAACATTGACATTCCCTTCCAAAACGCATACAATAGCTACTAATAAAAGCACACAAATTCGTTGAAGAGAATCAGTACGCTGCAAGTTTGTTCCACAGAGAGCCGGTGATAGCTGAAAGCCGGTGTTCAAGCTGCAGGGGAATATCCTCTCTGAGAAGTCAAACTGAACGATAAGTAAGTTTGAACGGTAGTCTACCGTTAAAAAGAACGCGTATGATTGTACGTTGCTGAGTGCTATTGATGAACGGATCAATAGAAGCCAGGGTGGTACCGCGGTTTAAAACCCGTCCCTAGTCATAGGGACGGGTTTCTTTGTGTGCTTTTAACTTTAAAAGGAGTGGTATCACATGAAAGAAGTGAATGTAAGGGAGTCTTCGCAAGAGCGCGAACAGCGTATCCAGCAGCAGTGGCAAAAAGGAAATGTGTTTCAGCAGTCGGTTCAAAATCGAGAAGGGCATCCTTCGTTTGTATTTTATGAAGGGCCTCCTACAGCAAACGGTTTGCCTCACGTTGGGCATGCGCTAGGCCGGACGATTAAAGATGTGGTGGCTCGTTATAAGACGATGAAAGGGCATCAAGTGATTCGAAAAGCAGGCTGGGATACGCACGGACTGCCGGTTGAGCTCGGTGTTGAAAAGCAGCTCGGGATATCAGGGAAGCATGACATTGAAAAATACGGCGTAGAAGCTTTTATCAACAAGTGTAAGGAAAGCGTGTTTGTGTATGAAAAGCAGTGGCGCACGTTCACGGAGCAGCTTGGCTATTGGGTTGATATGGAAGACCCTTACATCACCTTGGAGAATTCGTACATTGAAAGTGTATGGAACGTGCTTGGCACGATACATGACAAAGGACTTCTTTATAAAGGCCACCGCGTATCACCTTACTGCCCGAGCTGTCAGACGTCGCTGAGCTCGCATGAAGTAGCGCAAGGGTATAAAGATGTAAAAGATTTAACGGTAACGGTGAAATTTAAAGTGAAAAACCGTGATAATGAGTATTTTTTAGGCTGGACGACAACGCCTTGGACGCTTCCGTCAAACGTAGCGCTTGCGGTGCATGAAGAGATGAACTACGTTCGAGCCCAGCAAGGCGACAGCGTGTATATAGTGGCAGAAGCGCTCGCAGACAAAGTGTTAAAAGGAGAGTATACCGTTTTATCTCAACATAAAGGAAATGAGTTAAAAGGGATGGCGTATGAGCCGCCGTTTGATTTTGTGAACGTTGAAAAAGGGCATGAAGTGGTGACGGCTGATTACGTAACGGACCAAAGCGGAACGGGCGTTGTTCATTTAGCACCTGCTTACGGTGAAGATGATTACAGAGTAGTAAAAGAAAACGGCTTTTCATTTGTGAACGTAGTGGATGAAAAAGGACAGTACACATCTGAAGTGCCGCCGTTTCAAGGACGTTTTGTAAAAGACTGCGACGTTGATATCGTGCGTTATTTAGCGAATCAAGACGTGCTGTATCATAAAGAAAAGCATGAGCACAGCTATCCGTTTTGCTGGAGATGCGACTCGCCGCTTCTTTATTACGCAAATGAAAGCTGGTTTATCCAAACGACGGCGTTAAAGGAACAGTTTTTGAAAAACAATGAAAGCGTGACGTGGTACCCGGATCATATCAAACACGGCCGCTTTGGCAACTTTTTAGAAAATATGGTGGACTGGAATATCAGTAGAAAACGCTACTGGGGAACACCGCTAAACGTATGGGAATGCGGGGAATGTCAGCATCAAGTAGCGCCAAAAAGCATCAAAGAGCTTCAGAAACATGCGTCTCATTCCGTGGATGACAGCATTGAATTGCATAAGCCTTATGTAGATGACGTACAGTTAACGTGTCCGGTCTGCAGTGGAGAAATGAAGCGAACGCCGGAAGTAATTGACGTTTGGTTTGACAGCGGCTCAATGCCGTTTGCGCAGTATCACTATCCGTTTGAAAACAGCGAACTGTTTCAAAAACAGTTTCCAGCAGACGTTATCGCAGAAGGAATTGATCAAACGCGCGGCTGGTTTTACAGCTTAATGGCAGTTTCAACGCTGTTTACAGGAAAAGCGCCGTATAAGCGCGTTTTGTCCCTTGGCCACGTCTTAGATGAAAACGGTCAAAAGATGTCTAAAAGTAAAGGAAATGCGCTGGACCCGGTGGATCTTATTCATACATTTGGTGCCGATGCGCTTAGATGGGCGCTTTTAGCTGACAGTGCACCTTGGAATCCGAAGAAATTTTCAGAGCGCGTTGTGCAAGAAGCGAAGTCAAAAGTCATCGATACGCTCGTGAACGTGTACGGCTTTTACGTGCTGTACGCTAAGCTTGACGGCTATAATCCCGAGCAAACGTATGAATTGAAAAAAACAAAATTGGATGAGTGGATTCTTTCACGTTTGCACAGCACGGTTAAGCGAGCAACAGTACATCTTGAAGATTACGGGTTTACAAGCGCCGCTCGTGAAATCGCGGCATTTATTGAAGAACTAAGCAACTGGTATGTACGACGTTCTCGCGATCGCTTTTGGTCAGAAGGGATGGACGGAGAAAAAGCAGGGGCTTACGATACGCTTCATGAAGTGTTAGTCACGCTTAGTCAGCTGTTAGCGCCGTTTACGCCGTTTGTTGCGGATGATATTCATGAAAATCTGACAGGAAAAAGCGTTCATTTGGCAGACTATCCTGTGTATGATCAAACCAAAGTGAATGAAAAGCTGGAAAAAGAAATGGCAGCGGTACTGCAAGTAGTTGAACTAGGCCGAAGCATCCGAAATACGCATTCGTTAAAAGTAAAGCAGCCTCTGCAAAGTCTTTCGCTTGTGGTAACGGAAGAAGATGTAGAGTGGGAAGCATACCATGATGTCATCAAAGATGAGCTTAATGTGAAGAACTTTAATGTGGAGCAAGACGACGACAAACTTGTTTCGTACGTGTTAAAACTTAATTTTAAACAGGCTGGACCGAAGTTTGGAAAACGAGTAAATGAGGTCAATCAAGCATTAAAGAACCTTTCAGAAGGTCAAGGAAAAGAGTTTGTTGAACAAGGCAAGCTAAGTGTTACGCTTGGTTCAGGAGAAAGCTTAACGCTTGAAACGGCTGACGTACTCGTTGAAAAAGTTCCGAAAGAAGGTTTTGCGGTTGCATCGAACGGCATGTATACCGCCGTGTTGGATACGGCGTTAACCGAAGAACTTGTGCAGGAAGGGGTCGCTCGCGAAGTAATTCGAGCGGTTCAAGATTATCGTAAAAAGCTGGACTTACCCGTGAATTTACGTATTGATTTGGAGCTTAGTGGAGACGAAGAAGTGAAGGAAGCCGTGGCGAAGTTTGAAACGCTGCTTCAAGAAAATCTTCTGCTGCACAGTCTCAGTGTGAAAGAAACTATCAAAAACGGAGAGACGGTAAAAGTCGGAACAAAGCAAGTTACACTTCGCGTTTTAAATCAGAACTGATAAAAAGCACTTACCTCATAATGGGTAAGTGCTTTTTTACCTTTAATCAAACTGCCCGAGAACGTTCTTAAGACTCGGCCAAACAATTTCAAAAGGAGTCGCTAATACATACTCTTTTCCATTTTCATCTTTAAAGTGCTGAACAAAACGGTATTTTCCTACTTTGTAGTTAGGAGTTGCGATATCTTGTTTGAATGATTTCCCTGGCTTCAGCGTGACGGTTTTATCAGGAAACTCTAATCCGTTTAGCACAACTTTGTACCACTTGCCGTCTTTTAAGTGATCCGCCGTATTTTCGTAAGGAATTGTTAAGGTATGCGTCGAATTGTTTTGAATAACAAAAAAGCCAAACTGCGTTTTATCGTATTTTTTACTGACAGCAGATAGCGTAATGGTTCCTCCGTCCGTGTTGATGGAAGAAGGAATGTTTTTTTCTTGTTTGGTACCCAGCTCCATTTTTTGACCGTTATAATCGATATAGCCGAAGATACAAAACAAGATAATAAAAATGCCTAGTATTAGTAAAAGGGTTCGTACTATTTTCAAAAGCTTTACACCACCTTTTTATCACTCTTCCATTATACGGAAAATTATCTTTTGGAAATAGTATAAATTTACATTTTTTATATTACCTTTCTGAAAGGACGGATTAGAATGAGACAAGTTATAGCCATGGGCGGCGGAGGCTTTTCAATGGAGCCGGATAACCCGCCGCTGGATCAATACATACTTTCACAAGCTCATACGGATGTACCGAAGATCTGCTTTATCCCTACAGCAAGCGGAGATGCGGATAATTATGTAGAAAGGTTTTATGAAGCGTTTGAGAAGTTAATATGCACACCGTCTCATTTATCGCTGTTTTCTCAAAACTTTATAGATTTAAAAGCATATGTACTGCAGCAAGATATTTTGTATGTAGGCGGCGGTAATACAAGGAATATGCTTCTTTTATGGAAAGAATGGGGACTGGATACGATTTTAAAAGCAGCTTATAAAAAAGGAATTATTTTGGCAGGAATAAGCGCAGGTTCAATTTGCTGGTTTGAAGAAGGCGTCACCGATTCAATGAACAACAAACTGTCTAAAATCGACTGTTTAGGGTTTTTAACGGGAAGCAACTGTCCTCACTATGACGGAGAAAGCAATCGAAGACCTTCGTATCATGAATTAATTGCAAGCGGGGAAATGAAAGAAGGCTATGCTGTAGATGATGGAGTCGCGCTGCATTTTAAAGATGAGAAGCTATCCGCATCAGTTAGCTCAAGACCAACAGCAAAAGCGTATGCTGTTAATCGAAAAGCAAGTAAAGTCATTGAGCATGAACTCCCGGTGACGTATTTAGGTGATGGCAAGCAATAAATGGCCGCTTCCCGTGTTTCTCTGTATAAAATGGAGCTTATTCGTACATACATAAGCAGAGACTCTATATAGGAGGTTACTTCAGTGAGTTATGAACGATACTGGGGAAACATACATGAACAAAGCGATAAGCTGCAGGAGTTATTATCGTCGTATTGGCATCAGTATTCAGATTTTGGAAACTGGCAGTTTTGGGTGGTGCTTGCTTCGCTCGTTCTTCCTCTTGTGTTGTTGTATTTTACCGTAGACCGAACGCGGATTTTTGAGGTGTTTTTCTTCGGTTACACAGTGCATATGCTTTGGGCATATATTGATATTGCACTTGGACGAAGCGGTTATTTGACGCATACATTTTTCTTAACGCCTCTGCTTCCGAACGCAACAAATATTACGGCTTCTATTTTGCCGGTAGGATTTCTGCTGCTTTATCAATATTGTACAAATCATCAAAAGAATTTTTATCTGTATACAATTCTTTTGAGCGCTGTTTTTTCGTTTGGACTGGCGCCTCTTGAACATCATTTTAAATTCATTGATTCAGGAAAAGGAATGAGTTTGTTTTATATTTTTCTTATTGATATAGGAATAACGCTAGTGGCGTACTGGGTTACAAGGCTGCTTGTGAAAGCAAAAGCCGCAGCCTATCGTACAGCGGAAAAAGAACGCTGAAAAAATGTTTTAAAATGATTAGTTAAGGGTATACATACACTTAAGACAAATCGAGGTGAAAAAATTGTATTACTATCGCATTTCAGAAGGACAAGACGAAATGTACTCTGAGACAATTGTTGTCCATGAAGAACAGTTTGATCAAGGTACATTCGAAGAAATGGTAAAAGAAGCGATGGTCGATAAGCCCGGCAAAATCGACCAGGTGGACATTGTGAAATATTTAATTGGACATTATCATTTCCAAGTTGCATATATTGAAGCAGCCTTTCATAGCACGTATATAGAAGAACAATAATGTTATGTATTCGTTAAGAAACCCCGTTGCATTGGCAGCGGGGTTTTCTTGTCTTTACCAATATCGATAGTGATAGGGGTTTTGAGGGGAGTAATAAGGATTCTGAGGCGGAGGATGCTTATAAGGAGGCGTCTCGTGGCTAGCGGAGCCTGCTTGTTTTTTCTGTTTGTAAGGCCCTTTTTCTCCGCATTCGTCCGTTGGTCCAATTACGATGGTTTGATTTTTTAACGGAGCCAGCGTTTTCTTTAGTTGGTCCGGATCTAAGCAGTACGTGTGAGCAAGTACTTCGATAGGCGTTTTATTTAAAATGTCAGATCCAAAAATGTATTCCGGATACGGAGCGTCAAAAATAGCAAGTAAATGCGTATTGTCTTCAGACGCAATTTCCCAGTGCCACCAGCCTTGAGGGATGTTGGCTACTTGGCCTGGAGCAATCGGAATATTTGTGACTTCATTGTTAAACGGGTTGATTAATGAAACGACGGCTGATCCTGAAATGCAGTAGACAAGCTCCGAGGCATTTTGATGATAGTGCGGTTCGACCACGCGGCTTTCGCTTAAGTAAATATCGAGCAATGATACGTTTCCTAATGTATTGAGCACATCCCGGCCTAATCGGTTAATGTAATTTTGATCATTTCGCGTATTAAGTCTGTTTTTATTTACATCAGAGAAGTATTGTACGTTCGGATTATTATAATCCATATAGGACGTTGACAAGGGTCTCCAGCTCCTATCCTTGAATTTTTTATGATGCTGTATCGTATGTGGAGAGTTTTATTTCGTGACAGAAGCCCAGGAAGATGTAGGCAACGGCCTCTTTTGGGTAAGGTGTACAATCATTTGTCCGCTGGTTTTCATATACTGTGACAGGTTCTTTTTTCACAGAACCATGATCAATGTCAGACACATATGACGTATCATTTTAAGGAAAGTGAGTTGCAGAGCTGTTGCTTGATCAATATGAAAAAATAAATAGTACGTATGATAAGATAGATGAACTTCAGCTGCCATTTGATAAGCCTGTTTTAGTGGCGATCGAGTGGAACGGAGTGCTGTTTGAGTTTTTAGTCAGATTAAAAAAAGAGTCTTCGCATTTGCTTGTGTTTGGTTCAGGCGGAGGAGCAAGTCAGGAAATGCCGGCAGGACCTCCATATTTTCAGCGGCATTCGTGGATGAATGAATTCGAAGATTCCATTATTTATTATAACGATCCTACGCTTTATTTAGGAAAAGTGTCGCTTGCGTGGGGACAAGGGACGAGCAATCGTTTTTATTTAAAAGACATTGCCGTTTTAATTGAAAAATTCATGAAAAAAGCGCAGGTGAATTCGTCTAACGTGCTGTTTTACGGATCTTCAGGCGGCGGCTTTATGTCGATGTTTTTGGCGGGGTACGTAAAAGGAGCAAAAGCGCTTGTTAATAATCCGCAGACCTGTTTGACCAAGTGGCTGAAAACGCCGGTTCGGCAAGTGTTTAATTTATCTTATCCCAACCTGACAGAAGAGGAAGTGATAGTCTCATACGGTGAGCGAATCAACGTAGTGAAGTTTTTTAGCCATATTAACTATGTGCCAAAGATATATTATTTGCAAAACGGGGCGTTTGAATATGATATGAACAATCACTTGCTTCCATTTTTAACGGATTTGCAGCATATGCCAGACGGCTGTGAAATCAATAATATAAAAGTGGACCTTTATTACAATCCAAAGCTGAAGCACGCGGCTGTTAGTAAGCAAGAAACGATTGATTATGTGAATATGGCAAAGAATATATAAGAAAAAAGGCAAGAGTTCAAGTGTAAAGGAACCTTTGCCTTTTTTATGTCGAATTTTCTAACTCAATAGATACAAGTAGGCAGTTATGTTGCTTTTTCTTTTGAATATGATAGTGAAGATGAGGTGTAAGGAGGGGAAGTATGGCCGATCAAGATGAGAGAAAAAGATACTTGATGGAAGTTCAGACCTGGCTTGAACAAGTGTGTGACCCTGTATTTGAAGAAGCCATTACAGAAGTAGATATAACGTCATATATCACGCGCACGCAAGAAGACGTTCTTGAATATTTAAGTGAAGAAGATGTTAACGAATATACGTTAGAAGAAATCAACAATGCGGTGCGGCATATTGATAAAGTTTTAAAAGAGCGACTTGGAGATGACGGCAGGGAGCGGGAATCTATAGCGCCGGGACGACACGAGCTGCCGCCGCTTGGCTATAGCTATTCAGCTCTTGAGCCGTATATTAACCGGGAAATTATGCGTCTTCATCACAGCAAGCATCACCAAAGCTATGTCGATGGATTAAATAAAGCAGAGCTCATGCTGCAGCAAGCCCGTAACACAAATAATTTTGACCTCATAAAACACTGGGAACGGGAAGCTGCTTTTCATGGATCTGGTCATTATCTGCATACAATCTTTTGGGAAATTATGAGTCCAGAAGGAGGAGGAAGACCGAGACGACAGCTGTTGCAGCAGCTTCAAAAAGACTTTGGCAGCTATGAGAAATTTATGATGCACTTTTCTCAAGCTGCTAAAAAAGTAGAAGGTGTGGGGTGGGCAATTTTAGTATGGTCCCCGCGTTCGCGCAAGCTCGAAGTTCTGCAAGCGGAGCGTCATCAGCTGCTTACGCAGTGGGACACCATTCCGCTGCTTGTATTAGACGTATGGGAACACGCTTATTATTTGCAGTACAAAAATGAACGTGATCCGTACGTTGACAACTGGTGGAAAATAATTTACTGGCCGAATGTAGAAAAAAGGTTTGAGGCAGCTAAAATGCTTCAGTGGCAGCCATATTGAAAATTAGTGTAACCATTATAATTTAAAGATAAAAGAAGCTGGGACCACAGTATTTTAATTGAAGTAAAATCCGAACGAGTTTGATTCTTGATTGAGAATCAAACTCGTTCGGATTTTTTCATTGTTATGACAATCATGTATGTAGTGGCTTCTAGCTGTTGATTGGAGGGCAAGACGAAGATTCCTGCGGGAATAGCGGAACAGATGAGACCCCGCAGGAGCGTAAGCGACGAGGAGGCTCATCGCCCGCCCGCGGAAAGCGAAGTCTTGCACGGAAATCAGCAGCGGTGTAAAAAGTGATTTATATTAGATCCTTTATTTTATTTTTTTATTTTTAAATAAACTATGTTCTAAATAATCAATTTAAAATAAAGCATAAGCCTCTAGAACCAGTTGAATGTTACAAATGAAACAATTACGTATAAATGTGTGTAAAACCCCCGTTATATGCCTAAATATGTATGTTTTTAAAGTGTGAAGGTGATTATTTTACTAGTTTAAAAGGAAGAATATTTATTTTTACTGTAACTAAACTATCAAACTATTGACATGTTACTGAAATATAACTGTAATATTCATGTGTTATTTTTTATGTATTGGTAGATAAAGGGGAAATCAATTACATGAAAAAGACAATGATTACGTTCAGTTTAGTTCTAATGTCACTGTTCGGAGTGGCAAGTGGTGCATCAGCTGCAACAAATACATATACAGTAAAAAGCGGAGATTCGCTATACAAAATTGCAAAGACATATAAAGTATCGGTTAGTCAGCTGAAACAGTGGAATAACTTAAAGTCAGACAGCATTCATCCTAAACAAGTATTAAAAGTATCTCAAGCAAAATCAAGCACGCCTGCTAAAGCAGCGCCTGCGAAGTCTTCAAACGTTGTGAAAGAATTTAAAGTAACAGCAACAGCGTACACAGCGAACTGCAAAGGCTGCAGCGGAAAAACAGCGATTGGAATTGACTTGAAAAAGAATCCAAATCAAAAAGTGATTTCTGTCGATCCAAAAGTGATTAAACTTGGTTCAAAAGTATACGTAGAAGGTTACGGCACGGCAATCGCAGCTGATACGGGCGGTGCGATTAAAGGAAATAAAATTGACGTTCTTCTTCCTTCTCAAAAAGAAGCGTTAAAATGGGGAAGAAAAACAGTAAAAGTTCAAATCTTAAAATAAGTATTTCTTAAGGAAATGAGAGCCTTCGTTGAAGGGCTCTCATTTTTTTCTTCATTAAAGGGCATGCTACTTTATATATACTGATGGAAAAGTTTTACGAAAATGATCATATTTGTTGACAAATATTTCGGAAACGGATATATTTATCCGGTATATAATTAAGTTCATTAAATATTCGTGACATAAATTAATAGAATGAACACATAAAATATATTCTTAACCTGTTTGTCATCTGAAGATTTACATACAGATAATTTTAAAGGGAAAGGTCTTGTTAAAATGAATACACAAACACAACAGTCCGATCAAGCCCGAACTCGGTCTATTTTTGGCGTAATGATAATGGGAGCGCTCGTCGCTTTTTTAAATCAAACGCTGATTAACATTGCGCTTCCGCAAATGATGGATCATTTCCATGTAACGGCGGCTACGGGCAACTGGTTAACAACTATCTTTATGTTAGTAAACGGAATTGTTATTCCAATTACAGCATTTTTAATGAATCGATTTACTACAAGGCAGCTGTATATTACAGCAATGGGGCTGTTTACAGTAGGAACACTGCTTTGCGGTATTGCACCGACATTTTCCGTTATTTTAGTGGGACGCGTCGTGCAAGCAGCAGGAGCAGGGATTTTATTTCCGTTAATTACCAACGTTATCTTTACATTATTCCCACCTGACCGACGCGGCTTTGCGATGGGGATTTTTGGTGTAGCGATGAACTTCGCACCGGCAGTAGGGCCGACGCTTTCTGGTTTAATAGTTGAGCACTACTCATGGCGCGTTTTATTCTTTATGATGTTTCCAATTGCACTTATTAACGTAATTGCGGCGATTATTTTAGTGAAAAACGTGACAGAAACAAGCCGACCTAAGCTAGACGTGCTTGGCGTTATTTTATCAACAATTGGATTTGGCGGCTTGCTGTATGCGTTCGCTACGGGCGGTACAAAGGGCTGGACCAGCACTGAAGTACTAGCCATGTTCATTGTAGGCGGTATTTCAATTCTGTTCTTTATTTTCCGTCAGTTAAAAATCGATCAGCCGCTTCTTGAATTCCGTATTTTCCGTTACCGTATGTTCACTTTAACAACAATCATTAACGTGATTGTGACAATGGCAATGTTTTCAGGTATGATTTTAATGCCGATCTATATGCAAAACGTACGTGGTTTTTCACCGTTTCTTTCAGGCTTGCTGTTACTGCCAGGGGGAATTGTAATGGGGGTTATGTCTCCGATTACAGGACGGCTGTTTGATAAGTTCGGCGCAAGATGGCTTGCTGTTATTGGTTTAGCGATTACTGTTGTGACAACATATGAATTAACAAAACTTGAAACGACAACAACATTTATGTATGTAATGATTGTTTATACTGTTCGTATGTTTGGTATGTCGCTGCTCATGATGCCAATCTTTACAGCAGGGTTAAATGAACTTGCGCTTAGCTTAAATAAATACGGCACAGCGATGGTTAATACGCTTCGAATGGTTGCTGGAGCTGTAGGAATGGCGTTCTTTGTCTCCATTATGATGAATCAAGGTGAAAAACACGTGAAAAACATCGTGATGAATCAGCAAATTTTGCCGACAGATAAAGGCAGTATGACTGAAGCCGTGAATCAAGGTACGGCAATGGGCATTAACGATGCGTTTATGATCGCAACGATTTTAAGTGTGATCGCGTTTGTTTTAGCCTTCTTTATTCGCAAAACATCACCAAAAGAAGATACTATTACAAATCGTGTAAAAAAAGCAAGCTAATAAAAAATCCGTGCCTTTTGGTACGGATTTTTTTATGAGTTAAACTTGTCTTTTTTATAGTCAATATAAAGGGATCCGTCTGACTGAACTTCAGCATAAAACACTTCATCAATTGATTTGACTCCAGCTTTTTCAATCTGCTTATGAAGCAAATTGTTATCTAAATGCAGGTCCTTCAACGCATCTTCATTCACTTTTCCGTCGTAAATAACGCCTATTGAAGTGGGAAATAAAAGCGTTTTTGACCACGAGTTCGGCTTTTTATCTTGTTTTTGCATAACGGAAAGGTTTCCGTTGATTTCTAATATGGCGATTCTACATCTTTTATGGAAAATACGTTTTGCTGCCTCAGCATGCCTAAAAGAGATTCAATATCTAGCCGTACTTGTTTTAATGCCTTTTCCATCACTTTTCCTTGCTTAATCACAATTTTGGGTTCGCCGGTAATAAGATGCCGTGCTTTTTTCGATTTCATTCCAATATAGCCCATAGCGATCGTTAAAAATGTCCAACCTAGCAGTGAATAAACCCCTTTATCAATCTCTACTCGCTCATCAGTGGAGAGGGAAGAAGCGATATTACCAATCGTAATTGCCGTAATAAATGTAAATACATTTAACTGGCTGATTTCTGTTTTTCCCATGAGCCGCGTTAAAAGAAGCAGCACAAAAAATGAACAGGTGATTCGAAACGTCGATTCAGCATAGCCCATACATTTCACCCTTCCTTCATTTCATTGTTTTATGTTGTGAAAAAATAGAAATTTTATGCAGTTGAAAAGATAAATTCCATGCTTCTTTCCCACTCGCTTTTGCTTTTGCGCTACAATAAAGAAGCAGCGTGTTTGACTAGACAAAAGAAGGTGAAAAGATGAAACCATTTAAAGCTTCAGCATTATTAGACGTTATCAGCGAATTGTTCTCTGATGAAGCGTCGATTGCCGTTTCAGATCTAGAAACGTACGTGTATTACCGGGCAAGTAAACGAATTAATTTAAAAATTAGCCCTGGAGATCAAATTAAAAAAGGAACGATTACATATAAAGCATTAGAACGAAAGCAAAAAGTATCGGAATTTATTCACCGAGACGTGTTTGGCACGCCTTACTACGGCATGGCCGTACCTTTCTTAGATGAAGGAGATGTTCAAGGATGCGTAACGGCGATTTTTCCCGCGTTAACGAGCGGAAAGTCAGTTGTGACGTTAAAGGTGAACGAGGGATGGATACCGGTTCCTTTCTCAAAAATCATCTACGTAGAAGCGCGTGACCGAAAAACATATGTGTACGCACAGAAGTATACGGGTACGCATAAATACACGTTAAATGAATTTGATTATGTGCTTCCAAAAGAAGAGTTTGTGCGCTGTCATCGTTCATTTATCGTCAATGTGACGCAAATTCAAGAAATTTATCCTGATACACATTCAACTTTTTTATTAGTGATGAACAATGGAGAAAAAATTCCGGTCAGTCAGTCGTACGCCAGTTATTTTCGAAAGCTGCTTGGGTTTTAACCGTCATTTAGCTTAATTATCATCAAATATGCTGTTTTGTCGCTATTTTTGTCCATTTCATTCCAAAAACTCTTGTAGTCGCTCGCTTTACAGTAAAATGGTAAAAAAGAGCAAAAACAAGGAGTGAACAGAATGGAAAACGTTTGCAGTCGAATTAAGCATGAAGCACTAAAGAATCGCGTTGTCTCTGCTGAAGAAGCAGCGTCTTGGATTCAAGATGGAATGACTCTTGGTCTAAGCGGTTTTACACGCGCGGGGGATGTCAAAGCTGTACCGTTTGCGCTAGCGAAACGAGCGGAAACAGAACCGATAAAAGTAAGCGTGTATACCGGTGCTTCACTTGGGTCAGATGTGGATAAGCTATTTGCAGAAAAAGGCATGTTAAACAAACGCCTTCCGTTTCAAGCTGACCCGACGATGCGTAAAAAAATTAATGAAGGTGAATTTCAGTTTATTGACCAACATTTATCGCATACTTCTGAATGGGTGCGTTCAGGCGTGTTAGATTCAATAGATTTCGCTATTTTGGAAGCGGTTTCTATCACGGATGACGGAATGATGATTCCAACAACGTCAATTGGCAATTCGATGGTATTTGCCGAGCATGCAAAATCTATTATTATTGAAATTAACACAGCGCAGCCAGAGCTGTTAGAAGGCATTCACGATCTGTATGATCCGGGCGTTCAAGGACAGCGAGATGCAATTCCTTTGAAAAAATCTGATGACCGGATTGGTTCGTTAGGCATACCAATTGATTTAGATAAAGTAAAGGGTATTGTATTTACAAATCAGCTAGATTCACCGTCTACGATTGTAGCACCTGACGAAGAAACGGTTGTGATGGCTCAAAATTTGATTTCATTTTTACGTGAAGAAATTAAAGAAGGGCGATTAACTGAATCGCTTGCGCCGTTACAATCTGGAATTGGGTCCGTAGCAAATGCCGTTTTCCACGGTTTGTTAGATTCAGAGTTTCATGATTTAGAGGTGTATTCAGAAGTATTGCAGGACGCCGTGTTTGATTTATTTGACGCAGGAAAAGTTACGTTTGCTTCCTGCTGCTCAATTACGCTTTCAGCGGATAAAATGAAACAAGTTTTCTCTAATTTTGAAGCCTATCGAGATAAACTGATTCTTCGTCCGCAAGAAATTTCAAACCATCCCGAAATCATTCGTCGCTTAGGACTGATTTCAATTAATACTGCGCTAGAACTAGACATTTACGGAAACGTTAATTCAACGCATGTGATGGGAACAAAAATGATGAACGGAATCGGAGGTTCAGGGGATTTTGCCCGAAATGCGCGCCTTGGTATTTTTGTAACAAAATCCATTGCCAAAAACGGCGATATTTCAAGCATAGTTCCGTTTGTTTCACACGTTGATCATACGGAACACGATGTGGATGTGATTGTAACAGAGCAAGGATACGCAGACTTGCGCGGACTCGCCCCAAGAGAACGTGCAAAGTGCATCATTGAAAATTGTGCCCATCCAATGTACCGCGACCAGCTTATGGCGTATTACGAAGAAGCGCTCACGCGAGGCGGACAAACACCGCACGTTCTTGAAAAAGCCTTTTCTTTTCATACGTCTTATCAAAAAAATCGAACGATGCGAGAAATCGTAGTGCAAACAAATTAAAAAAACGCCTTGTCTCATCAAGAGACAAGGCGTTTTTCTGCTGAGTCAGAAACTTGTGTTTGTTATCTCTTTGAATTACGATGAAAGGGAATACATAAAGAAAACGAGGTAACTTATATATGAAAGCATTAGTATTTGAAAGGTTTGGAGGACCTGACGTTCTTCACTATCAAGATATACCGAGCCCCTCTATTGGTCCAACAGACGTACTAGTAAGAACAAAAGCAATTGGACTTAATTTTGCTGATGTGTACCGAAGAAAAGGGAACTACCACTTAACGGGTAAACCTCCGTATATTTTAGGATATGAAGGAGCAGGTGTGGTAGAAGAAGTAGGAGCAGAAGTAAGTCACGTTAACGTAGGAGACCGTATTGCTTTTGCTGACGTCCCTTTTGCAAATGCAGAGCTTGTTGCCGTGCCACAGGATAAAATCATTGCGGTACCCGATGATATTTCGTTTGACGCAGCTGCTTCAGTGCTTTTACAAGGGTTAACGGCGCACTATTTAACACAAGACAGCTACGGCATTCAGCCTGGCGATTATGTGCTTGTTCACGCAGCTGCTGGAGGAGTAGGTCAGCTTTTAGTTCAAATTGTCAAGCTATTAGGCGGACAAGTCATTGGCTTAACGTCATCTTCTGAAAAAGCAAAAGCAGCGGCTCAAGCAGGCGCTGACTATGTCTTTTTATACGAAGATAACTGGGTGGAACAAGTGAAAGATGTAACGAAGCGAGGCGCAGATGTTGCCTACGAATCTGTAGGAGTTACGCTAGAAAAAAGCTTTGAAGCCGTAAAAACAGGCGGAACCGTGGTATTTTACGGAATGGCAGGAGGCGATCCGGCCCCGGTCGACCCGCGTATGCTGATGGATACCTCTAAAACGCTTACAGGCGGAGACTTGTGGAACGTGCTTGTGTCATATGAAGAACGTAAAGTACGTTCACAGCAGCTGTTTGAGTGGATCAGTAAAGGTCAGCTTGTGCTAACCGATCCCGTGGTGTTTGATTTAAAAGACGGAGCAAAAGCACATGAGCTGCTTGAAAGCCGGAAAAGTACAGGGAAAATTTTGTTAAGACCGTAAAAGAAAAGCCCTTTAGTCAAGGGCTTTTTTCTGTTAGTAAAGGAGAAACTAAGGAACTGTCTAATATATATAGTAGATAAGTAGAGTGAAAGAGGTGAAGGTAGATGAAACATGCATTGATTACAGCGGGTCATAAAGGTATTGGCAAGAAGGTAACAGAACAGTTTTTAAAAAAGCAGTATTCCGTTACCGTCCATTTTCGAAGTGATAAAAATAAAGTGCGAGAACTGCAAGAAGAATGGCATCAATATAAAGACAACGTACAGTTTGTAGAAGGAGATATAACGAATAAAGCAGATATTGAACATGTCGTTGCGCAGGCTATGGAGCAATTTGGACGTATTGATGTTTTAATTAATAATGCAGGTCCGTATGTATTTGAAAGAAAAAAATTAATAGAGTACACAGACAGTGAATGGTATGAAATGCTGGAAGGTAATTTAAGCTCCGTTTTTCATTTTGTAAAAGCTGTTGTTCCTATAATGAAAAAACAGCAGTTTGGAAGGGTTATTACATACGGTTTTCAAGATGTAGAGCATACCCCTGGATGGATGTACCGTGCGGCTTTTAGTGCCGCTAAGTCAGGGCTAGCTTCTCTGACCAAATCGCTTGCTCTAGAAGTAGCCGAATACGGGATTACGGCCAATATGGTCTGTCCCGGAGATATTGTGGGAGACATGAAAGAAAATGATATCATAACAGCAAGATTACTAGAAGACAAGGAAACGCCTGTCGGTCGATCAGGGACAGGAGAAGACATTGCGCGTATTATTGAGTTTCTTTGTGATGAAAACTCAGATATGATTACAGGCAGCATTATATCCGCTTCGGGTGGAGTAAACGTTTTTCATAAAAGTAAAAAAATAAGCCCCTGACGTTGATGCAGGGGCTTGTACGTTACAGCAGTGATTCTCCGCCATCAATAAACATTTCACTTCCGGTAATATGTTTGGACGCGTCAGAAGCTAAAAAGAAGATTAAATCTGCTACTTCTTCGGGCTTAGCCGAGCGTTTAGCAAGCGGCTGATTGCCATTTGGATATTCAATTGGAATCGCGACTTCTTTTAATTTGTCTTCTTGACGGAATGTATTGCTTTCAATATTTGTATCAACTGCTCCTGGACAAATGACGTTTACCCGTATTCCGTATGTAGAAAGTTCAAGAGCTGCCATTTTGCCGAAAGCCATTTGGCCAGCCTTTGAGGAACTGTATGCGCTCATGCCGATATTTGAAAATGTACGGTTGCCGTTAATCGAGCTAGTAATAATAATGCTTCCTCCCTGAGCTTTCAAATAAGGAATAGAATGCTTTACGGTTAAAAAAGTACTTGTTAAATTTGTATCAATTGTTTTTGTCCAATCTTCTGGTGATAGTTCTTCAATAGAAGAGAACGTACCGTTGATGCCTGCGTTAATAGAAACAATATGTAATTGACTCCATAAGCTGCTGATCGTTTCGATACTCTCTTTTATACTTTCAGAGTCAGATACGTCTGTTTTAATGGCTATACACTCTCCGCCGCTCGACATGATGGTCTCTTTTACTTCTTGTAATTTTTCTTCCTCTAAATCTAAAAGAGCAACGCGCGCTCCTTGTTCAGCTAATGTAATGGCTGAAGCACGTCCAATTCCAGACGCCGCTCCCGTCACAAGCGCAACTTTCCCAGTTAATGCAATCATTTGTAACCCCTCCATATAAAAATGTTGTTTCCTTTCTTTAGCCTATACGAAGGAAATAAAAACCTCTTTTAAAATATTTGTGTTTAAATTTGCTGAAAGATGCCAAAAGGAAAAGAGAAAACAGCGGCGAATTATTAATATGACGCCAGAACATGGAAAAGCTAATGTCAAATGATCCTACTTGAGTAGCTAAAGATATACCCTGTCTTTTCAGAAGAATGTTTATATAAAATTTTACATCAGAGGGACTTGCAAATCGTTCCTTGAAAGCTTACACTAGTAAAGCACAGAAAAAGGACGGTGTTTTATGAAGAAGAAAAATAATGTGATTCCATTCCCGCAAAGAAGGGAAGCGGCTGCTTATGTTCCCGCTTCTATTAGCTTAGATAAGGATATTGTGGAATTTTTAGAAATTATGAATTTTGAAGATCGCAATGATTTTTTAAACGAAATGATTGATTCATTTTTTAAATATGTAAAAGGTGAAGAAGACGAAGTAAGATAAAAGGTAACGTAAAGACATCCAAAGAGATGTTTTTTATTTTGTGACCAATTGCTTAAAAGGCATGCTTAAGCCTCGTATAGTTATTTATGGTATAGTATACATTAGATACTATCTAGCAGGTGCAAATGCGAGGAGTGATAAGATGAGTGGATTTAAAAAAGACATTCGTGCCGGATCTGAAGAAACACACTCACTAGAACAATTAAAGCATGAAATGGAGCAAAGCCTGTGGAATTTAAGAAAAGATTTGCGAAATGAAAATCGCTCGGAAACGGAAATGGCAATGATTAAAATTTCGCTGCTGTCACTATTTGAGGAACAGGCAAATAAATTGAGTGAAACTGAGCTTTCTGACTACCTTGCCGATTACCACAAAAGAGTCGAGCTGTTATTCGACAGGTATAGCTATAAATAAGACAAGCATCCTTGCGGGGATGCTTGTTTTTATTTGAGCAAAATTCGCTTGTATTCATTGCGCTTCAGAGGTTTGGATACATACCCGTCGGCTTCTAGCTGATAAATAATGGTGGCAGCTGCATACACGCTAAAGGCATGATCAAGACCAAAGTAGTCTTGCAACGCGGCGACGCTCACTTCCTCTTGAAAGATTTTACTGCGATTCGATAAGACAATAGGGTAGACGTTTTTAACGATTTGCTTTGAAATTTCGAGTGTTAACATATTAAATCCCTCCCGTTTGAGTGTACATAACTAAACGTATTCAGCACGGTGTACATTCATGAAAAAGGGAGCGATTACATTTTTAAAAGATAAAGAAAAGAGGAGTAAATGCCCATAAAATCAAATGTTTTATCTCTTTGTGGGGCATGTTTGAAAAACGCAGTATTTTTAGTGTATGACAAACATTTTCAAAAGTTCTATGGAATTATTAGGAGCAATTTAACTAAATCCACATATCTTAAAGTATAGCAAATGGAGGTGAAACACATGGGATACTACGGAGGTTACGGATACGGTTGTGGTTATGGCGGCGGTGGCTGCGGCGGCGGTTTCGCTTTAATCATTGTACTTTTCATCTTATTAATCATCATCGGCGCTTCTTGCTTCGGCGGCGGCTGGTGCTAATTATTAAAAAATGATGACGACGCAACATCCACACTTTATTTCTTCAACTATTTCTTCCACAAAAGGTCTCTTCGGGATGAAGAGACTTTTTTAGTTTATTATTTATAATAACGTGTACAAACTACACGTTAAAAAGGTTTTATGCATGGTTCTACATAAAAAAAAGACTCTGATTTCAGAGTCTTTTTCTACTTATGCTTTTTGAACGTTAGCAGCTTGAGGTCCGCGTTGACCTTCTTCAACGTCGAATGTTACAGCTTGACCTTCGTCTAAAGATTTGAATCCTTCGCTTTGGATTGCTGAGAAATGTACGAATACATCGTCGCCGTTTTCGCGCTCGATAAATCCGAAACCTTTTTCTGCGTTAAACCATTTTACTGTACCTTTTTCCATGAATGTTGCCTCCTCGTGTGCTATGCACACATTGTATTACTATCCTTGCTCATGATCAAAATCTTTAAGACGAAAGTATTCACCTATCGATTGTTGCCGAACAAAAATAATTCTTCTTATAGAATAGCAAAAGTTAATGATAATTGCAAGGAATGAAGAAAATTTAACGAAAATGGTTCATTCATTTAATGAAAGAAAACGAAAATTATACGAGTGAAAATAAGTAAGAAAGAGCGTATCAGGTCACACTATCTCTATATATAAGAAGAAAGGGGTCAGTCATATGTTTAAACAAAAAGCAGGGGAAAAACTGATTGAACTGTTAATTGAATGGGGCGTTGACCATATTTACGGCATGCCAGGAGACTCCATTAATTCAATTATTGAACCGCTTCGCAAAGCCCAGGACAAAATTAAATTTATTCAAGTGAGGCATGAAGAAGCGGGAGCTCTCGCAGCGGCTGCATATGCAAAGCTAACGGGTAAAATCGGTGTATGCACGGCTATTGCCGGACCGGGAGCGATTCATTTACTGAATGGTTTGTATGATGCAAAGTTAGACAAAGCTCCCGTTTTAGCACTTACGGGGCAAGTGGAGTCTGATCTTATCGGAAGCGATGCGTTTCAAGAAATTAATTTAGAGCGAATGTTCGATGACGTGGCTGTATATAACCAGCGAATCATGTCCGCTGAACAGCTTCCCACTGTTGTCAATCAAGCGATTCGAACAGCTTATGCTAAAAAAGGTGTGGCTGTGTTAACCATTCCCGATGATATCCCTCGTTTTGAAATCGGATCAGAAGCACGAGAAACATCAAGCATAATCGTTAAACAAGACGTCTTTCCTCACAGAGAAGACCTTGAAAAGGCAAAAGATTTGATTGGTAAAGCAGAAAGTCCGGTTATTTTAGCCGGTCGAGGCACACATGAAATGAGAGAAGAACTGCTTGCGTTTGCAGAGAAAATCGCAGCACCTATTGTTCTTACGCTTCCTGGAAAAGGCGCAATACCGGATGAACATCCGTATTGTCTTGGAGGACTTGGATTAATCGGGACAAAGCCAGCGTATGAAGCGATGCAAGAAGCGGATACGCTCATCATGATTGGAACGTCCTATCCGTTTACAGGCTTTTTGCCAGACCATGCGAAAACGATTCATATTGATATTGATCCTGCACAAATTGGCAAAAGATATCCTGTAGATGCAGGGCTTGCCGGAGAAGCAAAAACAACAATTCAGTGGTTCTTAGAAAACGTTGGCCGCTCAGAGCATCGCCAGTTTTTAGAGCAAAGTCAAGAACGTATGAAAAAGTGGTGGAGTCAGCTTGATACTCAAGAGGCAAAAGAAAGTCTACCTATCAAGCCTCAGCGAGTAATTCGAGCGCTTCAGCACGTAGCGGCTGATAACGCGGTCTTGTCCGTAGATGTAGGAAACGTCACAGTATGGATGGCGCGTCATTTTCGTATGACAAATCAGCAGTTTGTGATTTCAAGCTGGCTAGCGACTCTCGGATGCGGGCTGCCGGGCGCACTTGCTGGAAAAATTGCTTATCCGGATAAGCAGGTGTTTGCGGTCTGTGGAGACGGCGGCTTTGCGATGACCATGGCAGATTTTATTACAGCTGTTAAATACAATCTTCCGCTAGTTGTGGTGCTATTTAATAACCATAAAATCGGTATGATTAAATTTGAACAAGAAGTAATGGGAAATGCTGAATTCGGCACAGACTTAACAAATCCGAACTTTGCCAGGTATGCAGATATTTGCGGAGGTGTTGGCTACCGAGTAGAAAAAGAAGAAGAGCTGCTGCCAGCTTTTGAAAGTGCTGTTAGACAAAACAAGCCGTGTATTATCGATGTAATCGTTGATGCAAACGAAGCCCCTATGCCAGCTAAGATTACGCTAGGGCAAGCAACGGGTTATGCCAAGCATATGGTGAAAGAATTATTTCAAGAAGGCAAGCTAGATTTACCTCCTCTATAAAAAAGAGGCCGTGACGAAAGTAGTTTAGTTGAAGAAAGATCCGAACGATGAATCGAGATTCTTGATGGAGAATCAACTTCGTTTGGGTTTTTTTTATTGGCATGGTGAATGTAGTTTTCATGTATTTCGTTGCTTCTAGCAGTTGATTGGAGAGCAAGGCGAAGACTCCTGCGGGAAAAGCGGAATAGGTGAGACCCCGCAGGAGCGTATGCGACGAGGAGGCTCATCGGCCGCCCGCGGAAAGCGAAGTCTTGCACGGAAATCAACTGCGGTGTACCAAGCAACCCATATGAGCTCATGTATCCCATTTGTTCGTCTTCAGATTGGACTGGTGTGGTTATGTCTCAATCTCTTTTTTACGGTGAAATTTATTCAATATGATTAACTATAAAATTATTATGTAAACTAAAATACCTAAAAATGAAAAATAGCTACTATTATAATTTTTGATAAAGTGGATGAGCAAAAAAACACCGAATTGGATGGTCTTTTTTTATGAAACTGCTTTAAGATAAGAGAGATAAAGGATAAACTACTAATAAGAAAGTTTAAATGTAAGGACTGACGCCGCATGAACTGGAGACCAGATCGCGCTAGCAAAAAAGCGATTTATAAACAAATTGCAGAATATATTGAAAGCTGTATTTCATCGGGAGCGTTTCCGCCGGATTCTATGCTGCCATCAGAACGAACGCTTGCTGCTGAGCTAAACGTGAACAGAAGCACGGTAGTAGCTGCTTATGAAGAGCTGCAGGCACTTGGAATCGTAGAACGTAAAAAAGGAAGCGGCACGCGAGTTAGTTCGAGCATCTGGGGAATTTCCCGTAAACGTATTCCAAACTGGGGGAGATATGTAGAAGACGGTTCATTTTTGCCTAATTTACCGCTCGTACAGCGAATAAGAAGCGAAGCTTTGCGAACAGATTTTGTAAACTTAGCCAGCGGAGAATTAGCTCCTAGCTTGTTTCCAAATGAAGATTTTCAGCGAATATTAGCGGGCATGCCGTTTAATGAGCATTTAGGCTATGATCATCCGCACGGCAATGAACGTCTGCGTGACGCTATTGCTGCTCATGTTCATGAGTACCGGAAAATCTCCACCGATGCTAATTCCATTTTAATCACATCAGGTGCACAGCAAGCACTTCATTTGATTGTGCAGTGTTTGTTAAAACCAGGAGATGCAGTAGCGATTGAAGATCCGTCTTATAGCTATTCACTGCCGCTTTTTCAATCAGCAGGTTTACGAACGTTTTTGCTGCCTGTAGATAAAAATGGAGCCAACCCGGACGACTTAGTAGAATTACATAAAAAGCATCGCATTCGTATGGTTTTTTTAAATCCGTATTATCAAAACCCGACCGGTATTGTGTTATCAGAAGCGCGTCGAAAGCGGTTTTTAGAGCTTTCTTCAGAATACGGCATTCCGCTTATTGAAGATGATCCTTATTCACTCACGGCATTTGACGGAAATGTACATCAAACGCTGAAATCGATGGACGAGAACGGAAATGTCCTCTATATCAGCTCGCTTTCTAAAATCGTGGCATCGGGCCTTCGAATTGGCTGGATAGTGGGGCCAGAGCAAGTGATTCAGCGCCTGGCAGATGCTAAGCAGCAAATTGACTTTGGTCACAGCATCTTTCCGCAGTGGATTGCTTATCAATTCTTAGATTCTCCTACGTTTTCTTCGCATATTGAAAAGCTTAGACAAGAGCTCAAAAAGCAAGAGTATGCCCTGTCGTCGAGTCTGAACGAGTTGCTCGGATCAAAAGTATCTTTCGATTCGCCTCAAGGCGGGATTCACTTATGGTGCAAAGTGAATCAGCCGGTCGATGACTATCGTCTATTGGAAGAATCGCTTAAAAGAGGAGTGGCTTTTGTCCCAGGAAGCGTGCTGAGTTCTCAAAGCGGAGCTATTCGCTTTACGTTTGGCAGAGGAGAAGAAGAGGTGATTCGAGAGGGAATTAAACGATTTGCGAGCGCCCTAGAGAGTCTGGAATAGCTATAAACATAGGTAAACGTGCCGGATGAAAGTTTTATTTTATTATTTCGTATAGATTGTTATGATCTTGTGCTATACTAAGAGTACCATTAACTTTACTTCTGTATTTGTACCGACTGGCCCTGTTGAAAAACAGGGCTTTTTTTTATGTTTGTACACAAAAAAACAGATCCTTTAAAGGATCTGTTTCTGATATGTTGTGTTTCTTATGCTTTTTGAACGTTAGCAGCTTGAGGTCCGCGTTGACCTTGTTCTACGTCAAATGTTACAGCTTGACCTTCGTCTAAAGATTTGAAGCCTTCGCTTTGGATTGCTGAGAAGTGTACGAATACATCGTCTCCACCTTCGCGCTCGATGAATCCAAAACCTTTTTCTGCGTTAAACCATTTTACTTTACCTTGTTCCATAATTGTTGCCTCCTCGTGCGGACTCGCACATTGTGGTACTATTCTTGCTCAAATCTAAAGACGAAAAGTGACAATACTCATACATCCCCACCGAACAAAAATAATTCTCTTACATCTTAGCAGAAATTTCCTATGTTTGCAAGCGCTTTATTTAAAAACCATTCGTATTTTTTTGACAAGTTTTTCATAAATCATGTCTAAAAAATGTCACATTTTGAACATTATAGAAAGGCTATTCTTTGTATTCGCTTTTACTGTAGTTATATAATAATGAAAATGTGCTTTTTCTAAAGATAGACGACAAGTATAAGAAACGTACATACTGAGTGCTGAAATGGAGTGGTAAAGATGAAGGTGGGTTTAATTGGTTTAGGAAATATGGGATTACCGATGGCGGAAAATATGATAAAGGCGGGTCATGAACTTGTTATTTATAACCGCACTGCTTCGAAGGCGGAAAGTCTTGTGAAAAAAGGAGCAAAGGTTGTGGAGACACCTGCTCAAGCAGCACAAGAAGCGAATCTTGTCTTTACGATTCTTTCCAATGACAAGGCTTTAGAAGAAGTAACGCTTTCAGAAGCCGGTGTACTTGCAGGCCTTCAAGAAGGTGGTATTCACGTCTCAGTGAGTACTATTAGCGTAGATTTGTCGGAAAAATTAACAAGTGCACATGCTGCATCAGGACAGCATTTTGTTGCAGCGACTGTTTTAGGTCGCCCCGACGCAGCAGCAGCTGCGGCTCTCAAAGTAATAGTTGCAGGTAATAAAGAAGCAAGAGAGCACGTTTGGCCGCTGTTTGAAGCGATTGGTCAAACTATTTTCACTGTAGGAGACGAGCCTTACTTATCAAATGTAGCTAAGCTTGGCAATAATTTTTTATTAGTTTCGATGTTAGAAGCTGTTTCTGAAGCAGTAGTCATGGTAGAACAGTATGGCATGCAAGCGGAGGAGTTTCTTGAAGTGGTTAATAGCTTATTTGCATCTCCTGTGTATAAAAATTACAGCAATTTAATTGCTAAAAGAGACTTTGAACCAGCCGGGTTCAAGCTGGAGCTTGGACTAAAAGATGTAAACTTGGCTATTGATGCAGCCAAAAAAGTGTCCGCTCCGCTTCCGTTAGGAGAGCTTGTGAAAGGTCATTATGAACAAGGAATCGAAAATGGCTGGGGTCATTTAGACTGGTCCGCTTTACTAAAAACAGTTGAAGCTCTAAAAAAAGATAACTAAAAAGACGAAAAGGAGTGCAGCCAGTGAAAGCGAAAGGAAAGTGGGTATGGATTGTATCCTTTATTTCGATTATTTCGTGTCTGCTGTTTGCAGCTGGGCTTGGAATGTCTATTTATGATTATGTTAGCGCCTCAAAAGCTACTGTAAAAGAAATGCCAAAGCCAAAGCAGGAAACAAGCAGCAGTAACAAAAGTACAAAGAATTATACGATTGTCGCTTTAGGAGATTCACTGACAAGAGGAACAGGAGACGCAGCGGGAAAAGGATACGTTGGGTATTTAAAAGAGAATCTTGAAGAAAAAACGAAGAAGAAAATTCTTTTAAGTAACTTTGGAATAAAAGGTCAAACGTCTTCGCAGCTGGCAAGTCAAGTAAAGCAGCAGCAAATTCAGCGGCAGATTAAGTCGGCAGATACCGTGCTGATCACCATTGGAGGAAATGACTTATTTCAAGGCGGACAAACGCTGCAGAACTTAAATAAAAACAATATTCAAAAGCTAGAAAATGACTATTTAAAAAACGTAGACAGCATCTTAAAAAGCATCCGGTCGGCAAATAAAGACGCAACAATTTTTTTAATTGGTTTATACAATCCGTTTAGTAACCTGCAAGATGCAAAAACGACAACGGCTATTGTACGAGAATGGAATTACAGAAGCAGTGAATTAAGTGCTAATTATAAGCAAACTGTTTTTGTACCGACCTTTGATTTGTTTCAGCTAAAGGTAGATGACTACTTATATACTGATAAGTTTCATCCGAATGCAAAAGGCTACAAGCTGATCGCAGAACGTGTAGCATCGCTTATTACATGGTAAGGGAGGGAATGATATGAGTGAAGTAACGCTTTCAGTAAAAGGACTGAGAAAAGTAATAGGAAAACGTGAAATCATCAAAAATATTGATTTTGAACTAAAAAGAGGCGAAGTATTTGGTTTTTTAGGGCCAAATGGAGCTGGTAAAACAACAACGATCCGAATGCTTGTCGGCTTGATTCGCCCGACGGCTGGTTCGATTTCTATCTGTGGGTACAGCGTATCGAAGCAGTTTACAAAAGCGATGGAGCATATCGGCTGTATTGTTGAAAATCCTGAGCTGTATCCATACTTAAGCGGTTGGGAAAATCTGCAGCACTTTTCACGCATGATTCCTTCTATGACGGAAGAACGCATTCATGAAGTGGTGGAATTAGTTGGCTTACAAGAGCGTATCCACGACTTAGTTCGCACGTATTCATTAGGTATGAGGCAGCGTTTAGGAATTGCGCAAGCGCTTCTCGGAAAACCGAAAGTGCTCATTTTAGATGAGCCAACGAACGGACTCGACCCATCTGGGATTCGGGACATGCGTAAATTCATTCGCTTTTTAGCTGAAAGTGAAGGTCTAAGCGTCTTAGTATCGAGTCATTTGCTGAGTGAGATTCAGCTGATGTGTGACCGAGTAGCGATTATTGCAAAAGGAGAAGTTATTCACACAGAATCGGTGAAGACCCTGTTAACTCAGCAAGAGCGCTTACTGTGGAAGCTAGATCCGCAGCCTGCGGGAATAGACGTCTTAAAACAAGTGACGGACTTTGTGCAAGTGCAGGGGGAATATGTCACGACGTTTTATGAAGAATCTGAAGTGGGAGAGTGGAACAAACAGCTCATTCAAGCAGGAGTAACGGTAAAAGAAATGAATCGAAAGCTTCCAACTCTTGAAGATTTATTTATCGAAATGACAGGAGGCGAATCGATTGATTAGTTTGGTTCAAAATGAAATGATCAAGCTCGTTCGAAAAAAGCGCCTGTTAATCGTTACCCTTATTATGGGCGTTTTGATTTCCATGTTCACATATGCTCAGCTTCGCGAAACGCAGCGCCTTCAAGAAAAGCTAGGAACGACCGATTGGCGCAGTACGCTGCAGCAAGAAATTATCGATACGCAAAACCGGCTGAGCGGAAGCCAAATTTCAGATGATTGGCGCAAGCAGCTTGAAATTCGCGTGGCGCAGCAACAGTATTACTTAGATAACGATATCAATCCTTCAGAACCAGGAGCCCCAACGTTTGTGCGAGGGTTCATTGAAAACGCCATTCAGCTTTTGCTGCCGCTGATGATTATGATTATTGCAGCGGATTTAGTGTCTTCAGAATACAGCTTGGGATCCATCAAGGTATTGTTGACGAGGCCTGTGAAACGCTGGAAAATCCTGCTTAGTAAATATATCACGCTCGTCATGTCCGTCTCGTTTTTAATTTTAATGTTTGGCGTTTTGTCGTATCTCATTTCTGGTGTTGTATTTGGATTTAAAGGCTGGACAGCGCCTATTCTTACGGGATTTAGCGTGCAGGGCAATGATTTGAATACAGCGGACGTTCATTTAATTTCGCAGTGGAGATATATTTTAATGGAATTTGGCCTTGCTTGGTTTGTATCACTTGTTGTTGGAACGCTTGCTTTTATGCTGTCCGTTTTAATTAAAAGTACGGCTGCTGGTATGGGTGTGATGCTTGCTTGTTTGATTGCAGGTACGATTTTAAGCAGTATGGTTTCTTCGTGGAATTCAGCTAAGTACTTGTTTATGGTCAATTTAAATTTAACTTCTTATCTGCAAGGCACAGCTCCTCCGACTGAAGGAATGACACTAGGATTTTCCTTGGGTGTTTTAACCATTTGGGGACTTGCCGGGCTGCTCGTGTCGTTTCTGGTATTTACCAAAAAAGATGTGTACTAATTCCATATAAGTTGACGATAATCAGGAACATACGTTATGATTGTTTTAACAAAAAATGCTGTTTTGTTCAAAGGGGAGTAGCTCTTGCAGTAAAGTCGTCATTTCGAGATTATTATCTCCGGCTTTATTGACAATGCAAATTGTTAGCGAGACCTTTGCCAATGTTGCCATTGGTAAAGGTCTGGATAAAAACACCTTTACCACATGTGGTAAAGGTGTTTTTTGTCATTTCAAAATGAGAGAGGAGCTTAAAAATGTCAAAACTATCGAGACTGTTAAAAAGCCCCGCTGTAAAAAAAGGAATAAAAAAAGCTGTACCCATTATTATGAAAGAGTTAAAGAAACGAAAATCGAAAAGAAGATAGCAGAAAAGAAAATAAGAAAGGTTGAGTGCTAAGTGAAAAAGTGGATGCTAGTCATATCAACTGCTGTTCTTTTTATGGTCGGAGGCTGTTCTTTTCTTGAAGATACAAGCAGTACGTTGAACTACGCAAACGATGCGAAAGATTACGTGAGTGAAGCACAAAAGTTTGCTGAAGAAATACCGCCTCTAGCGGAAAAAGCTGTTAATGACGACGAGGCAATAAAGAAGCTAGAGCAAAAGCTGCAGCAAATGAAAGGGAAAGCTGAAGAATTTAATAAAACAAAAGCTCCTGACATCGCTTCTGATGTGCACGATCAGCTTGTTCAACAAAACGAAAAAATCATTAGTGGAATTGAAGCGTATGAAGCCAATATAAAGGATGGCAGCTTCAATCCAGAAGCGCTAAAAAACAGTGAATTGTTTCAATCAATTCAAGATGTATCAAGTATTATGAAACAAATTAAAGAATTAGGTCAGTAAGAAAACGCAACTGAGAAAAAAGTATGTTAACTAAAGAAAATCCGAACGATGAATCAAGGTTCTTGATGGAGAATCAACTTCGTTCGGATTTTTTCATTTGTAAGGTGAACGTAGGATTCACGTGTATAGGTGCTTCTAGCTGTGGATTGGAGGGCAAGACGAAGACTCCTGCGGGAAAAGCGGAACAGATGAGACCCCGCAGGAGCGCAAGCGACGAGGAGGCTCATCGGCCGCCCGCGGAAAGCGAAGTCTTGAACGGAAATCCACAGCGGTGTCACAAGCGATTCATACTAGCTCATTGATCCTCTTTGTTCACCTTTAGATTCGATTAATGTAGGTATGTCTTATGACTCAACCTCGTTTTCTTGTTATAAATGTAAAATTATATAAATATATCTATTTATTAGAAGACAAAAACCTTCTCTTTCTTTTTTACATCTACGAAATTTTGTTAGAAGCTGTGACAAACTTAATGTCTGCTTTTCATATCCTATGTATAGTACATATATACACACCGCTTGAAATAAATTTTTTTTTAAATTAAAAGAGGGCGTGGGAACGTTGATGTATTAGGTAATAAGACTCATTTAAAAAGGAGGGTTCATCCAATTAATAAAAACTATAGTCTTTGGTTTTAAAGAGAGAAACTAAAAAAAAATTTTTCGGTTTACAAAAAGTTAATAAAACGCATACAAATGGTTTACTAAAAAATCAAAAAATTTACATCCTTTATAAATCTTTTCTGCTATACTATTTTTGAACAGTTGCTAGATTTATAGCGATGATAACTTACTTGAAAGGTGAATGGTAGATGAAAAAGAACAAAAGTAGTAAAACGAAAAAAATCCTATCCACATCACTGGCACTTTCTCTATTATCTATGCCTCTTTTAACTACACAGGCAGGAGCGGAAGAACGTCATCCTGGACAAAGCTCACAGCAAAGCAAGCATCAAGGCCATAATAAAAAAGATGCGCTTGTGAACATACGCCTGATGGAAACAACCGATGTTCATACGAATCTATTAAACTATGATTATTTCAAAGATGCCTCTTACGAGAAAGTGGGTTTAGTTAAAACCGCTACCTTAATCAAAAATGCTCGAAAAGAAGTAAAAAACAGCTTATTAGTAGATAACGGAGACCTCATTCAAGGAACGCCCCTAGGCACGTATAAAGCTAAGATTGACCCGCTGAAAAAAGGCGAAGTTCATCCTGTATTTAAAGCGATGAATCAGCTAGATTATGATATTGCAACGCTTGGAAATCATGAGTTCAACTACGGATTAGACTTTCTAAAAGAAGCGTACAACGATGCGAACTTCCCTTACATAAATGCCAATGTCTATGTTGACGATCATGACAGCAACCCGAAAAATGACAAAAATAAATTTACGCCTTATAAAATTATGAATAAAAAAGTCGTTGATGAAAACGGTAAAAAACGAACGATTAAAGTCGGTTTCATTGGTTTTGTGCCGCCTCAAATTAACGATTGGGACAAAGCAAACCTTGACGGAAAAGTCATTACAAAAGGTATTGTAGAAACAGCCAACAAGTACATTCCAGAAATGAAGAAAAAAGGTGCGGACGTAGTTGTCGCGATGGCTCACTCTGGGTTTAGCAGCAATAAGCAAAACACGGAAGATGTGATTTACTCATTAAGTGAAGTAAAAGGCATTGATGCTATTACGTTTTCACACACGCATAAAGTCTTCCCTGCTAAAACGGAAGCTGCGCTAGACGGTTTGTTCCTCGGAGCAGATAAAAAGCCTCTTCCTGGCGTCGATAATGCAAAAGGAACAATCAACGGCGTTCCGGCTGTCCAAGCAGGTTACGGCGGAGGATCACTTGGCTTAATTGACTTAACGTTAAAAGAAGAAAAAGGAAAATGGAAAGTAGTAAACTCTCAATCGTCCACGCGTGAAACGTATAAAGACGTAAAAGATGCGTCAGGGAAAACGGTTACGCAAAGTACGGTAGAACCGGATAAAGGTGTTGTTAAAGCGGTTCAAAAAGATCACGATGCAACGGTTAAATACGTGAACACACCAATCGGTAAAACGACGGATGATATTCACAGCTATTTTTCTCTTGTGAAAGATGATCCATCTATTCAAGTTGTAACAAATGCACAAAAAGACTACGTGGAAAAATACGTTTCTCAAAACAAGCCGGAATATAAAGACCTTCCGATTTTATCAGTCGGAGCACCTTTTAAAGCAGGAAGAAACGGCGTAGATGAATATACGGAAATTAAAAAAGGTGACTTAACGATTCGAAGCGCAGGTGACCTGTATCTATATGACAACACGTTAAAAGCGGTCAAAGTAAAAGGTTCCGTTATAAAAGACTGGATTGATATGTCTGCCGGTAAGTTTAATCAAATTACACCGAATAAAACGGAAGAGCAGGAATTATTAAATCCAAGTTTCCCTGTTTATAACTTCGACGTCATTGACGGCGTTCAATATCAAATTGACGTCACTAAACCAGCAAAATACGATGTGAATGGAAACGTGATTCATGCGGATTCAAGCCGAGTTGTTAACTTAACGTATAACGGTAAACCAGTTGACCCGAATCAAGAGTTTATCGTTGTGACAAATAACTACCGAGCTGGCGGAGGCGGAAACTTCCCTGGTCTAAAAGGAAGCGAGCTTGTGGTGGATTCAGCGGATGAAAACCGTCAAATTCTAATGGACTACATCACCGAGCAAAAAGAAATTACGCCTACAGCTGACGATAACTGGTCCATTGCACCAATTAACGGAACGGCTAACGTGACGTTCACAAGCTCACCGCGCGGAGAAAGCTATTTAACTGAAGGAAGCAACATTACGTATACAAATAAAACGGATGACAAAGGATTTGGCATTTACAAAATCAACCTAAACGGTGAATCCAAAGATAATACAAAGGTACAGCTTTTAGGCATGAACGACCTGCACGGTCAGCTCGATACAGATACAAAAATTACGTCAAATGGCCAATCGCTGTTAGCTGGAAATATGAAGTATACAGCAGCAGCTATTCGTAAACAAGAAGCTGAAAATCCGAATACGCTTTTAGTTCATGCTGGAGATATGATTGGCGGAAGCCCGTTAGTTTCAGCGCTGTTTCAAGATGAGCCAACGGTTGAAGTGATGGAATCACTTGGATTTGATGTAGGCACGCTTGGAAATCATGAGTTCGATGAAGGCATTGCTGAGCTTCACCGTATGATTGAAGGGGGAGACCATCCAAAAGGAACAAAAGGATACGACGGCATGAATTTCCCGGTTATAGCGGCAAATGCTTATGATACTTCAACGAATAAATTAATTACAGAACCTTACGCGATAAAAGAAGTAGGCGGCAAGAAAATTGGATTCATCGGCGTTGTAACACAAGAAACGCCAAGCATGATTGTTCGTAAAGGAAATGAAAACTTAAAAATTACGGATGAAGCAGAAGCAATTGATAAATATACGGCAGAGTTGAAAAAGAAGGGTATTAAAGCAATTGTAGTACTTGCTCATAATCCATCTAATCAAAATGGAACGTCTACCGAATTTGATGCAGCCGATATCGCTAAAAAAATTGATGATGAAGTTGACGTTATCTTTTCAGCTCACAATCACGTATACAACAACAAAGTAGTAGATAACAAACTAATCGTTCAAGCTTATTCATACGGTTCAGCGTTTTCTGACGTAGACGTTGAAATCGATAATACGGGTGACATCGTGAAAAAAGATGCAAAAATTGTGACCGTTTATCAAAAAGACTATACGCCAGATCCTGAAGTTTCAAGCATTATGAAAAAGTATGAAGACTTAGCAGCACCTATTAAAGCAGAAGTTGTTGGAAATTCATCTACTGCTCTAGCAAAAGGTTATCCATCTAGCGGAGCAACGGGCGATATCGCGCTTGGAAACTTAATTGCTGACGGTATGAAAGCAGAAATGAAAGCTGACTTTGCGTTAATGAATGGCGGAGGCGTTCGTTCACAGCTTGATTCTGGTGACGTCACATACGGTGATTTATTTGCGATTCAGCCGTTTGGCAACGTCTTAAATAAAGTAAAGCTAAGCGGAGCAGATTTAGAAACGGTGTTAAACAATCAAATTACATCATCCGGCTTAGATTTCCATATTGCAGGCTTTAACTATACGTGGGATGGAAGCACCAATAAAGTAGTCGATATCACGCTTCCAGATGGAAGTAAAATTGACAAAGAAAAAGAATATACAGTAGTAGTCAATAACTATATGTATGGAAATGAAAAATACGGTATTGGCGCACTTTCTTCAGATATGGAAGTGGGACCAGAAGATTTACAAGCAACGGTAAACTATATTAAAACACTTAATAGCCCGTTTGAATACAAAGCAGAAGGACGTATTCAAAACGTGGCAGCTGCTAAAACAGCTGAACAGCAAGAACCTACTTTGAAAATAGCTCAATAAGCCAAAAAAGACTGTCTCATAACCCGGATTTCCGGTTTAGAGACAGTCTTTTTTTAGTAGGCTGACTTACCTTTTAAACTTTAAATCAACTAATTTATGTCACAACAGACCGCTTAATTTTTGAAACAATCACCAGATTGTGGTATTCTTTCCATGGAAAGAAGATTTACGTAAACGTTAAAAGTGGTATAAAAGATTTCACTATTTTTTCATTTATTTGCGCTATGATATAGAGCTATATAGAACCTGAAATAGAATATGTTCGTTACAGTAAAGGAGTAAATAAAAGTGGCTATTAATCTACAAAAAGGTCAAAAAATTGATTTAACAAAAGGAAGAGAAGGCCTATCTTCTATTACTGTTGGATTAGGATGGGATCCTGTAAAAAAACGCAGCTTTTTTGGTTTCGGAGGAAACGGACCAAGTATCGACTGTGATGCATCTGTTCTTATGCTAAATTCAAACGATAAGCTTGTAAGTAACTCAGCCGTTGTGTATTTTGGAAATCGTCACAGTAACTGCGGGAGCGTTAAGCATTCAGGCGATAACCTTACCGGAGCAGGTGAAGGAGACGATGAACAAATTTTTGTTGATTTAAAAAAAGTTCCTGGAAACGTACATAAACTTGTGTTTGTGGTCAACATCTATCAGTGTGTTGAGCGAAACCAAGATTTCGGTATGATTAAAAATGCGTTTATTCGCGTTGTAGACAGCGCTAAAAACGAAGAACTTGTCTACTTTAATTTATCTGAAGACCATTCAGGAGCAACCGCTTTGTTTGCAGGTGAAATTTACCGAGACGGGAAAGAATGGAAGTTTTCCGCAACTGGAGATGCAACGAGAGATACTGGATTAGGTGAAATTGCAAATAAATATACAAAATAAACAACTTGAAAAGAGGGAAACGAAATGGCTATTAATCTTTCAAAAGGACAAAAAGTAGATTTAACAAAAACGAATCCAGGATTAACAAACGTCGTGGTAGGTCTTGGATGGGACGTAAATAAGTATGACGGTGGAAACGATTTTGATCTAGATTCATCTGTTTTTTTATTAAACGGCGCAGGAAAATGTGCTTCAGAATCTGATTTTATTTTTTACAATAATACGACGGGTGCAAACGGAGCGGTTGAGCATACCGGAGATAACCGTACAGGCGTAGGTGAAGGAGACGATGAGCAGGTTCAAGTAGATTTGAAAAATGTGCCTCAATCTATTGAACGTATCGCGTTTACCATTACGATTCATGAAGCGGAAGCACGCGGTCAAAACTTCGGTCAAGTAAGCAACGCCTATGTTCGTATTTTAAATGCAACAAATGACGAAGAGTTAATTCGTTATGATTTAGGTGAAGACTTCTCTATTGAAACAGCAGTCGTGGTAGGCGAGCTGTACCGACACGGTGGAGAATGGAAGTTTAATGCTATTGGCAGCGGCTATCAAGGCGGCTTAGCGGCACTTGTAAACGACTTCGGTTTAAATGCCTAATCATTAAAGTAAGAAAATGTACGGAGGATGTTTTTATGTCAATTTCTTTATCAAAAGGTCAGCGCATTGACCTAACCAAAACGAACCCAGGATTAACAAAAGTAATAGTAGGTCTTGGGTGGGATACAAATAAATATGCTGGATCTCAAGATTTCGATTTAGATGCATGTGCATTTTTAGCCAATAAATCAAGCCAAGTTGTAAATGACGAGGAGTTTGTTTTTTACAACAATTTAAAAAGTCCAAATGGAGCTGTGGAGCATACCGGTGACAACCGTACGGGTGCAGGAGATGGAGACGATGAGCAAATCGTCGTTGATTTTTCTCTTCTTCCTGACCATGTTGAAAAAATCGGAATTAGCGTCACGATTCACGACGCGGATGCTCGAGGACAAAACTTTGGACAAGTATCCAACGCGTTTGTTCGTTTGATTGACGCTGAAACAAATGAAGAAGTGCTTCGATATGACTTAGGCGAAGATTTTTCGATTGAAACAGCTGTCGTTGTATGCGAGCTATACAAGCACGGAAACGATTGGAAGTTTAATGCTATTGGCAGCGGGTTTTCCGGTGGCTTGGCCGACCTTTGCCGCAACTACGGATTATCCGTATAAAAAAGACGCGGGATAAATGAAAAAGAAAGGGTGCTTTAACGAGTACCCTTTCTTTTTAGCATGTATATGTCTGAAAAGAAAGGAGCTGTAAGGCGTGAATAAACTAATTGATCCTCATATAATTAATCTTAACGAGCAGGATGGAACTTCTCTTTTTTCTCAAGATGTTTCTTTGCGAGGTGACTTTGTACAAAATGAGCAGCAAACTTCCTATAAGCAAGTGGCAGGCAGATATTTAGGCACTCATCTTGATGCGGACGAGTACGCAGCTTTTCTTTATGAGCTTGCACATTCTTCACCATCAATTATTGTCCTGCATGATAAGCTTGATAAGTCCATTTCGAATGATAGATTAAAAGAAGTCCAAACGATTCTTAAAATTAATCAAGAAGAACGCGGCCTTTCTGTCAATCGGCTGTTTGCTTTTTTAGAAGGGAAAAAGCTGATTGTGAAGTCAGAAAATCCTGCTATACATAGAAGAGTACGCGAAAAATTTATTGAAACGTTAACGTGTTTTAAAGAACAGCACGCAGAGGGCTTTATGGATGCACAGTTTCAACGCGTATTAATCGATTTAATAAAGTGGCAGTGGAATCATGTGAAAACTTGGATGCTGGATAAAGCCTTTCCTGAGCACGCGCCTCGCATCATGTGGTACGGAGATGCGAATAAAAGCGAGCAGTATTTTCTTCATTATTTGATTTTACTAGGTTTTGACGTCCTCACCTTTCATCCAGAGGGAAAGGATAATTTAAAAGAAGTAGATAAGAATCAACATTTAACAACGGTTTATACGTTTCCTTCTACTAGCTCGCTTTTTCCTTTTCCAACGGATAAACCGGTTCGAAAAGGTACGGTAGCATTTAGAGCGTCTCAAGAAATTGAGCAAGTGCTTCATTCAGAGGAGTCCATGCTGTATAAACCGTGGCAATTTCGTTCGTATTTTCCAACTTCAGTTACTCTTAAAACGACGTATGATGAGGTTTTTTTATTAATGAGAGAACGGGCGTTTATTCGTCCTAATTTTGGAGTGTCAAAGCCATATGTACACGTGCCGGTCCTGTTTTCAAAAGTACTTGGCATTTCTAGAAATCGAAAAGAGTACTGGAGTAAAGTGCATGAGCTCATGCAAACGGAAAATGAGTTAGCTCTGACGATTGATTCTGTTCCTTTTGCCAAAAAGATAGAGGGGAATAATCACTTTCACTATCAAGGAGCTCTCGGAAGTGATGGTACGCTCAGTCCAGATAAAATGATTGAAAGCAACTGGTGGCGCTATAAAGAGCTGCCTATCGGGCTTCAGAAAGGGCTCGCTGCAGCTATTTCCAGATATTGTGCACATTCAAAGCTCCTTCGGTTGGATCATGAAGATGCGTATCAGCATCAAATGTACTTGTTTAATCAGTCTTTGAAGCTTCCAAACAACGTGCTTCGCATGCTTCAAAAATTTGATTATACGCAGCACGTCCCCCGGCTCATTATTTATCACGGAAATGAACATGAAACGTTTACGCGTGAAGATGCAGCTTTACTGCTTCTATTAAATGAATTCGGCGTTGATATTGTTCTTTTTAATCCGACGGGTCAACTGGATATAGAAGCGTTCGTCGAAGAAAAATATTTCGATATGCACTGGCTAGAAGATATTAGCTTTAATGAAGAATTCAAAGAGCCGTCGCTCATTCAAAAATGGTTAAAACGAATCTTTTAAAGAAAGAAGGGTTTTTAAATGGCAACAAATGAATTACAGCCTTTAGATCTAAACGAAGCGGAAGAAGCTTTAGAAACAAAGCCTAATGAAGTAAAAGCAAAACTGCGAGAAGAACCGGAAGTACGTCGCTTAGCAGAACAAATTGATTATAAAAATCAGCTGGCTCTGCTTGAATATGGGAAAGAAACGGCCAATGAAATTTCCTCGTTTTCTGGAAAAGTGCTTAGTACAATTAAATCGTCCAGCATGGAAGAGTCAAGCCAATTATTAAAGCAGCTTGGAAAGATTATGGATAAATTTGACGCAAAGGATTTTGTTGAAGATAAAGGGTTTTTCTCTAAGCTTTTTAAACGCGGTCAAAAAATAGTGGATAAGCTGTTTCAAAAATATGAAACGATGGGCTCTGAAATTGATAAAGTATATGTAGAGATTACAAAATATGAAACGGAAATGAAGCATTCGACCACAACGCTTGAACAGCTTTACGAGCAAAACTATCAGTACTATATGGAGCTTGAAAAATATATTGTAGCGGGCGAAGTAAAAGTAGAAGAATTAAAACAAGAGTTAAAGGTGCTTGAAGAACGAGCGTCGAGTGGAAATCAGCTGGCGGCAATGGAGCTTCAAACCTTAAAAAACGCAGTTGAGCTAATGGAGCAGCGATTATATGACTTAGAAATGGCAAAACAAGTATCTTATCAATCTGCTCCTCAAATCCGTATGCTGCAGCGAGGAAATACAAAGCTGATCGGAAAAATCAATTCTGCGTTTATTACAACGATTCCTATTTTTAAAAATGGACTTATTAACGCAATTGCAGCAAAACGCCAAAATTTAGTAGCCGAGTCAATGAACGAATTAGACAAACGCACAAATGAACTGCTCATTCGAAATGCAGAAAACATTTCACAGCAAAGCGTTAAAATTGCCAAAATGTCCGGTGCTCCTAGCGTAAAAGTAGAAACGATGGAGCAAACGTGGAATATTATTATGAAAGGAATGCAGGAAACAAAAGCAATCGAAGAAGAAAACAAACGTCTGCGTGAAGAAGGACTTGTTCGCTTGGAGCAATTTCAAGAAAACTTCAAGGCGCTTGAGCATAAGATGTAACGACAAAGCGGGAATCTTTACGATTCTCGCTTTTTTTTCATATACGTTTGCTAGAAGTCTGAATTGTTTAGAAGAGATTAGTCAAAAGCATGAAAGGGTATCAGATATAAAAGAAGTATTATCCAAAATAAGATAGTTATTTCCAAAAAGCGTTTGTGTACTTTTATATTTTAAGTTAAAAAATTAAAAAACTTAATATTTTTAAGTTTTTTCTGGCTTTTAGCTTTTATTTGCGCTACAATTAGCTCATATCAAAGTAAAAAAGGAGGGTATTCGGATGTATCAAGAGCAGCGCATGAGTGCGATTGTTGAATACCTTCATACAAACCGTACGATTATGTTAGACGAAATTTGCGATATGTTTACCGTTTCAAAAGATACGGCGAGGCGTGATTTAGTCAAGCTTGAAGAACACGGTGAGGTTATGAGAGTCAAAGGCGGGGCGACGCTATCGTCAAGTCACATCGTTGATTATAGTGAACGAACGCCTACCAAAGCGAAAGAACAAATTGCTAAAGAAGCAGCTTCGTTAATTTCGGCGGGCTATGATGTACTTTTAGATACGTCTTCTACCATCGCACTGATGGCGAAGTATATGGATGTAAAGCATGCAACTGTTATTACGAATTCCATTGATAATGTGGATTTGCTCGATCAATATACGACGTGTGATACGTTTTTGCTGCCGGGCAAGTTTAACGGGAAAAACCGTAACGTCACCGGGCCAAGAACGATTTCTACGTTGCAGGAATATAAAGTAGATCAGCTGTTTTTAGGGACATGCGGCGTTGGGGCAGAGAGTATTACATCTCCAAGTGAAGAAGAAGCGTTTTTAAAAAGACAGATGATTCAATGTGCAAGACAAGTGATTATGCTTGCGGATCATACGAAGTTTGAACGTGAATTTTTACACCGAGTATGTGATATGAGCGACATTGATATCTTGATTACAAATAAAGAGCCAGAAGCGGATGTAAAAGAAAAAATAGAACAAAATCAAGTGCGGCTTATCGTCACAGATTTTGATAAAGGAGAGGAAAAACGATGAAAAAAATAAAAGTAGGATTAGTAGGATACGGATTTTCAGCAACGGTCTTTCACACGCCTCTTTTAAGCGTGTTAGACGAATTTCATATTTCAAAAGTCATGAGTTCAAATCCTGAAAAGGTGAAGAGTGACCTAGAGGGTGTTGAAGTAGTAAGCAATCTGTCTGAACTTCTAGAAGATGACAGCATTGATTTAGTTATTATTACAACGCCTAGCGGCATGCACTATGAAATGGTGAAAGACGCACTTCGCGCAGGCAAGCATGTAATTGTTGAAAAGCCGATGGTCGTATCGGAAAAAGAAGCAAATGAATTAATTCAATTAGCAAAAGAACAAGATGTTCAACTAAGCGTCTATCATAACCGCAGATGGGATAATGATTATTTGACGGTGAAACAGCTGATTGAAGAAGGAAAATTAGGCGACGTTAAAATGTATGAAGCTCATTTTGACCGCTATCGTCCGGCTGTTCGAGACCGCTGGAGAGAAAATGAAGGACCTGGGTCAGGAGCGCTTTACGATTTAGGCTCTCATTTAATTGACCAAGCCTTACATCTTTTTGGAATGCCTGAATTTGTTCAAGCTGATGTGTTTGGTCAGCGAGATCATGCACGTACGGATGATTACTTCCACGTAGTGCTTGGATACGGTTCTCTTCGCGTTATTTTGCATTCAAGCGCTATTGTGCCAAGCAACGGGCCGCGCTTTCAAGTTCACGGAACAGAAGCAAGCTATATCAAATACGGGATTGACGGCCAGGAAGATATGCTAAGAGCCGGCAAGAAGCCTGTGAATGATACGTGGGGAGCAGATCATCCTGAACACTACGGTAAGCTGACAACGGGCGAAGGAGAAACAACAGAAATTGAAACGCTGCACGGTTCTTATGTGACGTATTATCAAAAAATTGCCGACAGCCTGCTTCGAGGAGAAGAACTTCCGGTTTCAGCAGAAGAAGCTCGTGACGTGGTTAAAGTTATTGAAGCGGTATTTGAAAGCAGCAAAGAAAAACGAGCGGTTTATTTTAACTAAGGAGCGAGAAACAGTGAGTAATCATTCGGCAGAGACGCTGCTTGAAAAAGTAGTTCAACAGGAAAAAGAACTGATCTTTCATCAATTTACAAATGACCAGGCTCTACAGCTCGGAATGGCCATTATTAATGAAGCAAAAAGCAAGGGTAAGGCAGTAACCGTAAGTATTAAACGAAATGGTCAAACTCTCTTTCAACATGCGATGGAAGGGGCTATTCCCGATCATGAAGAATGGATTAAACGAAAATCAAACACCGTTCTTCGTCACCATCACAGCTCGTATTATATGAAGCTGTACTGCGAGTTAAAAGATCGTTCTTACGCGCAGTTTTACGCAGCGAACCCTCAGGAATTCGAAGCAGTAGGAGGGTCATTTCCGATTTCGGTTAAAAACGTCGGCGTAATTGGAACCATTACCGTATCAGGTATGTCGCAAGAAGAAGATCATGCACTTGTGGCAGATACGATTCGTAGCTTTTTGCAATAAAAATAAGCGGACTTCGTTGGAAGTCCGCTTATTTAATTAAAAGATGAGTGGCGATAAGGCGTGTGTTTTTTCTACATAAATAAAAGCATCATATCGTTTTGACAAGCGAGAAGGAACATAATTTCCGTATTGTTCAACCTCTGGGTCATATACAACACCAATGGCGCGGTGGCCTATCGTTGAATGAAAAAATTTTCGGTTTTCCTCTGTGAACATGAGATATTGATCAAAAGCACCTGCTCGGTGAATGGTATCTTCCCAGCTTCCTTCCATAGCTGGAGGAACGGTTAACTCCTGCTGAGGATTACCCCAGCTATCAGAAGCAATGACCGTGCCGTGATGAGTTCCGAATCCGACGGCGTAAACATGCTTCGGTCCGTATTCTTCACGGGTAAGCTGACCTACATTCACCATGCCGCTGCTTTTCATGTCCGTTGCTCTTGCATCTCCGATGTGAGTGTTATGCTCCCATACAATTCCTTTCGCGCTATCTTTGTAGTAAGATTGAATATATTTTAAAGCTTCTACCATATGACGATCGCGAATATTCCACGATTCATTGTCATTGGTAATCATCGTATGATAATAAGCTTCAGCATTGCTTGCTACCAGCGCATTTACCTGCATACTAAGCGCAGCTTCAGGCTCATGAGTATAGGTATCTTTCTTTTGCTGAATGGTTTGTAAAAGCTCTAAGATTTCTACCATGCAGTTTTTTCCGTAAAAGGCAGAAGAAATTCCGTACATCTGTGCTTCGCGATGAAAAGGTTCAAAGCATTCAAAGGCTTTTTTCGCTTTCTTTGCATCAGAAGCGTGGTTGTTTTCTAAGTACTCAATAATAGCTTCCATCGATTCCCACAGGCTGTATACATCTAAACCGTAAAAACCTACTTTTGGCTGATGTGCTGGCAAGTTGTTGTTATAATCACGAAGCCATTCAATCAATTCTTTTATTTCTTGATTGGCCCACATCCATGAAGGCCAGCGGCTAAAAGTTTTTAAGACATCTTCGGCATTGGCGTACTGAGTTGTATATCCTTTAATATAGCGATTAACTTCAAAACACGAAGGCCAGTCTCCTTCCACTGCTATAAAAGAAAAATCATGATGCTGAATTAATTCTTTCGTAATAGCTGCTCGAATTTCGTAAAATTCAGATGTGCCGTGAGATGCTTCGCCGAGAAGTACGTATTGAGCGCGGCTTGCTGTGTTAATAAGCGGCAGTAAGTCATCAATATTAGCAAAAGGGATGGAATATTCTTTGATAGCTTCTATCATTTGATTGGTTTTTAGCATATGATCACCTTATTTTTAAGAAATGAATAGCAAGAGCTTGAGACAGCAAGTCTTGCTACCAGTTAACGGGTTCTTATTTTTATGGATTACCTGCTGAAGTGCTTAATGGCAGAATCATTTAAAGAAAAATCTTCTTTAGTAAGCGCCGTTTGATTCTGTGTTTCGCATTCTTTAGTAGGGTGCTCTTCTTTTTTAGAAACAGTAGAAACTTCTTCGTTATTTTCATACGTGTAGTTTGTTGACATTATGTTTCACCTCTTGTATCTAGTGTTTGAGGTACAGAAAATAAAATAAGAAGAAATATCAGGAATACCTTAAAAAGAAGGGTACCCTTTAAATTATTTGAACTTATGCAAAAAATTGTCTACACTAAACACTGATACATAAATCAAGTGAGGAGAACGTGGACAGTTTATGAAGTTGATTTCCTGGAACGTAAACGGTATTCGCGCGTGTGTGCGAAAAGGTTTTTTAGATTATTTTCAAGAAGTGGATGCGGATGTATTTTGTATTCAAGAGACGAAGCTGCAGGAAGGACAAATTGATTTGCAGCTAGAAGGATATTATCAGTACTGGAATTACGCCGTGAAAAAAGGCTATTCTGGAACGGCTGTTTTTACAAAGCAGAAGCCTTTATCCGTTTCATACGGTGTGGGTAAAGAATCGGAAGAAGAAGGACGTATCATTACGCTCGAGTTTGAACAATGCTATGTAGTAAATGTGTATACGCCAAATTCTAAAAGAGATTTAGCGAGGCTTGAAGAAAGGCTGCAATGGGAAGATGATCTGCTCGTGTACTTGAAAAAATTAAATAGCCGTAAAGCGGTGATTTTGTGCGGAGACTTAAATGTAGCCCACGCAGAAATTGACTTGCGCAATCCAAAGCCAAACCGAGGCAATTCTGGTTTTACCATAGAAGAGCGAGGGAAAATGACGACGCTTCTTGCTAGCGGATTTCTTGATACATTCCGCTATTTATACCCGAATCAAGAAGGAGCCTATACGTGGTGGTCGTATATGAATAAAGTGCGAGAACGAAATATCGGGTGGCGCATTGATTATTTTATCGTATCAGAGAGAATTAGAGACGTTATTCAAGGAGCTGCTATTCATCCGCATGTAATGGGAAGCGACCACTGTCCTGTGATGCTAGAATTAAATGTACCTCATCTATGATTTCTTTCTATATAATAGAAGAAAAACGGAAAAAAGGTTGGTTCACGCGAACGGTTGCGGTATAGTAAACATAGCGAAAAGTACAGAATGTTCTATGAGATAAAGGGGGAGACAGAGGTGAAGCGAGACTCGCTGCAAACCATTGAGCACGAAATTGCGCTGCTTGTTCGTCTAACAACGACGCACAGTCCTAAGCTTGGAAGCTTGGACCGTTCTGAATATTTACTGTTAAGCGAGCTAGATCAGCGCAGTCCGCTCGGGATTAATGCATTAGCTGAAAATTTAAAGCTGAGCTTATCTACAGCTAGCCGGCAAGTATCTGCGCTTGAAACCAAACAGTTTGTTCGCCGCTTTCCGAGTCCAGAAAATGGGCGGATTAGTTTAATTGAAATGACGGATTCAGGAAAAGATATTTTGCAGCATGTACAAAACAAGCGGAAACAAGCCTATGCTGAAGTATTGGAAGACTGGTCGGAAGAAGAGATTTTAGCACTGGAAAAAAGCTTATCCCGCTTGAATCACGATTTTAAAAAATGGCGCAGTAATGGATGTTAAAACGAATACATATAGATGAACAAAAAGGCTATTGAAAAATAGTCTTTTTAAGTTGAAACAAAGAAGTTGATTTCTTCATTAAAAGATGTATAATATATAGTGCTGCTATAACTTGCATGATACAACTTGCACAATAAAATATGTAAGGAATTGTTAGTCATATGAAAAGAATTTAATAAAAGGAGGAATAAATATGAGTCAGAATAATCCAGCAGTAGCCTCCGACAAACAAGGTTTAAGCGTACCTAAATACTTAATTATGGCGATTTTAACGCTATTTTCAATTGGCCCTCAGTATTTTTTGAATTTATCTTACACGGTCAATCAAGTATTGATTCAAAATCGATTTGATGCGAGTACACAAAGCTTACTATTGCCATCTATTATTTCTAACTTGGCATTTGGACTCGGAGTACCTATTGGTCCGATGCTAACGAAAAAGTATGGCGTGCGTAAAGCATACTTAACGTTCGTTTTAGTCTTTTTAGCAGGTTCGATTATCAACGTTTTTTCCGAAAACGTTGCGTTTTTATCCCTTGGTCGTCTGATTCAAGGCTTAAGTTCAGGAATGCTGTTTTTAACCATTATTCCAGCTGCGCTGATCTCGTTTCCGAATAAAATCCGAAACTTCTTTTTAGTGTTAGCGATCGGCGGACTGTTCGGTTCAACGGCGATTGGAGCCTTTTTAGGTGCTGTATCTCTTAGCATGGATAATTGGCGCTGGGTTTTTGTTTTAGGAATAATAGCTTCTCTTGTCTGTCTGTTTATTGGGTATAAGGTATTGCCTGCTCATGATCCAACTCAGCAAGAAGATCGACCAGTGGATAAGAAAAGTATCTTTATTCTTAGTCTTATTATGATTTTATTAGTGTATCCACTGTATGAACTAAGATACGAAGGATTTGCTTCTATTCAAGTGTGGCCGTTCTTACTAGCTGCAGCAGGATTAGTTGTCATTTTTGTCTTAGTTGATTTAGCCGCTGAAAATCCGTTAGTACCATTAAAATCACTGCTAGCCGTAAAACCAGTTGCAGGTACAATTATGGCGATTGGCGGTCATATGGCGTATATTCTAGCCATTGCAGGCATTAATGGCGTCATGCAAAATGTTCAAAATGCATCGTACACCACGCTTTCTTATTTTTATTTATACTTTTTTGTTGGGGTACTGATTTCAGCATTTGCTACGACATTCTTGTATGACAAATTTGGTCCAGGTTACCTTGGAGCGATTGGATCACTTCTCATTGTCATTGTAGGATTTAGCTGGGTGAACGTATCAGCCGATACATCACTAGTGAGCTTGTATGTTCACATTATGCTCTTTGGTATGGGTGTTAGTATGGCACTGGTATCCGGTGCACTAGGAGCGGCATTAGCCGGAGATTTACATCAAGCTTCGATGCGTTCCATTTCACTGCACTCCATTCGAAATTTATTAGGAGCGATTGTAGCACCTGTGATTGGATGGTTTGTTGTTCGACAAAACGCGATTTATTATGAAGATTTTCGAGGTCAAATTAGCTCAGTAGATCCTCAGGTGAAGCTGCAGCTGTCTGAAATGATCAAACGCTATATGGGTATGGGAATGAGCCAAGGGGACGCAAAAACATCGGCTGTGACGGCTGTTGTAGCAAGCGCTAAAAAAGCGTCGATTTTACATGCGTATCACAACTTATTTTTCATGCTTGGTATTTTAGGCGTAATCATGCTCATTGCTTCACTAAGTAAAGCGTGGAGCGGTCAAAATAGAATTCTTGTTCAAAAAGAAGAGGTGCAAGAAAAAACTGAGCCGCAAGGAGAAAGAAAAATGCTGCCGGCGCCTCAAACAGAAGAAACATCTGTATAATATACTAACTATAGAAAGAAGGAATTCCGATGAGTAAAAGTCGTTTATTGGTTACTAACATTGTTGGAATCATTGTGATTTTATTACTAGTAGGTTTTGGTGGATATTATTTCTACGAAAAAGCAAATTACGTTAAAACCGATGAAGCGCAGGTAGAAGCACCGCTTTCACAAGTTATTGCTTCAGCTAACGGTCAGTTAAGCGAATGGAATGTAAAAGAAGGAGACAGCGTTTCTCAAGGTGACTCTGTTGGAAGCTTAAAAGAAGGCGACAAATCAACAGACGTAACGTCTATGATCGACGGAACAATCATTAAAAACAACGCGTCTCAAAATCAATTAGTAAAAGCTGGCGATGTATTAGCACAAACAGCTGATTTATCTAAAATCTATATCAATGCAAACATTAAAGAAACAGACCTAGGTGATATTGAAGAAGGAGACAGCGTCGACATTACAGTGGACGGAGACTCAGGTAAAGTCTTTAAAGGTCATGTTGAAGCAATCGGCCGCGCAACAAACTCAGTGTCTTCTATGCTTCCTGCTCAAAATACAGGAAACTACACAAAAGTAACGCAAAAAGTACCGGTGAAAATTTCAATTGATGATGCATCAGATAAAGTTCTTCCAGGTATGAATGCGGAAGTGAAAATTTCAATTTAACAACGGAAAAAAAGCTGCTTCCTTCAAGGGAGCGGCTTTTTTTATGCCTAAACAAATAAAATAAAAAATGTGCTAAAAAGGGGATGTATACAAAGGAAATGTGTGGTAAGATACTTCTTGTTTGAAATTGGATATCGGTAAAGAAGGTGATGGGATGACCGCGGTCGAAACAAAAAAAGGGCCAAAAGAAAAGCTGAATTTGTTTTTCTTAACGTGGCCGATCTTTTTAGAAGTGTTTCTTTTTATGTTAATGGGGATTGCTGATACCTTTATGCTAAGTGCGCTGTCGGACGATGCCGTATCAGGAGTCGGAGCAGCCAATCAATACCTTCACATTGCGATTTTGGTGTTAGAGGTCATTGGCAACGGGGCGGCAATTGTTGTCTCTCAGTATTTAGGATCAAAACGGTATATGGAAGCGTCAAAGATTTCTGCTTTGGCCGTTACGTTAAATTTAGGAGTCGGGCTAGTCATTAGCGCGGGTTTTCTTTTGTTTTCAAGACATATGATGGAAGCTATGAACTTACAAGGTGACGTGCTGATGTATGCACAAAGCTATTTATCCATCGTCGGAGGAGCTATTTTTCTTCAAGCGATTATTAACTCGCTTGCAGCGATTATTCGCGTACACGGCTTTACGAAGCAGGCGATGTTTGTTTCACTTGGAATGAACATTTTTCATATTGCAGGAAACTATGCTTTAATTTTCGGGAAGTTCGGCTTTCCGGAAATGGGCGTGCAAGGAGCTGCCATTTCATCTGCGTTCAGCCGATTCGTTGCGCTGATTGTATTCTTTTGGCTGCTGTATCAAGTGATGGAATACAGAGTGAAATTTCAGTACTACATTACGCTTTCAAAAGAATATATCGGTAAAATTTTAAAAATCGGTATTCCGTCGGCTTTTGAACAGGTTATGTATCAAGGCTGTCAAATTGTCTTTTTATACTATGCGACGTACCTAGGCGCAGAATCACTTGCTGCGAGACAGTACGCGATGAACATTTCGATGTTCATTTACTTGTTTGCCATTGCGATTGGAATGGGTACAGCGATTATTGTCGGCCGTTTAGTAGGCGGAAACGAAAAAGATGAGGCGTACCATCGCGTATGGAAAAGCGTCAAATGGGCCAGTGCCGTAACGATGATGATGGTTGTTCTTGTGATGACATTCAGAACACAGCTGATCAGCGTGTTCACAGACAATCCGCATATCATTGAGCTTGGGGCGACGGTGCTGCTTCTGAGTATTCTGCTTGAAACGGGAAGAACGATGAACATTGTGCTGATTAACTCGCTGCGGGCAGCGGGAGATGCCAAATATCCGGTGTTAATTGGTGCCATGTCGATGGTCATGATGAGCTTGCCGCTCGGTTATTTCTTCGTTTTCCATTTAGACATGGGGCTTGCTGGCATTTGGCTTGCCATTGCAGCCGACGAATGGACGCGCGCAGTTATTATGTTTTTCCGCTGGAAAAGCCGGGCGTGGGAAAACTACGGACTTGTGCAGCACGAACAAACAGCTGAAGAACCAACGCCGGTTCAAGTATAAAACAAAACCTCTGCAGAATGTGCAGAGGTTTTTTGCTGTGTAAAAAAACGAAGTGAAGTTGGTCTTTTTACGCAAAAAGCTTTAATTTGTAGGAAAAAACGGGTATGGGTACAAAGGAATGGTTTTATTCTACTTATTCTTTATTTTAGATAACGGTATATGGTTGGATGACGTATTTAGACATGAGTCTTTTTTCTCTGATTTTCCATTTTTATCTCAATTCATGAAACTAGAAGCATAAAAAAGAGAGTTTTTTCCTATTTAGCTATAATGAGACAAATTTTATACTTATAATTATTGGATTAAACTCGAATTGTGCGGAACAGGAGGAACGATATGGGGTTAGGAAGCGTATTAGACGGACTGCTGGGTGAAGTATCTGGAAGAGTCTCAGATGTAGAAGGAAAGATCTCTAAGCTAAGAACAGCTAAAAGTAAAATTGAGCATGAACAAGCTGTTTCATTACAAGAAATTGAACACATCAAAAAGCCTGAGCTGGGAGACAAATGGACGGGTACGTTATCGGATGATTTTGACGAAAAACGTACGGCAGCCTACGACAACATAAAAGGCATTTTAGACGGTGATTACGATGGATACATTCGTGAAATTGAAACAAAGATATGGGCGCTAGAAGCTGAAAAAGGAGCTTTGAGTGGCTTGAACGCCGCTATTGGAGAAGCGGATTCTTTATTAGCTAAAGGTGAAGAAGCCTATGACGCAGTAGAAAACAAGATTAGTGAAATTAGAAGGGGGCTGTTTTCATGACAATTAAGCTTGATCACGCTGACGTTATCAAAAAGCTTGAAGCAGTCAGCACAGCGATTGGAAATTTATCCATTAGCAAAATGCCTGACCTTGGAAAAAACAGCCTTGATACTACAGAGAAATGGGAAGCGCGCGAAGAAGAAATTCAAACGCTTATTTCTACTTATATAAAAGCATTAAACAAAAACGTAAAAGATACAAAATCTAATGTAGACTTACTAAAAGAACAAGACGAATCTATTATCCATTCGTAGCAGCAAAGGGGGATGACTGTGGGAAAGGTATACGATGCAAAAGCGCTGTTTGATGTAGCAAAAGACAGGGAAAAAGCCTACGATGAGTTACTCAGCCAGCTGGGTGAACTGAAAAAAGCGCTGCAGGGCGTAGCGGACTTAGAAGGCAGCTTAGAAGGAAAAGGCGCTGACAATATAAAATCTTTTTATAAGCAGCACGCCGATACGGCCGGACAGTGGGAAAACTTAATTAAAATGCAGCAAAGCTATTTTTCAACGCTTCACGTTAAAGCTGAAAAAGCAAAGCTAACAGGAAGCACGATTGTAACTGAATCATTTTTAGAAACAGAGCTAAAAAACGCCAACAGCAATGCTAAACAAATGGTTGCTCAGCAGCACGACGATCTGCAGAGTATTTTAAACGGTATTGACGATATCGTCTCTATTTCAGCGTTTTCAACGAGTGAGTTTAACGATAAAATAGAAGAAGCAGAGAAAAAACGCACCGATACAATTGAAGCAGTGAACCAGCTTGACGCTGAATGGTCAAAAGAATACAGCGAAATGGACGACTTCTATACGGTAGTGGATACGCTAGTAAGCGGCTTAGAGCTTGCTACGAGTCAAGGAGGAAGCGCCTATCAGCTTGCCTTTAACGAAAAAGCCTATCACGACAGCGAGCTGTATAAAGTGCAAACAAAGCTAAACGACTATGCGACTTCATATGTTGACTACAACAAGCAGCAAGAAGAAGTATACGAGCTGGAAAAAAAGCAAGAAGAAGAAGCAAACAAGCCGTGGTATGAAAAAACGTGGGACGCGGTTTCTACCTTTACAGGAGAGGTCAGCGGATATTATGATTATAAACGAGCAGCAGAAGGCGTGGACCCTGTTACAGGTGAAAAACTTTCTACCTCACAGCGCGTCGCAGCAGGAGCCATGGCAGCAGCCGGCTTCATTCCGGTCGTCGGCTGGGTAGGAAGAGCCGCAAAAGGCGGAAAAGCAATCTCCAAAACGGCTAAAGGCCTAAGCGCAGCGGATCACGCCTTAGACGCCTACAAATCCGCCAAATCCTTTAAAGTCCTGGAGCAAACCGAAAAAGGCCTCTACGGTCTTGTGGCTGCAAACGGGCTAGGAGAATACATGACCGGACGCGACATGTTCGGGAATAAAATCAGTGAAGAGCAGCGTAAAGCAAGTCTTCTGCAAGCCTTAGGAATTGCTGGAGCTGGGGCGCTTTCTACGAAGGTAGCGGGGAAAATGGGACAAAGCCTTGCGACCAAAGGAACCGAAAAGCTCAACAACATGCGCAACACGCTTCGCACAAGCGCCGTTGCCAACGTCACAAAACAAGCCTACCAAAGCGTCAAAAACGCACCGGCCTCTTGGACGCAGTCGCTACATAAAACGTATAACAACATCCTAGACAGCAGTATGCCAAGACTGGGGCCAGAACTAGCACCAGCAGGTCCGGCATTTGCCCAGCAGACGGTGAGGGAGACCTTGCAGAATGTGAAGCAGCAGACGATGCAGATGGTAACGAAAGTGAAATATTATCCGGATCGCAACAGCTACCGTGGACCTGGCGGAAGGTTTATGTCAGAGAGTGATGTTAAAAAACTGGGTGATGAGATTGAGGTTGAGACGGTTAGCAATTTAAAAGAAGGAAAAAAAACAATTCAACCTCTTCCAAATGTAAATGAATTCCTTCCTAAAAAAAGCAGAAAGCCGATACAACCTCGAGAATATAAAGAGATGACAATTAATGATGATGGAACAAAAACTTACACTTTGATTTCTGGTAAAAATGGTAAAGAATATAAAGTTACTTATGATATACAAGGATATCCTATTTTTAATTCCGTATATGAGGTTAATTTAGTAGAAGAGTTACATTTAGCATCTGATGCAAGGCAATTCAGAAGCTTAACAAAAGGTTTAGCTTTAGAAATTGAAAAAAATAAATTATTAGCTGGAAAGTTTAATGACGCCGAACTACGTTTAATTAGTGCAGGGGAGGTACCAGCGTCTCTAACTTGGCATCACCATCAAGATATTGGTAGAATGCAATTGGTAGATTATTATGAACATGAAGTAGCTAAGCACACTGGAGGTAGGGCTATTTGGGGAGGAGGAAGAGCAGGAAGAGAAGGGAAATTGAGTTAATGAGGAGAGAATAAAGTGAAAAAGATAAATTGGATTCAACCATTAGATAGCCCTATTTCAGAAAAAGTAATTAATGATGTAGAAAGTTATTTTAATATACAGTTTCCCCTTGATTATAAAAAATGCATATTAAATTTTAATGGAGGATACCCACAGCCTAAAGTTTTTGACACTGATGTGAAGAGTGAACTGGTATTTTCATGTTTGTTAAGCTTTACAAGCGATGATGCTAATATAGTAGAAGTCTATGAAATGAAATCGCAAGTGTTACCAAGTGGCATTTATCCTTTTGCGAGAGATCCTTTCGGAAATCTTCTTTGCTTTGATTATAGAAAAAACGTTAGTGAACCGACAATTGTGTTTTTTGATCATGAAGTAGAGAAGGAACAAGCTATATACCATATATGTGATACATTTACAGAGCTTCTAGAAAAGCTATATTCGCTAGATGATTAAAATTCTTATATAGCGTATTTTTTATATAAGTAGCGTCGCAGTTAAACGAGTTTTTTAAAACTTGAAACTAAAAGAAAGAGTCTCTGGGTATGATATGGGTTGCAAAGTTATGGACTGAGATAATTTATAGAGGGAGGTTAATATTTATTTATGAATATAGAAATTAAAAATAATAGTAAGCCTGCAAATTTGCAAGAGATTCAATCATTCGAAGAAGAGTGGAATATTCAATTGCCCGATGATTATAAAGAGTTTTTACTTAAAACCAATGGCGGTAATCCTACTATACGAAGGTTTCAAACCTTAGACAAAAAAATCACGTCATCTTTAACATCCATACTTCCATTCACTAAAGATGTGCATAAAAATGTACAGAATGTATTTTTGGCTTTTCATAGTAACCATGTAATACCTGATAATTTTCTAATTATTGGCGAAGATCCAATTGATAACAAAATTTGCTTGTCATTATCAGGAGAAGATGCTGGAGCGGTTTATTATTGGAGCTTAGACATGGAAGACATCTACGAAGAAGAGTATGAACCTTCTAACACGCATTTTAGCCTTATTTCTTATAGCTTTGAAGATTTTATAAAAAGCCTAACAAACAAATAACCCTAGAGCGCTGCTAAACTTATTTTTTTGTTAATTTTATTCGGAAACTTATAAAGCCTACGTTCGTAAATAGGTATAAATTCTTTTATTCCTGAATTAATGAGATTAATTTGGCAATAAAAAGTTTGCAAGAGTAAGCGGGAGCACCGATTGCATTTTCTAGGCAATCGGTGCTTTTATTAAACGCATTTGCGCATTTCATCATTTATTTTCTATTTTATAAAAGTTAAGGCTTATAAAATAGAATAGCGCCAAAATAGCTTATTCCAATCGCTAGTCATTGCAAGTGCACTATCGTTACGCTACGCAAACAAGGTGGGTCACTCTATGGTGACCAAAGGAACGAAAAGATTTTTTAGGTAAGGTTAACTGGAATTCTTGAGAGTTAATCTAAGGAGTGAAAAAGCAAAATGAAAGAGTATGAAGATAAGTTTAGTGAATTACAAGCTGATATGATATCTATATGTATGGAGTACGTTGAAGATAGCGCTGATAAAGTGTATGTGTATGCTTCGTGTGAAGAAGATATGATATCAAGCAGCTTTTTTTATTTAATTAATGATAAATACGTAGAGCGTCATAGAGTAAATGATGCATGGGGAAATAAAAAATATGATGTATCTACAAAGCGACAGTCCATGGTATTGAACATTATCAATGATGATGTTGAAAAAAATGAAGAACTATGTAGAGAGTATGAAAGAGATATGCCGACAGAGATGAAGCTGATCTATAATGCAAGGAGCAGCCGCTTTAAAGCAGAATATAAGTATGATTTAGTACACACAAATGATGATATTAAAACGGCTAGTGATATTGCTGATGAGTGGTTTGAAGAAGTAAAAAATAATAAGCTTTAATTTAGTATTGATGTGTGAGCTTAGTAGAATTCAGTTTAATTTAAACCAATAAATCGTCATGTTTTAGATTCCCTCCAAGTTTTTCAGGTATATAGTTATAGGTCCAGAAGAAAGTGACGAGGTTCATAAAAGTGCAAGTATCTCCATGAAAAATACGGAGGGTACTTGCATTTTTTTATGTGAGATTTTGAAATGAATTAACTTAATGTCTGATCACGCTTCGCACAAGCGCCGTTGTCAACGGAGCGAAGAAACTTAGTGATATGCGGAACATGTTGAGAGAAAATGTAATTGGATCAAAATTCAATCAAGCATACGAAGGTGTGCAAAAATTACCTAATTTACTTGCTGAACATGTGAAAAAAGGATATGAAAATTTAAGAAACGTATCTTTACCGCAGCCATATTATCAACTGGAAAGTGGTTATTTGCCTCCTACTAAATTAGGTGATGTAATAGATACGGCCAAAGACCACATTGTGAAATTTGCAGCAACAAGAGATAGTGTAGAGACAGTTCAAGTGGTAACCTCTACAGGTAGGACAGTAAATAAAGTTTAATATGGTAAGCATTATACAAGAGTAAATCGTAAAAAGTATTAAAACCAGACATTCAATATACATCTAAATCTGGGCATACTTACACTACCAATGAAAAAGGCCGAATTACACATTAACCTTAGAAAAAGAAAGAAGAAATCAATATCCACAAAGAGTTGTAGAACATCACAAAGAGTTGTAGAACATAATGATCGTTTGTCAGGTGATGACGGAGGTCATTTGATTTCCAGTATTTTAAAAGGGTGTGGAAACCTAGACAATTTGGTTCCCATGAATAGTAATTTAAATAGGGGCGAATGGAAGAAACTTGAGAATACATGGGCCGATGCCTTGGAACTTGATGAAAAAGTACAAGTGAAAATAACACCAAATTATAAAGGCGATTCTATACGTCCAAGTAGTTTTAATATTAGGTATAAAATTGGTGAAGAAGATTGGGATTTTAGGCGATTTGATAATGTACCAGAAGGAATATTAGATGAATGAAGAAACATTGAATAATTTATACCAAGACATAGCGAATATCGTAATAGAGACCATTCCCAAAGAGTGGTCTGAAGTTTACCTTTATGGTGAAGTAGTTGAAGGTGCACAAACAGCTTACTTCTATTATCATCCTAATGATAGTGATGAGATTATCTACAGCCACGACATTCCTGAAATTTTTCCAGTAAGTGAAGAAGAATATTCTAAACAATGGAATGAGTTATTAGATTGCATACAAGAACTATGGAAAGTGTTTATTGAGAATGAGATGCAAGAGCCATGGACCAATTTCACTTTAGTTTTTGACAATAAAGGAAAGTTCAACATCCAATTTAATTATGATGATCTTTCAACAGCAGATTCCTATGCTAGGAAGACAATATGGAAATATGAATATCTTGGTGTCTTACCAAAGAGTAAATTAGGGAAAAAACATCTAGAGAGATATCTTGAGGCTGTAAAGGATAACTAAAAGGTTAATACAAAAACGAAAATTAAAAGGGTTTTTTATGAAATAAGCTGTCTTAGTGAATATTCTACTCTTTAAGATAATGTGAGCTAAATAGAAACCATAGAGGGTTTCTATTCTATGAACTTGATAAGTTAAGACTTATCAAGTTTTTTATTATGATGGCAAGGATAATAAGTCGTTTAACCAACCAATTATATGAGACTTGTGAATTAAAGGTAAATTTTAACGTGGAGTATGAATGAGAATTTATTCTTGATATTAATATCTTTCACTTAAATATTTGTCGCTGGCGTAAAACTATCTACGTCACAGCAGCCGGCTTCATTCCGGTCGTCGGCTGGGTAGGAAGAGCCGCAAAAGGCGGAAAAGCAATCTATAAAACGGCTAAAGGCCTAAGCGCAGCGGATCACGCCCTAGACGCCTACAAATCCGCCAAATCCTTCAAAGTCCTGGAGCAAACCGAAAAAGGCCTCTACGGTCTTGTGGCTGCAAACGGCTTAGGAGAATATATGACCGGACGCGACATGTTCGGGAATAAAATCAGTGAAGAGCAGCATAAAGCAAGTCTTCTGCAAGCATTAGGAATTGCTGGAGCTGGGGCGCTTTCTACGAAGGTAGCGGGGAAAATGGGACAAAGCCTTGCGACCAAAGGCACCGAAAAGCTCAACAACATGCGCAACACGCTTCGCACAAGCGCCGTTGCCAACGTCACAAAACAAGCCTACCAAAGCGTCAAAAACGCACCGGCCTCTTGGACACAGTCGCTACATAAAACGTATAACAACATCCTAGACAGCAGCATGCCAAGACTGGGGCCAGAACTTGTGCCGGCTGGTCCAGCACTTGCCCAGCAGACGGTGAGAGAGACCTTGCAGAATGTGAAGCAGCAGACGATGCAGATGATTGGCAAGGTGACCTACGATCCAGTTCATAATCGCTATCGCGGAGCTGGCGGAAGATTTATGTCCAAGCGTGATGTGGAGAAGCTGGGTGATTCGGTTAAGGTAGAGACGGTCAAAAAGGTTGACGAGCCTGTAAAAGTAGAGCATGTGAGTGAACGTTCAATTCAAAAGGATACTGAGGGTACTGGTAATGGTAATATCCACTTTGGTAAGACAGATTTGGACGCTTTAAGAAAAAAGTGGAATGTTCCAGAAACTGATACAATAGCGGTAGGTAAAACTGATGTAAAGGAACTTGAAGGGTTGATTTTTGAAGGAGGGTCACCGAAAGTTAGGAAAGAAGCTGGCCTTTCAGACCTTGATGTATCAAATCCAAACAGACCAATAAAATCTTCGGGGAAAATACCATCTGCTACAAGACATGCTGAAGAGGGAGTAGCGAATCAATTTGTTGAGGCAGTCGAGAAAGCAGGTATACAACCTCAGGATGTAGTTGGGATTTTTAAGCTACATCAATCTAACCCCTCTGGGGTATGTCCAACTTGTCTTAGTGGGTTAGGAAATCCTAAAAAAGATCCAGGTATAATAAAACAATTAAGTTTAAAATATCCTAACTTAATTGTTGAGGTAACCTCACAGGCGGTAGAAGGTGCTAAAGTCACTGGAAGGTTAAATTTTAGAGTGAAAAATGGTGTATATATTGATTAGGAGTGGGTTAAATGAATCGATTTAATAATTTGAGTGAGGATGCCAAAGTAGTTTATCTATTGTCGCTATCGGACTTGATTATAGACAAGATTTCTAAATCTGAAGGATTTGAAGTAGCTGTTGAGTCATTAGAAAAAGCTTGGGAATGGTTAAAGTTTAAGAATATTGACGCATCTAACCTTTATTTATATTTAGAAAACATGGATGAAACAGATATCATGACTTATATGCAACTCGATAATGATGAAGATAATGAAAAAGTATGGATATGTATAGGAAATGCTTTGGCATATATAATTTGGGAGGCGTATCAATATGAACAAGGTAAATATCTCCCACAGACTATTGAAAGTGTTGATTACGAGACTGTCGAAAGTTTCATAACAAACTTTGAGAAGGTTTATGAGAATAACAGCTTGTCAGATAGATTATTACATTTTCTGGAAGAAAATTATCCGAAAGATACTGATAAAAAGGTGGATTTAACTTCAGTAAAGATTTTTATTAATGAATCTATTGAGAAATAAATAACTAAACAACCCCAAAAAATTCATAATTATTTAGTAATCTAAGCACACTTGTTATACTTTTAAAGACTGATTTTACCTTAAATGATAAGAGAGAATCAGCCTTTTAGGTAACAAGTGTTTTTGTTTTTTTGAGATAGTCATACTTTGTGTACTTAAATGATGATTTATTGAAGTTCATAACCCATTAAGGTAGTACCATCAAGGAGTATCAATAGGAATAGACGTGATTCCTATTGCTGCACTATTTGCTGGGGATTTCTTATGTTTAGACTTTAGAGAAGCTCGCAACAGACGTAAATAGGAAATATAGAGGAGAGGTCAAAAAATGATTAACTACGGAGAGCTTTATTACGATCATTATAGTAAATATTTAGGTGAGCCAATAGACCGAGAAATTTATCGGAATAATGAAGAGCTTCCTAGTATACAAATTTTAAAATATGAAAATGTCTTTGAAGAATGTTTAGTGTTTAATACATTAGGATTAAGTAACTATGAAGAAGTTTTAAGGGATAATATGGAAATTCCGATGGTAGTGGATGAAGCATTTAATAGCACAGGATATATCTTGGCTAATGTGTTATTTTACTGTCTCGGTAATGAAATAGAAATAGGGCGTGGAACAGCGGTTAGCGGTATTGAAAGTATTGAAAAGTCATTTTACCAAAAATACGATAAAAATGCAGTTTACTTTACTGAACCGTTTGCTTTTCCCGAAGAATATCATGAGCTAGATACTGAGAGCACACAACAAATGGGTAAAGTTTTGTTAAGTTTCTTTATTTCTCAAGCTGAATATGACTTTTTTATAACATATGGAGCAGAAAAGTTTGAAGAGTTGTTAGAAGAAAGCAATGTAGATCCTTTGAATGTTAATAGAAAGTCTGTAATTTGATAGCTAATTATCTATTAATAGCGCTTTCGAATTCAGTTGTTGTATCAAGTAATATATAAATACTACATCAGCAAGTGACCGTGAATGTTTTGATGACTGAGTAGGAGGAGTCGTACATATGCAAGCCATTAGTTTAGTAATTCTGAATGACTCAAATATTAATAAATATATTCCTTTGTTAAGACAAAAAATATTTAAATCTATAAGCGACATAAAACAAAATATTAGTATGAGAAATCCTGTGATTGCATGTAATTATTATGATGCAGAAGCCTTGGAACGTTTAGTAGCATCTGCTGAAGAGTTACTTTTAATGAGAGCAAGTATTAAAATTTATGAAGATGAAGAAGAGATTACACTTAATATGGTGAAAAATTTAATCAAAACGACAGAAGGTGTTGCAAAAGATAGGGGAGAAATGAATAACTTAGTGCTTAATGAAGCAGAGGGGAATAATATGTCATTTGAAAATGAACTTCATACACTTTATCGTAAAATTACTCAAAAGGTAAGCGATATGATTCCTGTTGAATGGGGCAGTTTTTACTTTAATGGTGAAGTGAAAGATGGAGAAGGTGGAGTATACTTTTTTATAAAGTTGTAGGAGAAGAAAACGAATATCAATATTCACATTTAATACCTCGAACATATCAAGTCGAAAAAAAAGCGTACAATCATTCTCTTCATGAATTATTTCATTTAACGGTTCAATTACACAACGTATTTATGGAGAATGAACAAGAACCTTGGTATTCAGTTACGATGATAGTGAATGATAAAACAAACTTAAAGGTGCACTTTAGTTATGTAAACTGGAATGACTCATAATTTGGACCTTCAGATCGAATTGAGTACTTTGAATACAAATATTTAAGTAGAGAATTAGCGGATGAAAAAGATAAAGAACAAATGATGAAAATGAAAAGATATGAAGAAGGTTTTAACAGCAATAATCAATAATTTATAGCATTTGAGTGTATTTAAAAGGAGGAAACAACTTATGGATAAGGACGATATTCATTTTCTTCAACAGTTACTTAATAGGACAGATAAGGATTACATAATAAGTTATTTATTGAATACTAATAACTCTCTATTGCTTCATTACTTTGCTGCAAATTATAACTGGAATAGTGGATTTGAAGTGCCAACAGTTATTCTAGAAAATGCAGCTTGTGATTTTGGAACAGGTTTACTGATGTTTCATTATGCGGACGGGTATCGTATGTTAGAAGATCCTGGTGAGGTTTTAAATTCTCCCTTGGGAAATTGGAAAAAATTTTTAGGGGAAGTTTACAATAAACTTATAAACTTAGAGTTTACATCTCAGGATATTTCTTTCAATCCTGAATTAACAAATATTCAAAAATATAAATTAAAGAAGAGTAATCCAAACATTCCTGAACTCCTTATTAATAAATCTCCAGGAGATGTGGTTGATATTTTTAAAATATAATGAATTAGTAACTAACTAACCTTAGGTTAATTGATGCATTATAAAAAGAGAAAAGAGTTAGGTCTAAGTCTAAAATACATAAAGGAAGCTAAATATCAATATCAAGCAGCTAAATCTGGAAGAATGGTAGGTATAGAATTTGAACGAACTGAAGTCATGAAAAGAGTGGCAGGTGAGACCGTTTTTGTTGGTGTTTCATTAAGGTCAAATGTATCGGAGGTTGCTAAAAGTGGAAAATGAAATGAAGCAATTACATAAAGAAATAGCTGAAACAGTGAATAAAATGATACCAGAAGAATGGGGAAAGTTTTATTTTTATGCTCAAATATCAGAAACTGGGGGAGGTACTTATTTTTTTTATAATACACCTCAGAATACACAAAGTTTTACGTATAGCTTGAAAATCCCGTTTGAGTATCATGTGGATCAACAAGAATTTAAAAAATGTAAAAGAAAACTGTTTGAATTGAGCAATCAATTAAGAAACAGTTTTGAAAATAATCATCAAGAGCTTTGGTATTCATTTACAATGTCTGTAGATAGTAACAGGAAGTTGAACATACACTATGATTATACGAATTGGTTTGATACAAAGTATAGTTTTAGTGACCAAATGATGATTTGGAAACGTAAATATCTAGGTGAAGAAGCAAGTGAAGAAAAAGATAGAGCATTAATTGCAAAGTACGATAGTGAATTTCCGAATGATCCTATTTGAGTAGATGATAATGAAGGAGTTTGCATAGTGGACCGAAACCCTAGTAAGAAATTGATAAGAAATGCCATTAAAACTGGCGATATCAACGTAGTGAAAAAACTAATAGGCGATGATATAGAGGTTTTAAATACCGTGACTGTATTTGGTACGTGGTTACATGTAGCGGTTAAAAAAGAGAACCTTCAAATCGTCCAGTATTTAGTTGAAAAAGGAATTGACGTTAATGCGAAAGGCGGGACATTCAATGCTTCTGCGTTAAATCTAGCAGCTGGGTCCGGCAATTTAGAGATAGTAAAGTATTTAATAGAATCTGGAGCAGAACTAGATGTGAGCTTAGCGAAGAGAAATCCGCTGTTTGGAGCAATTTATGGGGGGCATCAAGAAGTAGTTAAATATTTAGTACAAAAAGGAATAGATGTGTCTATTAGATACACAGGAGAAAATATCAAAAATATGAATGCCTATGAATATGCAAGGGAGTTTGGGCAGACTGAGATTGCTGAATATTTAAAGCGAAAGCTGAATGAAAAAGTACAAAAGAGAGTGCTTGAAGACTAATTAAATCGCATACAACAGGTTACAAAGCTAATAAAAGCAAGGAGGTCCACCTCATGCTAGAACCCATATATGCTGAAAACGTAATTGTCGGAGTTGTACATAAAAAGCAGTTTCAATGGTATGTGACTGACCGAAAGCTATGGTATTTGGATTATGTGAAGTTTGCACAAGCTTTTGAAAATGAAGGTGATTCAGCCGTTGACGAATACATTGAACCTGAACGAAAAGGGATCGAGGTTCTTAGCAGTGAAAATGCTGAGCTTTTTTTAAAACGTATAGAGTCGTATAAAGCAGAGGTGCCAACTCTTTTAAAGCTATTTGAAGATAAAATAGAAAGCGGAGATGAAGAAGATGCATTAGATTTTAGCCCTTCATTTTTAGTGAATTTTGATCAAAAGACGTTCTATTCCATGTTTCCTGAGCCTGCTTCATTTGAAGAATATGTTCCAAGCGATTGGAAAGGAACGTACAAAGACTTTACAGCTTTGATTCCAGAAACAGAAAAGTATTGGGTGAATAAGGACGGAGAAAGTTTATTTGAGGTGTGAAGACAAAAAGAAGCGTTGGTTTTAGACAAAGTGAAAAACGAACCATTAATCAACATGTTTGATTAGTGGTTCGTTTTTTTTTTTTTTTTGATGGTGAACGTAGGTTTTATCTATTTAATTCCTTCTAGCAGTTGATTGGATGGCAAGACGAAGACTCCTGCGGGAAAAGCGGGATAGATGAGACCCCGCAAGAGCGCAAGCGACGAGGAGGCTCAGTGCCCGCTCGCGGAAAGCGAAGTCTTGCACGGAAATCAACTGCCGTGTCACAAGCGGTTCAGCTCATGTATCCCATTTGTTCGTCTTTAGATTGAATTCATTTCGTTATGTTTCAACCTCTTTTTTAAAAAAAGTTATAATGTCTTTTCAGCAGCTTTTTGATATGCAAAAGAGGAAGATTTCGTTATTTCCTCTTCATCGAAGTCCATTTCTGGAGGAGAAAGCTTAAATCCTTTTGTAAGAAAAGTTAAGTACACAAGTCCTATGGCAGTCCAGATGCTTCCTAGCACTAAGGCGTGTTTATCCAGATTAATAAAGAGATAGAAATCAAGGGCTGCTCCAATAGCTGGTATAAGAAAGTACAGAAGAAAACGATTCTTTCTTTCATTTTTTAACGTGAAGTAATAGTGAAAAATGACCGATAGATTTACAAAAATAAACGTTAAAAATGCTCCAAAGTTAATAAATGAAGTAGATGTACTTACATCAAGCTTAACAGCCAGTAATGAAATGCCTCCTATGAATAAAATATTCATTAGGGGTGTTTTTGACTTTCGGTGAAGATAACCAAATATCTTAGCGGGAAGTACGCCGTCTCTTCCCATTGCAAATAATAAACGGGCTCCGCTTGTTTGAGCAGATAAGCCAGATGCGAATTGAGCAATAATTAATCCAGCTAGAAAAATAGAGCTAAATAAATTGCCGCCGATTTGTACGGCAATTTCAAATGCTGCTGAATCAATATTTTGAAAAGATGTATAGTCAGGATGAACAAGCTGTAGAAAATAAGAAGCTCCAATAAAAATGATGCCTCCAATTAGTGTAATAAGAAAGATAGCTTTTGGCATTGTTTTTTCAGGATTAATGGTTTCTTCAGATAGAGTTGTAACAGCATCAAATCCTAAAAAAGAATAACAAGCAATGGAAGCGCCAGCGGCTACAAACGAAAAGGAAAAATGCTCGTTCAAGAATGGGTTAAAGCTAAAGAGTGCAAAAGGTGATGAGCCTTTTATAAGGTATATAATGCTTAGTGAAATAAAAATACCGACTACGAGCAATTGAAAAATCATCATTAATGTATTGACGCTCGCCGCTGCTTTTAAGCCAATCATGTTGATAACAGTTGTAATAAAAATAAAGGCTAGTACAAATGCCCAAAGAGGAATGTTAGGGAAAGCTGTATGTAAATAAACAGCTCCGATAAGCCAAATAACCATAGGAAGAAACAGGTAGTCTAGTAAAACAGCCCATCCAATCATAAATCCGACATATGGATTTATGGATTTTCTTGTATACGTATAAGCAGACCCTGCAATAGGAAAAGCTTTAGTCATTTTACCGTAGCTATAAGCGGTAAATAGCATAGCAGCTAAAGCCACTATATAGGCAGTGGAAACTAGTCCATGGGTGGTTTCAGCCAACAAGCCATAAATACCAAATACAATCATTGGTGTCATATAAGCAAGTCCAAACAAAACAATATGTGACAACTTCAAAGTTGGAACTGCTTGGTTTCTTTTTGTTTCCATCTTTGCGCCTCCCTTAAAAATTGTTTTTAATCTTCTTATATCTATTTGTACAAATCCGCTCTTCTGTGCATAAGGTAATTAAGCTTCTGATCTTTTGATTCCTCTAAAGAAATAGCTACTGTTGAGATTTGTTCCTTGCTACCCATTTTTAGAAGAACTTTTCCTTTACTGTTGACGACTGCGCTATGTCCAAAAAAGAATGTATCTTCTTCAGAGCCTATTCGATTGCATAGAGCAATCGGCAGCTCATTTTCCATAGCACGGCTTTTTAAATAAGTTATTTGATAATCTTCGTAAGGGCTCATGTTAGCAAGCGGGATGATGAGTAAATCCGCTCCTTTTATTTTTAAAGTTCGGGCCACTTCAGGGAATTCAAGGTCATAGCAGATCATTAATCCAATGTTTCCGAATTTGGTTTTGAAAACAGGTAAAGTGTTGCCTGGGCGGAAGATTTCTGCTTCCCTGTCAAAAAGATGTGTTTTTTGATACGTACCAATTACAGTTCCGGTATCATCTATAAGAGCTGATGTAATATGATAATGCCCGTTAGCTGTTACTTCAGGAAAAGATATAACGGCGTGGATGCTGTGATCCCTGCAGCTTTGTTGGAAAAGCTGCAAGCTTTCACCACTCACGGATTCAGCTAGCTCCTTAATATCATCCCAAATAAAATAACCTGTTAAACAAAGTTCCGGAAAGACAACAAGGTCAGCCTGTTCGCTTACAGCTTGCTTGATACAGTCATTTATTTTTCGAATGTTTTCTTTTTTATTGCCTAGTACAGGACAAAACTGAGCAATTGTAATATTCACTGTAAAATACCTCCTCATAATAGTTTTCACTATAAATACAAGCAAGAAGTGTGCCAACGTATTTTTTCAGTCAATTCTGATTTTTAATCTTTAAAAAGATGAATTTTTTCATTATACTAATAGGGAGAAAAAGAAAATAAGTCATATTCTGCTTATACAGTTATTTGGAAAGCTAAGATGATGATTTTTATCATCAATGATGCGATTTTTCATTAGAAACAATCGAAAGGAGGAAATGGATAATGAGGAATTCTTCAATAGGTACCCGCGAATCAATAGTAGTCATCATAAATCATGAAGGACGCATTGATACCGTATCTATCAATAATAAACAAACCAGTCACTTATCGCTGTTTCAAGAAAGTATGTTATTTGAAGAAGTTCAGTGGAAAAAGGTCTTTACTGCTGCTCCAAGTGGCTCTACTCAGTTATTAAGCACCTATGAGGGAAGAACCTATCTATTTACCCTCCACCTTGTCCAAGCGAACGCTTACATAAATCAAATCGTGACATTAGCGAATATATCTCAAAGCATGTTTAACCCTTATTCCAATCAAGATCAGCATAAAACTGATGAGTTGATTATGGAATCATCTGCTATGAAACGAATTGGTAAAATTATTGAAACAATTGCTCATGTAGGCTCCACTGTTCTTCTACTAGGTGAATCGGGAGTAGGCAAAAGTCAAATTGCTAAATTTATTCATAGTACTAGTACACGTTCAACGCAGCCTTTTATTTCTGTTAATTGTGGTGCTATTCCAGAGAGTTTAATCGAATCAGAGCTATTTGGGTATGAAGAAGGAACTTTTACAGGCGGAAAAAAAGGAGGAAAGGTCGGCTTATTTGAAGCTGCTCATAAGGGAACAATTTTTCTAGATGAAATTGCGGAATTTCCTTTAAACCTACAAGCAAAACTGCTAGGTGTTTTGCAAGAAAACGCGGTGCGAAAAGTAGGAAGTACAGAGGAAAAAAAAGTAGATGTACGAGTAATTGCTGCAACAAATAAAAATTTACAGGAGCTTGTTGAGAAAAAATTATTTCGTGAAGATTTGTTCTATAGGCTTAATGTCGTACCGCTCACTATTCCACCTCTTAGAGAGCGAGAAAAGGACATACATATCTTAATTGATCATTTTCTTTTTAAATATAATACAAAATATCATCTTCGAAAAGAAATTAATGATGAAGTAAAACAAGAGCTTATCCAATATAAATGGCCAGGAAACATAAGGGAATTGGAAAACACGATAGAAAGAATTGTCGTCACAAATATGACTGAAAAAGAAGTGCTAGAAGAAAAAAATATACGTGAAAACGGTTGGTCATTTTCTCCTAAAGCACCAATGTCTTTGAAAGAAGCTAAAAGACAAGTAGAAAAAGAATTAATTTTAAAAGCTTACGGTGAATACAAAAGTACTTACAAAGTAGCAGAAGTACTGCAGGTTGATCAGTCTACTATTTCAAAAAAATTAAAAGTATACAAAAAAGAAGGTTTTTAAAGAGGTGAAGGGATGCGTCAATTAAAAATTGCATTAGCCCAGCTTAGAAGCAATTTGCATGATAAAAATAAAAATTTAAAGAGAGTTTTTGGAACGATGGAAGCGGCTAAAGATCAAGGTGCGGATTTTGTGTTATTCCCTGAATTATTTTTGACTGGTTTTTTGTTAAATGAACAGGTGGAGGAATTAGCTGAATCAGTAGAAGGAGAATTAATCACGAAAGTTAAAAAATGTGCTAAAGAATTACAAATAGGAGTTATTCTTGGTTTTCCGGAAAGACACCACTTTAAAATATATAATTCCGCTGTATTTATTAATAAGAAAGGTGAGATAGTAGGAACTTATCGTAAAATTCACCTTTTTGATCATGAAAATTCATATTTTACTTCTGGAGATAGTATACCAGTCTTTGATACACCTCAAGGAAAGTTTGGAGTAATGATTACATATGATATGGAATTTCCTGAAGTGGCGCGAATTCTAGCATTAAAAGGAGCCGAAGTCGTCTTTGTTCTTTGTGCGAACATGATTCCTTACGAGCATCATCAGCACGTTTATTTGAGGTCAAGAGCTTTAGAAAATCATATTTTTATTGCAGCTGCTAATAAAGTTGGATTAGAAGATGACTATGTCTATTTTGGTGAAAGTGAAGTTATTAATCCTAATGGGCACTGTGTGTTTAAATCTCTTAATAATGAGGATCTTGCGATTGTTGACATAGACCTATCGTCTTCGGTAAGTTCAAAGGAAATTTTGAACTATTTAGATAATCGAAAGTCAGATTTATACAGAAGAGAAGGGTTATAAGAGCTCTTTATTAAAGAAAGCTGCTATTACTTTTTTACACCAACTAAGCGAGCAGTGTGGCTCGCGGAGCTTGCGTGAATGGTTTTCCCTATTTTTGTTGATGTTTGCACCCAATTCACTTCATCCGGATAATTCGTAATCACTCCGTCACTTTTTGTTTTCCACAAAAATGAAGCCGGAAGCCGCTTGGTTCCAGACCACGGTGATATTTTCATTCCGGCAGAATGGACTTGGTGGATGAGAGTAGGCGTTAGGATGTCATAGGACGGGTTAAAGTAAGTGGCAAAAGCGGCTAATTGCTGAATTGAGTTTGGGTTTGCATCTCGTTCTGAAGAAGTTAGTATGCCTATAGGAACATTTGGGAGAAGCTCATGCATTTTTTTCATGGATGAAACGTTAAAAGACTGAATGATAATGTGATCGAGCTGTCGCTTGTTGATTTCAAAAGCTACTTTTCTTTCAATTCCAGGATAAAGTTCCGGCGCTTTTAACTCTATCAATATACCGATTTTTCCTTGAAATTCATCTAACACTTGTGAAAGAGTTGGAATTTTTTCATTCGTAAAAGAATCGTCTTTCCAGCTTCCTGCGTCCAAGCGCTGAAGCTCAGCGTACGTTAATTCTCGAACGTGCCCGCTTCCGTTTGTCGTTCGGTCTACGGTACGGTCATGCATAATAACGAGTACACCGTCTTTGCTTTGCTGCACGTCAAGTTCAATGTAATCCGCATTCATTTCTAGCGCTTGGTGAAAAGCAGCCATTGTATTTTCAGGTGCGTAAGCAGAAGCTCCTCGGTGCGCAATGTTCGTAAGTTTTTCTTCCGTGCGTGCAAAAGCAGAAGAGGCGATTGAACAGCATAACAAGGCGACGGCGCTTAGACCAGCTAAATATTTTTTCATCACGTTTCTCTCCTATGCGTTGGTATAGAAATAGCGTAACGAAAAAATATGATGCTGATATAGCGAAAGTATGTAGAAAGCGTTGACATTTCGTAAAGAAAAATAGGGACTTTTTCCTGGTGATGTTTACAAAAAATGCGTAAAAGAATAGTGATTTTAATTAAATATTAAGGAAACAGCGCTATAATAAAAGGTGTAAAAAAAGAATAGGAATTTCTTAGAAAATAGTTGTATAATAGGTGAGTCAGTCAATGAAAGGAATGGAACATGGATATTCAGTACATACATACGTTTACGATGCAAACAAAAGAGGAGTGCCGGACGCTTCAGCAAAAGCTAAAAGCACAAATTGATTTAACATCACGCGTCAAAATGGCGCATATACATAACTGTGCTGGTGTTGATGTTGCGTATTGGGAAGAAAACGGCGTATCCTACGGAGCGTGCAGCATTGTAGTGGTTGATTATCAGACGAAAAACGTTGTGGAAAAAGTGCACAGTGTAGGAGAAGTAACGGTTCCTTATCTTCCTGGGTTTCTAGCTTTTCGAGAGCTTCCTTTAATACTTGAAGCGGCTAAAAAACTTCAAGTAGAGCCCGATGTGTTTTTATTTGATGGCAACGGATATTTGCACTATGAGCATATGGGAGTAGCCACACATGCTTCGTTTTTTCTCAATAAACCCACCGTTGGAATTGGGAAAAGCTATTTAAAGATCAAGGGATATGACTACGTTATGCCTGAAGATGAAGCAGGCGCTTATGAAGATATTGTGATTGATGGCGAAGTTTATGGTAGAGTAGTAAGGACAGCAAAAGGAGTAAAGCCTATTTTTCTGTCGTGCGGAAACTATATTGATTTGGACATGTCATATCAGCTCATGATGCATTTTATTTCCAAAGAAAGTAAGCTTCCGATTCCGGTGCGCCTAGCAGATCTGCATACGCATGAGCTGCGGAAAAGGTATCGGCAGTCAACGGGGAAGTAAGCTGTTCATAATGAGTTCATAGTTTCCTTTTATACTGATGGTTGGAATATAGTAGTAGTGTAAAATTATTAAAGAATGAGTAAGGTGATTAAAGGTGAGTTCATTTGTTGCGAGTATTTTAGATTTTCTAACGAGCCTTGGCTATCTAGGTATTGCGCTCGGTTTAATGATTGAAATCATTCCAAGTGAAATTGTACTAGCTTACGGAGGGTATATGATTTCTCAAGGTATGATTAGTTTTCCTGGAGCAGTCATTGCCGGAATTATTGGCGGAACGATTGCACAGTGGTTTTTATATTGGATTGGAGCCTACGGAGGACGTCCGTTTCTTCAAAAATACGGCAAGTACTTATTTATTCATGATAAGCATATTGATCTTGCGGAAAACTGGTTTAATAAATACGGCGCGGGCGTTGTTTTCTCTGCTCGTTTTGTCCCGGTTGTTCGACATGCAATTTCGATTCCTGCAGGTATTGCTAAAATGCCGTTTTGGAAATTTACGTCTTTAACCGTGTTAGCGATGATTCCTTGGTCGATTTTATTTATTTACTTAGGGGGAAAGCTAGGCGAGAACTGGGCGAACATTGAAGACGTAGCAAGCAAATATACGCTTCCGTTTGTAGTTGCGGCATTTGTTATTATTGTTCTTTATTTCGTATTCAAACGCACGCGTACAAAGCGCGTATAAGATCGTTTTTTGACTGAAAGCATGGCAAAAAGCCATGCTTTTTTTGCATGCGCAACCAGAAGCTCTTTTATTTGCTCATGACTTCTTCAAGTGCTATTATTTTTCATACGCACTAAAAAAGGAGACGATTTAACGTGGTACAAGAAATTGTATTAAATGATACGCCTATTCAAGTTTACAGCTATGAACAAGAGATTGTAAAAGGCAAAACGAAAATTTCAGTTGATTTTAAAGTAACAAGTGAGGAATATCATGATATTACTACACTGTTATATAAAGGCACCTTTCATGTAAATGTCCCGGAAGAAGATCTGGATTTTCAAGGAACGATTCATCAGTACTCCACATCTTTTACAAATTTATATGAAAAAGGACAGGTAGGGGATTTTTCATTAAGTTTAATTGAAGTGAACGAATAAGGAGCAGATGCGTGATGAAAGTAAGTATACTCGACCAATCGCCCGTTTCATCCCATCAGACCCCAGCTGAAGCGTTAAAAGCATCAATGCAGCTGGCCAAGGCTGGTGACAAGCTTGGCTATGAACGCTACTGGATTGCAGAGCATCATGATTTGTCTGGACTTGCCTGTTCGGCTCCTGAAGTGATGCTTGGCTATATCGGCGCACAGACTAATAGAATTCGAATTGGATCGGGAGCGGTGCTGCTGCCTCACTACAAGCCGTATAAAGTAGCGGAAACGTATAACATGCTGGCAACGCTGTTTCCAGGGCGCATTGATTTAGGAATTGGGCGCGCGCCGGGTGGATCCGCTGAAGCAACAAATGCGCTGTCGGATAATTTCTTGCAGCAAGTATTTAAAATGCCTGAACTTGTTGAAGAGCTTCTTCAGTTTTTAGACGATAAATTTCCGGCTGAACATGAATACGCAAAGCTTTCAGCTTCGCCGCTGCCGCCGGTCTCTCCCGAACCTTGGCTTCTTGGCACAAGTAAAAAAAGTGCTGAGCTCGCCGCTAGAAACGGAATGGCCTATACGTTTGGACAGTTTATGAGTGAACAAGACGGTTCAGCTATTATTGATCAGTACAAACAGGCATTTCAGCCAAGACAGAGCGGAGATCAGCCCTATGCGATTGTCACTGTATCGGTCATTTGCGCTGAAACAACCGAGCAAGCGCATCTCATCGCAACGAGCTCACTCGTATGGAAAATTCAGCAGGATAAAATGGAAGCAAAAGGCGTGCCTTCTATTGAAGAAGCGGCCAGCTATCCGTTTACAGAAGAAGAAGAGAAAAAAATCAAGAAAATGAAAGAAGCCATGATTATCGGAAATCCAGAAGAAGTATATGAGCGTCTTCAAGAAGTTCAAGCACGCTACGGAGCGGATGAACTCATGCTTGTGACCATTACGCACGATCCGGCTGACCGATTAAAATCGTATGAGCTTGTAGCAAAGAAATGCAAAAAATAAGAGCCGAATGTCGGCTCTTATTTTTTATGCCCGTAATAGCGTTCGTATAAGTGTTGAAATGCTTCTATGGCATGTAAAAAAGAAGCGGCGTCTTGGCGGTCTTCTATTAACCAGCACGTGGCTAGTACAGAATGAGCGTATCCCCACAGTAAGATTCGTTTTTTACTTACGTTCAGTTCTTTGACAAATATATTGATTCGATGGTCAATTGTCTCTGCCACGTTTGTCTTAGGCAGATGATTTAAAAGAAAAGGGACGATTTCGTACTCTTTTTCTCCAATTAACCCTTTTGGGTCAATTATTTTCCACGCTTCACCAGACTGTAAGATGTTATCATGATGCAAGTCGCCGTGAAGCAGAAAAAGCTGCTGAGAAGTGCGGTTTAATTCAGAGAAAACGGCTAGTGCATTCTGAAGCGTTTCAGAAGAAAGGAAATCAATACCGTTTGGATACATTTGTGTACACTCTCGAAGCTGTTTCTCTCTTTTAATGGCTGTTTCGATAGTGGAGTCTGAGTGCGGCATGCGCCATAGAGATTTCATGAGCCCAGCAGCGATTAACGCAGCTTCGTCTTTAGTTGAGAAAGAGGAAAGCGGGCATCCGGGAGACAGCTTTTCGAGCAGTAAAATGCCTTTTTCAGCATCGCTGTCCACTATTTTTACCGTGTTCTCACCAGCTAGTGCTGTCAGTGCTTCTTGCTCATAAAGCAACTCTGAAGGCTCTACAAAAAATTTGACAACTAGTTCGCTTCCATCTGCTTTACGCGCAGGAGCAACAAAGTGGTAAGAAAGAGGGAAGTGAATGTGAATATTGATACGCCAGCGCTCTTCACAGTAGTGAATAAGCTGAGGAAAGTCAGCTAACCACTTTTGACCTTTATGAGAGTGAAGGTGAGTAACGGTGTCACAAAATGTTTGAGGCAGCGTATACATGCGTTTATCTCCTTTGTCGTTTCCAATTTTTTCTGATAAACTCATCATATACAGCCTACATAGAATCTGTAAAGAAAGAGGAGATCGTACACATGAAGAAAAAGAAGGTGAAATCTCCTTGGGCTCTCGCGGGGTTTCCGATTTATATCATTGGATTTTCACTTTTACTTGCTGGAGGCGCACCGGAGTGGTTAGAGACAGTGAGTAAAATCATGATTGCTCTTGGAGTCATTTTGCTTATCATTGCAGGAATTGATCTTAAAAAACGAAAAAAATCAGTACAAGCCTAAAAAACTGCCAAACGGCAGTTTTTTTATTTGAAGAAAGGGTAACAAGATAACTAGATAAAAATGTTGAATTATTATTCCGTTTGATGTATAAATATAATATAGAAAACAACGGTATTGAGAGGAGAATGAACGTGTCTTACGTAATAAAAAAAGAGGTTCCGTCATTTGAGCAGTTTGCTGCTTTGCATGAAGCGAGCGGATTACATAAAAGTAAAAAAGGCAATTATACAAAAGAACAGCTGTTTGAGGCTGCAGCCAACAGCTGGTTTAGAGTCGGTATTTATGACAATGAACAATTAATTGCATTCGGACGTATGATTTCAGACGGAATTTATCAAGCGCTTATTTGCGACGTGATGGTAGATCCCTCATACCAGAACAAAGGACTTGGAAAGCAAATTATTCAAGAGCTGTTGACGAAGTGCCAAGAAAGCGGAATTGAATCGATTCAGCTGTTTGCAGCAAAAGGAAAGCATCATTTTTATAAAAAATTAGGGTTTCAAGAAAGAGAAGAAGACGCGCCAGGTATGTCGCTTGTTATGTAAAAAAGCTCAGTGATCAATCATACTCACTGAGCTTTTTGTATTATGCCGTTTTTAAAACCGTACTTTTTTGGACTAAATTCCAAGCAACTTTTACTAAATAAACAACAAGCAAAACGTTCAGCATAGACGTAGCAAACATAGAAAATGGATAGGACGTGCTGTTTTGCATATTGCTGTCACCGTATAAAACAAAAAAAGTGTTCATGAAAATACTGATGCTAAATCCAAGGGATAAGTAAAGCAAGTTTTTGTCTTTTAAATAAATATAAGCGAGCAAAGCAAGCGCTGCTGCTGGAAATAAGTAGCGCTCATGCATGCTTGAAGCAAACGTAAATACCCCTGAAATTTGAATAAGCGCTGCAAGAGCGGCGTATTTAAAGCTGCGCCCTTTTATATAAATAAGCCATGAAAAAACAGTTGTCGCGACGATAAAAATAAGTCCCCACGTATGATAGCTGAAAAACAGCAGCGTTGCAGAGCTGTCTTTATAGTTTGCGCCTATTAAACTAAAGAAGTTATAGGCGTTAACAGAGGCATACGGGTATTCTCCAATGGTTGATGAAAATAAATCAATAATCCACGTTGGACTTTTTCCAATTGAAAAAGGCAATAAAATCGCTGCAGCAGTGAAAGCCGCCGTTAAAGCAATGCCGAAGAAATGTTTTACTTGCTTTAGGCGAATGAGTTCAAAAAACAAAATGGGCAGGATAATAATCGCCTGCGGCTTCATTAAGACCGCTGCTGTAAAAATAACGGCTGACGCGTAAATTCTTTTTTCCGTAATCATCACAATCGCTAGGACAATAAGCAAAGTGAAAAATGAATCGACTTGTCCCCAAAACGTTGAATTAACTAAAATGGCCGGATTAAATAAATACCCAATTGCTAACAGATATGCAAAAGAAGGTGCTAAGTATTTACGAGCTAAACGATAGAGTAAATAAGATGTGATGACATCTGCTAAAATAGGCGGGATTTTAATCAACAGCGAAAAATACTGCTGAAAATCCGGTAAACTGCCAACTTTCCCAACGATAAACAAGATATAAATATAAAACGGCGGATAATCGCTCCCGCTTTTAGCGTAGAAATTGGAAAAATGATTGGCCGCAACCGATGCCCAGTTTTTGAAAAGCGACGCATCCATATGAGAGCCTACCCACGGAATCAGCGCAATCCGGATAAATAGTCCAGTGCCAAGTAATGACCATAAAATAACGCGAGAATGCCCTATCGAATGATGCCATTTCTTTTTCTTTAATAATCCGTAAACGAAAGCTGCTGCTATAAAAAAGCCCACCGTATAAAGAGCTAGCGGTGTTTCATAGTCCTTATTAGCTCCTTGACTTCCGGCACCGTTATCCATAGATAGATTATGAAAAGGCGTTACGTGTTCTCCGGAATTGCTAGACGAAGCGGGACCGTTTCCTGAAGGGAGACGATGATCCCTCGAATTATTATCAGGAGCAGATATACCATTAGTAATCTTTTTTAACTGATAACTTTCTTGAATCGAAAATAAATGTTCTTCTCCTTTGTAGTGTGATAGTGAAACGATACTGAAAACAAATGCTAAAAGAAAAGCTGCCGTTACGATAAAAGCCGTTCTTTTTTGTAGTATGTTCATATAAAATCCTCCGATGACAATGTATCGAATAAGTAGTAGTGTGTCTCCATACTATAAGGGGAGTTGGTGAAAATAAAGTGAAACTTCTTTAATAAAGAGCGGAAGCGAGAGCATAAAAAAACAAGGCCTTAGAAGACCTTGTTTTTTATATTGCTTATAGTACAGCATCAAACTTATTCACTTTCCACTGTGAACCAGATTTATAAAATGTAACGGTGCGTTTTACACTTCCTCCGTCAACCGTTGGAACCGTAAATTGATAAGAGCGAACATCGGCACGCTGATAAGTTAGTTTTACTTTTGCTTTGTTCCACTCTAGCATGCTGAATCCGTCACCGACAGGACGAGCAAGCTTTCCGTTATATGTGATGTAGCGATAATTTGTTAATCCTTTTTGAATAGCACTGTTTGTAAAAGTTTCAGATAAGTAGCTTACTAGTTTGCTTTTTGTATTAAAATCTTGACAAAGATATGAGTACTGAGTGCCTTTATAATTAAATGTTTTTTGAGTACATAAATTACCTTTAGATCCATGAAGTGCATTCCAGAAATGGTTGCTTGCGTTTGCTGCAATTTTTACCGCATTAGTCGTTGATAGATTTTGTGATGCTGCTTGAGCTGTAACTCCTGTGCTTAGTGAAAAGAAAAGAGCAAGTGATGCTAAGATTATTCCAATTTTTTTCATTTCCATTTCCCTCCTACTCATTCATTGAAATATATGTAACATTCATGCTGTTAATATTACAATTGTTACATTTATATTACAATACTTCTTTAAAGAAATAAAGAGTATTTCTTATATATGTTTGAATTATTCCCGTATTTTCTTAAATAAAACGTAGAATTAAAAGAAAACATATAAACAGTATGTCAATTATGTGTCACATATTTCGTCGCTTTACAAGTTCGTATATAATAGGAATAAACCGACCACTATGCTGATGTAGATAAATAGGTCAGGCACAAAAGGAGAACGTAGACTAATGGGTGTTTCAGAAGTAACATCAGGAATTATTATTACCACTGCTGTAATTGCTATTGTGATTATTACAGTTGGTGTTTTGGCTACAATGATTGCGATTGCGAAGAAAGCAAATAAAAAGTAAGTATGTAGAGGAGAGTTAGTATAGTAACTAATTCTCTTTTTTTTGAAAAAAACCTATCGCTATTTTTATAATAAAAATGCATAAATAACGCGTGCATTATTCATAGAAAAAAGCAGGAAATTTACGTTTTGAAGCTAATAGATACATAAGGCAAGCTGCGCACTTTCATTACAAAAACAATGGAAGGGGTTCTAACAGACTTCAAGTGATATCGCCTATTTTATGTCATAATGAATGATATTCATTAACCCCGCACCTTAGACGCACTTTATAACCAAATAATGAGGAGAGTGGTTGAGTTGCAACGACAAAAAGTAGCAGTGAATGGAGAAAGGTTAAAAAATACGCTTGAACGATTTGCCGATTATGGACGAACACCTAATAACGGTGTAACCCGCTTAGCGCTGTCAGAAGAAGACCGCTTAGTACGAGACTATTTTTGTTCATGCTGTCGTGACCTTGGAATGGATATTAAAATTGACGATCTTGGATGTATTTACGCCACGCTTGAAGGACTAGAAGATAAGCCGCCTGTTGTGATTGGCTCACACATGGACAGCGTAAAAAAAGGCGGAAGGTTTGACGGAATCCTCGGTGTAGTTGCAGGATTAGAGTTAGTAAGAACGCTCGTTGAACATAATATTAAGCCGAAGGTGCCGATTACCATTGTTAACTTTACGAATGAAGAAGGAGCGCGTTTTGAGCCTTCTATGATGGCTTCAGGTATTTTATCGGGCAAATTTCAAAAAGACGTTATGATGAAGAAGACGGATGTTGACGGCGTGACGTTTGAGCAAGCTCTTCAATCATGCGGATATGAAGGCGATACGAGTAACCGCCTTACTGAAGCATCGGCATTTGTAGAATTACATATTGAGCAAGGGCCTATTTTAGAACGAGAAGCCAAATCAATCGGTGTAGTGGAGTGCGTGCTCGGCATGGTATGTTATGAAATTGAAGTTACCGGGGAGTCAGACCACGCCGGGACGACGCCGATGGATATGCGGAAAGATGCGCTTTTTGCAACCAATAATTTAATTGCTGAAGCTCGTCATGAGCTCGGCAGATTAGATTCAAATTTAGTCTATACAATGGGTCGTATGAACGTACTGCCTAATATTCATACCGTTATTCCAAATAAAGTTATTTTTTCGCTTGAAGCGAGACATACGGATGAAGACGTCATTGCGTCCGTGGAAAAGATCATTCAGTCACTGCCTGATCAAGCGGAGCTGTTAGAAGGCTGCGAAGTGCGGGTGACCAAGCTTTGGGGACGCGATACCGTATGGTTTGATAAAACCGTTTGCGATGAAGTGGAAGAATCCGTTCGTTCGCTTGGGTATTCCTACAAGCGAATGGTAAGCGGAGCTGGACATGACGCACAGTTTTTAGCTACCTATATTCCGACGGCTATGATTTTTATTCCGAGCGTAAACGGAAAAAGTCATTGTGAAGAAGAATTTACTCCTTGGGAAGAATGCGAAAAAGGTGTAAATGTACTTTTAGAGACGGTGATTAAGTTAGCTCAGAAGTAACGGAGCAAAAGAGTAAACCTGCGGAGGTTTGCTCTTTTTTAGTGCTTAGAAAGACTGCGAACTATCGCATTGAACTTTTGGTTTATTATGGCTACAATAAATGAGAAGCATGCGGATGGATGTGAAAGAAGGATGTGAAAAAAAGTGAGATGTTCTCACTTAAAGAAATGAAAATTACTATTATTATTGCAGATGATAATTCGTTTATTCGAGAAGGAATGAAAATTATATTAAATACATACGAGGAGTTCGACGTTGTCGCTACTTTAAAAGATGGTCAGGAAGCCGTTCAATATTGCAAAAACCATTCCGTCGATATTGCATTGTTAGATGTAAGAATGCCCGTTATGGACGGTGTAGAGGCTACAAAGCTTATTTCAGAGTTAACGAAAGCAAAGCCGCTTATTTTAACTACGTTTGATGATGATGAATATATTATTGATGCCGTAAAAAACGGAGCTAAAGGCTACTTGTTAAAAAATACAGAACCGGAGCGCATTCGAGACGCAATCAAAAGTGTATTCAACGGACATACGGTTCTTCAAGATGTTGTGCTTGATAAGATTAAATCAAGTTTAAACGCTGCAACTGAGCGTGAGTCAAAAGCGGATATGACACAGTTTACAGAGCGTGAAACGAGCATTATGACGCTTATTGCCAAGGGGCTTTCGAATAAAGAAATTTCTAAAACGCTTTTTATTTCAGAAGGTACCGTAGCAAACTATATTAGTTCGATTTTAAGTAAAACGGGACTTGAGCATCGCACTCAAATTGCTATTTATTATTTAACCGGTAAAGGGAAGTAGGGCTATGGAAGTCGGATTAATGATGACTAAGCTCATCCTTATACTGTTTTTGGCTATTACGTACATTCAGTTTAATTATGTACACTCGATTTCAGCTATTGTGTTAGCACTGCTTCTTTACAGCTGTGTTAATATTGCAGCGTCCATTGTGAAAAAGAGCGTCTTCAAGCGCATGTTTATTGTTATTTCAATTGTCCTTATTCTATATTGTGCGTATAAACTTCATCCTTTGTTTTTTCTTCTTTTGCCGCTAAACCTTTGTGAGCTTGTTGGAGAATCAGTCGTAAAAAAATGGATGGTGCTGCTGCTTGTTTTGCTTCCAATGCTGCTTCTTCCCTCTGACATTAGCGCGCTGTATGTGTTAGTCGCTGCGTTTACTTTCTTTATTTATACAGCAGCAGCTCTCTATCAAAAACGAACGATTAATTATGAGCAAAAAATTGATGAAATGAGAGTAAGTATGCAAAAGCTGCAAAAACACGTGAATGAAAATAAAGAGTATGTGAGGCAGTCTCAATATGCTTCAAAGTTAGAAGAGCGAAATCGATTATCGCAGGAAATTCATGATAAGATTGGTCATTCAATGACAGGAGCGCTTATTCAAATGGAGGCAGCAAAGCATGTGATGAAGCAAGACGAGGAAAAAGCGCTGTCTCTTCTTCAAAATGCGATTACGATTTCCAAAGAAGGTATTGAAGAAATTAGGTTAACGTTAAAAAGTATAAAGCCTCCCGCTGAGCAAATAGGAATCAGCCGGCTTAAATTATTTATTGGTGAGTTTGAGGCTAAGCATAGTATCGCAATGCCTCTTGTATACAAAGGTAATTTAGATCTTATCACGCCTCTTCAGTGGAAAATTATCCATGAAAATATAACGGAAGCTATTACAAATGCCTTAAAATATGCAGAAGCAACGATGATTGCCATTGAGCTTCATGTACTAAATAAAATGGTTAAAGTAGAAGTCAAAGACAATGGAAAAGGGGCTCACTTGTTTCAAAAAGGACTTGGCATAGCAGGGATGGAAGAGCGAGCCGCTTCCATTAACGGAACGGTGATCGTTGATGGGGCAAACGGGTTTTCTGTTACAACGCTGCTGCCGATAGGTGAGAAACTTCATACATAAATAATGAGATTTCTCATGGGAAAAAGGTGAACTTATGCACTGACGTAAGTTTGCCTTTTTTTCATAAAATAAGGATATACCAACACACTAGAGGTGAAATGATGAACGTATTATCAATTCAAAAACTAACAAAGAAATTTGGAGATTTTATTGCAGTAGATAATTTGTCTTTACAAGTAGAAGAAGGAGATATATTTGGGTTTTTAGGAACAAACGGAGCAGGAAAAAGCACAACGATTCATATGGTTGCTAGTCTGCTTCAAAGCAACAGCGGTGATATTGAAGTGCTAGGGAAAAATATAAAGAAACATCGAAATTTCGCAAAGATGAACATCGGGATCGTTCCGCAAGACTTAGCGATTTATGAAGATTTGACAGCATATGAAAATGTGAAGTTTTTTGCCGGACTTTACGGATTAAGAGGATCACTTCTTAACGAACGAGTGGAAGAAGCTTTAGCGTTTGTAGGGCTTTTAGATAAACAAAAGGCTTATCCGAAAAGCTTTTCAGGAGGTATGAAAAGAAGGTTAAATATCGCATGCGCAATTGCTCATCGCCCAAAGCTTATTATAATGGATGAACCGACGGTTGGTATTGATCCTCAGTCGCGAAACTATATTTTAACATCTGTAAAAAAGCTAAATGAAATGGGAAGCACAATCATTTATACAAGTCACTATATGGAAGAAGTAGAAGAGGTATGTACAAAGATTGCCATTATTGATCACGGCAAAATCATTGCGGAAGGAACAAAAGAGCAGCTAAAAGCGATTATCACCGATACAAAAGATATTTGGATTGAAGTAAAAGCAGCGGATGATATAGATTGCAGCGGTCTAAAAGAAATTCCGGGAGTAACAGCCGTTACGTATGAAGATGGAATCATTAAAATTAATTCAAATGCCGAAGTGAATAACTTAAACAAAGTCATTCAGTATTTAATGACGCATCATATCGAAATTAAAGCAGTCAAGGAACAAGCCCCAAATTTAGAGACGGTCTTCCTCACGTTGACAGGGCGCAGTCTAAGAGATTTATAAAAGAAAGGAGGAATAATGAATGAATATTATTGCAATTGCTTTGAAAGAAATGAAAAGTGATCTGCGAGATAAGCGTGCATTTATCTTTATGATTCTTTTTCCGCTAGCTCTTGTCCTTATTTTAGGAACAGCTTTGTCTCAAGCCTTTAATAATGACATGACGATAGATGACAGTTACGTTCTCTACAAAATGGACACAAGTAATGAAGAATCTGCTGCCTTTAAGCAGTTTGCTGCAAACGCAGAAAAATCTGGCATTCACTTTAAAGCGTTGAAAAAAGATCAAGATGGAAAAAAAGAAGTAAAAGAGCAGCGCTATACAGCTTATGTAGAAGTGAAAGACCAAGGCATTCATCTCTACGGAAATGAAGAAAACAGCATTGAATTCAACATGGTCCAAGGTATGTTAAGCACCTTTGTTGATAAGTACAATGTGGCTATGGAAGTGGCCAAAGTAAATCCTCAGCAAGTGGATAATCTGCTCCGTGCGTCTAAGCATGACTATATTCAAGAAACATCTCTTCATTCTCAAAAACAGCCAAATTCAATAGACTACTACGCCATTTCAATGACAACTATGATTGTTTTGTACGGATCTATCTCAGCGAGTTATTTAATTAGAGGAGAGCGTATGCGAAATACGGCCAATCGATTAGTAGCCGCTCCGATTAAAACCGCTGAAATTTTTGTCGGGAAAATTTTAGGTACTGTTTTGGTTCACGCCATTTGTGTGTTAGTCGTCATTATGTCGACTAAATATTTTTTTGATGCCAACTGGGGAGATCATTTACTCCTAGTACTGCTGATGTTAGTATCTCAGATTCTTTTTGCCATTAGCTTTGGATTAGGAGTTAGCTACCTTACGAAGACAGAAGCGGCGTCAAGAGCAATTATTATGGTTGTTATTCAAGTGTCGTGTATTGTGGGAGGAACCTATTTTCAAAATGGATCTGGAGAGGGCTTCGTCAATGTATCACCTTTAACCTGGATGAATAATGGACTTATTAAATTGATTTATACAAATGATATCGGCGCTTCTCTTTCAGTTATTGGGTTGAATGTAGGCTTCTCTATTTTATTCTTGGGCATAGCAATTGTGCTTTTGAGAAAAAGAGAGGGGTTATAACATGAAAAATATCATGTGGCTTGTAACAAATATGCTAAGAAATATGCTGCTTAGAAACAAAAGGACGCTTGTGCTTGTTATTGGTTTGCCTATTGCAGGGGTTTTAATGTCCGTTCTTATTTATGGAAATGCAGGAGGGACTTCGGTGAATATCGGAGTTGTCAATCACGACTCAACGGATATTACAAAAGATACCGTTCAGTTTTTAAAAGGGCTGCACAAAACAAATGTTAAAATGCTCACGGACAAAGAAGTGGATCATGAGATTACGTCAAAGAAAGTTGATGCGGTTATTACCTTTGAAAAAGGGTTTTCTGACAGCGTCAAAGCGAACAAACCAGATCATATTACAATCACTTCAATAAAAGGAGCAGAAGTAACGAGCTTTATTAAGTCTTATTTATATCAATATATTGATAATGTTTCTGCGCTGAATCAAGCTGCTGAAGGCGACGATGCTGCGTTTAAACAAATGTATGAGAATTATCAAAAAGCGCCATTCCACGTCTCAACGCATGCCCTTGAAGACAAAGGAACCGATCAAAACATTGTCAAGCAGACAATTGGGTATTTAATTATGTTTATGCTTTTTTCTGCGGTGAATTTATCAGCTCTTATCACAAAAGAAAAAGAGCAGCGAACGTATTTTAGACTGTTAGCTTCGCCAGTTAGTGCAAGGCAATACGTGATATCCAATGTTATTACAAATATGATTTTATTAACTCTGCAAGTAATGATTACACTTGTTTGTATTACGACTCTTTTTCACGTAGATATGAACATTCCCGTATGGCAGCTGTTTTTCATTTTAGTTTTGTTTGGTCTAGTAGCCATCGGCTTGTCTCTTGTAATTATCGCTTTTACAGAAAGTTCAAAAGCAGCGAATGGTCTTCAGACGCTTATCATCACGCCAACTTGTTTACTGTCCGGCTGCTTTTTTCCGCCTGAATTTATGCCGGATGTGATGCAGAAAATAGCCGACTTTCTTCCTCAAACGTGGGTATTAAGTACGTTAAAAAGTGTTCAACAAGGAGCTGATTTAAGCAGCCTATGGTTAAATATCAGCATTTTAATAGCTTTTGCACTCGTTTTTTTCCTGCTGTCTATTTATAAATTAAATCGAAATAATACTGTTCAAAAGTTTATTTAAATGGTAAAGTCAGAGAATACCTCTGGCTTTTTTTGTAATTTTTAAAAAGTTACAAAAAAAGATTGAAAAATATAAGATGAAATTTTAGAATGAAAGAGGAAAGGGGTATACAAAAAGAGAATAAATAGGGGAGAAAAACGAAGTTCATGTTGGTTTTTTGCACAAATAAATGAAATCGCTTACATAAGTCAGCATGAAAATACGGAAGGAGAGATTGTCAGCGAGATAACAAAGGGGGAAAAACAGTGGCAATTTATGAATTACTTGTACCACGGACGGTTTTATATGGAGAAGGATCATTTTCTAAAATTGGGGAGCAGGCTGAACTGCTTGGCACAAAAGCATTGCTTATAAGTGATGACGTTATGGTGAAAGCAGGCAATGTAGAAACTTGCCGTCGTTACTTAGCCGAGACTGGCATGGACTGTGCCGTGTATACAGGCGTAAATTCAGAGCCGACAGATATTCATCTAGATGAGGCGCTTGCCATATGTAAAACGGAGCAGTGCGATGTGGTTATTGCCTTAGGGGGAGGCAGCTGTATCGATACTGGAAAAGCGGTTGCCATTATGATGACAAATGAAGGGCATCTACGAACGTATTTTCAAAATCAACAAGATTTTCAAGATAGTCCTCTTCCTTTGGTTGCCGTGCCTACGACTGCTGGAACAGGCTCAGAAGTGACTAAAGCGACGGTTATTACAGACACGGCGTACGATGTAAAAATGATGCTCGCAAGGCCTCAATTATTGCCTGATACAGCCATTGTTGATCCGTTATTAACTCTATCATGTCCGAAACACGTAACGGCAGCTACAGGAATTGATGCACTCAGTCATGCAATAGAAGCGTATTTGTCTAAAAAAGCACATCCTTTTACAGATTCACTTGCGCTTCAAGCAATTGAGTTAATCATGAAAAATATTCGTCTTGTGTACAGAAATGGAGAAAATGTTCAAGCAAGAAACGAAATGGCCTATGCTTCTATGCTGGCAGGAATGGCGTTTTCAAATTCATCTGTTGCTCTAGTGCACGGTATGTCAAGACCTATTGGCGCGCTATTCCATGTGCCCCACGGTATTTCTAATGCGATGCTCCTGCCTGCGGTTTTGGACTATACAAAAGAGGCTTCAATTGATCGTTTAGGTGAAATAGGACAAGCTCTTTTTCCGAACGTATCATATACAAAAAAAGAAGGAGCAGATGTGTTAATTGAAGCCATCAAGCAGCTTTGTATCGACTTAGAGATTCCTAATCTTCAATCGTGGGGCATTGATCGTCAGCTATTTTACGCGGCGGTTGAGAAAATGGCAGCGGATGCGATTCAAAGCGGAAGTCCTGCTAATCATCCGATCGTACCGACGGCAGAAGAAATTATTCAGCTTTATTACACGTGCTATGAATATGAGTTTGAGTCTGCACTTTATAAAAAATAAGATAAATTTAAGACAAATTGAATAAGGGATGAAAGGGGAAACGTTATGGATTTGCTGATTATTTTGCTGTCTCTGGGGCTTTTGATGCTGGTTGCTTACCGCGGATTTTCAGTTATTTTGTTTGCTCCACTTTGTGCGCTGCTAGCCGTTATTTTAACGGAACCAAGCTATGCACTCCCGTTTTTCTCAAACGTTTTTATGGAGAAAATGGTTGGGTTTATTAAAAACTACTTCCCTGTCTTTCTATTAGGAGCGGTTTTCGGGAAGATGGTTGAAATGTCTGGAGTCGCTGAGTCGATTGCGAAAACAATTGTTAAAGTCGTAGGGGCTAAACGTGCGATCTTGGCGATTGTTTTAATGGGAGCAATCTTAACCTACAGCGGCGTAAGTTTATTCGTTGTTGCGTTTGCAGTTTATCCGTTTGCGGCTAACTTATTCCGCGAAGCGAATATTCCAAAACGATTAGTACCGGGAACGATTGCATTAGGAGCTATTTCGTTTACCATGGATGCACTTCCAGGTACACCGCAGATTCAAAACGTTATTCCAACGACTTTTTTTAAAACAGACATCTATGCTGCTCCGACACTGGGGATTATCGGATCGGTTATTGTCTTTAGCTTAGGTCTTTGGTATTTAGAAAGCCGAAGCAAAAAAGCAAGAAAAGCTGGAGAAGGCTACTACGGATTTAATAATGAACTAGCGGCTGCTGCAGAGCTAGAAAAAGAGTCTGTACCTTCTACAGAACCTAAATATGAACCTAGCGTAGCAAGACAGATTCTTGCATTTGTTCCGCTCGTGCTTGTAGGGGTTGCAAACAAATTTTTTACTGTTTCTATTCCAAAGTGGTATCCAGATGGTTTTGATTTTGCCAAAATTGGCCTTGAAGCGTTCGGAAAAGTAGATTTAACCGCAGTTGTTGGTATTTGGTCAGTGGAATTGGCACTTGTTATTGGAATTATCACAACGATTGCGTATGACTGGAAGAGAGTGACCACCGGTTTCCAAGCGGGTCTTAACGCAAGTATTGGCGGAGCGCTTCTCGCTGCGATGAACACGGGAGCTGAGTATGGCTTTGGAGGCGTTATTTCATCTCTTCCTGGCTTTGTAACCGTTCGTGATGGTATTTCACATACCTTTACAAATCCGCTTGTCAATGGAGCCGTTACGACAAACATTTTAGCCGGTATTACAGGCTCTGCTTCTGGAGGTATGGGAATTGCGCTTAGTGCGATGGGAGATAAGTATGTAGAAGCTATTAATCAATACAACATTCCTCCTGAAGTTATGCACAGAGTTGTAGCGATGGCATCAGGCGGTATGGATACGCTTCCTCATAACGGAGCCGTTATTACCCTGCTCGCTATTACCGGGTTAACCCACAAGCAGTCTTACCGAGATATTTTTGCCATCACTGTTATCAAAACGCTTGCATGTTTCTTAATCATTGGAATCTACAGCTTAACTGGACTCGTATAACCAGTAAAGAGGTTGAGAAAAAAGTAGTTTCGTTGAAGAAAGATCCGAACGATGAATTGTTCGGATTTTTTTATTGTTGCAGTGATTTAGTTGTATATCAAGCTTTTGGCTATAAAACAGATTCTTTGACTTTCTAAACTGTAAGTATTATGATTACACTACTTTCTGCAATACTATATGCCGTTACATTAATTCTTAGCATGTTTATGAAGAAAGGAGAATGACTGTGAAGCTATTTGAAGGAAATTTAAAAGTAGGCGACTGGGTCAAAGGAAAGTCTCGCGACGGTGAACTTATATACGGATATATTAAAACGATTAATCCATCTAAAAAAGCAGCACTAATCAACGTTGTGAAAAGTGATGATGAAAAAATGGTCGGCACAACCATTGGCATGATGGATGAAAAAATAGAAAAGCTGCCCCTTCAAAAAACGGCGCACGAAGAGCAAATTCTTTCATTAATTGATCTCGCGCTGCTAACGAAAGACGAAGCTTGGTTTATTGAATTAACAGCTGAATTAAAAAGATTACAAGATAAAAAGCAAGGCTGACATTCCTAATAAGGAATGAAGGCCCTGCTTTTTTTATTATTCCTAGGGGGAAAAGCAGGAATGGAAAGCAGCTTGCGAGAAGAAGTAAATGACGACATTAAAAGAAAAGGTGATAAAAGATGAGTAAACGTGTCTTGATTTTAACAGGAGATGCCGTGGAGGCTTTAGAAGTTTTTTATCCGTATTACCGCTGTTTAGAAGAAGATATTCAGTGTACCATTGCTTCTCCAGTGAAAAAGAAGCTCCAAACGGTTGTTCATGATTTTCTTCCAGAAATGGAAACATTCACAGAAAAAACGGGATATAAAATTGATTCTCACGCTTCTGTAGATGAAGTGGATCCCGCTGATTTTGACGGACTTATTATTCCTGGAGGACGAGCGCCTGAATATATTCGAATGAACACAAAAGTTCAGGAAATTGCCGCTCATTTTTTAAAAGAAAACAAACCTTTAGGCGTTATTTGTCATGGTCAGCTCGTGTTAACGACGGTTAGAGAGTATCTGCAAGACAGAGAAGTGACAGCGTATCCTGCTTGCCGTCCGGAAGTAGAAGCGGCGGGTGCAGTATTTGTTGAACAGACGCTTCACGTAGACAGAAACTTAGTAACCGGACAAGCTTGGCCAGATTTACCTAAATTTATGAAAGAATTTTTTAACGTGCTAAAAAAAGCTGAAAAAGTGAACGCATAATAAAAAAGCGGGCTGAGAGAAAAGAATTCTTTCAGCTCTTTTAAATGATGATAGGTGAGGTGTAAACAACGTGCAGCTTGTGTCTGAACTTTCAAAGAAAATTATAAAAGAAGTGCAGCTTGTGATGAAAGAACATGTAATTGTAACAGATCCAAGTGGAATTATTATTGCGTCAACAGAAGAAAAACGGGTTGGTTTTTTTCACGAAGGCGCGTGGAACGTGATGCAAAGAAAGCAAAAATTATATATATCCAAAAAAGAAGCAGCGGATTTAAAAGGAGTTAAGCCTGGTATTAACTTGCCTATCAGTTATCAAGGAGAGATTATTGGGGTTATTGGCATTACAGGTACTCCAGAAGCCGTTGAGCCTTTTGCAGATATTATTCGAAGATTAACAGAGTTAATTATTCGCGAGGCATATTACATAGAAACAAAGGAATGGGAAAATAAAGGAGTGGAAGCTTTTTTTCGTGAATGGATTTATAGCCAGCAAGTAGATGCAGAATTTATTGAACGAGGTCATATTTTAGGAGTACAAGTAGACAGTGCTTATTGCTGCACGCTGTTTCAAATTGATTCATCTCTTTCGAAAAAGAAGCAGCAGCAGGTACAAGAAACAATTCGCTACTGGTTTGAAAGACATAAAGCTGACGGAGATTATATCGCAAACTGGGGATATGATCGTTTGCTTTTACTGAAAGAAGCGGTAGGTGAAAAGGCAAGGCAAGGGTTTAAAGAAGAATTAAAAAAATGTCAGCAGTACATTCAAGCAAACAACCAAGTTATGATCACTATTGGTGTAGGAAAGCCAGCGGAGCAATTTAATTTGCATGCTTCATATGAAGAAGCGAAAAAAGCGCTTAAAGTGGCTTCAAAACGTCAAACCGTTATTTTTTATGAGGAGCTGCTGATGGACATGATTTTAGAAGACGTTTCTGAACCTGTAAAAAAGGAATTCTTGAGTCGAGTGCTTTCGTCCATTCAAAAAGAAAAAGAGCTTCTCGAAACGCTGAAATGCTATTTAGCCAACGATCAATCGTTAAAAAAAACGGCGTTTGATTTACATATTCATATCAATACGCTTCATTACCGCTTGAAGCAAATGAAAGAACTAACAGACATTGATCCAAAAAGCGTAAAAGGTATCACGCTTTTTCACCTTGCGCTGTCTCTATTAGAGTAAAGTGCGTCCTTCGTTAGATAAACATACAAAAAAAGAGTTTTTAAAGCACTTTTTTTTAGTTCTTTATCTATAGTCCCTCGTTGCTTCTATAACTATAATAAGAGTAAGAGATACATATAAGGAGGAACGTTATGCTTAATGAACGAACAAAAGCAAAGCTCATTGAAGTTGTAGGATCAGCCAATTTTCAAGATAGCAGTGAAGCAAGACTCGTGTATTCCTATGACGCAACACCTAACTTTCAGTCGCTTCCTGATGCGGTTATTATGCCTGAAAACAAAGATCAAGTGAAAAGAATTTTAACGATATGCAACGAAGATCACGTGCCCATTGTTCCAAGAGGTTCAGGTACAAATTTAAGCGCAGGAACGTGTCCCACGCAAGGAGGAATTGTTCTTACCTTTAACCGAATGAATAAAATTTTAGAAATTGATGAAGAAAATTTAACGGTTACCGTTCAGCCGGGTGTTATTACGTTAGATTTAATTAACGCTGTAGAGGCAAAAGGTTTATTTTATCCTCCTGATCCAAGCTCTATGAAAATATCAACCATCGGAGGAAACATCAATGAATGCTCAGGAGGATTACGAGGCTTAAAATATGGCGTGACAAAAGATTACGTTCTTGGTCTTGAAGTAGTTCTTGCAAACGGCGACTGCATTAAGACGGGAGGCAAGTTAGCTAAAGATGTAGCTGGATACGATTTAACGAACTTGTTTGTCGGTTCTGAAGGAACGCTTGGCGTTGTGACAGAGGCAATTTTAAAGCTCATTCCAATACCAGAAACAAAACAAACCTTGCTCGCACTGTTTGAAGACATGGATGCAGCTGCTAAGACCGTTTCAGCTATTATTGCACATAAAATTATTCCAGCTACGCTTGAATTTTTAGATCAGCCGACGTGTGAAGTAGTAGAAGATTTTGCACAAGTTGGCCTTCCAACAGATGTAAACGCTGTCTTGTTGATTGAACAAGATGGTCCGCCAGAAGTAGTGAAGCGCGATATTGAAATGATTTCACGCATCTGCACCGAAGGAAACGCTGTATCGGTAAAAGTAGCCGCTTCGCAAGCAGAAGCAGAAGCGTTAAGTACAGCAAGAAGATCAGCCCTTTCTGCTTTAGCACGGATGAAGCCAACGACGATTTTAGAAGACGCAACCGTCCCACGGTCTAAAATTAGTGAAATGGTCAAAGCGATTAATGAAATTGCTGTAACATATAACGTTAAGATCTGTACGTTTGGTCATGCGGGAGACGGAAATCTGCATCCGACTTGTTTAACAGATGCGCGTGACAAAGAAGAGCTTCACCGCGTCGAACAAGCTTTTGAAGCAATTTTTCATAAAGCCATTGAGCTTGGAGGAACGATTACAGGTGAACACGGAGTGGGAGAAATGAAAGCACCGTATTTGGCATTGAAGATGGGCGGAGAAGGAGTAGCTGCGATGAAAGCAATTAAGTATGCTTTGGACCCGCAAGGAATTATGAATCCAGGGAAAATTTTTGCTAAAGACACGAGAAAAAGAGTGGTGGTTCGTTCATGACGGCAACAAAAGACATTCAGCAAGCATTCAAAGAACGGTTAGATTATGACGAGTTAATGAATTGTATGAGATGCGGTTTTTGTTTGCCAAGCTGTCCGACGTATGGCCAAACGAATCAATATGAAGCAGCGTCACCGCGCGGGAGAATTGCTTTGATGAAAGGAGTGGTAGATGGGCTCATTGAACCTGATGAATCCGTTGAAAAGCAATTGAACCTTTGCCTTGGCTGCCGAGCGTGTGAGCCTGTTTGTCCTTCGGGTGTAAAGTACGGGCATTTACTAGAAGAAGCGCGTGATATTATTCAGCAGAAGAAACGACATAAATGGCCGGTAAAAGCGCTCAGGCATATGGTGTTTGAACAGCTTTTTCCGCATAAAGAACGATTAAAAAATGTACATTCTCTGCTTGCTTTCTATCAAAGAAGCGGCTTGCAAAAAGCTGTTCAAAAAACAAACATACTAAACGCCCTTCCTGGTAATCTAGCGCAAATGGAAAAAACGCTTCCTCCTGTGCCAACAAAAAAAGAAATGAAGAAACGGCCTTTTTTATTTGAAGCAGAAGGAACAAGAGAGCGTACGGTTGCTTTTTTTACAGGGTGTTTAATGGATACGATGTTTATGGAAACAAACAACGCCACGATTGTACTTTTACAAAAAGCGGGGTGTAAGGTCGTCATACCAGAGGTGCAGACATGCTGCGGCGCGCTGCATGCGCACGGAGGAGAAAAAGATCAGGCAAAGAAGTTAGCGAAGCAAAATATTATGGCGTTTGAATCCATTCAAGCGGATGATATTGTTCTTAATGCAGGAGGCTGCGGTGCGCTGTTGGTAGAATACGATCATTTATTAAAAGAGGAACCGGAATGGAAAGAAAGAGCAGCGGCTTTTTCTGCCAAAGTTAAAGATTTTTCAGAGATTTTATTGCAGCAGCAGTTTGTGGAAAAACAAAAGTTATCGCTGCCAAGTCAAATTATTACGTATCAAGACTCGTGTCATTTAAGAAACGTGATGAAAACATCCAGTGCACCGAGAAAACTGATCCAAGCGATTAACGGAACGGTGTTTAATGAAATGGAAAATGCGGATCATTGCTGCGGCTCAGCCGGTATTTATAACTTAACGGAACAAGAGATGTCTATGCAAATTTTAGATTACAAAATGGAAAAAGTGAAAGAAACGCATGCACATACGATTGTAACAGCGAACCCGGGCTGTCTCATTCAAATGAAGCTAGGGGTAGTCAGAGAAGGAGTAGAAGAAAGTGTAAGGGCCGTTCATCTTGCAGATTTACTTCTTGAAGCAGTAGAAAGCAAATAAAAAGGCCGGACACGTCCGGCCTTTTTATTATTTGAACAGCTGAGAAACAATTTCGTACGAACGAAGGCGAGCTTTGTGATCGTAAATTTGAGCGTTAATCATCAGTTCATCTGCTTCTGTTTCTTCAATAAACTGTTCAAGCTTGACTTTAATCGTCTCAGGGCTTCCGACAATAGAAGAGCCCAGCTGCTGTTGAAGAGAAGCTTTTTCAAAGTCAGTCCATAGTTCATCCATATTATCCACAGGAGCTTTTAGTTTACCCGGTGTGTTTCGAATTAAATTTAGAAACTGCTGCTGCATAGAAGTAGCCAAACGTTCAGCTTCTCTATCTGTATCAGCAGCGATTACGTTTACACCTAACATTGCATATGGTTTCTCTAAAACGTCGGACGGCTTAAAATAACGGCGATACATGTTAAGAGCTGTCATTGTATTATTAGGTGAGAAGTGACTTGCAAATGAAAATGGCAAGCCTAGCTGTGCAGAAAGCTGTGCGCTAAAACCGCTTGAGCCAAGCAGCCAAATCGGAATATTTAAACCTTGACCCGGAACAGCTTTGACGCGCATCTGACTTTCTGAAGCAGGTTTAAAGTACTCTTGCAGTTCAGCTAGCTGTTCTGGGAAGTCACTGCCGTCGCTTCTGCGGTCGCGTCGCAGTGCTTGTGCTGTCAGCTGATCTGTCCCTGGCGCTCTTCCTAAGCCTAAATCAATACGTCCTGGAAATAGTGATTCAAGCGTGCCAAAATGCTCAGCAATAACAAGCGGAGAATGGTTAGGAAGCATAATACCTCCAGACCCTACGCGAATATGTGATGTGCCTGCAGCTACATGACCAATCACAACAGATGTAGCGGAACTTGCGATACCTGTCATATTATGATGCTCAGCTAGCCAATAGCGGTTATACCCCCATTTTTCAGCGTGCTGAGCTAAATCTAATGTATTTCTAAGTGAGTCAGATACAGTTCCTCCTTCAACTACAGGAGAAAGATCTAATACGGAAATCGGAATATCTTTTAATGCTTTACTCATCAATTTCATCTTCTTTCTTTAAAGACTTCATAGGCCTTGTTATTTCAATGGAATACAAGTATTTTAACAATAATCTTTCGAGTTCCAAAATATTTTGCTTCGGTTATTTTTCTTTAAGTTATTGTTCTTTATTTACACAAGTTTTTAAGAAGCAAAAAGCCTGTATGGCATAAGGCAGAAGCCGCCTCTTTCTATAAAAAGCTGTCATATTTTATAGTAGAAGGGAGGATGAACATGGTTACTTTAAATGAACTAAAAAGCAAGCAGTACGATATGATATACAGTTTAGGCTATAACTGTTTTCCAGGGATATACATGAAAAAATATTTTTTGCGAAAACAAGCGGGCGTGATTGATTGGTGTATTAGCATTTCTCTTTCTCATGTCAATCAGCTGTTGAAAAATCGTTGTAAAGACTTATTTGTATATGAACACTTAACCTATATTAGTTCTTTCGGAGATGGTTCCACGCTTAGACTGCGTGATAAGGTGTATCAAATTGATTCTGCTCATGATTTTCCGTCGTCTATTAATACAGAGAATAACTGGCTTTCATATAATGAAGTCAAAGAAAAATATGAACGGAGAACGGAGCGATTTTTAACGTCGATGGAGACCAGTTCTTGTATATTGTTTATTCGTATGGGTGGAACGTATGAAGAAGCGAAAGAATTAGAGCATATTTTAAAGGGAATGGTCAAGAACGATTTCTATATACTGCTGCTGACAAACAGTGAAAAAGAACTTTTATCCGCAGCTAACTGGGACTTGCCTTATACATGTGTCTTACATGCACCTATTTTTTCAATGGACGTGCTGCGCGATGATAAAGTATGGGAAGAGCTCTTAAGCGGGCTTGTTATAAAATAAAAGGAACTCTTTTTGTTTAATACGGGAATGAAAAAGCTCGTTTTTTTCATAGACTTTGTTATATCTGTGTATCAAAGGAGATGAAAAGATGGAGTCCAATGTGCGGAAGGCGATAAAAGAAATTGTATGGCTGCTGCTAGAACAAGACCAGCGCTGGAATGAGTATCTAGTACAGCTGGAGGATTTGAAAATACAAGTGGATTTGAATAGTTCCGCATATGAAGTTCTGAGAAAGATGACGGGTAATTACGAAGTGCTGCTTGAACATATGGATCTCATTCAGCAGTTTGAAAATCATTCTAAAAGTGAAACAGCGCTGAATGACTTAGTTACCATCGTTATGAAGCATTACTCATTAAAAAGTTCATAAGCCTGCTTTGTGCAGGTTTATGGAGTTTAAGCTCTCAATGGAATTCGGTAGAGATAATCGTTTATAATAAGTACATATGGTGATGAAAGGGTGATCGATATGGAAGAGAAACAAGAAATTGTACCCGTTCGTACAGAGGAAACAGCCAAATATTACTCGGAAGAAAAATTTTGGGACAAGCTTAAAAAGTTTGGTAAAAAAGCGGGAGCAAACGTTGTTTATGCCGTATTGCTTTTATACTACACGCTGCAAAAGCCTGATATTCCGCCAAAAGCAAAAGCAGTTATTATAGGAGCATTAGGTTACTTTATTCTTCCTCTAGATTTAATTCCAGACTTCGCAGCAGGAGTTGGATTTACAGATGATTTAGGAGCTCTAGGGCTTGCATTGATTCAAGTTGCCATGTACATTGATGAAGGTGTTAAACTGAAAGCAAAAGAAAAAATTAAAACGTGGTTTTCAGAAGACCACAATTTTTCCATTATTGATGCTAAAATAAAGTAACGTTATGATCGAAATGTAATTATTAAATAAAGTGAGCAAAAGAAGGTGATAGATGAATCATCTTCTTTTTAACCGTTAATATATAGGTCTTTGTGACTATTTTAATCCGTTTTATGTAAAAAAAACAGGATTAAAATATTTTTTTCATTAAAATTTTAATCAATGTAATTGAATAATTGCCCTACAAATGTTAAGTTAAAACATGTTCATAAATTCGTCACAGAAAGCAATATACAAATAAGTAAGATGGTTTGTAAAAACTTTGTGAAATTATGGAACTTTTTAACTGAGAGTTTCAAACTCTTAGAGATTCTTCCTCATCAATCAGAAGTAGCTTTCTTTCGTCACAAGATTAAGCATCTTTCATTTGAAGGTGTTTTTTTTCAGCCTAAGTAAGCCAACAACATGATTGTATGACAAGTTTTTACTAAGGTTGTATAGTTACTGTATTGTATGACAAGTTTTGTGTGATTTGATGTTAAATAAATGAACAGCTTCGAAGTAAATAAATGATTGCAGAAAAACAAAGTCCATGCGTTTTCATGAACCATTATACGTTACTTCATATTTGTAGAGATGTTTAGCAAAAGGGGAGATGAATGGCCTGACGTAAACAATATCCATAGACAAGCCTTAGAAGATAATTATCTTTCTAAGAAAGCAAATTTATATGATTGATTCTAATCTAAACAATGGAGTGTTCAAAAATGGAAATTAGTCAAATCTTTATTATTTTAACCCCAATCTTTTTTGTTATTTTGCTAGGTTATTTAGCAGGGTATTTTAAAAAGTTTGATGCAACAACATCTAAAGGGTTAAATACGCTTGTAACAAAATTTGCGTTACCTGCACATCTATTCGTTGGTATTACAACAACATCAAAACAAACGCTTATTGAAAAATGGCCGTTTTTACTAGCATTAGTTCTTGGTATTATTGGATTTTATGTTCTTTTCTTACTTGTTGCAAAATATGTATTTAAATACTCTTTAACAGGCGCGTCTATGTTTTCTTTAAACTCTACGCAGCCAACGTTTGCGTTTATGGGTATTCCAGTATTAGGTAGCTTGTTTGGCGCGGATGTAGTAGCAATTCCAATCGCAATTACTGGTATCGTAGTAAATGCGATGCTTGATCCTTTAGCAACTATTATTGGTACGGTTGGACAGCGTGAAAGAAGTGAAGGCGATTCAGAAGAAAGCTTATTTAAAGTAACGATTAAATCAATCTTACACGGTCTCTCTGAGCCGTTAGCCTGTGTTCCGTTAATCGCAGTAATATTAGTATTATGCGGCTTCCAAGCTCCAGATTTACTATCAAGCAGCTTAGATCAAATCGGTTCAATTACATCTGGTGCGGCTCTATTCGCAGTTGGGGTAACAATTGGTATCCGTAAAATTCAATTTAGCCCAGCGGCATTTGGTATTGCGATTTTAAAAGTGGCTATTCAGCCGCTTGTAATGTTAGGAATTGCAACAGCAATGGGTCTATCATCAGCTGACATCGTAAAATTAGTATTATTAGTAGCGTTCCCAGGTTCAGCTGTAGCAGCGATGATTTCAGTTCGCTTTGACAGCCTAGCTGGTGAAACAGCTTCAGCATTCGTACTTAGTGCCATTATGTCACTTGTTACATTACCGCTGTTAATTTCTTGGTTAATGTAGTCACATATATCAATATAAAATAAAAAAAGGCTTTGCTATTTTAGCAAAGTCTTTTTTTGTGCATTTATATTTAAAAAAGCTTTAAAAATTCTTGGGCGATTTTGGGAAGATAACTGTCGGTACGCCACGTAACTAAAGGCTCAATTACAAATGGATTATCTTCTATGTTTAAAATTTTAATATGTTCTAGTGAAAAAGAAGATAGCATCGAATAAGGAACAATGGCAGCACCAAGGCCACGACATACTAAATTAAGAAGCATCGCTGAATCATGGCATTCGCATAAAATGTTAGGTGTTATACCCATCTTTTCAAATTCCTTCACAATGCGATTATATATGCTTATTTCCCGGTTTGAGCGAAGAAGAATAAGAGGTAGAGAAGCAATTTCAGCGACTGAAATCTTTTCTTTTGCATAACCACTTTCTTTGGGAACGGCTACAACAAAAACATCTGGTGCAAGTGTTTTTGTTTTGACATGTTTATAAGGTAAGTCAGTAGTAGTGACTGCTACATCAATTTTTCCTTCCGTTAATAATTCGTTTAAGTGAGCTGGCTCGTTTTCATAGATATTAAATGTGCTGTTTGGATACTGTTTTTGAATAAGAGTTAGCTTATCGAGAACCGTTGATGCACAGTAGATTGTACATCCGATTTCAAGTTTTTCATTTGTTACGTTTTTACATTCCTGTACTTCCAATACTGATTTTTCGACCCTTTGCACAATTTCTTTCGCTCGTTTTAAAAAAAGCGCTCCTTCTACCGTTAACAATAAGCGCTTGTTATTATTTCGTTCAAAAAGCAAAAGGCCCAGCTCATTTTCGAGCTGTTTTAGCTGCCTGCTTAAAGGAGGCTGAGCCATATGCAGGCGCTTTGCTGCTTTGGTCACATTTAATTCTTCAGCTATGACAATAAAATAATGCAGCTGTCTTAATTCCACTGTATTCAACTCCATACTTTAAAGGTATTATTATATATTTTATCAATATTTTAATTGTATGGAAAATGAGTGTAAAGTTAAATGTGTAACCAAAGCAGAGAGGAGGAAGAGAAATGAAAATAGCTGTAGGAATCACAGGAGCCACGGGAGCTATTTTAGGTATTCGAATTTTAGAGCTTTTGAAGAAGGCTTCTGTTGAAACGCATTTAGTCATGTCGCCTTGGGCTCATGCCACAATTAAGCTGGAAACACCCTATAGCGTTCAGCAAGTAGAAGCGCTAGCAGATTATTGTTATTCATATCAAGACCAAGCAGCAAAAATTTCGAGCGGTTCTTTTCGCATAGATGGAATGATTGTTAGTCCTTGCAGCATGAAAACATTAGCATCTATTCGAATGGGACTAGCAGATAACTTAATAGCGAGAACAGCAGATGTGATGCTAAAAGAAAGAAAGCCACTGGTGCTACTTCCTCGAGAAACGCCTTTGAATACGATTCATTTAGAAAACATGCTGGATCTTTCAAAAATGGGAGCTATCCTCGTGCCTCCTATGCCGGCATTTTATAACAAGCCTGAGACGATTGAGGATATTGTCACCCATATTGCTGTTCGAACTTTAGATCAATTAGGAATTGAGCTTCCTGAGGCAAAAAGATGGAATGGAATTAAACATTTATCACAAGGAGGAAAATAAACATGGCTTATAAAGACTTTAGAGATTTCCTTAATACGCTACATAAAGAAGGGCAGCTACTGACGGTTACAGATGAAGTGCAGCCTGATCCAGATTTAGGTTCAGCAGGTCAAGCCATCAGTAATTTAGGAGACCAAACGCCGGGATTATTATTTACCAATATTTATGGGTACAACAATGCAAAGGTAGCTCTAAACGTAATGGGTTCCTGGTCAAATCACGCGTTAATGATGGGACTGCCTAAATCAACTCCTGTAAAAGAACAGTTCTTTGAGTTTGCTCGGAGATATGAAAAATTTCCTGTCAAAGTGAAAAGGGAAGAAACAGCGCCATTTCATGAGTGTGAAATTAAAGATGATATCAACTTATTCGACCTTTTGCCATTGTTTCGCTTAAATCAAGGAGACGGCGGCTATTATCTAGATAAAGCGTGCGTCATTTCTCGTGATCAGCATGATAAGGAGAATTTCGGCAAACAAAACGTGGGTATATATCGTATGCAGGTCAAAGGGAAAGACCGTCTAGGCATTCAGCCCGTGCCACAGCATGATATTGCCATTCACTTGAAACAAGCCGAAGAAAAAGGTGAAAACCTCCCTGTATCAATTGCTTTAGGATGTGAACCTGCGATTGTCACAGCAGCCGCTACGCCGCTTCATTACGATCAATCAGAATATGAAATGGCAGGAGCTATTCAAGGTGAGCCTTACAGAATTGTGAAGTCTCAGCTTTCTGATTTAGATGTACCGTGGGGAGCAGAAGTGATTTTAGAGGGAGAGATCTTAGCTGGTGAACGCGAGTATGAAGGTCCTTTTGGTGAATTTACAGGTCATTACTCCGGTGGCAGAAGCATGCCTGTTATCAAAATCAATCGCGTATACCATCGTAAAGATCCTATTTTTGAAAGTTTATATATCGGTATGCCTTGGACAGAAACAGATTATTTAATTGGAATCAATACAAGCGTTCCTTTATATCAGCAGCTAAAAGAAGCATATCCTGAAGAGATTGAAGCTGTGAACGCGATGTATACTCATGGTCTCGTTGCTATCGTTTCAACAAAAAGCCGATACGGAGGATTTGCTAAGGCTGTTGGTATGAGGGCATTGACTACGCCCCATGGATTAGGATATTGCAAGCTAGTTATTTTAGTAGATGAAGACGTGGATCCGTTTAATTTACCGCAAGTCATGTGGGCGCTATCAACAAAAATGCACCCAAAACATGATGTTATAACAGTGCCTAATCTTTCAGTTCTGCCACTTGATCCAGGATCTGAGCCGGCTGGTATTACAGATAAAATGATTTTGGATGCTACAACACCAGTTGCACCGGAAACAAGAGGCCACTATTCTCAGCCTTTAGATACACCACTTGAAACTGAAAAATGGGAAAAAATCTTAACGAATATGATGCAAAAATAAACAAGGAGGAATCGACATGCATACTTGTCCAAGATGTGAAACCAAACAAGCAAACGTAGTATCTAAATCACCAGTTGAAGGAGCCTGGGAAATTTATTTATGCGACGTGTGTTTGTTTACCTGGCGTTCTTCTGAACCTGAGACCATCACCAATCCTGAAAAATACCCTGGACCATTTAAAGTCAATCCAAAAGACGTATCGCTGGCAACGCACGTGCCTCCTGTGCCACCCCGATCTTAATAAGCAAAGGCGGTAAGTAAAATGAATAAAGCAGAGCTGCCAAAAGCCGTGCGCGTATTTTTAAATGGAAAAGACTTAGAAAGAAAACAGCGTGATGCGATGTTGCTATCTACAGTGACATCCGAGGGTTTTCCTCATGTAGCAATGATTAGCGCAGGAGAGCTGATAGCTATTAGCTCTTCACGCGTCAAGCTGTTAGTATGGAAAAATACAACATCTTCAAAAAACATGATACAGAATCATAAGGCAACCGTTACATTAGTTGTTGAAGGAAAAGCTTATTACATTAAATTTTTGCTAAAAAAAGAAGCTCCTGTGTTATCAGGCTATGAGTTATTTACGGGAGAAGTAGCCGCTGTTAAAGAAGATTACGCAAAATATGCAGTTTTAACATCAGGAATTCAATTTCAGCTTCATGATTCCAAAGAGGTACTGAGCCGCTGGAAGCAATCAATTGAGGCTGTTCTTTCTACTGAAAAAACCGATTCTTAAAAATAAGAATCGGTTTTTTAGCTGTAGTGAAATTTTTTCAAATAGCATGCTAGCTGAACTTTTAATAGGTGTTCACTGTTTGTAAATGATATGTTCATTTTTTCTTCAATTTTTTTCAACCGCTGATAGAGTGTATTAACATGAATATGAAGCTGCTTAGCTGTAAGTGAAGCAGAGCGGTTATTATCGAAATACGCTTCTAGCGTTTGCTCTAAAGGTTCGTCGTTTAAATGATTGTTCTTAAGAGGGAGAAATACTTCATCAATAAAGGTTTTTACTTCTTCTTTTGATTGATTAATAAATAGCCGGTTAATTCCTATTTCCTCATACAATATGCATCCATCTTGCTGCTGAGACAGAAGGTAAGAGATAGCTTTTTCAGCTTCACTATAACTTTTTCCTATTTGAGTAAAATGAGAATACCGACTTCCAATACCTATTTTTATATGACATTCATTGTAGTAACGCCATTTTGAGAGTAAATCTTCTAATTGTTTGATAATAGCACGGTGTTCTTCATGAGGATCAAGCGTAAATACAATGGTTACTTTGGTGTCGAATCCGTATACGACCGGTGCTTTTGAGCTGAAAACCGATTTGATGTCAGATACAAGGCGATGAAGGTGTAAGTTTAAGAGCTGCAGGTCCGCTTGTGAACGAATGGTAATGAGAGCGACTAGAATATGCTTTTTTGTATCAATGTTTAGCTCAGCTGCTTTTTGATACAGCAAAGTGGTGTCATAACACGATAAGTATTCACTAAATAATTCATGTGTTCGCTTGTAAAATAAATCAACTAACGTTTGTTTTTTCAGCATTTCTAATGCAATAACAGAGCTGCTTTGTTCGAGTGCCACTTGATCTAGGGAGGAAAGATCTCCTTGATTTGCCTGCATAATAAGTAACCCTAAGAGCGTGTCAATGCCGTGTATGGGGTGAATATACACACTGTGTGCCTCATTGTTTGCCTCAATAGTATAAAAACAAGGCTTTGTATGTGAAAGAAAATGTGTGTGAAATTCAGCTGTTTTTGTGTCTATATCAAAGAATTTCAAGAAGCCATAGGTCTTATTATCAACAAAATCTACAATGGTGACAGGAGATGTAACCATTCGGCGCAATTCGGTAAGTATTGGTTCAATTCCTTTACTTTGAAGTGAAACATTCATGAAGGTGCGATGAATTTGATCGCGACGTATTAAAAGTTCATTTTGTTTTTTTACATCTTCAAAAAGCGCTGAGTTTAAGAGAGCAATCGATACTTGATCGGAAAAGCTTTCTAACAATTCTTTATCCTCTTCATTTAAAAGAGGGGTTGTACCATTTTGATAAATAATGAGTACGCATACCGTCTGTTCTTCCATACAAATGGGGACAGAAATAATAGATTGAATGTTTGTAAACGTATAGGACTGATTAAGATAATGAATATTATCGTCAGTCATAGTAGAAGAATCGCGTAATATATCTTTTAAGTTCGTATACATATAGCTTTTATTATGCTGAAATGTCTTTCCGATAATTCCTTCGCCAACTTTCATTTTCATGTTTTGAATTTCATTGTTTGGCCCCCCGGACCAGGCGCGAGGCAAAAGAAATTGCGTGGAAGAATCAAACATCCACAGCACGCCCATATCCGCAACAGAAATAACTGAAAGAGCATTTTCAAGAATTCTTGTTAATAGATAATCTGAGTCTTGTAAAAGTGAGATTTCCTTAATGCTTTTCATAAGCACGTTTAAAATATGCTCATGCCGCTCTAGCTTTTTTTGCAGCATATAAGGAGAAAAGGTAGCTGATAGCTGTTTTATTTGTGGGGGTGTCCAGTCATGCTTAGCAAATATGCGAACAACAAACGCATAGCGGTTTGGAAAGGATAAGTAAATTTCCTCGAACTCTTCATATGCCGTATGCTTTTGAAAGGAATCACTGCCGTTATGTAGGCTAGTGGGAGGAGTGTAAGTCAGGGATGAGCATGAAGAACTGGAAAAAATCACGTTGAAATTTGCAGAATCAATACTTGCCCAAATCTGATAAGAACTGTTTTTAATAATAGATGTAAGATAACCTTTCATATTAGCTAATAAATCACTCACGTCAACAACCCCTTATAGACTACTTAATGTAAAAAAATACATAGTTATAGTTCTTATTATATAGAAATACACATTGAAAAAATAGTCAGAATTTTTTAATATTTATATAACGAATTAATTTGTTACAAAACATTACATTAAATGGAATAAAAAGGGGATGAGCGCATTTATGCTAGCAAGGTCAAACTGGAAATATGTCATTTTATTTTTATTATTTTTAGGCTGGTCGCTTGGAAACTTAGATCGTTTTATTATTAATTACGCTATTTTAGATATTTCAAAAGATTTACATCTTAATGCCTCTTCTACAGGCATCATTTTAAGCAGTTTCTTTGCAGGCTATGCACTGATGCAAATACCTGGGGGGTGGCTAGCAGACCGCTTTGGATTTAAAAAAGTCATTACAATTGCCGTGCTTTTATGGTCTTTGTTTACGGTGTTTACGGGAATGGCCTGGTCTTTTGCTTCTATTATTATCATTCGCTTTTTATTTGGTTTAGGGGAAGGGAGTTATTTTCCATCTGCATCAAAAGGAATCGCAGGGTGGTTTCCTCAGCAAGAACGCAGTAGAGCCATGTCCTTTTTGTTATCGTCAGGTACGATTATGGGCGTGGTTACACCGATTCTAGCGACGCAGTTGATGCAAACGATAAGCTGGAGAAGTATCTTTTATATCATAGGAGCCATCGGTCTCGTTATTACAGTTCTGTTTGTATTTTTATTAAAAGAAAAGCAGCAGGGAGAAAAAACAGAGACTTCTGCTATTCCAGCTAAGCAGATGACATTAAAAGAAATTGTCAAAACTCCGATGATTTGGAATTTATTTATTGCATACTTCAGTATCTACGCCATTAACTGGGGACTCATGTCGTGGATGCCTACATATCTAGCCGAAGTAAGACATCTGAATTTAACGGACATCGGTTTTCTTTCCGCTATCCCAGCATTTGTAGGTATTATCGGGATGTTTGTTAGCGGCTTTGTTTTAGACAAGCTTCCGGATGGAAAAGACAAGACGATAGCGGCGGTGTTTGGTTTACTGATGGGCGTTTTTCTTTGCTTAATGGCCATTTCACCTAGCGTAGGCATGTTTATCGTTTTTCAAAGTGCAGTCACCTTACTGTTTTCGTTTAATGTGATTTTAATCGCTTCAGCTCCTTTAAAAATGTTGCCTGAATCAGTAGTCGGTTCAGCAAATGGTTTTATTAATACAGGAGCTCAAGCAGCCGGCGTATTAACACCGATGCTCATTGGCTTTTTAGTACAATCGTTTGGCGGGTCGTATAATGCAGCATTTGCTTTATTAATTATCTGCGCTCTTGTCTGTGCTATTTCGTTGTTTTCGATTCGACCTGCAAAAGTGGTATTGGAAACACAAAATGCTGTTAAATAATGAAGAAAAAAGGAGAGGGTTTCATGGATATTATAAAAGAAGTCGAAAAACTTATTGAAAAAAAGCGAAACGAGCTAACTCAAATCAGTGATCAAATATGGGAATATGCAGAAACGAGGTTTGAAGAGTATAAGTCGGCACAGCTGATCTGTGACATGTTAGAAAAAGAAGAGTTTACGCTTCGTACACATATTGCCAACCTTGAAACAGGTTTTATTGGAAGCTACGGGCACGGTTATCCGATCATCGCTATTCTCGGTGAGTACGATGCGCTTACCGGGCTGAGTCAAAGAGATAAATGTGCAGTAGCAGATCCAGTCAAAAAAAACGGAAATGGCCATGGGTGTGGACATAACCTACTTGGTGTAGGCTCACTAGCAGCTGCACTTGCTGTCAAAGAATATTTAAAAGAAAAAAATGTTCCGGGGACCGTTCGATACTATGGATGTCCAGCCGAAGAAAGTGGTTACGGAAAGACGTATATGGTACGAGAAGGATTTTTTCAAGATGTAGACGTCGCGTTTTCATGGCATCCCGCTACCGTTAATGGTGTTATGCATACGTCATCGAATGCGGTTATGCAAGCAACTTTTAAATTTAAAGGAAGAAGCAGTCATGCAGCTGCTAGTCCTCATCTTGGCAGAAGCGCTTTAGACGCTGTAGAGTTGATGAATATTGGTGTAAATTATATGCGTGAACATATGATAGATGAAGCGCGCGTACACTATGCCATTACAAATAGCGGAGGCATCTCTCCTAATGTTGTTCAAGCAGAAGCGGAAGTGATGTACTTAATTCGTGCTCCGAAGTCATCTCAAGTAAAAGAACTTTATGAACGGGTTGTGAAAATTGCAAAGGGAGCGGCTTTAATGACTGAAACACAAATGGAACAGCAAATTCAAGGAGCCTGCGCTAACCTAATTCCAAATCAAACAATGGAGCAGCTGATGCATAAGCAAATGATGCAGATAAATTTGGCTGAAGTGAAACATGAAGAAATAGCTTTTGCCAAAGCTATTTACGAGTCTACATCCGCTGAAGATAAAGAAGCAGCAAAAAAACAAGTGGGTTCACTGCTAGACAGAGCTTTAGCAGATCATCCAGTCTTCAACCAAATTGCTCCTATGTCTAAAAATGTTTCCTTCATGACAGGATCAACTGATGTCGCAGACGTTAGCTGGAATGTTCCAACTGCACAGTGCGTGACCGCAACGTGGGCTTATGCTACCCCGTTTCATACATGGCAAGCTGTTGCTCAAGGGAAAACGGAGTATGCCCATGATGCAATGTTATTGGCTGGAAAAGCCATCGCGGCTACGGCAATTGAAATGATAGAAAATCAAGAGCTGATTAGTCAAGCGAAACAAGAGCTGGAGGATAGGCTAGAAGGGGAAAGCTATGAATGTCTTGTGCCTTCGCATATACAGCCACCTAATTACTCAGAAAGTGAGGAGGAAGACTACAGCGTGGTATAAAAAACGAGGCGGGGAAAAACGTATTTTCGTGTAAGGAAGATCCGAACGATGAATCGTTCGGATTTTTTTATTGTTAGGTTGAACGCAGGTTTCATTTATCCCGTTTGTTCGTCTTTAGATTGGATCGATGCAGTTATGGCTCAATCTCTTTTTTTGTTTTCATTAAAAATAAATGGTTAAAAATATATCTCTTTGCTGAACCTAACCCTATCTAATTGTTTAGGAAAAGAGGTAAAAAAACATGAGAGCATATAAAGTAGAAAAAGATGGGTCAATTTCAACTTCACTAAAAGGAAAATCAGTTTTATCCACTTCTTATTTAAATAAAGGTTCTGCTTTTACTGAAGAAGAAAGAGAAAACCTTCATCTGCAGGGACTTCTTCCTCCAACGGTTTTAACGTTAGAAGAACAGGTGAAGAGAGCATATGAGCAGTTCAAGAAAGCACCGAATGATCTTCAAAAAAATAATTCGTTGAATGATCTACATAACCGAAACGTCGTCTTATTTTATCGTTTATTAACCGATCATTTAAGTGAAATGCTTCCTATTATTTACACGCCTACTGTAGGTCAATCCATCCAAGAATACAGCCATGAATACCATCGACCTGACGGACTATATTTATCCGTAAGTGAAGCGGATCGATTAAGTGATGCAATTGAAAACTTAGGACTTGACGGTGAAGATATTGATTTGCTTGTTGTAACGGATTCAGAAAGTATTCTCGGCATCGGGGATTGGGGTGTAGGAGGGATAAATATTGCAGTTGGAAAGTTAGCGGTCTACACAGCTGCAGCAGGAATTGACCCAAGCCGCGTACTGCCTGTTGTTCTCGACATGGGGACCAATAACAAAAAGCTTCTTGAAGATCCTTTGTATTTAGGAAATCGTCATGAACGAGTAAAAGGAGAAGACTATAATCGTTTTATTGCTCAATTTGTAAAAGAAATAACGACCAAGTTTCCTAAAGCGCTTCTTCATTGGGAGGATCTTGGGAATATTAACGCGCGTCACATTATGAAAGAATACGGCGATAAAATTTTAACGTTTAATGATGATATTCAAGGAACGGGAGTAATTACTCTTGCAGCCGTTTTAACAGCGGTGCGTATTACAGGAACGCCTTTAAAAGATCAGAGGGTTGTTGTATTTGGACCGGGATCTGCTGGGATTGGGAATGCTGATCGTATTCATAGTGCGATGATGCTTGAAGGGCTGTCTGAAGAAGAAGCATATGATCGTTTTTGGGCATATGATTACAGAGGTCTGTTAACCGAAGATATGGAAGATTTAGCTCCTTTTCAACAGCCGTATGTTCGCCAAAATGAAGAGATTAAAGAATGGGAAAAAGATAATGAAAATAAAATTTCACTGTTGGAGCTTGTCAAGCAAGTGAAGCCAACGATTTTAATTGGAACGTCAGGCGTCACGGATGCTTTTACCGAAGAAATTATTAAAGAAATGGCAAAGCATGTAGAGCGCCCGGTGATTATGCCGCTTTCAAACCCAACTAAACTTGCTGAAGCTGTTCCGGAAAATATTATAAAATGGACGGAAGGAAAAGCCCTTATTGCAACGGGAAGTCCATTTGAACCCGTTGAATATAACGGGCACACTTATGAAATCGGACAGGCTAATAATGCGTTTGTGTTTCCGGGTCTTGGTTTAGGTGCAATTGTGGTTCGCGCTCAAAAGTTTACTGAATCTATGTTTGCAGAAGCAGCCAATGCAGTAGCGCGTATAGCAGAAACAGATACAAAAGGAGATACGCTTCTTCCCAACATTAAAGATCTTCAAAAAGTATCAAAGGCGGTTGCTGTAGCAGTTGCCGATGCTGCTGTAAAAGATAACGTAGCAACTGTTACCGAGCAAAATGTAAATGAACTTGTAGAAGCAGCGGTATGGCAGCCTGTTTATAAACCGGTTAAGGCAAAAAATGAATGAGGTGAATGATAAATGAGCATAGGTCAAATTTTTCTCATTCTCGCGCCTATCTTTTTTGTCATTTTGCTTGGTTATTTAGCAGGGCACTTTAAAAAATTTGATAAGCAAACGTCTAAGGGGCTCAACACATTAGTAACGAAGTTTGCGCTTCCTGCACACCTATTTGTAGGTGTAACGACAACGCCAAGAAAAACACTCATAGACGAATGGCCGTTTTTAGTAGCGCTGATTTTAGGAATCGTCGGGTTTTATCTCATTATATTGCTCGTCGTGAAGTATGCAGGGAAGCATACGTTAACTGCCTCTTCTATGTTTGCCCTAAACTCAGCTCAGCCAACGTTTGCTTTTATGGGCATCCCAGTACTCGGAGGATTGTTCGGTGCAGGCGCAGTAGCGATTCCAATTGCCATAACAGGAATCGTGGTGAATGCGATTTTAGATCCGCTGGCAACGATTTTAGGAACCGTTGGACAACGGGGGCGAAAAGAAGGGGAAGAGAAAACAAGTTTATTTAAAGTAACGGTTCATTCCATTTTGCATGGTTTATCTGAGCCTTTGGCATGTGTACCGTTAATTGGGGTGATTTTAACGCTTTGCGGCTTTCAGTCACCTAAACTTTTACAGGATATGCTTGATCAAATCGGAAGTATCACATCGGGAGCGGCTTTGTTTGCGGTAGGAGTAACGATTGGAATTGGAAAAATTAACTTCAGTAAAGGCGCGCTTGGGATCGCTGTCTTAAAAGTGGCGGTTCAACCCATCGTTATGCTCGGAATTGCAGTATGGATAGGGCTGTCTTCAGATGAATTGACAAAAGCTATTTTACTGGTAGCTTTTCCTGGGTCTGCTGTAGCTGCGATGATTGCTTTGCGGTTTGAAAGTTTGGAAAACGAAACCGCATCTGCTTTTGTCATTAGTGCTATTTTATCGTTGATTACGCTGCCGCTTCTTATTTCTTGGCTTATGTAAATAAAAAAACGAAAGAGGAGAATTCCTCTTTCGTTTTAAGACGGATTAATAAGCTAATGCAAATAATCCTTTGATATGAGATAAGTAACGAACGTTACTTGCTTCTTTCATAAGTGATGCTGGTAAACCTTTTAATTGCGTTTTGTTTCCGCCGATTGTACCAATTGCATCTTTGCGTCCAAGACTTCCTAGTGTACCAGAGAAGACAGGAACGAATGATTCCATTGCTCCGCCGCGAATAGCTACTGCTAAGTTCACGCCTACAACTTCACCCATTTGCCAAGCTAATTGAGCAGTAGGTGGGTAAGGGCGACCTTCTGGACCCATTACAACCGCTGAGTCACCAGCAAGGAATACATCTTTATGAGATGTAGATTGTAAGAATTCATTTACAAGTGCACGACCACGGTTTACTTCGATACCTGAGTTAGCAACTACAGAGTTACCTTGAACTCCGCCAGTCCATACCATTGTTTTTGTTTCAATTTTGCTGCCGTCTTTAAGTTCAACAGTTGTAGCATCCATTTTTGTTACAGGTGTACCAGTAACGAATGTAACGCCACGTTTTGTTAAGCTTGATTGAGCGCGCTCTACTAATTCAGCAGGGAAGCCTGGAAGAACTGTAGGAGCTGCTTCTACACAGTATAGAGAAATTTCTTTTGGATCAACACCGTGTTTTAGACATAGGCTTGGCATTAAGTCAGCGTATTCACCAACAAGTTCGATACCTGTTAATCCGCCGCCGCCAACTACGATTGTACCGTCAGCTTTATTTTTTGTTTTGCTGTATTCAGCGATACAAGCTTCTACGTGTGCACGTAAACGGTTTGCATCATTTACTGATTTAAGAACGAAGCTGTGCTCTTCTAAACCAGGGATACCGAAGTAAGCAGTTTCACTACCTAAAGCTGTAACAAGGTAGTCGTAGCTTAATTTTGTACCATCTTCAAGAGATACTTCACGTTGATCTGGTGAGATTTCTTTTACCGTTGCAATTTTTAAATCAACGTTGTAGTTTTTAAGTAATTTATCAAGTGGTAAAGCTACCGCTTGTTCAGAAACGCCGCCTACAGCTAGACGGTGTAATTCTGTAATGATTTGGTGAGTAGCAAAACGGTTCACTACTGTAATTTTTGCTTCATCCGCACTTAGGTGTTGGCGAGCTGTCATTGCAGTTAATAAACCACCGTAACCGCCGCCTAAAATTAAAATATGTTTTGACATAGTCGATCCTCCGTCCACACTTTTTAATGAAAATTATTTTTGTTTTTCGTTTGTAATGTCTAAATACGCTTGTGCAAAGCGGAATAGTTTTTGAGCTTGTGGATCTTTAAGCATGCGTAATAAACCGAATAAACCGATTGAATTAGAAGCATTTGCTTCTGCACGATCGTTTGCTTCGATTGCAGTAGCTGCAAGACCTTTTACTGTTCCTTCTACTGGCTCGATAAATTCTTTTACTCCACCAAGTAGATCTTCTTTTAATACGTCGTCAGTTAATAATGATTGCGCAACGTCGTAAGTTTTTGTAAGCACCGTTACCATTTCAGATAATTTTGGTAAATTATCTACAAGAACAGTAAGAGCTTCTTGTACTTCAGGCTTTAACAATTGATCTAACACATCCGCTTGACCTTTGTTAACTGCCGCTTCTGTTTGTACAGCAGCATTTTCCTCTGCAGCTGATTTTTGAATAGTTGATTGAGACATGAAAAGTCCTCCTTTGCTGGATACTGTTGCATATGTAGTTCCTAGTTATCTGCTAGACTTTCAAACTACATTGTGAAGTTGTGAAATCTTGCACATAATTCTATTTTAATTTTAATACGAGATAAAATCAACTCATTTTGTTGAAAAAATAAGTGAAGAACCTCGTAACCCTTTGTTTAATAAAAGTTTATAAAAAATAAAGCGAATAATTGCCTAGGTAAATAAAATTAAAATAGGGAACTAACATGATTCCTCTTCCTACGATAAAACAAATAACGTCATATTTCAACACATAGGAACTTAATATTCTATAAGTATTAAAAAGATAGGGCGCATTTACTATTTAAAGAGTTTTCAAAAAATTACATTGACTTACTATAGTGTTCTACATATAATCATAATATAACATCTTATGTAAGGAGATATAACATGGTTATAGTGGATGAACTTTATCATAATGTGGTCATTACATTGCCTCAATTAAAATTAATTGAATTTATAATGAAGTTAAAAGAAGCTAAAGCACAAGAAATAGAAGATATAAAAACGAAAATTAGTAAATACGAAGAGAAGAAACGTGCTGAAGAAGCTTGGTATCAATCACTATCACCGTTTCGTAAATTTTTTACCGGGCGTCCTTTAAGTCAGCATCAAGCGGTTGAGTATATGGTATACGTAAAGGAACGCTTTAAAAAAATTGATCACCTTAAAGCACAAATGCGAGAACTTCATGAAGTTCTTGAATTAATAAAAGCGGAAAATGAAGAAACAAGTGAAATTACGCTTTCGCCTGCTATTGTACAAGAAATAAAACGATTAAAAAGCAGTGGAGGCGTTGGGATATGAGTGTTAATGAACTAAGTTTAGGGATAAATACAACGTGGGTCGTGTTAACAGCGGCGATGATTTTGTTAATGGAAGGCGGCTTTGCCTTGCTAGAGGCAGGTTTTGTCCGCTATAAAAATAGCGTGAATATTATTATGAAAGTATTCGCTGATATTACAATAGGAACGCTTTGTTTCTATTTAATTGGTTTTGGATTAATGTACGGTGATGATTTAGGTGGAGTTGTCGGTAAAAGCGGTTTTGCGCTCTCAGGTAATTTATCGCACCTTGACATTCCAATTGGGCTTGAAACGTTTTGGCTGTTTCAATGTGCGTTTGTTATTGCGGTCATTTCTATCGTTTCTGGAGCGGTGGCAGAACGAATTAATTTCCGCGCATATCTTTTATATGCGATTTTGATGACTACATTTATTTATCCTATAGCTGGCCACTGGATTTGGGGAGGCGGATGGATTAGTAAGTTAGGGATGCTTGATTTTGCCGGTTCGGCAGTTATCCATGCTCTTGGCGGTTTTTCAGCTTTAGCAGCTGCAATAATGATTGGACCGAGAAAAGGGAAGTTCACGAAAAATGGAATTAGTTCTGTTTCTCTTCCAAGCAATTTGCCGCTTGCATCAGTGGGTGCTTTTTTATTATGGTTTGGATGGTTCGGGTTTAATGCAGGAAGTACGCTAAGTGCCACTGACGTTAGAATTGGTCACATTGCTATTGTCACAATGTTATCAGCAGCAGCAGGCGGAGCAGCTACTTTATTTTATACTTTATTTCGCTACAACCGTTCAGATGCACCTTCTGTAATAAATGGATCGCTTGCTGGACTGGTTGGCATTACGGCCGGGTGCGCTTTTGTTAACACACCATCTGCTATTTTTATTGGAGCTGTATCTGGCTTATTAATGATGGCAGCTACAAACTGGCTCGAAGCACGTCAAATCGACGATCCTGTAGGAGCTTTTCCTGTACACGCTGCTTCGGGAATATGGGGCACGTTGGCTGTGGGCTTGTTTTCTACAGACGGCGGTGTGTTTACAGGAGGAGGCTGGACGTTACTTGGCGTTCAACTTCTTGGGTTAATCGCTCTATGCGCTTGGGGATTTGTTACGACGTGGATAGGGTTAAAGGTTATTTCCTTGGTGGTTCCGCTTCGATCTACGGAAGAAGAAGAAGAAGTGGGCTTAGATATCAGCTACCACGGTATCATGGCAGCTCATCAAGCTCCTGAATTTATTGAATATGAAAACTACTATGCGGAAGTAAAAGAAAAAGCCGCAGATTCGTAATAAAAGGCCGCGCTTTATAACAAAAGGGCGGCCTTTTCATGTGGAAAAAAATAGATGTAAAATACTTGGTTTAAATGATTGAAAAGTCAGAATATTTGTGTTATATTATAAAAAAGCCAAGGAGTTGATTTCTTATGAAAAAGAATTTACTTAATTCACCGCAAAAATCCAACGGAAAGGTGCTTGATGCATTATTCGCTGAGATGATTTTAGACAAGGCGATTGCAGAATTTCGTAAAGCACAGCTAAAAGAAGAAATCGACCGCACGCTATTGATGAAAAATAAAGAAGAGTTTTTAAAACTCTCATCAGAACTTAAACAAATTTCTTAATTACTTACTATACTTCACACACCATCTATTTTTAGGTGGTGTGTTTTATTTTTGAGACCTACTAAAAGGGATTAATTAGTAATAATTATGAATATATTCCTATTTAAAACTTTATTTACATTAATTGTATTGACTTCTTTTATGGATTTTTTTAACATAAACAAGAATTAAAGAGGAGGGGTTTGATTGGGACATCTATTATTAGTAGATAGCTTGATTGCAGGTATTGTTTGCATTGTGTTAGGAATTTTATTTAGAGCTCATAAAACAAGCAAATTTTTGTATGGCATAGGGATTGTGTTTGGTCTTATTTTTGTCATCGGGACGGTCACTCATTCTCCATCTAATACAGAAACTTCATCAGTTACAGCTGAGAAAGTAGAAGCAAATCAAAAAGACAGTAAAGACACGTCAGAACTTAAAGCTCTCGTTACTAACGGAATGACAGATAAGGAATTTCAAAAAGAAAAAGAGAAAGCCGCTTTTCAACAGTCAGACTTAATTGCGTTAGGTAACGGAGAAGTCGGATATGTAATCAAAGCTGAAGACGGTTACGTTGTAGCTGATACGAATGGCGAAACCATTTCAAGCGTTGAAACGTTTAAAACGGCTGATGAAGTAGAACAGTATGAATTAAATGAAGTTAGAAAAGTACATAAAGATGTAAGAGCAGTTGATGCTCATTATACGGCTTCAGATTTAGAAAGCTTAGAAGATTTTGATCAAAAAATTAATGAAGTGCTGAAGCGCGTTAATCTTACAAAAAAGGAGTTTAATGAACTAAAATTAAAGGATGTTAAAACATTAACTTCTCATGAAATAGAAGTAATGAAGGCTATACGTGACTCTGTTTCTCCCCTTACAAAAGATACGCTGCTGCAAAAAACGATCCCTGCTAAAGATATTGAAAAGTATGTAGATGGATCTTATACAGCAGTGGGAGGATATGTAGCTAAAGCTGAAGATGTTCATGATATTACTTCGTACAAAGATTTTGTTGAAAGCTTACGTTTAGATTACACCGATGGTTCAGGCAAAAGGCCGTTTCCTGAAGAAGGATCGACGTACGGTGTAATCAAATTTAAATCGCAAGCGATAAGCCACGTTGATATTCCCTACGGAACTGTGTTCGGAGGAAAAACAACAGACGGACCTCCATGTACGCTTAATGGGTTTACAGGATCTCGAAACGGGGAAACCGTTCCAGAGTTCAAATTTGATAACTATTATCCACCAGCAAACGGAGCGGAACTATACCAAGTGGTAAATGGGGAAGAAGTACTTTTAGCTACCTATGTGGCAGAAGAGAAACGATTTGTACCAGCGGTTGCTAACCCAATGTAAAGGACTGGTTTTTTGTGATTCGAAAAGGTTTGTATGCAGCATATAATGAACGAGATTATGAATGTTATGAAACGGAAAACGGGTGTGTAAAGCTAATTAGCTATGATGAAGGCGATGTAGCAAATGGATTCATTCCATACAATGACACGACTTTTACAAAAGAAGTTCCTCGTGATGCTGTTGAAGAAGTGTTTTTTGTAGCTCCGTATGCTACTTATCAAAATGAAACGTTTGGTGTGTCAGATGCTTCTAATCATCGAGTGCTTTTGACCACATCTGAAAAAGAAAAAGCTGATAAATATCATTTTCAACGTACGGATAAATATCTATACGAAAAACATGTGTTAAGAGAAGAAGTGAAGTTAATGGAGAAAAAAACTCCTTATTCATAAGACGCCATAATAAAAAGAGGATGCACTCGCATCCTCTTTTTATTTAATCAATTTTCTTGAAGTGTTTCTGTTCGTATTATCATTTGTACGAAGGAAGGTAATGCCAAGACCGATTAATCCTCCTACAATAGCAGGAACTACCCAGCCGAGACCCACTCCATACATAGGTAGAATCGATGTAAACAGATCGTTTACTGCCGCAATTTTGAATCCAGCAGCATTTAAGCCATCAAATAAACTAACGATAAACGTGAACAGAAGGCTTACTTGGTAAACTTCAGAACGGCCTTTAAATAAAGGATGTAAGAATGTTAAAGCAATTAACACAATAGCTAACGGATAAATAGCTGTTAAGACCGGAACCGAAATAGCGATTAATTCCGTTAAACCAAAGTTCGCTACAACGGCGCTGAATGCTGATAAAATAACAGCAATTAATTTATAAGAAACCCTTGGAAACAGCTTATGGAAAAAAGATGAACAAGATGTTACAAGACCTACACTTGTCGTTAAACAAGCAACGGTAATCATTAGACCTAAAAGAATTCCACCGTAAGAGCCAAAGTAGTAATTTGATACTTCAGCCAAAACCGTACCTCCGTTATCAAGACGTCCAAGCTCTGATACGCTTGAAGCACCCATATAGGACAATGCACTATAAATAAGAGCTAAAATAACGGCAGCGATAGCCGTAGCTTTTGCACAAATTGTGATAATTTGTCGGTTAGTTTTTGCTCCTTTTTCTTTAATTGCATTAATAATAATAATTCCAAAAACAAATGATGCTAGTGTATCCATTGTTAAGTAGCCTTCTTGGAAGCCTTTAAAAAATGCGTGTGTTGTATAAGCTTCGCTTGGTGCTTCAAATTTTCCAATTGGGTTCACGACGGCTACAACTACCAATATTCCAATAAACGTTAATTTAATAGGTGTTAAAACTTTTCCTACTAAATCGACAATTTTCGCAGGGTTTAGCGAAAAAAAGCAGGTAATAGTAAAGAAAATTACCGTGAAAATGATAAGGGGAAGGTGCCCTGAATTTTCTGATAAAAAAGGCTTAACGCCGATTTCGAACGAAACGCTTCCCGTTCTCGGCATCGCAAAAAGTGGTCCGATTGCCAAGTATAAAATTGTAGTAAAAATAATACCGAAAGCTGGATGTACGCGACTAGCTAAAGACTGCAGATCCTCTTTTCCGGAAAAACCAAATGCGAGAACACCTAGAAGAGGTAGACCTACACCCGTTACTAAAAATCCAGCGTTTGCTGACCAAATATTGCTTCCAGCAGACTGACCTAACATTGCAGGGAAGATTAAATTACCTGCGCCGAAGAATAGGGCAAAAAGCATAAAGCCAATAACCACTATAAATGAAAAAGGAACTTTGTTTGACACATTAAAACCTCCAAAATTATAAATGCTTTTTATTATCGTGTTGAATAATTAAAATTTTCAGAATTTTATATTCGAATAATAAAAATAAACATGTATCGTATTATACTAACCTAAAATGCATATTTCAATATAAAATTTTATTTTTTTAATTTATTCGCTGAAATAGCAAAAATAGAAAAATACTTAGCAAAAAAATCTCAATATACAACAATTATTTGATATGATAAAACAGAACCGTGGCTTTTAAAAATTCGCATGTGCGGCCTTACATCCTTTTAGTAAAGAACTGTTTACATAAGGTGCTTTAAGGATGTATATTTATACACGGTTCGCGGAACCGCATATGCTCGATGGATGAAAGTCAACTGTGCGAAAGGAGCAAGAAAGTGAAAAGGTTAGGTCTAGCAACTCAGATTCTAATTGGACTGATTTTAGGCGTAGCTGTAGGTGCTATTTTTTATGGAAGCGATACAGCCATTTCTATTTTACAGCCGGTTGGAGACATATTTATTCATTTAATTAAGATGATTGTCGTACCGATCGTGATTTCAGCATTAATCGTAGCGGTCGCAGGAGTAGGCGATATCAAAAAATTAGGTAAGCTTGGCGGAAAAACAATTCTTTATTTTGAAGTTGTTACAACCATTGCTATTGTAGTGGGGATTATTGCCGCGAACTTATTCCACCCTGGTGCAGGGGTTGATATGGGACATATTGAAAAAAGCGATATTTCTCAATATGAGGCAACGGCAAAAACGTCTGAAAGTACAGGGATTGCTCAAGAGCTTCTTCATATTGTTCCGACAAACGTCTTTCAATCGGTAGCAGAAGGCGATCTTTTACCAATCATTTTATTTTCCGTACTGTTTGGTGTAGGCGTAGCTTCGATTGGAGAGAGAGGAAAACCTGTTTTAGCCTTTTTTGAAGGCGTCTTGGATGCAATGTTTTGGGTAACTAATTTGGTGATGAAATTTGCTCCAGTAGGTGTATTTGCACTTATTGGTGTTAATATTATAAAGTTTGGTGTCGGATCACTTATTCCATTAGGAAAATTAGTGTTCGCCGTTTACTTCACCATGATTTTCTTTGTGCTTGTGGTTCTTGGGATTATTGCTAAAATGGCTGGAACAAGCATGTTTACGCTGATAAAAGTGTTAAAAGACGAGCTGCTTCTTGCTTTTACAACGGCAAGTTCAGAAGCCGTTTTACCATCTCTTATCAAAAAGATGGAAGACTTCGGTTGCTCTAAGTCGGTTACATCGTTTGTTATTCCAACGGGCTACACGTTTAACTTAGATGGTTCAACCATTTATCAGGCGCTGGCATCGCTGTTTATTGCTCAAATGTACGGCATCGACCTTTCCATTATGGATCAAATTCAGCTCCTTCTTGTGCTAATGTTAACCTCAAAAGGAATGGCTGGTGTACCAGGGGCATCGTTTGTAGTTGTACTTGCTACACTTGAATCTATGGGCTTCCCTCTTGAAGGCATGGCATTTATTGCAGGAATTGACCGCATTCTTGATATGATGCGTACCACAGTTAACGTAGTAGGAAATGCTTTAGCTGCAATTGTGATGTCGAAGTCTGAAGGCGAATTTGATAAGCAAAAATCATTAAATTATACAAATGAATTAAAGAAATCAAACATAGCTTAAAACAAAAAAGCCGGGCAGCTGCCCGGCTTTTTTGTGTTTGGAGCTGCCTGTTATCTTTTTTGAAACATATGGTAAAATAAAAGAAATGAGAGACAAAGGAAGTGTCATAATGACGGAAACTGTTCAGTTAATTAAAAAGCTTGTTTCGATTCCCAGTCCTTCTGGAAATACAGAAAAGGTGATTTCATTTGTCGAAGACTATGTAAAAGAGCTAAATATTCAAACGTATCGCAATCGAAAAGGGGGCTTAGTCGCTACTATTCCCGGTAAAGATACAGATCACCACCGCATGCTGACGGCTCATGTCGATACATTAGGTGCTATGGTAAAAGAAATCAAACCGAGTGGACGTCTGAAAATCGACCTGATTGGAGGATTTCGCTACAATTCTATTGAAGGAGAATATTGTGAAATTGAAACTTCATCAGGAGAAGTATTTACAGGAACCATCCTTATGCATCAAACATCCGTTCATGTGTATAAAGATGCAGGAAAAGCTGAGCGAAATCAAGAAAATATAGAAATTCGACTGGATGAAAAAGTACATAGTGCAGAAGATGTTCGCAGCCTTGGAATTGAAGTCGGCGACTTTGTTTCGTTTGATCCTCGTGTAGAAATAACAAAAAGCGGTTTTATTAAATCTCGTCATCTCGATGATAAAGCAAGCGTAGCTTTATTGCTTCAGCTCATGAAAACAATTCAAGAAGAACAGATCGAACTGCCATACACTACGCACTTTCTCATTTCAAATAATGAAGAAATTGGATACGGAGGAAATTCGAACATTACGCCTCAAACAGTAGAATACTTAGCGGTTGATATGGGTGCTATGGGAGATGGACAATCTACTGATGAATACACCGTGTCTATTTGTGTAAAAGATTCAAGCGGCCCATATCATTACGGTTTGAGAAAGCATTTGGTGGAGCTAGCTAAGCAGCATGATATTCAGTACAAATTAGATATTTATCCGTTTTACGGATCAGATGCTTCTGCTGCTATTCGTGCCGGACACGATATCGTACACGGCTTAATTGGTCCAGGAATTGATTCTTCTCATGCGTTTGAGAGAACGCATCAAGATTCATTAAACCATACGTATAAGCTTCTTTATCACTATGTGCAGTCGAACATGGTTCTGCTTTAAGAAAGGAATATTTAATTAGTGTATTTTTATGCAAAACAAAGAGCAGGACGGGATTGTGATGTCTGTCCTTTCCTTTCCTAAAAAAGAAGCCGGCTGTCCGGCTTCTTTTTTTAATAAATACTATATATTTTTTTACTAGTGAAGCAACAGTTGGTTAAAAAAGCACCTTTTTAAAGAGGTATAATACTGCTTAAACCTTTTGGACATTTTGTTCACTTACAGAAGTTAAAATGTTTTTAAATTTTTAAAAGTTTCTTGTGACAAGTTTTGTAGAATGGGTTTTCAAAAGGAAATGGTTTCGGCATAATGTGGATATAGCGATCACTACAATAATCGGAGGCGAATCTTTTCATGTGGGTACTGACGGTATATGCTGGAAAAGAAATGAAAATGTTTGAATTTGAAACTGAAGAGCAGGCGAGAGAAGCTTTTGCCAAAACAAATGGCTGTAAAGTTCTTTCAGAAGTTGTGTATTATAATGATCCTCATTTAACATTAGTAGCTATATAATGAAAAAACAAGAGCTGATTTTATGCTCTTGTTTTTTTATAGATACTTGTATCTTCCGAAAAGAATAGAGTTGAAATAAAAAAAAATGTACGCTATGATATGGTAGTTACTTCTATTATTCTGATAGTTTAAAAGGTTCATATATATCAAACAGCAACAGTAAAGATGCCAAGAAGGCTTAATAGGGAAACTGGTGAAATGCCAGTACTGTCCCCGCAACTGTAAGTGTGGACGAACGAGTATAACCACTGTGAAAAAATCACGGGAAGGTTCTCAAGTAGAATGATACACAAGTCAGGAGACCTGTCTTTATTGTGAAGTTTCTATTTCTCCGGGGAGCGGGAAGGGAGACGTTGGCTTAAAGTGGCATTCGTGCACACTCTTACTCTGACGTTTTACCCGCTCGCATATTAGCGAAGCGGGTTTTTCTCGTAGCGTAAAACTACATATCGTGCAAAAAAGGTGCGCAATGTTCACATTGCGTTAAATGGGAAGTCTGGTGTGAAGCCAGCGCGGTACCCGCCACTGTGAAGAAGAGCTGATTGCATATGCCACTGTATTCGGGAAGGCGCAATCAAGTGATGAATCGAAGTCAGGAAACCAGCCTTTTTCTAATGCGAAGCTTACCCTACGGGATATAGGTGGAAGTGCAAAAACTTAGTTTGAATTTTCTGCGCCTCTATCATTGATAGAGGCGCTTTTTTTAGTAAAGGAGCGAATGAGTGTGACGACGTGGAACTTAAATGGAACAAAACATCACGTATTGATTTGTAATGGAAGCAGCTGTATGAGAAAAGGTGGAGAAGAAGCCACGCAAGCTATTCGAAATAAAGTGACGGAACTGGATTTGGATGAAACGGTTCATACGACGCGTACTCGCTGTAACGGACGATGCAAAGATGCTCCTGTAGCTATCGTGTATCCTTCAGGAGATTGGTACAAGCAGGTCACTGAAACCGTGGCTCACCGAATTGTCGAAGAGCATTTAGCAGGAGGCTGCAGTATAAAGGAATCGCTTATTTATGAATGTGATCAAAATGGTTTCGTTTCTCCGGAAAACAGTGACTCCATAGAAGGAATTGACAAAGTAAAAAGTAACGCATAAAGGAGGAGCTAGCATGAAAGGTAAACTGTTAGTTATTGGATTTGGGCCGGGAAGCTTTGAACATATTACACAGCGAGCAAGAGAAGCCATTCAAGAAAGTGATATGATCATCGGTTATAAAACCTATGTGGAACTAATTCAAGGACTGTTAACGAATCAGCAAATTATTAGTACGGGAATGACCGAAGAAGTAAGCCGTGCACAAGAAGCTGTAAAGCAAGCTGAAGCGGGCAAAACCGTAGCTGTCATTTCAAGCGGAGATGCAGGAGTATACGGAATGGCAGGCCTTGTGTATGAAGTGTTGATTGAAAAAGGCTGGAAAAAAGAAACGGGCGTAGAGATGGAAGTAATTCCTGGCATTTCGGCTATTAATTCATGCGCATCTCTCCTTGGAGCGCCCGTGATGCACGATGCTTGTACGATTAGTTTAAGTGACCACCTTACGCCTTGGGAGCTAATCGAAAAAAGAATTGAAGCAGCTGCACAAGCAGATTTTGTAGTGGCTTTTTACAACCCAAAAAGCGGAAGACGAACAAGACAAATTGTTGAAGCGCAAAGGATTCTATTAAAGTACCGTTCCCCTGATACGCCTGTTGGTCTTGTTAAAAGCGCTTATCGTGACCGTGAAGAAGTCGTAATGACCAACTTAAAAGACATGTTAAACCATGAAATAGGCATGCTGACTACCGTTGTTGTCGGAAATTCATCTACATTCTTTTACGACGATTTAATGATTACACCGCGAGGATATCAGCGGAAATATACCCTCAACCAAACGGAGCAGCCGCTAAGACCGCATCAGCGACTTCGAAAAGAAGCAGAACCATGGGCTCTCGATCAAGAAGAGACTGTAAAGCAAACAGCTTCAGCTATTGAAGCAGTTCAGAACACAAGAGAAGAAAAAGCAACTTCACGAGCTCTTGCAGAAGAAGCGCTTCAAGCAATTTTAGGTGAAACCACTTCTGCGGTCGTACACCAGCCAATACAGTCTATTTTCGAAGTGGCGGTTAGTCCAGGACTTGCAAATAAGAAATTCACACCTGTTCAAATGACCACACTAGCAGAAGTTGTTGGTGAAAAAGGTACGATGGAGTATACACCTGACCATCAAATCAAACTGCAAATTCCAACGGCTCAGCCAGATGTGATTATTAAAAAGCTCCAAGCAGCTTCCTTTTTACTATCTCCGGTCGGAGACGTGTTCACAATTAAAGCGTGTGATTTTTGTGACGGAGAAAAAAGCGATGCTATTCCACATACGGAAGAATTACAAAAACGCCTCGGGGGAATGGACATGCCAAAAGAGCTGAAGCTTGGTATTAATGGATGCGGTATGGCCTGTTATGGTGCTGTTCAAGAAGATATCGGCATTGTCTATAGAAAAGGTGCGTTTGATTTATTTTTAGGAGCTAAAACGGTTGGACGCAATGCGCATTCAGGTCAAATTGTGGCGGAAGGCATAGCACCCGATGACATTGTTGAAATAGTGGAGAACATTATCCATGAATATAAAGAAAAAGGTCATCCTAATGAGCGATTTCATAAATTCTTTAAGCGTGTGAAGAACGTTTATGGATTCGACTATCAAGATATAACACCAAAAATAAAAGTAGAACCAGCTCCGTGTGGAGATTAAAAAATGGGAGGGCATTATATGAAATCAGTTTTATTTGTCGGTCATGGAAGCAGAGATCCTGAAGGGAACGATCAAATTCGCGAATTTATTTCGACTATGAAGCATGATTGGGACGCATCTATTTTAGTAGAAACGTGTTTTCTAGAGTTTGAACGTCCAAATGTAAGTCAAGGTATTGATACATGTGTGGCAAAAGGAGCACAAGATGTAGTTGTAATTCCAATTATGCTCTTGCCTGCTGGCCACTCTAAAATACATATTCCGGCGGCTATAGATGAAGCTAAGGAAAAATATCCACACGTAAACTTCGTATACGGACGTCCCATTGGCGTTCATGAGGAAGCCCTTGAAATTTTAAAAACGAGATTGCAAGAATCAGGAGAGAATTTAGAAACTCCAGCTGAAGACACGGCTGTTATTGTCTTAGGGCGAGGAGGAAGTGATCCTGATGCAAACAGTGATTTATATAAAATTACGCGCCTTCTTTGGGAAAAAACAAATTATAAAATCGTCGAAACTTCTTTTATGGGCGTGACCGCTCCACTGATTGATGAAGGCGTGGAGCGATGTTTGAAATTGGGCGCTAAAAAAGTGGTTATTCTCCCGTATTTCTTATTTACAGGAGTATTAATTAAGCGATTAGAAGAAATGGTGAAGCAGTATAAAATGCAGCATGAAAACATTGAGTTTAAGCTAGCCGGCTATTTCGGTTTTCACCCAAAACTGCAGACAATTTTAAAAGAACGTGCTGAAGAAGGATTAGAAGGTGAAGTGAAAATGAACTGCGATACGTGTCAATATCGCCTCGGCATTATGGAGCATATTGATCACCACCATCATCACGATCATGACCATGATCACGGACACCATCACCACGATCACCATCACGACCATCAACACCGTGAAGATAAGGTCGGCGAGCTAAAATGATTTTATTGTTAGCCGGAACTAGCGATGCACGTGCATTAGCCGTGCAAGTGAAAAAAGCAGGTCATGAGGTTACGGCAACGGTTGTAACCGAAAACGCAGCTATCGAATTACAGCGTGCAGAAGTGAAAGTGAAAATTGGACGTCTCACAAAAGAAGATATGACGGATTTTGTAAACGAACATCGTGTAAAAGCTATTGTGGATGCAAGTCATCCTTTTGCGGAAGAAGCATCTAAAAATGCTATCGGTGCGGCTGCTGAAACAGCGATTCCTTACATACGCTATGAGCGGGCTTCGCAGGCTTTTACCTATGATAATATGACGATGGTTTCTACGTATGAAGAAGCAGCAGAAGAAGCAGCTGAGAAAAAAGGAGTTATTATGCTGACAACAGGCAGTAAGACGCTGCAGGTTTTTACAGAAAAGCTGCTTCCTCTTTCAGATGTACGGCTTGTTGCTCGTATGCTTCCAAGGCTGGATAATATGGAAAAGTGCCAGCAATTAGGATTTCCGCAAAAAAATATTATTGCTATTCAAGGGCCGTTTACAAAAGAGTTTGATCGAGCGCTGTATAAGCAATACGGAGTGACAGTCATGGTCACAAAAGAAAGCGGAAAAGTTGGATCTGTGGATGAAAAAGTGGAAGCAGCTAAAGAGTTAGGCTTAGATATTATTATGATTGGGCGACCGAAAATTGAGTATGGGACCGTGTATTCCACGTTTGAAGAAGTGGTTCATGCTTTAGTAAACCAAACTAGGAGTTGATTGAGATGGATTTTCGTACAGAATTTAAACCGTTAACTGTTCAGCCTCAGCAAATTGAAGGAAAAAGTTTTGAAATGATTACAGAAGAGCTTGGGCCTCATCCGTTTACAGACGAACAGTACCCAATTGTTCAGCGCGTAATTCATGCGTCTGCAGACTTTGAGCTTGGACGCAGCATGCTGTTTCATCCGGATGCGATTCAAGCAGGAATTAAAGCCATTCGCAGCGGCAAGCAAGTGGTTGCAGATGTACAAATGGTGCAAGTAGGAACAAACAAGCAGCGAATTGAAAAACACGGCGGTGAAATCAAAGTTTATATTTCAGATCCGGACGTAATGGAAGAAGCAAAGCGCTTAAATACAACGCGTGCAATTATTTCTATGCGAAAAGCCATCAAAGAAGCAGACGGAGGAATTTTTGCAATTGGGAACGCACCCACAGCTTTACTTGAATTAATTCGTTTGATTAAAGAAGGAGAAGCGAAGCCTGGGCTTGTTATTGGTCTGCCGGTAGGATTTGTTTCAGCAGCTGAATCTAAAGAAGAACTTGCAAAACTTGACGTGCCGTTTATTACAAACATCGGGCGAAAAGGCGGCAGTACGGTAACGGTTGCTGCATTAAATGCAATTTCAATTCTTGCAGATCAGGTGTAACGCATGAAGGAAGTACCAAAAGAACCTAAGAAACTCAGAGAAGGCTATACGACGGGCGCTTGTGCAACGGCAGCTACGAGAGCAGCTCTGCTTACGCTAATTTCAGGAGAAGTGCAAGATGAGTCAACGATTTACTTACCTGTCGGCCGCTTTGCTACATTTCATCTTGAAGAATGCGAGTATCGCACAAGCAGCGCTGTAGCTAGCATCATTAAAGATGCTGGAGACGATCCCGATGCCACGCACGGAGCGCTGATTATTTCTGAAGTTTCGTGGTGTAATGGTGCAGACATTATCATTGATGGAGGAGTGGGAGTAGGGCGTGTGACAAAGCCCGGCCTCCCAGTTCCTGTCGGTGAGGCAGCCATTAACCCTGTTCCAAGAAAGATGCTGAAAGAAACGGCTGAGCAGCTTCTAGCTGAATACAATATACAAAAAGGCGTTAAGATTGTCATCTCGGTTCCTGAAGGAGAAGAAATGGCGAAAAAGACATTAAATGCGCGTCTAGGTATTTTAGGAGGCATTTCGATACTGGGGACGCGGGGGATTGTCGTTCCGTTCTCAACAGCTGCTTATAAAGCAAGTATCGTGCAGGCCATCAGCGTTGCTAAAGCGAGTAATTGTGAGCACGTTGTCATTACGACAGGGGGCCGAAGCGAAAAGTATGGAATGAAACAGTTCCCTGAACTTCCGGAAGAAGCATTTATCGAAATGGGAGATTTTGTTGGATTTACTTTAAAACAATGTAAAAAGCAAGGAATGAAAAAAGTGTCGCTTGTAGGCATGATGGGAAAGTTTTCAAAAGTCGCGCAAGGCGTTATGATGGTTCATTCAAAAAGTGCACCCATTGATTTTAATTTTTTAGCAAAAGCGGCTTCTGAGTCAGGCGCTTCTGCTGAACTGGTAGAAGAAATAAAAGGTGCAAACACAGCTTCTCAAGTGGGAGATTTAATGACGCAAAGCGGTCATCATCAGTTTTTTGAAAAACTGTGCGAGTACTGCTGTTTATCAGCATTAAAGGAAGTAGGGGACGGAATCGATGTCGATACGTCTCTTTACACATTAAAAGGAGATTTTTTAGGACAGGCGGTGCAACATGGCAATTAAAATTATTGGAATTGGTGACGATGGGAAGTTAAGTTTGCTTCCTATGTATGAACAGTGGGTGTATGAAAGTGATGTGCTAATTGGAGGAAAGCGTCACCTGGATTTTTTTCAAGATTTCGAAGGAGAAAAAGTAGCGATTGAAGGGGGTCTTTCTCCTCTTGTTGAACGTTTAAAAAACGAAGAAGGAAATGCGGTTGTGTTAGCCTCAGGCGACCCGTTATTTTACGGAATTGGGAGCTATCTTTCTACGAAGCTAGACGTTGAAATATATCCTTATTTAAGTTCTATTCAGCTTGCATTCTCACGTCTAAAAGAGCGATGGCAAGACGCTTATTTTACAAGCGTGCACGGCAGAAGCATGAAGGGACTGGCTCAGCGCATTGACGGCTATAAAAAAGTGGCGATTTTAACCGATGAGCAAAATTCTCCTAGTGCTCTGGCAAACTACTTATTATCATTCGGCATGACAGAATACAAGATGTTTGTGGCAGAGAACCTAGGTGGAGAAACGGAGCGCTGTCAGCTGCTTTCGCTGGAAGAGGCGGCGAATCAACTCTTTTCTCCGCTTAATGTCGTGATATTAAAGCAGGTAGAAAAGAGCCCAGTCTGGCCTCTTGGAATAGAGGACGATGAATTTATTCAACGCAAGCCGGACAAAGGACTTATTACCAAAAAAGAAGTTCGTACACTTAGTATTAGCGCCCTGCAGCTAAAGAGAGACAGCGTCGTATGGGATATCGGAACATGTACGGGTTCAGTCGCAATTGAAGCGGCTAAAATTGCGCGTGAAGGACAAATTTTTGCCGTGGAAAAAAATGAAGCAGACTTAGAAAACTGCAGGGAAAATCTATCGAAATTTCGAGTAGACGCCCACACTGTGCACGGAAAAGCACCGGAAGGACTCAATGAGTTTGCTGATCCTGATGCGGTGTTTATTGGAGGTACAGCAGGAGGCATGGAAACAATTTTAGATGTTTGCTGCAGTCGATTAAATTCAGGAGGGCGCATCGTATTAAATGCCGTAACGATTGAAAATTTAGCAGAAGCGATGAAAGCTTTTAAAGAACGAGGCTTTGAGACTGCTGTTACCCTTGCACAAATTTCGAGAAGCAAGCCCATTTTACATTTAACGCGATTTGACGCTTTAAACCCCATTTATATTATTACAGCCAGAAGAGGAGAATGAATATGATTGGAACATTGTACGGACTTGGAGTTGGACCGGGAGATCCAGAACTTATTACAGTAAAAGCATTTCGTAAATTAAAAGAATCACCTGTTATTGCGTATCCTAAAAAGCAAAAAGGAAGCAAAAGCTATGCCCAAAAAATTATTGATGTCTATTTCAGTGCAAATGAAAAAGATATGCTTGGCCTTGTGTTTCCAATGACAAAAGATCCTGCTATTTTGGAAAGAAAATGGACCGAAACGGTAGAACGAGTATGGGAAAAGCTCCAGGAAGGAAAAGATGTAGCATTTGTCACAGAGGGTGACCCTATGCTTTACAGTACGTTTATTCACATGATGCGCCTGATGCAAGAACGTCACCCTGAAGCTCCGATTCAAGTAATTCCTGGTATTTCATCCATTAATGGAGCTGCATCTCGTTTAGGTATTCCGTTAGCAGACGGTGATGAACACGTAGCAATTGTTCCTGCTCGTGAAGATTATGAAACAATGAAAAAAGTATTAATGGAAAACGACTGCGTCATTTTTATTAAAGTGGCCAAAGTCATCGATTTTATGGTTGGTCTTTTAAAAGAGCTTGATCTGCTTGAAAAAGCGTCAGTGGTGACAAAAGTAACGTCAGATGAAGAAATTATCTGGAAAGCTTCAGAACTAGAAGGAGCAGATTTACAATACTTAACGCTAATGGTGGTGAGAAAATGAAGTTATACATAATCGGAGCTGGACCCGGAGATCCAGATTTAATTACCGTAAAAGGCTTAAAATTACTTCAGCAAGCAGATGTTGTTTTATACGCTGACTCACTGGTAAGTCAAGAGCTAGTTGCTAAGTCTAAACCAGGAGCTGAAGTGTTAAAAACAGCGGGTATGCATTTAGAAGAAATGGTCGGTACGATGCTTGATCGCATGCGTGAAGGAAAAATGGTTGTAAGAGTTCATACCGGAGATCCTGCTATGTACGGAGCCATTATGGAACAAATGGTGCTTTTAAAAAGAGAAGGCGTTGATATTGAAATCGTTCCGGGCGTCAGCTCCGTATTCGCTGCTGCAGCAGCGGCTGAGGCAGAATTAACCATTCCAGATTTGACTCAAACGGTTATTTTAACTCGTGCTGAAGGAAGAACGCCTGTGCCTGAGTTTGAAAAATTAACCGATTTAGCAAAACATAAATGTACGATTGCGTTATTTTTAAGCGCGACGCTCACAAAAAAAGTAATGAAAGAATTTATAAACGCCGGTTGGAGTGAGGATACGCCGGTTGTAGTAGTCTATAAAGCAACGTGGCCAGATGAAAAAATTGTTCGCACAACGGTAAAAGACCTCGATGACGCTATGCGAACAAACGGCATTCGCAAGCAGGCGATGATTTTGGCAGGCTGGGCACTTGACCCCCACATTCATGACAAAGATTATCGCTCAAAACTTTATGATAAAACATTTACCCATGGCTTTCGAAGAGGAGTGAAGTCGGAATGATTCAACTCCAAGAAGGAAGAAAAGCCCTCATTACACAGCGCGGGGATTATGCTGTCGTGGCCATCACGAAGCACGGCGTAGAAATTGCAAGAAATCTAGGCCGCACTTTTCAGCAGTCTGATGTGTATTACATGAGCAAGTTTGAAAAAGGAGACGAACAAGAGCAGAACATTCAGCTGTTTTCAGGAAGCGTTCGGATGCTTTTGCCTTCTCTTTTTGAATCATATAAAGGACTTATTATTATTATCTCACTGGGAGCAGTTGTACGTATGATTGCACCTATTTTAAAAGATAAGAAAACGGATCCTGCGGTTGTTGTCATTGATGATAAAGGCGAAAATGTCATCAGCGTGCTTTCAGGTCATATCGGAGGAGCAAATGAGCTTACGCGTGAAGTTGCGGCAGCTCTTGAAGCTCATCCTGTTATTACAACAGCATCCGATGTGCAAAAAACAATTCCGGTTGATTTATTTGGTAAGCGCTTTGGATGGGTGTGGGAATCAGCAGAAAAACTAACGCCTGTCAGCGCTTCTGTGGTGAATGAAGAAGAAATAGCAGTGGTTCAAGAATCAGGTGAAAAGAACTGGTGGCATTATGAGCACCCTGTTCCAGCTAACATTAAAACATATTCATCGATTCAGACAGCTCTTGAAGCATCGCCACATGCTGCTTTGGTCGTAACGCATCGCAATTTAAAAAAAGAGGAAGAAGCAATCTTAGAAAACGGTGTTCTTTACCGGCCAAAAGTATTAGCGATTGGGATGGGATGCAATCGAGGGACAAGTACAGCTGAAATTGAAACCGTTATTGAAAAAACGCTTGCTGAACTTCAGTTTTCAATGAAAAGTGTAAAAGCATTATGTACAATAGAGTTAAAGAAAGATGAAGAAGGGCTGTTAGAAGTGGCGTCTAAGTACGGCTGGGAGTTTGTCTATTATTCGCCCCAAGAGCTAAACAGCATAAGTATCCAACAGCCTTCAGATACTGTCTTTAAATATACAGGTGCATATGGCGTTAGTGAACCTGCTGCTATGTTATACAGCGGTGCTGATAAGCTTGAACTTGTGAAGAAAAAGTCAGGGAATGTAACCATTTCAGTGGCACTTATTCCATATGACTAAAGGAGAGAACAACATGTCAAACAGAAGACTCGTCATTGCCGGTACCGGAAGTGGCGTAGGGAAAACAACCCTTACAATCGGGCTGATGGCAGCATTAAGACAAGCCGGTTACAGAGTTCAAGGGTTTAAATGCGGACCCGATTATATTGATCCAACGTATCATACGGCTGTTACAGAACGAACGTCTCGAAATATAGACAGCTGGATGCTTGAACACGATATGGTTAGAGAAATTGTCGCTCGTACTAGTGAAGATGCTGATATTTCCATCATGGAAGGAGTTATGGGATTTTTCGATGGGAAAAATCCGTTAACGAATGAAGGAACAACAGCAGAAATCAGCTTAATCACCAATAGCCCTGTCCTTTTAGTTGTCAACTGTGCTAGTATGGCTAGAAGTGCAGCGGCGATTGTAAAAGGGTTTCAGCAATTTTTACCCGAAGCGAACATCGTCGGGGTGATTGCTAACCGGGTTGGAAGTGAAGGACATTATAAACTTGTTAAGGCAGCGATTGAGCAGGAATGTCATATCCCTGTAGTAGGCTACTTGAAAAGAAACGATGATCTTACGATTCCTGAACGTCACCTCGGGCTCATTCCGTCGATTGAACGAGGAGAGTTAACACCGTTTTTTGAACAGTTAGGAAAGCTTGTTCATGATACAATTGATATCGAAAAAGTATATGAACTGGCTTTAGCTCCTAAAATAGAAATTAATGATCCTATCTTTACAAAGCCGTCCGTACCTCAAGTGAAAATTGCTGTAGCGAGAGATGCGGCTTTTAACTTTTATTATGAAGAAAATTTCGAATTGTTAAAAGCTTACGGAGCAGAGCTTGTAGAATTTTCGCCTTTAAAAGGAGAAACGGTTCCGCAAGATGCTGACGGTCTTTATATAGGAGGCGGATTTCCAGAAGAATTTGCTGAAACGCTGGCTCAGCAAATCGACGTTAAAAATTCTGTTCGAGCAGCCATCCAAAAAGGAATTCCTACGCTTGCTGAGTGCGGAGGCTTTATGTTCTTAACAGATGCTATTGTCACAACAGATGATACATGCCATGAAATGGTGGGGCTTATTCCCGGACAAGTAAGAATGCAGACAAAATTAGCTGCTTTAGGATACCGAGAAGTGACGGGAAAGCCGGGGAATTTTTTATTTAAAGGCGATATACGAGCTAAAGGCCATGAATTTCATTATTCAACCTTTCATTCAGAGAAAGAGTTTTCGCCTGCCTATGATACAAAAGGGATGCGAGGAATGAAAGAAGAAGGCTATATGAACAATAATTTAATTGCCGGCTATACGCACTTTCATTTCGGCTCTTCTACGGAGATGGTAGAAAACTGGGTGGAACAGTGTAAAGCGGTAAAAAAAGAAAGAAGAGATGCCGTGTGACAGTTGGAAAAGTATATTTAGTAGGAGCCGGACCAGGAGATCCGAAGCTAATAACCGTATATGGAATGGAGTGTATTCAAGAAGCAGATGTTATTTTATATGACCGCTTAGCCAACGAACAGTTGTTAAACTATGCTAAAAAAGATGCGGAGCTTATTTTTTGCGGGAAATTACCGGGCAAGCACGGAGTCATCCAAGATCGTATCCACGAACTGCTTGTTGAAAAAGCACTTCAAGGAAAAGTAGTGACGCGCTTAAAAGGAGGCGATCCTTTTGTGTTTGGCCGCGGAGCAGAGGAAGCTGAAGTACTTGCTACTCAAGGAATTCCTTACGAAGTCGTTCCTGGTATCACCTCAGGAATTGCAGCTCCAGCTTATGCAGGAATTCCGGTTACCCATAGAGATCATGCCACTTCTTTTGCGATTGTAACGGGTCATGGAAGAGAAGAAAAAGGAAAAGATTATTTAAACTGGTCAGCGCTTTCTCAAGGAATAGATACAATTGCGTTTTATATGGGTGTTGGAAATTTACCTCATATATGCAAGCAGTTGATGGACCATGGACGAGATAAACATACGCCAGTAGCGCTTGTCCAATGGGGAACGACGAAGTATCAGCGCACCGTAACGGGAACGCTTGCCACAATCGAAGAAATAGCAAAAAAAGCAGAAATTGCTCATCCTGCCATCGTGCTTGTAGGTGAAGTAGTGACAATTAGAGAAAAAATAAAATGGTTCGAAGAAAGAGCGGAAAATATTCTGCTTTAATGTTAAAAGGAGGAGACAATATGACGATTATCTCACAGCTAAAAGAACGAAGAGCGGTACGAGATCATGAAGCACGTGAAGTGGAGCAAGAGAAAATCGAACAGCTGCTTGAAGCAGCGACGTGGGCTCCAAATGACCGAATGAGAGAGCCTTGGAGCTTTTATGTGATTCAAGGAGAAGCAAAAAAGAAGTATGAAGAACTGGCTGAAGCTTATTTAAAGGAGCGCTTTCCTACAAAGCCTCATTTAGTAGAAAGTTCGTTAAAAGCAGTAAAAAATACACCTGTACATATCGTCGTAACAGCTGACACAGTTGAAGGAGACGAAGAAGCCACTGAAGACAACAAATATGCGGTTTCATGCGCGATTCATTCCATGTGGCTAGCAGCTAAAGAACTAGGTCTTGGATTCGTTTGGAGAACAAGAGGCGTTGGTCTTGTTCGAGACGAGAGGCTGTATGAGTTTATCGGCAAGCCTTCAGGTAAAGTCGTAGTAGGAAACGTATTTCTAGGCTATCCAAATGAAGAGTCTCTTACAAAAATGAAAGAGCCTGCTAGAACACCGTTTACAGAAAAAACAACATGGCTGTAAACTGAAATTCGAAGAAAAAGAGGTTTTTAGATTGAAAGACAAACGGGGTCTTACGTTAATTTATACCGGAGACGGTAAAGGGAAAACAACCGCTGCTTTAGGTCTTGCGTTGCGCGCTACGGGACGCGGACAAAAAGTATTAATGATTCAATTTATTAAATCTCCTCAGCGTACATATGGCGAAAAGCTGATGTTTGACAGAATAGGAATTGAAATGATTCAAACAGGAGTGGGCTTTACGTGGACAAAAACACCGCCTGAACATCGCGAAGCTTTGCAAAAAGCTTGGGCGCTAACGAAGGAAAAAGTCTTCTCGAACGAATATGATGTAGTTATTTTGGACGAGTTAAATAATGCACTGGCTATCGAGAAATTTCCTATTGATGATGTGCTACCGCTACACGAAGTAATTGACCTTATTCAAAAGCGCCCTGAGCATATGCATTTGGTCATTACGGGGCGTTCTGCCAAAAAAGAAGTGATGGATGCAGCAGATCTTGTGACGGAAATGAAGCCTCATAAACATTATTATGATGAAGGAATTCCTGCTGTAAAAGGAATTGAATTTTAAAAAGCCCTCAGTTAAGAGGGCTTTTTTTATTGAGCAGGGGCATCTACTTTTTCAGCTTGCCAGTAAAATTGGCTAATGACATCAGACAGTGCTTTTGCTGTGTTGGTTAATTCGTCAAAGTTATTATCAACTCCGCCCACTTCAATTAAAATCGCATTTTTAGAAACATCTTGGTTATATACACCGTTACCGCTGGATTTGTTTTTGCCAATAACTCCGCGGCTTAACCCAGGATATTTCTTTTCAAGACCTTCATGAAGCGCTTTTGCCATCTTTAAGTTTTGTTCAAAATTTTGATTCGCTTTCCCTAAAACAAACACAACTTTTGCATACGATTTATTGTTAATCTTAATGGTTGTATTATCTTTTCGAAGCGAATCTCGGTGCAAATCGATAAAGTAAGTTAAATCTCTATTCTCAGTCATCGCCGTCTCAATGACTGTACGAGACATGGCATACGATTGATTGGTGTTCCAACCTTTTTCTTTTAATTTCTGTCCAATATTGGTTTGATCTACTTCTGTTCCAATTCCCTGAGCCTCTAAATCTTTTCCTAGCATATTTGCGACTATATTAATATTGGTTTTGCTATCTACAGCTTTATTAGCATCTGGATCACCTTCAAGTCCTAACAGAGGCAAGTAAGATTCCCAGCTGTGCGTATGATAAATATAAAATACCTTTTTTCCGCCAGTTGTATTATTATTTGGAGCATTCGTACCATTGTTTTCTTTAGGTTGCTGAACTTTTGTAGTAGAATTTCTTTCTTTTAGCGTTTCATCTAACGGCGGTGCAGATTCTCTAGGGAAGTTTGTGAAATTTGTGCCTTCACCGGCGATGATAATATTGGAGTCATAAATACTGAATCCAGGAAGTTCTGAACCAAACAAGCTTCTCGCGTCTTCTGCTCGAATACTTGTTGATAACTCTAGCAGTGTAGAAGAAAGACCTGGAGGCGAGTAATTTTTATCAAAAGCCGTTGAAAAATGATGATTTTCCTGGCTCATCAAATAATAAAGGCTTTCTGCTTTATGCCTCGATAACGTTTGATAGACAATAGAAGAATTGAACTGTTCTTTAAATGCTGAGTAGCTCACTAGAACAATGATAGATGATGTCATTAAAACAATGGATAAAATAACAAGAACCATCTTATATGTTAACACTACAAAATTGGCGCGATTACTAGATTTCAATGGCGAAATCTCCTCTCTATGTCAGCATCAGGCTAATAGGTATGAAGGACTTTGCTAATCTAGTAATGATTATATGAATGGAGACTTCTAATTATGATAAGCATTTAATAGAGAAAGTAGTCTTCAAAATCAAAAAAGAAGAATCACGCGAGATATAATCTCATATTCTCCGTGATTCTTCTTCAAATAGACGTCGGATGGCTTCGCCTTTTGGAGTGAGGCTGAATCCTTTTTTCTCTTTTTTTAGCAGCTGATAGTTTTGTAATTCTTGTAAATACGTAACGATGCGCTTGCGCTTTACGGAACTTAACAATCCAAATGCGGGTATTTTATCGAGCTCTTTTTGACGAATGCTGTTAGTAGAAACACCTTCTAAAATTTGTACGTAACTCTGCTGAGTTTCCGTGTTCTTTAAGGTATCTATAAGTGTTAGTAACCGTAGCATTTGGTTTGAATCAAAAGTTATTTGACCGATTTTTAGCGGAGTCGAAAGCAGATCCTGACGCTGCTTATGAAGTTCATTTTCTATCTTAGCGCTTATTTCTGTCAGTTTCTTTTCTATTTCGTTTGGATCCATACAACATGTAAATTTGTTTGTTTCCTGCAGCAGGGTGACATCTGGAAAATTCCATTGTGAAAACCATTGAATGGAACCAACTTCGAGCTTTGCATTCGGTGTTTTTACTTGTAATACCTTTTGAATGAAGGAAAGAAAGGGATCGTTTTCCTGTAAAACTTGTCTTTGATTAAGTTGATAAGTGGTTAGGCTGCACAATTTGTCTTGGATTTCTTTGATGTGCACTTCATGATGCTTTAAAAGACTTTTCCATTTAAAAAAGACCAGTAGTTTTTGAATCACTTCTTCATTTTCATCTATAATCTCTTCGAACTGACGCTGAGTTGTAGCTAAGCGTTTCGCTGCTAGCACTACATTATACTCATCATCGAGTGAAATAGCATCATTTGCAACATCATATGTTACGGCGAGACCTCTGTTTTCTGAAGTTAAGCGAATGATCTCTTTTTCTCCGTGAACAGTTAATACCGTATCTTCCGTATCTGAAAATCCTCTCTCAAAGGCGGTGTAAGGAAGAGATCGAAAAGGTCTCATAATGATTTCAATCCGATTGCGCCAAAAAGCAATTTGCTCAGGGTTTTTCATAATAAAAAGCAAAGGTGATTTTTTTGATTGTTCAATTGCTTCAATCACATCTGTATTTCGATGATAAAGGGAAATGAGCGGATGTTTGAAGAAACACTTATTAATATGTTGAATCCATTCTTCTTTGGAAGAATCATGTATCCTAGCGCAAAACATGTAATCTTTCATAATACTTCCGAGGTAGTTTTCCAACTCATTTTTAGTTAAAACCGTAAAATCTTGAGAATAAAACTCATCATGATGAATAGGAATGCCGCGATTCTTATTATATTCTTTCCATAGAAATGAAGTTGGTTTCCAAAAGTGAGGATAAACGTCTTCATTTTTATCAATTGCGACGGGAAAACCGCCCCTATGACTTCCATATAAGAACGTTTGAAAAAGGACTATATCTTCTTGAGATAACTCATTCATTGCTCGCTCAAAGTAGTCATTTAAACGTCCAAGTAGCCCTTTAGTATGTTTACTTCCTAAGGACCGAATCGATTTATTTTTGCGTCCGAGCGGAAGGAATGTTAAGTGGTTGTAAGCTGTAAAATCAACAGGCAAATTTTCTGGTAAAGTCATTTGTCTAACTCCTTTCATTTATTGAGTATTTTACCTATTAAAGAAGAGAAGAAAAAGTTTTAGTGTGTCTTGAATATAAGAGCTATTTTTTAAAATTTTCTGTTAATTAATCTGTAGAAATCAAGAAAAGGGATTCAAAGTAATTTTGAATGGGTATAGTAATAAAAATTTTGACACATATTATCGAATATATATGAATGTTGTCAAAAAAAACAACAAAAGTGATGATTCATCCAAAGGAGGAAGCTTATGGAGAATAAAGGTCCGTTTAAAAAGACGATATCCCTATTAGATTTAACATTGATTGGATTAGGGGCTATTTTTGGCTCCGCTTGGCTGTTTGCCGTTAGTAATGTAGCTACGCAAGCCGGTCCTGCAGGAAGTTTTTCTTGGGTTATTGGTGGAGTTATTATTTTATTAATAGGCCTTGTATACGCTGAGCTAGGGGCTGCCTTGCCTCGTACAGGAGGAATTATTCGATATCCTGTTTATTCACACGGTCATCTTGTAGGCTATATGATTTCATTTATTACTATTGTAGCGTACACTAGCCTAATCGCTATCGAAGTAACAGCTGTGAGACAGTATGTGGCCTACTGGTTTCCAGGTTTAACAAAATCTGGATCTGATTCACCGACGATATCTGGATGGATTCTACAATTTGTGTTGCTTTGCTTATTCTTTTTACTCAATTACTGGAGTGTAAAAGCATTTGCGAAATCGAATATTATTATTTCTATTTTTAAATATTTTGTGCCGCTTACAGTAATCGTAACGCTGGCATTTTATTTTAAGTCAGGAAACTTTACGATGGGAGAGTTTGCTCCCGGGGGGTTTGATGGTATCCAGGCCGCCATTGCCACAGGCGGGGTTATGTTTGCCTACTTAGGCCTTCATCCAATTGTATCGGTAGCTGGAGAGGTGAAAAATCCTCAGCGTAATATTCCAATTGCTCTTGTGATTTGTATCATTCTAGCAGCTCTCATTTATACTGCTCTACAAGTATTATTTATCGGAGCTATTCCATCTGACATGATTAAAGGCGGTTGGTCCGGCATTCAAGATAAATTCTCACTGCCATTTAAAGACATCGCTGTTGTTCTTGGTCTTGGGTGGCTAGCAACACTTGTTATTTTAGACGCCATTTTATCACCAGGTGGTAACGGTAATATTTTTATGAATACAACATCTAGACTTATCTATGCTTGGTCTCGTAACGGTACGCTATTTAAAACGTTTGCTCATGTGGATAAAAAAACAGGGATTCCTCGATCATCTCTATGGCTTTCATTAGGACTTTCGATTTTTTGGACACTGCCATTTCCTTCATGGAATGCACTCGTAAACGTATGCTCTGTTGCGCTTATTCTTTCTTACGCAATTGCACCAATTTCATCAGCGGCCTTTATGGTGAACGCAAAAGATTTGGAAAAGCCTTTTAAATTAAGAGGAATGAGTATAATTGGTCCATTATCCTTTATTTTTGCTTCCTTTATTGTCTACTGGTCAGGATGGAAGACTATTTCATGGCTGTTAACTTCTCAATTGGTTATGTTTGTTATATATTTGATTTTTGCTAAATATGTGCCTAAAAACGAAGTAAGTCTTCGTCAGCAGATTAAATCAACTTGGTGGTTAGTTGCTTATTATATCATCATGCTCTTTATTTCTTATATTGGTTCGTTCGGCGGAGGAAAGGGTTTGATCGATACGCCTGTAGACTTAATTATCATAGCGGTCGTATCTCTTGGGATTTATTATTGGGCTAAATATACGGGCCTTCCAAAAGCGCTTATTGATTACGATCACCATCCTGAACAGGAAGAAAAAGCACCTGTATAACCTGTAAAGCAGCGATATTCGCTGCTTTTTTCTATGTTATTTGAACATGAATTTCTAAAGTTTGTCGTATAATTTAGTAGGAAAGAAGGAATTAGCACATTATTGTTTAATTAATGTAATGTAACCGTTTTAAATCCAACGCTTGGAGGAAGAGTATGATTGAAAAAATAATAAATTCACTTCGAAAGCGGCTGTGGGAAAACAATAATGTTATAGAAGTGTGTAAAAATGAAGGAGAAGTATACAGAACCACTTGTGCTTTTTTTGATGGAGTAAGCAAGAATCAACTGAATGTTTTTGAAGAAGAAATGCATGTATCACTTCCTGAAGACTACAAGCAGTTTTTGCAGCTAACAAATGGGTGTAATTTGTTCATTGATGCTGACAAAAAAATAGCAGGGAATCTTTATAGCTTAGAAGATGTAAGAGAAACAGCTTATAAAAGTCAGAGTCTCTATATGACAATTGGGTCTGTTGGAGAAGAAGAGATTATCATTGACTCCAAAAAATCAGCGCACTCTGCATATATAATAGTAAAAAAGCGGAACGCATCGTTTCAAGATGCACATGTATTACATATGAATTTTCAGAAATGGCTGGATTGTTTTATAGTGAGTCAAGGGAATTGTTTTTGGCACTGGAATGAGCTTTGTAATAAAGTTCATTCAACGGACAAAAAGACGACGGCTCAATAATATTATCTTCTCGAACTTAAAAGCAGAGCGTATAATCGTTCTGCTTTTTGTATAGTCATTATAAGCTAGAACAGCGCAGCGATTCTAAAAGGTTATGAGTATGATTGTATAGAAATTGTCTAATGTCTGAGTTGTTGATAAGTTTGGTCCTAAAGCATTAGTCACTCCAGGTCTTGTGCTCGTTATCCTGTCTCTTGTACTTTTTAGTCAACTCGCTGCTTCTACGAGTGTAGCTTATGTTGTTGCGCTACACGTGATGATGTTGATTGGTACTTCTATGGTGACGATGCCTGCACAGACTACCGGGTTAAATCAGCTCCCTAAGCAGCTGTATCCTCATGGCACAGCAATAATGAATACATTACACCAAGTGTCCGGAGCAATTGGAACTGCGCTATTTGTCAGTATTATGTCTTCTGGAAAAGAGAGTTACGTAAAAGGGGTAAATGAACCAAATACAGCTTTAGCAAAAGTGAATGGACTGATTTCCGGATTGCAGCAAGCATTTTTTATTGCTACTATCGTTGGAGTGATTGCCCACGTCTTATCTTTTTTTCTAAAACGAACTCAAGCTCCAGAGAATTCTTCGACAGGAGTTCCTATCAAATAAACGAGCACACTAGTGTGCTCGTTTATTTATATAGAAGGAAGACGTTCCCAACCGTATGCTTCGTCTTCAACTTTAGTTTCTCCAAACTGACTTGTGCGATTCAAGATTTTTTTGCCGCCTGATTTTTTATAAAACTGAACGGCTTTCTTATTTTTCTTCATAGCCCAAATAATCATAGACGTATATTGCTGATCAGCAAATTCTTTTACTGAATGAGAAAATAGAAGGTGACCAATTCCTTGGTTTTGCACTTCCTTGCAAACGTATAGCGCGTATATTTCAGCACGGGACAAATGAGGCTTACCTGCTGAAAAGCCGACAATCTTTCCTCGTTCATCGATAGCGAGCAAAATAAAATGAGAAGACTCGGTAAGAAAAAGGGACCATTTTTCTGTACTTTGTTTATAAGATAAGCTTTTTAAATAAGCATCAGGTACTAATCCTTTGTATGTAATGCGCCAGCTGTCAACGTACAGACGGGCAACAGAAGAGATGTGAGAGGAAGTAGCTTTAATAATTTTCATTAAAAAATCTCCTTTTTAAAAATATTAAGGCATATAGTATACCTTTCAGCCTAAGAATATTATGAAAAATAGATCATAATTTTCCAGTAATTCATAAAATGGTAAAAAAGGTGGTGTTCATTCTCACTCTATCACGGTAAAGTGAGAATATACATTTGTTTTGTTGTTTTAATTTTTGCTATATGTATAATGTCTAACGATCTATTTGTTATTCACCTTTACTAGTCTATCAAATAGTTTTGTTAAAGCCAAAGGGGCATAGGGTAAGTAATGTCAATTCAGCTGCGTTTTATTTTAACGTATATCAGTATTGTGTTTGTCTTTATTATTTTGCTTTTTTTATCGGGCTTTCTCATTTTCTTCTCCATTACTGGAGACGCCGATTTTGTAAGAAAACTGTACAGTCACTCCTATGAGTATAAATTGTTAACGCCAGAAGAAGAAAATGCATTCTTAGATTTAAAGTTATTGAGTGAAGAAAAACCGGAGCAGCTGCTGCGGCCGGAGACGGTTAAAAAATATGAATTTGAAAATATTGATATTGTGATTCAAAAAAATACAGAGGTTGTATATGCTTCAGAATCCATTAAAGGAGAAAACCTCCGTAAATACTTGCCAAAGCATCAAAAAAGTAAAGGAAATCATTCGTATCAGCAGGACATGCTGCGCATAGGCAAGCAGTACTTTACATATATCAACCTTGATTTTCCTTTCTCGAATCAAGAAAAAGGAAGCATTTACGTTTTGCGAAAAATCAGCCCTTATGTAGGCATTATTAATCGAATTTTCCCTTTTTTAATCTTTCTACTATTAATTTTAGTAATTGTGATTATTGGATTTTTAAACTATCTTGTTTCAAGAAGCATTATTAAACCCATTCGTGAATTAAAAGAAGCGGCTGAAAAAATAAAACAAGGTGATCTTCACTTTGAGATCTCTGCTAATTCAAAGGATGAAATAGGCGAATTAACGCAAGCTTTTGAAGAAATGAGGCAAAAACTAAAATCTTCTGTTGAACTGCAAATTCAATATGAAGATAACCGAAAGCAGCTGCTTTCAAGTATTTCACACGATTTACGAACTCCTATTACTTCCATTGTAGGATATGTAGAAGGAATTCAAGATGGAGTAGCTAATACGCCAGATAAGCTTTCTAAATATTTGTTAACGATTTCAACGAAAGCAAAAGACATGAATGCGTTAATCGATGAGCTGTTTTTATTTTCTAAATTGGATTTGCACGAAATTCCATTTGTGTTTAAAAAACTTAATATTTCTGCATTTATGGAAAGTTATGTGCAAGAGCTTCAGTTTGAAATGAGCGAACATGATATTGATGTTTTATTTTCTAATGATTCTCTAACGACGCTGTATGCAAAGGCAGATGCTGAGCAGCTGCGAAGAGTTTTAATAAATTTAACAACCAACAGCATTAAATTTATGGATAAAGAAAGAAGAAGAATCGATATCGTTCTTTCTGCTACCGAAAGTGAACTCATTATTGAAGTGAAAGACAATGGCGCAGGGATTTCATCGGAAGCATTAGCGCATATTTTTGACCGGTTTTATCGAGCAGAACAGTCCCGCAATAGCAATACTGGAGGAAGTGGACTTGGACTGGCCATTGCAAAACAAATTGTTGAACGCCACGGGGGAGACATCTGGGCATTAAGTAAGCTTGGCGAAGGAACAAGTATTTTCTTTTCTTTGCAAAAAATGAATGAAAATGGTGATACACATGAAGAAGATATTGTTAATTGAAGATGAAGTAAGTATTGCTGAATTGCAAAGAGATTATTTAGAAATTAACGATTTTGAAATAGACGTTCAATATAGCGGTGATAAGGGATTAGAAAAAGCGTTAAATGAACATTTTGATCTGGTTATTTTGGATATTATGCTCCCTAAAGTGAGCGGATTTGAAGTGTGTAAGCAAATTCGAGCTGCAAAAGATATTCCAATCATTTTAGTTTCAGCTAAAAAAGAAGAAATCGATAAAATTAGAGGGCTCGGGCTAGGTGCAGATGACTATATTACCAAGCCATTCAGCCCTGGGGAGCTGGTCGCAAGAGTCAAAGCGCATTTAGCGAGATATGAAAGACTCTCTGATAAGCAGGAAAAGCGTATGATTCGTATTCATGGCTTAGCGATTGACACGCTCGCTAGAAGAGTATTTGTCAATGATAAAGAAGTGTTTTTTACAGCGAAGGAATTCGATTTGCTGAAGTTTATCGTTTCTCATCCAAATCAAGTATTAAGTAAAGAACATCTATTTGAAAAAATTTGGGGATTTGATTCTTCAGGAGACATTTCAACCGTAACAGTTCACATTCGAAAACTAAGAGAAAAGTTAGAAGAAAACCCAGCAGATCCTCAGTACCTAGAAACGGTTTGGGGAGCAGGGTACCGGTTTAATATTTAAAAAAAGAGATCGGAACGATTAATCGTTCCGATCTCTTTTTTATTACGTAGTAACGATTCTATGACGAGCTTTAATCTTACTCACGGGAGGTTCGGAAGAAAATATATTTTTTTCACCGATTTTATCATATAGACCGGTTGACTTTAACATTTCTTTTGGCTGGTGCTGTAAGCCGGAAATAACGACTTGGCTATGCGAATCTTTCAAACGTTCGACCACCTTCGATAGTAAAGCTTCTCCAGATGTATCAATAAAGGATACTTGGCTCATTCGAAGCAACAAAACTTTCGGTTTCGCTTCAGCGATGTTATCAAAGGAATCTTCTAATACTTCAGCCGATCCAAAGAAAAGAGATCCTTGCATGGTATATTCCATCAATTCAGATTTGTGAGCGTTCTCAGATGTTTCCGCTAAAACCTTGGAAATCTTCAGTGATCCGCTCATTCGTTTCACGAACATGACAATAGCTAAAAGTAGACCCACGCCTACACCTGTTGTTAAATCGATTGAAACTGTCAATAAAAACGTAGCTACAAGTACAAATGAATCAGCCGACTTGGTTTTTAAAATATGCGCAAATTCTTTACGCTCACTCATATTCCAAGCCACAAACATTAAAATAGGTGCCATACTTGCCAGCGGAATGTTTGATGCATAAGGAGCAAGCATCACAAGGACCAATAAAACAACTAAGCCGTGTATGACTCCTGATAATGGAGAAGCTGCGCCGTTTTTGATATTGGTAGCTGTTCTGGCAATGGCACCAGTTGCTGGAATTCCTCCAAATAGCGAGGTAGCGATATTAGCAATTCCTTGGCCCACAAGCTCTTTATTGCTATTATGCTTGGTTTTGGCCATATTATCAGCAACAACAGCCGATAGTAAAGATTCAATACCTCCAAGCATCGCAATTACGCAGGCAGCTGGAAATAGCATCACGATGTTATCCCATGTTAAATCTGGGAAGCTAAAAGATGGTAGTTTACTCGGAATGGCACCGTAAGTAGAGCCAATCGTTGCAACTTTTCCTGGGAACAGTGTAATGGCTACAAGTGTGGAGACAAGAAGACCTAGAAGGGCACCGGGAATTTTAGGTAAAAACTTTGGCGTTGTAATCACGATAGCTAAACAAATAGCGGCTATGATGACGCTGTAAATGTTAATCGTTGCAATTTTTCGTAGGATTTCAATCATATTTAAATGAAATTCCTCATGTTTTGCAATTCCTTTTAATCCTAAAAAATTAGCGATCTGACCTGAGAAAATAATAATCGCAATTCCTGCTGTAAATCCAATCGTCACAGGGCGCGGAATAAACTTTATAAATTTCCCTAGCTTAAATATTCCGAGAAGCGTAATCATAATTCCAGCCATAAAGCCGGCAATAATGAGGTTCTCATAACCATATTGCATGACAACTCCAAGCAGCACCGGAACAAATGCACCTGTTGGACCTGCAATTTGAAATTTCGATCCGCCTAATATTGAAACCATAATCCCTGCGATAATGGTTGTATAAATCCCGTATTCAGGTCTTACACCAGAAGCGATGGCAAAGGCCATTGCTAAAGGAATAGCAACGACCCCAACAACCAAACCGGCGATAATGTCTTTTTGTAAATGCCGTGCTGAATAGCCTTGAAATCGGTTATCTTTTAGCATTCGATAAAATCCTCCTTCATGAGCTTACGGTTTCAGTTCGGTCTTGGGAATAGCCGTTTACAACAACGTCAAGCTTTCCTGTTGAAGGATGAATAACCATTCCAGAAACAAGCACGTCTTTTGGTAATAAAGGGTGATTTCGAATCATATCCACACTGTTTTCGACACTATCTTCTACACACTCAAACCCAGTCAGCCATGATTCTAAATCAATACCAGCATATTTTAGATTACGAATCTGTTCCATGCTAATCCCTCTTTGTTCAGCAGAGGCTAAAATAGCTTCAGCTTTCATGCCCGTCATTCCACATTCATGATGACCGATGACACATACTTCATCAGCTTGCAAAGCGTAGACGGCAACTAATATACTTCTCATGACGCTGCCAAAGGGATGGGAGATAACAGCTCCGGCATTTTTCACTATTTTTGCATCTCCATTTTTTAGCCCCATGGCTTTAGGAAGTAATTCTAACAAACGTGTATCCATACAAGTTAAGATCACTATTTTTTTGTTAGGAAATTTGGATGTTTGAAAAGCCTCAAATTGATTATTTGTTACAAATTTTTCATTAAACTTTAAAACTTCAGATAGACAAGTCATTGTTTTCCTCCTGCGTTATTTATTTTTAACTTATTTTTTAGTCTAAAGATAAGAGTTAAAAACGAACTAAATAAAATATTAAAATTTTCTTAAAATATTCAGAAAAAACTTATAAATAAATCAAATTTATATGCGTGAAATTATGTAAGCGTATTCTTTATTTGTTTTCACGAAAAATAGGAATTATATGTTAAAATGGTACAAAGTTGGAATTGTCTAAAAGAATGGTAGAGAGGAGGAAGGCAAAAGTGAAGGCTCTTATAGCAATAGGCATTATTTTCTGTTGTTTAGTAGGGTGCAGTTCTAATGCTCAAGTCACCAACGACAAAGAAATGGGGGAGAATATTCAGCAATCATTTGAAAAAAAAGGTGTGAGCTCAGTGGATGTATCGAAGTTAAGTGATTTTAAATGGGAAAAAGGATATTTATTAACAAACAAAAGCAAGAAAGCCGACGTAGAAAAACTTGTAAACGCACCGGTTAGTGAAGAGGTGATGAAAAAAATATCTGCTGCTAATCAAATGCTTGTGTTTGTACACGAAGGAGAAGTTGTCCGCTATGTAGAACTACCCCAAGATTTCATAGCGCATGATAAAAACCAACTTGAATTTTCATCTGCTCATTCTGAACTAAAATTTAATAAAAAAAGGGAGGGCAAGCCTATAAAAGCAGGAGAAAAAACGTTAAGTTCAGAAGATGCTTTAACTGTAGAATCAATTATGAAACAAATTCAATGGAAAAAAGCTGATTACAGCGTCGCTCTTGATCCAGATGTACAGCTTACTTATGAAGGCGTCGTATACAATGTACGATTCACCGCCGAGAGTGCGGAACTTACTTCTAAAAGAAGAGGAGTATACGGCAAAGTAACAGGAGAAACAGCACAGCAGCTATATGACATATTGATGTAACCTATTGATTTATCAATAGGTTTTTTTGTGCACATATTTTTTAAATTTACATAAAATGTCTTTATATTATTGACATTAACGTTAACGTTAATCTATAATAGTAATATAGAATTAACGTTAACGTTAATGTTAAAGGGAGGTGAAGGGGAAAGCATGTATCTAATCGATGACGTGACGAAAATGACCGGTTTGACCAAGCGTGCTCTTCGGTATTATGAAGAGATTGGACTCATTTTGCCCCCGCAGCGCACAAAAGGAAATGCACGGATTTATTCCGAAGAAGAGGTAAAAGAACTAAGAAAAGTAGCAGAAGCAAAAGAAGTTCTCGGTTTTTCTTTACAGGAGCTGCAGCAGTTTATGTCGCTCAAAAGAATGATTGAAGAAAGAAGTGAGCAGCAAGGATTATCAGCGAAAGAGATAACTAAAATAGAAAATTTACTGGAAAATCAAATCAAGATGATTGAATTTAAAGTGGTTAAAATGCAGGCATTTAAAACAGAATTAGAAGAAATGCGAGAATCTGCTATGAAAATACATGAAAAAACAAAAACAAAAGGAGAGATGAAAGAGTGGAAGGACAGCATTCAAATAACCGATTAGGTCAAATTATTACGGTAGTAGCTACTTTTTTAGCATTTATGGGAATCGGGGTAGTAGATCCGATTTTACCGGAGATTGCTAAGCAAATTGGAGCTTCTCATTGGCAAGTAGAAATGTTATTTACTTCCTATTTGTTAATGATGGCTATTATGATGATTCCAGCAGGCATCTTAGCATCACGTGTAGGAGACAAGCGTTTGATGGTAACAGGACTTATCATTGTGACGATTTTTGCAGCCTTATGCGGGTTTTCTAACAATATTCCTCAGCTTTCCATTTTCCGAGCAGGATGGGGACTTGGTAATTCGTTTTTCTTTGCAACAGCTATGACGCTGCTTATTGCATTATCAGGTGAAGTAAAAAAAGCAGTAGGATTATATGAAGCTGCGATTGGTTTGGGAATGGCCGGAGGACCGCTTGTAGGAGGCGTGTTAGGAAATGCTTCTTGGAGATTGCCGTTTTTCGGTACAAGTGCTTTAATTTTTATCGCCTTTATTTTAGTATTAACGATTGTTAAACAGCCTACAAGCACTAAGCCTCGTAAAGCAGCGGGTTTTAAAGACATGGTTAAACTTTATAAATTAAAACCATTTACTCAAGGCGCTGTATCAGGCATGCTTTATTACTACGGATTTTTTACAGTGTTAGCTTATACGCCGCTTATTCTATCGATCGGAGCTCTTCAAATTGGCTTTGTTTTCTTTGGATGGGGATTATGTTTAGCTTATGGCTCAGCGGTTTTAGCACATCAGTTAGAAAAAAGATATCAGCCAAAACAAGTGTTACATGTTAGCTTAATTGTTTTTTCACTTATTTTAATTTGTTTATTTGCTTTTGATGCAACATGGTTGCGCATTGTTTTAATCATGGCAGCGGGTCTTGTATCAGGACTTAATAATGCATTATTTACGAGTCATGTAATGGAAGTATCTCCTTATGAACGAGGACTTACATCTGGAGGATATAATTTCTTAAGATGGTTAGGTGCAGCGTTTGCTCCTTTATTATCAGGAGTTATCGGCAATGCCGTAGCGCCTCAAGCTCCTTTTCTCGTAGCAGCGATTCTTGGGTTGCTAGCTTTTGTTATTATGGTTATAAAAGTAAAAACAACTTCTCAAACGAATGAAGCTGTATCTAAATAAACGTTGAAATAAAAGGCTTTTTCTTGTAAAAAGCCTTTTATTTTGTTTTATGTTATAATAGTAAAAACGTTTTTAATTATAAAAATGAAACTTTATACCAACTTGTACGTATACTTTATATGTACATAAATCTTTTTAGGAGCGTGATGCCCATGGCCACCTGTCAAAATTGTAATCATAAATGGAACTGGAGGACAACCTTTAAACAACTGTTAACATTTAGAAACGTTTTAGAATGCCCACACTGTGACAAGCAACAGTATATCTCTGCAAAATCCCAAAAGCGATTATCAATCTACTCATTTGCACCCCTTATTATTTGGCTTATTCTCTCACTATTTGACTTTTCCTTTCCATCCATTGTTGTCGCGGAGCTTATTTTCTTCATAGCAGCGGTTATTATGATGCCACTTTCTTATGAAGTAAGCAGCGAAGAAGAACCCTTGTGGTAATAAAAAAACCTTCCGTTAAAACGGAAGGTTTTTTTATGCGGCTTTACCGTCTAGCTGTTGTCCGTGATGGCGCTGATAATACACCCACCCAGCATTCAATAGTAGAAGAACACTGGTTGTTAAGAATACGTAAGGAATTCCTTTAGCTCCGGCAATTTGTCCGCCAATGACTGGACCGGCCAAATTCCCAAAGTATTGCGCTGTTTGATTATAGCCAAACATTTTACCTGTAATAGAGTCCGGCACAATTTTCTTCAAATAAGAATTAATAGAAGGTAATAATCCTCCCATTGCGAAACCGAGTAAAAAACGAAGTAAGAATAGCTGCCAAGTACTATGCACAAAGGCCTGCAAGCCGCAAATAATCGCTACGATAAGCAAGCATATTTGAAGCACATTTTGAGGACCCACGCGATCGCTGACTTTGCCAAGTTTTGATGCAGCTAAAATATTTGAAATTCCTGTTGCCGCCACGACAAAGCCTGAAATAAGGGCAAGGTGATCGGTATGAGTAGACAGTTGTTTTACATACAGTGTAACGATTGGCTGAATAGCCATAACCGCAAGCTGCAGCAAAAAAGTTGTAACAAATACACCAATCACGGCCTTTGAATTTTTAAGAGACAGTAACCCAATATTAGATTCTTTCGTCGTTTTCGCCGTCTCTTTTTTGTCTTCTTGAATTAAATTTACAATTAAAAAAGACAAAAACATAAATGCACCCGTCACGAAAAAGACGTGGCGTAGCCCGATTGTATCTCCTAAGTATCCGCCTACTAGCGGTCCTAATAAAGATCCTGATACAGCCCCTGTAGACAACGTACCTAATGCTTTACCGCTGTGCTCTTTAGGTGTTTGAGTCGCTACTAACGTAATGGCTGCAGAGATGAAGCCGGAAACGGCCCCCATTAAAAAGCGCAGTCCGACAAGCTGATAGACATTTTGCACAAAACCAATAGAAGTCATAACAATTGCCATACCCAAGCTTGCGCGAAGGAGCATAAGCTTTCGCCCATATTTATCGGCCAAACTCCCCCATAAAGGAGAAACGATAGCCGCCATTAAAAAGGTAGATCCAAATGCAATACCAGCCCATCTGCTGATGGAGCTTGTATCGTGAACTCCCAGCTTTTCAATATAAAGCGGTAAAAACGGAATAACTAAACTCATCCCGGCTGTGGTGCAAAAAGAACCGAACCAGCAAATGTACAAGTTTCGTTTCCATAATTCCATTCTATTTCCTTCTTTCGTTGTGCCGCATGGCGTGAAAACAACAAAAGAGCGAAACCATACGGCCTGCTCTTTTAGCATACATGCAGCATCTTTTTATCAGTTTAAATTATACCATATATCAGAAATATTTAAAAATAAAATGATTCACTTAGTGAACTATTAACGTGAAATGAAAACAGAAAGATGTGCTGTGTGTACGCTCGGCTTAGAACATAAAGTGACCCTTGGTTCACTTATTACCTTATGCTGTGACAGTGGGGATTATGTAAAGAACTTACGCATCACTGAAAAATGCGTCAGATAATCTGTCCAAAATATACGTTATATCCGCAAATGTTGTCTATTTATCAAATAATGTGTAAAACAACCTGGATAAAAGAGTGAATTTTCTGTTTTTTTAACTCTATATTAAAACTATGTTCTCATTATTCATAATGTGCAAAGTGTTTTAAGGGGGAATTCATATTGGAACAAATGATTAGTACAATAAGTGAAATGATTTGGAGTACGCCGATGCTTTATCTATGTATAGGAGTGGGGCTTTTATTTACTATTCTCACTAGATTTGTACAAGTTCGATATTTGAAAGATATGGTTACTTTATTGTTTAATGGAAAAAGTTCTGAATCGGGCGTTTCGTCTTTCCAAGCGTTAACACTTGCTTTATCAGGGCGCGTAGGAGTTGGAAATATTGCGGGAGTTGCAACAGCAATTGCATTCGGTGGTCCAAGAGCAGTTTTTTGGATGTGGTTTATTGCTTTTATAGGTTCAGCTAGTGCATTTATTGAATCAACACTTGCTCAAATTTATAAAGTAAAAGACAAAGGAGAATACCGAGGTGGGCCTGCTTATTATATTGAAAAAGGCATGGGGAAGAAGTGGTATGCACTGATTTTCGCTTTTGCCGTACTGCTAGCTATGAGTGTACTTGGACCAGGAGTGCAAGCAAATTCAATTACAGCAGGGTTAAATAATGCATTTTCAATTCCGCCTTTAACGTCTGGAATTGTACTTGTTGTTATTTTAGGATTAATTATTTTTGGAGGCGTTAAGCGTATTGCTGCCGTGGTACAATATGTTGTTCCGTTTATGGCCATTGGATATGTTCTTGTTTCGTTAGTGATTATCGGATTGAACATTCAAGCTTTACCAGGAGTTCTTGCTTTAATCTTTAAAAGTGCATTTGCACTTGATTCTACGTTCGGCGGAATTATTGGCATGGCTATAGCGTGGGGAGTCAAGCGAGGTGTATATTCAAATGAAGCGGGTCAAGGTACCGGAGCTCACCCCGCGGGAGCAGCGGAAGTCTCACATCCTGCCAAGCAAGGTCTGGTACAAGCTTTTTCAGTTTATATTGATACGCTGCTTGTATGCTCTGCTACAGCCTTTATGATTTTAATTACAGGTTCTTACAGCACCCAAGCGCCAGATGGTTCGTTCATTGTGGATCATTTAAAAGGAGTTGAAGCCGGGCCTCAATATACGCAGCAAGCAGTTGAGACGGTGCTTCCTGGATTCGGATCAGGGTTTATAGCTGTTTCTCTCGTGTTTTTCGCCTTTACTACGATTATGTCACAGTATTATATTGCGGAAACGAACTTAGCTTACGTAATGAAAGGCAAACAAAATAAAATAGTATCCATGTTCCTAAAGGCAGCTCTTTTAGCCACTACTTTATACGGATCTATCCGAACGGCTGAAGCTGCATGGGCATTAGCAGACATCGGAGTTGGAATAATGGTTTGGCTCAATTTAATTGCAATTTTGATTTTAGCTAAGCCTGCTTTAATAACTTTAAAAGATTATCGCCAGCAGAGAAAACTAGGGATAGACCCTATCTTTTCTCCAAGGAAATTAGGAATTCAAAACGCTGATTATTGGGACGAGGAATATCAGCATGATCAAGATAAGGAAAATGTTTCATAAATCAAAAAAGCCAGCTGGGGTTATCCCGTTGGCTTTTTTGATTTATGAAGAAGCTCTTTTGACCGCTTGAAGATGGTAATGATTCGTTCTTTTCCGGTATAATGTGGCGTGAAGCGTCCTCAATTTATTTTCGTTTGAGCATTTATTTATAATAGAAGACATATAAAAGGACGGTGGTATGTAAATGACTAAAAAAGAAAATGAATCCATTTATATTCAGCAGCATTTAGCAAATGAACGAACGTATTTAGCGTGGATTCGAACGTCTATTGCCACACTCGGCATTGGCTTTGTTGCAGGCGGCCTACATTTCAATTCTGGAAAAAAATTAAGTGAAGCAGCCGATACCCTTATTATTGCTGTTATTATCTTTTCTTTAGCTGCAAGTGCAGGTTTGCTTCTCTTCTCAACCTATCATTATTTTTCAACCCGCAAAAAAATTAACAGCCAAACGTATCAATCTTCTCACGCTTTGGTTATTTTTGTTTTAATGATTATGCTGATGCTGATCGGCGCTCTTATGTTTTACTTTTTTAACATAGCGTAAAAAAGTTTAAGATATAAGAAAGAAGGGAAAGCAGTCCCAGAGAATTTACGGTTTTATGAAAGAAAAAGAAGATCTATTGATATGGTGGTAATGGAAGATGTAATTATAATAATATCTTCTTTATGAACCGACTGTATAATTTTACAGGTTAAATTCTTTGTTAACCGCGGATAATGGAAAAGGAAAGCTTTATAAGCCGAAACTTATCCAATACATGTTGAACATAAAAATTGAATATGAATTTCACTACAGAGTGAAGCGAAAGTAAAGGAGAACGCTGTTATGATTCAAACATCTAAGACCGTTGCCGCTCGTTTTTTTACGGAGCGTTTCTTTGATCAGGCTGCTCAAACAGCCTACTATTTTTTGTTATCTTTTGTACCGTTTATTATCTTTCTTTTTTCTCTGCTGAGTTTCTTTCCAATTGATACAAACAATTTGCTGATATTTATTGAACCATTTACGCCTAAAAGCGCCTACGACGTAATTGAAAGGTCAATTGAAACAGTTAACAATAGCGGGAAAAAAGTTTTATCTTTTAGTTTATTGGCGACTTTTTGGCTCGCATCTATGGCTATACAATCTTTGGTTCGCTCGTTAAATGATGCGTATCATATTCAAAGAAAACAAACGTTTTTGCGCGGTTTAATCAATGATTTAATTTTAACTTTTGGTTTTATGGTTGTGGTAGCCATTTCATTATTTGTACCAATTATTGAAGAGGTCATTCGACATTTGGTACTAACAAAAGTCCATGTTCCTGACATATGGTTTCAAAGCTGGACGACAATTAGATGGGGAATTGGGACATTATTTTTATTAGGCTTTTTTATTCTTTTTTACAAACTGATGCCAAGCGCAAGAGTAACGTGGAAAGATGTACTTCCAGGAGCTGTTTTCTCCACGCTAGGATGGCAAGTTGTATCTACCGGATTTGGATACTATGTCCAGTTTGGAAGCTACTCGCAAATCTATGGTCAGCTTGGAAGTATTATTATTTTAATGGTCTGGTTTTATTTAACGGCCGCTATTTTATTAATTGGCGGTTTAATAAACGGTAATAAGTTCATCAAAGCTCACAAGACAACGTATAGAGACGCGGAAAATGACTAGGGAAACCTAGTCGTTTTTTTATATTCAGTTTTACAGTTAGAAAGTTTATCAAAAAAATATTGCGGGTAACTATTGAATATCTCGTTGCCTTCCCTTTACCCACAACAAAAAAGCAGTAGGAGTTCACGTTGAGATGAGGTGGAAAAAGGGATTTTATCAATGAGCGGCGGATTTATGAGCGGGTTAACAGATCGCTTCCGCAGCACTGAAGATATCACAAAAGGGATTAACGCTGAAGTAGGAGAAAAGCAAGTTGCCCTTGATTTAAAAGTAATTGTCGAATACGGAAAAAATGTTCCAGCCATTTTCTCTGAAACTGTTAATAACGTAAAAAAATCAGTTCACGAGATGACGGGATTAGAGGTAGTAGAAGTAAATATGCATGTAGAGGACGTAATGACTCGCTCTGAATTTGAAGCGAAAACGGATCGAGACAAAGAGCAGGAGTCAAAGCGTGATCTTGAATAAAATATAAAAGGTAAACACTTCCATTCATCATATATTCTTTGTATGATGAATGAGAAGTGTTTTTTTATGGGAGGGAGAATTCTGTGATTTTGGTTAGTTCCTGCTTAGCAGGTCAAGGGTGCAAATATAATGGAAGCAGTGCCTTAGTTAAGGAAATTGAAGCGCTCGTTGAAAATAAAGAAGCGGTGATGATGTGTCCGGAACTGTTAGGTGGATTTCACACACCTAGAGAACCGGCAGAAATTATAAAAGGAACGGGAATAGACGTAATAAACGGAAATGCGCGAGTTATTGAACGATCGGGAAAAGACGTCACAGACATATACATAGACGGGGCCTATAAGGCACTGAGCATCGCAAAAGAAATAAAAGCTACTGTTATTGTACTAAAAGAAAACAGCCCTTCATGTGGAAGTGAACATATATATAACGGAGCATTTTCAAATGTTAAAATAGCCGGTGAAGGGGTAACCACTGCGTTGCTAAGAAAGCATGGTTTTATCGTTATGTCCGAATCTCAATTTGCAGCTGAAATGCATGGAGACCAATCATAATCAAAAAAAGCGTACACCATGTGTGTACGCTTTTTTATAAAATTTTATTTACTGTGAAGCGTATCTGCTGTGCTTTCTGTTCGTGTTACCGCATAAAGAGAGCAGAAAAGACCAAGCAAAACAAAAATAGACCCGACCCAGCCGTTATAAATAACAGAGTATTGATTAACGACAATTCCTCCAACATAGGAGCCGATCGCAATTCCTACGTGTGAAATCGCTGCATTAGTGCTGATTAAAATGTCCGACGTTTCGCGTGCACTATGAATAATTAAATTGCTTTGAGCTGGTGAGACCGCCCAGCTGAGCGCACTCCAAATGATCATAAGAAGCAAGAACACAACAAATGGTAAATGAACGCCAAAAGGCATAGCAATCATGCTAACAAGAAAGAGAGCAATCATGGTGATAACAGAAGAAGAAGGGTTCCATCTATCAGAAACAGCTCCTCCAAGTCCTCCTCCTGCCACGGCAGCAAGACCGAAAATACCATAAATAATGGTCACCATCGTTGTATTTAATCCTAGCGTTTCTTGTAAAAATGGTGTGAAGTACGCATAAAGCGTTAAATGACCCGCAAGTACAAACAATGTTGCTAGGTGAATAGCGAGCATTTTTTTATTCCGTAAAGCTTTTACCTGAGTTTTTAACGGTACAATTGGAGCAGGAGCTAGACGCTCCATTGTAAACCAAACGGTAATCATAATAATGGCAGTCAAAATTGCAATCATAACAAATACTTGACGCCAGCCAAGCGCATTTCCAATCAAAATACCAAGAGGAATACCTAAAACAAGTGAGCCGCTGATTCCCATAAATACGATGCCAATTGCTCTGCCTTGGTATTCAGGTTTTACCATTCTAGAAGCCATTGTGGTAGATAATACAATGATAAAAGAACCGCTCGCAGCAGCAAGAATACGTCCAATTAGTAGCATATAATAGCCCGAACTGTAGGCTGAAAATACATTGCTCAATAAGAAAATAAATAATGTCCACATATAAACTTTTTTACGCTCTATCTTAGCCGTCACATTTAGTAAAATCGGCGCAGACAAGGCATAAACAAACGAATAAATAGAGATTAAATAACCTGCTTTTGCTAATGATACATGAAATGCATCGGCAATTAAGTCTAAGATGCCTCCTAGAATTAATTCGACCGTTCCAACAACAAAGGAAGCAATCGCAAGTATGTAAACTTTTTTATTCATCAAAAAACCCCCTCTTTGAAAAGTTACAACTAGAATAGTAACCTTTTTTAAAAGAGATTTCAATAGGTAATATTAAAAAGGTTACTAATGAATTAGTAACCTTTTTAATATCGCAGTCGAGTAAGCAGCTCCATGATCTCAGGATCTTGAAGAAGCTGCTCTTGATATTTCTTTGTAATATGGGTAAGTGCGACGTCATGATAAAAGAAATCAGCAAAAACTTTTACAAGCGGCTGCGACATGGTTTTTATTGCTTTCCATGTCTCATGTTCAATGCCGGCAAATAAAAGGTAAGCGTCGTCAACAATAATCAACTGCGACGGCTCAAGGTTTTTATGATCATCTATTGGATTTAATGTATGTAAATGTTTGAGGGCAGTCTGCAAGTTTCCTATAGTTAAGACCTCGACGTTTACGCCTTGTTTCTCTTTTTCTTCTAGCAATGAGCGGTAATGTGCTAACTCATCATTCCACGCGGATAAAATAATAGAAGATTCCGCTTCATGAATCAACTGTTCAATGTGAGCAGAAATAGAGGATTTATCTTTTAAACTCCAAACATGATCATCTGTAAACGTTTTTTTAATTTTATATGTTTTTAATTCATTAATGTCATTTTCAAAATCAGCAGTAAGTTTTTGAATGACGGTTTGAAGGGCTACCGCTGAGTAAAGTTTCTTTTTCCCGGACAATGTATTTACTACAATACCTTTATCAATTAAACGATTAAGCACTTCATAAATTTTTGCTTTTGGAACATGCGAATACGTAACAATTGAACTAGCATCCAACGGGCCATCATTCGCAAGCAGCGCTTCATATACTTGACTTTCATACTGAGAAAAACCAAATTTTTGCAGCATAATTTTCTATTCATCATCCTTTCTTTTTTTAAGTATATCACGGTTCGTAAAAGTATTACTAATTGTATCAGATGAAATAATCTTATTAAACTATGTTCTAAATAATTATTAAAAATAAGATAAGCTATTAAAGGATCTTTATTACAGTAGAAATATTTTTAACCATATACTTTCTATACTAAAACATTCAACATTGGGTAAAGAAAAGAAAGAGGTGAAAAAAATGAAGAAAAATGAAAAACTACTGTTGAAAAAAATGAACATAAAACAGCAAAGAGAAGTGGCTGCTCAGCTTGAAGACGTACTGGATTCCTTACTGTCCCTTGAAGAAAAATTATGCTCAGCACCTGATAATAGCGAGTGGCTTTCTTTACAAGCTCAGCTTGAAAAAAGAGAACATGAGCTGAAATTCAAGCATAAAATGCTGTGCGAAGAATGGACAGCACTATAAAAGACAGGCATTTTGTCTGTCTTTTATTGCATCTAAATTTTCATCACTCGAATAGGGCTAACCATCAAAATAGCTAAAATAATCATAAGGTAAGGGTTTACGTAATAAAACATGCCAAGCAGTGCGATAATTAGAGCTGGAAAAGGAATAGGAAGCCCTATAAAATAACCTATGGTTGGATTTGCACTAAATTTAGCTAATCTTAATGCGCCCATGCTTGGATAAATCATAAAAGCGAGTACGGTTAGCCAAGAGTGGGGAGAAAGAGTATGAAATAGCATTGCAGGCGCTACGCCAAAGCTTATAATATCAGCCAAAGAATCTAGCTCTACACCAAACTCACTGTTAACTTTCAGCTTTCTCGCAATTTTGCCGTCAAATAAATCGAAAAAAGCGGCTAGAAAAATAAAAAGAGCAGCTAAGCGTTCGTAGCTATTCATATTAAAAGCTATGGAAAATACGCCGCTTAGCAAATTTCCAATCGTAAAGAGATTCGGAACCCATTTTAACAGTCGAAGAATCAATGTCATACAACCGCCTTTCACAGTGTGTACGATTAGTGTAACTGTTAAATCATATTATTATGTGAGATGTCAGATAAAAAGAAGGTAGTATTGAAACCTGGCTGTCGTTCCTGTAATATATATCGTATAATACGATAATAACTAAAAATACGATATAAAGGAGCAAGATCATGAAAGTAGAGGAGTTAAACAGCTATTGGACGTCTATTTATTATCATTTGCACTATACGCATCAAGAGAAAATTACACACCAAACAATACGTCTTTTACAGCATATAGATAAATCATCTTCGGTTGGAATAAAAGAAATTGCGGATTATTTACACGTTTCACATAATACGGCATCTGAACACGTAAAGAGAAATATTGATAAAGGGTATGTATATAAAAATAGAGATATACATGATGAAAGAAAAGTAATTCTGCATTTAACAGAAGCAGGAAAAGACCTATTAAAACGGAATTCAAGCTTGGATGAAGAAAAAGTATCAGCTATTTTACGCGAAATGACAGCATCTGAAAAACAGCTGATTCAACAGGCTTTTCAGTTATTGAGTGAGCGTGCAAAACATGTATAGTATCATCAAAATTTTAATGTCGGCTCTTATTATTGCAGGGGTAACAGAAATGGCCAAAAGAGTTCCGACATACGGTGGAATTGTGGCTGCCCTTCCAATTGTGAGCTTACTAAGTATTATATGGTTATCAGTGCAAGGAGAAAAAAAGGAAGTGGTCAGTCAGTTTACACTAGGCGTTCTTTATGGACTGCCAGGCACTATTTTACTACTTGCTGTCGTCTATATTTGCTTAAAAAACTCTCTTCATTTGTTTATGAGTTTATCGATAGGAGTTATGTGTTGGGGCCTGTTTTTAGGCCTTCAAAAGATAGTGGTTAAACTAATTAATACATAAACTATTGGAATTTAATCCAATTTTCTGTAAAATGAAAGTCTAAGTAAAAGATAGGAGCTGAGTAGAGTTGAGTTTAGCAGAGAAAAAGTTAGGAATTGACCGAGTTGTTTTTATCGGCAGAACGTTTGAAGAGTATAGAGCTATGTTTAATTTGAATGAAAAGTATTTAAAAGGAAAAAAAGTGTTAGATTGTGCTAGCGGGGCCTGTTCTTTTACTGCTCATGCCTTGCAGCAAGGTACGGAGGCTACTAGCTGTGATATTGCCTATAAATTTACGGCAGAAGAGCTTGAAAAGAAAGGAAGCCTGGATTTAATTCATACGATGAATCAAATGCAGCACGTACAGGAACAGTATGTGTGGAAGTATTTTTCGTCTATTGATGATTTAACTGAACATCGAAAAAGAGCATTAAAAGATTGTATTGCTCATATGAAAAGGAACCCCGAAGCCTATCAGTACGGAGCACTTCCTAATTTGCCGTTTCAAAAGAACGAGTTTGATTTAACTCTTTGTGCAAACTTTTTATTTATGTACAGTGACCGGTTAGATTATACGTTTCATTTAGAAGCTTTAAAAGAACTGATACGTGTTACAAAAGAGGAAGTACGTTTGTTTCCTTTAACGAATTTAAGCGGCAAGATTTCTACCTATTTGCGGCAGCTGTTAGAAGAGATTGCGCCTCTAGTAAAAGGAACAGAAATAGCAGACGTCCCGTATGAATTTCAAAAAGGTGCCAATCAAATGCTGAAGATATATGTATAACAAATATAACGAAAGCCGCTTTTAGTTAAAGCGGCTTTTTAACATTCAAACGTTTTTTGGCAGTTTGAGTATGCTTCGTTATGGTTTCAGATCCAAGCGCTTTAGCTAAACCGAACGAAGGCATATTCACATATACTGATTCATAATTTCCTGCAGAAATGACATACGTTTCATGATAAATGCCCACTGCATTCGTTTTTGAAGCCTTTTTATAAAAAGAATTCCAAGCTTTTAAGTGCTGAGGACCTTTGGCATAGGAGGTCAATTGATCAACTGACTCCCAATATTGAATCAGCGTGATGGTTCTTAAATTAAAAGTTCCTTGCAAAGATAAAAATCCAAGGTTTTTGTTTGCATACAATTCGCGAATCATAGGAGGCATTGCTTTAAATACAGGGAACCATTTGTGTACGGCTGTCCATTTATTAATACGCATTCCTATAACAAAGACGACCAAATCCTTACCGGGCTTAGCCATCATACGATTGGAATGAATCATAAATTATGCGCCTCCTCATCATATAATTTATTAATCGTATCTTTGCACCATTCTATCGAAGCACACGTTGTTCGTTTACCGTAGTCTAGGGTAATAAGCCAATACGTTCTGTCGGGAGAAGGGCTGTTAGAAATGCTGTCTTCAATTCCGCAATACATGTGATAACGTTCAGTTAGTTTCTGCTGAGCGTTTTTTAACTGGGAAATTGTGAGCTGCTTTTCTTGCTGACTACTAAAAAAGAGTTTTAACAAAATTTCATTTCTTTCTGAAGGGAGCTGTTTAATAGGTTCACGCAGCCAATCTTGCAGAACTTCTTTTCCTTTAGTTGTTATTACATACTCTTTTTTATCTGGTTTATCAGTTTGAGCAACGGAATTGACCGTTGCTAGTTCATCATTCAAAAGCTTTTGTAAAGTGGGGTAAATTTGGCCATAACTGATTTTCCAAAAATGATTTAAACTTCGATCCATTAACTGCTTAATTTCATAACCAGTTCTGCATTCCGTGGTAAGCAGTCCTAAAATTGCATATGTTGTTTGATTTTCCTTCATTTATTTTCCTCACCTATATCTTTTTGATATATATATATTACCATAAACAGGATAATATTCAATAAAAAAACGCGAGAGTTATGCACTCTCGCGTCTAAAAAAAGGTTTGTATTGCTGAACCATCATTTGCGAAGCAGCAATAAATAAAAAGATAAAGCCTCCACACATTAGCAACATGACAGCACCTATTCTCCATAAAAGCTTTGGCATCAGCATATCTCCTTTTTTGAAGTTATTACCTATAGTGTAAAGAATAGCTTGCAAAAATTCTAGTCATAACTAGATATAATTTTATGACTTTTTTAGATTGACTCTTCCTTTGGATCATCTTCATCAAAAATAGGAACTTCCGTATATGTTTCTTCTTTTTCGAAAGCGGAAGAAGAATTTTCTTTTTCCTCTTGTGCAGGTTGTGCAGGCTTCGTTTTTCCAGAAGAAATATCTGATTTAGCGTTTTTTAACTCTTCCATGTCTTTTTGGATTTGGTCCGTGAAATCCTTTGGTATAGCTCCGCTTCCGTATGTAGCTCCGATGTTTAAAGTACCGCCGAGTTCTTTAATGCCAACTTGGCCAATATTATTGTTTTGTTCGTATTTATCAAGAAAAAATTTATCAATATGAATAGGCGGGGGAGCATTTTCTAAGAGTGCGGCTCTTTGGTGAATCGCTTTTACTTCTTCTTGAAGGGCAGACGTTCGTTTTAACATGTCCACCTGTACTTCAGTTAAAAGCGACATGCTGCGCTCTAATGCTGAAACTCTTTCATCTAGTTCGGTCATTCTTTCGAGATAAGGAGCCATTTTTTTCTCTACAGATTGTTCTATCAAGCTAGTTAAATCCGGATAAGGTACAGTTTCTATCTTTTTATCGCGAGGGGGTTGCGTGGAGATCACTTGTTCCAATTGCGCTACTTTTTCCTTTAAAAATTGAAGCTCGTTAGCAATCTCTTTCTTATCTTTTGCATATGCTTGTTCAGCATTTTTATGAGTGCTTCTTTGTGAAGGTGAAGAATCATTGGAGTGCGAGGGCTGAGTCTCCAGCTTTTTTTTGAGCATTATGAGAGAACCAATTTGCGGTTCGAGTTTTAAAAAACGGTTCATGTGAACTTCAAGCGTGTTAATGCGCTTGATTTGATGTTTGAAGTCCGCTAGCTCAGTATGAAGCTGTTGGTTAGTCTGTTTGGGGTTGAAAAATCCTTTCATAGACATTTCGCTTCTCCTCATCTTGGGCTTATTTCCGATGTAATAACAGTTAGATAAATATATATTGGTCCAGTTTGGAAATTCACGTTAAATTCTTTGCGTTTATAAATGCTTATGTGAACTATTGAATTTCATTCATAAAACTACTAAGCCTTATTCAATGTGAATACGTTCTTCTTGGAAAAACTGCCTGTGATAAGAAAGAATAAGCAGTCCATTTTCAAATTTCGCACGCAGATGATGCGCATCCGTAGGCTCTGGCAATTCAATAATTCGGTTAAAGTCTCCAGAAGGTCGTTCTTGTACAACCGGCTGTCCTGTGATGAGAGGGTGCGGTGAGCCTTTTAACAAAAGCCGGCTGCCTGAAACAGACACCTGCAAATTTTCTTTTAGATAGCCGGGCAAGTCAGCGATAATAATGATTTCATGTGGGGTAACGTAAATGTCAACAGGTGGAAAATTACTTTTAGAAGCCTGAGGTGCCTGATATGAATCAGGAGCATTCATATCCATATTTTCTTTCATAAATTCGTTAAAAGCAGTTTGATCAAAAACACCGTTCCAAAAGTCATTTGTTTGATATTTTTTAGCAAATTCCATCCACTGCATAAGTTTATCAAAGTCCATATGGTTTCCTCCTTACCACACATCATAAAAAGATGGAATTTGAATATAGTTTGAAAGGGGGGTGGTTTAAATGGCAGGTGCATCTATAAATATTAATATTTTAATGCTAAAGATAAATTCCTTTGAAAATGCGTCTGCAGTAAATATCGGACAGAATTTACTAGCAGACTGGAATAATTCAGATAAAAAAACACAGGGATTTGGGCAAAATTTTGGTGATGATAGCGGCTTTATAGGAACGAGAAGCTGTGTCGATGATCGAGATCAAATTGACAGCCCATCATCTTTTCAAAAAGTGCCCATTTTATAGAAAAAGCCTAATAAATATAGCCAGTTCAGATGCAGGTTATATTTATTAGGCTTCCGATTGAATGCTAATAGACGAATAGATGAAGATATGCTGCTAGTTGTGCGCAGTAGAGGTAGAGGAAATGAAAAAAATTAAATTACGCTATTTTTAACTGAGTTTGAATCATTTACATCTGAGTCTATAATCCATGAGAACGGAGTTACGTTCGGAGAAAAATCTCCGTTTGATTCTCCCAGACCTTGATTACGTTTATAAGATACGAACACATCAAGCTGCTGATTAGGTCCTATGCTTAAAACGGATGAATTATCCAAAACGTTCACTTTGAAGGCTTGTAAGTTAATGACCATGGGCGAAAAAATCATATGGTTTCCTCCTTATTTATCATTTTTTGTTGCAAATGCATCTACATAATCATTATCTACAGTTTTTTGAGCAGATCCTGCTGTAAAACATTGATCAGCGTGCTGCTGTCCGAAGGCCTGATTTTTCTTTGCTGTGACATATCTTGTAACTTTTGACGTATTTCCAATAGAAATACTGCTTGCTTGATCAGCACTGTGAACGTTCAATTTTCCTAGGTTGATTTTTGTTGAGTCGAATAGCATATTATTCTCCTTTCAAACGACAGTTCTTCTAAGTCTTTAAAAGCTTATTGTAGCTTCTTTGAAAATATGAATAATACATGGATTCATTCAGAGAGTAGAAGTGGTCTACTGTAGCGTATTGTAGTTCTGTGTAAAACGTGAAAAGATTTTAAAACCTCGACAGGAAAAGGAGGGAATAATAAAAATGCACGATATTTTACATGCTGTAAACACATCAACAGTAAAAAGTGTGTTGGCAACGATTGTTCATGTAGAAGGATCCTCATATTTAAAAGAAGGAACGTCCATGCTGTTTCAAGAAAATGGGGAGAACATTGGGATGTTAAGCGCTGGTTGTGTAGAAGCAGATATTGCTGAGCGCGTAAAAGAGTTGTTCGACACTGAGCACGTATTAACCGTTACGTACAATTTGAAAGAAGAAGGTGATGCAGGATGGGGACAAGGAGCAGGCTGCAATGGAATCCTGTATATTCTCCTAGAACCTGTAACTGCGAGGATGAAGAAAAATCTTTTGCGAGTAAAACGTCATTTAGATAACCGAAATCCTGTTTTACATATTAAAAAATTAGAAAAAAACTTTACTCAAACAACCTCTTTTTATGTAGAAAAGACGGGCGAAACATTTGGTGCAAATAGCGACGCATCATCTTTTGCAACAGATGATTGGAATGGGAGAAAGAGCGGTATTCAACTTTCAAATTGCTCCCTGCTCACATATGCTCATCTATATAAACCAAAGCCTCGTCTAGTTATCTGGGGAGCAGGTGCCGATGCAAAATATTTAGTATCACTTGCTGCCAATACGGGGTTTTCTGTTACCTTATGCGACTGGAGACCGGCTTTATGTAATAAGGAACATTTTCCGCTAGCAGAGGAAATACATATTGGATTTCCAGAGGAAGTAGACAAACACTTGTCCGTTCAGCGCGATGATTTTGTTGTGATTATGACCCATAATTTTTATCGTGATCAAGAAATTCTGTCGCTATTAAAATCAAAAACTGTGAAGTATATAGGAGTTTTAGGACCTAAAAAGCGAACGCTTCGATTATTGAATACCGATATTCCCTCCCATATTCATTCGCCCGTGGGACTTTCCATAGGAGCGGTAGGGCCGCAGGAAATTGCGGTTAGTATTGTAGCTGAGTTAATTGGAACCCTTCGAATGTGTGATGGGAAAAAGGGGTGAAAATGCCCGTTTTAAATGTTGTAGCTGTTTATCTTGCCGCAGGATCTAGTAAAAGGATGGGCAGCAATAAGCTGCTTCTGCCTTTAGGGAATGAATGTTTAGGTAGTAAAGCTTTACAAGCCGCCGTTTGTTCAAAAGTGAATCATACAATAGTAGTGACAAAGAAAGGCGATAACCTTGAGTGGATTGAACCTATTCTTTTTTCAGAAGCATATCAGCAGAAGTGGAGTCATATTTCTTGTAGTAGCGCCTTAAAAGGTCAGTCAGCGTCTTTAAAGTGCGGATTACAAAAAGCAAAAGAACTAAGTGCTGATGCTGTTATTGTACTCCTAGCAGATCAGCCTCTTATAAGTATCGTGCTGATTAATACATTTGTTTCTCTGTTTGAGAACCATTCCTCCGTTCCCTTTATTTCTTCTTTTTATCAAGGAATCGCCGGAGCGCCGGTTTTATTTTCAAAACAAATGTTTCCAAGTTTGGATAAGCTGCAAGGAGACCAAGGAGCAAGAAAAATAATAAGACAAAACGGAACTGAAAATGGAATATTTTATGAATGTAGCGACGCTTCCCTTTTTATGGATGTTGATACAAAACAAGCGTATGAACGTATTAAAAAGATATATAAAGAGAAATGTAGACGGATTTGATTGACGGAGGTGAAAAGAGTGGAGATTATTGGGAAAAACGTGATTCGAAAAGATGCGTTAGAAAAAGTGACGGGAACAGCTCGGTACACAAATGATTACAGTTTTAAAGGTTCCCTTCACGCCAAAATAGTAGTCAGTCCTTACGCTCATGCAAGAATTCAAGCGATAGACATTCAAGCAGCGATTGCTATTCCCGGTGTTCACGTAGTTGTGACGGGAGAGCATCTGCCGTTAACAGGGGAAGGAGTTCGTGACCGGCGACCGCTTGCATTTGAAAAAGTGCGGTATCACGGAGAAGCCGTAGTCCTTGTAGTAGCAGAAAACCCTGCACTCGCCGAGCGTGCGGCGAGCTCTGTTCATATTCAATATGAGCCGTTATCTGTCGTTCATTCTCCTAGCGCCGCTATTGAGCCAAATTCTCCTTTAGTACATGAAAATATGCACACCTACAAGCACGATGAAACGGTTTATCCAGAGCCCGGTACCAACGTAGCTAACAGAGTTAAAATACGAAAAGGCAATATGGAAGAAGGCTGGAGTAAAAGTGAGCTAGTAGTGGAAGAAACGTTTTCTTTGTCTCCTTCAGATCACGCGGCGATGGAAACAAGAAGCGCCGCTGCTGAAATTCTTCCGAATGGAGTAGTTAAAATTATCACTTCTTCTCAAGCTCCTTTTATGGTGAAAAAATTAATCAGTGAGTACTTTGAAATTGAAGCGGGAAAAGTGATCGTTGAAACACCGCTAGTAGGAGGAGGGTATGGAGGAAAAGCTGCTGTCCAGCTGGAGCTGCTTGCTTATCTAGCTTCAAAAGCTGTTGGTGGAAGGCTGGTTAAAATATTGAACACAAGAGAAGAAGATATGCTCACTTCGCCTGTTCACATCGGTCTAGACGCTAAAATTAAGCTAGGTTGTTCTAAAGAGGGACTCTTGCAGGCTGCTGACATTCTATATTTGTTTGACAGCGGTGCTTATGCAGATAAAGGAACGGATTTAAGTAAGGCTGCAGCAGCTGACTGTACGGGGCCTTATCGTCTTGAACATATCTTCTGTGATTCATTATGTGTATATACAAATCACCCTTACGCTTCCCCTTTTCGAGGATTCAGCCACTCTGAACTATTATTTGCATTTGAGCGTACGATGGACATCCTTGCTAAAAAAGCAGGTATAGATCCTTTGGAATTTAGAGAAAAAAACGCTATTTTACCAGGTGATACTACGCCTACACAAGTCCGTTTGACTTCTAGCAGCGTTGGTAACTTACCAGAGTGTATTCGGCGCTTAAAGCAGCTAATGAAATGGGAGGAAGGGCAGAGAACAGTTCATGAAAACGGCCTTATTACCGCCAAAGGGATTAGCTGCGTCTGGAAAACCTCGACTATTGAAACAGACGCGAGTTCAGGTGTTATTCTAACATTCAATCCGGATGGAAGCGTAAATTTAATGTCTGGCGTTATTGAATTAGGCACGGGAACAAAAACTGTGCTCGCGCAAATCTTGGCTGAAAAACTGCAGATGCGCATGGAACGTATTCATGTGCGAATGGAAGTAGATACTCAAACGACTCCTGAACATTGGAAAACGGTGGCTAGCCGAGGAACTTTTATGGCAGGAAGAGCGGTTTTAGAAGCGGCTGAAGATGTGATTAACCAATTAAAAAAGATAGCTTCTCATATATTCCGAGCTTCTGAAGAAGATATCGAAATAAAACATGAAAAAGTTTTTTTACGGGATGAGCCTCAAACCTCTTTGGACTTTAAAGAAATTGTGTATGGCTACAAATATCCGAACGGAAATGCAATTGGAGGGCAAATCATAGGGAGGGGTAACTATATTTTAAGAGGAATGACCTACTTAGATAAAGAAACAGGAGCCGGGCGTCCGGGGCCTGAATGGACCGTAGCAGCTGAAGGAGTTGAAGTGGAATATAATCCTAGAACGCATCGATATCGTATTGTAAAAGCTATTTCTGTTATTGATATAGGAACCGTGTTAAATGAGAAAATGGCAAGAGGTCAAGTCATGGGTGCGATGAGTATGGGACTATCGTTTGCGGGTAGAGAAACATTTTGGTTTGATTCAAACGGACGTATTTTAAACCCTCAGCTTCGGAAATATCGTCCCCTTCGCTACGGAGAGCATCCGGAGTACGTAGTAGACTTTGTTCATACACCTCAAATAGATGCAGCGTACGGCGCTCGGGGAGTCGGAGAACACGGGCTGCTTGGTATGCCAGCTTCTTTAGGAAACAGCTTAACGGTGGCAGCAGAAACAGAATTAAATCAACTTCCTCTTATCCCAGAATTGATTTGGAGAATGAAAGAAGGGAATGCAAATGATTTCGTTTGACTTTGAATATTATAAACCTGCAAGCGTTTCAGAAGCGATTGCCTTGTTTCAAGAGTTAGAGAATCAAGGCAAACAGCCGCGTTATTATGCTGGAGGCACTGAAATTCTGACATTGGGCAGATTGGGTTTGTTTGTTACCCATGCTGTTATTGATATAAAAAATATACCAGAGTTTCAAAAAGCAGAAGCTGATGAAGACTGGATGATTTTTGGTGCAGGTGTAACGTTGACTGAACTGGAAGAGAAAAACTTATTTCCTTTATTAAGTAAGTCTGCTAGCGAAGTGGCTGATCACACGGCTCGAAATAAAATAACGCTGGGAGGAAATATTTGTGGGCATATCTTTTATCGAGAAGCCGTGTTGCCGCTGCTTTTAACGGATAGTCAACTCGCAGTGGCAGATCTAAGTGGAATAAAGCTCCATTCGATTCACGATCTTTTTCACCGGCGTTTGCAGCTGAAAAAGGGAGAACTTCTTGTTCAGATGTTTGTTGAAACGAAGTATGCTGCCCTGCCATACGTGAGTATAAAAGAACGTCAGCAGTGGGATACAGGCTATCCGTTAGTTACAATAGCGGCGTTAAAAACAGAAAAAAACATTCGAGTAGCTTTCAGCGGGGTATGTTCATTTCCTTTTCGCTCAGCTGAAATAGAAGAAGTGCTAAATCATGAAGAAACGCCATTAGAAGCTCGAATTCAAACTGCTCTTGATTATATACCGGCTCCAATTTTAAATGATGGAGAAGGATCGGATCGATATCGCAAATTTGTGATTAAAAATTTATTGTTTGATATTTTCAAAGAGCTGGGAGGAACGTAATGTGCTAAGAGATGAACGGTATAGAATAACAGTTAAGCTAAAGGTTAATGGGGAAGAAAAAATGGTTGATATCCGAACAGCAGATACGCTGCTTTACGTATTAAGAGAAAAGCTGGGCCTTACCGGAGCAAAACCAGGCTGTTTAAATGGAGACTGCGGAGCTTGTACAGTAGGGATAAATCAGCGGCCAATGAAATCCTGCCTCATGTTAGCGGCAGAAGCAGAAGAGAAAGAAATAATGACTATAGAAGGACTGAAGAGTTCACCTATGCAAAAAGCTTTTATTGAACACTTTGCTTTTCAGTGCGGTTATTGTACATCGGGTTTTATTATGAATGCTCATTTGCTTTCCAAACGCCATCCTTCAGGAAGTGACGATATTATAAAGGAGTGGTTAGCTTCTAATATATGCAGATGTACAGGATATAAAGAAATTGAAGACGCAGTAAAATCTGTTTTACACTTTTCGGAGCGCGAGTGAGAAAAGAAAAAGTAGAATTAGAATAACACTTACACGTGTTTAGAATAGTATGTGCTAAGGGTGTGGAGAATGTGGAATGGAAAAGCGGCTTTGACAAAGAAAGGGAACTTATCTTTGCCATTCAACGAGATCTGGATGTAGTAACGGCCATATTATTATTAACTGGCCAAATAACAATTATAGGAGTATTTGTGACACCCGGAGCTTTTCGTGTTTCAGTAGGCGGACCTATTACAGGAACCAGTCGCATCGAAGGAAAAGACGGAAATGTGGGAATTAATATTATTATTGATATGATTGATGTGTTTCTTGCGGCTTTGCTGCTTAATAACCAGATTAATGTGTCGGGCGCCTTTATTTCTTCTGGAAGATTTACCATTAACGTAAGTGGGCCTATTTTTGGCGTTCCCAAAACAGAACCTGCATTAAGTGAACTGAATCAATCCTCTCAATTTTTTCATCGTACGGTATCAAAACATTTTTATGTAAATCCTGACTTAGTTGAAAAATTTACAAAGGACTGATTAAAATGTCATTAACAGATATACCTACAGTAAGACCTTCAGAGACGAGTATTTTTCTTATCGCCCTGCCGCTTATTATTTTTATCTTTTTCTTTACTCAACCAAAAGCATCAGACGTTAAATAATCATGTAGCATAATGGGGGTTTTATCCCTGGGCACACAAGCTGCTTATTTTTCTGTTCGTATCATTGCCTCTTCATTTATTAAGCCCCTAACGCTTTTCTTTTCTGTCATGTTTCATTAAAATGAACATAAACATATATGTAGAGAAAAGAATAATGTAGTGTTTCCTAACGTTATAAAATAGCTTACTATACGAAGAAAGCGTCTATAATAAAAGAAATGAACCTTTTGCGTGGTCAGCTGACGATGCTTTTTATTTTTACAAACTGCAGTGAAGGCAGAAAGGAGAGAATTCGATGAGTTTGCGCGAGCGGCTGCTGTATGTAGCGGAACATTATAAACAAATGGGTGGAGACGTACTTGTAAAACATGAAATAGAAAATATGCTTACACGCAGGCTTCCGATTTCTCTTTATCGATTGGAGCATATAAATCGAGAAGAAATGCGTATATCGGGACAGCACGCTGAAACATTTCCTTACGTGACCCTTGCGAATAAGAATATAGAGAGTGACGTGATGGTCGCGTATTTATTCAGTGAAGACGGTCAGCGCATTTACTTAGTCATGATGAGAGGAGACTCAGAAGAAGGAACTGATTTGAAAGACATTCGATTTTTTACTCCTGAACATGCCCGCGTATTGAAAGATAATCATATTATCATTGGTACAAGCATGGAAGCGAAAAGCTTTGAGGATAGAGTAGCTCTTTACCTTCCTTACAATATAGCAGACTTACCTAGCAATGATCAGCTGCAAGATGACTTGCATTTACTGCTAAGTATGCATGAACAGTATATAAAAACATACGGAATGAGCAAAGAGATGCTGGGAGACAAAGACGCCATCGTCCATATTCATGAGTTTATTAGGAAATCTGGATTTACATATGAACGACATGATATAGCCAACGCCTACTTTGCTTTAAAGACCAAACCGTTTATTGTTTTATCAGGAATGAGCGGGACAGGAAAAACAAAGCTTGCTCAGCTCTTAGCAGATAGTATCGGTGCCACGATTGAAAATGGAAGACAAGTGCTCATTCCGGTTCGACCCGATTGGCACGATAGTTCAGATTTATTAGGATATATTGATTTAAGAGGAGATTTTCGCAGAGGATCGTTTCTGTCGATTATGCAGCAAGCCATTCAGCATCCAGCTTACACATATGTTGCTATATTGGATGAAATGAACTTAGCTCGAGTTGAACATTATTTTAGCGATATTTTAAGCGTGATGGAAAGCAGGAGCTGGTCAAAAGGGAAAATCAAAACGGCTCCATTATTTCCTGGACATAAGATGTTCCGAGATATTTATTTGCCATCTAATCTTCTCATTATCGGTACAATTAATATGGATGAAACAACTCATGGGTTTAGTCAAAAGTTGTTAGATCGTACCAACACCATTGAGTTAAATAAGATTCAACTAGATTCTTTTGATTTTTTAGATGATAGAGATCCGGCTCAGCACGGCATTCAAAATGTACAAATTCAAAGTCAATATGTTCACTTAAAAGATGCGTATGTTGAACATGCTGAGCTCATTCACGAAGTAACAAATGAACTGCTAACCGTCAACGAGATGCTTATAGAAGTCGATCTACAAATAGGTTACCGCGTACGCGACGAAATATGCTTTTATTTGATTTACGCGGTAAAAAGCGGGATGTTTACATTTGATCAGGCGTTTGATTTTCAGATTTTGCAAAAAGTTTTGCCTCGTATTTCAGGAAGCGATGGGTACACATTTGATTTATTAAAAAACCTTTATTATTACTGTACAAATACACTGTTAGATGATGAATTTGAGACAGCTGTCGTAAATGCAGATGGAATGAGATTTCCTAAAAGTGCACGCAAAATAATGGAGATGATGAGACGTTTTGAAGTATACGGATACACGTCATTTTGGATTAATACCGTACGTTGAAATTGAAACTGACACGTGTACGGTGGTTATAAAAGGGAAAAATAAGAAAAAAATAAAATCTGCAGAAGAAGTGATGTTTTTTTCTTGTACAGGAAAAGGAATTACACATGTAAAAGTATTAAATCAAACAAAAGGCATGATGACTTCAAAACCGCCGCTTGAGCCTTTATTTTTTGAAAATGAAACCTATCAAATTACAGTTGTTTCTAAAAATGAAACAAGCCTGTTTGTTAACCACGATTCAAAAGCAGTTGAACAAAGTTTTCAAAGCGTAGGATTTCCCTACATTTTGACGGGAAATATAAGCTTTCAAAATGAAGTAGGGTATTCTACGTTTCATGTTTACAGCGAAAGAGAAAAAGAGCTGTCCTTTACTCTTGAAATTTTCCCCTCAAAGATGAGCTACAAGACAGATTATGTACACATGGTTGATGAAGTGAACGGATACATTCATGATTTGGCATACGATATGCTTCGTAAAACATATATTGAAGCAAAATCTGTTTGGTCTAAGCAAGCAACATGGACGGAATTTTATCATGTTCTCTCTCACTATATGAAACCCTTTCTTCATTCTGTGCGTCAGATTGAAAATCAGCCGTTTCAATCGGTAAAAGTTGAACATGAGCTCATGAGAGGCGATCAAATAAAAAAACAAGATAGCCGTGCTATATCATTTGTCCGAACCCACCCTACCTATCTTGCACCTTCAAGCAGGGGGATTAAAATTAATCGAAATATAAAAGTAGTACCCACAAAAGCGATTGGCACCAGGCATGTGTCTACCTATGATAATCTGGAAAATCAAAGTGTAAAATGGATGATGACGCAGCTGTATCATAAGCTAACTGCACTAATTGACAAATTGATAGAAGATAGATATGTAAAAAAAGAAGCCATATCGGCTTTAGAAACTAATCATACCGAATTAAAAAGACTGTTAAATAATGCGTTTTGGCAACGGGTGAAGACCCTACAAGCTTCAACTCTTCCTTCTACCCTACGGACGGCACCCCGCTACCGGGAAGCAAGCAGATACTTTATGTTCTTAACGCGAGGATTGGCTCTTAACGGAGAGTTTTACCACCTTTCATTAAAAGATATCGCAACTCTCTACGAATACTGGACGTATGTTAGTCTTTTAAAGAAGTTGCAAACTTACGGCAAGCGGATAGAACAAAACATCATGACAACGACAGAACAAGGGTTGAACGTCAGGATGCAGCCGTCTTATCATCGTTTTCAAGTGGGGAAAGCAGAAGCCACGCTATGGTATCAGAAAGCATACCATCATACTCATACCGTTATTCAAAAGCCGGACTTGCTGCTTGAAGTAAAGCAAGGGGAGAAAAAAAGTGTATATCTTTTTGACGCTAAGTATCGTATCAAACCAAATCACGATACGCCCTCTCCTAGAGAAGAAGATATTAATACCATGCATCGTTACCGAGACGCTATTGTAGAGGAAAATGGAATAAAACCGGTACAAACAGCGATTGTGCTTTTTCCAGGGAAAGCAGAGGGCTATAAGCAGCATCATTTTTATAAAAGTATTGAACGTGTTGGAGTTGGTGCGCTGCCTTTTTTGCCGGGAGAAGAAGGGCTAGTAGAAGAATTTATTGAAACTATTTGTACGGTAGAACCACATTTTTTCAGCGCTGAGTAGGTGAATAGGTAGAAAGTGAACAAGTCTTTTTTTATGCGTTGACATAGTGTTAAGTTTTTTATGTTTTGATGACATTTCGAGATTTTAGTTGTATTTTCCTGTTGAATTTTCTAGAATAGTAGAGAATAAAACCGTATCGAAAAGAAGTCGTATCATGTGCAGAGAACGTATCAGGAGGACAACGAAGTGAAAAAGATTCTACTATTCACGTTAGTAGCGCTATTGGCAACTTTTTTTATTGACAGGGTATACAGCGAACGCAACCAAGCGCAACTTCAGCAAACTGTAATCAATGAAATTAAAAAAACAAATCAAAGTAAAGAAGAAGCTTCCATCCTTGATTTTAATGAATTATGTGATTTTAGATGGGATAAAGTATATGTTTTTGGACCGGAAACGACTCGCAGTGAGGTAAATGAAAAGCTGGGCTTCACGTGGTCTGAAGCAAAAGCAAAAGGTATTGGAAAAGATAAAAAAGATAACTTTATTGTCTTTGTAGAAAATAATCAAGTAACGCAATATTTAAAAATACCGGCATCATATGGAACTATTGTTCCTAAGACTTCTGTTGCAAATGAAAGCTAACGAATTTCTTCGTTAGCTTTTTTATGCTTTCTTTTTTAAGGATGAAGTTTTTTTCTCTGCTGTTGATTTTGTCGGGTGTAAAGTAGAAGGATCTATGCTCACTTTTAACATTTCCATTAAATGTCGAATATCTCGTTCTTCGCTTCCGCTGCCTTTTGTAACTTCGCCTTGATTTATTTTTTGTTGAATGACGTTTTGTAAGGCGTCTCGGTAGTTGTTTTTGTAAATAGATGGATTAAAAGAAGTAGATAGCTTATCGATTAATTCCACCGTCACTTGTGTATCACTTTCATTAATGGAAGAAGTACTGGATAAGTTAGGCACATCTGTGACTGAACGAAGCTCTTCTTCAAAATGCATCGTGTGAAGAACAAGAGATCCGCCCACGGAACGAATAATTGCCATTTGCTGTTTGGAATATAAAAATACATTCGCAATACCGACTTTATTCGTTATTTCAAGTGCATTTAATAAAGTATAATAAGCTTTTAGGCTTGTTTCCCCAGGAGAAATATAGTAGGGCTTATCAAAAAACAGGGGATCAATGTCATCTAACGAAACAAAGTGTAACAATTCAACGGCTTTGTTTGCTGCAAAGGGCTCTTTGACACTGTCAATTTCCTGTTGTGAAAGTACAACAAACTGACCGGTCGCGGTTTCGTATCCTTTAACCAGTTCATCGGATTCTACTTCTCGTCCACACGTTTGGCAATGTTTTTCTTGATGAATAGGTGTATGGCAAACGGAGTGTAGCGTGCGCAGCTTTACATCTTTTTCTTCAATTGCTCCGTGCAGTTTAATAGGGATATCAATTAATCCAAAGCTGATTTTACCTTTCCAAGCAGTATGAAGCATAAACGTTCTCCTTTTACTCTTTTTTAGTAGTGTGCCGTAAAATAAATTAGATATCCCATTGTTTTGAAAAGAAGAATATTCTAAAAAAATTATGTGCTAAATAAACAATTAAATAGTTCCAATAAAGCTGCAGAGACAACATCTGCAGCTTTATTGGAACTCAATAGGGACTATTTGCTGGTTAGATTCATTTGTCTCATGTTTAGAAATCGTAATTTCAAGGATTTCGTTACTAAATGTAGCGGTAATTTTTTTATTCATCAATGGAAATGGAAAGTCGATTGTACGTTCAACGCTTTCTTCCATTTGTTCTCTTGCAAGCGTTCCTTGCTTTTCATCATGAAATTCTCTAATGCAGTATTTTTTGGCTGTCAGCTGTAAGTGGTCAGCTTGTATCTGAACGATAATATCCTTAGGGTGATACCCTAATAATTCAGCTTCGACAATAAATGATTGTTCTGTTTCAAATAAATCTATACGAACGGAATCATAATCTAAATAACTCATAAAGGGATTTGAAAGCATGACTTCTAACAACTCTTGAAAGCCTTTTACAAACATTTGGTCTGCTGGCAGACGCTTGTTTTTCATTTCTGCGTTCCTCCATTATTTAAACTGTTTCACTTTACTATCATATGCGCGTTTATGTACTTAGTGAACTCCTGCGCAAAGAATAAGCTTGAAGTACTAGCTGTCTTTTCTACGCATAAAAAAGCAAGCTCTGTAGAGAGCTTGCCGCTGTTTTACATATCATGTCCGCTATTGTGTTTTTGGCGAGAATGCTTACGGTTTTTTACTTTATGAGATCCGCTTAGCGGTTCTGGCTGTCCAGAATTGCTTTTTGGCGCATTTCTTCTGATGTCTTTGCTGCTGTTTTTGTTCATAGTTAAAGCCTCCCTTTCACTTATTAGGGTAGGATAGTGACAGGGAATTTATCCAATGAAAAATTCCCCTTTCTAAAAATAGGTTTAACAAAAACAGGAAATGGGAACAGGAAAAAAGCGTCATATATAATGACGCCTTCTCGTTAGATTTCATGGAGTTAAACGATTTTGCTTTTCTAACTAGTGATTAGTATATCCAATAAGAGATTGTTTTATTGATTTTTTTTGCGTTTTTTATTATTTTGTTTCTGTTGTTCCGTTAATGGTTCATTTGAAAACTCTTCATTATAACCCGATCCTTTTCCTTGAGCGCTAGCCGCGTTAGCTCCAGGAATGACGTGGTTTGACTTGCGTTTAGCCATGTTGAATCACCTCCGTTTCTAGCATGCGTAAAAATCAATGAAATATGAATTATTAGAAAAATAAAAGGAAGATGGAAAAAGGTTATAAGTGAAACTTATGTTAATTAATAACATTCTTTTTATTTACTTATGTATAATATTATATTAAGATAGATGGTGAAGGGAATAGAGGATGGGGTAAGTAAATCCTTTATACATAGAATTTTAAGGGGGTAAAAGCAATGACTAAAAAAGACGTTTTTAACGCTCGTTCGTCATTCGATCTTAATGGCAGCACATATAATTATTACCGCTTACAAGCTTTAGAGGAAGCAGGTTTAGGTAACGTATCTAAGCTGCCGTATTCAATTAAAGTATTATTAGAATCTGTTCTTCGTCAGGTAGATGGCCGTGTTATTACAAAAGAACACGTCGAAAACCTTGCAAAATGGGGAACAAAAGATATTAAAGATATCGATGTTCCTTTCAAACCATCTCGTGTTATTCTTCAAGATTTCACTGGAGTTCCAGCGGTTGTAGACTTAGCGTCACTTCGTAAAGCAATGGCTGATTTAGGAGGCGATCCTGACAAAATCAATCCAGAAATTCCAGTAGACCTCGTTGTCGACCACTCCGTACAAGTTGATAAAGCAGGTACAGCTGACTCATTACGAATTAATATGGACCTTGAGTTTCAACGTAATACAGAGCGCTATAATTTCTTAAGCTGGGCTCAAAAATCATTTAATAACTACCGTGCAGTTCCGCCAGCTACTGGTATCGTGCACCAAGTAAATTTAGAATATTTAGCAAACGTTGTTCATGCTGTTGAAGAAGATGGTGAATTTGTAGCTTTCCCTGATTCTCTAGTAGGTACTGACTCTCATACAACGATGATTAATGGTATCGGTGTCTTAGGATGGGGTGTTGGCGGTATTGAAGCGGAAGCAGGTATGCTTGGTCAACCTTCTTATTTCCCAGTTCCTGAAGTAATCGGTGTTAAACTTGTTGGTGAATTACCAAACGGCACTACAGCTACAGACTTAGCTTTAAAAGTTACGCAAGTGCTTCGTCAAAAAGGAGTAGTCGGAAAATTCGTGGAATTCTTCGGTCCTGGCGTAGCAGAACTTCCATTAGCTGACCGTGCAACAATCGCTAATATGGCTCCTGAATACGGTGCAACATGTGGATTCTTCCCAGTTGACGCAGAAGCATTAGCATACATGCGTTTAACTGGAAGAGATGAAAAAGACATTCAGGTTGTCGAACAATATACAAAAGCAAATGGTTTATTCTTCACACCAGAAAATGAAGATCCAATTTTCACTGACGTTGTTGAGATTAACCTTGCTGAGATTGAAGCAAATCTTTCTGGTCCAAAGCGTCCGCAAGATTTAATTCCACTTTCTCAAATGCAAACAGAATTCAAGAAGGCTTTAACAGCTCCTGTTAGCAACCAAAGCTTCGGACTTGATGCTAAAGACGTGGATAAAGAAATTACGTTTAAGCTTGCAGACGGTTCAGAAACAACAATGAAAACAGGTGCCATTGCCATTGCGGCTATCACAAGCTGTACGAACACATCAAATCCTTACGTATTAGTAGCAGCTGGTTTAGTTGCGAAAAAAGCGGTAGAAAAAGGATTGGATGTTCCAGCTTACGTGAAAACTTCTTTAGCACCAGGTTCAAAAGTAGTAACGGCTTACCTTCAAAATTCAGGGCTGCTTCCATACTTAGATAAAATCGGCTTTAACATCGTAGGTTATGGCTGTACCACTTGTATCGGTAACTCTGGTCCATTAGAAGCAGAAATTGAAGCAGCGATTGCAGACAGCGACTTGCTTGTAACGTCTGTTCTTTCAGGAAACCGTAACTTTGAAGGACGTATTCATCCATTAGTAAAAGGTAACTACCTTGCTTCTCCGCCGCTTGTTGTAGCATATGCACTGGCTGGAACGGTAGATGTAGATTTACAAAAAGATCCAATCGGTATTGATACAGACGGCAATGAAGTATTCTTTAGCGACATCTGGCCTTCTCAAGATGAAATTAAAGAAGTTGTTAGCCGTACCGTAACGCCTGAATTATTCCGTAACGAGTATGAGCGTGTATTCGATGATAACGAGCGCTGGAATGAAATTAAAACAAGCGAAGATGCGCTTTATACGTGGGAGAATGATTCAACGTACATTCAAAACCCACCTTTCTTTGAAGGCTTATCAGAAGAACCAGGTGAAGTAGAGGCGTTAAATGATCTTCGCGTAGTAGCGAAATTTGGTGACTCAGTGACAACGGATCACATTTCACCAGCGGGTTCAATTGCAAAAACATCACCTGCAGGTCTTTACCTTCAAGAAAACGGTGTAGAGCCAAAAGACTTTAACTCATATGGTTCTCGTCGTGGTAACCATGAAGTGATGATGCGCGGTACGTTTGCAAACATCCGCATTAAAAACCAAGTAGCTCCTGGTACAGAAGGCGGCTGGACAACGTACTGGCCAACAAATGAAGTAATGAGCATTTATGATGCTTGTATGAAATACAAAGAGCAAGATACAGGTCTTGTTGTACTTGCAGGCAAAGATTACGGCATGGGAAGTTCTCGTGACTGGGCAGCAAAAGGCACAAATCTTTTAGGTATTAAAACAGTAATCGCTGAAAGCTTTGAGCGTATTCACCGTTCAAACCTAGTATTAATGGGTGTTTTACCTCTTCAATTTAAAGATGGTGAAAGCGCGGATACATTAGGTTTAACTGGAAAAGAAACAATTGCAGTAGCAGTTGATGAAACGGTAAAACCACGTGATTTTATAAAAGTAACAGCAACTGATGAAGCTGGAAACAAAAAAGAATTTGAAGTACTGGTTCGTTTCGATAGTGAAGTTGAAATTGATTACTATCGCCACGGTGGTATCCTTCAAATGGTGCTTCGTGATAAATTACAGTCTAAAACACATGCGTAAGTTATAAAGAAAAAGAGCGGTTCTCGTGAACCGCTCTTTTTTTATGCAAACGCACCGTTTTCGACAAAAAGTGAGAGGGAAATATGCTATATTATAAAAGAAAATGCCCTATAAAAGGATTATTTTAGTAGATATTGCACATATCTATTAGTACATAGATTATCACTTTTTAGAAGAAATAAAGGAGCCGATCATATGGTTAAAAAAATAATTGCGGTCTTGCTTCTAGTAGGATTTCTTAGCTACGCACTTTGGCAAGGGCTTTCTCCAAATGAAGCATCCGATAATTCTAACTTAAGCGAATACAAGGATTTAAATATCAAAAAAGGTGATAGTGCTCGTCAGGCTTCGGGTCAAGCTTATGGGTTGGAACCAAAAGATACAGCGCCTCCGTTTACACTGTCAGATACGAGCGGGAAATCCGTTCAATTATCGGACTTTAAAGGAAAAAAAGTCATTTTAAACTTTTGGGCAACATGGTGTCCGCCGTGTCAAAAAGAAATGCCCGATATGCAAGCATTTTATGAGAAATATGGAAACGATGTACAGCTGCTTGCGGTTAATTTAACTTCGTCAGAAGGCAGTAAACAGGCAGTATCTAAGTTTCTTAAAGAAAAACAGTTTACGTTTCGTGTATTATTGGACGACCAAGATAGTGTAGGGAGTAAAAAATATCGAGTCTCCACCATTCCGACATCTTACTTTATAGATGAAGAAGGGAAAATTGTTCAACGAGTGAATGGTCCAATGACGCTTAAACAAATGGAAAACTTTGCTCAACAAGCAGCGAATTAACTTCGCTGCTTGTTTTATTAAAAATGAAACTTATTTCCTTTACCATCGTATACATAGATAAGTCAGTAAACATGTCAAACTTTCTTACAACTTTTCAAAAAGTATGTTTACTTATCTGACAAATTGGTTACAATATAGATAGTTGTATGATATCAGTTTCTTTAGATTTTTCAGATTTTTCATAAAAATTACATAAAGTAGGTGTTGTGATCATGAGAAAATTACGCAAACGTTCATTTGAAGAGTTAGTGCAAGAAAATAAAACGCAGCTGTTAAAAGATCAGTCAGAAATTGAACGCATTGAAATGGAAATTGAAAAGCGGTTAGAAGATCGTATGCTTGAAAGAGCTGAATAACTTTAAAGTAAGTTGGTTAGAGTAACGGTGAGGAGGGGATAAGCATGGGAAATCCTAAAAAACAAAGCAAACCTTTTGTTCCGAATCACATCGGCACTCAACCGAGAGAAGCTGGTGGAAATAACGGAAAACAAATGCAAGATACATCCGGCAAGCATCCTCAAGTTATTCAAACCAAAGGTGAATGAATAAAAAGTCGCTGAATTCAGCGACTTTTTATTATTTGAATTCTACCGTGAATAAATAAACGTAAGGATTGCTCGAAATAAGCTCTTTAACAACTTCTCCATCGTCGGTTGAAAGCGGAGCAACTCGTATGCCACTGCCAGCGTCACCAAATAAAGCAGCAACTGGATATGTTTTATTCATTTTTACCGTTTGTTTTTTCTCTAATCCAGTAAAGGAATAGCCGTTCATTTTTTTTGGCTTTTCCGCTTCTATTCCTAGGTTTGTATCGTTGCTGCCTACATTAAACATAACTTTATGAGCATCATCATCGATTTTATATGTAATAGCAAACATGTCAAATTCTTTTGAAACGGTCAACCCTCCTGAAAATAAAGGTTGTTTGGCTTTCCCCTTTTCATAATAAGTGGCTTTTACATAAGCTTCTTTTGCGTGATTAGGAGCTTTAACATCGTATGCAATAATATTGCTTTTGTAGTCTAAATTTGTCACGGCTAACATTTTTTCTTCATGTTTTGAGTAATGATGAGGCTTCATAGAGGCACTTGCTGTCAATTTTGATGCCAATGAAGTTTGCGACATAAAAAATACGGCAAGCACTGCAATAAAGATGACGCTTAGTACTGCTATCATTCGTTTGGTCATAGAGATCCCCCCTTTGTATGTATATATTACCATATTATGTATGTTTTATATATACATTTTAAATTAATTATAATTATATTATGTAAACTAAAATCATTTTTTTCCACTTATAGAGATGAACAAATCCGGCATACTACAATTGTAACAAAGTTATTTTGAGGAGGAAGATACAATGGCATGGAATAAACCGAATCCAGACGATCGCAGTGATAACGTTGAAAAATTACAAACAATGGTGCAAAATACAATGAAAAACATTGAAGAAGCAGAAGAAGCTGCTGCATGCAGCACTGAAGAAGAACGTCAGCGCATTCAGCAAAAAAATCACAATCGCGAAGTAAGTATCGAAGCAATGCGCAGCGAAATAAAAGATGAGTCAGAAGCTCGTCAAAATGGTTACGAAGGTACGATTTAATAAATAAAACAGCGACAATAAGCAGCTAAAAATAAACGGTTTTAGCTGCTTTCTTTCTATATTTTTTTAGTAAGGTCAATAATAATACAAACTAGCGAAGAGGTTTATGTAGGTGAAAAAGCACGTGAAAAAGAAAGTAGTAAGGATTTTGGTCAGTTTACTTGTCGTCTTGATTATTGTGGGCTCTTATCAAACGCATAAGCCCTTGCCTAAAGGAGTTTCATACGAAAGTAAGCCCCACAAAGTAGAAGATGTATTTCTTTTATCAGACCTAACGTATCAAGACCAGCAGACATCTGTTTCTGAACAACATATTTTTCAAGCAGTTACGAATGCGATTGATGACGCAAAAGCTTTTATTATTATGGATATGTTTCTATTTAACGGCTACTATAACCAAGGCGAAACGTTTCCTCACCTTAGTGATACGCTTGCAAGTAAGCTGATTGAAAAGAAACGAAAACATCCTAATATCGCAATCGTCTTTATTACAGATGAAATCAATACAACCTACGGCTCACATGATTCAAAGTGGTTAGATTCACTGCGGCTAAACGGAATCAAAGTGGTGCAAACCAATTTATCTAAGCTCAGAGACTCCATTCCACTGTATTCTTCAGTGTGGAGAACTTTTGTTCAGTGGTTTGGTGAAAAAGGAAACGGATGGATAACAAATCCGTTTGGTACCAATGCGCCTAAAGCGACGGTCCGTGCTTATTTAAAGTTGTTAAATGTAAAAGCTAATCACAGAAAAGTAGTAGCAACAGATCAAAGCGTTATTATCTCTTCTGCCAATCCTCATGATGCAAGTTTTTATAATTCTAACATGGCCTTTGAAGTAAAAGGGAATATCATTGGAGATGTGGTGAAAAGTGAACAAGCGGTGTCAGATTTTTCTTATGGAGGAAAGTTACCTCGGTATAAGAAAAAAGAAAAAGAAAAGGGAGACCTCTATGTTCAGCTGTTAACAGAAGGTAAAATCTATAAGCACGTATTACATGATTTACATCATGCTAAAAAAGGCGACGATGTATGGCTTGGCATGTTTTATCTTGGAGATCGCGACGTAATAAAGGCGCTTTTGAAAGCTTCCAAACAAGGAGCAAACGTACGATTAATTTTAGATCCTAATGAGAATGCGTTTGGAAGAAAAAAGTTTGGACTGCCTAACCGTCCAGTAGCAGCAGAACTTGTAAAAAAATCCAAAGGAGATATTAAAATTCGCTGGTATCATACAGGGAAAGAACAGTATCATTCTAAAACTTTATTTATTCGAAACAAAAAAAATGCAACTATTATTGCAGGAGCAGCAAATTTCACAAAACGAAATTTGGCTGACTTGAACTTAGAAACGGATATTAAAGTATCAGGACCTTTTAACAAAAAGGTTATGACCGAACTAAACGCTTATTTTGACCGCTTATGGACAAATAAAGACTACACATATACACTTCCTTATAAAAGGTATGAAAATAAAATGACGCGGCTGGAAATGCTGATATATCGCATTCAAGATGCGCTTAGTCTTACAACATATTGAGTAATAACCAAACTAGTAGGAGTATATTCTCCTTATATGGTAAGATAAAACAGGAACAGTGCAAGAGGAGGTAGAATCATGCTAGTATCGAAGAAAGAAATCGAAGTGCGCTATGCGGAAACCGATCAGATGGGCGTTGTGTATCATGCTAACTATTTAGTATGGATGGAAATAGGTCGAACGCAGTTTATTAGTGATTTAGGTTTTAGCTATGCACAAATGGAAAGAGACGGTGTGCTGTCGCCAGTTATTGATATACAGGCTTCATATAAAAAGCCGCTTCATTATGGCGAGACAGCTGTAGTACATACTTGGGTTGAGAACTATGACGGTCTACGCGTTGTGTACGGCTACGAAATTTTTAATTCAAATGAAGAACTTGCGTTAACAGGAACATCGTCACACGTATGTGTGAAAAAAGAAAACTTTAAGCCTATTTCTATTCGCCGTAATTATCCGGAATGGCATAAAGCCTATGAAGATGCCAAAAAGCAGGGTCAATCGCAAGAATAAAAAGCATCGATAAATCGATGCTTTTTTCTTACGCTTCGTAATGAAAGTCAGGTTCTTTTGTTTCTTCATTATAATTTACGGTCAAATCATGACCATCAAAGTACCAAAGGTCTTCATCTTCTACGAAGAATGTTAAACCGTCAACTTTTGTTTCAACGCCAACGTTTTTAGGAGAATCTGTGTTTACACCTAAAGAAAAACCTTTTTGAACGTTGCTGCATCCGCCGTAGCGAACAAAAAAGCGAATTGTTTCGTTTCCTTCTAGCATCATTTCATCTTTGTACCACGTAGCTGCTGCTTCTGTTACTGTTAATTTCATTAATTATGCTCCTTCCAATACTGCGGATACATTTATTATAGTAGAAAGGTAGATAAATTACCAATATATACGAATCCAGCTAGGAAGGAATGAGATAAAATAAAATAAAACGATTTAATATAGAGGTGAAGGCTTCATTTCTATATTAAATCGTTTCATTCTTTCATTTGAAATCATATTGTTTTCCAATGGTTTCCCAGCAGTGAACGCAGTAGCGGCTTCCTTCTAGCTGTGAATCCATTTTCTTATTTCGTTTGCAAATAGGGCATTTTTTCTTCACATCATTCACCTCCTTATTTTAGTATCAGTATAACTAATAAACAAGAAATGTATTCGCTTACAAAACGGTTATAAAAAAAGAAATAAGAGGAAGCTCCTCTTATTTCTTTTTACCTGACAAAAATGTGACTTTCGGTTCTGTTTTATTAAGAATTCGGGTAATGTTTGCGCGGTGTCTGTAAATGACAAAGGCTACAATTAAACCAATAATCATAATAAGCATGTAGTCTTGCTTAAATAGCGTGTAGATAAAGGTTAATACCCCGGTAACCATTGATGACAATGATACATACTTCGTTATGTATAAGCAGATAAAAAAACATAATAGTACGAAAGCAAATAAAAGAGGTTCATAACATAAAATCACTCCGGCGGACGTGGCAACAGCTTTCCCGCCTTTGAATTTCGCGAAAACAGGAAAAATATGACCAATGACAGCAAATAAACCAATAAAGAGAATGTTTTGATTCGTATCAAATAAAAGCGGTAAAGAAGCTGCTAGGGTTCCTTTTAGAATGTCTCCAAGCGTAACGATAATTCCGGCTTTTACGCCCAATGTACGAAATGAGTTGGTGCCGCCTAAATTGCCGCTTCCATGCTCTCGTATATCGATGCCGTATCCTAGTTTTCCAACAACTAGTCCAAAAGGAATAGAGCCCAAGATATAGGCAAGAATAGGTAATAAATAATTCATGTTTGAAAGCTCCTTTATTTCTATATCGTTTCTATTTTACCATGAGATACTTAAAAAAACATAGCTAGTTTTGGGTGAGAGACAATTATTTCAAAAAAAGAAGACGTTTACAAAAATAGAGAAAACGGGTACTATATGCAGGAAATCAACTGTAAATCGCGAATGTTGTTCAGTACATATTATATAGCTAAGAGAGGTAATAGACATGTCCATTAAAATTCCTTCCCGTCAAGAGCTTGGTAAAATATTAAAAAAAAGCAAGCGCATTGCTGTAGTAGGTTTATCAGATAACCCTCATCGAACGTCTTATATGGTTTCAGAAGCCATGCAGCAGCAAGGTTACGAGATTATTCCGGTGAACCCGACAATCAACTCAGCGCTCGGCGTAAAAGCCGTATCTTCATTAAAAGAAATTGAAGGGCATATTGATATCGTTAATGTATTTCGTCGCTCTGAGCATTTGCTTGAAGTTGCAGAAGAGTTTTTAGAAGTAGATGCAGACGTATTTTGGGCACAATCTGGTTTAATTAATGAAGAAGCATATGACCTGCTCGCTAAAAAAGGGTATACTGTAGTTATGGATCGTTGTATAAAAGTTGAGCATGCTTTAACAAAGTAAGATCTATAAGCAGAACAACCAACCCATGCACACTGCTTGCATGGGTTTCACCATGCGTTGAAATAGTAAGAGCGTTTCCGCTACAATAGACGTTAGACAGCTAGCTTTATAATGCTTATAATCCATGAATACACAAGATATTGCTTTTATAATACGGAAATTTGTGCTAAAATCTTGTAAGTACGCAAAAATAGAAACATACGTTCTGTTGATGCGAACACTATAAAATTAAAAGATAGGATACATGATCATTTATTCTTAGACACGAAGCGCAAACGTTTGTGTTTCATACATAATGTAGTAATGTTCGTTGTGATGAAAGGGGTAGTATGAATGGCTCGGAAACAACAATTTAATTATAATGAAGATGCAATTCAAGTACTAGAAGGATTAGATGCCGTTCGTAAACGTCCTGGTATGTATATTGGAAGTACGGATACACGAGGTCTGCATCATTTAGTATATGAAATCGTCGACAACTCTGTTGATGAAGCTCTAGCAGGCTACGGAGAAGAAATTATTGTAACCATTCACAAAGATAATTCAATTTCTGTACAAGATAAAGGTCGAGGTATGCCAACGGGCATGCATAAATTAGGAAAACCAACGCCTGAAGTTATTTTAACCATCTTGCATGCAGGAGGTAAATTCGGACAGGGTGGATATAAAACAAGCGGAGGCTTACACGGAGTAGGTGCATCTGTTGTAAATGCGCTGTCTGAATGGTTGACTGTAACCATTCATAGAGATGGATTTATTTATGAACAGCGTTTTGAAAATGGAGGAAAGCCGGTTACGACGCTAGAAAAAATAGGAAAAACGAAAAAAACGGGAACAACGATTCATTTCAAACCGGATGCCACGATCTTTTCAACAACTGTGTATAATTATGACACGCTTTGTGAACGGCTCCGCGAATCGGCTTTTCTGTTAAAAGGATTCAAAATAGAGTTAATCGATAAAAGACATGATCGTCACGATATCTTTCATTATGAAACAGGTATTCAAGCCTTTGTTTCATATTTAAATGAAGAAAAAGATTCACTTCATCCAGTCGTCTTTTTTGAAGGGATTCATCATAATATTGAAGTTGAATTTGCCTTTCAATTTAATGATGGTTATTCTGAAACCATTTTATCATTTGTTAATAATGTTCGTACCAAAGATGGTGGAACGCATGAGTCCGGTGCAAAAAGCGCTATGACGCGTGCATTTAATGAATACGCCCGTAAAGTAAGCCTGCTAAAAGAAAAAGACAAAAACTTAGAAGGAACGGATATACGAGAAGGCTTAGGAGCCATCGTTTCCGTTAGAATACCTGAAGAGTTGCTTCAGTTTGAAGGTCAAACAAAAGGAAAGTTAGGTACAAGTGAAGCTCGTTCGTCCGTAGATGCAGTTATTTCTGAAAAACTTGCCTATTTCTTAGAAGAAAACCCAGACGTAAGCTCTCTTCTTGTAAAAAAAGCAATCAAAGCTGCTCAAGCGCGTGAAGCAGCACGAAAGGCGAGAGAAGACGCAAGAAACGGGAAGAAACGAAAGCGTCAAGAAACCGTTCTAAGCGGGAAGTTAACGCCTGCGCAATCAAGAAATCCTCAGCGAAATGAACTGTACTTAGTCGAAGGGGATTCCGCCGGAGGTTCAGCAAAACAAGGAAGGGACCGCCGCTTTCAAGCTGTGCTGCCACTGCGAGGGAAGGTTATCAATACCGAAAAAGCCAAGCTTCAAGATATTTTTAAAAACGAAGAAATTAGTACGATCATCCACGCGATAGGCGGAGGAGTAGGAGCAGATTTCACCATTGATGATATTAACTACGATAAAATAGTCATCATGACCGATGCGGATACGGATGGCGCTCATATTCAAGTGCTTCTCCTAACGTTTTTCTACCGCTATATGAAACCGCTTGTGGAAGCAGGAAAAGTATTTATTGCTCTTCCACCGCTCTATAAAGTAAGCAAAGGGTCAGGTAAAAAAGAAGTGGTTGAATATTCATGGAGTGACGAAGAATTGCAAGGTGCTATCGATAAGGTAGGAAGAGGGTATATGATTCAACGCTATAAAGGTCTCGGTGAAATGAACGCAGATCAGCTTTGGGAAACAACAATGAACCCAGAGACGCGTACGCTGATTCGTGTCCGTATTGATGATGCTGCTCGCGCTGATCGTCGTGTGACCACTTTGATGGGCGATAAAGTAGAACCACGCAGAAAATGGATTGAAAGCAACGTAGCGTTTGGGTTAGAAGAAGATCCAAATATTTTAGATAATGAAAATGTATTAACGGTCGCAGAGGAGGACGTACAATGACACAAACAGAACGCTTTTTAGATTTACCTCTTGAGGATGTACTAGGCGACCGTTTTGGTCGATACAGTAAATATATTATTCAAGAGCGTGCACTGCCGGATGCAAGAGACGGGTTAAAACCCGTTCAGCGCCGTATTTTATATGCAATGCACGTAGATGGGAATACAGCAGAAAAAGGCTTTCGCAAGTCAGCCAAAACTGTAGGGAACGTAATTGGTAACTATCACCCTCATGGTGATTCATCTGTATATGATGCCATGGTTCGAATGAGTCAAGAATGGAAAGTTAGAAATGTATTGATCGAAATGCATGGAAACAACGGAAGTATTGATGGAGATCCCCCAGCAGCAATGCGTTATACAGAAGCTCGCCTTTCATCGATTGCTGCAGAACTTCTACGAGATATTGACAAACAAACGGTTGAGTTTGTGTCTAACTTCGATGATACAAGCAGCGAACCAACTGTGTTACCGGCTATGTTTCCTAACTTGCTAGTAAATGGATCCACGGGTATTTCAGCTGGTTATGCTACAGAACTTCCGCCTCATCATTTAGGTGAAGTAATTGACGCAACGATCATGCGAATTGATAAACCAACGTGTACAATTGAAGAGTTGATGACGGCTATTCAAGGTCCTGATTTTCCTACGGGAGGAATCATTCAAGGGGTAGACGGGATTAAGAAAGCCTACGAGACAGGTAAAGGGAAAATTATTATTCGCGGAAAAACGGAAGTGGAGTCCATTCGCGGCGGAAAACAGCAAATTGTCATTACAGAAATTCCGTTTGAAGTAAACAAAGCTAACCTTGTTAAGAAAATGGATGAGCTTCGTTTAGATAAAAAAGTGGAAGGCATTGCTGAAGTTCGCGATGAAACGGATCGTACCGGTCTGCGCATCGTAGTAGAATTAAAAAAAGATGCAAATGCTCAAGGAGTACTTCACTATCTTTATAAAAATACGGATCTGCAAGTACCTTATAATTTTAACATGGTTGCTATTGCTAAAAAGCGACCAAAGCTTATGAGCTTGGCTAACATTCTTGATGCTTATATTGATCATCAAAGAGAAGTGGTAACAAATCGTTCTAAATACGAACTGCAAAAAGCACGTGAACGTGAACATATTGTAGCGGGATTGATTAAGGCACTGTCGATTTTAGATGAAGTTATTGCGACGATTAGAGCTTCTAAAGATAAGCGCGACGCTAAAAATAATTTAATTGCCAAATATGAATTTACAGAACCTCAAGCAGAGGCGATTGTATCGCTTCAATTATACCGTTTGACAAACACGGACATCACAGCTCTACAAGCGGAAGCTGAAGAGCTAGGTGCTAAAATTAATGAGTTAGAAGAAATCTTACATAGCGAGAAAAAACTTTTTAATGTAATCAAAAAAGAATTACGCCGTGTAAAAAAGCAATACAGTACAGAACGCCGCTCAAAAATTGAAGCGGAAATCGAAGAAATTAAGATTAATCTAGAAGTGATGGTTCCATCTGAAGAAGTGATGGTGACAGTCACAAAAGACGGATACGTAAAACGAACAAGTCTTCGTTCTTACGCCGCGTCTAACGGGCAAGACTTCGGTATGAAAGATACGGACCGAATTTTAGCGAAGTATGAAATTAATACAACCGAAACCCTTCTCATCTTCACAAACAAAGGGAATTATTTATATATGCCAGTGCACGAACTTCCGGATATCAGGTGGAAAGACATGGGGCAGCATATCATGAACATTGTTCCAATTGATAAAGAAGAGCAAATTGTACGGGCGATACCGGTGAAAGAATTTAAAGAAAATCAGTATCTGCTTTTCTTTACGAAAAATGGTATGGTCAAAAAATCAGAATTACTTCAATATAAAGCACAGCGCTACTCCAAAGCTCTTGTCGCCGTTAATTTAAAAGGCGATGATGAAGTAGTCGATGTATATCAAACCGATGGTAAAAAACAAGTGTTTATTGCCACTCGCTCTGGCTACGGACTGCGTTTCCGGGAAGAAGAAATCAATATTGTAGGAACTCGCGCTTCCGGTGTGAAAGGAATTAACTTAAAAGACGATGATTATGTTGTAAGCGGCGTTATCTTCGATGAAGATGAAGCTCTATCAACTGAATTATTTATCGCCACGCAGCGAGGAGCTGTGAAAAAGACAAAAATTACTGAGTTTGAAGAATCAGCACGAGCAAAACGAGGGCTAGTGATGGTCCGAGAACTAAAATCTAATCCGCATCAAATTGCAAAAGTAAAAGCAATCTCTAAAGAACACTACATGATAGTGGAATCATCTAAAGGTCAAATCGAGCAGGTTGATCCGTCTACAATGCGAGCTAGCGACCGATACAGCAACGGTTCATTCGTATTGGACCAAAGCGAAGCTGGCAATTTAGTTGATGTGTGGCTGGAAGAAAAATAACAAAAAAGTAGTAAAGTTTTTAACGCTTTACTACTTTTTTTGTTTAATATTTTTAAATTAAACTATGTTCTAAATGAAAAATATAAAAATTTCCCTACTCCTTAACCCAAATAAACATCATATACCTCCTACACAAGCCTCTAAGAAACTTTTGAATGTTCCAATTGTCCTAAACATATATATAAAAGAACATCTAGGAGGTGTTATAGATGAACTATTTTATTCACGTAACTCCTAAGACTAAACTCTTTGTACGGGATATTGGAAAAGGGGAACCCGTTCTTTTCCTCCACGGGTGGCCTGTTAACGCTAAAATGTACGAATACCAATTTACAACGTTGCCGGCCCGCGGTATTCGATGTATCGCTCCTGATCTTCGCGGATTCGGAAAATCAGATGCGCCTTTCACCGGCTATTCTTACAATCAATTAGCGGATGATATTCGAATGTTAGTAGAAAGACTGGAGCTTAAAAATTATACGCTCGTAGGCTTTTCTATGGGGGGAGCCATTGCCATTCGATATATGAGCAGACATTTAGGATATGGCGTGAAGAAGTTAATTTTATTAGGAGCAGCGGCTCCTAGCTTTATTCAAAAAACTGATTTTCCATATGGACTTCCTTCTGAAGAAGTAAATACAATTATTCAAAATACGTATAGAGATCGTCCTAACATGCTTGAAGAGTTTGGCAAAAAGTTTTTTAATCAGCCTATTAGCTCAGCTTTTAGAGGGTGGTTTCAAGATTTAGGTTTAGAGGCATCCGGTCATGGAACGATTAAAACTGCGGTGTCTTTACGAGACGAAGACTTGCGAGAGGATTTGAGTCAAATTTTCGCTGAGACATATATATTACACGGAAAAAAAGATCAAATTTGTCCATTTGATCTTGCAAAAGTTATGAATCGTCATATTTCATTTTCTACACTTCTTCCATTTGAAAATAGTGGACACGGTCTTTTTTATGATGAACGTGAGAAAGTAAATGACACTCTTATTGAACTCATCGCTAAAAGCTCAGCCTATAAGTAAGGATATACATTTAAAACCGAATTGGCAGCCAAATAAAAAAAGTAAAAAACCGGCACCTAACGTAATGAAGCGAAGAAGCTTAGGCGTGATAAATTTTCTTGTAAAATGAATGCTGCTGGCAATATTTAAATTCCAAAGAAGGATGCCAAAGATAATAAAGAAACTGTGAAAAAAGACAGATAGCCACGTTTGACTTTGGAGGCTTTCGCTTAAGCTTGACCCAAATACACCAAACCAAAACACAATATTTAAAGGGTTCATAAGAGCAATGAAGAAACCTGTAAAAAACGACTTATCTCTTTTAATAGAGGGTTTGTTTACATCTATTGAAAAGGAACGAGAAACAGCTTGTTTCATACTTTGAAAGCCAACAAATGTGAGCATGACAAAACCAGTTGCATACAAGGAAACAGTAACAGCCTGCATCTGAACAAAGGGCGTTAACCCTATTAAAATGAGGAGCATAAATAAAATATCGGCCGTCATGCCTCCTAAACCAACTAGCCAAGAAGCCCAAAATCCTCTTGTCAGCCCTTTTTTAATCATCTCTATATTAATTGGACCTACCGGTGCTGCGAGACTAATACCTAGAATTATTTGTTTTATAGCAATCAAAAACCACTCCACAAACACAGCCTCCTTTCTAACTTGTCCAATAGTAGCTTATATATATATAGATTAGAGTTTTATAATTTAGAAGCGGCATTTAGTTAAAAATGCTCATAAACTTTCTTTTCTTTAATACACATGTAACGTTGAGTTCCATAAGGAGGGTTTTAATGGCATCAAAAATGCTTTTTCGAGCCAATGAGATTTTAGAGTCAACGCATGTCCCGTTTTGGGGAAAAGATGCTTTTCAATATTTCCAAAGCGATATATTATCAGAAGAAAATCCATTTCCTTGTATATTAGGGGTAGAAGGCTTTAAAAAAGATTTACTGCGTTTTTCATTTGTGACTACTCCTTATAACTACCAAGATATTAGGAATGCAGCGTCGGCACTTAGAGAATACATAGATACGTTCAAGACCATAGGTCGCTATACATCTTTTGTGTTATTCTTTAAGCCTGAACATAAAGAACGATCAATGGAAGAGTACGAAACGATGTTTTGGGATACGCTGACGTTTCTTCATCAAATTGATCAAAAGAAATGGCCGCAAGACATTCCAAAAGATCCAAAAGATCCATTATGGGAATTTTGCTTTCACGGAGAACCTATTTTTGTCGTATGTAATACGCCTGCTCATTCTTTGCGTAAAAGCCGTAAGAGCAGAGGATTTATGATTACATTTCAGCCTCGGTGGGTCTTTGAAGGTATGACAGGAGATTCAAAAATAGGGCGGCACGTACAAAAGGTGGTCCGCGATCGGTTAAAAACATATGATGACGTATCAGCTCACCCTGAGTTAGGATGGTATGGACAGCAGGGAAACCGAGAGTGGAAGCAATATTTTTTACATGATGATAACAACTATACTACCGGACAGTGTCCGTTTAAATTAAAAAGGAGTGAGCAGCATGGACGTGAAAAAAGCCTCTATTAAAAAAGGAGTTGGCGGAAAGTTTGAAGAAGTAATTAAAGAACTGCTTCCGGCGTATACTGGATACGTTGAAGTACAGCACGATATTGCTTTTCAAACGCACCCATCTCATACGCATCCAACTGATGAAATTCTTCATATACTTGAAGGATCTATTTATTTTACAGTTGAACGTGATACGGTTCTATGTCAGGCAGGAGATCGGATACATTTACCGAAACAAACGGTTCATTCTTCAAAAGCCGGTCCTGATGGGTGCACATACGTTATTTCCATTTTAAAATAAAGACGAAAGAAGATGATGCTTATGCTACGTTCCCGGCCAGTGCTGCTGCTTATCGATGTACAAGAAGGATTTTATTCACCCGAGTGGGGGGAAAGAAACAATTTAGATGCAGAAAAACATATGCTGACGCTGCTGCAAGCATGGAGGCGCCAAGATTATCCTGTCATTCACGTACAGCATGCATCAGGAAATCCAAATTCTCCTTTACACCCAAGTTCGAAGGGGTTTCAGTTCAAAGAAGGATTTGGTCCACAAGAAGATGAATACTTAATTCGCAAACACGTGAACAGCTGCTTCATTGGAACAGAGCTAGACAGTTATTTAAAAGCAAATGGCTATGATACGCTTATCTTAATAGGACTAACTACTAATCACTGCGTCTCTACGACTGCTCGCATGGCTGGAAATCTAGGGTACAGGACGTACGTTGTAAACGATGCAACAGCTTGCTTTGATTGTATGTCCTACGATGGAAAAACAAGGCTTCCTGCAGAAGATGTACATACATTCGCATTGTCTTCTTTGCATGAGGAGTTTGCAACGGTCGTTTCTACAAAAGAGACACTTCAAGTTCTTCAAACCTTTCAATATGCTCAAAATCATAACTGATGTGCATGCGCACATCGGTTTTTTATGTAGATTATGTTTATTAAAAGAAGTAAAATAAAGATAATTCTATACTATAAGGAGTTTGTACATATGATCATTCGTTATGCTAAAGAAGAAGATTTACCTATGCTTGTTGAAATTTATAACCAGTCTGTTCAAACAAGTGCTGCTACTTTTGATTTAACGCCTGTAACAGTAGAGCAAAGAAGGAGCTGGTTTGATAATCACATTAGCAATGAACTTTTTCCGCTTATTGTAGCGGAAAAAGATGGGGTAGTAGCGGGCTATGCTTCGCTTTCTTCTTATCGAGATAAAGAGGCGTACATTCAAACGGTAGAGCTATCGATTTATATTGATAAAAACCAGCAGGGACATGGCATTGGAAAACAGCTTATGAAGCGGATTTTGGAATTAGCTAAAGAGCTCAACCATCACGTTGTCATTTCAGGGATTACAAAAGGGAATGATATCAGTGTCAAAATGCATGAGCAATTTAATTTTACATTTTGCGGAGAATTTAAAGAAGTAGGCTGGAAATTTGATCAGTGGCAAGATGTGCTTTTTTATCAGCTTATTTTATAAGATGTATGACACCTTTACACATTGTAACGTTTTAGTTTCGTGTGTAAAGGTTATTAAAATAATAAGTCGTTTTATTATGTTAATACGAAAGGTGTTAGCTATCATGAATACACATTTTCAATATCAGCATCTAAGAGCTATTCCGAAAAGATGGTCCAAAAAAGAGCTGCATATCCAGCTGAATAGAATCAAGCACAATTCTGAACTATCTACTATAGCAGCAGATCTGCTTTTTCATCTGTTAGAATGTACCCATTCGGGCCTTCAAACTAAACAAGAAATCATAGACTACATCCAAAGCATTCCTACTCATCAACTTCCATCTTTTGTAACCCATTTAAGCAGGTTAATTCAGCATATTTATTATATAGAAGCTGCTGATTACTGTAATCGTCCCCTCAAAGGTTATATGCTTGTTATGAAAAACCAGCCCGCCTATATATCTCTTCATTTTGCTGATCAGATCACATAAAAAAGCTCTCTATTCAAAAGAATAGAGAGCTTTTTTTATTCGTATTTTTTCACTGTTACTTGACATTCTTTTAACGGGATAAGTTTCGACTTTTTCGTCCATTTGTATCCTAACCAAACAATTAAGAATAAAGGAAGTCCGATATAGGAAACAAGTACACCGTACCAGTCAATCGAGTCACCCATAAACGCCGAATAGTTTTGGCCTAAAATAACAACGGCACATAAAATAAAGGCAAAGATAGGGCCAAATGGGAAAAGTTTTGCATGATATGGAAGTTCACTCAAATCATGACCTTGGGCAACAAATGCTCTTCTAAAACGATAGTGGCTGATTGCAATTCCTAACCAAGCAATAAAACCAGACATACCAGAAGCGTTAAGTAACCACGTGTATACCGCACCGTCTCCAAAAAATGAAGCACCAAATGCAAGTGTACCGACAAGTGCCGTTGCGATTAAAGCATTAACCGGAACGCCTCGTTTATTTACTTTTGCTAAGAACCTCGGTGCTTTTCCATCTTTCGCTAAGTTCCACAGCATACGCGTAGAAGCATACATACCTGAGTTACCAGCAGATAAAACGGCTGTTAAAATAACGGCATTGATAGCTGATGCTGCAAACGCCAGACCTGCTCGTTCGAATATTAGAGTAAACGGACTGACCCGCACATCATCACTTGCTAATGAATCCGCTGTGTATGGAATAAGCATCCCAATAACAAAAATAGCTAAAATATAAAATAACAAGATGCGCCAGAAGACTTGTTTAACTGCGCGAGGAACCGTTTTTTCCGGATCTTCACTTTCTCCAGCTGCGACTCCAAGCAACTCTGTTCCTTGGAATGAAAAACCAGCAGCCATAAAAATACCTAAGACAGTAAAGAATCCACCGTGAATGGGTCCATCACCAAGCGTGAAGTTTTTAAAACCTGGTGCTTCATTGTTAAAGATACCAAAAATCATCATAATACCAATAACTAAAAAGATGATAACCGTTACTACTTTAATTAATGAAAACCAAAATTCAGATTCGCCAAATCCTTTTACAGAAAGGTAGTTAAGCCCAAACATAATTAATAAAAACAGGGCACTCCATAAAATAGAAGAAGAGTTTGGGAACCAAAATTTCATAATAAGGGCTCCAGCAGATAATTCAGCTGCAATCGTAATAGCCCAGTTATACCAATAGTTCCAGCCCAGAGCGAAACCAAAGGATGGATCTACAAACCGAGACGCATACGTACTAAACGAACCAGCTTCAGGCATATAAGCTGCGAGCTCCGCCAGGCTGGTCATCAAAAAGTAAACCATGACACCAATAATAGCGTAAGCTAAAAGCGCTCCCCCAGGTCCTGCTGTGTGAATTGCTCCACCACTTGCTAGGAATAAGCCGGTTCCGATGGCTCCTCCTAATGAAATCATCGTTAAGTGGCGAGATTTCAACCCACGTTTTAATTCTTGCTGCTCTTGCATAGATAAATACTCCTTTCGAATGTACGGAAAGAGACGGGATAACATAAAAAAAGCCCGCAGTATATGTGCGCGCTTTTAAATCTGAAAACCGCGTCAACCTTCCGTGAAGATAGCTCTTCACATCACTTGCATGATGTGACAGTTCTGTTCCTGTTCGGAGACAGCCCCAGCTTAAATCAACCGAGAAGTGATCTAAACTTCGGCAATTTTTCCTTTCAAGCAACATCCTCAATGTTCTCTGCATTTCCGTTGCTTTACTATTAAAAACTGCGACCTCTACCTCATCGATTAGGATGAGGGTTTTTTATATTCATTTGACATAAAAGAAGTATATCAAATACTAAAACGATTGTCATTATAAAAAATAGATTCAGAAAATAGAAACATCTTTGAAATCTCTCGAATCTATTTTGTTACATATGGTATAATAAATGTTGTCATAATACTACATAAATATCCGAACGTACCACAGGGGGAGCCGCCGTGCTGAGAGTGAACAAATTGTTCAGACCCTTCGAACCTGTTAGTTAACGCTAGCGTAGGAATGTGGGAATAGTAGCATATATTTGCTTACTCCTGTGTAAACCGTTTGATATGAATGATTCAAAAACAGGAGTGAGAAACGTGAATAAAGCATTACCCTTACAGGCTAAAATTGAAATAGCTATTTTTGCAGCATTAGCACTTCTACTTGATCTTTTGCCTTCCATTAAGATTGCAACGGCTGTGAGTATTTCGTTCTCCATGGTGCCCATTTTTATTATGTGCTTTCGCTGGGGAGTAAAAGGCGGGGCTCTATCTGGTCTATTATGGGGGCTGTTGCAGTTGGCAACAGGAACGGCTTATATTTTAACAGCGCTGCAAACGTTTATTGAATATATTGTGGCTTTTGCTTTTATAGGTTTTGGAGGTGTTTTTTCGCAATCTATTAAAACAAATTTAGCTAACAATAACAGATCAAAAGCTTTTGTTTTGATTGTTTTATCCCTTGTTATCGGCAGCTTCGCACGGTATTTCTGGCACTTTATTGCGGGTATTATTTTCTGGGGATCATACGCGCCAAAGGGCATGTCCGCTCTGTGGTATTCTTTCTCAATGAACGGGATTTCTATGATTGGGTCGTTGCTATCGTGTCTAATCATCCTTTCACTATTAATTCCATCCGCATCAAGAATGATTGTAACTAAATCACACTCATAATAAAAAAGACTAAATCTACCAAGATTTAGTCTTTTTTATTATTTGTCACCTTTGTTTACACAAAAGTGTGTCAGGTTTGATAACATAGTTGGTGAAATATTCAAAAAACTGTTTTATGATAATCACCATATTCAAACGAGATAAGGGATTGATAGCATGCTACAGAAATGGATCACGAGCATAGGTTTAGATATTGGAACAAGCACAACAAAACTGATTGTAAGCAAGCTGCTAGTAGCAAATCAACAAAATCAGTTTACGCTGCCAGGCTGTCAAATTATTGATCGTCGCGTAACGTATGCAAGTTCTATCTATACCACCCCTATGCTAAACGATGTTGAAATCGATGTTCAAAGATTAACGGTACTACTAGAACAAGAGTATAAGAATGCAGGAATCTCCTTAGATCAAGTGGAGGCGGGCGCTGTGATCATTACAGGAGAAACGGCTAGAAAGCAAAATGCAGAAAGTATCGTTCACTATCTAGCCGAACATGCTGGGGATTTTGTTGTTGCAACAGCCGGCGCTGACTTGGAAGGAATATTAGCAGCAAAAGGATCAGGAGCAATCGAACGTTCTGCTGAAACAAATGCAGTAATTGCCAATATTGATGTAGGAGGAGGCACTGCTAACATCGCTTTATGTCAAAATGGAAAAGTGATAGAAACGTTTACACTGCATGTAGGCGGGAGATTAATTCGACTAAATGAAGACGGTCTTGTTACCTACGTTTCGTCTCATTTAACTGAATTTTTGAAAAATAATTCTTTAACACTGCGAGAAGGTGAAAAAGCAACATTTGAAAAGCTCTCGTCTATCTGTCAATTACTAGCTGAAGAAACCATGAATTATGTAAAAGCGCTGAATCAAAATTCCTCGCTGCTCGTTTCTCCTCATACAAGATCTTCTATACCTCCTGAAACGATCATGGTTTCAGGAGGAGTAGGAGCAATGATGGAGAAGCAAAAGCCAAAAACAGTGAAGGAAGTGGTCATACACGGAGACGTTGGTCCACTTCTAGCATATCATTTTCAATCCATCCAAGTATCTCAAGCCGCTGAGACAACGCGCGCTACTGTCATTGGAGCTGGTATGCAAAATACAGAAGTTAGCGGATCAACCATATACATTAAGTCTAAAAAACTGCCGCTGAAAAACATTCCGATTATAGAAATACCCGTACAGCCAGAGGAGGAGTGGAATCCGCAGCTGTTTCAAGAAAGAGCTCGAGCGTCATGTATGCAGGCTTCAACTATTTTCAGTGCAGAAGATCCTCCCGTTGCTATTGCTTTATCTCATTTTCCTTACTGCAGCTATAAGATGCTGCAAGAATTAGCAAAAGTAATAAGCGCTGAATTTATTGCTTGTTTTAAGAGAGCTAAGTGCCTCGTTGTTTTATGCGAGCAAGATATTGCAAAAGCCTTAGGACAAGCACTAGCTAAACAGAGAAAAGAGTTAGAAATTATTTGTTTAGATCAAATTGATTTTACACACGGAGATTACATCGATCTAGGGTTACCAGTAGCTGGAGAAGCGATCTCCGTTTCCGTTAAAACGCTCGCTTTTTCATCCTAATCCACTAAATATACAAGGAGGAAACGATGTTTAAAACTACACGATTGTTAGGAGAAACATTTTCATTTTATAGCTTAAAAGAAATCATGGCCAAAGCAAACGAAGAGCGTTCTGGAGATCAGCTCGCGGGAGTTAGCGCTGAGTCAATGAAAGAACGAATGGCAGCAAAGCAAGTCCTAGCTGATATCACACTTGCTGATATTCGAAACTACCCGCTGCTCAGCGCAGATGAAGACAACGTCTCGGCGTTAATCGAAAGTCAAATTGATTCATCGGTTTACGACATTATAAAAAATTGGACAGTAGGGGAGTTAAGAGAATACATCTTATCTGATGAGCATACCGGAGAAGACCTTCTTGCGCTTAGCAAAGGATTAAGCAGCGAAATGATTGCGGCAGCTACTAAAATTATGTCCAATTTAGATTTAATTCAAGGAGCAGCCAAAATAGAAGTGCAAACTACTTGTCAAACGACTATCGGCCAAAAAGGCGTATTGGCTTCAAGAGCCCAGCCTAATCATCCTTCAGATAACTTAAAAGGAATGAGAGCATCTCTCTACGAAGCGTTAAGCTATGGAATTGGGGATGCGGTTATTGGAATTAACCCCGTTATTGACACAACGGATAATATCTACGCGCTTTTAAATGAAACAAAAAATATAATCAATGAATGGTCCATCCCTACTCAAAACTGTGTGTTATCACATGTAACAAGTCAGATGAGAGCAATCGAAAAAGGAGCATCTGCTGACTTGATTTTTCAAAGTTTAGCAGGAACAGAAGCCGGTAATGACTCATTTGGGATTTCACTGTCTATGCTCAATGAAGCAACAGCGTTAATTCATGAAAAAGGTACAGCAAAAGGTCCGAACCGCTGGTATTTTGAAACAGGACAAGGTTCTGAACTGTCAGCAGAAGCTCACTATAATATTGATCAAGTAACGCTCGAAGCTAGATGCTACGGCTTAGCTCGTCACTACAAGCCTTTCTTAGTTAACACGGTTGTTGGATTTATTGGACCTGAATATTTATATAACAGCAAACAAGTCCTACGAGCTGGGCTAGAAGATCACTTTATGGGCAAAATGCACGGCTTGCCTATGGGAGTAGACGTATGTTACACCAATCACATGGATGCTGATCAAAATGACATGGATAATTTAAGTATGCTTCTAGGAACAGCTGGAGTGAACTTTGTCATAGGAGTGCCCATGGCTGATGACTGCATGCTAAACTACCAGTCTCTTAGTTATCATGACATCGCAACGGTACGTAATGTGTTAGACCGTACCCCAACGCCGTTATTTCAAAAGTGGCTTGAAGATCAGCGTATTATGGAAAACGGACGCTTTACATCTAGAGCCGGAGACCCAACTATTTTTATGAATTTGATTTAAGGAAGGTGCTTACTATGATACCAAAGTCAAATCGCGATCCGCTTGAAACACTTAAACAATTTACCCCTGCCCGCATAGGTGTCGGCCGTACAGGAACAAGGCCGCTAACAAAAGACGTTTTATCTTTTCGCACGGATCATGCTGCAGCCGTGGATTCTGTATATGGAGCAGTTTCAGAAGATATTTTAGCTGAGTTTAACCTTTTCACTGTGAATACACGCGTGAAGTCAAAAGAACATTATTTAAAACGGCCGGATCAAGGAAGGTTATTAGCAGATAACGCTAAGAAAGAAATTTTTAAAAACTACGTGCAGCAGCCTGATGTACAAGTAGTAGTCTCAGATGGACTGAGTGCCAAGGCAATCGAAGAAAACATAAGCGACGTGTATCCAGCTTTAATTGACTCCCTGCAGTCATATGGGCTTTGTATCGGGACTTCATTTTTTGTAAAAGGGGGACGAGTTGCATGCATGGATGAAATTGGCGAGATCATAAAGCCAAAAGCACTTGTGCTATTGATTGGAGAGCGACCTGGACTGGTCAGTGCTGAATCAATGAGTGCTTACATGTGCTATGAACCTAGCAAAGGCAAAAAAGAGTCTGATCGTATGGTTATTTCTAATATTCATAAAAGAGGGACGCCTCCTATTGAGGCAGCCGCACATATCGGTACCATGATTGACAAAATGATTAAGCAGCAAACAAGCGGTGTACATCTTATTGTTTAAACATCAAAAGGAGGAGAACGTATGGCGTTACAAAAACAATTAAAACCTATTCATTTATGGGCTATTTCAGTGGGCATGGTTATTTCAGGACAATACTTTGGGTGGAATTACGGGTTTGAACAAGGCGGGATTATTGGGCTTGCAATCGCAACCTTAATTGTAACCGTGTTTTACACAACGTTTATGTTCAGTTATGCAGAGCTTTCAACATCTATCCCACAAGCCGGCGGACCTTCAGCTTATGCAAGAAGAGCACTTGGACCTTTTGGGGGATATATTGCAGGAATTGCCTGCTTGCTTGAATTTATTTTTGCTCCCCCTGCTATTGCAGTGTCAACAGGAGCATACCTACACTTCCTTATTCCAGCCGTTAACCCTGTATACGCAACGGTAGGTGCCTTTATTTTCTTTGTTTTATTAAATTTAATCGGGGTAAAAGAAGTAGCGGTGATTGAGCTTACAGCTACCATTGTTGCACTAATTGGTTTATCTATTTTTTATGTAGCTGGTTTGCCTCATGTACAAACATCGAATATTTTTAATGATCATTCATTTATTAACGGGCCAACAGGGGTACTAGCAGCTATTCCATTCGCTGTTTGGTTTTATCTGGCAATAGAAGGAGGAGCAATGGCAGCGGAAGAAGTGGAAAATCCTAAGAAAAACATTCCTAAAGGATTTATTGGAGCGATTATTACTCTAGCAACCGCAACGTTGTTTACACTATTTGTAACAGCAGGACTTGGCGAAGGAAGCGGGAAGCTAGCCGATTATCCACTTCCACAGGCACTGTCTTCTGTATACGGAAACGGCATTTCAACCGTTGTTGCTATTATCGGCCTATTCGGTTTGATTGCTAGCTTAAACGGAATCATCATGGGATTTTCAAGACAAACCTATGCGCTTGCACGAGATGGGTACTTCCCTAAATTTCTTGCTAAAACGAATAAAAAAGGAGTTCCTGTCGGCGGTTTGTTGATTCCGGGAGCAATCGGCGTGATTTGTGCAGGATCTGCAACATTTGCCAATGCACTTATTATCTTATCCGTGTTCGGAGCAATGATGATGTACTGCATCAGTTTAGTTTCTCTTTTTATTTTACGCAAAAAAGAACCTAACTTGTCTCGTCCTTTTAAAGTAAACTACCCGGTCGTGCCAAGCATTGCCTTAGTATTAGGGATTCTGTGCTTGTACAGCATCATAAAATACAGTGTTCTTACAACAAATTTAATGCTGTTTGGCGTTTCTCTACCTTTAATTTATGTGATTCTTGGAATTTTCCTTCTTTCAATTATTTACTATGTCTTTTATGGCTCTAGACAGCTCAAAAAAGAAGCAGCCAATTCATATCGAGAAGCATCCATTAAATAGGAGAAAAAACGGCTCGCTGTAAAGGCAAGCCGTTTTTCTTGTGAAATTAAAGGGTTGAGCGTTTTTTTGTAGAATGATATACTAGGTCTGTTTGTTGGAAGAATATACATACATTTATATTAGATAAAGAAGGGGCAATTATGATGAACAAACGTAATACAATCATTATCACGGTTGTTTCATCTATTCTGTTATCAGCCTGTCAGCAAGAAGAAACATTAAAAGACGGAAATACAATGATAGTAGAAAAAGATGCAAAAAAAGTACTAAACGAACCAAAAACACAGGTAGAAAGCATTCAATCAATTGATTTAAATAAAGAAGCAATGAGCGGGAAATTTATTACAGCCTGGATGACTGATTACTTTTCAGCGTTTGGAAAAGCAGTGGATCAAAACTCCTTTGATGATTTAAAAGCTTTTTTGAAAGCGGACAGTTCTTTTTATAAAGAGCAGAACCTTCTTGTTGAAAATTTCACACGCCAAGGCATCGAGCAGAAGAAGCAAACGTTTCATATTGTCAATTGGTATGAAGAACCTAACCATGTGTTCAAAATACAAACCCACGAGGAAAGCTTATTAAAGCAGCCGGGTAAAGATCCTTACACTAAAATTTGTGACCGCCTTTATACAGCCGTTTATCAAAACGATACGTTAAAGTTATCGAGTGTAGAACCATTTGACTTTTCATCTAAACCAAATGCAAGCACTGAAACTCCCACTACACAAACAACAGATTTACACGACTACGATGGAAAATGGACCACTGGCAATGATAACGGATCTCCTATCATTCAATTTCTTGCTACATCCAACTCGGAAGCAACGATTAAAATAAATTCGTACCAGCCACCTAGCAAAATCCGCGTGTCAACCGTTGAACAAAAAAATATTCGCTTTGAAAATAACCAAGCAGCCATTAAATATGAAAATGATGGACAAGGAAATAAAGGAACAATTGTCATTACGCTCAAAGAAAATTCCATCTCATTACTTGCTAAAACAGATCAAAATAAAAAGGCAAAGTGGGGAATTCCAAGCGGTGATTACGTGCTCGATACGTTTGAGAATTAAAGATCATTTTAAAAACAGACTAAATTCGGCATTGAGGAGGACACCTTATGCGTAAAAAATGGACGATTGCATTCGTTCTACTGCTGCTAATGGTTTTGACAGCCTGTGAAGAAAAAGAAACAGTTAAGTTATCCAAACCAACCGAACCTTCCTCAGATGAAGTGATCCCAAAAGATCAAGCTAAGTCATCTCTTCCGCCTGATCTTGTATCAGAAAAAAAAGCAGAAAAAACTGCGGTTAAGACGATGAACAAAATTTCAAGTACCTATAAAGAATTAGGCGAAGAGTACGAATGGGAAAATGAATCTAACCCTGCTGATTATGAAACGCTAAAAAAAGCGTTAACGCCATACGCAACTTCATCTTTAATTGCAACAAAGCTAAAAAGTATTTCTACTAATTATTACTGCAAAGAATGCAATATGAGCTTTTTTCCTGATGTAACTCATCTTATTCGATTTGAACTTATTAACAATCACGCTGGGCAATTTTCGGTCTCGGCTATTGAGCCAATTAGTAAAGAAGGAAGCGGTGGACTGACCATCTACATGAATTTTAAATACGTCAATAAGCACTGGAAGTTAAATGAATGGGATGAAGTTACCTATCATCAAAAATACCTCAACATTACGGCCGATGAATATATCGAATACGTGAAGTCAATTAATCCTTCTAGTGATATTTCATACCAAGGTGAAACAACGCGTACAAACGAAAAAGGGGAAAAGGAAGAAATCTTGGTTTTCAAAGAGAACAATACAAAGTATGCCATCAGCAAAAACAGCTCTCAGCGAATCGACGATTTTAAAGAAGATAAAAAAGAAAAAGAAGAGAAGGAAGAAAAAGATTTTAATTTAAAAAGCATCCAAAAAGTTGATCAAGAAACAGCGGATATTTTTATTGAACATTATTTGCGAGATTTAACAAAGTCCATTAACACGAATAAATTTGAACACGTACAGCCTTATATCCAGCGGGATAGTGTTTTGTGGAATGATCAAAAGCAGCTTGTGAAAATGCTGTATGAAAGAGACATTCGAGAAGAACTCGTTGATTATTCGGTATTAGACGTGGAATCTGTGAGTGAAGAAGAGGGCGAAGCGGTCTATACAATCCAAACGAAAGAAGTCATTTCAATTACAACGAACGGTCAAAGTCAGGAAAAAGAGTATTATCGAACCTATACCGTTTCCTACAGCAATAAACAGCTGCACCTGACTAAAATTGAATCACTTTAAAAAACATCACGCTCTGCGTGATGTTTTTTATTTACAAATAAGTTCGCAGGATATTAAGATAATTCTTTCCGATCATCTGCTCTTGGCAGTTTTTCGATCCATCCTTTTTTGATCATTATTCGCCCAAAAGAAGAGATGGTTTTTAAATCCCTTAAAATAGAAGCATCACAATGTCCGGCTACGTCTATTCTCATACTAGTTATCATAGCCGCAGCATAATATGTAGTAGCTAAATGAAACAAAAATCCCGCATGAAATACCATTAGTTTATCAGAAAAAGGGGCTACGTCAGAATTTGTAATTTCAGCATCCATCAAGCGTGGAGACTGCAGGTTTTCTTGTTGAAGTAAGGAAGAAAAAATGTTTATATTCTTACTGGCTGTGTGCGAACATTCCTCCATAAAGCTATGGATATCTTTATCTTTCGTTACCTGTTTGAAGCCATTCACAAGCGCTTTAGCTGCGATACTCTTTTTTAAGTTAAAATAAATATTTCCAGCTTCCATTGAGTTCAGCTGTCTTTTGTCTCCAAATAGGTCCATGACATATCCCCATTCTGTAATCGAGTGACCTCTTTCTGTTTTAGAAAAGTAGGGAGATCGTTGATAAATCCCTTTTGATATAAGAATTTCAATAGATTTATTATAAAGGTCCATCGCATCAATATTGCATTGATAATAATGGTCACGTATATCTTTGCGTGCTGAAACACTAAAAGATATACTATATCCAGCTAATCCATGCATAGTCATTTCGTGTATATATACTAACCAAAAGGTGTCCGTAAACAAAGGAGGAGCATCTAGATTTACATCTTTATCAGTAAAGCCAATCGGCAAATCTAATTTTTCAGCTTTAAAAATATCTCTAAGCACGTGCAAATGTTTTTCAGCCAGTTCTAAAGTAAATTCAAAAAGAGAATAAACCTCAAGGTCTTTGACCTTTGCTAACACATATTTACTAATACAAACAGACATGGTGTCTTGGATGTATTGTGTCCATAAACTTGTAATTTCTGATGACGTCAATCTACTTTTCTGATTTTCCAAAGTCGGTACCTCCAATTATTACCTAAACTCCTACTAGTGTTCCCAAAACATCACTGTTTAACACAGGGTAAAATACTTTAGTTAACTAACGCAAGATAACTCTTCCTTATCAAGCGTTCATATGATAAAGTAGAGAAATAAGCAGAAAACAGAATTTATTTTACATATAATGGATTTTTTGTATTAAAATCTTTAAAAACTGACTTTCTAAATTGAGTTTTGAGAGGTTTTTAAAAACTTTTAATGGTATTTGTTGCAAATTTATAAAAAATCGTTATATCGAATCCTAGATCATTTAAAAGGGATATCGTTGTTTTTAATCATTAGGAGGGGTAAAATGGAAGAATTTGAATTGTCGCCTGCGAAAAATTCGTTTCGCCAACTAAAAGAGCAGTGGGAAGAGGCAGAGCTGTTAGATGAAGATAACAACTTGAATTTAAAGCACGTTTCAGATGAAGAATTTATTCAGCTCTTTTTTTCAATGCGTATTATCAAAAAATCACTTTCTCCTCATACAATCAGATCTTACAATCAAGACATGAAAACGATTCTGTCTTTTTTCTATGAACGAGAGATTACATTAAAATCGATTGGATTTATGGAAGTCAAATTATTTAATGAAGAAATGATGAATCAATATGCCAATCGCACCGCTGCAAGAAAACTAGAATTTTTTAGAAGAATGCTAGAGTTTGGACACGCTACTCATTTTTATCCTTCGCTGTATACGACGTGGATTGAAAAACCATCTATTTCTAAAGGACATTACAGCGACAAGGAAAAACAAAATCGCACCGAGTACCGAGAGCTAACCGACCGCGAAGCCCAGGTGATTGTAAATGCGTTAGAATCAGTCGTGCGCATTCGTCAGCATGAAAAGGAATTCAAAGCGCGCAATCGCTTAATGGGAATGCTTTTGTATATGAGTGGAATGCGTTCAAGTGAACTGCTGAGTTTAAATTGGGGAAGCTTCCGCGAAGACCGTCGCGGAAATTTGGTTGTAGATGTGATTGGTAAAGGAAAAAAAGAACGAACGATTCCTGTGTTTGATGATGTGAAAGAAACGCTTTTCACTTACCGTCAAGCGTTAAATGAAAGCACTGAACTAAGTCCTTTTGACACCGACCCGCTTTTTTACTCCATTAAAGAGTACTATCGTACCGGCGAAAAGAAGCGATTATCCTATACAACGTTGTATCGAACGATTAAATCAGCTGTTTATAAAGTAAAAGGAAACGCGTCTATTTCTCCTCATTGGTTTCGTCACACCTTTATTACAAACAGTTTAGCTAATGACGTTCCGCTTGCTGTTGTGAAGCAAGTAGTAGGGCATTCTTCTATTGCTACAACGAACGTTTATCTTGAAAAACTTCAAGAAGATACGGTATACGACGCGTTTCGAAAATCGGGTTATCGCTAATTACTTATAATATTTTTATGTAAACTAAAAAACATATATTTTCATTTTTACTGCTTATGCGTATGAAATAAGTTGTATAAATGAATAAGTTACTTTTCCTACAATATAATGGTAGAAAGTCGATAAAGGAGGGAGCTACCTATGACGGCTAAACATCCGCTTCACTACCATTTCGGAGAAGTAACGGAGCTTTTTCATTACATATACGAAGTTTGTGAAACAGCAGGTATTTATATTGACTGGAGCGGAACAGCCCAAACCGTTCAGCTATATCGAAGCGAAGAATCTTTTTTATCCGGAGAACGCTACATCGGAGCGATTCAGTATGAGGGAAGCAATCAGTTTCAAAAAAGATGGCCTTCTACCGTCAGTTTGAGATTTCGACGTGCGAACTTGTCGTTTATTTTAAAATATTGTTTAGAACAAATTGAAGACTACCGCAAAGACACGAACAAAGAACCCTTCATTAATCCAAATGCAGAATCCATCGCGTTTAAATTCACCTCTTTAACAGATGAAACCAAACAAGTGATTTCAAAAATCAAAGAAGTACTATGCATCGCCAACTACGTGTAAAACCCCGCAGAATGTTAGCTGTGGGGTTTTGGGGATTTAACTAAGGTCTTCTGTTTCTTGAAGCAATTGTTCCGCGCGGCATTCAAGTTTTTGTAAAGTTTCGGTATAAATTTTCACCTGCTGCTCGTTTAGCTGGGATGTTAATTCGGAAAATACCTGTTCTACAGCAGGCGTTACTTCTGCTTTTAAACGCAGGCCATCTTCTGTTATTTGAATAAAAAACGAGCGGCGATCTTCTGGATTTCTGATACGCTGAATCCAATTTTGTTTTTCTAGTAAATCTAAAATTTTAGTCAGCGTCGCTTGATCTTTATCCGCTCGTTCAGCTAATTGTTTCTGCGTACTATATTCAGCTTCTGATACGCGTTTTAAAACGGTCCACTGTTCTGGCGTAATCCCAAAAGGGCGCAAGCGTGCGGCAACTACTCTGCTTAAGCGCTTACTTGTACGAACTGTGGGAATGCCGAACATTTCTTCTAACGATTCCATATAAAACCTCCTGCATACATACATGCTGTGATTATATCAGCTGTTTTTATTTCTGTAAATTTGTTTGTAAAGAGGAAGCTTTATAAAAATAAATTTACAGAATAAATTGCAAATACACTAGACTTATTGTGTGTATCCTTGTAATCTAGTGTAAGAATAGTTAAACTTTTTCAAAAACAGTAGGGGGTACACACATCCATGATTAAAGCGGTATTTTTCGACTTAGATGACACGCTACTTTGGGACCAAAAAAGCGTAAAAGAAGCATTCGTTGCAACATGTACATATGCAAGTGAGAAATATAATTTAAAACCTGAAGAACTAGAAGAAGCGGTGCGTAAGGAAGCAAGAGAATTATATGCTTCGTATGAAACCTATGAGTTTACGCAAATGATTGGCATTAATCCATTTGAAGGATTATGGGGAAAATTTTTAGACGATCATGATGAATTCCGCAAAATGAAAGATATTGTTCCTACTTATCGCAAAGAAGCTTGGACTCGAGGTCTTCGTGCCCTAGGAATTCACGATGATGCTTTTGGAGCAGAGCTAGCTGAGCGTTTTCCATTAGAGCGCCGCAAAACACCGTTTGTATACGAAGAAACGTTTGAAGTACTTGATCAATTAAAAGGAAAGTACAAGCTGCTGCTGCTAACAAACGGTTCACCTGACTTACAAAATACCAAATTAGATATTACATCAGAACTAGTTCCATATTTTGATGAGATTGTGATTTCAGGTGCATTTGGCCGCGGTAAGCCTGATCCATCTATTTTCGACCATGCTTTATCACTTATGGATTTAAAGAAAGATGAAGCGATTATGGTTGGAGATAATTTAATGACAGATATACTGGGTTCTTCTCGCGTTGGAATGAAATCTGTATGGATTAATCGTCACGATAAAGAGCGAAATGAAGTCATTCCTACTTATGAAATTACCCATTTAAGTGAACTGCATTCAATTTTAGATGAACTAAATTCATAATACGAACAAACAAAAAAGAGGCGGAAATCGTCTCTTTTTTGTTATAAAAATAAGCACAGCAGTCTTTGCAGGTCCTATATCCGTTCCAAATCTCACTGACTTCATTCACATTGTACTAATCTTATCCTTGATTACCAGATGAATACCATATAGCATAGTATATAGACTAGTCATTGGAGGAATAACATGAAGAAAATAGTTACCAGAAGCCTTGTAGCTGCTGCTTTGTTCACAAGTCTCGCCGCTTGTGAAGACAAACAAGGCGATACGCACGTCACTTACAAAACCCCTCAACCTAAACATGCCCCGGGAACAGACACCATTTCAGCAACAGATGAAACGATGGCCCCTGTAAGTCGGGTAGCTCAAGAAGATGAAACCGATGATCGATTAGCATTTGGAGAACGATCAAAACACGGTCAATATTATGTGTCCACAACGGATGCGCAATTTTATCCTGTTAAAGGATCTAAACAAGTAAACACCCAGTACATTGTCGTATCCGTTCAGTTTCAGCGAACACCTAATGAACATTCGACTGTAGTATTAAACGACACAACGTTTACATTACAAGATACAGTAACTCATCAAACTTACGGACCGTCTGATGGAGGGAATTTGGAAATGGAAACCCCTTATATTCTATGGACAGCATTTTCATCACCATCACTATCTGACGATGAACCAATCAACCTCGATGTCGCATTTAGAATTCCCAAAAAGGCCAACCATACGTATAATCTGTTAATCACACAGCAATCCGAACGAGCGGATGTGTTTAAGCTTGAAGAAGCCAAACAAGATTATTAATTACATACAGAAAAAACGCCCGTCTTTTGTTTTATCGAAAAAGAGGGGGTTTTTTGTAACATCATCTTGTTTCTCATAGAAAGCGTTAACGATACTACAACCCCTGAATAAAAAGAAGGAATATACAAGGGAAGCGGAGTAAACGATAGACACAAAAAGAAAAAGAGAATAGACATAAAGCGCGTTAGTGTAGTCAAGTTCAAAAAGAACGTGTATCATTGTAACTGCTGGTAATAAAAGATAGACATAAAATATAAATAAAAAAGTTATGAGAAAGGAAAAGGTGCGTACATCACGTTAAAGACATATGAATCATAAACATACAAAAACAACTACTGAATTTAGTAATAAAAAAATAAACATGCATTTAAATAGAAAGCTATCAGCCGCTATTATAGCTGCGTTTCTTTTTACTTTACTTTTTTGTTTTATGCCAGGTATAAAAGAGTCAATTCCCAATTTTTCTATTAAAAAAACCAGTCCGCATTTCATTGATTTATTTCCTTTATGCCTTTTATTTTTTACACCCTTCTTTTTAATAATGGGGACGTTAGGCACGGTTATCGTTGATTTATTAGTCAGTGCTTTTGTAAAAGACCGTAGTAAAAAAATTGATTTTATCATGTCATTCATATTTCACGCCATTTTTGGGTTATTAATGTTTGAATTCGGAATGATGGGCGTCATTCTTATTTTTATTGTTGATCGCATTCTTTCAATCCGTAAAGAAAACTATTCTTATTTATCCCCACTGGGTTGCTTAGTACTGTCGGCCATTATTGGAACTCTCGTCTACTTCATTTTTACTATCGTTTAATAAAAAATAATAAAAAAGAGACCCAATTGTTAGACTATATCTAACTTTTCAGGGTCTCTTTTTTGTTTTTTCTTGAAAGTTTGATTTACTATGCTATCGTTTGATAAATCAAAAAGATATTTAAACAAATGACTAATGCAGCTATCACCCAAGCTACAGTGGTTGTTGCTTTATGATTAACCAATCCGCCCATGATTTTTTTATTACTCGTAAACATAATAAGAGGAACGAGCGCAAAGGCAATTCCGAACGATAAAATAACTTGACTGACAACTAGTGCACTTGTTGGATTTACGCCCAATCCGATAATCAAAAGCGGCGGAATAATTGTAATGAACCGGCGAAGATATAAAGGAATTCTGCGTTTAATAAATCCTTGCATGATGACATCTCCAGACATTGTTCCGACCGAAGAACTTGAAAGTCCTGAAGATAATAATCCAACTCCGAACGCAATAGCTGCAAAGGGACCAATTAAATGTTCAAATTGTGTAAAAGCCACGTCCAAATCTTGCACGTTTAGTCCGTTTTTAAAGAATAGAGCGGCTGCGACAATCAGCATGCTTGCATTAATTGCACCAGCGATAATCATGGCAATCACAATATCAATAAATTCAAAGCGGAAAATCGCTTTTTTCTCCGATTCTGTAGTTCCTACCACGCGGCGCTGCGTAAGAGCTGAGTGCAAATAAATCGCGTGTGGCATAACTGTAGCACCCAAAATCCCAGAAGCTAACAGCACGCTGTCTGTTCCGTGAAACTGAGGGACAAATAAGCCGTGGACAACACTTGCGCCGTCTGGATGCGCAAGAAACATTTGAGTCCCAAAAGCTAATACCACAATAAAAACCATCGCCGCAATAGCTGCTTCTAGCAGTCGAACACCTCGTCTTTGTAACTCTAAAATAGCAAAAGAGCCTACCGCTGCGATAAGTGCAGCTGGGAACAGAGGAATATGAAATAATAAATAAATTCCAAGAGCAGCCCCAATAAATTCTGCTAAATCCGTCGCCATAATGACCAATTCTCCTTGGATCCAAAGCCCAAAAGAAACGAAGGACGGGAAGTGTTCCTGTGCTATCTCGGGTAAATTCAAGCCCGTTGCAATCCCTAATTTAGCTGATAACGATTGAATTAAGACAGCCATTAAGTTAGAAATTAATACAACCCAAAGCAGCATGTATCCGTATTGAGAGCCTGCTGCAATATTAGTAGCAAAATTACCTGGGTCAATATAAGCAACCGCTGCGATAAAAGCAGGCCCTAAGAAAGGTAATAATCGCTTAATTCCTTTTGTTTTACCCGACAATACGTCTTGAGCACTTAGCTGCATAGCTGATAATGCTTTACTGCCGTTTTGATCTTTCATGTCTAGTGCTCCTTTCTTTGATGAACAATAAATAGCCCAAGCTAATTTTTTTATATGAAGTATAAAATGTTTCCTTAATGCAAATTATATGCTAGCAAAGGTTCTTTTGACAATAAAAAAGTTTAGCAAAAAATATAGATCATCTTCAGCTGTTTTTTTATCCCGTTTGGCACAATTCTTTAAATGCACAGCCGTGACAGGAGGCAGGCGTATCTGTTTGAGGGAAATGCTCAAACGGAAGAGGCTGATTTACCTCTGAGTCTTCCAAAAAAGTTTTCATATAATCAATGCTTGTATCAACTTGCTGAAGAACAGCTTCAATTTCGTGAAGAGTAAGCTGATACGTACGCGCACTGCCTGAAAGCAAGTATTCGTTTCGGACTTTTATCTGATCAACGGAAATATTATATTCAGCTAGCACGTAGAGGGCGTATATCGCCAGTTGAAACAAATCATCTTTTGTTTGTTTACTTATTTTCCAATCAACAATCGTAAATTCGTCTGTGACTGGATTTTTAAAAAGAGAATGAAAAGGCGCATATACTTTATGATCATACACATTTATAGAACGAAACGACTGATGAGGCTCCACTTCTAAAAAAGGTGAAGATACGATGTCGCAAAAAGATTTACTTTGTAAAAAGTGATGTACACAAATGTGTACCCGTTTTTGCATGTCTTTAAGGTCTTTTTTAGAAATATAGCCGTTTTCGTAGAATTCTAAAAGCATCTTATACTGAGCAGGCTTATGATACCAAAGCTCTCCATAGTCAGTAGAATCACGCAGTGCGTTATTTAGTAGCTGCTGCACTTTCTCCGCTAAGTTCCGTTCATTTGGGACAAGCTTTGTAGATGTATAGTCAGAAATGGCCTCTGTAATCACTTGACGCACGGCTTGTCCGGCGTACATAGATAAAGTGGAAACCTTTTTTAAACGATAAGCGCTCTGAGACTGCGCAGAAGCGCTGTCAAGCCATCCGTTATGTGAGACATAATAATGATATGCATACTTTCGGTTGCACTGTGTGACCATTTTATGTCTGGAGTACGACCATGAAAATTCAGGGAAATCAGTGATTTGAAACAAGCTATTCACATCCTTTTTCAAAAACTGCGTATAGGTTGGTCTATTAGTATATTCGTACATGAGTTAAAATAGACTGAAAATGTAGAGAGTGAATAGCTACGCATGCATATTATTTTGTGGATTCTCGCGAAATATGTATAAATAGAAAAACTATTTAAAAATTGATTGCTTTTTTCTGTGGCGGATGTTATATTAATAAAGCGATGAGCTAATTTGTGTAAGTCGAAGGACATGCTTTCGAGCTAAACGTGTGAATGTGGTCACACGGTCCCCGCCACAAACGCATCAAAGACGTCCTACGTGGACGTCTTTTTCATTTTATAAAAAAGAGAGCTTATGCTCTCTTTTTTTGTGTGAGATTATTTACTGAAGAAGTTAGGGTTTTTATTTGAATGCTTCACTATATTTTTAATACTTCTTTTTCACCGTTTTTTATTCCATACATCGTTTCCTACTTGCAACAAGAGTTTTCTTATCCGATTTTCTCGACCAAACGTAAATATATAAAAACTTACTGTATTTGCACATTTGCCGCATATTGCATTGTTCCTCTTGTAGAGTTAATCGCAATATCAACAACGTACAAACCTTGATTTTTAGGAACCTTAAATTCATTATTTTTGACAAACAGCTTGGTTTTTTCACCGTTATCTCTCCATATATGCACACTCACACTACGAATATAAGCACCGTCTAAGTTCGAAAAATGGAGCTTAACCAATTGTTGCTGCTGCAATGGGATACTTTTTTGCTGCGATATGTATGTATATAAATCATATACATTTATTTCTTTTTTTGTTGTTGAACGGCCGTTTGACCAGTTAATAGAACCTTTGTGAAGGTGATAGGTATGTTCGTTGACCGCAAGCGCAGCTTCAGGTTTGTTTTGATCGTATTCTTCCTCTAGAAAGAAAGCACTGTTCTTAAGTAAAAGTAAGAAGAACACTATAACAGCTCCTAGACCGCTTAAGACATATACACCACATTTTGCGGATTGTACTTTCATAATAATTTCCTTTCATAGACCAATAATTAAGGAGGATATGTACATAAAATTTCCACTTTTTCTATTTTAAACGATTACAAGTAAAATTACATTTATTGCTTTCTTTCTTCATGAAAAACAGGATAATAGTCATATGTTTTCTATAAAAGGTCTCCTTAGATCAAAATCAAACCCATAGAAAAGGAAGATAAATGGAAATTAAAAGAGGGAATCTAAAAAATTTACAGAAGTTGATAAGTGATTTAAAATTATACAGAGGAAAAAAGTATTTCAAAAAAGGGAGATTAGTAGGTTTTTTGTTCTACTTCCGCTTCTTAAAAAGTCGTATTTTTCGTAAGAAACTGTAAAGCTATATTTTATAAAGGTGAACCAATACATATACAAACAAAAGGGACACACAAAAAGGGGGATCAGCATGCAAATTAGAGAACTAGAATTACATGATGCTGCAAACTTTGTAGATTTGCTTAAACAGATTGAAGAAGAAAGTAAGTTTATGCTGTTTGAAAGCGGAGAGCGAAAGCTGAGCACAGATCAGCAGGAGAAAAACATCGAAATCTTTAAGCAGCAGCCAAACTCTACGATTATTGTAGCAGAAGAAAACGAGATGCTTGTGGGATATATAGCTGCAACAGGGGGGGAAGCTAACCGAAACGCTCACATCGCTTCTCTAACATTAGGTATTCGAAAGACGTTTCAAAATCAAGGGATTGGGACAGCTTTAATCGGTGCACTTGAAGAATGGGCGAGAGAACACCGTATTCATCGTCTTGAACTGACAGTCGCTATACAGCATGAAAAGGCTCTTTCTTTATATGACAAAGTAGGATTTGAAATTGAAGGAACAAAAAAACATTCACTCCGAATTGGCGGTTTGTTTATTGATGAGTACTATATGTCTAAATTGCTCAACTAAAAAAGAAACGACGTTTAAAGACGCCGTTTCTTTTTTTAGCTTCCTCTATAAATTTGGTATCCCCACGGTGACACAAGCAAAGGGACGTGATAATGTTCTTGTTCAGAAGACAATCCGACTCGAACAGAAACCTGATTTAAAAAGGGGGGATTTGTTGTTTGGACCTCTTGTTTTTTATAATATTCCCCAATATGAAACAGAAGTTCATAATCTCCTGATTCAAACGCTTCAGAAGAGAAGAGCGGAGTTACTAACCTCCCGTCTTCATTTGTAGTACCGTGTGAAATTTTTATTCGTTTACTTTCCGACTGAATATGATAAAAATCAACTTTGACAAAAGCAGCCGGACATCCGTGGGTAAGATCTAAAATATGCGTTGTGATTTTAGTCATGCTCGTTTCTTTGTCTCCTTATCTTCAGTAATTTTATCAGTTAAGCGAAAGAAAGCAATTTTATATACTTCTTCTAACGCTGTATCAAACTCTGTTTGCTCGGTATTTAGTAAACGACTTTGCATTGCCTCGTAGATATCTTCTTTTTGTTTGCCTCGTACTGCCAAAATAAAAGGAAAAGGAAACTTCTCCATATACGTTCCATTGAGAGAAGAAAACTGTTCATACTCATCTTGCGTTAAGTTTTGTAAGCCTGCTTTGGTTTGTTCTTCAGTAGAAGCAGATGTCATGGCAATATTTTCACCTAGATTTGGATGAGCTTGCAGCAGCTGCAGCTGTTTTTCTACAGATGCTTGCGCTACAATTTCTTTCATCATGGCATGAAGTTGTTCAACGGAAGAGAAAGGGCCTTTAGAATAAGCCTCTTCTGCAACCCAAGGTGAATGTTCAAATAGATCACCAACTAGTGAAACAAAATGCTGCTTGCTAAGCTGATTTACATACTGTACGGATACGTTATTCATACTACACCACCTTTATTTTATTTCTGAATAATCTGTCTTCTCCAAAGAGACAGAAGGTACTTTTCGTTCAATTGATGCGTTAAAAAAGAGATTTAATAAAATGGCAGCCAAACTTCCCGTAATAACTCCATCACTTACAATTACGCGCAAAGCATTTGGGAGCTGAGCGAATAAATCAGGTACCACCGTTACACCAAGGCCGAGTGAAAGAGAGCACGCAATAATCAGCAAATTTTCTTGTTTGGACAAATCAACAGCACTTAGCATTTTGATGCCTGATGAAATAACTAAACCAAACAACACGACCATTGCTCCTCCTAAAACAGGGGTGGGAATAATGGTTGTAAAAGCAGCTATTTTCGGAACAAGCCCCAGTAATATGAGAATGAAGCCGGCTACTACCACTACATTTTTTGTTTTCACTTTCGATAATTGAACCAGTCCTACATTCTGAGCGAATGTATTGTAAGGGAAAGCATTAAATAGCCCTCCAAGAACAATGGCGATTCCTTCGGCACGGTAGCCTTTTGTAAAATCCTTTTCCGTTAATTCCCGATCACACAGCTTTCCTAACGCTAAAAATACGCCTGTAGACTCAATAATAATGACCAAGCATACGAGAATCATTGTTAAAATAGGGCCGATTTCAAAAGTAGGCATCCCAAAATAAAAAGGAGTGGGAACGTGCAGCCAAGAAGCTTCATTAAAATTAGTGAAATCAACTTTTCCCATTAATACAGCGGCTATTGTTCCGGCTACAATTCCAATCAACACAGAAAGAGAACGAAGAAAACCGCTGAAAAATCGATTTAAAATTAAAATAAGCGCTAGAACACCAAAAGAAAGAAGAAGATTAGAAAGAGAACCAAAATCTTTGCTTCCCACTCCTCCTGCCATATTTCGGACAGCGGATGGTACAAGCGATAAACCAATCATCGTCACAACCGTTCCGGTGACAACGGGAGGGAAAAATTTAATAATTTTGCCTAAAAAACTTGCTGCCAGTACGATGAAAATACCACCGGCAATAATCGCTCCGTAAACAGCGCTAATTCCATATTGAGTTCCAATTGCAATCATAGGAGTCACCGCTACAAATGAGCTTCCGAGTACAACAGGAAGACCAATACCAAACCACCTGTTCGTCCATGCCTGCAGCAGCGTAGCTAGTCCGCATGTTAGTAAATCAATAGCCACAAGATAGGATAAGTCATGGGCATTTAAATTCAATGCGCGCCCCACCATCAGCGGAACGAGAATGGCACCCGCATACATAGCAAGTACGTGCTGTAATCCCAATGAAGCTAGTCGAAACGGTCGATTTTGGTTATTCACCTAAAAACCTCCTTTAATTATATCACATGTAATGTAAATAAATATTACATTTATAATGATACATTAATAGTAAAATGTTTTTTAAGGGATGTCATTAGTTAAGTTGACTAAAAACAGAGGATTCGATATCTACTTTTTTACAATATATAGAGAAGTAGGTAAGCTATCGTGTAAAAAGATGTTACATTAATTTTTAGTATCAACTCTTAATAGTAAGTGATATAATTTTTGTATATATTTTCAAATAATAGAGGGAAGAAGAAATGTTTATGTATAATCTTGCGGCTCACACGTATGTAAATTTTTATTAAAAAGAAGAGGTAAGCTTTACATAAGGAATAAAGAGTCTTTACCAACAAACACAGGTTTTGTGATCGCTTGTTCGCATAAGGGATGGGTAGACGTTGTAGCGCTTGGTGCGGCTATTTTGCCTCACCAAATTCATTTTATGGCAAAAAAGGAGCTTTTTAATCATATACTCACTAGTAATGTGTTAAAAAAACTCAACGCATTCCCAGTAGATCGTAACAACCCGGGACCCAGCAGCATTAAAACACCTATTAAATTAGCAAAAGAAGGACATATCGTCGGGATTTTTCCTAGAGGCACGCGAACAGAGGAAGACGTTCCCTTAAAAAGAGGAGCAGTCACTATAGGGAGTATAGCAAAGGTTCCTATTGTACCCGCGGTTTACAAAGGACCCGCAAATGTAAAAGAACTATTTTCGAAGGTTCCTATTGTTATCTCCTTTGGAAAACCTATCTACCTTGGAGAAGATAAACTGACAAAAGATCGCCTTGCCGACGTGTCAAACCATTTAACAGCTTCAATTCGTGCGTTAGAGGAAACAGCAAGATAACTTCATAGCGGAGGTGCATCATGAAGGATTGGGTACAGAGAAAGTTAAACAATGTAATTAGTGATGATGTGCAGGCAAAAATGAAAGAAAAGATGGCTGAAAGTGGCGTAACCGTTCCTATATCCGCTTCTATGCTCATGCGAATTTTTCAAAAGCAAATGACAAAGCAAGATCAAATTCAGCAATTCTCTATTTCATTTCAAGACTCCTATATTCACGTGAATGGAATTATTAAAAAATTTCTGGTGAGAATTCCATTTTCCATTGTGCTAGAACCTCTTGAGGCAAAAGAACGTACGCTTCTATTCAAAATCCATGAAATGAAACCTCTTAATCAAAATTGGATCAACTATCGAATTTTTCACAAGCCGCCTGTTACTACGTATGAAGAAAAACAAATTCATATCAATCTCAATGAAATTGATAAAGTGAAGGTCATTCCAGTAGGGAAAATCAAACAATTTTCAATACAAGATGAAAAGCTTCGAGTGAAAATTGGTTTATAAATAGTTATAAATAAAATGTAGAAATAGTTTTTTTAGAAAGAAAACCTTTTCAATTCAGCACTTAATTCGATTAGGTGCTATTTCTTTATAATTTTTATAAAATTTTTAGAATTTTTCGTCTCTAACTATTGTGACACTCTTCCCTAAAGTTGTACAATGTAACTTATATAGAGGTTTAAGCGAAAAACCCGTAAATATAAAGAGCAAGGAGAAACAACTATGACAACTTATTCAATCGATGTAACACTAAGTCAAACAAAAAAAGAAAAGCCGCAATCTGATCAATTGCAATTCGGGAAAGTCTTTACGGACCATATGTTCATTATGGATTATACAGAAGGCCAAGGATGGCACGATGCTCGTATTGTCCCTTATCAACCTATCACATTAGATCCGGCATCCATGATCTTTCATTACGGGCAGTCTGTTTTTGAAGGACTAAAAGCATATGTAACAAAAAAAGAGCAAGTATTATTATTTAGACCAGATGAGAACTTCAAACGTTTAAATAAATCAAACGATCGTCTTTGTATTCCTCATGTTGATGAAAACTTAGCGCTAGAAGCGTTAAAGCAGCTGATTAAAATTGACCGCGAATGGATTCCTACTGCTGAAGGTACATCACTATACATTCGCCCGTTTGTCATCGCAACAGAGCCTTACTTAGGAGTAGCGCCATCTGACCGCTATCAATTTATCATTATTCTTTCTCCAGTTGGTTCATATTACAAAGAAGGGATTGCTCCTGTAAAAATTGCGGTTGAAAGCGAATTTGTTCGTGCTGTAGCCGGAGGGACAGGGACAGCTAAAACAGGCGGAAACTATGCTTCAAGCTTAAAAGCTCAGCAGCTTTCTGACTCAAAAGGCTATTCACAAGTACTGTGGTTAGACGGAGTTGAACGCAAGTACATTGAAGAAGTAGGAAGCATGAATATTTTCTTCAAAATCGATGGAGAAGTAGTAACGCCATCTGTGAACGGAAGCATTTTGGAAGGAATTACGCGTAAATCTATCATTGAGCTGCTAAAACACTGGGATATGCCTGTAACTGAGCGCCGTATTTCTATGGAAGAAATTAAGCAAGCTTATTCCGAAGGCAAACTAGAAGAGGCATTTGGAACAGGTACAGCTGCAGTTATTTCTCCAATTGGCGAACTATTTTGGAATAACGAGAAAATGGTCATCAACGATGGAAACACAGGAGAAGTATCACAAAAACTGTATGACACTCTAACAGGTATTCAAAGTGGTACAGTGGAAGACCCATTCGGCTGGGCAGTGGAAGTAGAATAAATTTCGGTAGTCGAATATCTTTTTACGTAAAAGAAGCGGACAGCTCCCGCTTCTTTTTTTATTGCCGAATAGTCCAAAAGAAACAAGTTATTTTTTGAATATTTAGAACTAATTATATACTTTTGTTGTAAAATAAAATATAATTTTCCTTATAAAAGCAATACTTTGTCTTTATTGAAATTCACAGCATTACTTATTCGTTATAAGGGGGAACAAAATGCTTTTTTTATCACATGATGAAAAAATTAAACAGCTGGCTTCACACTTAGCTGAACGACTCGAAAGAGAATTAAGCCAAGAAACCTCAGATGAACAAATGCACGTGCTCATCGGCTATTTGTTTGCTTCTCATTTAATCGAGCACCGTCCTACGGGTTATTACGTAAGGTCTCAATACCCTGAGCAGCTAAAAGATTTATATGAAACTTTACACGTCCATCAATAAATTATCTCTTCCTCTTTTGTCCTATATCGTGTAGAATTTTAGAAAATATATGATTTTCTAGTTGATGGCAGAGCTAGGATATAGCGAGGTGTGGCATTTACCTTTAAATGATTAAGTAATGGCTTTAGAGGTGAATAATGTTAGCGCAGATCAAAGAAATGAGTTTAGATAAAAATCGTCGTAATCCACATTACCGCGTATTGTTGCAGTGTCCAGACGGGAGTGAACTATTCATTCACTTTAATTATACATACCGATCAAAAACATATTGGTCAAGAGATGTATATTACAACAATGTTCATAAAAAATCTCAGCTTGCTTGGTATACCCAAAGCGTAGAAGGAATGACGGCTCAGCAGTTTCTTGAAGAGCTAGGAGCCAAAGTAAATGAACATTTCGATTTTACACTGCGACGATAACTAAAAAAAGCACCCCTTATGAAGGGGTGCTTTTTTTGGTTGTTTTACACAAATAAGGACAGAATAATGTATATTCTCTTTTTTTGAAATGAAAGGCGGAATGTTCATGGCGCAAATTGTAATGTGGGTGTTTTTTATCGGTCCTTGGCTATTGCTTTTTGCAGTGGATAAAGAGCGAGTGAAGCGGTATATGGCTGTATCACTATTTGGAGTGGTATTGTTAACGATGGTTTTTCAAATTGCAGATGGCTTTAACTGGTGGGAAGTGAATAAAACTCTTTTTTTTCTTCGTTAATATGACGCCTTTTCCTTTTGGCATATTTATAATAGGCACGCTTTTTATTTTACCTATCCTGACTTTTGGATGTTTATGATTATCAATGCAGCATTTGATTTGTTTCAAGCATTTGTTATGAATCCTATTTTTGAAAAGCTAAATATTTATACACTGAAGGAAATGAATCATTTTTTATTATTTGTACTAATGATGGTTGTTGCTGTTCTACTTTTTCTTTATCAAAAGTGGCAAGATACTGCGTTTAAGTTATCTATCAAGTAATAGAGAGACGGGTTGTGTTTTATCGCTAACTTTTATATAATGAACGTATAAAACCCTCTATTTATATCGGAAATAGAGGTGTTTTTACTATGAAAAAGATACAAAATCGCAAAATATCTGCGGATGAATATCATTTTTCGCAAAAAAATTAAAATAATGTAAAAGTTTATGTTAAAATGGCAATGTTGCGTGAACGAATTAACTAAATTTACGCAAGAATGCTATTTACATACGTAAGAAGGAGAGAGATTTAAGATGGCAAAGACGTTAATTTTTGGACATAAAAATCCTGACACAGATACAATCTGTTCTGCAATTGCATACGCTGATTTAAAGAATAAATTAGGTGTAGACGCTGAACCAGTTCGATTAGGCGATATTAACGGTGAAACGCAATTTGCTCTTGAAAAGTTCAACGCTGAACTACCACGTTTCGTTGATGAAGTATCTAAAGAAACAAATGAAGTTATTTTAGTGGACCACAACGAACGCCAACAAAGTGCAAACGATATTGATCAAGTTCGTGTGCTTGAAGTAATTGATCATCACCGTATTGCTAACTTTGAAACAGCAGATCCTTTATACTATCGTGCAGAGCCAGTTGGATGTACGGCAACGATCTTAAACAAGATGTATAAAGAAAACGGCGTAGAAATCGAACCTAACATCGCAGGTCTTATGCTATCAGCTATCATTTCTGATTCTTTATTATTCAAATCACCAACTTGCACAGACCAGGACGTTGCAGCTGCTAAAGAATTAGCGGAAATTGCAGGCGTAGATGCAGAAGAGTACGGATTAGCAATGCTGAAAGCTGGAGCTGACTTAGGCGATAAAACAGCTTCACAATTAATTTCATTAGATGCTAAAGAATTCAGCATGGGTACAAGCAAAGTAGAAATTGCACAAGTGAATGCAATTGACGTAAACGACGTTTTAGTGCGCAAAGTTGAATTGGAAGAAGCTATTACTAAAACAATCGAAGAAAAAGGATTACAATTATTCCTTTTAGTTGTTACAGATATTTTAAACAGCAACTCTACTGCATTAGCATTAGGTTCTGCTGCTTCAAAAGTAGAAGAAGCATACAACGTAACGCTTGAAAACAATACAGCTGTCTTAGAAGGCGTTGTATCACGTAAAAAACAAGTAGTGCCTGTATTAACATCTGTATTTGCTTAATAAAAAAAACGGTTCGTGTCTAGACACGAACCGTTTTTTTGTCCATTTGCACGTCAAGCCAATTTAGTATATCTTCTATCACTTCATCTTTATTTAATTCATTAAGCAACTCATGACGGCACTGTGTAAAAAAGCGGTAGCTTACGTCCTGCAATCCGGCTTTTTTAAAGTCGTTATATACTTTGAGTACCCCTTTTGTATAGCTGCCTACTGGATCATGTTCTCCAGATATTAAATAAACAGGCAGGTTTGATGGTACTAGCTTTATATTAGCTAAGTTAGAGATTTGTTTGATTCCTGTTAATAAGTCATAGAAAAATCCCGCTGTGAAAACTCCTCCGCAGTAAGGGTCATTTACATATAAATCTACAGCCTCATTATCTTGACTTAACCAGTCAAAAGGTGTTCGAGCAGGATGAAAGGATTTGTTATACTGTCCAAAAGAAAGTTTATCAAGCAATGGACTAGCAGATCGTAATCCTTTTCTTTTTTTCTCTATTGTCGCAGCTAATATGCCGCCCTTCAGTGAAAGGGAAGGAATGCTGCCAGTACCTGAGAGCATCACACCATGAATGTGCTCTGTATTCAATTGAATATATCTTCTCGTTAGAAAAGAACCCATGCTGTGACCGAAAAGAAAGATTGGTAGACCGGAGTGTTCCGTTGAAATGTGCTTAGTCAGAGCAATCATGTCGTAAACTACGGTGTCAAAACCATTTTCTTCAGCAAAAAAACGCTTTTCTTCATCTTTTAAAGCTGTTTGACCGTGACCGCGGTGATCATTTCCATATACGATGTAGCCATGTTGAGTTAATACATTAGCAAAGTATTCGTAGCGTCCAATATGTTCGGCCATCCCATGGGCTATTTGAACAACGCCTTTTGCAGAATTGTTTTCAACATCCCATTTTTGTGCAAATATTTCTTTTTCCTGATGACCTCTGTAATAAAAGGATTGTTTCATGCTCAGCATCCACCTTCCGCTCCCTTGTAAAATAAGGGATATATGTATATATTATACTAATTTATGCAGGTGATTTTACTATTTTGAAATAAAAAATGATTATTTTGTCATAAACCTTTACAAACCTTTATGTGATTTGTTAAATTAGTATTTATATTAAAAATTATTAAACAATTTAAAAAGATTCAGTTTTTAATAGGTTAGATGAATACGGAGGGAATTATTGTGGCAGAATTAAGAAGTAACATGATCAAAAAAGGATTCGACAGAGCACCGCACCGCAGCCTACTGCGTGCAGCTGGTGTAAAAGAAGAGGATTTCGGCAAACCGTTTATTGCGGTTGTCAATTCATATATTGATATTGTACCAGGTCATGTTCACTTGCAAGAGTTTGGTAAAATCGTAAAAGATGCGATTCGCGAAGCTGGTGGCGTACCTTTTGAAATGAACACTATCGGTGTAGATGACGGTATTGCGATGGGACATATCGGTATGCGCTATTCATTACCAAGTCGTGAAATCATTGCTGACTCAGTTGAAACGGTAGTATCTGCTCACTGGTTTGATGGAATGGTATGTATTCCAAACTGTGATAAAATCACGCCTGGGATGTTAATGGCTTCATTACGTCTGAATATTCCGACAGTTTTTGTTAGCGGCGGACCAATGAAGGCTGGCGTAACGAGCGACGGTCGTAAGATTTCTCTTTCTTCAGTATTTGAAGGCGTAGGAGCTCATCAAGCTGGTAAACTTGATGATAAGGGATTACTTGAATTAGAACAATTCGGCTGTCCGACATGCGGATCTTGTTCAGGAATGTTTACAGCGAACTCAATGAACTGCTTAGCTGAAGCGTTAGGACTTGCTTTACCTGGAAACGGTACAATCTTAGCAGTTGCTCCTGAACGTAGAGAATTCGTTAAGAAATCAGCTAAACAGCTTATGGAATTAATTAAATTAGATTTAAAACCACGTGATATCGTAACAGAAAAAGCAATCGACAACGCGTTTGCTTTGGACATGGCGTTAGGTGGTTCTACAAATACAGTTCTTCATACGCTAGCTCTTGCGAATGAAGCTGAAATTGAGTATCCATTAGAGCGTATTAATGAAGTGGCAGAACGCGTGCCTCACTTGGCAAAACTGGCTCCGGCTTCTGATGTATTTATTGAAGACTTACATGAAGCAGGAGGCGTATCAGCTGCTTTAAACGAGCTATCTAAAAAAGAAGGGGCTCTTCATTTAGATACTATGACAGTTACTGGAAAAACGCTAGGTGAAAACATTGCCGGATGCGATGTAAAAGACTATAACGTTATCCATCCAATCGATAAGCCGTTCACCGAAAAAGGCGGACTTGCTGTATTATTTGGTAACTTAGCTCCAGACGGCGCGATTATTAAAACAGGCGGTGTTCAAGACGGCATTACTCGCCACGAAGGACCAGCAATTGTATTTGAGTCTCAAGACGAGGCGCTGCACGGTATTGCTAACGGCAAAGTAAAAGAAGGACATGTCGTAGTCATTCGTTATGAAGGACCAAAAGGCGGCCCGGGAATGCCTGAAATGCTAGCTCCAACTTCTCAAATCATGGGAATGGGACTAGGTGCAAAAGTAGCTCTATTAACGGACGGACGCTTCTCTGGCGCTTCTCGTGGATTATCAATTGGCCACGCATCTCCAGAAGCTGCTGAAGGCGGCCCGCTAGCATTTGTAGAAGATGGCGACCACATCGTGATTGACATTGAAGATCGTTCGATGAATGTTCAAGTTTCTCCAGATGTTTGGGAAGAACGAAAAGCAAACTGGAAAGGCTTTGAGCCAAAAGTGAAAAAAGGCTATCTTGCAAGATATTCTAAACTTGTAACTTCTGCAAGCACAGGCGGAATTATGAAAATCTAATAGTACAAAAAAGGCTCTCAGTAGAGAGCCTTTTTCTTTACTGAAGTAACTGTGTACAAGAAGATTTTTAAAACGTAAATTCTTTTTTCATTATAACGTGTGGAATACCGTCTTCCATAAATACATCAGAAACAGTCTTATACCCTAATTTATGATAAAATGATTCAGCTTGAACTTGACCGTGAAGCTTAGCTTGAGTTAATCCTTCTTTTTTCGCTGCTTCTTCCAAGCTGGCCACCACTTCTTTTCCGAGCCCGTATTTTCTAAATTCCTTTAATACGCATATCCGCTCTATTTTGGCGTAATCGTCTACTATGCGGAATCTACCAGAAGCTGCCGGTTCATTGTTATAGTAAATCAATATATGTTTTGCCGTTTCCTCATGTTCATCAAATTCATCTTTTAATGGCACGCCTTGTTCTTCAACAAACACTGTTTTACGTATATGAAATACTTCTTCAAGCTGCTCTTTTGTTGTAACTTGCTTAATTTTCATTAAAATCCTTCCTTTGCTGCGAATTTATGATTCTTTTTTGTATAATAAAGATATCTGATATGAAAGAGTATAAAGGAAAAACAAAATGTTGTAAATGCAACAAAAAACAAACAAGTGAAATATTACATACATGATGTTTTAATTTCTCGCTGTTTGAACTGTATCAGTAGCATTAAATTTAAATGCTGAGCGAAATATAATCAAAAAATAGCGCTTCAGCTTTTAACAAACTTTAGAAAGAATTAAAATCAACTGGAACATGTTACAAAAGGAAAGAAAATGTATTATGAAGCGCCATGGCTCTACATAACTTGTAAAAAGAGAAATATTCACAATAGTAGTAGGATGAAAAAGGGGAATGTATCATGCAAATAACCTTAGTGTATAAAGATGAGCAATCGAATAAATTTTGGAAAGTTGAAAGAAGAGACAGCAAGTTAGTCATTCACTTTGGAAAAGTTGATACAGCCGGTCGCATGCAAGTAAAAGAGTTTGCTTCCGCAGAAGCTTGTGAAGCGGAAGCTGAAAAGCTGATTCGTGCAAAATTGAAGAAAGGGTATAAGCCTTTAACTTGTTCAATGCAAGTAATGAAAGGCAGCACGATGTCAGAGGATCTCTTTTGGGAACTGATAAAAAAGGCGAAGACAAAAATAGATGTCGACGAGCAAATGGAATGGCTCCGCTCAACGCTAGCAAAGCGTTCTGAAAAAGACATTTTCCGCTTTGATCAGCTGTTAAATCAGCATTTTGATCAATCCTATACTTCTTCATTGTGGGCAGCAGCTTATATTGTAATGGGCGGTTGTTCAGATGATTATTTTGATTATTTTAGAGCGTGGCTTTTATATCAAGGAAAAGACATTTATTATAAAGCAATTGAATCTCCTGAGACGATGATTTCTGTTCTTCAACCACTAGAAGCAGAAGGATATGCTCCTCAATTAGAAGAATTACTTGCTGTAGCGTGTGAAGCTTATGAAGAAAAGACAGGTTTAGATAACGACTACTATTATGATAAATATGACCAGTTTGATCCAATGTGGTACGATGAGCAAGATTTGGATCTTGATTGGGATGAAGATGATGAGGATGGTTTACAGATGCGATTCCCTGTGCTTTGGAATCGCTATTGGAACAATCATCTCGAATATTAAAAAGAGGAGATGAAAACCTTTAAACAGATTTTCATCTCCTCTTTTCTTATTTTGATAGAGTACGTGAAGGACCGGCCGAAGACAGTTTTGTTTTTTTGTTTAGCATACTGTTCATAATCATTCCGATTACGATTACCATCATACCAGCTAAAGCTATCCCTGTTGGCACACGCCCATTTAATAAAAACACTTCTCCAAACACTGTAAAAATCATGCTGCCCGATTGAGTTGCTTCGACAGCTCCCAGCAAAGCTAAATTTTCTTTTGCCAAGTCTGTTGCGTGAAAGAACGTCATTGTCGCAATTACACCTGAACTCATCGCTAATATAAAAGCTTGCGAAAACTGAGGAGCTGTTGGCATACCAGTTGTATAAAATCCATATATCGCATAGATGATACTTAGCGGTATACTGCCGATAGCCATACCTAAAACACGTTGAAATGTATCTAATTTCCCTTTGCAAACTTCCATCATTTTTCGATTTCCAAGCGGATATAAAAAAGCAGCCATGACGACAGGGAGAAAACCCAACACAAACTGTGAAAGCGTGATGTTTTCAGCTTCTTTAACTTGCATGAGAATCACACCCGCTAAAATAAACGTTGAAATACCAAGCGTTTTGAGTGGAATGTTTCCTCTTACTTTTTTGTTTCCGTCTGCAGTTTGAATCGTTACATAGAAAAGTGGAGAAATGAGCGCACCTGCCAAGATCGTTACTTGCCACGTTCCAGCTATGAGCCATGACGGTCCAAAAAGTGAAGAAAAACTTAATAATGAATAAAATCCAATTCCTGCAAGAGTTCCCCAGCCTAACCAAGCGAAAGGATGCTTTTTCATTTCCATCCATAATGGTGTAAACTTCTTTTGTACAAGTACTAAAATGAGTAAAATAGGTAGTGCTAATAAAAAACGAAGAGATGCTGTCCAAGCCCAGCTTGTTCCAGATACATTCATGGCGCGATTCACAATAAATGTAGCAGAAAAGAACATGGACGAGAGAAGCCCCCATAAAATTGCTTTCATACTTTTTCCTCCTAATTAATAAAAATACCTAAATATATATTATAGTATACTTAGATACAAAAAAAGTGTACCATAATATACAAAAGAAAGGAAGGTAAAAATGCATTCAGAAGAAATGATGAAAAAGGTAGGCAACGAGCTTAGAAAAATAAGAACACAGCGAGAATTCACACTCGATGAATTAGCAGATAGGACGGGAGTGAGCAAACTTACGTTAGGGAAAATTGAAAGAGGGGAGACTAATCCAACCCTAGGAGTAATGTGGAAAATAACAACAGGTTTAAATATCCCTTTAACTAAATTAGTGTCAGTAGAACCTTCAGTAGCTGTATCTAAGTGCGGAGAAGGTTTTTCTCTCAAAGGACCGGACGAAGCATGGAAAGTAGAATTTATTTTTCAAAATCAAATAGATTCAACTATTGAAATGTACCGAGCCTTTCTTTCTCCTCTCGCTACATACTGTCCCGAACCTCATCATAAAGGATTAATTGAAGTAGCAACGGTAATGGAAGGAAGAATCGAAATGAAAATAGAAGAAGAGCTATACGAGCTAAAACAATTTGACTCTATAAAATTTGAAGGAAGTCATGTACACTCATACAAAAATCTTGAAGAACGTCCCGCTGTTCTGCATTTACTGCTAAAATATGAGGAGTAAAACGGCAGAGCCGCAGTAAAACGAACCATAAAAAATGATTCGTTTTACTGCGGCTCTAAGAGCTGTTTATTCATCAGCTTGTTTTGATAGCTAATATATTTTTTCACTCTAATGATAATTAATGAATATTCTTCAATCAAACGGTGGATAGATTGAACCATACACTCTGGGTAATGATGTTTTTTCTGTAAATATACTTTATACTTTCGAATTTGTCTTTCGAAATATAAAATAACTTGTTCAGGTGTTTTTACCAGTAAAGATTGCATGTATTCATCTACTTGCTTTTCGAGAAACGAATAGCGATTCGTGATAAAAAATGTCTTCATCTTATTTTCCTCCCTATATGTTAGTGGTACAAAAAAGAAACCCTTGTGCTAGGATTTCTTTTTTGCTTTTTATTTGAATCAGCTGTGCGCAACTTTTAGGCACTGATACTTGAAATCGAAGACTGTCTATATTTTTTTATTTTGCATTTTATATATGTAGGCGTTTCGCCGAAAAGATTTGCTACATGTGCAATAGCTCCATAATACGTTTTAGCATCCATCATTTCTTTATTCACAATATAGTCATACAGGGATGATTCAATATCATCAACAAAAGCTAAAATGTGACGCTTTTCGAATAGGAGTTGATAAAGTTCATTAATTAAGTATGGGCTTTGATCAAATTTGTCTTGAAGCTGCTCTACTCGGTACTTTGTCATAGGCACTTCACACAAGATAATGTATCGTAACTCTTCTAAAAATAATTTATTCATCTTTCTCACATCCCTATTCTGTTAATAATTATATAATAGCACTATGCCTTCATATTTGGAAGCGTTTTCAATGTATTAATTTTAATATTTTTTTCTTCTCATTTCCTTTCGTTTTTTCTTTTCTTACGTGAATTATCTGTAGTATAGTTCGTTTTACATAAAGACTCTAGCTAATTGTTAAACTACCTGACATACTTTTTGAAATTTTTATTATTGATGTCAAAAACTCTTACATACCTAAGCGCAAACACCTTAAAAATAACGTCCTATGAGCCGGAATCGTCTTTAATTGTGATAAAATAAAAAATGGAAAATACATCATATAGGAGAGAGGCTATGGAAAAAGATCATATTTCAGAGCTTAAGATTTTAAAAGACATTGCCGAGATTTTAAATGAAGGCACTAATTTACATACAATGCTTCACGATGCTCTTTTAAAACTGCTGCAAATAACAGATTTACAAACAGGATGGATCTTTTTTATTGACGAAAATGGAAAACATGAGATGATTGCCGCTCAGCATTTGCCGCCGGCTTTATTAAATAAAACCGCTCAGCCTATGTGTAACGGAAGCTGCTGGTGTGTTGATCGGTATATGGATGGCCGGCTTCAAAAAGCGTCTAATATTATGGAGTGCAAGAGACTTGAAGATTCCGTCATTCATGAGTGGGGGGATACACACGACATTACCCATCACGCAACGGTTCCTTTACAAGCAGGGGATGAGCGCTTTGGATTATTAAATGTAGCTGCCCCTCATAAAATTCATTTTGAACAGCGAGAGCTTGATTTATTAGGATCCGTCGCTCTTCAAATTGGCACGGCTATCAAGCGGATTAAGCTGACTCAATCTCAGCAGGAGGTAAAGCTTATTGAAGAAAGAAACAGACTGGCAAAAGATCTTCACGATTCTGTTAATCAACTGTTATTTTCAATTAATGTCACAGCCAAAGCCGGAAGCAGCTTAGCGAAAGATGTGCAGTTAAAAGAGACTTTTTCCTTAATCCAAGAAACCGCTCAGCATGCTCAAGTGGAAATGAAAGCATTAATTTGGCAGCTTCGTCCTCAAGGGTTAGAAAACGGCATCGTCAGTGCGTTAAAAAGCTATGGTCAAATGCTAGGTCTTAACGTAACAGAACAAATTAAAGGTGTGTCGGTTTTGCCTGCTGTGATTGAAGAGACACTGTGGAGAGTCGGCCAAGAAGCTTTTAATAATTGCCGAAAGCATGCGGGTACAGCAGATGTACATTTAAACGTAAATATAAGCAGAGAACAAGTGATCATGAAAGTCCAAGATAGCGGCAATGGGTTTATGTATAGTGCTTCAGCAGAATTGCCGACGCTTGGATTAAAAACCATGCAAGAGCGAATAAAAAGATTAAATGGAAAACTATCTGTTACAAGCAGCATAGGAAACGGAACGGTTGTGGAAGTATCTATTCCTCTTTCATAACAGAAAGGAGCGCATATGAAAATAAAGATTCTAATCGCAGATGATCACCACGTTGTCCGAAAAGGGCTTGTCTTTTTCTTACAGACGCAGCCAGACTTAGAAATTGTAGGAGAAGCTTCCAACGGAGAGGAAGCTTTAAAGTTAGCGACATCCCTAGAACCACACATTGTTTTAATGGATTTATCGATGCCGGTTCTCGATGGAATCGAAGCAACAAAAGAATTAAAAAAACAAGCACCGCATATACAAGTCATGATTTTAACAAGCTTTTCGGATCAAGACCATGTGATACCGGCACTAGAAGCTGGAGCTTCAGGCTATCAGCTAAAAGAAAGTGACCCAGATGAACTTGTAGCAGCTATTCGAAAGCTAATGAACGGAGAAAATCAGCTTCATCCAAAAGTCACCACACACTTGCTAACACGCTTAACTAAAAGCAGCGAAAAGAAAGTCAATTTTATTGACCACTTAACAAAACGAGAAAAAGACGTATTAAAAGAAATTGCAAAAGGAAAAAGCAACAAAGAAATCGGTGTTGCCTTACATATTACGGAAAAAACAGTAAAAACACATGTATCTAATATTTTATCGAAGCTTGGGGTTCAAGACCGCACGCAAGCTGCTCTATATGCTGTGCAGCACGGAATTTCCTAACCTACGACTTTAGTTGTAGGTTTTTCTCTGTGCTTCTCCGTCTATATTGGTAGCTTTCTTTCTATCAATAGCATGACGAAAAAAAGTTCAATCATCCCTATACTATACGTATAACCAAACGACAGAGGAGTAGATAAACATGAACATACTTATTATGAATGGAAGTCCTAGAGAAACAGGTCGAACAACACAAGTGACGAGAGAGCTTCACAAAAGCTATCAAAGTTCTTTTCTAGATTTAAGCCAATTATCGCTTCCTATATTCACAGGTGAACCTCATCAGTACGAAACAGAAGAAGTACAAGAGTTAATTGAAAAAATAGAAAAAGCAGATGGTATTTTACTTGCGACGCCCGAGTACCACGGAGCTATGAGCGGAGCGTTGAAAAACGCGTTTGACTTCTTAAACAGTGCGTATTTTGCGCATAAGCCCGTAGCACTTTTAGCAGTATCAGGAGGAGGAAAAGGAGGCATTAATGCTTTAAATAACCTTAGAACCGTTACACGCGCTTTGTATGCGAATGTTCTATCTAAGCAGTTGGTATTAGACCCTGCAGACATCTTGGAAAAAGGGACTTTACGAAAAAACGCAGCTAACGGAATTCATGAATTAGTTAATGAGCTGACTCTGTATACACAAGTGTCTAAGCAAATTTTAGAAGCTAAGCAAAATGTTTGATGAAGGCGCTCCATAAAGACCGGCGCTTTCAGGCCGTAGTAGCTGCTAATGTTTTATCCTCTATCGGCTCCGGTATTACGATGCTTGCCATTCCTTTACTGTTAGTTGCATCTCCACATGGAAATAGACTATTTGGCACGATTATGCTGATTATGACGGTGATTAGCTTTATGGCTACTCCTTATATAGGTGTTCTTATTGATCGAATGTCACGAAAGAAACTGCTGTTAACCGTAGAATTGATAGGTTTTATCACGGTCATGTTATTTGTAATCGTCGGTTTTGTTACCGATTATTCAACGATTCACTACGTAATTTTGTACGGAACCGGAAACCTTTACTACACGTTTTTTTATCCAACGATTTTTGCTTTAAATCAAGAAGTTTTTTCAAAAGATGCGTTTCAATCATTAAACAGTATCATGGAAATACAAGGTCAGCTATCGAGTATGCTTGCAGGCGCTATAGCGAGTCTAGTCATTACTCGTTGGTCGCTTCAGTGGATTTTAACAGTAGATGCATCTACGTATATAGCTGCATTTCTTTGTCTATGGAGTATTCCATATAAACAAAGCAGTGAACGAAGCGACAAGAAACACACTGCCATGAAAGAAGGTTTAACATTTATAAAAGAAAATCGCTCCGTCTCTATTTTTTTACTGCTTTCTTTTATGCCTTTCATCGCTGTGATGATGACGAACTATTTATTTCCTATTTATCTGACTCAAGAATTAAAAGCAAGTCCAGCAGCATATGGAATTGAAAGTGCGGTATATGGTTTCGGGGCATTAACGGCAGGGGTATTCATCGTATCTATTATGAAAAGAACAGGCACTGAGCTAGCCATTATGCTTAATATAAGCCTTTTTGCACTCGGCATATCTATCCTCTTCTTTATGAAACTTCTGCCGATTTATTTTTCTATTGTGTTTCTTCTTGCTTTTGCAAATGCAGGTACAAGAGTAGCTCGAAATACGTTTATGATGCAAAAAATACCGAATATCATCGTGGGAAGAGTCGACAGCTGTTTTCGCTTTATTACGTTAGGAATTCGGATTTTACTGATTTTCTTCTTTACGTACGTTACGGCTAACGATCGTATAGGACTGGCTTTTTTAGGGCTGAGTCTACTTTTATTATCATCGGCTGGAGCGGGCTGGATACTCTACAAAAGAAAAAAGCGAAAACAGTCTGCATTGCTTAAGAGTGTTTTATAATGTCTGTTGCATGTTATAATAGAGAAATTGACAAATAATGTTCAACGTTTATGACGTTGAACATTATTTGTTCTGAATAGAAATTAAACAGAAACAGCATTGACTGTTATGCGATTGGAAGATTGTGAAGCGATGATAAATAAAACATTAAACAAAGAACAATTAAAAGATTCGTACTCAAGCAGAACGTACTATAGAGGACACACGTATTACAAGCAGGGACGTGTGCTCGACTTGGAATACAATGAACAGACCACTACGTGGACAGCAGCCGTTCGAGGGGCGGAAATGTATACGGTAATGGTTGAACAAAAAGGAAATTCTTTTTATTCATTCTGCGATTGTCCTGCTTATCACGAGTTTTCAGAATGCAAACACGAAGTAGCTGTTTTATTAACCATTTGCGATGAGCGAGCAAAGCCGCAGCCAATTAAAACGAAGCCTTTTCGCCAAAGCAAAGAATACGAGAATGTAAATCATTTTATTGACTTATTTTCAAGCTATCAGCAAACAATAAGCGACCACAGAAAATATGCAGATAAAGATCCGTTGAAAGTGGAATTTATTTGCAAGTCTTACTCAGAAGAATTTTTACGTTCAGAAGGAATGTACGTAGCGCTTGAAATGAAAGTAGGCGTCGACCGGACGTATGTAGTAAAAAACATTCAAGAATTTTTAACAGACGCTAAAGAATTCAAAACTCACGAATTTACCAAGCGCTTCGAATATGACCCGGCGGAACATTTTTTTATAGAAGAAGATAGGAAAATCATTGAGCTGCTGATGGATATTATGACAAATGAATCATTTTATAAAAATTCTTATTCCATGTATCGTTCGTCTGCAAATAACAGAGAACTAATCATTCCCTCTATCATAGCCAAAGAGTTATTTCAATTGCTCAAAGATCGGAGCTTTATATTTATTCATGACGGGCACTCATATGAAAATATTATCTTTGCTGAAAGCTCAACTCCTTTTTCGTTTCAATTAAATAAGCACCCGACAGCTGGATTTGAGTTAGACTTTACTGAACTTCATCAAGCTTCATTTTTTGATCGATACGGGTGGCTATTTTTAAACGGGACGTTTTATGAGCTATCTCAAGATCAGCGTATGCTTCTTGAAGGGCTTCGAAAAACGGCGCCTTTGAAGCCAGTCGTACCTATAGCAGAAGAGCAGATGGGCAATTTTTTATCACACGTCGTTCCAGGACTAAAAAAAGTGGGAAAAGTGGATATCGCAAAAGAAGTATCCCATCAGATTATTGCACCTGAACTAAAAGCAAAAGTATTTATTGACCAGGAAGATGAACAGCTGTTTGTGACGCTTCGGTACCACTACGGAGAGATTTCAATTAATCCATTTTTACCTCAACCTGAAAAGTACGATAAAATCTTAATACGAGATTTAGAAAAAGAAGACCGCGTGATGGATTTAATTGAAACAGCTCCTTTAAACATTTATAAAAACCAGCTGTATTTAAATCAAGATGAATCATCTTTATATGAATTTTTGTTTCATATTGTTCCAAAGCTTGATGAAATAGCGGATGTGTATATTACGGATGAGATGAAAGATTATGCTTATACGGATTTTTCTGCGCCAGTAACAACGGTTGACATCAAAAACAGCAATGGATTATTAGAAATTAATTTTGATTTAGGAGACATTAATCATCAGACCGTTCAAGCTGTTTTAAAATCTGTTTTAGAAAAGAAAAGCTATCATCGTCTAGATAACGGTGCGTTTATTCCTCTTGAAAATGAAGGCTTTGAGCATATTCAAAATCTGTTTCGTGAGCTGAACGTAACCGAGAAAGACTTAAAGGATAACTCATTGCAAGTACCTTTATACAGAGGGATGCAAGTGGAAGAGATTATGAGTGCGGGTGATAAATCAGCTGCTAAGTTTGGCTCAGCATTTAAAAGGTTACTTACACAGCTCAAATCCCCAGAGGAAATGGATTGGGAAGTACCGGAATCCTTGCAGGCATCACTGCGTGATTATCAGTACAATGGGTTTAAGTGGTTTAAATCTCTGGCTCACTACTCTTTAGGAGGCGTGCTGGCTGATGATATGGGGCTTGGAAAAACGCTTCAAAGCATTGCCTATATCCTATCTGAAAAAGAGCTTGATGAAGATAGCAGTGCTTTTTTAATTGTTGTGCCGGCTTCCTTGATTTATAACTGGCGCAACGAATTGGAGAAATTTGCACCGAATTTAACGGTTCAAACCATTACAGGAACGCCGAGCGAGCGTGAGGAGAAGCTAAAACGCACAGCTGACGTATGGATCACATCTTATCCAACGCTGCGTCAAGATATTGATTTGTATCAGCACCTTCATTTTCATGCTTTAATTCTAGATGAGGCTCAGAGTATTAAAAATCATACAACGAAGACAGCAGTAGCTGTTAGGACTATTTCAGCTAAAAAACGTTTTGCGCTGAGCGGTACCCCTATTGAAAACTCACTTGATGAGCTTTGGTCAATTTTCCAGACCATTCTTCCTGGTTTATTTCCAGGGCTTCGCCAGTTTAAAAACATGTCATCGGAGCAGGTCAGTCGAATTGTAAGACCATTTTTACTGCGACGAGTAAAAAAGGATGTGTTAAAAGAACTGCCTGATAAAATTGAAACAACTCATTTATCTGAGCTGACTAAAGAACAAAAAGAGTTATATGTAGGCTATTTAGAGCAATTAAAATCATCTTTAGCCGGTGAAGATTTTAATAAAAACCGAATGAAGATCTTAGCGGGATTAACAAGACTTCGCCAGATTTGCTGTCATCCGTCTTTATTCGTTGAAAATTACGAAGGGTGTTCAAGCAAATTAGAGCAGCTGCTTGAGATTACAAGAAATGCGGTTGCCAATGGAAAACGCTTGTTAATCTTTTCTCAGTTTACAAGCATGCTTCACATTATTCGAGAAGAGCTTCAAAAAGATAATCTCTCATACTTTTATTTAGACGGTCAAACGCCATCAAAAGAACGAGTGGAAATGGCGGATCGGTTTAATAATGGAGAACAAGACATTTTCTTAATTTCATTAAAAGCCGGAGGCACAGGCTTAAATTTAACGGGAGCCGATACGGTTATTTTATATGACTTATGGTGGAACCCGGCGATTGAAGAACAAGCGGCAGGCCGTGCACACCGCATTGGGCAAAAAAATGTTGTGCAGGTCATCAAGCTTATTTCTCAAGGAACCATCGAAGAAAAAATTTACGGCTTGCAGCAAAAGAAAAAAGAACTCATCGAACAGGTTATTCAGCCGGGAGAAACAATGCTTTCCAGTTTGACAGAAGAAGAGCTTCGAGAACTGCTTAGTATGTAGCAAAGGATGTGTGAGGAATGAAAAAATGGGCGTTTGTATCAGATTTTGATGGAACAATTTCAAAAAAAGATTTTTACTGGATTGTGATTGAAAAGTATTTTCCAGAAGGTGAAGAACTTTTCCACCGATGGAAAGCAGGAGAAATGAAAGATATTGATTTTTTATCTACTGTTTTTCAATCCATTCACCAGGAAGAACCGAAAATTTTAGAAGAAGTAGCGAATATTCCAATTGATGAATACGTGCCCGCTTTTATTAAAACTGTTCAGAAAAACCGCGGGGATTTTTATATTTTAAGCGCTGGAACAACGTACTATATTAAACCGATTTTAGATAAATACGGTGTTGAAAAAGTGGAAGTTTATTCGAATGAAGGATATTTCCATCAAAACAATGTTTACTTGCGTCTAGACCCTGCTCACAGATGGCATTCAGAACGCTACGGCATTGATAAATCTGCTGTTATTCAAGAACTAAAAGAGACATACGAAACGATTTATTTTGCTGGAGACAGCGAGCCGGATTCACATCCGGCAAAATATGCAGATGTCACATTTGCAAAAGATTCTTTGCAGGATTTACTGCGCGAACAAAACGTTTCATTTGTTCCAGTTGAGACATTTAAAGATATTGAGCGGTATTTAATGCAGCACAATGTGATAAGCAAGACATAAAAACAGCGGTATTATTTGATTACTTCAAATAATACCGCTGTTCCTATTCCGCCTCCGCTCCCTAAAGCAGCTATTACATATCGCACGTCACGGCGCTTGCTTTCATAAAAAAGACGCGTGGCTAAAATAGCTCCTGATGCTCCGTATGGGTGTCCCAGCGTCAACGCTCCTCCGCGAATATTTACTTTCTCTTCTGATATCCCCAGTTCTTGCATACAAGCAACAACTTTAACGGCAAAGGCTTCATTGATTTCAAATAAGTCAATGTCATCTATCGTAAGAGAATTTCGCTTCAAGATATTTTTAATCGCAGAAACGGGCGCAATAGCAGGGTATAGAGGCGACACGCCTGAAATATCAGCGTCTATAAAACGTAAAACGGGCTGAAATCCTAAGGCGCGTGCTTTTTGCTCTTCCATCACAAGTGTAACGCAGGCCCCGTCATTAATTCCACAGCTGTTGGCTGCAGTGACGGTACCGTCTTTTTTTAAAAAGACGGGGCTGGCTTTTTGAAGCAGCTTTGTTAGGTTTCGGTTTTTCATAAACGCTTCATCATGCATCACATTTGAAAGAGGAAGCGTTTCTTCTTCAAACAATCTCTTTTCAAAAGACTCCCAGCTTCTTTCATGGCTTAAAAGAGCATACCTATCCTGCTGGTCTTTAGATATATTGTATTGCTGGGCTACGTTTTCTGCTGCGATCCCCATGTCAGGGTCACCAATTTTATCAGGAGAAAAACGTGCTCTTTTTTCAAAAGGAGAAGTACTTGTACTTTCAACTCCTCCAGCTAAATAACACGTTCCAGCGCCAGCTTTTATCAAATAGCTGGCCATTCGAATAGCCTCTAAGCCCGCTCCGCACTGACGATCAATGGTCATTCCCGGGATAGAAAAAGGGAGCTCTGCTTCTAAGGCGGATAGTCTAGCTACATTTCCTCCTGGACCTACAACATTGCCTAAAATAATGTCATCAATTTCATGCTCGATTCCAGCGCTAAGCTGTTTTAATAAAGGAGCCGCTAGCTCTTGAACACGAAAATTTTTAAGTGCGCCGTTTTCTTTTCCAATCACTGTACGCTTCGCTTTTACAACTGCTGCTTGATACATGGTCATCACTTCCTTACATAGAAGCCGTTTTAGAACGGTCAGGTACCGCTACTGCTTTTCGAACTTTTGTAATTAAATACGCCGCGACCGCTGCTTTTATGAAGTCACCCGGAAGATAAACAAAGCTTAGCTGAAGGGACTTCAGAAACGGAATGTGAAGCTGCATTGCCTGTACAGGAATGCCGCATGCGTATACTAACACAATGCCAAATAACACATTTACGGCAAATGCCTTTGCAACCGTTACATTTTTTAACTGTGATAGCGTCCAGCCAATAAAGAAAGCTGCAAACACATAGCCAATGATATACCCAGCACTCGGACTCAAGAATACCCCGATTCCTCCGCGCCCTCCAGCAAGTAAAGGAACGCCAGCTGCTAGCAAACATAAAAAAAGAAATTGACTTAAAGCTCCTAGTCTAGCTCCAAGAATTCCTCCCGATAGCATAACACCCATAGGCTGAAGGGTAATTGGAACGGGTGTAAAGGATAAAAAAATAGGAGGGACGAGGCCTAGAGCTCCCATTATAGCCGTGAATAATGCAACGTACGTCATATCTTTTGTTTTCATCGTAAACCTCCGCTATGTATGATAAAACATGACTATCGTATCTTATAAAACTCAAATTAGTCAACTTAATTTTTATATAAGTTTACATTTTTGTTTTCTCAAACGTACATTTACGATACACTAAAAGTAAAAGAAAAAGGGAGTTTAAGCAGTAATGAAACGAATTGAAGAACTAATTTTTTATCAGTGTCAACAAACGCCTGGCAACCTGGCACTATCGGATTCTATTAATAAGCTAAGCTACGGTCAAATGTGGGATCATGTATGCAAAGCCGAAAATCAGCTGCAGGAAAAAGGGATGGAAAAAGGGGAGCTCGTTGCGTTAAGTATGCCAAACAATGTAGAAGCTGTTGTGTCATTTTTAGCGATTTTAAAAGCTGGTGGAATTGTGATGCTTTTACATAATGAGTTAACAGAGGCGGAAGTGGATACCTATTTTTCTATTCAATCCCCAAATTGGCTATGGAACACATCTTCTTTAACTAACACAACAAAAGAAAAACCAATCCTGCCCGTACGGCGAGTGAATGCACTGTCCGATTTATTTTTATTTGGATTTACCTCTGGGTCAACAGGGAGACCAAAAGGATTTGTAAAATCGCATTATTCTTGGTCTTCATCATTTCAAGAGTGGTCCGATATATTTTCTTTAGAGCAACACGACAAAGTGCTTGTTCCTTTACATATCTCGTATTCTGCCCAGCTTTACCCAGTCTTGCATGCGCTTTGCAGCGGCATGCACGCTATCATGCTAGAATCGTTTACACCTTCGGCTGTTTTTAACAAGGAAGCTAGCTGTATGTCTATTACACCCGCATTAATTTCTCCGTTGCTTCGTTATGTACAAAGCAGACCAAAAGAAAAACGACTTCTGCCAAAAACCGTAATTTCAGTAGGCAATAAATTATCTCCTTCCGTTCGAAAGAAATTTTCACAAGCGTTTCCTAATGCCTATCTGTATGAATATTACGGATCTTCTGAAATGGGATTTGTTACGGTGCTTTCACCACATACAGCTGAAACGCTGCCTCATACAGTAGGCTATCCTGTTGACAGCGTAGACGTTTTAATCCTGAACGAGCGTGGAAAAGAAGTAGAAAAAGGAGATAAAGGAACACTATTTGTGAAAACAACTCAAGCATTTGAAGGGTTTGTTAAGGACAGCGAAGAAACGAACCGCTCATTTTTTAACGGATATGTTACGTCGCATGATATTGCGGTTCAGCTTCAAGACGGAAGCATTACCATCGTAGGAAGAGACAAAAACGTGATTAAAAGCAGCGGAAGCTTAGTGTATGCTGAAGAAATCGAAGAGTTGCTTTTGCAAATACCCGGCGTTAGCGAAGCAGCCGTTTTTAGCGTAGTAGATGCTGAACGTTCAGAAGTAGTCGGTGCAGCAATTGTCTTAGAGAACGTTTCTCTTTCTGATGTGAGACAAGCACTGACAAAACGAGTATCTGCTTATAAAATCCCGCGCGTATGGAGAGTTTTAACGTCCTTTCCGCGAATGAAAAATGGTAAAATTGACAAAGCAACGATATACAGCTACTTTGCAGAGAAAGAAGGGAAGACATATGATTTCATTTGAACCTATTACAGCTGACACGATGTATATTGTGTCAGAGATTATCAATTCAAACGAAGCTTATAACGTGTTAGAAAACGGCAAAAAAGAGCGGGGTGAAGAAGAGCTTTTTAAAGAATACATGAACGAAAAAACAGACAGTTACTTTATAAAAGCCGACGATACATACGTAGGGGTTATTGATTACATGAAACAAAACCCAAACGATGACCATCCGTGGATTGGAGCATTTATCATTCATAGCGCTTATCACAATTTCAGTTTCGGAACGCAGGCGTATCTAGCGTTTGAAGACAAGCTAAAAGAAGAGGGAGTTTCCGTTCTACGCCTTGGCGTTCTGTCTCAAAATCCTAGAGCCAAGCTGTTTTGGGAGCGCCTTGGTTTTACGCATTATGCCACTAAGCCGCTTCATCATAATCAAGTTAACTGCTTGGGAAAAGAGATATAAAAGAAATCCGTGGGTTCATCCACGGATTTCTTTTATATTATTTTATTAAAACCGTCGCATTCGCCGGAATCACAAGCTGATTTTTGACTTTCTTAGCACCTTTTTCACTAGCAAAAATCAATTTACCTTTCGCTGCTACAGATACTCTTACAGGTTGATTTGAAATATTATGATACACGCTAATCGAGTTGCCTTTATACGTACGGCTATAAGCAACAACTTCTTTACTGTCTACTGAAATAGATTGAAGCGTTCCTTTTACTAACTCTTCGTGCTGTTGACGCACACGAATCATTTCACGGTAATGATTTAACAAAGAATCCTTTTGTTTTGTTTGTGCTTCTACTGACACACCGTTTCCGCCTTTGTTATATACAGGCGTTTCCCAGCTAGTTTGTCCAAGTCCGTTTCCTTCGTACCAGCGGAACGGTTCACGGATTAACTCATCAGGCTTTTCACCGGTCATGCCGATTTCTTCACCGTAATAAATATACGGGTTGCCAGGAAGCGTAAGTAAGATAGAAGCAGCTGATTTTGCTTTGTTCACATCGCCGCTCAGCTCACTCATGACGCGGTTTTGGTCATGGTTGGTTAAGAAAATGCCGTCAATTTTATTTGGATTGTATGATTTGAACAGCTCATCAGTTGCCGCTGCTGCAGTAGCGATTCCTTGATCATTTCCCGCTTTTACAGAGCTGACAATTTTTCCTGCTAAATCAAAGTTAAATAAAGAATCAAGCGATTGATAGTAAGGGGCTACCACTTCCGGTTGATCCCATACTTCACCCGTTAGATATACGTTAGGGTTTTCTTTTTTCATCGCATCTCTAAACTCATTCCACCAAAGGATATTTTTCTTAGCGCCTTCAGGTGTTTGACCTTTAAAGATATGAAGGGCAGCATCTAAGCGGAAGCCATCAACGCCTTGCTTTAGCCAAAACTTTCCGACGTTAATCATTTCTTTTCTTACTTCAGGGTTATCGTAATTTAAGTCAGGCATTCCTTCCCAGAACGTTCCGTAAAAATACTCTCCGTTTGGAGCTTTATGCCATACTTGCTGTCCCCAAGATCCTTTTTCATTCAGGTCGGTATTTTTATCAGCCCAAATATAGTAATCTCTGTACTTGCTGTTTTTATCTTTTAACGCAGCTTGAAACCAAGGGTGTTCACTGCTCGTATGATTCACAACGAGGTCCATAATAACTTTTACGTCTCGTTTGTCTGCTTCTTTCATCAGTTTGCGAAAATCTTGCAGACTTCCATACTGTGGATCAATATTATAATAGTCCGTTACATCATATTTATGATAGCTAGGAGAAGGGTTTACGGGCATCATCCAAATCCCGTTTACTTGAAGATCATTCTTTGTATGAGAATTGCCGTCATTTAAATAATCCAACTTTTGTGTCAGACCTTTTAAATCACCATGTCCATCTTTATTTGCATCGTAAAAAGAGTTTACATACACCTCATAAAAGACACCGTTTTTATCTGCTGCTTCAGACTTACCTTTATGTACGGTTTCGGCGTGAACGCCTGTTGATAAGCTAGCAGCCAGCGGCAGTGTTAGTGCTAAAGCTGTCCATTTTTTTCCTTTCATCGTTTCATCCCCTTTTTTTGCAATCGTTTGCATAAATTGACTACAATTGAAATATAGCACCTATTTGAAAACGATTACAACGAAAATTTCATTTTGATTATTTTGAACTAGTAATTTTTCTGACAACCTGTTTGTTTACTGCGTCTAATGACATTGAGCGGCTGCGTTATATTAAGGCTATAGATAGAAGATAGCAATAAAATAAGGGATTATTATCCAAGTGAAAATAATGACTATGTCAAATATTCTGACAATGTTGTTGTTCAATTCATCATCTCGTGCTAAAATCCAAATATAACTGAAAAATGGTACTTTGATTCCGAAAAACGGAACTTAAAGTATTGATGCAGATAATAAAGCTTGAATTTTATTTACTATCTGCAAATGATTACGCTTACATTAAAGGGGTTAAGGGGGAAGAATGCATTGAGTAAAGTAGATTTAAACTGTGATTTAGGTGAAAGCTTTGGTGCTTATCGTATTGGCAATGATGAAGCCATTTTAGAGCACGTGACGTCTGTGAACGTAGCCTGTGGATTTCATGCAGGGGATCCGAGCGTCATGAGAAAAACGGTAAAATTGGCCGCTGAAAAAAAAGTGCAAATTGGGGCTCATCCTGGTCTGCAGGACCTTATCGGTTTTGGACGCAGAAACATGAATATTTCACCTCAGGAAGCCTACGATATCGTGGTCTATCAAATTGGGGCATTAAACGGTTTTTTGCAAGCGGAAGGGTTATCGATGCAGCATGTAAAACCTCACGGTGCACTATATAACATGGCTGCTAAAAACAAAGCGTTGTCTGAAGCAATAGCAAAAGCTGTTTACAACGTAAATCCTGAGCTGATTTTGTTTGGATTATCTGGAAGTGAGCTGATTCAAGCAGGTAACAGAATTGGTTTAAAAACGGCTAACGAAGTATTTGCAGACCGTACCTATCAGTTAGACGGTTCTCTCACTGCTCGCACAGAACCAAATGCTTTAATTGAAAATGATGACGAAGCTGTTTCTCAAGTTATTACAATGGTGAAAGAAGGGAAGGTAAAATCTCAACAAGGTAAGGATGTAGAATTGCAGGCAGATACGATTTGCATCCATGGAGACGGAGCTCACGCACTTGAATTTGCCCGTCATGTCAACCGTTCTTTACGAGCATCAGAAGTGGTAGTTAAGGCTATTTCAAAATAAAAACTACATACAATCAGGAGGAAGATGATATTGGAGCCAATTAAAAAATCAACACCTCAGCAAAAACTTTCGGCTGCGCCTAAAGTAAACTGGACGTTAATGCTTGGAGCCGCTTTTTTAATGGCCACATCGGCTATTGGACCAGGCTTTTTAACTCAAACTACTGTATTTACACAAAATTTAGCTGCAAGCTTCGGATTCGTTATTTTAATTTCAATTATTCTTGATATCTTTGCTCAAACCAACGTATGGAGAATTATTGCTGTTTCTGAAAAACGCGGACAAGAAATCGCCAACATGGTATTTCCTGGATTAGGATACGTGCTCGCTATTTTAATTGTTATTGGAGGACTTGCTTTCAATATTGGAAATATTGCCGGTGCCGGGCTTGGATTAAATGCGATTACGGGTATTTCTCCAACAGCCGGCGCTGCGATTAGTGCAGTTATTGCCGTGCTAATCTTCGTTGTAAAAGAAGCTGGAAAAGCAATGGATCGCTTCACGCAAATTGCAGGTTTTATCATGATTGGACTAATGCTATACGTAGCTGCTACCACTTCACCTCCCGTTGGAGAAGCTGTAGTGAAAACTTTTGCTCCTGACAAAATTGACATTATTGCGATCGTTACGCTTGTTGGAGGAACAGTCGGTGGTTATATCACCTTTGCTGGCGGACATCGTCTTTTAGATGCCGGCGTAAAAGGCATCGATTCTTTACCTCAAGTAACAAAAAGTTCTGTAACAGGAATTCTCATCACTTCTGTTATGCGAATCGCGTTGTTTTTAGCTGTACTTGGCGTTGTGTCTAAAGGTTTACAAATTGACCCAGCCAATCCTCCAGCATCCGTGTTTCAGCTCGCAGCGGGAAACGTCGGTTATAAAATCTTTGGTATTGTTATGTGGTCTGCCGCTATTACGTCTGTGGTAGGAGCTGCTTATACATCCGTTTCGTTTATTCAAACGTTTAGTGAAAAACTTAATAAAAACTCAAACTGGATTATTATTGGATTTATTATTATTTCAACTCTGTCGTTTGTCTTAATTGGAAAACCTGTAAAAGTTCTTCTTTTAGTTGGAGCAATCAATGGATTAATTCTGCCGATCGCTCTTGGGACGTTACTGGTTGCTGCTTACAAAAAAAGCATCGTTGGCGAGTATAAACATCCTTTATGGCTTACCATTTCTGGTGTACTTGTCGTTATTGTAATGGCTTTAATGGGCGGCTATACGTTAATAGATCAACTTCCTCAATTATTTAAATAAAACAATGTGCCCGCACGTAAGTTGCGTGCGGGCAATGATGGGAGATAGAAACATGACAACCCTTTCACAACTAACTCCAGCTGAACTTCGTCAGCAAATCCGTAACAATCAGCTTATTCAACCAACAGCAGGCATGGCAAACGGCTATGCTCAAGCTAATTTAGCTATTTTACCAAAGCAACAAGCTTTTGACTTTCTATTGTTCTGTCAGCGTAACCCTAAATCGTGTCCTCTTTTAGATGTCACAGACGTTGGATCTCCGGTGCCAAAATTTGCAGCTCCATCCGGAGATATTCGTACAGACATTCCAAAGTATCGAATCTATGAAAATGGGGAACTAGTAAAAGAAGTAACCGATATCACAGATTACTGGACAGAAGATATGGTTGCTTTTCTTATCGGCTGCAGCTTTACATTTGAACACGCGCTTTTAAACAACGACATACCTGTTCGTCACATTGAAGAAAACTGTAATGTTCCTATGTATAAAACAAATATTTCATGCGCTGAAGCGGGAATATTCCACGGCTCGACGGTAGTTAGTATGCGTCCAATTCCTCAGCAAGACGTAGTGCGGGCAGCCCAAGTAACTTCACGTTTTCCAGCTGTGCACGGGGGGCCTGTTCACATTGGAGATCCGGCTGCAATAGGGATCCAAGACCTGCACTCTCCGGATTTTGGTGATGCTGTTTCGATTAAGGAAGGGGAAGTGCCCGTATTTTGGGCTTGTGGTGTAACTCCTCAAGCAGTAGCAATGGCAACAAAACCTTCTATTATGATTACACATGCTCCGGGGCATATGTTTATCACAGATATTCGAGATGAAAAACTAGGTGTTTTATAAAAGAAAGAGGTGTAGATATGAATCAAACCGTAACAAAAGCGTCAGCTGTTATTTCTCCGCTTGGCGACTCAGCGCTTGTTATAACGTTTGGAGATAGCATTCAGTACGACATTCATAAACAAATTAAAACGTGTAAAGATTCGATAGAATTAAATCCTTTCCCTGGATTTGTTGAATGCGTGCCGGCATTTACAAATCTTACAATTTTCTATAACCCTCTTGAAGTTGTAGCAGCCGTGGGAAAAAAGCAGAAGAAGGAATTTGTTTCTCCTTTTGAAGTAGTGTCTTCTATCGTTCAAAGTAAACTAGAAAACGAACAGACAGAAAAAGAATTAGACCATCGTACGGTTTCCATTCCAGTTTGCTACGGAGGCGAGTATGGACCTGACCTTGAATATGTCGCTCGTCACCATAACTTAACAACTGAAGAGGTAATTAGTATTCATTCTGAAGGTGAATACTTAGCGTACATGATTGGATTTGCTCCTGGATTTCCATTTCTAGGAGGATTATCTGAAAGAATTGCTACACCTCGCCGGCCGTCTCCTCGCACCTCTATTCCTGCCGGTTCGGTTGGTATTGCGGGAATGCAAACAGGAGTGTATCCTATTTCTACTCCCGGAGGATGGCAGTTAATTGGTCAAACGCCTATTAAACTGTTTTTACCGGAACAAAATCCCCCAAGTTTGCTGCAGGCTGGAGATATTATAAAATTCGAGCCTATCTCTAAAGAAGAGTATCAAGAAATGCAGGCAAAGGAGGGGGAGAAATGAGTATGCGAGTCAGTAAAGCCGGGTTATTAACGAGCATTCAAGATTTAGGCAGAAGAGGGTTTCAGCAGCACGGTGTGATTGTAAGCGGTGCAATGGATTCTTATTCCCTTCGAATTGCTAATTTACTAGTTGGTAACGATGAAAAAGAAGCAGGACTTGAAGTTACGCTAATGGGGCCTACCCTTGAAATAGAAAGTGATTGTTTAGTAGCAATTACCGGAGGAGATTTAGCTCCTTCGGTCAACGGAAAGCTAGTCCCGATGTGGAAACCTTTATTTATTCCAAAAGGAAGCACTTTATCATTTGGTCCTTGCAAAACTGGGTGCCGTTCCTATCTATCTGTAGCAGGAGGATTTGCTATTGATGAAGTGTTAAATAGTAAAAGTACGTATTTAAGAGGTGAAATCGGGGGCTACAAAGGAAGAGCATTACAAACAGACGATGTTTTACCTCTATCTGTTCCTGCTGTTTCAAAGCCTGCTTTTCTTTCAAATGAACTGATAAACGGAGTATATACTTCTTCATGGTCCGTAAATTATAAGGAACTTGTTCATTTTACAAAGAAACCAGGTGTCCGTGTTATTAACGGCAGTCAATACGATTTATTTACAGCTGAAAGCAAAAGTCATTTTACGAAAGAGCCTTTTAAAGTATCGAATCAATCAGATCGAATGGGCTATCGAATGGATGGACCTTCTCTTCAGCTTCAAGAAAAAAAAGAGTTATTGTCCGAAGCTGTTTCAAAAGGTTCTGTTCAAGTCCCGCCGGATGGAAATCCCATCATCCTGTTAGCAGACCGTCAAACCACGGGGGGATACCCTAAAATTGCTCAAGTCATCACAGCGGATTTACCGCTTTTAGCTCAAGTAAAGCCTGGAGAATCCATTTACTTTTCTCACATTTCGCTTCATGAAGCAGAAAAAATCTACTTAGAAAAAGAACAGATGCTTCAAGAATTGAAGATTGCTGTTAACCTTGCGTCAACTAAATAACACAAAACGGGAGTGACAAGAAATGATAAACGTACGTGAATTGCAAGAAGTTGTTTCATTAATGAATGAATCTGGTATTCAAAAGCTCCATATTGAACATGAAGGAACAAAAGTTGTCATTGATAAAGCAGGAATTCCTTTAGAGGACACAGCTGTTACAGAAGTGAAAACAGATGAAGTAAAAGCCGCTGCCACTGAGCAAGCGCCTCAAGATTCTATGTCTGTAAACGCAGCAGACAATAATGAAAAGCAAATTTTATCACCAATGGTCGGAACCTTTTACTCCAAGCCAGAAGCAGACGCCGATCCCTTTGTTCAAGTAGGACAAACCATTGAACATAAAGATGTTGTATGTGTGATTGAAGCGATGAAGCTGTTTAATGAAGTCGATGCGGGAATGGAAGGAGAAGTGCTTGAAATTCTTGTGAAAGACGGGGATGTTGTTGAGTTTGGACAGCCTTTATTTACCGTAAAATCACGCTAAAGTATACATACTGTCAGGAGGAGTCATTATGTTTAAAAAGATCTTAATCGCAAACCGCGGCGAGATTGCAGTTCGTATCATTCGGGCTTGTAAAGAGATGGGGATTGCAACCGTGGCCGTGTATTCAGAAGCAGACAAAGATGCACTTCACGTGAAGCTAGCAGATGAGTCATTTTGTATTGGCAAAACGTCTTCTAAAGAAAGCTACTTAAACATTCGTAATTTGCTTACCGTAGCGCAAGTAACCAAGGCAGACGCTATTCATCCCGGCTATGGGTTTTTAGCTGAAAATGCTGATTTTGCTGAGATGTGTGAATCCTATGATATTACCTTTATTGGTCCAAAAGCGGAAGCCATCCGTAAAATGGGGGCAAAAGCTGTAGCGCGAGATACAATGAAACAAGCCGGCGTGCCTATTGTACCTGGCACGGAAGGACTGATTGAAGATAGCAGCACTGCTATGCCAGTAGCACGAGAAATAGGCTATCCAATCATCGTAAAAGCTACAGCGGGCGGTGGCGGAAAAGGAATGCGTCTAGCTCATAGCGAAGAAGAGCTAGAAAAAGCCATTCGTCAAGCTCAGCATGAAGCAGAAACAGCCTTTGGAAACGGCGGCGTATATCTTGAAAAGTACCTAGAAGAGCCAAAACACATCGAAATTCAAATCATTGCTGATGAAGAAGGGAATGTGGTTCATTTAGGTGAACGAGATTGTTCGATTCAACGCCGTCATCAAAAATTGGTAGAAGAAGCTCCGTCTCCTGCGGTAGATGAAAACCTTCGTGCTAAAATGGGCAAAGCGGCGGTCTCGGCAGCTAAAGCAGTTGATTATACAGGTGTCGGAACAGTCGAGTTTCTGTTAGATAAGCACGGGCATTTTTACTTTATGGAAATGAATACACGAATTCAAGTTGAACACCCCGTTACAGAACTTGTAACAAACATTGACTTAATTAAAGAACAAATTTCAGTAGCAGCAGGCTACCCGCTATCATTTTCTCAGCAGGATATTCAGTTAAAGGGATGGGCAATTGAATGTCGGATCAATGCAGAAAATCCGGCTAAAAACTTTATGCCTTCCCCTGGAAAAGTCGAGATGTATTTACCTCCTGGCGGCTACGGGGTTCGTGTAGACAGCGCCGTTTACCCAGGCTATGAAATTTCCCCATTTTATGATTCAATGGTGGCGAAATTAATTGTAACGGGGAAAGATCGAAATGAAGCGATTCAACGAATGAAACGCGCGCTCGAAGAATTTATCATTATAGGTATTCATACAACCATTCCTTTTCATTTAGAATTACTGAACCATCCTTCTTTTAAGGAAGGGGATTTTACAACCAAATTTCTAGAAAGTAACCCTATTTCAATTAAAGAACTAGAAACGGTGTAAGAAAGGAAAGTGCTCTTATAAGGGAGTGCTTTCCTTTTTTTCTTCATGTATAATAAAAAGAACATATCATTAGCTAGTAAGCTATACGTCTATCAAATACATGTATTCGCACAAATAAGGGAGAAGGTTTTATGCAAGCTAACAATAAAACAGTGGTTAAATCCATGCAGATTCTCACGCTTTTTATCAAGCACCCTAAGCTGACCTTCACAGAAATGATGGAATATTCAGGCGTTCCGAAAACTTCTTTGCACCGGATGGTTGGTTCGCTTGAAAAGATGGGATTTTTAACAAAAGACGAGCAAGGATACTATTCGCTAGGACTTTTATTCTTGCAATTTGGTCAGCTAGTGGCTAATCGCTTAGATATTAGAAATATCGCAAAGCCTGTAATGGAAGCGCTCCGAGATGAAGTAGAAGAAGCGGTTAATTTAATTGTACGAGATGGGAATGAAGCTATGTATATTGAAAAAGTAGATACGCTTCATCCAGTGCGTCTTTATACATCAATTGGAAGGCGTTCACCTCTTTATGCAGGAGCTTGTTCACGCATTATCTTGGCGCATTTACCCGAAAAAGAACAAGAGGAATATATTACTCAAACGGAGCTAGCTCCAATAGGTATTGGAACCATTACAGATCAAAAGAAGCTAAGAAATGTATTAAAAGAAGCAAAAGAAAAAGGGTATACCATTAGCACCTCTGAATTAGAAAACTTTACAACATCCGTGAGCGCGCCGATTGTAAATCATCAAAATGAAGTGGTTGCAGGCATTAGCGTAGCGGGAATTGAAGCGAGATTTCAAGGAGACAGACTGCCGTTCATTATTCAAAAAGTAACAGAAGCGGCGAGCCTAATTTCTGAAAAACTCGGTTATCAAGGATCATTAAAGTAGCATACATAGAAAAATGGAGGTAGACCATTGAAACGATTAGAAGGAAAAACAGTCGCACTCGTAGGTCAGCGTAAAGTAGAAGAAATCAGCAAAATTGTTGAAAACCTTGGCGGGACCCCGCTTGTACGACCTGCACAAGGAACAATCTTTTTAGATGACACACACTTAGAAGCAGATATTAAAGAACTGGTAAAAGGAAATTATGATTGGTTTATTTTTACGACAGGCGTCGGGACGGAAATTTTGTATAAAACAGCAGATAAGCTAGGACTGGCGGATGAATTTCTGTCTTCTTTACAAGCAGCTAATATTGCTGCACGCGGGTATAAAACCGTAAATATGTTAAAAAAGCTCGGTGTTACTCCAACCGTTCGAGATGATGATGGAAGTACAGCGGGACTAGTCAGGGCACTTCATTCATTTTCTTTTGAAGGAAAGCATGTAGCGCTTCAGCTTCACGGAGATCCTGCACCAAAATTGATTGACTTTCTATCGAATCAAAAAGCCCAATTTAAAGAGATTTTACCGTATCAGCATATTCCGCCAAAAGCAGAAATCATGGAACAGCTTATAAACGAATTAATAAGCGGAAAAATTGATGCTGTTAATTTCACAAGCGCTCCGCAGGCCCGATTTTTATTTTCGTTTGCAAGAGAACACGGACAAGCTGATCACATTCGAGAACTCTTTAAAAGCTCTGTAGTAGCTGTATCCGTAGGAAAAGTAACCGCTGCTGCTTTAAAAGAAGAAGGAGTAGATCGTATTGTTATTCCTGATCAAGAAAGAATGGGAAGTGCAATTGTAGCTTTAGAACATTATTATCAGCAGCGTGATTAACAAAAGGCCTTCTCGCCTCACAGTGAGAAGGTCTTTTGTATGACTTCATCCAAGCGTTGTCGAATATTGTTTGATAATTACCTATCACTCTCTTTTTAAACACGTGCAAACGACAGATAAACATAGATTTGTTACTATTTCAGAAAATCATTTTCAAATATTGTAAAAATAGTAGAAAAAGGTAAAAAAACAGACGTAGATGTTAAAAAATTGTTACGTTCTCTTTAGCAATAACTTATATCCAACCAGCTTAAAAAATCTTGATCGCCTATTTTATCATGTTAAAAACAGTGCTGTGTAAAGCCCGGTAGATTATTTATTTTAACAGGGATATAAAGGTGTATTTTTGCAGGTGAAAGATGAATGTATACACAAGCGTTAATTGTTACACTACTGAAATACAATTGTAATATTGTTATTCTTTTTTTCAACGTTTATCGTGGTATAATTTTCGTAGATTTTCATTAGCATATTTAGCTATTTATCGACAAATACAGTGAACTTTACATAAATTGTCAGACTTTTATACATATTGATACATAATTAGAAATTACTAGTTTAACAGAGCAAGAAAGCGGAGGAATTCATATTGAAAAAGAAAATGCTTTTACTTAACACAACGGTTTTATTAGGCCTGGGAGGAGTTTTATCAACTCCAACGTATGCCTCTACCATTCAAGATATGGAATCGCAAAAATCTCAAATTCAAAATCAGCGTCAAGATGTGCAATCTAACATCAAAGCAGCTTCTGATGAATTGACACGCCTTCAAGCAGAACAAGATCAAATGAAAGCACAGCTTGAGCGATTAACAATAGCAGAAGAAGAAAATAATAAAAAAGCCCAAAAAACAGAAGCCGATATTAAAGAAACGTCTAAACAAGTAGAGCAGCTTGAAAAAGAAATTAAGCTGCTTCAAGAAAAACTTGAAAAGCGAAACGATATTTTAAAAGATCGTGCACGTTCCCTGCAAGAAAGCGGCGGTAACGTAGAGTATTTACAAGTTTTACTTGGTTCTTCAAGTTTTGGTGATTTTGTAGACCGCGCGCTAGCTGTTTCGACTATTGTAGATGCAGACCGTGGTATTTTAAAAGAAACTAAAAATATGCAAGACGAATTAAAAACAAAACAAGCGGATGTTAAATCTAAGCTTGCTAGCTTAGAAGACATGAAGGCGGAACTGGATGAAATGACTGTCCAGCTAGCAGCTCAAAAGAAACAAAAAGATGCACTGGCAAAAGAACTAAAAGATAAAGAAGCAAAAAATGAAGAACTAAAAGCTTCTCTACAAGCAAAAGACAGCTCTCTTGCAAATGAACAATCTACGCTTGAACAAAATATTAAAGATCAAAAAGCTGCAGAAGAAGCAGCAAGAAAAGCAGCTGAACAAGCGGCTAAAGAGGCAGCTAAGAAAGCAGCTGAGCAAGCTCAAAAAGCAGCGGCTGCACCAGCTGAAAAAGCCGATTCATCGTCTGCTAAGGCAGAAGCACCAAAAGCAAGCAGCAATGATGTGGCACCTACAAGCGCTCCGGCTCCAAAAGCTAGCAATGTTGTAACAGTAGGAAATCGCTGGATTGGAAACTCTGCTTACGTATTTGGCGGAGGACGTAGCCAGTCTGATATTAGCCACGGTTTATTTGACTGCTCGTCATTTGTACACTGGGCATATTCTCAAGTAGGCGTTAACCTTGGACCTCTTGGATCTGTAAGTACAGAGACGTTAAAGCATGCTGGAACACAAGTGTCTTCTAGTCAAATGCAACCTGGCGATCTTGTTTTCTTCGATACATATAAAAAAGACGGCCACGTTGGCATTTATGTAGGAGGCGGCAAGTTCATCGGTGCTCAAAGCTCAACAGGTGTTGCAATTGCAAACATGAGCAGCGGCTACTGGAAACAAAAATTCAACGGACGCGTAGTTCGTATTTAATAGGGTATAGTAAAAAGAAAACATCCAATTTGGGTGTTTTCTTTTTACATTGTAAGGAGCGTATGACTATGAATTCTATTTTTGATCACATACAACCCAACTTAGATATTTTATTTGTCGGTTTTAATCCAAGCATCCGTTCCGGGGAAACGGGGCATCATTTTGCGAATCCAACCAATCGTTTCTGGACGATTCTTCATAAAACAGGTTTGACAGATCGTAAATATCATCCGGAGGAAGATCACTCGCTGCTCCAGCTAGGATACGGTTTAACCAATATTGTAGAGCGTCCTACAAAGGCAGCTGATGAGATTACAAAAGAAGAATATGCAGAAGGCAGAGAAATCTTAAAGAAAAAAATAGCTACATATACGCCTAAAATCGTTTGTTTTGTTGGAAAAGGTGTCTATCAGCAGTACAGCGGGCGCAAGCAAGTAAAGTGGGGTAAACAAGAGAAATCGATGGTATCAGGAATAATGGACTTTGTTGCCCCGTCTTCAAGCGGGCTCGTTCGAATGAAAGTAGATGAAGTAGTCGCCATTTATGCAGAGCTTCCGAAGCTGCTGCGTACATTAAAATAGAGAAAGCCTCAAGGCTTTCTCTATTTTGTAAACGAAATATCAATTTGAATAATTTCTGATCGGCTCCCGATTCGAAGCGGAGGACCCCAAAAGCCAAATCCTGAAGAGACAATGGTATGCAGTTGATTAGTTTGCTTGTAGCCCCAATCAATTTCAAATAACCGCTTGGTGATTAAATGATTAGGTGCCATTTGCCCTCTGTGAGTATGACCGCATAGAAGTAAATCTACGCCTGCTTGTTCCGCTTCTTTTAAAGAAAGCGGCTGATGATCCATTGCAATGACAGGTAGGGAACGATCCGTTTCACTCGCTAAATCGAAAAAGCTGTCTCGGTTTTTGTCCGTCTTGTCTTTTCTTCCTATTAAATACAAGCTATCACCTATGTTTAACACTTCATCCATTAAAATAGGAATGTTCATTTCTTTCATTCTTTCCACAAACTGAGGGATCTTTCCGCCGTAATACTCATGGTTTCCTAAAATTCCATATGTGCCTAAAGGGGCTTTTAGCTGTTTCATCATAGAATCCATTTCTTTTTTAAAGAATACGTGGGGATCATCGTCAATAATATCTCCAAGAAGTAAAATAAGATCCGGCTGTATCTTTTGTACATGAGTGATTAACCGCTGCAAATGTTTTTTGCCCGACAATGTGCCAAAGTGCATATCAGATGCTACAGCAATGCGAAGGTTTTTCCGATTCGTCTTTTTAGCAAGTGAAATCGTGTATTTTCTTACCACAGGACTGTAAGCATTATACGTACCATAAGCAAAAATGAATAAAAAAGCGGCAATCATGAAAAATCCAATTGAATCGATAGCTGTAGAAAGTGAAGCGCCTAGAAGAGTAAGAATATATACGGCTAGATTACTTATAGGAAGCAAAAGCACCGAATATTGAATAAATCCTAACCAGTACGATCCCACAATTTTAAATATGCTCACTTGTTGAAACGCACGACTGATGATAAAGGAATAAGCAAAAAAGACAACGATCACCGTAAGAATCCATTTGTTTTCCACTTCAAACATTGTGTGAAGCCACATCCAAGCGTTCCATCCGATGTACAGAACGAATAAATTATATAAAATAACAACTAAAATAGACCTTACTAACACACTTACTTTCATACGCTAACCTCTTTTCTTTCATCTGTAATTCCACTATAGCTCATTTTTATTGCTTCAACAAAATTTTATCTCTTCTTCTTATCAATAAAATTTTTGCTTGTCACACAAACGAAAAAACACACCTGTTTTAGAGGTGTGTTTTTTGTATTAATGATGGTGATGCGCGTGGTGAAGGCTGCTAATCACAAATTCAGGCTCTGGAACGTGGAAATATTGAATCCATACGCCTTCTAAAAATTTCTCGCGTTTATCTAAAATGATATCGATATCTTTATCTGTTTTTACGATTTCATCATGTTCAGTCGGCGTATCAAATTTCCAATCATAATGCGCGTGATCACCGTGGTCGATAGTTACATATACACGAATCATTTTTCCTTGACCTTCTGGGCTAGCCAACGCATTTTTTAACACTTTTGCTGCGTTTCGATTAATTTTTACTTCCATTTTGAAAACTCCATTCTGTAACTTAGTATGTAACGTATTTTCGCAAACTTAAACGAAAAAGAGAAATTTTTTGCCTGACGCTCCGTATAGAGTTGCTTCATTCCAACGTAATACGCTACACTACACCATATTGAATGAAAAAGGAGCGTATCATAAATGAAGATTGTTATTTTAGGTGACACTCATATTCCAAAAAGAGCGAAACATTTTCCGAAAAGACTCCTAACCGAACTGAAAACAGCTGATGCTATTATTCATACTGGAGACTTTCAAACGATAGATGTATACAATGACCTGCGTGTGTTTGCTCCTGTACACGGGGTAATTGGAAATGTAGACAGTGAAGAGCTTCAGCAAGTACTTCCATCTTCATTACTTCTTCCGTTTGACGACGTTACGATTGGTGTAACCCACGGTCATGGCAAAGGAAAAACGACTGAAAAACGTGCGCTTTTGGCATTTGAACATGAACAAGTTGACGCAATAATTTTCGGTCACTCTCACATTCCTGTTCATAAGCAAATTGGTGATATTACGTTGTTTAATCCAGGTTCCGCTACTGACAAGCGGCGTGAAAAGCAATTTTCGTTTGGACTGCTGTACATACAAAAAAACACGCTGCATTTTGAACATGTTTTTTATGATTCTAAGGACTAAAACAAGAGAGGGCTCTTGTTTTAACATTTTTACGTTGTATGGTCTAAATGAGCAATATATTCGTGAAGCTTATTTTCTTCGTAATCATTTAAGTCATGCATCGGAATAACCTGCTGAGTTTGAGGATCCGTTCCTCTTACTTCTGCAATTTTTACTCCTTCTTTATAGATATTAAAAATATCTTTTTCTTCCCCGCGCTGAACCTTTTCTGTTTCAAACATTGAAAAAGACTTGCTGTTTTTACTTTCTTCCATTAAAATCACCTACTTTTTTTATCGTACTCTTATCTTTTCACACCCATTGTTAATTATGTATATACTCGATGACTAAAGGAATATGAAGTCTTGCCGATAGAAAGAAAGTGCACGATCACTTTTAACTACGGAGAGAGAGGCTACATAGCATGGAGAGAGTAAGAAAAAAAAGGTCCCTTAATAACTTTAAGACAAAGCTGGTGCTAGCATTTGCAGCGATCTTATTAGTGCCATCTGTTACGATAGGTGTATCAGCTTACATAACGGCGAAACATGAAATTGAAAACCAAATTATTAACACAGCACAGCAAAATGTACAGTCCATTAATTCAGTGATTGACGATACCATTGGACCAAAAATTCATGATGTAGAGTTTTTTGCATCAGTGGTAAACAACGAGCGCTACAATGAAAAAGATATGGCTACTTTAAGCAAAGATTTTAACTTATATGCTTCGCTTCATCCAGAAGCCGTCAGCATTTTTACAGGAAATCAGCACGGGAAGTTTATTCAATCGCCTAAAAAAGTGATACAAGCAGGCTATGATCCCAGAAAACGAGATTGGTACAAGCTAGCCATGCAAAACAAAGGAAAAACAGTTGTCACTGAACCTTATCCATCAGCCTCTACAGGTCAGACCGTTATTACTGTAGCAAAAACAACGGCGGATGGCACAGGGGTTATTGCTTTAAATTTAGATATAAGCCGCATCAATAAAGCTGTCAGCAAAGTAAAAATCGGAGAAAAAGGATATCCATTTCTTTTGGATGGAGAAAGAAAATATATTGTTCACCCTACGGAAAAAGCAGGTACAAAAGCGACAGATTCTCTTTTTGACAAGCTTTATGCAAAGAGCTCCGGGTCTTTTGATTATACCTTTAACGGGGATGAAAAAAAGATGGTCTTTACTACAAATAAAACAACAAGCTGGAAAGTTGCAGGCACTATGTACTCATCAGAAGTTAGTGAAGCAGCACAGCCTATCTTTTACAAAACACTATTTATTATTGTAGATTGTCTGATAATCGGGAGTCTTACCATTTTTGCGGTGTTGCAATCGATTATTAAACCGCTCAAACAGCTTAAGAATCAGGCTCTGAGCGTTAGTGAAGGAGATCTAACAACAGCGATTATCGTCAATTCAAAGGATGAAATCGGCGAGTTAGGGTATGCTTTTAGTCAGATGCAAAACAATCTTCGCACATTAATTCAAAATGTTGAAATGAGTGCAGAACAAGTGGCTGCTTCTTCAGAAGAGCTAACGGCCAGCTCACAGCAAACGAGCGCTGCGACTGAACAAGTATCGGTTGCGATACAAGAAGTGGCTTCTAGCGCGGAAAAACAAACGGCTGTTATTGACCAAAATGCAGCTTCTTTAGATGAGATTGTCCAAGGAGTTTCTACCATTGCCAAGCGTACAGAAATTGTTTCTCAGCTATCAAATCACACAACGTCTGAAGCTGTAGAAGGCGGAAAAGCCGTGAGAGAAACGGTCGAACAAATGGAATCCATTTCTCAATCCGTCGAGCTGTCTAATACAACGATTCGTACTTTGTTTCAACGTTCAAAAGAAGTTGGAATCATTTTAGAAGTAATCAGCGGCATTGCTGCTCAAACAAATTTACTAGCCTTAAATGCTGCAATCGAAGCGGCACGAGCTGGAGAACATGGAAAAGGGTTTTCCGTTGTAGCAGCGGAAGTGAGAAAGCTGGCAGAACAATCACAAGTGTCCGCGTCTCAAATTTCTGAGCTTATTCAAGCGATTCAACAAGATACTCAGGAATCTGTACATACAATGGAGCAAGTTACAAACAAAGTTGAAGAAGGACGAACAATATCACAAACGGCTATTCAAAAATTCGAACAAATTCTAAGCAGCATGAATGAAACGACTCCGCAAGTAGAAGAAGTTGCTGCGACTGCTCAGCAAATTTCAGCAGCGGTTGAAGAAGTGGCCCGTACAGCGGGTGAAATGGCGATCCTTGCTAAAGGAAATGCAGCTACATCTGAAGAAGTGGCTGCATCAACTGAAGAACAGCTGGCTTCAATGGAGGAAATTGCTGTTTCCGCACAATCTCTGTCTCAAATGGCAGAACAATTAACAGCGCTCATTAGCAAATTTAATTTGTAAACTTTCGTCAAATCGTCATAGACCTCTTTTATATTGGAAAAAGTAGAACATATACACATGAAAGAGGTGACAGTATCTGATGGAGCAAACAAAAATGACCTTTGAGCCAGCTTCAATTAACGATGATATGCATGCGAAGCTTAAACAGCTAGAAGAGCAGTTTCAACAAACGTTAGGAAAAAGAGTAGCTTTAGTTGCATACGAAGCTGAAAAATAAAGAAACAAAAAAAGAAAAGCCACTAGGTCTTTTCTTTTTTTGTTTCAATAAGGTTAACATACATTAAATTACAAGTTTTTTTCATATACTTTCTCAAAATAAGTTATAAATTAGTGTAAAACTACACTTTTATAGTGTTATTTCACTTTTTATATGGTATAATTTCACAGAAATAAAGAAAGGAGCTTACAGTTTAGAATGAAGAAAAACGTGTTGTTAGGAACTTTTTTATCTTTTTATCTAGTAGGTTCATATGCCTCCTATCATATTTATAAACAGCAGCAAAGCCACCCTGTAACGGGGGATGTTGCTCGGCTTCTTCCTACAAAAGTCAAAGAAATAAAGCATGGAACAACTGAAAAACAGCTGAAAGATTGGGTGAAAACCGCTTCACAGCATCATGAAAAAATAGCGATTGCAGGCATGCAGCACAGCCAAGGAGGGCAGACGTACTATCCGAATGCTATTTTATTTGATATGAAGCAGTACAATAAAATTATAGATTACAAGCCACGTCAAAAAGAAATTACGGTTCAAAGCGGGACAACGTGGAATGATATTCAGCAATATATACATAAAGACGGTCTTGCTCTTCAAGTTATGCAATCACAAAATATTTTTACCGTTGGAGGTTCTATTAGCGTGAACGTACACGGCAGAGATATTCGATACGGTTCTTTAATGGATACGGTAAAATCTATGCGTCTCCTGCAGGCGGACGGATCTATTATCGAAATTAGCCGGACAAAACACCCTGAGCTGTTTTCTTTAGTAAACGGAGGATACGGGTTATTTGGAGTCATTTTAGATGTGACGCTTCGTTTGACAGACGATGAATGGTATGAAGATGAAGTTATTTGCTTAGATTATAGGCAGTATACAGCGTATTTTAAAAACTACGTACAGCATAATCCTGACGTTCGTATGCATATGGCGCGTATTTCTGTTTCTCCTAATCAATTACTAACAGATATGTACGTCACAAACTACCGTTTATCTTCTCAAAATACTTCTACTGCAAACGAACCGCTCAAAACAGAAAAAATAGTGGCACTTCCTAAATTTATGCTAGGGCTGTCTCGGTACAGTGACTGGGGAAAAGATATGTTGTGGGAAACACAAAAGGCTTATTTCTTAAGACAAAATGGACGGCTTGAAACAAGAAATAATGTTATGCGTTCTGAAAGTGATTTTATGGAATACGAAAGTGCTAGCCGAGCGGAAGTTTTACAGGAATACTTCGTTCCGGTTGATGAATTTGCTTCTTACATCGATGATTTACGCGAAGTGTTATCAACAGAGAAATTAAATTTATTGAACATTACCGTTCGCTATGTAGAGAAAGACAATAAAGCAGTCATGTCTTATGCAAAAGACGACATGTTTGCTCTCGTTTTACTTATTAACCAGAAAAAAGACCATCAAGGCATCTCTGATACACAAAGAGTTGTCAGAAAAATGGTAGATGTTACGCTTCAGCATCAAGGAAGCTATTATTTGCCTTACTACGGCTACCCAAGCAAGAAGCAGTTAGAAGAGGCTTACCCTCATACAACCGCCTTTTTTAATTTAAAAAGAAAATATGATCGGAACGAAACGTTCGTTAATTTATTTTATAAGGAGTATGGAAAATGACGTACAAACAACTCTTACACTCACAAAGCCTGATGATTACCGCAAGCAGTATTGTTTTTCCTTTTTACCTTTTACTGCTTCGAAATCTTGGCGATAGTTATTCACAATTTGGCTTAGCTTACGGAATTTTCGCTTTAACCGCAGCTTTGAGTCACCCTTTAATCGGTTCATGGAGTGACAGAGTAGGAGAAAAGCGCTTGCTCATTTTATATACGTTTGGGATGGCGGTTGTTATGCTTGTGATTCCCGTTCTAACAACTATCACGCAGGTGTATATCATTCAAGTTATAATGGGGCTACTTGGAGCTCTTCAAAAAACAGCAGAAAAAATAGCGTTATCTAGGCAGATAGATCGTGCTCATACGGGAAAACAAGTAGGACACTATCATTTATGGACCTCTATATGGGCAGCTTTAGCCGTAATTGCAACAGGGTATATCATTGATTTTCTTACAATCGGCAGCCTTTTTTACATCACTTCGTTTATGTATGTAGCGGCAGGGGTATTAATATGGCAAAAACCAAAAACAATCGAGCTTGAACGCCACCATTCGCTATAAAAGCATATATGGACAGGTCACTTGGATTTTTTAGTTCGTATTATAAGATACTATAAAAAATTTATGTTCTCCCGATATAAGTACTGAAAGGAGAAACGTTTATGCAAGGTATAAGTATATCAGGGCAAGATGCATGGTCTTCTATTATAGTATCGTTCGCTATTTTCATCATTATATGGGGTCTGATTCCAGGCTTAACTATAAAGTATGTATGTAAAAGTCAAACACTAGGTATAGCAAGTTTTTTTGTTGGTATTGCCTATGGGGTTAAAGCAGGTCATTTCCTTATTTAAATACGATTTGGTGTAAGTAAGGAAGCTTGGACCGCTATTAGCTAAGTGGGAATCCCTTTTGTTTCCTGTTATTTTTTTAGAGCAATTCTCCATAATAACAGTTAAAGAGGTGAATCCGATGACAGATAACAATGTTGGGTTTGGAGTTAGCGGAGGCGAAGAGACGAGAAAAACATCTACTGGTTTTAGTGAAGCTCCTATATCTAATGATGTACAACAAAACCAAAAACAAGATAACTACGAAAAGCTTAGCCATCAACTAAATTCATTATCTGATGATGAATTTAGAGCAGATCGTGATGAAGATTAAGGGTTTCCTATCAAAAAAGAATATTTAAATTAAATAAAGTATTATGAAAGTAAACTAATTGGATTCCATGACTTTGACGTGATAGCATTAACTACTGGTACAAACATACCACTTGACTATTTTGACATGCTATCTTGTCAAAGTTCTTAGTTATTTCTTTGGTAACTGAGAATCCATTTGTAACCTTTAAGTAGAGATATAAAGGTAATCCTTCACTTTAATAAGTGAAGGATTTTTTTTATCATTTCGTAATGGTTTTGCGATTGTTTGGATTAACGGGGGTAAAACAGATACATTGTATACAATGTAAACGTCGTCATGTATAATGTAACTTATTCTTAGTTGAAAACTTGAATGAGCAGGATAGACATACTCGAGATAAGCGGGGGCATACACCAGTGTCTAAGAAAATACATGATTTTAATGATATTATCCGAAAGCTGCGCAAAAAACTTTTTGGAAAAGGTCCAGAACGAATTCATACTGTATTTGTTCAAAATATGGCTATTTCAACTTTGTACGGCAACTTAACGCCAGCTGAACAATTTATCGCGAGAACAACCGAAGGTAAAGAGACGGTACATATGGCAAGAACAAAGCTTATTCAAAACCTGTACGCTTCATCTCCTCCAGAGGGGCTTGAAGACTTGTTAGGAGCTAAGCTGGAGTACTTATTTTCTGATATCAAAGTAGAAGAAGATATCGCTGTTTCTGTGTTTGTGTTTGAAACCAATATTCAGTAGAACAACGTAAAATACATAATTTAATTAAATGAAAGAGAAGTAGGATCTGCTTGTTTTTTATTTGATTTTATTATAGATAATGATGACTGATATACTGTAAAGAAAGTGCAGGATTATTAGGCAGCATTCAAAAACCTTGTGTAAAAGGTGTTTTTGAGTGCTGCCTTTTTTAGTTAAGGAGGAGTTTTATGGCATTTCACAAGCCGGATAAAATGTTAAACATCGCTTTAGAAGCAGGGATTTCAAAAACGAAGCTATCCCTTTCTTCCATTCTCATGCTTGGGTTTTTAGGAGGCGCGTTTATTGCGCTTGGCTTTTTACTAGATGTACGCGTAATTGGTAATTTACCAGCTGAATGGGGAAGTTTATCGAATCTTTTAGGAGGGGCCGTCTTTCCTGTAGGTCTTATGCTGGTTGTACTTGGGGGAGCGGAGCTTATTACAGGGAATATGATGTCTGTTTCCATTGCCCTGTATGCAAGAAAAATTTCACTTCGTCACTTGCTTCATAACTGGTTTTGGGTCACGCTTGCTAACTTTTTAGGTGCCGCATTTATTGCATATTTCTTTGGACATATTGTAGGTTTAACAGAAACAGGGCCTTTTTTAGATAAAACGGTAGCAATTGCTCAAGCTAAAATTGATGAATCGTTTTTTAAAACGCTTATTTCCGCTGTGGGCTGCAACTGGCTTGTATGTTTAGCTATTTGGCTTTCATACGGTGCTGAAGATGTTACGGGGAAAATTCTTGGTATTTGGTTTCCTATTATGGCATTTGTTGCGATTGGCTTTCAGCACGTTGTAGCCAATATGTTTATTATTCCCGCTGCTATTTTTGCAGGTCACTTTACTTGGTTTGATTTTATGACAAATATTGTCCCTACCTTTATTGGAAATATGATAGGTGGAGCTGTATTTGTAGGTCTTATTTATTTTTCTTCTTATCAACAAAAACAAAAAGAACAATTAAAAAAAGCTTCTTAAGCGGTTTTATCAGTTGTCATTAAAAAAAAGCAGTCTCTTAGTAAAGAGGCTGCTTTTTTGATAGTGAAAGGTGAAAAAATGTATTTTTAACAATTTATGTATGATAACATATAAATCAATTAAGGTTGGGTAAACGTTCAAATTCGTTTTTTTATTTTCATAATAATATTATGGTTAACTAGATGATAAGGAATACATGCATAAGGGAGAGAAAGAAAGATTGAATATTGGTATAGGGTTAATTCTACTATCTGTCGCACTACTATTTCTTATATCAGGAATGTTTTTACGCAAGAAGAGAAAAAAGGTATGTAGCAACAGTTTGTTAATCGCAGGAACATTGATTTTATCAGCAAGTCTATTATTACTTACTGGTTTATATGATCCATATGCAAATCATATTTAATAACTTACTAACGGAGAGTGAAGAAATTGAAGTTCATGTTTGCTGTTTTATTGATTATATTTGGCAGCATTTTAGTTGGGTTGACTAGTAACAGTCTAGGCGCGACAGGTAATAACATCATGCATTGAGCTGGAATTGGGTGCCTTATAGCAGCTATTTTTATAGCAAAAGGCAAAAAAGATACCAAAAGCCGTACAAAAAAGGAATGCGATGTTTAATCACGCATTCTTTTTTGATGTAAGCAGCTCTAATTCTTTGTCGTCCACTTTTTCTTACGATTATTATAAAATAGAGAGTAACAGCTATACATACAGCAGTAAGGTGGTATTTAACAATGAAACAATCTAATAAAACAATCGGCATTGCAGCGCATGTGGATGCAGGGAAGACTACGTTTTCCGAGCAGCTTCTTTATCATACAAAAAGTATTAAACAGCGAGGAAGAGTTGACCACAAAGACTCCTTTCTTGATACCCATGCGATTGAAAAAGAACGAGGAATTACGGTATTTGCCGATCAAGGAACTTTTTCATATAACGGTTCTACTTACTATTTAATTGATACGCCGGGCCACGTCGATTTTTCACCTGAAATGGAACGTTCTATTCAAGTGATGGACTATGCCATTGTTATCTTAAGTGCAGTAGAAGGAGTCGAAGGCCATACAGAAACGGTTTGGCAGCTGCTTCAAAAACATCGTGTGCCCGTATTCTTTTTCATCAATAAAATCGATCGTGTAGGAGCAGATCCTGAACGTGTTATAAATGATATTAAACACAACTTAACCCCCGATGTTTTTGACATAACGTCAGAGCTTCTAGATGGCTCGTTAAGTGAGGAACTTATTGAATTTATAGCTGAAAAAGATGAAGAGCTTCTAGATGCATTTATGGAAGGTAAGAATGATCAAGCTTATTGGAGAGCGGCTATGCAAAAGCTTATTCAAGCCAATCAGCTTTTCCCGTGTGCGAGTGGTTCAGCTTTACAAGACATCGGTATTAAAGAATTTTTAGAGAAGGTTGATTTGTTAACAGAAACTCGCTACTCGAAGGAAGAAGCATTTTCAGGGCGTGTATATAAAATTCGGCACGATGAAAACGGCATGCGTATCACGTTTATCAAAGCTCTTAGCGGGACACTGCAGGTGCGTGATGAAGTGGCTTATGAAAAAAACGGAGAGCTATACGAAGAAAAAATTACTCAAATTCGCGCTTATAACGGAAGCACATTTAAAAACGTTAATGAAGGTTCAGCCGGCGAACTTTTTGCAGTTACAGGATTGTCTTCAGCATCGATTGGAGACGGTCTTGGAACGTTAAAAGAAAGCCGGTCCTACGAACTTTTGCCTACGTTAAAATCAAAAGTTGTTTTTGAGCCTTCTGTTCATCCAAAAGAAGGAATTAAACTTTTTCGATTATTAGATGCTGAAGACCCTTCTTTACATGTGACGTGGGAAGAAAGGACTCAAGAACTTCATATTCATGTGATGGGAGCAATTCAGCTTGAAGTTCTCGAAAAACTGATAAAAGAACGTTTTAATATAAACGTACAGTTTGAAGAACCAGAAATTTTGTACAAAGAATCCATTCAAAATACAGTGATGGGCTACGGGCATTTTGAACCGTTGAAACACTATGCAGAAGTTCATTTGAAAATAGAAGCAGCGGAACGAAACAGCGGAATTACTTTTGAAAATGCTTGTCACGCCGACGATTTGTCCGTTGGGTATCAAAATCTAGTCCGTCAGCATATATTTGAAAAGCCGCATCACGGTTTGCTGACAGGTTCGCCTATTACTGATATAAAAGTGACGTTGCGTACCGGACGAGCTCATAACAAGCATACAAGCGGAGGAGATTTTAGAGAAGCAACGTACCGAGCATTACGACAAGGGTTAGAAAAAGCCAAAAACATTGTGCTGGAACCGTATTATGACTTTAAAATTAAAGTAGATATTGATCAAATGGGAAGAGTATTAGCTGATGTTCAAAGCGCACACGGTCGCTTTGATTCTCCTGTAACAACCGAAAACAAAGCGATTATTACAGGAAAAGTTCCTGTTGCTACTTTTATGACCTACGGTTCGACGCTAGCATCTTTTACGCATGGAAAAGGAGCGATGTCTCTATTATTCGGAGGGTATGAACGCTGTCATAATGAAGAAGAAGTTATTGAACGAATCCGCTACAATAAAGAGGCGGATCCCGAATACAGTTCATCCTCCGTCTTTTGCGCCAAAGGACAGGGCTATACGGTTCCTTGGAAAGAAGCAGAGGAAAAAATGCACTGTTTATAAAAAGCACTGTAGCAATCGCTACAGTGCTTTTTCGTAATGGGCTTTCATTAGTTATTTTCTTCATATCTTTACAATAAAAACCACATTATAGTATAGTTTACTTATATTTCTAAAAAAGAGGTGATAGAAACGTGGATGCCACTGTTAAAACAACTAAAAGTGGGATAATAGGTGGGATTCTTGGAGGAATTTCACATTTATATGTCATTATTAATACTTTATTGATCCTTAACTTTTTTACAGGACTTATTGCGGCTGAAAAGCTTCAAGGACTGCCTATTATCGCACCTATCTTTTTAGTTCCGCTCATGATTGTTCCTGCAATTATTGGTTTCTTTATAAAAAAAGACAAGCTCTGTCTATGGGCGATTATTTTAAATATCATCTTGTTTCTTGTACCAATTAGCTACCATGTCATCGGTACATTAGTATTTGGCCCTTAATTAAAAAACGAACAAACTTTATATTGAAGTTTGTTCGTTTTTTAATATCATATAACCACTATTGAGCCGGAGCAGTAGCTGTACTGCTGTTTTCGTCTTTCACCATCATCCTTACGCCTTGTACAACCGCAATTCCTTCCCACTTATCAAGATCAGGTTCGAGAAATTCTAAAGCAAACGTGTGGGGACGTAATGACAGAAAAGAAGAGAGTGTGCGGACTTGAATGATAGGAACGCCGGAACGCAAAACGTCGAATTTGCGATCTGTTATATTCCCCGTAATTTCATATGTATCGCCATCGTTTCTGATATAAAGATACTTCTTTTTAAAAAAAGTGAATTTCCGTTGAATCATGCCAACTTCATTTCCTTGATGATCAGAAATAATCAGCTTTGGCATGAGGGCAAACATTTTAGATTTACCTGTAAATATAATTTCTTCGTCCTTTAAAATCTCAAATTTATTAGCAATAGATAACTTATATGTGACATTTCCAACAACGTCTTGTGATTCATTATAAATAGGAGATTCACCTAATTCGAAAAACTTGTCTTGCAAGATAATCCCTTGTTTCTCCATCCGAAAACCTCCTTTAGAATATATTACCATATTTTTTACCCTTTGAGTTGTGCCAAGCAGATTTTTATGAGTATCACTAAATAAAGGTCGCCCTTATGTGCTGCGGATAATGAAAAGAATGAAAATAGGTTTCAAAGCTCATAATGTGTAAAGGAGACCTGCTTGTTATAACACCAGGTGAACGTAAAGCAATTTGTTAGATATACATAAGGAGATGATACTTTATGCCTCAATGGCACCCACATCGTGAACAAAAAAATTTACCTGATGAATTTCCTGTTAATCCGCTTTTTTCTCGACAAGGAGAAGTGACGATTCCAAGACTGCGTATCGGTGATCAAGGTATGCTTCCGGAAACGGCTTATCAAATCATTCATGACGAAATTGCTTTAGACGGAAATGCCCGCTTGAATTTAGCTACGTTTGTTACTACGTGGATGGAGCCTGATGCAAAGCGTTTGTACGGAGAATCTTTTGATAAAAATATGATCGATAAAGATGAGTATCCGCAGACAGCGGCTATTGAAGAGAGATGTGTACGTATTTTAGCGGATTTGTGGAATTCACCTAATCCTGATACCACGATGGGCGTTTCTACTACAGGTTCATCTGAAGCATGTATGCTTGGTGGACTAGCGTTAAAAAGACGCTGGCAGAAACTGCGTAAAAGTAAAGGGCTATCAACGGACCGCCCCAATATTGTATTTAGTTCATCGGTTCAAGTGGTATGGGAGAAGTTCGCAAACTATTGGGACGTAGAGCCTCGTTATGTGAACATTAATCCAGATCATCCTTATTTAGATGCAGAAGGCGTGATTAATACGGTTGACGAAAATACAATTGGCGTCGTACCGATTCTTGGAGTCACGTATACAGGGGTTTACGAACCAATTGCTGCTATCGCAAAAGCATTAGATGAGTTACAGGAAAAAACAGGGTTGGATATTCCTATCCATGTAGATGCTGCTTCTGGAGGTTTTATCGCTCCATTTCTTCAACCAGACCTTATCTGGGATTTCCGCTTGCCGCGAGTAAAGTCCATTAACGTGTCAGGACACAAGTATGGTTTAGTTTACCCTGGCTTGGGATGGGTAATTTGGAGAGAAAAAGAGGACTTGCCTGAAGATCTTATTTTCCGCGTTTCTTATTTAGGGGGCAACATGCCAACTTTTGCGCTCAACTTCTCTAGACCAGGAGCACAAGTCCTTTTGCAGTACTACAATTTCTTGCGTTTAGGTAAAGACGGCTATTATGCCGTGCAAAAAACCTCCCAAGAAAACGCGCTGTTTCTTAGCAAAGAAATTGGAGAAATGGACGCATTCGAAATTCTTGCTGATGGTTCAGATATCCCGGTTCTTGCTTGGAAACTGAAAGAAGACTATACACCAAACTGGACTCTTTATGATTTGTCTAGACAACTGCGTACGTACGGATGGCAAGTTCCTGCTTACCCGCTCTCAGCAGACATGGAAGAAATAACAATCATGCGCATTGTTGTTAGAAATGGATTTTCAAGAGACCTTGCTCATTTATTTATGGTTAATTTCAAACAGGCCGTTGAATTTCTTAACTCGTTGGATAGACCTGTTCTTAAAGATACGAAATACGACAATGGATTTCATCATTAACATCTGTTATGAAAACACAAAGCCGTGTTCTGAAAAAAGTATATGGCTTTGTGTTTTTTTATGCATAAAAAGATAATATTTTCAAAAAATCCCATAAACAACACAAGAAAATATTCTTATATTTTCTTAATTTTGGTATAATAACCCCTAAGGTTTTATGGTTCTTTAGAATTATGTAAAACCTAAAAAAAGATAAAAAAAGGGGATAATAGTCTATGAAAATGTTGAAATTTGCTTTTGGTATTCCATTATTAGCTATATTGCTAGCAGCCTGTAGCGATGAATCCAGTGAAACTGTATCGCAAAAAGAAGAGCCTACAGAGAAATCAACAGCGGTTCATACGAAAGAAAATGACAACAAAACGGCTGTAAAAGAATCATCGCCGAATACATTACAAACAAAAGCATCAACAATTAAAAAAGCAGTTAATTCTAAAGAAGCGGATCGCGATTACTTATTAAATGTAATGAATGGTTATCAGTATATCCAAGTAGGTGATAATCAGTATATTTACTATGGCATTAATCAAGAGCAAAATGTTTTTTGTATGATGGAAGTTAACTTTGACGGGAGTGGTGATTATGTAGAAAATATCAATTTTGCTGATAATGCTTCAGAAGAACAAATTGCTTTGCTTCAAAACCAAATACAAGAACAACAAAAGCAATTATCAGAACTCGAACAGCAGCAAATGGAAAAAGAATTAGATGATTACTATGCGCAGCTAGAAGAAGACCGACAAAAAGAAGAAGAGGCGCAGGCCAAAGCTGATGCAGAAGCTGAAGCTCAGGCAGAAGCAGATCGTAAAGCGGAGGAAGAACGTTTAGCAGAAGAAGAAAAGAAACAGCAGGAGGAAGAGGAAGCTCAGGCAAAAGCGGACGAGGAAGAAGCTCAGGCTTATTCAGAAGATGAGGCCCAAACGGAATCGGAATCAGAACCAGAGCAAGAAGAAGATACAGAAGCAATTGAGGAAGAGGAAACAGCCGAACAAACAGTTTCCCACGAACAAGCTATCCAGCTGGTTCGTGATCAGCAAGGCATATCTGAAGATTCACCTCTCCTTGTAGCATATGATCACCTTGACGACTCAGGAAACTATATTATCCATGTTTATGAAAATGTCGTGGATAATGAAGAAACAGGAGAAGGGCATACAGCTACACAAGGGTGGTATCAAGTAAGTCCTAGTGATGGGTCAATTGCTGATGTTACGTTAGACGGTTACTAATAAAATAAGCTGTTTATTAAACATAAAAAGAGCGATACAAAACCTCAAAAGTAGCTATTATATATACTTTTGGGGTTTTAATTCCTGTTGACTATAAATTGTGATAAAATGGATTTTTTAAAAATTAAAACGTAGTAACTAACGTATAGAAAAGTTTTTTCTCTATCTTTCAAAAGAACAAAAAATGTTAGATACTGACACTCTTAAATACAACCGATATATGGTTTATCTATGCTTCATTTTATAGTTCATTTCACTTTCGTAAAGAGAAAGTACATTATAATAAAACTAAACATCTTTTCCTCCACAGATATAAAAATAGTAAAAGATCTAGAGGAAGACAGCCCCATTAAAAATGGCTGTCTTTTTTTGTCGGAATTTGAATATAGAATTATATGGTTATGTTAAAAATTAAGTAGTATCATAGTCGTAGTTATAAAGTAATTACATGTGGTTAAGGGAGAGATTAAATGAAGAAAAAGGGTATCATCTCATTATTATCTGTAGGTTTACTAGCTTCCTCATTATCAGTAAGCACAACTCAAGCAGCTGAAAATAACTATGAGTCTTCAAAGAAAACAATTGAAAGCCGATTGAAATCTGATAAACCGTTAAATCATAATGTTATTAATCCCTATGCGCTAAGGGAAATTAAAGAACAAACTTTAATTACATTAGAAACACCTAAAGGTTTTTCTACGAAAAAATTTAATGCATCAAGTGCAAGTATTAAGGGCAGTAGTGGTCAGCCAATGTATGAAAGTGAGCCTAATGATGATTTCAAAATAGCAGATACACTACTAAACGAGAGAGTAACATTTGGACAATTCGACGATACTCTTGATATAGATTTTTATAAGGTGAACGTATCTGGAAAAGGGACTTTACTAGTAGCGGGTGGAACAGATACTACTTCCAATATCGATTTACTATTTTTAGCAACTGAATATGAATATCAAGATCATGGTTATTTAGAATACTTAGGTTCTGAATATGATGATGGAGTGGAAGTGCAAGGATATAAAGTTAATAAAGCGGGCACGTATTACATACCTGTTTTAGATCTAAACGGAAATGATTATGATGCTATATATGGAATCTCTACTCAATTTGAAGCTGACAAAGATACTGTTGCGCCAAATAAACCTACTGTTAATAAAGTAGACAATAACGATAAAGTTATAACTGGTAAAGCGGAAGCAGGTTCAACTGTAACTGTTAATGTAGGTAAAAAACGAATTGGGTATGCAAAGGCAAGTTCAAAGGGATCATTCTCTGTTAGTATTCCAGTTCAAAAAGCAGGCACTACGCTGAATGTAACTGCTAAAGATAGTGCGGGAAATGTAAGTAAACTTACCTATATAACAGTTGTAAAAGCTGACGTTACTCCACCAAACAAGCCAGCAGTTAATAAAGTAGATGATAATGATAAGGTTGTGACAGGAAAAGCAGAAGCTAACTCTACCGTAACTGTTAATATAGGGAAGAATAGAATTGGGTATGCAAAAGCAAATTCAAAGGGATCATTCTCTGTTAGTATCCCTATACAGAAAAAAGGAACTAAATTAAACGTAACTGCTAAAGATGCTTCGAATAATGTAAGTAAAGTTACGTATGTAACTGTTGTGAAACATTAAAATTGATAAACTGTTTAGATTATCTGCGATGCATTAAGTGGTAAATCAATCCAATAATAATCACAAAAGCTAAAATCAGACTGTTAGGATAGCAGGATAGCTAGTATTATAAGCAGACCAATTGCGTCTGCTTTTTTATTTAGGTAAAATACATAATTCCGTAGTAAGTACACTTATTTAGACCTAATTAAGGCCTAAAACTTTACTATTAATAATGGAAGATTATAATGATGATTACGTTCTTGAGAGTTTAAGGAATGAACAGGAACAAGGGGATAAGGAAAGAGCTAAATTATGTACCAAAGAGAACGGATTTTCATCCTCTCTTTAAAGAAAGCTGGTTTAAAGGGTGTAGAGTGCTCTCATCTAAAATGATAATTTTCGATGAATATTCGAGATGTTCATTATAACAAAGCAACAAATTATGATAAAAATCCAGTAAAAGACCGACATAAAAACTATTTTCCTCTGAAAACATACCAGAGCGATTGATAAGAATATTTTCGTATTTTTTAACAATTCTTTGAGTTCTCTTTATAATTTTTAACGCATCTTTCATTTTATATATTTCATTTAACTCTTCCGCAAATATGTGGAGGTCTTTTTGTATGGTAGTTCTAAGCGTTGCATTCATTTCTTTAATGTTCTGCGGCACTTCTTCCAGAATAAATTGTTTTATCATAATGAAATCAGACTGTACTGGCTCGTTCAAAAAGCTTAGGTAAATGCGAAGAGTGTTATACGCATCATACATCGGATTGTGCTTTTTACCCTCAAACTGCAAATTATATAAAGCTAACCCATTTTCTACTGATACGTTATTTTCAGAAACACGTTTTGTAAAAATTTCTTGAAAATCAACATAACGCTGTTCTATTTTCTTTATAGTAGCAAGAGAGATTTCGTGCTTTGCCGCATCTATTTTTAAACGAGATAAATCGCTGGTAGACCAGGAGAAAAAACGGGATTTTTTAATTCCGCCAATCCAGGTTAAAAAGTCTTCAAAAACATTTTTAAAATTACTTGCACCGACTAAATCAGTATCTTTAATACCGGTTAACTCTTTGCAAAAGCGGCTTAAGGACACTCGTTTTGTAGGTTGAATATAACGATCAAAAAACTCAATGTCTTCTGTCTCGATATTGTACTTCACCGCGCCGAGCCGAATTGCTTCCATATCTTCAAACGGCATTCCTTTGTTTGAACACAGCATTTCAAAATCAAAAAAGATAAATTGTTTTACATCTGCCATATTCTATGCTCCTCTCTCTAACAGGTTATTATAAGGGAATAGGTGTGAAAGAGGAAGAACCAATAAATTCCAAATCCCGAGGATAACAATGGATTATTTCAAAAGGCTAGGGGACGCTTATCAGTTTCTAGGTAGCGGAAAAGTTTTTGAAGCTCTTCGAAGGACATATAAACAGGAAGTTCTTTGTCTGATTTTGGCGTTTGGATATTAGCAGTGAAGTCTGACTTCATATAATTTTCTTTTAAGCAATATTGCCTAAGTGGCTTGATATACGACGTTGTAACGTTTCGATGATTAATTACTTAATTCTATACAAAACGACGTACACTTGAAGATGTAAGGTCATCCAAATCAAGTGAGCGATTATTTTCTTATAGGAATTCTCGATAAAGCCTTAAAGCAAGCAAACGAGTAACCAAGACAAAGCAATAGGTGATATGTATTCCAAGGGTCTAAGAGCAAGGGAGACCGCAATGATTTTATTTCTTTTTCTAGTTTACATAATATATATTCTAGGAACCAATAGATAAAACGTAAATTCTGTCTCATTGTAAAAGTATACTTATGATAGTGAGACAGAATTTAAAAATGAGATAGGGTTTGTGTTTATTTAATTTAACTCACTAAACTAATTATCAGCAAGATTTGTTCTAATTGAACAAATGTGGATATGATTTTATAGAATGCATATTGATTTCACCAGATTGTTTTTAAGTTTGATCAGTTCGACTTATATTTATAGATTTTGAAAAATAAATGAGTTTACTTGTAGGATTTAGATTTTATACTCATTTATTTTTTCTCATCGTATTCTCAATGAACTCTTTGCAAATTGATAAAATCTGTTTACGTTTAATATTTTAAGGATTTATTTGCTACAGAACGTATATTTTTCATTTAGTACATATGTTTGCATTTAATGGATTTTTATTCATTCACAAAAGTCAAAACCTCGTATTTTCTGTAATAAAATACAGTAATTAGTATTTTTATTCTATCTGATTCCTTGTTAAAATCATTGAAAACCCCTTTCTTATCAGCTTTTTAGTGATTTTAGTTGTAGTTTCCTTTTTCATCGGGTATAATATTAAACAAATAGATGACGGTATAAATTGGATGTCATTATCCAGTTTTAAAGGAGCGATACTCATGAACATTACAATTTATTATGGAAATCATGAAGATAAAACAATTCATACAATGGATTGTCACGTAGATATCGATTTAGATGATGAAGATATGGTAGCTTTAACAGAAGCTCGTTAATGAATATATAAAAGGCTGTGGATGCTTTTCATCTGCAGCCTTTTATTTTTTGCTCTCCCTCTCCTCTTTAACTTCTACTAACCGCTACGTTTTAGAAACCTTAGTTACTTTTATTATAAAATTTCAAATTCTCCGTTAACTTCTCTTTACTTTTCGACACATTTTTTGTATCATTAGATAAGAACGTATGTTCGTTTTATTTTTATCGTATTGATGATCACAAGGAGTGTTTTTGAATGACGGTACGAAAAAGAAAAAGAAAGAAGCTCCCTCCTACCCTATCCAATACAGGCTTTATTGGATCAACGTTTGCTGATACAGATGAATTAGCACGCAATGAATATCACTTTCCTCGTAAGCAAATGAAAATTACCCATCATGTCTTAGATGCCTTGCTTCAAGGGGCAACGCACTTATTTCAACAGCATAAAGTTGAAGCCGCTATCTCATGCGTGTATCTTCCTAAGTACAAGAAGATTGGTTTAGTCCTTTCTAAACAGCCTTTTGGCCGCAATGAAGGCATTGGGTATTTTATTAATTACTTAAAGGAAATCGGACATATTGAGTGGGATGAAAAAACGAAAGACTACGAAATACATAATACGAGTTTTATCGGCGTGGTATTTGCAGATCTAGAAAAAATTGCTAAGTTCACCTTCGACTTTGAGCTGGAATTGCTGTCAAAGTTCGTTAAAGACTTAATTATTCCTGCTAAAGAGCTGTTCTTGCAGCATAATGTAAAAGCGTATCTCTCAGGCGTTGAAAATGAAGATCAGCATAAAGTAGGGTTTGTTTTATCGATCAAGCCTTATGATGAACGTAAGGAAGCAGACTTATATTTTGTGGAGTATTTAAAAGAACGTGGTTTATACGAAGAGGACGAGTCTGAAGAAGAGCTAGTACCTATTCATACAAAATGGAGCTTATTTAAATAACATACGTTATACCCGCTGTCTTAATAAGATAAGCGGGTCTTTTTTTGCTTTTTTACTAAAACCCAAAACAAATTAGTAGCAAGTACTAATAGTTAGTAATATAATAATAGTAATGATAAAAATCATTGATATCTATAATATAAGGAGTCGTTTTTATGATTCAACTAAAAGATTTAGTTCCAAGTGAACATTACAACTTAACAGAGGAAATTGAAAAACATGCATCCGATCAGCTTGCGTTAAAGTGGCAGGACGCTGACGGTGCACGTGAAGAAATTACATATAACCAGCTGTTAGCAAAAGCCAATAAAGTGGCAAACGGGTTAACAGAGCTAGGTTTAACAAAAGGCGATCACGTTTTAGTTATTGCGCCTCGCCTTATTGAATCGTACGCTATTTACTTAGCATGCTTAAAAGCAGGTATTATTGTAATTCCTTCTTCAGAACTATTACGCGCAAAAGATATCCAATATCGTTTACATCACGCTGAAGCAAAAGCGATTATTTCTTACCATCCTTTCTGCAATGAGATCGATAAGATTGAAAACTTCCCTACTTCTCTACAACATAAAATTACGTTTGGTGCTGATGTTACGTCATGGATGCGCTTAGAGTCACTTACGGCGGATGCATCAGAACAGTTCCAAGCAGCTAAAACAACTAAGGATGATACGGCATTCCTTCCTTATACATCTGGTACAACAGGACAGCCAAAAGGCGTTGTTCATACTCATGGATGGGCTTATGCTCACCTTCGTATCGCAGCTGCTGAATGGTTAGATATTAAAAAAGGAGATACGGTATGGGCAACAGCAGGTCCTGGTTGGCAGAAATGGATTTGGACTCCGTTTTTATCTGTACTTGGACAAGGTGCAACAGGCATTATCTATAACGGACGTTTTGAACCTAAAAAGTTTTTAGAAATTTTACAGGATGAAAAAGTAAACGTACTGTGCTGCACGCCAACAGAGTACCGCTTTATGGCTAAAATTGATGAGCTTGAACGTTTTGACCTATCTCACCTTCATAGCGCTGTATCTGCGGGAGAACCGCTAAATGAAGAAGTGATTAATGTGTTTAAAAAATATTTTAATATCCAAGTACGTGATGGATACGGTCAAACAGAGAATACTCTTTTAATCGGTACATTAAAAGGTGTAAAAACAAAGATTGGTTCAATGGGTAAACCGATGCTTGAAGGATTTGTAGAAATCATTAATGAAGACGGCGAACCTTGTAAGCCTGGAGAAGTTGGAGATATTGCCGTTCGTAGAGACCTCCCTTCTCTTTTCAAGCACTACTATAAAGACATGGAGCGCACTGAGAAAACGTATAAAGGAAACTACTATTTAACAGGTGACCGCGCTTCTAAAGATGAAGATAACTATTACTGGTTCCAAGGACGCGGAGATGATATCATTATCAGTTCCGGCTATACAATTGGGCCATTTGAAGTTGAAGATGCATTAATTAAGCATCCAGCGGTGAAAGAATGTGCCGTTATAGCTAGCCCAGATGCTGATCGCGGCCATGTTGTAAAAGCGTATGTTGTTCTTGTCGATCATGTAAAAACAACAGATGCAGGGTTTATTAAAGAGCTGCAAAATCACGTAAAGACTTTAACTGCACCTTACAAGTATCCTCGCGTAATTGAATTTATTGATGAATTGCCAAAAACTAATTCAGGTAAAATTCGACGTGTGGAACTTCGTGAACGCGAGCAACAAAAAGCATAATAAATGAAAAAAAGACGTATCTGTTAGGATACGTCTTTTTTTATTAGATAGCATGCTGTGAAGTACGGACATCTACCGTTAAAACACCGGTATTTACGTTTGCGTACGCTTTAATGATGACAGGGTAATCTTTGTTGTTTGTGAACTTAAAATCAGGTCCTCCCCACGATACGGTTGCATCTCTTCCTGCAGGTACATAACCTACATGTTTTGAATGGTGAGACCTAGCTGTCACTTGAAGACCAGCGCCGTCAATAGCATTGAATAGAGTAGAAGATGTTTGGCAGATCCCTCCGCCAATTCCCATCACCAGCTGTTTGTTGATGATTTCAGGAGCAGGCTGATAGCCTCTTTCTTCTGTGCGCTCCCCAACTGTTTGATTATAAGAAAATGAATCTCCAGGACCTAATACAACGTTGTTAATCGCTTCTGCGGATAGCTGAACATTTCTGTTTCGACTTGTATCACTTGGACGAAAACGTGTAGAATACGAAGCTAGCGATACATCAGCGATCCCTTGAGCAGATGCTGCCGTTACATTTGGAGCGGTTTCGTAAATCGGAACCTTTACATCCAATTGTTTCGTATTTAAGTTCTGCAGATTTTTAACAAGCTCTGCTTCTTTTAAAATGATTTGTTTGGACCCGCGGGTTAACGATCCATTTGCATCCATTTTTATGTTTTGCATAGGCGTGTCGATCCCTTTTGCCAGCTCAGACGCTAATTGCTTAATTTCTTGGTCGTATACGTCTTTATCCTTGTAATGAACGGGCTTGAATTCTTTCATTACTTTTCCTGTGCGGGAATCTTTCAACTGATACGTTAGGTCTTCGATTTTAAGGACTGGGTTTTTCTTTTTCTCAGTCTTTTTTTCTGCTTTTTTCGCTGCTTGTTTTTGTTCTATCGCAGCTGTTTGCTTTGCAGAATGGTTTGTATACATGCTGTACGCAATAAACGCACTCACAATTGTCGCGCCAAGCAAAAGCGCTCCTAAGACTTTCTTCATGTAATTGAATCCCCCCATATCTCGGCTTTACCTCAATATGTTTTTTCTATAAAAATATGTATACATTCATTTTATACAAACATCCTATAAAAGACGATATGTCAAAGTGAATAATCACCATTTTTTATATTTTTTTCTTTGTTCAACACATGAGGTAAAGCGGAATGATGTTCATAGACCCCATTTTTTCTTATGAACTCAATAGAAAACAAATGTTGTATGCGTTTCCTGTTATTACTATTCTTATATATAATAGCACGAAAACAAGGATTTTTTAACGAATTATGGTAATTATTTTAAAATTTTTCTGACAATTTTCGCGATGTTGTTCATTTTTCTATGGGCATTATACATGGTATAATGGTAAAAATGGAATTTGTTTTATGAGGAGGATTTACGCTTGACTGAACGTTATAGCAAAGAAGAGATTAGTCATCAGCTAGAAAGTATAGATCATGTAAAAGAAGCTCTTTTAAAATATAAAAACACCGTAATCGGTGAGAAATATGATTTGCTTCCCTACCATTTAACTTCAACAAAAGAGGCAATCTTAAAGACCATTCACGATAAAAAAAGCTGTATTGTTAGCGATATCACAAAAGTACTTGGACTCTCACCTGGTGCTATCACCATTGTATTAAATCAATTAGAAGATGATGAGCTTGTGAATCGTATTTATAAAAAGCAAAACCGCCGAAGCGTGTGGGTAGAGTTGACGGAAAAAGGCGAAAAAGTTGTCGAAATATTGCAAGCTACTCGTGTCGATTTTTGGTCAGATTTACTTTCACACTTATCAGAAGAAGAAAGAGATCAATACTTTCACATTATGAAAAAAATATCTCAAAAATTACAGCAATAAATATAAAAAAAGCGGCTATAAAGGCCGCTTTTTTATTATGCGTGTGCTAAGGCTTGTTTTTTCACTTCGTTTTTCAACACTTTTCCTACGCTGTTTTTAGGAAGTGATGAAACAAATACAACAGTTGGCACTTTATATGGTGCTAATCGTTCTTTACAGAAGTTCACTACATCTTCTTCAGTTAAAGCAGATGCTTCTTGTTTAACAACAAATGCATATGGAACTTCGCCGTACACATCATCAGGCATGCCGACAACTGTCGCTTCTAACACACCATCTGCTGCTAGGACAACTTCTTCTACTTGATCTGGGTAGATGTTGTCTCCTCCATATACAATTACATCTTTATAGCGTCCTTCAATGTAAAGAAATCCGTCTTCATCTAATCGACCTGCATCGCCCATCGCTAACCAGCCATCTTGTAAGACAGCGTTTGTTGCTTCTTCGTTTTGCCAGTAGCCTTTAAATAGATAAGGGCTTCGTACAAGTACTTCACCTTTTTCTCCAGATGGAACTTCTTGACGTGTTTCGGGGTCTACAATTTTAACTTCCACATGTGGAGCAGGTTTTCCAGCAGAGCTTACTTTCTTCCATCCCATTTGAGGATGCCATGAACTGATAATCCAAGCTTCTGTGCTTCCGTACCCTTGAGCTAAAATCATTCCGTTACGATCATATTGTTCAATTAAAGACTCTGATACTTTTGTTCCGCCTGACACAGCAAGTTTTAGAGGGAAATCATAGTGATCTCCTTTTTCAAGCTCTTCTACAATGTATTTTAATGCAGGTGGTAGTGCAAACAGCATTTTAATGTTTTCTTTTTCAATTACCTCAATTACTTTAGCTGGATCTGTTTCTTCAGAACATACCATTGTGTTTCCTGTGTTAATGCACATAAATAAAATGCTCATCGAACTCATGTGGAAGAATGGATGAACAAACAAATAGCGCATGCTTTTATCAATATTTGCACGTTCTTCCTGTCCGCCAGAATTTAAAAAGGCACTTACCGATCCGTGTGCAATCATACATCCTTTTGACTTACCTGTTGTACCTGATGTGAACATCATCAATGCTAGATCTTCAGGAAGTACTTCAGGAAGTACTTCTGGTGTGTTTGTGTTATACGCTGAGAATTGAGTTGTAAATTCTTTTGCATCCTCAATTTTTAACGTAAAACTAAGTCCATCCGTTTGTTCCGCTTTTTCTAATACAGACGTAAATTCATTGTGGTGGATAATCGCTTTTAACTGTCCGCTCGTAATAATGCTATCAAGCTCATAAGGTGTCATGCTCTTACTTAATGGAACAACGACTGCTCCCACTTGTAAAATCCCCATTGTAACGACTGGGTAAGCAATGCTTGTATGAGCTAAAACACCAATACGATCTCCTTTTTGAATTCCTTTCTCTAAGAAGTAATGAGACAATTGATTTACTTTTTCATGAAATTCATTAAATGTATAACGTTCATTATGTTCAACTAGTGCTTCATGTTGAGGAGAAATCTCTGCACGTTCTGCGACTAAGTATTGTAATGTGTTCATTTTATCCTCTCCTTTGTCCGCTCGGACTAAATATTTCGTTTATGAATATTTTAATGACTAAAACATAATAACAAAAAATTTTTCCGAAGTAAAAGTTTAAAATTATCAAAATGTGTTTATATAGGTTGTATCGGGAAATGTTAAAAGAGATACTGTTTTTAAGAAGTGTTGTATTACCAAGGGTTTGAGAAAATTTTACAAAATTTAAATAGTTCAGACACTGGGTTTAACGAACTATTTTTTTCCTTTTTTTGTTTGTAAATTAGTTTTTATTTCTTGTTTTTCATTTTTTTAATATATTTTCTTACTTTCCCCTTATTCACCGGATTTTGAGCTCATTTATTGAATGAAAACGGTGAATATGAAACAATAATATATAAGCATTTGGATTTGAAAGGAGCAAATTTAGACATGAAAGTTCTTGTAATTGGTGCGAATGGTCAAGTAGGCAAACATATTGTAAACATTTTGAATGAAAGTGATGTGCACACTGTGCGTGCGATGGTTCGTAAAGAAGAACAAGCAAAAGAACTTGAGGCAAGAGGTATCGAAACGGCTTTTGCAAGCTTAGAAGGCACTGTACATGAAATTAAGGAAGTGATGAAAGGCTGTGACGCCGTTATCTTTAGCGCAGGATCAGGCGGAAATACAGGCCATGATAAGACACTTTTAATTGATTTAGACGGTGCGGTAAAAGCGATGGAAGCTGCAGAAGATTTAGGTATTAAACGGTTTGTGATGGTAAGCGCACTTCAAGCACATCACCGTGAAAACTGGAATACTTCACTAATTCCTTACTATGTAGCCAAACATTACGCGGATAAAATCTTAGAAGCAAGCGGATTAACATATACAATTGTTCGACCAGGCGGATTGTTAAACGAACCAGGAACAGGGCGTGTAGATGCTGGGGAGAACAAAGAGCGCGGATCCATTCCTCGCGAAGATGTAGCGCGTGTGGTAGTGGAAACGTTAAGTGAAGATCATACATTCGGACGTTCTTTTGATTTAGTTTCAGGCGATACGCCTATCGCAGAGGCTATTCAATCTATTTAATATAAAAAAAGCAGCGAATACGTATTCGCTGCTTTTTATTTATCATTTAATACATGTACTAAATGATAAATCACTTTTGCTGTCAGTCCCCATATGACTCGATCTTCATAGTAATAAAAATGTTCTTCCATCTCTCTTGTTTGCCAATTATAATTTTCACCACCAATAATCGCGTCATAAGGAAAATTATGTTCGGGTTCTACCCTGAAATGGATATTGTGTATATCAGGTTCGGTACGCTGGAAAAAAGAAAGAGGCACGGTAAATACTTCTGCTACTTCCGAAGGATTCGGTCGAAGTTCAAGCGACTCATCAATAAAACCTACATAAGGATAAATGATTGTTCCGAATTGAGAAACAATATAATCTAAAGCTTGTACTTGCTGAATAGATTCAGGCGTAATCCCTAACTCCTCGGATGTTTCACGGATAGCCGTTTCTTTTTCGTCTGCATCCGTCTTCTCGACACGCCCTCCTGGAAAACAAATTTCTCCGGGCTGTCTTCGTAAATCCAGCGCTCTTACCTCAAATAAAACATGTAGTTCCCCTTGTTTTTCAATAAGCGGAACAAGAATACCGAAGCGAGAAAACTGCTCCATCCCAAGAATTGTCGGTATCCGATTTTCTAACTTAGCTATAATACGGGATGCATCCATACGTCCACTTCCTTTCACAAAATGAATTATCAAAAAAATAGCGAGTTGTAAGCTACGATGTCAACTAACCTGCAAAAGAAAGCTGTTATCTTTAGTATATGAAGATATCCATTCAATTGACACTACAATTGATAAAAATATATAACATGAATATAAATAAAAGCAGATAGCATCGGCTACCTGTCTTTTTGTTTTGTTTTTAACAACCCATAAATAAGTAAAAAGAATGCAACCACACTGATAAGCAATCCTCCTACTTGCTTATCAGTGAGTCTAAAACGAAGCTGAAGCCAAAAGATAACCAAGCAAATCAAAATGACACTGGTAGCTAAATAAAAGTAAATACTGTAGAAAAACGGATTCGTTCTTTTCCGTTTGTAGACAAGTAGTGAGATGCCTATATACGTACCCAATAGTGTGAGTAATACAACAACTTCCGTTAATGTTCTCACCGCATTCTCCCCTCTCCCTTTTTTCTTCTATACCCCGTTTCTTCTTTCATCAAAAGGAAGTTTGACTAAGGTATTTACAAAAAAAGCCCTTATGCCATAAAGCGGTTTCCTTCAATACACTTGCTTTTATATATCAAGAGCAAAGGTAATGACCGCTTCACAAGCTAACTCGCTGTCTACAAATGCTTTTCCTTTTCCTCTTACAATCTTTCCGCGCTGCTTGAGAACCTCAAATTCTAAACGCAGTGTATCTCCTGGCCTTACTTGACGCTTAAAACGACATTCGTCTATTCCTGCTAAAAAAGCAAGTCTTCCTTTTTGTTGGTCATCCGCAGCCATGGCAAATCCACCGAGCTGAGCAAGAGCTTCTACAATAAGTACCCCTGGCATTACCATATAGTCGGGAAAGTGGCCTTTGAAAAAAGGTTCATTTGCTGTTACTTGTTTGATTCCTACCGCAAGCTTTCCTTCTTCTTGCTCTAAGATGCGATCAACAAGTAAAAAAGGATAGCGGTGTTGAAGGGTATGTTTTATTTGTTTTATATCTTTCATATGTATCGCTCCTTTTTCTTATAATAAGGGGTCCTTACCGTCAAATGCAGGAAACGTATCTGGATGAAGAAGCGGCGCGAGTTTTTTTAACCCTAACAGCAACCTAGGTGAAGGACGACAATACAGCCATTCTTCTAGTACATATACGCGATGTTCTTTTATGGCAGACATGTCAGACCAGTTCGGTCTCTTGTGTAAAATCGTTGGATTCACTTTGTTTGTCTGTACGCCCACCCAAGCCAAACACACATGAAGTGGATTTCGTTTGAGCACTTCTTCCCAATCACTCTGTACATTTGCTTCTTTATGATCAGCAAATATATTTTCTCCTCCCGCTAACTCACTAATTTCAGTCAGCCAGTTTGCTTTGCCAGGAGTAAAGACAGGTTTTGGCCACCATTCCCAGTATACAGTGGCTTTTTCATCAATTTGATTTGCAATCCCTTTATATGTAGAAAGAAACTGATCATAACGCTTTAACAGTTCAGCTGCTTTTGTTTCAATGTTTAATCGCTGACCTAAATCCTGTAGATTTTGACGGATATCTTCTAGCGAATTAGGATTATATACGACATAAGGAAGCTTTCGTTTTTTTAGTTCTTCAATATTTCGCTCCATTCCAGGAACGCTTAGTGATGCTAGGACTAAATCGGGTTTAGCTTCTTCCACCGCGTCCATATTAATAGATAAATCGGGACCTAAACGCGGCAGACCTTGAATAGACTGCGGCCAATCGGAATAATCATCTATTGCTACGAGCAAATGCTCACATTTTAAATACGCTATTAGTTCTGTATTGCTTGGACAAAGCGAAACAATTCGCATAGTTCCCCTCCTGCATTCATTTCTTTTTTTCTATTATACAATAGATCCAAATATAAAAAGCAGAGACTTTCACTGAAGTCCCTGCTTTTGGTGCTCTCTCTTATCCGCCCATCGCGTGATAAAAGAAGTAAAAGAAACCTAAACAGCCAAGTGAACTAATGCTTGTAGTTAAAATGCCGATTGAAAGCAACACCTGTCCGTCTTTTTTTTGTTTGTATCGCAGCATATAATAAAAAGCTAAACAGGTGCCAAGAAGTAAATAAATAGCCCATATGTAAGGTAGATTCTTTAGCTGAAAGATGTATCCTTGATTAAATAATAAACAGTAAATAAAAAAAAGATTTACGATAAAAAATATAGGAAGTAGACTTTTCTTCATCTATTAAACCCTCTTCTATTCTTTATTTTCTGCTATAGTTGCTCTGTTTTGATTTCTCAGTTCATCCCGTATGTCACGTAAATATTGATTTCTCTCTTTCATTCGCTTTAAAACTATAACGATAACAGCTATAATACCAGCAATGATTCCTATATAAAGAACTCCAAACACTAAGATAGGTACTACACCCCAAAGCTCCATCTCATTCCTCCTATTTTTTAGTTATTACCTTATTTTACCGTATTTTGTAAGGATGTCACGTCTTTTATCCATGAAAAAGGGAGTTTGAATATACATTCAAACTCCCTAAAGAGATAATAAAAAATAATATTTATTATAGCGCTTTGCTTTTGACACTCGCTCCCGTTCCGAAGAACTTATCAAAAATTTGATAAAGAGCAGACAGGCCAACTAACCAATAAATCGTTGTTACTAACCAATCCCAAGAGCCAAATAGCTCTTCTACTACATTCACGCCTAATGCTACAGCTAACCAATTTAAACCGCCTAAAATCACAAGAAGAGTCGTTAAACCTGAAAGAAATTTCACGTTGTCACCTCCTTGCGAACTGCATTAGGAAAAGCAGCTCATGTTACATCTTATGCGCTGTATAGATCAGTATATGCATAGGCGCTATGTAAAATAGTTATAAAGAATATGTGATTTATTCTTTTTTATTTCCTTATTGTGCAGCTGCAGCTTTCCCAATTTGCTTAATCGTTTCTACATGCATCGCTTCGTGATAAAAGCTGAATAAAAACGTTTCGCCAACTGTTGTAAAGTTGATGCCCGCTTTGTTTGTAAAAGGTGTGATCAACTGTTTGTCAAACTGCTGAGGCATGAACTCTTTAATACGATGTGCTTGATCTTTCAACACATTCGCAATTTCTTCAAGAGAAGGAGCAGCCTCCGTCCAATCGGCAGGTTTTGTTCCTGCGCCAAAAAAGCTTTCATAACTCTCGGGCGTTTGCATCGCTTCACCAGCTAAGCCAAACACAAGTTTTTCTTGAATAAAGGCAATGTGTCCAAGATTCCAGCGGATATTGTTATTGAATCCTTTTGGTGTGATGTCCGCTGCCTCTTCTGTTGTTTTTTCGAGGATACTAATCGTAATTCCTCTTACAACGTCCATATGTTTTAAAATCATGTTCTCCATCGTCTAATCTCTCCTTACGTTGTCGTATTAGATAAACTATTCAATGTCTATTGTGCACAAATTATCCCTTAAATGCCACTCATAACATTTAAACCTGAAAATAAAAGAAAACTCAAAAGAAACATCCCCCTATATAAAAACTAGGGGGATGTTTTAAGCAGAAGACTTCAAATTTGAGACAGGTCCTTTGTTTGGCTTCGGTTTTAGCTGACCTAGCTTATTTTTTAGATAATCTTTTAATGCGCCGCGTTTTCTCTTGCGTCTTTTATCACGATTTTTAATGGGAATCTCCTCCTTTCCTTTTAGTTTTAAGACCTGTGTATTAAATGGATTCTTCTTTTATACATAAAATCCTTTTGAATTCTCAAATTTACCTTCATGTAATTCTTTCCTTTTTACAAAAAAAGATCAAAGTATCAAACCTTTGATCAATCAAGCTACATACGTAATCGACCCAATAGTGGAAATAATAGCGCTGTTTCTGTCGTACCAAACAACGGGTTCGTATCTAACTGCAAAATAACTGAGGTGAGCGGTGTGAAGCCTGACAATTTCATCTGACAGGTAAGCTGATTGCTTTGCGTCGTCTTTTCTCTTTAAATTTAACACTTCAATAATTCTTTCCCGGGTCGTAATTCCAATTCCATGACCAAAATATAGAGTTTCATCTAATACAATTGTGTTTTCACCTTTCCACTGGGGAGTATCAGGGTTATAATCAGGATTTTTAAAATACGCACAGTCTCCGGGCAAGTAGTCAGATCCTTTATAACCATGGAGCTCAAGATCTTCATCATATTGCCAATCGTGTAAGTAAAGATCAGCAAAAAGCCTGTTAAAGTTTGCTTTTCCAATATTATTTAATACAGCTTTGTAAAAGATGATGATAACAGCCGTCGCGCACTCAAACGCATATTCGTGTCCGTTGTAAAAAATATCATCGATGGCCTGATGAGGAGAAACGGTAGGCAGTAGCTGAAATCCTCCGTTATCGGTTCTTTTCCAATACTTTTCGTTACACCTAGAACGTGCAAATGTAGCAAACCTGGCACCGCTTTTGCGCAGCAACACAGACGATTCAATAATTTGTAATTTAACAGATACATCAAAATCAAGCTGGTCAAATGTAGCATACTCATACACTTCCCTATAGGCATCCATCTGTTTTAAAATGTCTGCTTTTTCTTTTGTTAACGAACTATTATTTAGATCACTTATTTTCACAATTTGTTGGTTAACTTTAATCATAGACGTTCTCTCCTTTACAGAAAATGATATCAATCACTTTCTCTAACAGGATATTGATAAAAAAAGATTTTGTGTATCTTCATTTATTTAAAATCATGAAGATTAGAAAAAACGATGAAAGAAAGTAATTTAACCAATAATCTTTTCCTTTGTTCCTTTTTGTCCTTTTGTAACCTTTTTAAATATAAAGCGAGCAACTAACACGTACAGTGGTAATACAATAATGACGGCAATAACATTTAAAATCCAAGGTATTGTCCCCATAAAAACGTTTGAAGATGCTTTATCATACCAGCTCACAATAAGTATTAAAAAGAAAACACTGGATATAAAAGTACTTATATATCCCTTCTTATAGTTTGTACTTCTCACAGCAACAACAAAGCCAATTATCAATGAAATGCCTGCTGCAATTAAGATAAAAATCAAAAATAAGTTTGCTACCTTTTGAACGTCCATTACTTCCCTCTTTCTTATAAAATTTTCACTCCAGAATCTTCGTTACGTCACTTATAAAAAAAGTAAATTTGAGTACTTTAAACTCCCTAAAACAATTAACGCCCTTTTCTAGATACAATTCCTACAGTATTTTGATTAGACGCTTCATTTTGTTTTTGATTAAAAGTTACTATTAAATTGTATATGAAAATCAACAAACCACACCCGACTATAACCCAGCGCATACTTCCTTGGAATGCAAAATTAAAAACGTTTGCTAAAGCTATTACAAGTCCTGTTGACATGTTAAGATAATTCCAAAACAAGTAAATCGCTCCTTCTTAACCATGTTCTCTTTAAATTAATCATTGCTTCTTCTTTTCTTAGGTCTTAATATAAATTCGTAGATAAACCAATAAATTAAAGGAAACAAAACAATAACGAGAAACCCGTTTTCAGCTGGTATATATTTATAGATTAATAGCATAATAATTGCAAATACAAGGTAAGCTATCCAAAATCCTTTATCTCTTTTACGCATAATTACCACCTCTCTGAACTGAAACAGCGTCCCATATAACGTCTAACGTATTTTCTATATACACAACCAAATTCTTTCTTAAAAGTATGTTATTAGCGAACGCCATACCAAGATAAGCCTAATTTTTAAATCTAGGCTTATCTCGATACTACCTATTTAGCAAGAAATACTTCTTCATTCACATTTTCAAAAAACGACTTTAACCTAGAAAAGTCTTCCTTGTTTCCCCGTGTAGAGAAAACTTCTTGCTCACTATGAACAACAACCATCGTAAGAGTTGATTTGAAAATTGTAAGGATTTGCTTTCCTGTTTTTATTTCTCTAATTTTATTAAATGGGATATGTAATACAATAGGCAGCTTAGAGGAAACTTCTCCGTAAAAAAGTAGGCTTTTTTCTGTATAAGCTAAAACACCTCGAATAGGTACAGAATTTCCATTTGGTACACCTACAAGTCCCGAAAATCCACTCTTTCACATTCATAGTAAGTTAAAATAGATTCTCTAATTTCTTCGTCGCTATCTATCTTTTCTTTGAACTCTTTAGTTGCTCTCTCTTTTAAACTCATACTATCCCCCCTATAAAACTCACTTCTTTTTAACGTACACCTAACTAAATTTTATAATAATTACACTTTTTTGTAAATTTCAGGTATCTGCCACCTAATTAATCTTTCTAGTTAAAATAATTCATACAAAAAAGTGCTTGGATATTTAAATACACAAGCACTTTTTATTAATCTCCCCAAACTCCAAAAACTTTATAGGAAGGATACGTTTTTGGAGCTACAGAAGGTTTACTAAGCGCGTAATCTTCTTCAATTTTTACATTAACAAATTATCACATTTTTATTTTACTTGTTTTTCTAAATATGTTTTAATTATACACTAGTAACTTCTTAATTTGATGCGTAAGAACTCTACCAGTTACACTTGGTTATTTGTGTAACTACGCTCTTATAATTAAGAGAAAGGAAAATGCTAATGGCCTTCGTAAAAAAAATAAACATCTCGTCCGAAGCTAAATCAATGGGTATAGACTTCTATGTACCTTTTTTAATTATTTTAATTGCAATACTTTATACGTGCTTTTCCCCTGATCTAGAAAGTCTTCAATATATATCAAGAATAATAGAATTTGTTGTATGTCCTATAGCCGCTTGGTGGTCCGTATACTTATTTTTAGATCACTCTGTTGATAAAGATAAAACAGCTGAGTTAACACCTAACTTCTCGACACCTATTTTGTCTTACGGCCTTATTAGAGTGACATCTTTCTTTCTTATTTTTCTAGCGGCATTTTTTGTATTACTAATTTCTATTACATTAAGGTACCCTTATCCTTACATATCATTATTTAATTTAACTATTATTTATGTTCCTCAAACTGTGTTGTACTGTTACTTAGGATTTTTCCTTATGGTATTATCACGAAACATTGCTATTCCGCTATTTATTTTATTAACATATATAGCGGTCAAGTATTGGACTACTAGGGACATTCCGGTATATAACGTAATGTCATTTTCTATAGATATGCAGTTGTATCCAAGGATTATCCTATTAGCTGTAAAGAATATTGCATTAGCTCTTGCTTTAGCGATTGCAGGACATTTCATTTTGGTCAGACGAAAGAAGATATAAATATTAGTATATACTAAAAAAGCTGAGCTCCTATCTACACTAGATCTCAGCTTTTTTATTTCTTGAATGGGCCCAGTTACAACATCGAAAGACTTAAAAAACATTAATTTACTTGCTCAACATATCAAACTTCGATTCTATTGTTTTTGCTATGCTTATTCATTATCCGTGAAAATCACCTGTATTTTGATTTACAGTTACGTAAGCGTTGTCTCCCGTATTCGTTTCTTTAACCCAAACCTCCCAATATCCATTTCCAATGCTTTTATAGCGGCTCGGTGTAACGTGATAACCTTCATATAAATCTTTCTCGAATTTATCAACCCAAGCTTCTGACGGACGATTTATAACGTCACTTTTTGTTTCACTCGTATTTAAGTATTGTCAGGTGTTGGTGCACTCTAAACAAAACAGGTGACCTGAGTAAGTCACCTGTTTTATTAGCTCTCAAATAATTCTTTTTTCTCTTCCTCAGAAAACCCCGTAAAAAACTTCTTATGTAACAAGAAGTATGCTTTGGCTAAGTTCGTTTTTGTGGTTACCAGTGTGTCTAGTATGACTTCGGAAGTATTAAAATCAAGGTTACCTGTAGGCTCGTCTGCCAGAATAATAGGTGGTTCAGTTATAATTGCCCTTCCTATAGCTACGTGCTGCTGTTGTCCACCTGACAGTTGTACAGGGCGGTGTTTTTTCCAAGCTGTTAAGCCCAAGAGCTCAACAACGTTATTTACTTTTAAATCAATTACATCCGATGTAAGTCCCTTTAAAACGAGCGGCAGAGCTATGTTTTCTTCTACAGATAAATCCTTTAATAAGTGGAATGATTGAAAGATAAATCCAATATTATCTCGTCTGTACGCTGAAGCTTGAGGTTCTTGGAACATATCTTTTGAAAGCATTCCTTTTAATTTAATAGTTCCACTAGTTGGTTCATCGAGTGCTCCTAAAATGTTCAGCAGCGTACTTTTTCCTGAACCACTTGTGCCCATAACAGCAACCATTTCACCTCCCCTTAACTGAAAGGATATATCATTTAGTGCAGTAACTTCATAGCCCTCTCCTCTATAAACTTTAGTTAGATCTTTTACCTCTAAAATATGTTGATTTTTCACGTCTTCACCTCGAAGTAAGTTTCTTTTTCTGTAGTAACAAAGATAGTTAACTCCTTTATCGCAGCTCCTTTTGTAAATTTCTACTATATCTAGTACGTTTCAAAACAGGAATAGTTTTACATTTTGAAGAAAACAGGTAAAAAAGTTTTAATTATTTACAAGAAACACAACAAGATATCGTCTCTTTAGTTCGCTTTTAGTATAAAAAAAGATAGTGGTATGAAGTAAGCCGCTATCTTCTAATCAGATACTTTTCAATTGAGTTGGTTCTGTACCAGTTTGTTTGTACTTCTTTTTAAACTTGTCCACTATAGAGATGTTAGCAAGTACACCAGTTGTAAACAATAGCAAAGTAATTGAGAAAACACCGTAACTGACAAAAGGAAGTGTTACTCCGGTGATTGGTAAGATTCCTGATACTGCACCAAGATTAACAAATGTTTGGATGTTAATCATAGTAGAGATACCAATGGCTAGTAACGAATCAAAAGGATACGAGCATCTCTTAGCTCTTAGTAACCCCTGCAAAAAGATAATGAAAAGGAGTTTTTTATAATTCTCGAGAAGAACAAGGTTTAGTAAAGATGACATAAAAGCACAGTATGGAGATATACTAAATGACGATATTAATCGTTTTTAAAGAATACGAAGCCAAACAAAACAAGCTGGCATTTTAAATGCGCAGCTTGTTTTCAGGGTATAAGATATTTATACAAAATTGGAAATAAGAACGGACATTTTTACTACTATTGTGTTCCTGTTTGTAAATTTTATTTCTAACATAAAAAGCTAAATGAACATATCTTTAATGTTAAAAGTGTATTTATCCGGTAATTTGTCAGCTCTCCTTGAAATCTCTGCTCTTTGGCTCTTTCTCCCCTTAATAACAACTGAATCTTTTTTTATACTTATGCTTCCAAAGCTATACGGGCACCAAAACAAATTAATATCATCTATTTTTGTAGTTTTAACAAAGTTAGAATTAAGGTCTGTAACACGTAGTTTAAATGGAGCGTTTGTAAGATGAGATTTAGGAACTGTATAAATGACCTCGGCTAAATACTTCTCATTTTGTTTCGCAAAGTATGTGAGCTCAATGTCGATACCTTCTTCTTTTATTTTTCCAATAACAGATTCTATTTTATGCTCTTCTAAGTAATCAAACTCCGTAATGCTTCTTAGTGCGGAAACTACGCTATTAAACATCATATTTGATTTAGTTTCGTTATCACTCGCCACATATTTTTTAGTATCTATTATCGAAAATGCATCTTTTCCATGGGGATTTGGAGTGAATTCTTGTTTTGCTTCTACTAATGTGTCCGCTAAATGTATAAAGATATGACTATAACCCGGCAGCATCACTTCTGATTTTCTAAGAAGGTTGCTGAAAATTTCAGTGTATATAAAGATGTAATCGGGTTCTGTTTCCTCCATAGGAGCAGAAATACTAATTGTTATTAACGGCTTTGTTAGCGGTTTTGGATTAGACAAAGATCTTTTCATTGAAAGGTCAGCTAGTTTAGCCCAGTTATTTTGAACTGTTTGCTTTTGCTTCTTGAAATATGTCTTTAGCTCCTTGAGTGTACGTGGTGCATTTTTTATCGATTGTTGAAATTCTAATAGAAGCTTGTCTTCACTAAAGTCGAGTTCTGACTTTAGTTTTATAGTTTTAACTAACATAATAGCCTCTTCAACTCTATGTAGGCCTGTTAAGAAATCCACTATATTAAGATTTTTGTTATTGTTAAAATTTCCAGGCAACTCAATTTCGGCTATATTTTCATAGAGAACACGTAATTTGTACTTCTTCTTAGAGGTAGGATTGTTTATAAAACGGATCAAAATGCACTCAAATGTGCTTCCATGGAACTCTCCTATTAAATGTTCATTTAAAAAAGTATCTAATAATTGCAAGGAATTGCAAGGAAAAGTTATTTTCTTCTTTCGTTTTAAAATCCTTATACTCAATCAAAAATCTCATTGGAATCACCTTGAAATATACAGTATATTTTTACTATACATTATATTTTAAAAAGCAGTCAACGCAAAGCATATAGCCAGTAAAGGGCAGTTTTATACAGGATCAATCAAACTTCACTTCTAGACAGAGGTTATTCATCTGGACACATTGAGATAGAATTGGAATTTGATTCTGATTCTGTTCCCTATATTAAGGAGCTATACAATATAAAGAAGGAAGAGAAAAATATCTAAGGTATCTTAACCTTTTGTTCTTTTATTATAAAATAATCATTTGAAGTTCGCGTTCAGTTTCCTTCTGCCACTTTTCAAAAACAATAAAAAAGGCAACAGCTCAACTTATGAGCTGCTGCCTTTTATTTATAGAAACACAGAAAGAACCTTTTAACGATACCAAATCGTTTTATCTTGATATGGAATACGTTTTGATGAAGCTTCTTTATTAGGATGTCCGACGTAAATTAAGCCTAAGAGCTTATCGTCTTCTTCTAGAGATAAAAAGTCATTCAGTTCTGTCTGATAGACAATTTCACCGGTTCTCCAAATTGTAGCCAAACCTTGTTCTTCCGCTACTAATAGCATATTTTGTATGCTTGCTGCTACGGCAGAGATTTCTTCAATTTCAGGCACTTTTCCAGAAGGACTTACTGCTACAGCAATAATGACAGGAGCGCGAAGCGGTCCTTTTTTTGCTTTTGTTGTTTTTTTCAACGCTTCTTCTTCACTTAAGTGACCAGTTTTTTGCTTCATAATACGTTCCATTTCGTCTCCTAAACGAACGCGTGAATCCCCTGTAAACACTCGGAACTTCCAAGGCTCTGTCTTTTTATGGTTAGGAGCCCAAGTGCCGGCTTCTAACATAAGGTTAATAGCATTTTCTGATACGTCTTTGTCTTGCATAGCCCCAATCGTTCTTCTGGCTTTAATAATATCTAATACGCTCATGCTTTTTGTCTCCTTTTCTGCATTCAATTTATTAGTATAGGTATGTATATATCTTATATATAGAATAATTGAAAATCATTCTCATTGTCAATTGTTTTGCCCTCATTCAGGTCGCGATGAATAAATATGCCAATTTTTTAAGCATGTTTGTTTTTTTAGCAGGTTTTCTTTTAATTATTTGGCAGTTCCGGTAAATAAAAAACGATTTGGAACATAGAGTCCAAATCGTTTTTTCATCTTATACCCAGCCGCGGAAACGAGAAGCTTCAGCTGATTTTTTGATTCCTGCCATGTAAGCAGCAAGTCTCATATCTACGTCATTTTCTTGAGAGATTTGATAGATCGTCTCAAATGAATCCACCATTACCTTGCGTAATTTGTAAGCTACTTCCTCTTCAGACCAGTAGTAGCCTTGATTATTTTGCACCCATTCGAAGTATGAAACCGTTACGCCTCCAGCACTCGCTAAAATATCTGGCACTAAAAGCACGCCTTTTTCATCTAAAATACGCGTGGCCTCAAGCGTAGTCGGTCCGTTCGCTGCTTCGACAATAATAGAAGCTTTAATGCGATGAGCGTTGCGAACCGTAATTTGATTCGAAATGGCTGCGGGCACTAAAATATCACATTCTTTTTCTAATAGTTCTTCGTTTGTCATTACATTTGTAAATAAATTCGTTACGGTACCAAAACTGTCGCGTCGATCAAGCAGGTAATCAATATCAAGACCAAGCGGATCATAAAGAGCTCCGTATGCATCTGAAATGCCAATTACTTTTGCTCCTGCATCATGCATGAACTTAGCGAGAAAACTGCCGGCATTTCCGAAGCCTTGAATAATAATTCGCGCTTCTTGCAAGTTAAGGTTTTTCTTTCTAACAGCTTCTTCTATACAAATGGTTACTCCTTTAGCCGTTGCAGTTTCGCGTCCTTGAGATCCTCCGAGTACGATAGGTTTTCCGGTAATAAAACCAGGAGAATCGAACTCACGCAGTCGGCTATATTCATCCATCATCCACGCCATAATTTGAGAGTTTGTATAGACATCCGGTGCAGGAATATCTTTAGTAGGCCCAACTATTTGACTGATGGCTCTTACATAGCCGCGGCTGAGTCGTTCTAGTTCACCAAAAGACATGTTTCTTGGGTCGCATACAATTCCGCCTTTACCGCCGCCGTACGGAAGGTCGACAATTCCGCATTTTAAGCTCATCCAAATAGATAATGCCTTCACTTCCTCTTCATTTACTTCAGGATGAAAGCGTACGCCTCCTTTAGTAGGCCCGACAGCATCATTATGCTGAGAGCGGTAGCCGGTGAAGACTTTTACCGATCCGTTATCCATTTTAACCGGAATGCGAACCGTCATCATGCGCAGCGGTTCTTTCAATAAATGGTATACTTCTTTACCATAGCCTAGCTTTTGAAGCGCTTCTTGAATAACCGTTTGAGTAGATAAAAATAAATTAAGTGATTCCTGTTCTTGCTGCTGTTCTTTTTTTAATTCACTAGCTGTTTTTGTAATGGACATTCTGTTCACCCCATATTAATCATTGAATTTTCTCAACGATTTAACATGCAATTCCTGTGCCAATTTCTGCTGCTTAACAACGCTTTTATATTATAAATAATCTGTATTAGCAAGCCTTATATTCCCTGCATAGGCTGATATTAGTATATACTTAAAGAAATAAGGCAAACTATTTATACTGCAAAGGAGGAAAGTGCTATGTTAAATGAAAGAAAAGAACAAGAGCGAAACAATCACTGTATAGAATGCTGTTCCATCTGCGGAGAAAGGCTAACATCTTTTCAAGAAAAAGAAATATTCACATGCGACAGCTGCTTTGAACAAAAAGTCAACGATGTGCTTTCTGAGTTGTAATCAGATACTCTATTTTTCAGAAACAGGTGTCACAATATTAAAGTTTGGATCGACAGAATCCTGACAAGACAAAAAGAAATCCCATTTTGATTTATCTCCTTGAACAAATATGACCGAGCTATAAGAGTGATCATTTGTAGTTGTGAGTCGATATAAGGTATCTTGCCACATCGTTACCGTCACCTCAGCTTTCTTTCGCGTATCTCCGAGATACCTAAAGATTCCATGCTTAAGTTCTGTGAGAGCTACTTCATTACGATCTGGTATTACAAACAATATACGATAGTTACATGCACCTGCCTTTAATCCATCTACGCGAATGCTAAATAGTTCTAAAATATTTTTTAAAGGAAGTGTATCCCATACTTCTTTTGTGATAATGTTGGCAGGCAGCGGTATATTACCTAAACGAAGTTCTTTGGCTCCTGTTAAATATTCATTTCGCCAAGGGCCAGATTCCGCTATATACCCTAATTGTTCAAGCGCGTCTGCACATAAAAGTTTTGCCTTTACATGGTGAGGATCAGCATAAATAACTTGTTTGGTCACTTCAGCTACCCATTGATAGTAGCCTTGTTGAAAACAGCGCTGCGCTTTTTTGACAATGTTGTCCGCTCCACCCATATACTCTACATACTTCTTAGCTGACTCTTCAGGAAACAGTTTATTTAAATCTACAGGATTGCTGTTATACCAGCCCATATAGCGCTGATAAACCGCTTTTGCGTTGTGGTTAACCGTTCCATAAAAACCGTTGGTATACCACTCGTGAGATAGGCTTTCTGGCAGCTTCATCATTCGGCCGACGTGATCAATGGTATATCCTTGATTCATGAGCCTTAATGTTTGATCATGAATATATTGATAAACATCTCGTTGATTTTCGATATAGGTAATACACGACTCGTTTCCGAACCTTGGCCAATTATGTACCCCAAATACAGTTGTTAGTTCTTGGCCAAATAAATCGATTGCTTGCTGCAAGTATCTTGCCCATGCTGCTGCGTCTCTTACTTTTGCTCCTCTGAGCGTATAGAGGTTGTGCTGAGTGGCCGTACAGTTTTCTGCAATACACAGAGACTTTTCACTAGGAATATAGATGTTCATTTCAGCAGGCGCTTCCGTTCCGGGCGTAAGCTGAAACTGAAATGAAACGCCGTCAATTTCTTTACTTACATAAGAATGATGTTGGGAAGGGCGAATTTCTTCTATTCCTTTAATAAGCGTAATTGTTCCAAACGAAATTTCTTTTCCGATACCGTTGTCAATTAAGCCTTTTTCATCGCGTCGCAGTCGAATACCGTACATGTATTGACTTCTTCGTGTCATTGCTGTTGCCGCCGTGACGTTTTCATCGATAACTGCGTCCATAAACCCAGCAGGAGCATAAACTTTACTATTTTTATTTTGTGTTGAGTCAGGTAATATCCCTAGAACTCCGCCGTAATGGTCTATATGCGAATGAGAGAAGATAACGGCTTTGATAGAGTGTTTACCGCAGTGCTGGTTTACTAGTTTAAGCGCTTCTTCTGCTGTTTCTTTTGACGTCAAGCAATCAATAACAATCCATCCCGTTTTCCCTTTAACAAATGTAATATTAGCCATATCAAAGCCTCTTACTTGAAAGATATTTTCAGTTACTTGATATAAGCCGGCTTGTACATTTAATTTTCCTTGTTCCCACAGTTTAGGGTGGACAGTAGCAGGTGTAGATTGTTCAAATAAAAAAGCGTACTTTCTTAAATCCCATACAGGATACAGCTGATTTTTTTTGAAAATCAGAGGAAAAGGTACGCGTACAAGAGCTTGGTAATCCGCAAGATTTTGTTCTACTTTCACTTGTTCCCAGTCTATGTTTTTATAAGTCTCAGCATTAGTCGCTGCAGTCTTTTGAGTAGCATCTTTTCTGTGAATCGTTAACTCCTGTTCATAATCAAACAGCATAACCCCCTCCTTTTTATTACTTTATGCGTAAAAATAAGACGAAGTACAAAAAGGGAGGGAAAATAGAGTCAATAAAAAAGAAGATGCGCTTAGCACGCATCTTCTTTTTATACTGAATGTTATGTTTGAATAGTCGAGTATTCTGTCTGAATTAGACAGCCTAGCACTTAGTATAACGATTGTTTACCAGTGTGCCTTTTGTAATCAAAACAAATCTTCCTTCTAAGGTGCTCAATACGTTTCTTGAAGTCGCTGTAAAACAATGCATGTGTACAGTCTCTCCTTTCTTGTATTGGCCTTACATAGAATGTATACCCTCGAAAAAATAATTGAAACCTAATTGGGAGACTTTTTCAAAAAATAATAATTCCATTATGGTTAGGCTCTTTTTTCACTATTTTTTCACCCAGTTGTCATTATCATCTTTTTTGTACTTCGTTTTCACCGCGTTCCAAGCAACTTTGTGAGCGGTAGCTTCTTCTTGGTATTCATCACTTGCTGAATTGAATGCTTCTTTATAAATTTCCTGAGCGTGATGAGGAAGATTATCTCTTACTCCATCCGGCAGTTCTTTTAATGAATTGTAAGGCATGATAGTATTCCTCCTTGAAAACATCTTTTACTACTGATTTACCTGTTTTCAAATAACATAAACATTTAATAAATATAGTCCCTATACAAGTCGGACTGAGTGACCTTTTTATAAGCGAGTCCGTGTTTTTTAGCAAGGGCTTTTACTTCATCTACACAGCTTTGAGCGCTTCTTGGGGACACGTAAATTTCATTGATAAGCTGATGTAAATTACATGTAAGGAGGTTACCATGCTCATGAGAAAACTCATACGATCTTTTTTCAAGGATATCCATTCGTTTTTGCCATTGATTTGCGGAAATACCTTGAATTTCGAATAGCTTTTGCAGTTTCCAAGCGTGTATACGACTTGCTACAATAACAAGCCTCAATTCATTTTCATGCTGATAGGATTTACGCTTGTAAAATAACGTGTCATATACAGAGTGACTGACCATTTCTTTTTGGAAGTCTATGTACTGCACTTTGCCAGAGAAGATTTTATAGCGTAAATCTTTAATACTGCACAATAAATTTTCATAGGTGGTTTTAATAGCTACGCCATCATTCCCCTTTAAATATAGATCCCACATTCCAGCGGCTTCGTAATCATTGATATGCCAGGATGAAACAGCAGAAAATTCATGGATTTTTCTTATATAGGTTCTAGAGGTACGGTTATGACGTTCGCCTTTTTTTCTTAACTCTTCTATGTTCCACATTGAAGAGCATCCTTCAAGGGGGTCCGAAAATGCATCAGGTTTTGCGAAAAAAAGCGCATTGGTTTCCAGTAAATCTTGAAAATCAGACAGCGGCATAAATCGCCACACCGTCGGATTATTGTGCAACTTATACCGTTCATCATAATCGTCATAGCTAGATTCGAATCTTTTGGCATATTCGTAAGCTTTATCTCTATAAGCTAAATCCATTGATTTTCCTCCTCTGAATGCATATTCATACTTGAATTATAGCACTTAATTGTTGTAATTTTCAAAATTATCCACCTGTATTAAGAGAGTTCTGTTATCAGAAAAGAAGACACGCCTCAACATCTACAGCGTGTCTTCTTATTTAATGAAATGAATGTTTTGCTTAACACTTTCACTTTCTGGCTGATTTAATTCCAATAAATAAATTTCATCCGCTCGAAAATCAGTATTCTTCATTTCTTTTTTTAAGGTACGAATAAAGGCAGCTGAACTTTTTCCGTAGGCTTCAAAATAATGAAACGTGTGTACAACAAATAGAATGGATGCTCCACTGTAATCTTTTTTGCTCTTTTTTTGGATGTTTTCTAGCACTTTTTCTATATACTCTTCTACAGAACCTTCCGTCTGGATACGGGGTAGAGCAAAATTTCCTGAATTCACCCTCTGTGCATCTTCAAATTCCAGTTTCCCATCTTTGTAAGAAGTAATTTCAATTCGTTTTTCAGTACCATCCGGCTGAAGAATTAATCCGTCGTATCCTTGACTTCCAATAATAAGCTTCAATTTTGAATTCCTCGGACAATAGGAAGATTGGCTGAAGCAATAAAGCGGATAAAACTCTTCAAAAAACTTTTTGAAACGCCCTTTTTTAAGTCAAGCTAATTTTATATATTCTCTGTTTTGATGAATCATTTGCTGCGTATGTTCAAAATACTGCTTCATTTCTTCTTGCGTCCTGTACACATCAAGATCTTTAAATAATTCATCCATCTTTTTCACCTTCAATCCCACCAACTAAAAAAGTCTTCTTACTTAGTAGATACATATTCATAAATGTGTGTGACAATTTTCTTTTTTTAAAGATATAGCTTTTTTAAAACAAAACGTGCACACTTTTCATTTTTTTGCATATCCTGTTATTCGTGCGTTCAATCATGAGCGTAAATTTCAGCCTTTAGTTGTAAAAGATGAACCGCAAAGTTACAGCTGATGGCGGATGATATGCGTCTGATTATTTCATAAACTATAACAAACAGAAAATTTAACAATAATTGAGGTGTTGAAAATGTTTGATAATGATTACGTAGTTAAAACCATTCACGATTTACATGTAAAACGTGCAGAAAGCAAATTAAAAGTCTTCTTAACTTATTTTTATCATAAAAAATAACATGTATTTATAGACGGTAATATATAGTCAGTTGTTAGTTGGAGTTTTTTATAGGAAGAAGAGTTTGATACAAATAAAAAGGAATAGTGGGTAATCCACTACTCCTTTTTTTACTATACTTGCAATTCCCGAATAAGTTCAGCAAGAATTTTAATGCTTCTATCGATATCTGGTAAAGAAGCATAGGCGTAAGAAAGCCGAAGATAACTGCCGGTTTCTTGTGCATAGATACTCCCAGAATTAAGCAATATTCCTCTTTTTAAAGCACGAGAGTATAAAGATTTCATTGAAATAGAAGGTTGAATATGCACCCATATAAAAAAACCTCCTTCAGGATTCGTCCATGTTGCTATATCTTCTGCATATGTTTCTAAAGCATTCAGCATAACTTTTCTTCTTGTTCGCAATTCCGTTCGTACCGTTTCCATATGCAGTTGATATAAGCCATTTTCAAACCATTCTGCTGCCACTCTTTGAGACAATGAGCTGGATCCATAATCTGTTTGCATTTTAATATCCGCCAAACGCTCAATGACTGGTTCTGGGCCGACTATCCATCCGATACGTAATCCCGGGCTTAATGTTTTAGAAAGACTGCTAACATATAACACGTGTCCATTTTTATCTAAAGCTTTTAATGGCAACGGAGGCTGTTTATTTAGCCATAATTCGCGGTATAAATCATCTTCAATAATAGGAAGCTGATGTTCCTCACATTCTTTCAGCAAATCGTAACGCCTTTTTTGGGACATTAATATTCCCGTTGGGTTATGGAAACATGGATTTGTATATAAAATAGCTTGCCCTTCTTGAGGGTCGGCGCGTTTTATAGCTGTTACTTTTATTCCTTCCTCATCCATAGAAAGACCTTTGAGTTTCATTCCAGCTGATTGAAATACATGTAAGGAGTATAGATAAGAAGGTTTTTCTAGCAAAACCGAAGAGTTCTTTTGCAGCAGTCCAATTGAAATAAGCTGAAGAGCTTGAAGAGCGCCGGAAACAATTAAAATAGAATCTGGAGAAGATTCAATCCCCATTGTTTTCATATACGCACTTAACTCTTTTCGTAAAGGAAAATACCCCTTTGGTTCTTCGTATCCCAGAACCTCCATGTTTTTTGCTACTTTTTCCATAGCGTATTTCATTTTATCTTTAGGGAATATGTCAGGTGAAAGCTCTCCTTTGCTTAATTGAATAAGTTTTGAGTTAAATTCGGATTCATTAATATCTTGTACCATTGCTTGACTCGGACGATGCATACCTGATTTCACATGAACATTCCAATCGGGCGGAGTCGTAGCCAAAAGCGTCCATGTATTATTTATAACGATTGTTCCCTTTCCCATCTTACCTTCAATTAAACCGTCCGCTGTTAATTCCTCTAATGCTGTGATGACCGTACTTCGGTTAACATCGAACATAGCAGCAAGCTTTCGCTGACTAGGAATTTTACTTCCAATCGGCCATTCTCCACGCGCAATTTTCTCTTTCATAAAATCAATGATTTGCTTGTATTTTGGATAACTCGCACTGTTCTCTTGATTCATACATTTACTCCTGTTTTTAAATTGGTTGGGTTAATTGCTTTTAAACTGGTTGAAGACATTTTATCAAATGTTTATTAACATGGGAACCGCAATAGATACTGGTTGGATTAAAAATGAAAAATGGAGATGAATAGACATGAAATTAACGTTTAGTCTGGTGTTCTTACATATACTGATGATTAGCTTATGGGCTTCAGCATTTCCAGTTATTCAAATAGGGCTAGAATCGTTTTCTCCTCAGCACCTCGCTTTTGTTCGGTTAAGTATTGCTTCTTTAGTGCTGTTAGTTATTGCAATAGCCACACACATGCGCTTGCCTGATATAAAAGATATTCCATTTCTTTTAGCACTCGGTTTTTTAGGTTTTACCGTATATCACACGGCATTAAACATTGGGGAAAAAACGGTGAGTGCGGGTATTGCGAGTTTACTGGTCTCGACTACTCCTATTTTTTCTTCGCTTTTAGCTATTTTTCTTTTTCAGGAGGAGTTCGGAAAAAGAAAATGGGTTGGATCTGCAGTAAGCTTTGCAGGTGTTGCACTTTTAGCCTTCAGCAAAGAGAATTTTGTACACTCAGTTAATGGCATCTTACTGATTCTGCTAGCTGCCCTTGCAGAAAGCATCTATATAGTATGTCAAAAAAATTTATTGAAAAAGTATGGTTTCCTTTCTTTTGTGACGTACAGTATTTGGGGAGCTACAATTTCTATGCTTGTTTTTTTACCTGGGTTAGAAACGGAACTTGCACATATCTCTGTCAGATCAGCAATAAGCGTGATATATTTAGGATTATTTCCAACCGTTATTCCCTATATGGTACTCGCTTATCTGACATCGCGTATAGGTTCTGCTGAGGCTGCCATTTCTCTTTACTTAACTCCTGCGCTGTCCTTTTTCTTAGCGTGGCTGCTTTTAAAAGATATCCCGAGTGCAGCTTCCATTGTTGGAAGCATCATTACGTTATGCGGCGTGTTGCTTACACATAGTAAAAGAAAAGTAGTGGTAAAAGAGACAAAGTTCACAATGCAAAGGTAATGTGTATGTTTTAAGGAATTCTCTTAGATGCTATGTGTTTTATTTATATATTTTATTTAGAACATACTTTAATTTCTTCTTTTTGCAGTTTAATTAATAATTAATAAAAAAGCGCCTTTCTTTAATCTTGGTTTAAGATTTAAAGAAAGGCGCTGCTTTTTTATGTAGTTTCTAATTCTGCTTTTATTTTCCCAGCCACTGCGTGAGTCAGCTGCTGAAGATCGTAAATCTCTTCTCCTGAAAGTACTACATGTCCGTTTAAAACATGGTTATGTTTATATACTCGATACGTCACTTCAATACTTTTTATCGCACGCTCTACTTCGTCATTCACCATAATGCTTTCGTAGTGGTAGGACAGTGTTTCAATTCGAATCTGCGTATTTTTCATATTCATTCACCCTCCATGAGCTGTTGACTAAAAATATGACTGCTACAGGTGAACTATACATAGAATCTTTTTGGTTACCACTTCTTTTATTATTTAGAACATATTTTAATTACTTAATTGATGTCTGCTATCTTTTTTATTAAACCCCAAGACAAAACCCCACTCCGAAGAGCGGGGTTTTATTGTTTATAATACCAGCCTTTTTTATCTAAAAACTGCTTAACTTTTACAAAATCTAGTCCAGCTGCTGTGATTTCAGCTGATGGATTACCTATTGCATTTACATGTAATTCACTGTCAATTCCTTCATTTTTTAAGAAAGCACGGAATTCCGCTTCCATGTCTTTACTTAATCCACCTGTTTTAATTGTAACTGAGATAGGTTCTACATCTTTTATTTGCACAAATCCACCTGGTACAGCCCATGCTGCATACGTATAGCCATATACGCTAAATATCGTATCTTTTTTTATAGTTCTGAAATTCTCTGTTACATTCGCATACTTATAGACCTCAATATCCTTCTTCGCCTTTACTTGGAAAGAATATTTATCTCCCAGTGAAGTAACCTTCGGTAATGATTCTTCTATAGGATTACTTATACCTTTAAGCAGTTCCATCATTTTAGCCAATGTTTTTTCATCAGCTTTTCCAGTTGACGTTAATCCATACTTTTCTTGAAAAGCTTTAACAGCTGCAGTAGTTTCATTTCCATATTGACCATCGGTTCCGTGTTGAGAAAGGTCAAATCCTAATTTAGTTAAATTTTGCTGCAGTTCTTTTACAGCTAGTCCGCTATCACCTTGCTGTAATTGTGCTGATGGCTTATTATTTTCCACCACCGTAACACCTGTATTAATACTATTAAAGAAATCGAGATCCATTTCGTTAATATCAACATTTCCGTTAATTCCTTTTACCTTTCCTTGATCTGTATATTGGAACATAGCCCATCTATTCCAAATCGCTGTATTCCCCGGATTAGCAAACCCCTTAGAACCGTTACTTCCACTGTACCGGGCTACCCATAGCGGATATTTTGCTACAGCGCTTGTAAAGTTGGATTTAATAAAACTATATCCCGTGTAAAGAATAGGTGTGATGCTTGTTTTCTTTTCAATATACTCCATCCATCTAACTGCAAAGGCTGTGACCTGCGCTTTTGTTTTCCCTTTGTTTTCTTCCAAATCTAAGCAATGAGGCAAATCAACCTTCATGCTGCCCAACTTATTTAAAAAGAAATTAACTTCTGCAATAGGATCATTATCAGCATGAGCAAAGTGATAAAAGCCTACACGTAAACCTGCATTTTTCGCTCCTATATAATTATCGTATGATTTTTTATCTAAGAAGGTTGTGCCTTCTGTTAATTTAATATACGCGCCTTTTACACCATCCGAAGCCACTTTTGCCCAATCAATTGTTCCATTGTGATGAGAAACATCAATGACCTTAATATTTTGATTATTACGGTTTTGCATTGCTATCACTCCTTCATACAAACTATGAATAAAAAAGGAAATGGCAACTGATACAGGCCTATTAAATAGCTATTAGGCTTTATAAAAAACCGTACAATAACAAGGGCTTTTGATAGCCTTACCTTATTATAAGAAATGAATTTGCGCAATTTTATAAAGTGAGGAGAGCTATATTCGTTTATACTAATAATATGAAGATATACTGTATAAAAAAAGTGGAGGAATATGATGTCTTTAATAAAAGAAGCACGTAGATATGCAGAACACGCTCATAGCGGCCAAATGCGCAAGCTGTCCGATACACCTTATATTGTTCACCCTATTAACGTAGGTAATATTTTAGAAAAAGCGGGTTTTAGTGAAGAAGTAATTGCAGCAGCTTATCTGCATGATGCTGTAGAAGATACAAGTGTAACACTCGAAGAAATTGTACAAAGATTTGGTTTAGAGGTAGCGGGGATTGTTGAAGCTCATACAGAAAACAAATCAAAAAGCTGGGAAGAACGTAAACAGCATACAATTCAAATTGTGAAAACTGGTTCTCTTGAAGTGAAATCTTTAATTGTAGCAGATAAATTAGACAATTTACGGTCTTTAAAAGAAAGCTACGATCAGCAAGGAGATACGATTTGGAATAGCTTTAAAAGAGGATTCGAAAAGCAGAAATGGTACTACGAATCCATCAGCAAATACGCTGCAAAAGGATTGGAACCAAGCCAAATTCCAAGTTTTTTTTATACGTACAAACAAGAAGTAAATGATTTTTTTAGAAGTTAATATTCATATGAAGAAATTAGAAAACACTGAAAATAACTATTGCGAACGCGCGGCATACGTATTAAAATATAGTAGAGTCAACACGCAATAAAGGCTCTACATAATCGGGACTGTAGTTCAGTGGGAGAATACTTGTCTGGCAGACAAGGGGTCGTGGGTTCGAATCCCATCAGTTCCATAAAACCAGTCGTATCAAGAGTTTAAAATACTTTAAAACTCTGCAGGATGGAATGGTTGCAATACTATTTCATCTGACCTCTTCATGATTTCCATGAAGAGGTTTTTTATTTTCTTTTTACGATTGATCCTCATGATTTTTATGATTATTCTTTTCACTGCTCCTGCTGACAATTTCTCTAAGTTCGCCCTCGTCGCCTTTTGCATTGATGATTTCAAAAAGCTGATTCAGCCCTTCACTTGTTTCATCATTTGGTTCTTTGCCCATTCTATCCCCTCCTTTTGCTTCTAGGATGCCCATTTTTTTCACATTGTTTCATGTGAAAAGCAATTCATCAATATTAATCGGCCGTAAAAGTATACCTTTACGGCCCTTGTGCAATTACTGGTTATACAGATATACTCAATCCATTCTTTAACTTTTGCAGCATTTTGTAGGGTTTCTAATACTCATCTATAATGAAATGATCATCACAAACTTCGTTAAAATCTCTCTCTTCGTGGAGATCTACTTCTTTATCTTTAGATATCTCGGTTTCTGATGTAAATAGTTTAAAAAGCTTGTTTAGCATTATTCCACCTCATATCTTTCATTAATACATTCAGTATGATTAATTTATATGAAGCCAGTATGAATTGAAACTTAAGATAATGTGAATTTAGACATTAACGTGAGATGTTAAGGATGCTTACCCTTACCTGGACAAAAAGGTTACTTCATTCTACAAAGAGGTGATTAGTATATCAGCTGTATTTGGCATTCGTTCTATAACAGTCGTCTTTTTGCTTCCTCCCTGCTGCTATATAAAAAATACGGCATTCGTTTTTTATACAGTGTTAATCGATTTGCTATTGTACTAGGTGGCTTAGTTTTATGTATTATCGCTTTAATCCTTGAGTCCTCAACATCCTTAAATACCATTCAAATCGCTTGTTTAGTCGGAATTATACTTTTGCTTGCTTTGTTTTTCTTTGGTTATATCCACAATCGAACGAAAAAACGCAAGCTATAAAAAAGAACTTTGTATGCTGCTGCAAAGTTCTTTTCATAAACACTTACTGTTTGTTAAGAACTGTACTAAATATGGAATAGCTCATACACTTCTCATACAATCGCTAAGACCTATTCAGTTAACAGTCCTTCTTACGTTTTTTTTCAAAACATCTATATGCAATTTCAGCTTTAATTTCTTTATTTCCCGGAGAAACTAGAAAAATAACGTAGGAACCGTTATTTGAAAAGATAAATTTACCGTCTTCATTACTTACTAATGTCCTCGTCGGCTGCTGGTATATAAACGGATTGTTTTGTAATTTTATATTCCAATGCTTTTTTAATATTTCTACTATCACTTCTTAAAGTAGTAATCACCTATTCTTTTGTGGTCATAAAATGAAGAATCCTTACCTTTTTTTCACAATATTCAACAATTTTATAACAGGTTGTGAGGATATCATGTCTAGACAGTTCTATTTCATCAAATACAAACTTTGAAAGCTGCTTCTGCAGAACCTCCAACTTTTTGCTGTCTTCTTCATCGATCCATAGTCCTTCCGTAATACACACATCTGCTAGTTTATTAATAGATTGAGCCGTCCAGTTTAAGCCGGCTGAAGAAACGGTTTTTGTAAGTAAATCATTTTTTATAGCTAGAATAACTTGACACACATGGGTATAGGCATCAACTTTCTTTTGGATAAATGCTTTGCGAAGCTCTTGTTTGTATTGCTCTTTCGACATCACTATAGCTACGACAGACGTAATGAATGTTCCTGCCAGCGCGATGAGCGACCCTATCAAAATTCCTATCAGTTCTCCTGACAAAACGTTCACCTCTTTAAAGGTATTTCTATATGCTATGAGAATAAAGGAAATGATATGAGGTAAACACCATGTAAAAACAGCCCTAACTTAGAAAAGTTAGGGCTGAAACACTAAAATATGATGGGAACCAAATTAGATAATACGACTTGTAATAATTCCTTCAATTTGACCAATTTTTTCTTCTAGCTCAGGCACAATCTCGTCACTTACTTGATTGTCAATATCGATCATTGTATACGCATATTCACCGCGGCTTCTGTTCACCATATCTGCGATGTTTAAATTGTAGTTTGAGAATACTTGCGTAAGTTGTCCTACCATATTCGGCACGTTGTGATGGAAAGCAGCTACGCGTTTTTTCCCAGTGTAAGGAAGAGATGCATTCGGGAAGTTCACTGAGTTTTTAACGTTTCCTGTTTCTAAGAAATTTTTCACTTGACGTGCTGCCATTACCGCGCAGTTTTCTTCTGATTCTTGAGTTGATGCCCCTAAATGAGGAATTGGCACAACATTTTTCATGTTCAAGACATTTTGATTTGGGAAATCTGTAATGTATCGGCCAACTTTTCCACTTTCAAGAGCAGCTTTCATATCTTCTTCGTTTACAAGCTCACCGCGTGAGAAGTTCAAGATATGAACATCTGGTTTCATGATGCTAAACGTTTCTTTATTGAAAACACCTTTTGTATCGTCCGTTAATGGAACGTGAACCGTAATATAGTCAGATGCTGCAAATAGTTCTTCTAGAGACATTGCACGCTGTACGTTGCGAGACAAATTCCAAGCTGTATTAACAGAAATGAATGGATCAAAACCAATTACGTCCATATCTAAATCAAGCGCATCGTTTGCTACAAGAGCACCAATTGCACCTAAACCAATAACGCCTAACGTTTTACCTTTGATTTCTTTTCCAACAAACTGTTTTTTGCCTGCTTCAACTAACTTAGGAATTTGATCACCTTGGCCGTCTAATCCTTTTGTCCATTCAACTCCAGCAAATAAGTTACGAGAAGAAGCCATAATTGTAGTTAAAACCATTTCTTTTACTGCGTTTGCATTAGCTCCTGGCGTATTAAATACAACGATACCTTGCTCCGTGCAAGCGTCCACTGGTATATTATTAACCCCTGCTCCAGCTCGTGCAATAGCTTTTAAATTTTGGTCAAATGCCATGCTGTGCATGTTAAAGCTACGCACGACAATCGCATCTGGGTTTTCGCTGTCATTGTCAATTTGATAACCTTCTTGATTAAAAACATTTAGACCTTTTTGTGCAATGTTGTTTAATGTTTTGATTGTTTGTACTTTTTCCAATGTTAATGTGCTCATTTTGTACTCTCCTCTGATTATCATCGTAGTTTTACATGTTTTTACCTTTGAATAAAGGAACTTCGTTTTTAATTTTTTTAAAAGTCTGGTTTTTTAGCCTACATGTCTGGTAACTTCTATATCCTCTCCCCCTAAACAGAAAGAGGTAAGAGATATGTATTAATCCCTTACCTCTGCCCAGGCGAACGGCTACGTCACTATATGCTTCCTCACGGTTATCCGCGTTTCGCCAGTCACATATAGTCTTTGAAATTAAGTATATTCTAGCAAACTCTTTCAGAACGTTCAACCTTTTTTTAAAAGTTTGCTTTTTTCAGTCTAATTTTTAATCTCTTTAGTGAATCTCCTAATATATTGACAAATACCCTAATACATGTTAAATAAGAAGAGTGATTAGCACTCTATCCACTCAAGTGCTAATTGTTTTACAAGCCCTATTTGGAAAGGAGAACTTCTTATGTCAAAAAAAGAATTCAAAGCCGAATCAAAGCGATTATTAGAGATGATGATTAATTCCATCTATTCTCAAAAAGAAGTATTTTTGAGAGAACTTCTATCAAATTCAAGCGATGCAATCGATAAAATTTATTACAAAGCTTTAACAGACGACTCCTTGCGTTTTAACAAAGAAAGCTATTACATAAAAGTAATACCAGATAAAACTAACCGTATCTTAACCATTACGGATACTGGGATTGGCATGACGCAAGAAGAGCTTGAAAGCAGCTTGGGCACAATTGCGCGAAGCGGTTCCCTTGCGTTTAAAAACGAAAATGAAACAAAGGACGGGCACACGATTATCGGCCAATTCGGCGTTGGGTTTTACGCAGCGTTTATGGTGGCAGATGTCGTAACGGTGATTAGTAAAGCGTTAGGCAGCGGTGAAGCCTATAAATGGGAATCTACTGGTGCCGATGGTTATACAATCGAACCTTGCGAAAAAGAAACGGTTGGGACTCAAATCATTTTAAAAATTAAAGAAAATACAGAAGATGAAACATATGATGAGTATCTAGAAGAGTATCGTTTAAAAGAGATCATTAAAAAGTATTCAGACTTTATCCGCTACCCGATTAAAATGGACATAACGGAAAAACGTCCTAAAGAAGGTTCTGATAACGAGCTAGAAGATTATACAGAAGAGCAAGTTATCAACAGTATGGTACCGATCTGGAAGAAAAACAAAAATGAATTGACTTCAGAAGACTATGAGCAGTTTTATTCAGAAAAGCGCTACGGATTTGATAAACCGCTCACTCACCTTCATATTAATGTGGATGGAACGATTCGCTACAATGCCATTTTATTTATTCCAGAAAATAGTCCGTTTGACTACTACTCAAAAGAATTTGAAAAAGGGCTTGAACTGTATTCAAACGGCGTCTTAATTATGAATAAATGTGCAGACCTTCTTCCAGATTACTTTAGCTTTGTAAAAGGTATGGTAGATTCTGAAGATTTATCCCTTAATATTTCACGTGAAATTTTGCAGCAAGACCGCCAGCTTCAGCTGATTGCCAAAAACATCGGCAAGAAAATCAAAAATGAATTAAAAAGCTTGCTTAAAAACGAACGTGAAAAGTTCGAGAAGTTTTATAAATCATTTGGCCGCCAGCTGAAGTACGGCGTTTACAGTGACTTTGGCAGCAACAAAGACGTATTAAAAGACCTGCTTTTATTCTATTCTTCTACAGAGAAAAAGCTCGTAACACTAGATGAGTATGTATCGCGCATGCCTGAGGATCAAAAGTATATCTATTATGCATCAGGCGAATCGTACGACCGAATTGAAAAACTTCCTCAAGCAGAATTGGTTGCAGATAAAGGGTACGAAATTCTGTATTTTACAGAAGATATCGATGAATTTGCCATTAAAATGTTAATGACGTACGAAGAAAAAGAATTTAAATCTGTTTCAAGCAGTAACTTAGGGATTGAAGCAGAAGAAGAACAGATCAATGAGTCTGAGGAAAGAGAAAATAAAGAGCTATTTGACTATATGAAAAAAGCTTTGGCGGGAAAAGTAGGAGATGTGCGCGCGTCTAAACGTTTAAAAACACATCCCGTTTGCTTATCAGCTGATGGTGAAGTAACGATTGAAATGGAGAAAATTTTAAGTGCTATGCCTGATAATCAGCATGTAAAAGCAGAGAAAGTGTTAGAAATTAACGTAAATCATGATGTATTCGCTTCTTTAAAAGATGCATTTGAAAGTGATAAAGGGAAATTAGACCTTTATACAAATTTATTATATAACCAAGCTCTTCTAATTGAAGGCTTATCTATTAGTGATCCCGTTGAATTCACAAATGATATTTGTAAAATCATGATATAAAAATCAGGCGCAGAATCATTCTGCGCCTGATTATATGTATGGCATAATAAAAGTAGTTATATAGTAAGAAGCGATAAAAATGGGTACGGGCAGTTCTTCTATTACTCTTATTGAGTGTTTGCCTTCTTTAAAATGAAAAAGGTCTGATTTAAACTCTGCGACTTTTTCTCTTTTTTGATTAAAAATACACGCTTCCTCTGCGGCTTCATGACTGCTTAACATGTAGACGTTATTTCCCCATCTAATTTCTTGTTGTCCTTCGTTTTTAATTATTCCTTTACCTAATAGATCCCCCACTGTTTTTCCATTTTCTTTTATCACCCACCGGTGTTTTTTCACGTGATCAATAAGCACCGTTCTTCCTTCCCATTGAACTTGTAAATGTACCTTTAAGCCGCAGGAAAAGATAGGAAACCAAGAAATAGAATCTAAAACTGGAAGTCCATCACGAGTTAAAAAATCAATACTTTTAGTCCACATATTTTTATGCATTCTCTTAAGTTGTCCGACGTTTTCTCCATTTTCATTTGTAACTGCTACGGTCTTCCCCGCTGATTTAAAATAGGGAAGATAAAAAATATATTCTTGCATATAAGCCTCCAAGGATTCTGCACTTCATATTAACAGCGTGTACATAGTTATGTTTCTATCTTTCATATATTTCGTTTGTTTCTTTTGATTTCTTCCTTTGTTTAAATTGGCTTTGATTTTCTTTTAAATGCTTTAGTAAAGCAACAATCAAGAAACTAACAATCACAAGAAGAAGCCAAGAGCTAATTTTACTTATATGAACCATTGTCCACTGCTGCTGTTGATCTGGATACTGCCATGCCCCGAAAAATGTTGCGATATTTTCAGCGATCCAAATGAAAAAGCCAATCAGTACAAAAGACAGTGCTACAGGCATGCGATATGTACGTTTGTTAACCGTAAAATATACAAAAGTTCGATAAAAAATAAGTAAAGTAAAAAGTTTTAAAAACCAGCGGAAGTCGTAAATAAAATGATGCGTGAAAAAATTAAGGTAAATAGCCATACTTAGTATACTGACGATCCACGTAGAAGGCCAATTCGTAAGCTTTAATTCAAGCCTTCTCCACACTTGGCACATGTAGCTGGCTACACTAGCATACATAAATCCGCTGTACAGCGGAACACCCCAGACTTTAGTGAAAGCTTTTTCTGGATAGCTCCATGATCCCATATGAACTTTGTAGAATTCTAATGCTAGTCCAATTAAATGAAATACTGCGATGACTTTTACTTCATCAAGCGTTTCTCGTTTAAACATCACCATTAAAACTTGAGTTCCTAGACAGACTAATAAAATAAGGTCATATCTGGAAATAAACGGTACTTCAATTATTTTTGTCATGGCCAATGTAAGAAAAATGATAACAGGAAAAACACAAGATTTTGCTTGTTCTAAACCAAAATAGATTAATTGCTTCATTGTAACATCCTATCTTTATAGTATTCCTTAGTATTTTCACAGAAATGATTCCCTGAAAATTATTGTAGATTTTTCAAATTTATTCAATAAGCATCTCCGCTGTTTTTGTAACTAAACTATCATACCCAGCGGAGATTCGTTTTCTCCGTTAACTTTTCAAAAAATCGGTTACTCTCTGTACATAGCGCTCTTTATCATAAGACAAGTACAGATAACTGGTTAACTGTACAGGCTCCCCAAAGAAAAAACGTTCATACAGCGTTTCTCTTGTGCCAAACGGACTCATAGTTAAATCCCACGCTAGTCGAAAAAGCTTAATTCGATCTTCTGCCCCTCTTGTTTTAGCTTGCAAATAACGCGTAATATCTTCTTTAACCAATGAGCGGCACATATTTTCTGTTGGTATTGCCATTAGTCCGCTTGCACCTAAAAGCTGGATAATCTCTGTAAAGGTAGGATATGTTTTTGAAAATATATTTGCGGCAATACGAAGTGTAGTTTCATTCGGACGCATGTATCCCCATGGATCAATCTCCGCTTCTTCTTCTGCTTTCATCACGAGGGCTTTCATCGTTTCTAACGCAATAATAAGCTCCGTTGCTTTTTCTCGCACATGCGGATAGTCCGTAATGTTAATGGTCTCAATCAGAGATTGTACAATCCCTAATACAAACTCTGTTTTGACAATTCTCCTTGAACTTACTTGATGCAGAGCAAAAGCTGAGAAGGAACTAGAAGAAAGAAATGTATTTGATACGTCTACATTTTCATAGAAAAACACGCGGTTCCACGGTACTAATACATGGTCAAAGACAACAATTGTATCCATTTCTTCAAATCTAGAACTTAATGGATAATCAAACGTCGAATCTTTTCCTGCAAATGATTCTCTACAAATAAATTTAATTCCTTTTGTATTACTTGGAATCGAAAAAGCAAATCCTTTTTCTTTTCCTTGAATGCCCCCTGAAGACAGTACGAGTAGCTCATCCGTCATTCCACCCTGTGTAGCAAGCAGTTTCGCGCCTTGGATAACGATTCCCTCATTGTTTTTATCAACTATTTTTGCTGCTATCGGTTCGTCGTTTTGCTCGTAATAAAATTGGATTCGATTGACTTGAGGATCGATGAATGTATGAGTGAGCGATAAGTCGTGCTCTCTCACATATTCATAATAAGAAATGATGTTTTCAGGAAAGCAATTTTCTGTTCCTCTCAGGAGTTCTGCAGAGGATGCAAAAGCCATCAATACGGTATTCATATAATCTGGACTTCTTCCCATCATACCATGGGTTAATTGCGCCCATTGCTGAGTCATCTCTCGTCTTTTTTTTAACTCTTCTTTTGTTTTAGGCTGTAAATAAGATGTACCAACGAATTTCTTAGAAGCCGGAGATTGGTATGTCATGATATCTTTGATTTTTTTATCATGCTGAAGATCATAAAGCTTAGCTTGACTGTTAATGGCTCCTTTAAAAGCCGGATGTTCTGATATATCGCCTGTTACGAGCTTGCCATCAACCCATACATTTGCTTTTAATTGATTAATTCTCTCTACGTATTGCTTCCCATTAATTGCTGACATACTCCCACTCCCAGACTTTCGATGAATATTTTCACCTATTGCATTTTTATCATATTACGATGTCTTTTCCATGTTTCCTTCATACATCACAGCTTTGAGCATAAAAAAAGAAGGTCACAGTCACCTTCTTTTTTTTGATTTATTTATATTGAATATCATTTCTTAGGGATTCAACTTTACTTAATGCTTGGTCAATATCAGACTCTTCAACATTAAAGTGAGCAAGTGCATCGTGAAGATGCTTAGCAATTGCATTAAAATGTTCGGGTTGAATATTCATATTTGTATGTGCTTTGGCCATCGACTTTCCTGAATATTGATTCGGGCCACCTAAGGCAAAACTTATAAACTTGGCTTGATGTCGACGCTGTTTATCCATGTCCGTATGCTCGAAAAAGTGACTGACCGTTTCGTCTTTTAATACGAGTTCAGAATAAAAATAATCAACTACTTTTTCAATAGCTTCTTGTCCGCCCACTTTTTCATACAATGTTTGTTCCAAAACAATTCCTCCTTTTGTACCTTTCCCCATTATTACCCAACAGAAGTGTTCATATTCTTTAAAAGGCTTCTTTATGGAAATTCGTTGTCCCCATATTTTATTCCTCTTCCACATAAAGAATAAAATGTAAAGAAGTGAACACAATGTAAAGGAATTGTAGAAGCTGCATGTAAAATCTCTCGTTACTGGTCTTTAGGAATCATTACATTTTGATAAGCGCTTATCTAATATACGTAAGTATAAGCCGGCACGCCTTTTACTCCTACTCGGCATGAAAAAAGAGAGCCGGCAGCTTCTTCGTATTTTTCTTCTTCCTTAGCTGTGGTGATAAATAAGGTTTGTAAATCGTCTCCTCCAAATGTACAGCAGGTTACATTGGAAACAGGAAGATGAATAGATTCTATAATTTCTCCTTTATCTGGATCTACACAAATAACTTTGGAACCTCCCCAAAGCGCTACCCATAATCGGTCGTGTTCATCAATTGTCATTCCATCAGGAAACCCGTCCATATCTGAAAGGTCAATCACCACTTTTTCATCTTCGAGCCTTGTTGTTTCTTTCGAAAATGAATAAGACATAATTTTATTTTTCGGTGAATCGACTAGAAAGAATTTGTCTCCTGTTCGATTCCAAGCTAGCCCGTTTGACACGCTTAATCCTTCTTTAGCACTCTTAATTACACCTTTTTCATCTACTACGTACAGCTGGGCTTTTCCTTCTTCATCTTCTTCACTCATCGTTCCAATCCAAAAGCGATTATATGGATCACATTTCCCGTCATTAAAACGCATGGTTTTTTCAAGAGTATCTAAACGGATATACTCTTCATGATTCTTTTTGTTTTTATCAACCAAAAGCAGCTGATTATGGGTGGAGACAATCAATTTTGAATGATTGGTTTTAGAAACGCTTGTAACGACTGAAGGAAGAGTAATATCTTCTAAGGTTGTCGTTTTTGGATCGTACGTAAGAAGCTTTTTATCTAAGATGTCTACTAGTACTAATTTTTGATTTTCTTCATCCCATAGGGGTCCTTCAAGCAAACGGCCATCGTACTTTTTTTCAATTTTTGCTTCCATTTTTAAGCTCCTTTTTCGTTTTTATGTACAACCATTTTTTTATAATCGCTTTCTCAAAAAAATATTCTTTTAAACAAATTAAAAAAGCTAGGAATATCTTTCCTTTTTCATAAATACCCGTTGTATGACATTCTTTAAACACCAGGTTCTAAGAGAATCTTTTCATAAAAAAAGCAGCACGCTTTGTATAGCGTGCTGCTTTTTTTATTATAAAGTTACGTGTTCTTTTTCAAGCTCTTTAACACGTGCTGCAAACTCTTCTTCTGTTAAACCGTGTTCTTTTACATAGCGGTTACGAGGGCTCACTCGGCATTCATGTGAACAAGCGCGTAAATATTTGTGTTCATTTTCTTCAGAAGCTAAGATTTTCTTATTGCATTCTGGGTTTGCGCAGTTAACATAGCGTTCACAAGGCTCGCCGGTAAAGTGGTCTTTTCCGACAATCACATGCTCTTTTTGGTTAACTGGTACGCTGATGCGCTCATCAAATACATAGCACTGACCGTCCCATAGTTCACCTTGTACTTCAGGATCTTTTCCGTATGTTACAATACCTCCGTGAAGCTGGCTTACATCTTCGAAACCTTCTTCAAGAAGCCATCCAGAGAATTTTTCACAGCGAATACCGCCTGTGCAGTACGTTAAGATTTTTTTATCTTCAAACTGATCTTTGTTGTCGCGAATCCATTCAGGAAGCTCACGGAAGTTTCGAATATCCGGACGAACAGCTCCTCGGAAGTGACCTAAATCGTATTCATAATCGTTTCTTGCATCAATTACGACCGTATTCTCATCTTGCATCGCTTCATAAAATTCTTTTGGGCTTAAGTAATTACCCGTTACGCGAAGAGGATTCACATCTTCTTCTAATCGAAGAGTTACTAATTCTTTGCGGTGACGCACGTGCATTTTTTTGAACGCATGTTCATCTGCTTCGTCTATTTTAAATACAATACCTTCAAAACGAGGATCATTTTTCATCGTTTCCATGTATTTATCTGTTTGTTCAACTGTTCCTGATACCGTTCCATTGATCCCTTCAGCCGCAATTAAAATGCGTCCTTTTAATTCAAGCTCTTTACAAAATGCCAAGTGCTGAGCTGTGAACTCTTCAGGATTTTCAATTGGTGTGTACAAATAATATAGTAGTACTTGATATGGTTTTCTTTCAGTCATGTTGCTTCTTCCACCTATCTGTTTATATTTGCAAGATATAATGCATGTAGGTCGGTTATTGTGAACCGAATTGATGGTAACAATTCATTACTTAAAGGTACATTACGACAAAAACAACATCCTTTTTATAAGGATGCTTCTATCTAAAAAGCATTACAGTGAATGATTGTTTCAAAAACATACAGTATTTAAGCCTGTAATAGTATAACATATCAAAGCGTTCACTTCTAGGATTTATTCTTCAATAAAAATTTTATTGACTCGATACGTTCTACATGAATTTTCCCGCGCATACATGATGAGATATAAATCTTTGAGGTGGGGGGCGAAAATGATGCCTTTTTATACATTAAAAGACGGTGCAACTTTGTACTATGAACAACAAGGGGAAGGAACACCTATTATTTTCATTCACGGAGTTTGGATGAGCAGTCGTTTTTTTCATAACCAGCTTTCTTTTTTTTCAAAACAGTATCTAACTATTCTTTTGGATTTAAGAGGACATGGAAATTCAAGTCATACTCCATATGGCCATACAATTTCCACTTATGCTCGTGATGTGCATGAGTTTATAACCACTCATCAATTAAAAGACGTCATATTAGTAGGCTGGTCGATGGGTGCTTTTGTTGTGTGGGAATATTTGAAACAATTTGGTGAAGAAAATGTAAAAGGGAATATTATTGTAGATGAAATGGCTTCAGACTTTAAATGGCCAGACTTTCCGATCGGTGCATTTGATTTACCTGCGCTTATTTCGCTTATGCAGGGTATTCAGCTTGATCGATCAAGTACATTAAAAAATTTTATTCCGCTTATGTTTAAGGATGAATTAACTGAAGAAGATAAACATTGGATTATGAAAGAAGTAACGAAAATGCCTGAGTCAATAGCCAGTGCTATTTTGTTTGATCAATCCATTGTGGACTATCGAGATTTTCTCCCGTTTATTACAATCCCTACCTTACTGTGCTTTGGAAAAGAAGAAAAACTCATTCCGGTAGCAGCTGGAAGACATATTCAAAAGCTGGTTTCAGGTTCTGTACTTGAAGTTTTTGAGAACAGCTGCCACTGCCCTTTTCTCGAAGAAAGCGATCGGTTTAACAAAGTTGTGATCGACTTTATCGAACATATCTAATTTACAAGCTTAAAGAAGCAGCGCTTTACCTCCGCTGCTTCTTTAAATGAAACCTTTTATGCATTTATGTATTACTATACTTAGGGTAATAAAATCTCGCGTCCGTCATAGGCAAAGCTTACGTTTTCATCTGAGAGCATCTCGGCGTGCTTTCGGATATCGATATCATGTGATAAATGAGTAAACACCATGTTTTTTGCCTGTAGCTTCGCTTTGATCTCCATTGCCTCTGTCACGTCATATACGGATCTTTTTTCTTTTTGAAGATATTCTTTCCAGAAAGATGTACCAAATATCAGTAAATCTAAGTGGTAAAAGGGCTGCCACTGTTCTTTTGTCACATTAAAAGAATCGGATACATACGCCCAGCGTTCGCCTTGTTTTTGATGAACCACAATGCCGTAGGAATGACCGTTAAATCCGTGATTTACTTTATGAAACGTAATGGTTGTTTCTCTACTATCCCATTTTAACGTTCCTTTAAAGGTAAGCCCTTTTCTTTTTGCGAGATAAGGAAATCTTTCGGTTAACTCGCTGATGACTTCAGGCGCTCCTACGACTTCTGTATTTACATTATTCCAATAGCATAAATCAGCTAAATCTCCTAAACCAGCCACATGGTCATTGTGAGGATGAGTAATAAAAACAGTAGAAGGGATTTTTTTGTTATTGTATAAATGAAATTGATGTTTAAAATCAGGTGATACGTCAATCAAAAACACGTTACCGTCCATTGTAAACTGTGCACTAGGCCTTGTGCGCTGATTTAATTGATCTTTTTGTGTACATACTTTACAGTCACATAATAATCGAGGCACTCCTTGAGCATCGCTCGTCCCGTAAAATAAAAGCTTGTTCATTGCTCTGTTTCCCCCTTTTTTTCTTCTAAAGGTCTATCTTTTTATTTCAAGAAATGTCCTATGTTGTTCTGCATCTTTCTTTTATTTGTCCTTCTAGAATAAAACCAGCTTTTATGTAAAACAGCCAGTCTTTTTAACGACTGGCTTTGCTATATTCCCTATAAAAAACGTTTTTATGCTTTTTCTATTGATTTCCTTCTTCATCTCTTTCAACAATATGCTGAAGAATAGATAATTTGTTCGTCCAAAATTGCTCGTAGTAAGAAAGCCAATCTTGTACTTCTTTTAAAGGCTCTGGCTGAAGATAATACACTTTTTCTCTGCCTTTTTTCTGTCCATGGACTAAGTCTGCTTCTGAAAGTATATGAAGATGCTTGACAATAGCGGTACGGCTTATTGAAAAATGAGACGTTATTTCTGAAATAGGCAATTCTTTTTCAGAAAGCAGCTCAAGTACTTTTCTTCGAGTAGGATCAGCAATGGCTTGAAAGATATCATGCTTGGGAGCTGATGAAGTCATTTAGTTTTCAACAACCTTTCGAAGTTTTTCATTTACGAGACTAATCCACCCGTAGCTCATTCTATCTCGTACTACTGAACTCTTTTCGTTTGCTTTTTCAAGAAGTGTTTCAGCTTCTTTCCACCCGCTATGAATAAGCGTAAATTCAGTTTGATTACCCATTTCTTTTAAGGTAAACGAAACGACCCATCCATCCGTATCCCAAGAGAAAGAAAGATAGTTTGGTGCATCTATTTCTAACACTTTACACGGAGATGGTCCAAAAGGCGATTGCAAATGAAATTCATATCCTACCTGAGGCTGAAAATCATTAGGCATGAACCATTGTTGGAGCCCTTCTGCGGTTGCTACTTTATCCCAAACTTTTTGAATCGGCGCGTTAAATATTATCGTCTGTTTTACATCTTCTACTACACTTTTATCATTCATCGTTATCTTCATTCTCCTTTTTAAAAAATAACACCAAAAAGTTTTATATAAAAATAATATAACACCTTTTGGTTTCATGTCAATTCCTCTTTTGAAAAATAAAATCCTTCAATACATTTCCGTTCTTTGATAAAGAGATTTGTTATGATGCTGAATGAGTGCATTTTGTTATATTTCAAATATATCTTTTAAACGATGCTTCGTCCGCTTTGTGCCAATGCATAATGAATGCCGTGCTGCAATGTTTGAAAACAATCATATTTTGATAAATCAATATGGGTCTCTGATATAACTAACCCTAAGTCAGCAGAAATTCCTACTAAAATTGTTTTCGTACCAATCAGGGACGCTGCTGCACCTAATTTTTCAATAAGACTTGCCGTATATTCAGTAAGTTCTTTATCCAATCCGGTTAAATCCAGCACAAGATAATTAGCCTGATGTTTTGGGAGGTTATTTAATGTATTGACAATCAAATCTTCCGTTCGATCCTCGTCGTATTTGCCAATCAAAGGAACGACGACTATGCCTTCCAAAACCGGAATAATAGGAGAAGAAAGCTTTTTAATAAGATCTTTTAACTCTGCTGTTTTTTCTGCTACAACGTTTTGCAAATGTTCTATTTTCTGCGCTTCTTTTCTTCTGGCTAATTGATGAATATTTTGAGTGATATCAATGTTGGAAGGGAAGTATTCTACTGTGGTGCATTCATGCCCTTCTATTTGATGTTGAATCACCTTGTACCAAATATTTGTTCCGAATAGTCCTGTAAAAATCCCTGCATAATGGGCCGGAAGAAAATTTCCTCCCTTTGTTTTCTTTTGCGCAACGTTAATTTTATGTTCCCAACTGTCTTTTAATTCAGCAGATAGAGTTTTACTTTCAGGATTTAAATATTTGATAGTGGTTTTTCCCCATCCAGCCGAAGCATATGTATCTGTAATTAACTCAGCCGCTTCAAAAACCGTTACGCCTTTCATATTTTGAAAGTACTCTCCTACTACTAATCCCTGTCGGAAACCAGTGGTTTCCAGTACTACAGAAGCTGCCTCTTCTCCAGATATTTCTTCGATTGTGTCAAACAATGTTTTCATCGCAGAAGAAATCCAAAAAAGGATTGCATCTTCTCCTTCAAAGCTAAATTGTCCTTTTTCTAAATCCCAAGCAAAACTAAGACCACCTATATCAATATTCTTTTTTTCACCCATGGCGGAATCTCCTTTTTATAAAGTTCTTACCTTCTTTATATTTTATCTTATGTTGAAGAAGCTGGTAATAAAAATTGTTGCATATTTTCTATTGCTTGTCTAACCATTACCCATGTTTTCAATTAATAGAAAAGAAAGGTAAATGCTATAGAACTTTGAATTCGCCAACCTTTCTTTCTTTTGTATCAAACATACATGATAAAAAGGAATAAAAGCAAATTGTAATATAACATCACATTACGTTATAATATAATTATATTCAAAAGAAAGTATTTAGAAAAGAGGAGGAAAAAGATGAAGCTAAATACTCATAGCTCTACGCCTTTATATATGCAGTTAAAACAGGCTATTACAGAAGATATTAATAAAGGAGTTTATACTCCGGGTGAAAAACTTCCAATTGAAACAGATTTGTGCGATATATACGGAGTAAGTCGGATTACGGTAAGAAAAGCCGTATTAGATTTAGTAGAAGAAGGCCTTCTAATACGTCAGCAAGGAAAAGGAACCTTTGTTCAATATCCAAAAGCTAAAAGAGAGCTGTTTGCTGTTAATGGGCATACAGAGTATATGTCGGAATTAGGGAAAGTACCGCAGACTAAAATTTTGTCTTTTGGTATAAAAACTGTAAAAGCTCATGTGGCAAAGATGTTATCAATCCCTCCCGAAAGTGAAGTCCTTGAACTGCAGCGCATCCTGTATTATGACGACCAGCCTCTTACCTTAGAAATTTCTCACTACTCCTTAGAATTGTTACCACACTTAGATCAGCACGTCCATAATTCAGTTTCAATGTACGATACTATAAAAAATAAGTACAATATTGCTCCGGTTCATAATAAAAAATTATTGAACATGGTATTTGCAAACGTGGATGAAGCAAAACATTTAGAATGTGAAGTCGGAGAGCCGCTGTTTAAAGTGGAAAAAGTGGCGTATGATGCACAAAAAAGACCGATTCATTCATCTTTTCTACACTACCCTGCGAATCGCGTTACGTTCACTATAGACAGTTCTAATTCTTAATAAAATAGCGCCTTGCTTTAAAAGCAAAGGCGCTATTTTATTCATTTTAAAACCATCGCACAGTCTGCATTATATTCTTTTCCATATCCAAATGCTCCGTAATTCTGACAGGTTTGTGATGCCACCAATGATCCATTATGGAGGGCTTTGGCTATGTTTTTTTCTGGTAGGTAAGAAGAAAGAAAACCAGCTATAAAAGAATCTCCAGCCCCAAGCGTATCCACTACATTTGTAGGAATTATAGGCTGTTTAAATAATTGGTTTTCGACTGATAATAAAGCTCCCTCTTCTCCTCTTGTCACGCATACGACACTGGTTCCTAACAAGTGTACTCGCTTTATTAAATTCATACACTCTTCTTCTGGCAGGCTGCTTCCTGAGAAAAATGCATAGCTGATATATGGACATACTTGCTGTAAATATTCCTCATCGTATCTCGTAGAAAAATCAAAGGAAATATCAACGACTTTATGTAACAGTGGAAGGTCAGATTCTAAATGACTAAAAATGCTCGTATGAAGAAGATCGTGCTGACGAATATAGGTTAAATCCGATTCATTCAGCATTAGTTTTAATCTAGATTGAACGCCCCCTTTATTTGATCCTACAAAAATCCGATCACCTTGTTCATCAAGTGTTACAACCGCCATTCCATTCTCTCCTACAGCTCTTCTTACTCTGCTAATATCCATCTTTTCTTGCTGCAGAGTATTGACTACATGCTCTGCCGATTCGTCATTCCCCACGATTCCCATATAGGAAGACTGATGATTGCTCAATCTATTATAAAATACGGCCACATTTAGTGCGTTGCCGCCTGGATAGATCTTCCCTTGGTCTTTATAGTAATCTACTACATTATCCCCTACTCCAATTAGTTTCATCTGCTTATCCTCCTATTATTTAACACTCCCGTTAGCAATGCCACGGATAAAATATTTTTGCATAAATAAAAACAACATAACAATCGGTGCTGCTGAAATGGTCAGTCCAGCTAGTAATACCCCCCAATCTGTTTGCAAAGCGTCTCTAAATTGCATTAATCCTGCTGGGATTGTACGCAAACTGTCGTCGTCGATAAAGATAATGGCAAACATAAATTCATTCCATGTGTAGTAAGCTGTCAAAATTGTCGTTGTTAATAAAATGGGCGTGCTCATTGGAATGAAAATCCGAAATAAAATCCCAAAGCTTGTACATCCATCTAACCGAGCTGCTTCCTCCAGTTCTTTTGGAATCGAAAGAAAATAAGCTCGAATTAGCAAGATGGTTAAAGGAATTCGATAAGCAACATAAGGCAGAATCAGTGCTAAGTGTGTATTATAGATTCCAAGTTTTTGAATAATGCTATACAAAGGAATTAAACTTACCTGAGGAGAAAGCATAAGCCCTCCGAGACATATAATAAGGACAAAAGCTTTTCCTTGAAACTCAAAGCGTGATAGCCCATAAGCTCCTAACGCACTGACCAGGACCGTCAAAAAACAAGACGCGCCCGTGACGATCACACTGTTTAAAAAGTAAGAAGATATTCCGCTTTTCCACGCTGTCACATAATTTTCAATTAGCCAAGTATGGGGCATAGACCAGCTGTGAGTAAAGATTTCATCCGTGCTTTTAAAAGAACTTATAATCATCCAAAGCAAGGGATACGCAATGACGATAAAATAGATGATCAATCCGACATATACTATCGTTACACCTGTGTACCTCTTCTTTTTTCTTTCTTTAGTGGCTGTATTGACAACATTAGGTAAGGTGACATTTGTTTTAGGCATCTGCATCAAGCGTCTTCCTTTCCTGTTTTAAATGCTTTCATTTGAACAAGAGAAATCAACAGCGTAATAATTAAAATGACAGTAGCAATTGAGGAAGCGTAGCCCATCATATCTTTCGAAAAGGCTGCTTTGTATAAATACGTACTTAGGACTTCAGATGATGTACCCGGTCCGCCTCCAGTTAAAATATAAGGTTCATTAAATACTGTAAAAGCACCAGTGAGCGTTAAAATAACAGCAACAAATGTCATTTCTTTTGTTTGCGGTACAGTAATATGAAAGAACATTTTAAATTTATTAGCGCCGTCTATTTCAGCTGCTTCATACAATTCAGGTGAGATTTTTTGTATCGCTACAATATACAGCATGGCGATATAGCCGATAGACTGCCACTGAGATACAGCAATAACTGCATAAATAGCTGTATTACTGTCTCCTAGCCAAGGTTTTGCCAATGAGTCTAATCCGATCATTTTAAGCACTTGATTTAGAAGCCCTACTTCAGGGTTGTAAAAAAAAGTAAACAACAAGGCGATAACGGTCATCGAGACGACTACTGGTAAAAAATAAACCGTTCGAAAAAAAGGAGAAAACTTTCGAATAAGTTTATCTTCTAAAACGGCAGCCACAATTAGACCGCCTCCCACTTGAAAAATAATTGAAATGACCGCATAAAGAATATTATTTTTGAGTGCCTGATAAAAAACAGGGTCTTTAAATAAGTGCACATAATTATCTATTCCTACAAAAACTTTGTCTGGTGAAAATGTGCTCCACTCATAAAGACTATCCCAAATATTCTGAAAAATAGGGATATACACAAGTAGTAAAAAAGCAAAAGCAGGAAAAAGATATAAATAAGGGGTTAGCTTATTGCGTTTTAACATCGCTTTTTCACTTCCTTACTTTTTAGATTCAGCACGAACACTCGCTGCAGCTTTTTGCACATCTTTCATTACTTCTTTAGGGGTTTTATCACCATTTAGCATAAGCTGAGACCCTGTTAAATAAGCATCTGCAATTCGAGCATCGATTGCCATATCAAACCATGGAGCCATCTCTTTGGCTTGTAAAATATTATCTACTGCTTCTAATTGCTCCGGTGTTGAATTACTGCTGTTAGCTGTATCATTTACTGCACTGTATTTCCCTACTTCTTTTACTAGCTTTTCACCCATTTGTTTTGATGTTAAAAATTCAAGAAATTCCATCGCTTCTTTTGGATGCTTTGTTTTAGAAGAAATCATAAACCCTTCAGGTGATCCTGTTAAATTAGTAGCATTTCCTTTTCCATCCTCTACTTTAGGAAAATTAAACATGCCAATCTTAAATTTCGTTGGACCGAAAAGCTTAATTTCAGCGGTTTCAGCATAAAACATAGCTGCTTTTCCATTTGAAAATTGTTGTCTTGCATATTCATGATCAATCGAATTTGTATTTTTATTAAAGTAAGGAACTAATTCTTCTAATTTTTCTAGAGCTTTTACATAGCCTTTATCCGTGAATGTCCCAGTTTTTGAATTATAGTCTTTTGAAAGAACGTCAGGCTTTATCATGCGCTGATTTAAGGTTCCTACGTAGTGAGAAATGGTCCATGTATCCTGGCTTCCAAATTCTAAAGCTGTATAATGCTTCTTTTTTAACACGCTTAAAACATTTAGTAGCTCGTTCCAGTTTGTAGGCGCTTTTAATCCTAATTTATCGAAGATATCTTTGTTGTAAAAAAACATTTTCCCATCCATTGTGACAGGAACACCGTAAATTTTCTTATTAACGGTATATGGTTTAATTTGAGATTGAACAAGCTTGGAAGACCACGCTGAATCCTTCTTATAATAAGAGGTTAAATCTAAGGCTTTGTTTCCTCTGACAAATTGTCTAGCAAACTCATCGCTCCAAGAAAAGTACACATCAGGAGGGGTATTAGTGCCTGTCATAACTTTAATTTTGTCTTTATATGAATCGTTTAAGACCGCTTCTGTTTTAATATCAATATCAGGGTGCTGTTTTTCAAATTCTTTTACAACTTCTTCAAAGTAGCTTTTTTCAGGTTCTTTTGGCCATCTGTGAAAGAATGTTAATGTTGTCTTTCCTGTGTCTGAGTCTGAAGACGTTTGTTTTCCAGCACACCCCCCGAGCATTAAAGAACAACTTAAAAGTGAGGCTAAGATTAAATTTGTCTTTTTCATATAGAAACCCCCTTATTGTAAGTGCTTTCATATATAAGTTATACTATAATGTTTTATAACATTATAGTATAACTCGTAAGGAAAATATACAGATTTCTATCTTTATTAGGAGATTATTAATATTCTACTTTCCACATGTAGCGTCTTTTACTTAAAGGATGATTGCGTGCTTCAGCTAATTCTTCGGCATACTGACGCAGTACACGGTTTAATACAAGAGGAGCAATATACCCTTGCACATCTTTATCAATTCCTTCGAAGTCATATGCTTTTGCATCTAGAACAGTTAATTTCTTTCCATATCGTTTAGAGAATGATAAGGCGCGTTCTTCTAAAGGTCTCGTTTCGTCTAGTCCAGCTAAGATGATAAACGGTACGTTTTCATCAATAATTTCGAATGGACCGTGGAAATACTCTCCAGCGTGAATAGCGTGAGAATGAATCCACTGCATTTCCATCAAGATACAGATGCTGAATGAATATGCTGCTCCATAGTTCGAACCGCTGGCCATTGTATAAATAACCGGTTCAGACTTATGTGATTCAGCAAATTTTCTTGCGTTGCTCGCTTCGTATTCTAGAGCTTTTTCATAAACAGACTGTAGATTTTCTAAGCTAGTAACTAACTTTGCAAACTTATCATTTTTTTCTGCTACGTATAAGAGACCAAATACAAGCTGATATAAAACGCCTAAGTTTGTTTCAAAAGCATCGATATCATTGCCCCATTCATACTTAATAAAAATATCTGCGCTGTGTGCTAAAGGTGAAGTAGGTTCATTTGTTAAGGCTACAGCATAAGCGCCTTTGCTTTTAGCGAACTTAGCTGCTTCTGTAGTCTCAGGAGTTGTTCCTGACATGGAACATAAAATAACTAAGGAGTCTTTTCCTAGCTGCTGCGGATTGCGGTGGATAAATTCGTTCGAGCTATACAAATCGGATGTAATATGTTGAGCTTCTCGATCTAGTACATACTTAGCTGGATACATGATCGCAGAAGATCCTCCACATGCGACGAAAAACACATTACGAATTTGCTTGCTTTTTAATTCGTTTAATACGGCTTGCACATCAGTTTTTACATTCACTACTGTTTTGCTCATTTTCCCCACTCCTTAAATAAAATATGATATACAACATTATGTAATGTTATATGTTGTTATATTAAACTGCAATCGTTAACTAGTCAATACATTTATCAGAATATTTAACTTTTTTATTTACATTTGTAGAAATGCGCTCTTCTGTTTCTCCATCAAAGAAATGCACGTAGGTTAAATTCAACGAAAAAGCGCCTTTGTCCCCTGCTTCAAACTCACATAAAAGAGGCACTCGAGCGACAAACGTTTGCTTTTCTAAACTAGCATATAAAATTGTTTCAGCACCTAGTACCTCTATCATATCTAGTGTCGTAGTGAAGCAAAACTCATTGTTCAACTCTCTCTTACTATCCTCTTTATGATATACAATGTGTTCAGGACGCGCACCCATTATGACCTTGAGAATGTAAAGCGTGTATTAGAAAATCAGGAAGCTGTATTTTAGTTTTTCCCATTATAAAATAAGTGCCTTGGAGATACCCTCGAAAAAAATTCATTGCGGGCGATCCAATAAAACTGCCTACAAATACATTCCTAGGATGGCTGTAAATATCTTGAGGAGTTCCGATCTGTTGAATAATCCCGTCTTTCATAACAACTAGGCGAGTAGCCATTGTCATAGCTTCCACTTGATCATGCGTCACATAGATTGTTGTTGTTTGCAGCCTTTGATGCAGTTTAATAATCTCAGCACGCATCTGTACTCGCAGCTTCGCATCCAAATTAGATAATGGTTCATCCATTAAGAAAACTTTTGCTTCCCGAACAATAGCACGACCTAAAGCAACTCGCTGACGCTGCCCTCCTGACAAAGCTTTTGGTTTTCTCTCTAAATATGTCTCTAGTCCTAGCATTTTAGCGGCTTCATTTACACGTCTATCAATTTCATCTCTCTTTATTTTTTTTAACTTCAAACCAAATGCCATATTCTCTCGAACTGTCATATGAGGGTAAAGAGCATAGTTTTGAAAAACCATAGCGATATTACGATCTTTTGGAGCTACTTCGTTCATATGCTTTCCATCAACGTAAAAATTACCTTTTGAAATTGTTTCTAGACCAGCGATCATTCGCAGCGTAGTAGATTTACCACAGCCTGAAGGTCCAACAAATACAATGAACTCTTTATCTTTAATCTGAAGGTTAAAATCATTTACTGCGATATTCTTTTTATCATATATTTTATATACTTTATCTAAATGTAACGTTGCCATCTAGCATCAGCTCCTCATATTTAATATTCGAAATACAGTATTGCAAGCTACGAGTCTCTTTTTCCTTCATCCTTTCCTCCTTTTTATTTAAATTGCTAACTTGAGACATTAAAGTAACTTAATAACTATACTAATCGAATCTAGTTAGACAGAAAATAAATATGTAAAGGTTGCTAACACAAAACATACAAGCAACCGTTCACCTTCAAAAAAATAAAAACCTTCTCTAAAATAAGAAGGTTTCAGATCATAATCTGCATAGAGACTGCCTTTGCCTTACTTCTGAAGATTTTATTACATATCTTCTTTGCCTTGACAGCTCGGACACTCATAAACATGTACAAAATAAAGTCCAATATGGTGGAATCGTTTCCCTAAGCAATCTGGACATGTTCCTGCTTCGCGCATTTGTTCTCGTCGTTTGTCTCGCTGATTAGCGAAGAAATTTACAAATTTCATAAAAGAACCTCCCTCATGTTTTTGACTATAGGTTTTCCTGATGAGAGGTCTTTTATTCGACTAGGTGTATTTATAAAAGCACCTGCTTGATTGTGCTTTTAAACTATACTCACGCTTTCCAATAATACAAAAAGGATAGATAGAGCATTCTTATGACGCTCATCTATCCTTCATTTTTATCCTATATAATGTTTAACGCTATACAGGCGTTTATCACTATTTCCTAACAAGTATCTGATTTTTGATACAGCTAGCATATACAAGTTATTCTTCTACTTTGTATTTTTCTTTTTTCCGAATAAACGGCCACCAGTTTCCTTCTCCAAGCGTTACGACAATCGCTGGCATAAGAAGCGGAAGAATGACAAGGCCATAAAGTAAAAGACCAATAATAACAACCGTTGCTACATGAACAAGTGTTAATACACCCGATGGCATCATAGCCCCAAACGTTCCGGCTAAGATAATAGCAGCAGTGATAATAACCGACCCCATCTTACTCATAGACGTAACCATCCCTACTGCTACGCCGCTTTTTACTTCTTCGTTAAAACGGTCTAACAAGAAAATAGAATAGTCAATTCCAAGGGCAACTAAAATAACAAAACTAAAGAATGGCACGGCCCAGCTGATTCCGTCATTCCCCATTATATCCACGAATAGAAGCTCTGAGATTCCCATTGCTGTATAATACGTAAGCAGCAGTGAAGCAATCATGTATACAGGCATTATCATTGAACGGAATAAAATGGTCAGCACAATAAACAATCCAATCATCATAATAACCATTGTGCGTGAAAGATCCGTTGTAGATAAATCTTTTAAATCCGCATTTGAGCTCGATACCCCTCCGTACACAATTTCTGTATGCTCAAACAGCGTATCAACGACTTCGCTTGCCACCGCTTTTTCAATATTTTTTACGGTTGAAATGGCTTCTTCAGAATATGGATTTTGATCGAGCACTACACTGAGCTTAACTCCTTTTCCATCTGCAAAAGAATAGTTATCGATGGATTGTTTAAACCCTTTATCTTTCATCACTTCTGCTGGAAGATAAATACCCGTATCTCTAACTGTTGAGCTGTCACTCATGTTATCAAGCATATCTGTTGCTTTTGTTAAGCCATCTGAGATCTTCGTCAGTCCGTCATTCGCACTTTTAACTCCTTTTGCTAACTGATTGATACTGTCTGATAGCGTTCCAACTTGACCTTGCTGAGCTGAAAGATTCTCATTTGCTTGTTGGAGACCGGTTTGAATGGCAGTAAGCTGTTTACTGATTGCAACAAGCTGCGGGACCGCTTGCTGCACATTTCCTGTTGTAGAGAGCTGTGTGCTGACAAGCTGCAGCTGTTGATTAATTTGAGCTAATCCGTCTGCAGCAGGTGCAAGCGACCCGCCAGATTTCTCTTTAGAAGCAGAACCCGTTTGGTCAGCTATTTGATTTAGCCCTTTTTCAACATCACTTAATCCTTTTTGTACATCTCCGATTCCTTTAACAGCATCTTTGATTCCGTCTGATACAGAGCCTAGCTGTGAATTAACATATAAATCATCAATCTTTTCTCCGGTAGGCTGTGTGATAGTCATAACAGAATCCACGTGATCCACTTTTTCAATTGCTTTGCTGATATTTCCTAAATAAGGAATAACATCCGCCTTTGTTAACTCTTTATCTCCTTTAATAATAACATTGACAGGAAACGCTTTTCCTTCTCCCAGTGCATCACTGATAGCATTTAGTCCTTTTATAGATTTATAATCACTGCTTATTTCAGCAGTAGAGTCAAACGATACTTTTGAGTCGTACGTTACAATAAAAGGCACGGTAATAATGGCTGTAATGACTACAAACACGAACGGTCGCGCCACTGCCTTTTTTCCTAAAAAGCCCCACAGCTTATTATCGCTATGAGAAGCCACTTTTTTAGACGGCCAAAATAATTTTTCTCCAAGTGTAACCATAAAAAGTGGAAGCAGAGTAAATAAAATGACTAGCAGTACACCTACGCCCACTGCTACCCCGACAGCGGACTGGAAAATGGCAAATTTGGCAAATCCGATGGCTGCAAAACCAATAAATACGGCAATTCCGCTGATAAATAGCGTTCTTCCTGCTGTCCGATAAGCCGTGATCGTGGCTTCTACTTTATCATGTCCGTTTGCCAATTCTTCACGGAAACGATTAAGTAAAAGAATGCAGTAATCCGTACCAATTCCAAACAAAATAGCTACTAAGAACGTTTGCGTGAACGTTGAAATTGGAAAATCGACATTTTTAACTAAAATCCCTAGTAACGATTGACTGATTAAGTATGTGATTCCCACAATTAAAATAGGAATAAACGGCGTCACTACTGAACGGAAAACGAGTAAAAGCAAACCTAAAATCAAAAAGATAGTAATAAACTCGGTTTTCTTTAACCCTTCTTCTGAACTGTGTGCAAAATCCTGATTAATAAGAGATGCGCCTGTTACATATGCCGTAATGTCTTTTGGCACGTTATCATAAATCTGATTCGCTATTTTTTCAACTTTTTCATCCGATCCACTGACAGTAACCGGAACTAAAACGGTTTTTTTGTCTTTAGACATTAATTGATTACGAACATCTTGATCATCTGTTAAAGGCGTTGTGACATCTTTTACACCTTTAATTTTCTCTGTCTTATCAATGATTTTCTGTATTTGTTTCTCACTATCTTTATCTAATGCGTTATCTAACTTGATAACCATGCTGATGGTATTACTGTCTTCTCCGGCATTTTTTAGAATTTGGCTGGCTCTAGATGAAACGGCATCGTCGGGAAGCTGAGACTGTCCTTTTTCACTTGCGAGCTTTGTTAAATTTGGTGCCGTTAGCATCAATATAACTGTTAAAGCTAAAATGAAGGCCGCAATCACCCATTTAAATTTCACAATAAATTTCATTCTTTGCTTTCCCCTTTTGTAGTTAACTTTTCTTTTGCCATTGTAAGAATTTCAATAAATGTATCTATTTTTTCTTCTTCTACATCATCAAACAAATTCTCAATGATACTAAAACACGCGGCATTTCCGTCATTTATTACCTTTTCGCCTTCAGCCGTAATCTTAATAAGCTTAGAACGTTTATCGCTCTCTAGTTCATTAGCGTCCCACTCCACAAGCCCTTTTTCGAGCAGTTTTTTGATTCGATTCGAAATGGCACTTTTATGAACACCTTGCAAGACTGCAAGACTGCCAGGTGAAGACGGACCTTTAATCATTAAACTATTTAACAAATCAAACTGCTGCCTAGAGACATGTTCAAAGAGGTTATGGCTGATCTCTCTATGAATTACTTCTGTTCCTACAAACAGCACTTCTTCAAAAAGTTCTACAGCTTGATATAATTTGCTTTTTGTCACTGTTTTCTCTCCTTTATTCATTTAGTTTATAGGTATAAACTATTCAACTTTAAAAATAGTTTATAGGACTAAACTTTATTCTGTCAATAAATTTATGTCCGACTGTCTTCATATATGATAAAGATAAATAGAAATCCCAAAAGATACCGCTTACATCATCTTTTTTGGTTGTCAAAGCTCCATCACTTAAGTATTATTAGTAATTGACTTCTTTTCAAGGAGATATAAATTTTATACACAGAAAGGGTGATCACACATGAATACAATGCATGCTAATGAGCAGGTCAGTAAGAAAGATTCCTTTCCAATTGCTCTCATCTCGTTGACTCTTGGAGCTTTTGCTATTGGAATGACGGAATTTGTTATTATGGGGATACTGCCTAACGTTGCGGAAGACCTTCATGTTAGCATTTCGACTGCTGGCCAGCTAATTACAAGCTATGCTTTAGGAGTAGCAATCGGCGCGCCAATTTTAACCATTTTTACTCATCGACTTCCTCAAAAGCTTCTGCTTTGTTTACTTATGCTTTTATTTATTCTCGGAAATGCAATTGCTATTATTGCACCCAGCTATGGAATTTTAATGGGAGCTCGTTTAGTTACGGCATTATGTCACGGTACTTTCTTTGGAGTAGGCGCTGTTATTGCTTCACGTCTCGTACAACCTCATAAACGTGCAAGTGCTGTCGCAACGATGATGGCAGGTTTAACCATTGCAAATATCATCGGGGTTCCTGTGGGAACATTTATTGGGCAACACTTAGGCTGGAGAGCTTCATTCGGGGCTATTACGATCATGGGGATTATTGCATTTATTGGTATTATTCTATTTATTCCAAAGCTTGGTCAAGACAAATTAACGGGTCTAAAACAGCAGTTTGCTGCTTTTACTCAACCAAAACTTCTTGTGATGCTTCTTTTAAGCGCAATAGGATGCGGCAGTTTATTTACTGTTTTTACGTACATTACACCGCTTCTTGAAGATGTTACAGGAGTAAGTGAACATAGCGTTACGTGGATACTTGTATTATATGGATGCGGCGTTACGCTCGGAAATGTTGTTGGAGGCAAGCTTGCAGACTGGAAGTTAATGCCTTCGGTTGTAGGTATATTTGCTTTTCTTTGTATTGTGCTGACTATTTTTACGTTTACCGTTAAAAGCCCAACAGCAGCAATTATCACGCTTTTTTTCTGGGGAGCAGCAGCATTTGCTGTAATGCCTGGTATTCAAGTGAAAATTATGAACTTAGCACAGGAAGCACCTGCTTTAGCTTCTACTTCGAATCACTCGTTTGCTAACTTAGGAAATGCTTTTGGCGCCTTTTTCGGGGGCGTGATTATTAACCATATGGGACTTACTTCACTTCCTTGGGTCGGCGCCATTTTTGTAGGAACGGCTTTTGTTATCAGCACTTGTCTTTTTATTGTGGAAACACGCAAAAAACATAGTGAACAATCGTCCTAATTCTCTAACAACCGAACAAAAAATAAAAAAAGAGCCTTTCTTTGCTGAAAGGCTCTTTTTTTACTTTTAACTCACTTTTTTCATTTCTTTACTTGTTAATCGACTGTGTTTACGAGAATAACCGACATATACAAATATACCAAGCACAATCCATATGCTAAAATACAGCCATGTTGTTTTAGGAAGATTAATCATTAAAAATAAACAAGATAATACAGATAAAATTGGTAAAACAGGTACAAACGGCATTGTAAATCCACGTTTTAAAGTTGGGTGCGTTTTACGTAAGATGATAATGCTGACGCCCACCATGCCGAAAGTTAAAAGAGCTCCGATATTTGCTAAATTCGCAAGTTCTTTTAGATCAATAAACCCTGAAATTAACGCTCCGATAATCCCTACTAGCCAAGTAGAAAGAGTCGGAACTCCTGTTTTCTCATTTGTTTTAGCAAATGCTTTTGGCAGCAAGCCGTCGCGGCTCATGGAGAATAAAATGCGTGTTGCTGCATAAATGTAGGCGAAAATAACAGCCATGATTCCAATGACAGCTCCTGCAGCAATAACTCCTGCCACTGCATTTTGTCCTACTGAATGGAGAACATAGGCCATTGCTTCTGGGACATTCAGTTCTTTGTACGAAACAACTCCGGTCATAACAAGGCATACTGCTACATAAATAATCGTGCAGATCACAAGTGAACTAATAATTCCAATGGGCAAATTGCGCTGCGGATTCTTTACTTCTTCTGCTGATGTAGATAAGGCATCAAAACCTAAGAAAGCAAAAAATACGGCCGCGCCCCCTGTCACAACACCTTCAATTCCATAAGGCATAAAAGGAGTCCAATTAGACGGTTTTACATAAAAAGCTCCTACAATAATAAAGAGAAGGATAATAAATAATTTAACCAGCACCATAAAGTTATTCACTTTTTTACTTTCTTTTGTTCCTCTTGAAAGCAGCCATGTAATAAGAAGTGTAATACAAATAGCAGGAAGGTTCACTAGACCTCCATTTGCAGGGATCGTAATCAATTCTTTTGGCAGTGAAAAACCGAAGCCTTCTAAAAAGTTGTTAAAATAAGAAGACCATCCATTTGCTACTGCTGACATTGTTAACAAATAGACAGAAAGCAACGTCCAGCCCATTAAGTGTGCTACCACTTCGCCGATGGTTGCATATGTATAGGTGTAAACACTCCCAGATACAGGTATAGTTGAAGCAAATTCCGCATAGCACAGCGCTGCAAAACCGCATACAATAGAAGCCAATATAAAAGAAAAAATAACGGCTGGTCCAGCATCGTTAGCAGCTACTAAGCCTGTTAATACTAAAACCCCTGTTCCTATTACGGCTCCAATACCAAGAAGAGTCAAATCGAATGCTCCTAATGTTTTGACTAGAGATTTGTTTTGACTTTGTTCTAATAATTGCTCGATTGACTTCTTTTTAAATAGTTTTCCCATTGCACTCTCTCCTCTCTGTTGCCACTCATCCCTTAAAAAAACTTGAAAATGACGTTTTCCCTATTTGGCTGCGCGTTTTTACTTCAGATACAGAAGTAATTATATAGAAATAATTACTAACTTGTCTATTAGTATACTAATATCATTATATATATTTCAAGAGTTTTTGTAAGCGATTTCTTAATATTGCTCTATTTTGGATTTATAAACTAAATAAAGAGATTATCATTGTGCTTATGTATAATAAGTTTGAATAAAAATAATATTCTAAAAAATTATTTTATGTGTTTTTAGATAACTTTTTTACTAACTATCTTCAGATATAAATTCCTGACCTAGAGATTATTTACAGAACAATGAATGTTTTATCTTACCGGGTGTTATAATGATGAAAACTGAAGTGTATGAAGGGCGGAGAGAGATGCTTAACTTACTTATTGGCTGTATTTTACTAGCATTAGGAGTGTACTTTATGTTTAAATTTCTTTTTTACTCTCCTTCTAAAAAAAAGCGAGATCAGCAGAACATGAACAAACCATCAGATGAGGCTTCAGCTTCATCCCGTACAAACGATTCGAATGGAATAAGATAAATTTTTTTATAAAATACCGGCGTTTGTCTAAGGCAAAAGTTATACTGCTGATATATATTATCTTATACCCTTCTAGTTCAATATTCCCTTCATTTTGGTGTAAGACAAGATGAAGGGAATCACTATCCGACTTAAAAAAATCGGATTTTTCTATTTAGTAAGGTAAATAGCTTCAATAAACTCTGTTTGAATTCTTTTCTTTATTCAAGTGTACAGCTGCCTCTTCCACACTTACTGTTCCTATATTTTTCTTCCCGTGCTTTCGCATAGCAAGCGATTCATTTTCCACTTCTTTATCTCCTATCACGGCCATATAAGGAACTTTCTGCATTTCTGCTTCTCGAATTTTCAGCCCTATTTTTTCAATGCGATCGTCTACTTCAACACGATACCCTTTTAACTCCAGCTCGTGTTTCACTTTATATGCATATTCCACATGCGGCGGTGCAATAGGCAATAGTTTGAGTTGAACAGGAGCTAACCAAAGAGGAAATTGACCTTCGTAATGTTCAATCAAGATGGCCATAAATCGTTCAACGGAACCGTATATAGCGCGGTGAATCATTACGGGACGATGAGGTTTATTGTCTTCTCCAATATACATACAGTCAAACTTCTCTGGCATTAAGAAATCAAGCTGAACTGTTCCGCACTGCCAGCTGCGACCTAAGGAATCTAAAATATGAAAATCGATTTTCGGCCCATAAAAAGCTCCGTCTCCTTCATTCACCTGATAGTCTAAGCCTTTTTCACTTAACACAGATTGAAGCGACTTTTCTGCTTGGTTCCATGTTTCAATATTTCCCATGAATTTTTCAGGTCGTGTGGATAGCTCCACTTTGTAATCGAAGCCAAAATGTGAGTAAAAGTCATGGATAAACGCTAGAATGCGGCTAATCTCAGCTTCGATCTGACTGAGTTCTACGAATAAATGAGCGTCGTCCTGTGTGAATGAACGGACTCTTAGCAATCCGTTTAAAGACCCAGAAAGCTCGTGACGGTGAACTAATCCAAGCTCTGCGTATCGAATCGGAAGTTCTCGGTAGCTTCTTCGCTTGCTGCTAAACAATAAAATGGCTCCCGGACAATTCATCGGTTTAATCGCATAGTTTTGTTCGTCAACATTTGAAAAATACATATTCTCATGATAGTGCTCCCAGTGCCCTGATTGTTCCCACAGCTCCTGTTTCATCATGATGGGTGTTTTTATCTCTTGATAGCCTGCTTTATAATGCTTTTGTTTCCAGTAGTTCTCTAACTCGTTTCGAATAATCATTCCGTTAGGTAAGAAAAATGGCATACCAGGAGCTTCTTCTATTGACATAAACAGCTCCAGTTCTTGACCTAATTTTTGATGATTTCGCTTTTCTGCTTCCATTTGTTTTGACATGTTCATTCCTCCAATATGTTTTTATTTAACAAAAAAACCGCACTCATCCCTAGTAAAGGGACGAATGCGGCCGTGGTACCACCCTAATTCCGTAAAATACCCATACGTATTTTACGCTTAAAAAGATAACGGTTTTACCGGTTGCGGTTTCAGTGTATACACATTCCCCGCCGCAGCTCCAAGGTGGTAAATTCATTTCGTTTTCTAAGGGTTCTCAGCCAGTGACCCTACTCTCTGTAAAGAAAATTCAAAAATGATTCATGTCCTTTTCATTGCTTGTATATTCTTTTTTTCTACATAAAAAACCGCACTCATCCCTAGTGAAGGGACGAATGCGGCCGTGGTACCACCCTAATTCCGTAAAATACCCATACGTATTTTACGCTTAAAAAGATAACGGTTTTACCGATTGCAGTTTCAGTTATGCACGTTCCCTGCAATAGCTCTAAGGTGGTAAATTAGATGATTTCTTAAGGGCTCTCAGCCAGTGGCCCTATTCTCTGCGAAGAAAACAGCATCTAATTCGTGTCCTTTTCATTGCCAAATACTGTTTATTAGTTGTTAAAAGCGATTATAATGTATAAATTTAACAGAAGTCAAGAAGTAATTTTTTATTTTTCAATGGTATAGAATTACTTTATGCTTAAATTTTTGAAAAGTTACTTAAGAATACACGGACTGAAAAAGTTTTTTATTATACTATTAACGACTACATTTCATACTTATTTTCACCTTTATTTTCATAACAATAAAGGCGAAAAAGAAAGATACTATAAGTCCTTATTTGTTTTATCTAAGCGGTATTAACGAAGTGAAACCCAATACTATCCCAAATCAGAACAAATAACATAGCACAAGCATTATCAGGTTTTTTATTTATATACTAAAATATTAAATACATCTTTTTCTGCTCACCCAAATAGTTGACTTCAATCCGTAGAAACTATTTTTTATCTATCTTTAGAGGGAAGCTCATCATTCATGCTTCCACTTTGCGGAAAAATCCGTTTTTTCCTGATTTGTTCTTTAAGAATAACATCAAGCTGCCGCTGAACTTTCCTTGTTTCATTTGTCGAAAAATACGGGTGAGCCAGATTTACTGTTTCTAACGGATCCTTGGTCAAATTGTACATTTCAATTTGATCGGGAACACGTGTTGTTTTAAGGGTAGTAAAACTTACAGGGTAACCTTCATATTGCTCCCGGTGATTGACTTTATCTTTTTCTTCAGCTGCTGACCAAAATTGCGGATTATCATGATAGCGAGCGTATTTCCAAATTTCCTTTCCTGCCGCTGACGAAAACTCGACAATGACCGCTTGAATGTGATTAGGCTGAACAACTGACGGGTAGCTTTCTCCTAAAAAATTTGTTTGGTGAAGTCCTTTTGTCGGGTCATCATCCGTCATGAAGAAAATCGGTGTTTGCACTTGCTCAAGAGACGATTCTCCTCGAAGTATACCTGACAGGTCTCGCCCAACAAATGGATGTACTTCCGTATGACTTTTTTGTAATTGCTTTTGAACAGCGGAAGCATCGATATTAGCTAAACTAAGTATTGTCGGGATCAAGTCAACGTGACTAGTCATCAGGTCTGTACGTTGATAATTGGGAAATAAACATTTGTTGTGAATGAGAAGCGGAACGTGAATAGATTCTTCATACATGTTGTACCATTTTTGATGTAGTCCCCCGTGAGCTCCAAGCAAATCACCATGATCAGAGGTAAAAATAATAATTGTATTTTCATAGAACGAAGATTGTTCGATGGTCCGAAGAACTTTTAAAATTTGTTTATCAACATTTTTTTGCAGCTGATAATACAAGCGCCGGTAGAAGCTAGAATTTGGCGTCGGCTGCAGCGCTTTTGGATAGATGTATTTATAGCTGCTTTGAGCGCTAGGCTTTGTTTGCAAAGATTCTCTAATGGTAGGTGGCGGATCGATGTTCGGAATCGTCTCATCAATAGAAAACTGAAACATAGGAAGGTGTTTGGTAATCGCTCCAAACAGCGCAATGTCATGCGGGTTCACAAACGAAGCTACCATGAGCCAAGGCTGCGCAGTCGCTTGATGTTCTAATCGTTGAATAAGCTCTATGATTTCCTCTGCATATATTTCGTCTCGTCCGCTCACTCCAACGGCCGCGGATGAACCAGAATTGTGCGGGTTTCTCCCTTCCGGTTCTGGACCAATCCACCCTGAAAACCCAAACTTTTCAAGCTTATTAGCCTGTTGATAGAGGCACTCTTTCTCTAGATCCGGTATTCCTGTTTGCATCTGGTAGCTAGAAAAAACGTTATGTGTTCCTGGAATTAAGATGTTCTCATCAGAAATGTGCCATTTTCCTTTATAAAAGGTTTGATACCCAGCCTGCTTAAAATAATCTCCCATCGTCGGGACGGTATTAGGCTGCAGCCAAAACATATCAGGATCTTGTGACTTCTTTGCGATACCTTGCGTTTGCGTAACTCCGTGCAAGGAAGGATACTGCCCTGTAAACAATGTAGCTCGACTTGGTGAACAGGCTGTAGAACCGACGTAGTGACGGGTAAATTCCATTCCATGCTGTTTTAAAAATTCATGTGCTTTTAAATGTTTTTTTCGCCACTTTTTTAGTTCTTTACTTTCATATAAGGGTGGAAATCGCTCCTCGTCCACGAAAATTAACAAAAAATTAGGCTGCTTCTGCATGTTTACTCCTCCGCGTGTTTATCAAATTTTCTGTATTGATAAACTATGTAAAAAGCACTTTTTTTAGAAGAACGGAGTACGATTCATGTCTTTTTATGCCCAAACAAAAAAGACTCAGAGGATTTCTCTAAGTCTTTCATAGCTCATTTCAATACGATATTCCTTATTTTTTGTATGCTTTTAGCTGCTGATTTCGTTTATAGGTACCAATGATACTAGGTATACCTACAATTATGCTTATCATAAAACTCCACATCATATAGCGCCAATCCCCTGTAAAAAGCGCTACTCCCATAGAAAAAACGAGCTGACCAGCAAGAACTAACCATGAAGCTATCCAAGCAAACATCATATTCTCTTTCACGTTATCACCTCATATTTTTAAGTATGAATGACTTCTTATATTTTACCATAAAATTCTAATTTTAAAGGTTGTTCTACTGTTTATTTTATGTACATAACTAAAAAAGCTAATAGCAGCGCGCAGCTAGCCATTAGCTTTTTCATCATTTTGCAAATACATGATGTCCTATTTTAATTGTTTCTTGTTTTTGGCGCAGCCATTGATCTCCCGTTTTATCAGGATTAAAGAAGAATAATGAACCTTTTCCTTGACCTTGGAAGTTAATTGCTTCTTCTACAGCTTTTTTTGAATCTGTGTCTGCAGGTTTATTAATTTGACCGTTGCTGACCGGACTATACTGACCTTTTTGATAAATAACGCCTTTTACAGTGTCCGGGAATTTGCTGCTGTCGACTCTGTTTAATACAACTGTCGCCACGGCTACTTTGCCTGCATAAGGCTCTCCTTTGGCTTCAGCTGATACAAGACGAGCTAATAATTCTTTATCATTTTTATTTACCTGAATGTGCTGTTCATGAGCGGGCGCTGCAGCAAATGCTGAGTAACCTGCACCAAAACTTGGGATAAGCATTGCTATAGCAATCACTAGTTTCTTTATCATAAAAATAAAAAGCCTCCTTGCTATTTCTTGACGTGGTTCATATGCTAGCAGAAATATAGGAGTCTTTCATTACAAAAAATTATCCAGTTCCAAAAGAAATTGGATGTTATTGTCTTCTTCAAACAATCTTTAGCTTATAAAACTGGACCTTTTATGATTACGTATTAGTTGCACTTCTAAATCTTAAAGAAATTATATTTTTTCTGTTTGAAATATAAAGTTTGAACTGTATATTTCCTTAACTACTGAAGAAAGAATATCAATTCCTTTCTTTAACTCCTCATCTGCAGCAGTAAGACTTATGCGAATGCACTCCCGGTTGTGAGAAGAAGATTGGCTACCGTGAAAGAATGACCCGCCTGGCACTACAATCAAGTTTTCTGCTTTTAATTTATTGTATAGATCGGTATCACTGAAAGGCAAACCTTCTAACCAAAGCCAACCAAATAACGAACCTTCCGCTTTGTGCAAATACCAAGGAATATCATCCGGCATACGTATAGTTAAAAGATTTTTTAAATAGTCATGTTTTTGTTTATAATGAGTTCTTATATGGTTAGCTGAAATTCCGGCTAACTGCCCGCTTTTTAAGGTGCTAACCACCATTCGCTGACCTAACCTAGAAGAGTGAATCAAAATATTTGATTGAAATGCTTCCATTACTTTTATGAAGTCACTTTTTCCTATAGCAATTCCTATTCTCTCCCCAGGCAATCCGACTTTAGAAAGACTCATGCAGTGAATGATATTATCATGTATGATTGGATCCATTTCAATAAAATTAATAGCAGGAAAAGGCGGTGCGTAAGCTGAATCAATTAGCAATGGAATGTGATAGTCCTTGCACACTTGGGATATAAGCTGTACGGATTCTTCAGAAAGAATGTTGCCGCTTGGGTTATTAGGTCTTGATAATACAACAGCTCCGACGTCTGGGTCCTGAGCTATTTTATCTTTAAATGCTTGTTTGTTAAATTCATAACGAAACGTATGATGATCAAGCTTTGAGAGGATAGGAGGAATTCCTTCTATTACACCTTCCTCAAGCGCGACTCCACTATACCCAGCGTAATCTGGCAGCATAGGTATTAATGCTTTTTTTACTCTTCCTTCTTTACTTGTACCGCAAAACGAATTTAAAGCTAAAAAAAAGAGATTTTGACTTCCCGAAGTGATCAAGACTTGTTCTCTGTCCAGTTTAATATGATAATTCGTAAAGAAATATTCTCTTATGCAATCAATTAATTCATGCGTACCGTAACTAGAACCATATTGGCTAATCAAATTTTTTAATTGTTTGTCGTTCACAATATCCTTTAAAGCTTCTTCCCACATTTCATAAACTTGAGGGAGAATGGCGGGGTTGCCAGCACTTAAATTCACATATTGATTAAGATTGGAATTGAGCACTTCTTGGATATCATGCATAATAGCGCGAACGCCTACTTTATTAGTCATTTTGTTTCCTATTTTACTTAAATGCAAAGCAGTCACTAGTGCACCTTCTCCTTAAAGATTATGGTCATCGAATAGTAAGTATGGAACTTCAATCTTTTTATTTTGCTGATTAATAAAGTAATTGTCCGGGATAATAAATTTATCATCGTTCTCACTAGGTAATAAGTATTTTCGAACATAATGTTCAGCATCTTCTTTATAGTCAAGGTCACTTTGAATCGTTTCAAGTTCTTCAATTTCTTTTACTAAAAGATCCAGTTCTTTTAAGCATATGTCTAAATCTAAATAAGCATGGTCTCCTTTTCGGGATATTGAACGCCCATTTGCAACTAACCAGCTAAAAAGAAAAAATCCTGTTCCAGAATCAAAGTTTCGGGGTGCATTATGCTGACTAGGGTATCTTAAAAGTCGTTCAAAGAGAACAAATTCCGTTATCTCCTCCCAAAAAGGATATTTTCTTTTATGAAGAGTCAGCACCGTCTGGCAATCTACTTTAACTTCTTCTAGTATGCCTGCAAAAAAATTCATTTTCGCCTGTATATGTTGGTCAAAAGGTTTATTTCCGCAGTGATGGTAATAATCATGCAGATATCCCCAAATCACCCTTGCCTGATAAGTGTCTTCTCTATTCATAGTATGAGATTTAAAGTTAAAATCAGGAAAGATAGAATACGCTCTTTTTAATGTATCCTGATTGTATATGCTGTGAAATTTATTAAAGAAAAATATCGCGAAGTTTTGACTTGTTACCTTTTCTTTTGTTTTTACATTCTCAGGGAAAAATACAATACACTTCCCTTCCATAAATCCTTGAGTACCAGCTAACAGCTTTAAAGATTCACATCCATTTTTAGGATGAGGAAGGTCTGCTTCAATGGATTTCATGATTTCAGGTTCATCACGAACGGCGATAAAGGCTTCTAAATAAAACCCTCTTTTTGTAGGGCCATTAGGCGTTACAATCGGTCCTAAAAAGAACGTCGCCTCCCCGTTTGCAGGCGGGCTATAAGCAATTAACGTTTGATCAAAATAAGGAGCTTGATCGAGTCCTCTTTCAATCCAATCACATACGTCATTTTTTAATGCATTCCACACTACAGGTAAATTTAAAGAGTTATATATTGTTTCAGTTTCAGCAACTACTTTTAATAAGAGTTCTCTAGCTTTTTCGTAATTTCTTTTGACCTCTCCATTTGGGCCCTGATATTTTCTTATCTCATATAGAGCAGGTACTATTTTATCGTTTAATAACTCCACTAAACTTTGGGTATGATTTTTTGTTAACATGATTAAAACCCTCCTTTTTTAGAACAGCTACTTAGCAGAAATATTTTTAGATGATGTAAGAGTAGAGTTATTTGTGTTTTTCTCTACTTGCTTTTTCAAGTTAATAAATATAACCCCTGCTATTACAAATGCTGTACCTATATAGACCTGTTTGTTTAATGTTTCACCTAAAAAGACAAACCCTACATATAAGGCGATAACCGGTGAAATAAATAAATGCGCCGTTGCTTTTGATATATGCCATTTTTTTAATAAATAAATATTAATAGAAAACCCCAAGACCGACCCTATAATGGCCAAATATAATAATGAGATAAGACTAATACCAGAGAAAGTGCGGTTTCCATTTTCTACAAACAAACTAACAATCAGTAAACAAGCGCCTCCACTTAGCATCGAAAAAGAATTAAAGGTCATAATAGGCAAGGATTTTATGCGAGATTGAACTTGAACAGTTATAAAAGCAGAACCTAGCATAGCCATTAAAATGACAATCATGGCTACTATTTGAATCACATTCCCCTGTATAAACAGCTGATTTCCAAATACAACGCTCATACCAATTAAGCACATGACTACACCTATCTTTTGTCCTTTTGTAGCTGGTGTTCCTTTAAATAAGCGATTAAATAAAAGGGCAAACACTGAAATGCTGGCAGCTAAAACGGAAACAAGCCCGCTTGGCAAATAGACGGATGCCCAATAAACAGAACCAAACGGTAGAGCAAAGTACAAAATTCCGTTTAATGCTGAAATAATTACTACTTCTTTTGAAATGGCCATTTTTTTTGTGAGTAAGAGGTAGAGGGCAATTATTAAACTAGCAATTAAAAACCTCATACCTGCTGACCATAGAGGCAAGCTATCCTTTAATCCAGTCTTTTGAAAAGCCCATGTCGTTCCCCCGATGACGGCTAATAGACAAAACAAAAGATGTACATGAATACGGGTTAATTTAGAAATCACTGTTTCACCTTATTTCTTTTTTAAAGTTAAGCCTATTTTCTTCCGTGGAGCGTAAAACACATCGGCACTTCTCCAAAATCTTTTACAACTGTTAACCCCTGCTCGTTAGCGGCTTTACTCGTTGTAATACATGCGTCTACCTTTCCTTCTAAGCAATCAATCGCCGCTTGAGCATTACTATTTACTAACTGAACATTAGGACTGATGGAATGAGCTAAATCAACAGGGGCAGGATGTGAAGCAATTAACAGGTTATTGTTTGTTATCACCTCTTCTTTTGAGGCAAGCACCATGTTATACGTTGGCATAATAAAGCTATCTACTAGCTCTAAACTAGTTAAGTTTTTGAACACAATATCATGTAAGTAAGGATATACCGCGCAGCCTAGAAGAGCAGAACTCTCTGTTTCTTTCACATGAACTAAAGCTTCTTCCAACGTTTGATGTAAAAAGACCTGACCTTGTATGCTTTGGCGTTCGAACCATAGATAGCCTGCTTTTTCACAATTTGTTCCTTCAGGCCCTAAGGTATGGATAATGCTAATTTTTTGAAGCTGCTTATTTTTCTTACTAGACGACTCTGCAACTATCATAGCCTTTGATACCCCCTATGCGTTTACTTTATTTTTATAAACGATTTTTACTTTGTTATCTAAATAGCTGTAATACTGCTCACAGTCGGAATAAGAGTCATGAGTGGTTAAAATAAATCCAGGGTAACCTGAAAAGTGCGGATATGGTAAAATGTCTGTCCCTTTAGTTATAAATTGAATAACCCTTTTTACTTCAGTATCTCTACGCACGTCTTCTAAGCCTCGAATTTCTTTAAAAATCCCATAGCCTTGCACAGGGATAATGTAGTTGCCCACCACTTTCTTTCGTTTTCTTTCATTTTTTAATACAGGAGGTTTTAATCCTAATACATAGTAAAAAACTAGCTCCATATAGTTAATACCTGTACTTTCCTTTACGATATAATGAGAAATCCCAGATCCTCCAATGCGCGCTCCTATTTCAATTACATAAGGTTTTCCCGCTGGATCCAGGCGTAATTCAATATGAGCCGGGCCATCCTCAATCCCTAAAGCATTTGCTGCTCTAGCTGCTTCTCGTGCAATAGATTGCCAAACGTTTTCTTCTAGCTGAGCTGGAGCTATATAAACACCTTCTTCAAAGAAAGGTCCTTTGGAATTTCCTTTATAACCTATAGAAAGTACATAAACTTCCCCTTCTACAGAGAACGTTTCAATAGCAAACTCTGGCCCGTCTATAAATTGTTCAATTACCATGCCCGTTTTATTTTTTGTGAATTTACTTAGGTCTTCTTCATTTACGCGTCTCACTTTTTCTATGCTGTCAATCAGTTCTTTTTTATTATTCGCTCGTGATACACCTTGACTGGAAAATCCGTTAGAAGGTTTTACTACGACAGGATAAGGCAGTGAAAGATTCTTTAATTCCTCCGTATTTTCAACCTCTTTAAAATACGGAGTGTTAAGATCATTATCTTTCAAAACCTCTCTCATCTTCTGTTTGTTGCGACAGTTACTAATCACAAACGGTGATAAACCAGGTAAGTTTAATTCTTCTGTCAGCTGAGATACAAACTCTAATGCAGGCTCATATAATGTCATAATGCCGTCAAAAGGATTTTTGTGATGCTCTGCTTTAATAATCTCAAGAGCTTTGTCTGGGGTGTGAAATAAATCGATGGGTATGAAATTTTGTGCGTTTTTAAGATGCTTAGGTTCTACTTCTTCCTGGTTATAAAAAAACGTCACTTTAATTCCGAGAGCTTCTGCTTCTTCAAAAATAAACGGTAAATATGTATTTTGTAACACAACTGCTAGATGCTTATTTTGTAACGGCATTTACTTCCCCCCTACTTTTAAACAGCTCTTCACTGTTCGATGACTAAATTCTAATGACCGCTTCATATATTTGTCAATTTAATTTTATATAACATTAGGAATATATAGAATATTTGATATATTAGTAAAAAGTTAAGAAAAGAATGGGTTATAGGGTTAATACTAAAGCGAAATTAAAAGCAGGAATTTTGCTATTTGATTATAAAGATATTGTTAGAAAAAATTTAATGAGAATTTTTATAAAATAGATATTAACCATTTATAAAGTTACATCTTTTTCAGCCATCTCATTTAGTATTCTTTTTAATGCAATGTCGGGGTTTAATGCGGGATCCTTTATATTCACTTCTTTCATATTGCGCTACTTTTTCATAGATATATCCATTTTTCACTTTCTTGTTTGAATTTATGTGAACCCTTTTTGTTTCCTATAACGAAAGAGAAAATAAAAAGAAAAAGAAGTGAACTTATGATTCACTTCTTTTTTTGACGTAACATTTATTTCATAGGCTGCAAATGATTATTAGCTTTTTGTTTTGCATCACGCTGAACGAAAAAAATGATGCAAAGCGCCAGAAGATATAAACATGCAAAAGCTGTTATGTACCAAAGTGCTGAGGTAATTCCGCTTGCGTCCATAGTAAAGCCAATAAGCGCAGGAAAAATAGCTCCTCCAAGCCCTGAAAAACCAGTAATTAAACTTGTTACAATACGAGCAGATCCGGTAAATGTATGATTAGCATATACCATCGTAATCGAATAGATACCTGACATTGCAAGCCCTAAAAACCCTAATAAAATATAGCCTGCGACAGCTTCTTTTAATACGATAAACAGCACTAAACTCACAATTGTTCCTCCAATGCTTCCAAAAAGATAGCGTTCGTATGTAACGATTCGAATAATCCATCCAGTAGCCACTCGTCCTATTAGCATAGCCACCCAAAAAACGCTTATGCTTAAAGTAGCCTGTGACGGAATTACATCTAGATACGTGATAAAAATAGACGAAAGAAAATTATTCATACTGCTTTCTACTCCGGCGTACATAAAAATCATCACACTAAAAAGAGCAAGTATTTTCCATCTTTGATTTTTAGCAAGCACAGGCGCAGGTTCTGAGTTGGCGTCTGAAGAATCGCTTTCTGAAGTTAAAACAGTCTCTTTTTTAAAAGGAATCATTTTGCAGACCACAACCATTAGTAAAGCTAGTACACTCGTTATAAAAAATGAAAACCTCCAGCTGTTCTGTGAAATCAATAAGCTAGCTACTAACGGCATCAACAGCGCACCTAGACCAAATGATACTTCTAAATAACTCATAACAATAGCTCTTCTACCGATAAATACTTCCATCATTAAAGTAGCTACAACTACTTCCAATGCGGCTACACCAATACCGTTTAAAAAATTGAATGCAATAATCCACTCAAATGGAGGCAATAAAAGCATACCCATTTGTGATAGCGCTATCATTAGTGCGGCAATTGTAAGTAAATTCATTTCTCTGAAGCGTCCTAATAGAAAAGAAGATAGCGGAACTCCTATCAAAAATCCTAAAGAACCTAATAATACAAGCTGTCCGCCAACTGTATAGGACACATGATAATGTGTTAACAATTGCGGTAAGACGGACCCTACGGCTGTAATGACTAATCCGCCCAGCAAATAAAGCGCATATGAAGCTAGCGCAAACCTTTTCATCTCCCCACTCCCTTAAATTCTCTAAAACTTTCTTTCTGTACTTAATTATAAAGCTTTTCCTTTAGTTGTTAACTGAAATTTGAGAAAAAAACCATTCTTCCTGCTCTACTTAATTTCCAGTCATTTATAAGATAAACCAAAAAGAAGAAGACAGATGTCTCCTTCTTTTTGGTTTTCACTTTACAGTGACGCTTTTAAAATAGCTAAAATATCATCTTTATTTAGTTTTTTAAAGTTACCGAAACCTCCGTACTCCATTTCACGAGCAGCAATTCCAGCAATTTCGTCTAGTCGCTCTTCGCCGATATCGTAATCTGCTAAGCGAGAAGGTGCACCAAGACTGGACCAAAAAGCGCTTAACTTATCGATTCCTTCTAACGCAATTTCTTTGTCGCTTTTACCTGCAGTTTCAATATCGAACATACTTGTCATTACACGCTTCATACGAGTTACATCTTGATCTACAACGTGTCGCATCCAATTTGGGAATAGGATTGCTAAACCGCCTGCGTGAGGAATGTCATATACAGCTGACACTGCGTGTTCAATAGTATGTGAAGCCCAATCTCCAAAGTAGCCCATTTGAAGTGTTCCGTTTAGCGCGATTGTTCCGGAATATAAAATCGTTTCGCGGTGCTCGTAGCTTTGCAGATCTTCTAGTAATTTCGGTGCTGTTTCAATTACTGTTTGTAATACGGAATAGCACATACGATCTTGTAAAGGCGTGTTTTTCACGTTATGGAAATATTGTTCAAATACATGGCTCATCATGTCTACCATGCCGTAGATAGTTTGATCTCTAGGAACAGACATCGTGTTCACAGGATCTAATATAGAAAATACAGGATGCGTAACAGAGCTGCCCCAAACGTATTTTTCATTTGTTTCCCAATTCGTAATAACAGAATCAGGATTCATTTCAGAACCTGTTGCTGCCAATGTTAATACCGTTCCAAACGGCAGTGCTTTTGTAGCCGTTACTTTTTTGTTAATAATATCCCAGACGTCTCCTTCATACTCAGCTCCGGCAGCGATTGCTTTTGTGCAGTCAATAACGCTTCCTCCGCCGACTGCTAACATGAAGTCAATGTTTTCATTTCGGCAAATCTCAATTCCTTTTCGTACCGTAGATAGTCTAGGATTTGGCTCTACGCCCGCTAACTCATGTATATTTACGTTTAACTCTTTTAACAGCGTAAGAACTTGATCGTATAAACCGTTTTTCTTAATGCTTCCTCCGCCGTATACAAGCAAAATATTTTTTCCGTATTTCGGGAGTTCTTCTGATAATACTTGAAGCTGATCTTTTCCGAAGATTAATTTTGTGGGATTATGATAAATGAAATTTTCCATACTATCTGTATACCTCCTAGTTGAATATAAAGTAAGTTGTCGCATTACGCGAACAAGAATGTAAGTATAAATGTAAAACAAAAATTTTTCAAGAGTTAAGTTCTCAAATCGCGTACTTTATTTTATTGAGTAATTAAAATGAAGAAAATGGCTTCTTAGATATAAAAAAGAGAGCAAGTAAATGCTCTTTTTAAAGTTCTTTATAAGCCATTTTTCTATACGTAACAAATCCTTCTTTTTCGTAAAAGCTTTCGGCAATCGTATTATCATTCCAATAATCTAACTCAATTGTATTTATGTCGTTTGTACGAGCAATGCTATAAATTTCTTTCATCAAACTTGAACCAAACCCTTTGTTTTTATAGGATTCTGCGATGTTTATTTGATGCACGTAAATTGACTCGTAAGCTTTTTTAAACACTGTTTCTGAATACTGCTTTATTTCCAGCCAAGCGAACCCTACATGCTGACCTTCGTCTTCTCCTAAAAGAAAGATAAATCTATCGTCTTTCATCACTTTCTTAAAAAATTCATGTACCTGATGAAAATCATATGTTTGAAAATGCTGCGGGTATAATTCTACATGCAGTTGATGAACAGACTGATTAAGCTTGGCAATTTTACCAGCATCGAAAGTACGGCTAATCTTCAATTTTTTCTCTCCTATATATCTCGTATTTAGTAATGGTCGTTATGAATTTATTTCGTTTAATATAGCCGGTGCGTTTGAGGTAAATAACAGATAGTTTTTATTGGTCGTTTTTATAAAAATGCGGTCAGTCGTTCCGTACGGAGGGCCAATTCGAATGGCGTTTGCTTCTTTACCTCCGTACGTGTCATCTTCCGTTACTTCAAGAATGTCTTCTAACGGAATCGTAAAGTGTGAAAGCTGCCATTTTATAATGAGATTATCATTTATTTTTCGGACACTGATAGTTGGTGTAAACATTTTATACATCCCCTTTGGTTTTTATTTTCCCTTACTTGTTCTAGCAAAAAAAACAAGTTCATTTCCCCTTAACTTTCTCCCTGTGCAATGTGTTCTTTTATCCTTAAAATCGCTTCTTTCGGACAGCCTTGAAAATACCCTCCATGATAACAAATAACATGCTCAATGTCGTAGTGTAAGAATTTTTCCAGTGAGTGAACTGCTTGGTCCATATTTAAGGTCGTTTGTTTAACAGGTCCCATTAGTTGTCCATTTGCAAATACTAAAGCATCTCCAGCAACCAGTGTTTTTGATTTTCTTAAATAAAAACTTACATGCCCAGGTGTGTGTCCAGGGGTAAAAATCGGTTCAATGCCTTCACAGTATGGGAGCATTTGACTCCCTTTTAATACTATATCTACGTCAACTTTTGGAGGATTTTTATACAAATATTTTATTTCATCAGGTATAGCTGCTAGCTCTTCGTTACTCATTCGACTCGCATTCGTTTTAATAAGCGGAAGTTTCCCTTCAATATACGGCTTATCAAATTCATGAGCATATACGATGATATTTTCATTTGATTTTTTTCGTATATCAGTCGCACATCCTATATGATCTAGATCTTGATGTGTTAAAAGAATTACTTTTAGCTGTTCAATAGATATATTCAATTCACCCAAGGCCTCTTTCAGTTGATCGGTTTGCCCAGGCATTCCTGTATCAATTAGAATAGCTTCATCGTTATTCCAAACTAATGTAGGATTTAATATTATATCTTGGTCAAAAGCTCTGGCAGTCAACTGTAGCATTTCAACACCTGCAGAAATTCTCATTGCAAACCCCTTTTCTTATTAAAGTACAAAGATTTTCAGCCTCCATAATCGCTTAGCATGCAGTGGTATTCTTGAATTTTATCAATAAACAAAATAAAAACCAGACTGGAAAAAAATCACTTTTTATGCTATGATATCTATAAAATAAAGCTTACTATGATAGATTTTTATAAATGAAAAGGTGAACCTTGTTGTCCAAGGTTCACCTTTTTTACTTATCGTTAGCCGTATAGCTTTTTTATTTCTTATCGTCTCTTTGGATACACTCATGCAAAGGTACAACCTTGGTTTTCTTTGCTATTTTATATCCCCACCACGTCGCTAAAAAGAGAGGCAGACCGATGTATGAGACCGTCAAGCCGTACCAATCAATTTTGTCAGAAAGTACCGCTTGATAATTCTGACCTAGAATAACGATGAGGCACATTCCAAATGCAAGAACAGGACCTAGAGGAAACCATTTTGCTTTATACGCCAGTTCATTTATATCCTGTCCTGAAGCAACATATGCTTTTCGGAAACGATAGTGGCTGATGGCAATACCGATCCACGCAATAAATCCGCTCATGCCTGAAGCGTTTAAAAGCCACATATACATTTGATCGCCAAAAATTGATGTTAAAAAGGCAAGACCGCCAATGATAGTGGTTAAAACAAGCGCGTTTACTGGAATTCCTCGGCGATTAATTTTTCGAAGCGCTTTAGGCGCTTGCCCTTCATTTGCCATTGACCACAACATTCGCGTAGAAGCATATAAGCCAGAAGTTCCGGCTGATAAAACCGAGGTAAGAATAACAGCATTCATCACTGAAGCAGCTGCAGCAATTCCTGCCTTTTCAAAAACAAGCGTAAATGGACTAACAGCAATGTTATCCACATCTCCTCCTAGAAGAGATGGACTTGTGTAAGGAATGATGAGCCCGATTACAGCAATGGCTGCAATATAAAATAGAAGAATGCGCCAAAAGACTTGGCGAATGGCTTTTGGTATATTTTTTTGAGGGTTTTCACTTTCCCCCGCCGCAATGCCGACTAGCTCTGTACCTTGAAAAGAAAATCCCGCGATAAAGAAAATGCTTAGTACGGACAGAAATCCGCCGTTGACCGGCGCTTCTTCTAATGTAAAATTTTTAAAGCCAATATATTCACCGCCAAAAATGCCAAAGATCGTCAGAAGTCCCACTCCGATAAACACAATGATGGTTACTACTTTTACGAGAGCAAACCAATATTCAGATTCTCCATAGCTTTTTACAGATAGGAAATTAAGTAAAAAAATTAAGCCTAAAAACAAAGCGCTCCAGATAATACTTGGCACATCAGGGAACCAAAACTTCATGATAATAGCAGAAGCAGCTATTTCTACAGCGAGCGTAACAGCCCAGTTAAACCAGTAGTTCCAGCCGAGCGCAAAGCCGAGAGCTGGGTCTACATAATGACTGGCGTACGTTGAAAAAGAACCTGAGACCGGCATAAACGTGGCCATTTCTCCAAGACTAGTCATGAGAAAGTAAACCATAATTCCAATGGCCCCGTAAGCAATCAGCGCTCCTCCAGGTCCAGCAGTTTGGATGGATGATCCGGTAGCTAGAAATAAGCCAGTTCCTATTGACCCTCCAATGGCAATCATGGTCATATGGCGTGCTTTTAAATGGCGTTTTATATGCTTATCGTCCTGCTTTTTTTCTTCTTCATTACGATTTATATCGACCGCTTCCATACTTATCCCACCTTTATAAATGAACTATGCGCACATGTTTAACGTAAAGCGTATAAGAATATCCATCTCCTATAAAAAGTAGGAGATGGACTCTTCATTGCTTACTTTGAAAAATCAAAGTAGTTTCGTTTTAATAGACGAGGCAGGCTCATAAGCTGTTCGTACGTTACACTTTTTTCTAAGGCAGAGGTGTTGATTAAAAACAGTTGATCTTCAATGTGTCCTACCGTTTCATCTGTTTGATACGTAATTCCGCATTCTGAACATGTAATGGAAGGCGTCTCTTTAATTTCTATGGCTTTTGTGCCGTCAGGAAGCTCCCAATAAACCGTTGCATCCGTCTCTTTCGCTTCATAGGATTCGCACCATTGACATTTCAATATTATTCCTCCTTCGCTCCCGCCGTTTCGTATTTTTTCATTTGCGTTTCAAATTTTTTCTCTTTTAATTGATCGCGCTTTTCACGCTTGTCTTTCAAAGAGCTATGCTCTGGATTTTGGTCATACGTTTTCCGGCGGTCAAGACGGTTTAGACCTTCCGGCGTTAAGTTGAACTTTGTATCATCAATAATCGAAAGAACACCGTTGCTTTCAAATTTTTCAAACACTTCAGGATATACTTTTTTATAAAATTCTTCTGCGCTACCACTTTGGTAATTTTGCGGCTCCGGATAAGATGTAATAACACCTTCAAAGTTTCGAAGCACTACTTTATTGGAGCTTTGAGAAATAATGTAGTTTGGCTGCAGCGGAATTTTACCGCCTCCTCCAGGAGCATCCACGATAAACGTAGGAACTGCATAGCCGGACGTATGGCCGCGAAGTCCTTCCATAATTTCTAGCCCTTTACTGATCGGCGCACGGAAATGGCCGATTCCTTCTGATAAATCACATTGATAAATGTAATAAGGACGCACGCGAATTTTTACTAAATCATGCATAAGCTGCTTCATGATTGGCACGCTGTCGTTAATTCCGGCTAAAATAACCGCTTGGTTTCCAACTGGAACCCCTGCGTTCGCAAGCATTTCACAAGCACGCTTTGATTCTTCTGTAATTTCAATTGATGTGTTAAAGTGCGTATTTAGCCAAACCGGATGATATTTTTTTAAGATATTGCACAGGTTTTCTGTAATGCGCTGCGGGAACACCACCGGTGCTCTTGTACCGATACGAATAATTTCTACGTGCGGAATATCGCGCAAATTTTTCAAAATATATTCTAAAATATTGTCATTGATTAATAGGCCGTCTCCTCCGGAAATTAACACATCACGGATTTGAGGGTTGGCTGCAATGTAATTAATAGCTGTATCCAGCTGTTTTTTCGGAACCCCCATGCCAATTTGCCCTGAAAAACGTCTTCTTGTACAGTAGCGGCAGTACATAGAGCATTGATTTGTAACTAAAAACAGCACGCGGTCGGGATAACGGTGTGTTAACCCAGGAACCGGTGAATCTTCATCTTCATGAAGCGGATCTTCTAAATCATACCTTGTTTTATGCAGTTCTTCTGAAATAGGAACGGACTGCATTCTGATTGGACATTTCGGATCGTTCTCATCCATTAACCATGCGTAGTAAGGAGTGATATTTAACGGAATCGTTTTGGTTGCAATTTTAACACCTTCTTCTTCTTGAGGTGTTAAATTTATCACTTTCTTTAAATCTTCCAATGTTTTAATCGTGTTTGTCAGCTGCCATACCCAATCGTTCCACTGCTCGTCCGTTACATCTTTCCAAAGCTCGATTTCTTTCCAGTGTCTGCTTGCTTTATATAACGTATTGTTCATTTTATATTCCCTCCAAAGTTTATTTTTTGAATAGATGTTCTACTAAGAAATTGACCGCACCATATAATAGCGATCTTCTCCTTCGCCAAACTCTCCTGCTCGCGTTTCTTTAATGGTAAAGTCCATTTTTTTATACAGCTTCACAGCCCCTTCATTTTTTACATTCACAGTCAAACAAACGCTTTCGAAATTATCTTTTTTTAGAATCGAAAATATTTCTTCTAAAAACAGCTGTCCAATTCCGCTTCCTTGTTTATCAGATCGGACGTAGAAACCAAAGATATAAGCTTTTGTGATATCTTTGTAATCTCGAAGCAGCTCACAAATGGCAATCGGCCTTGCGTCATTTTCCTGGAAATATTGAATAAGCTTGCCGTAGCGGGCTAAAGGTACAAGCGTCTGTTCATCAACGGCTCCCATGCCCGGAAACGCATCTTTTTCAAGTTCAATCATCATCTTTTGCTGCTCCGGATTTAACGATTCCGGCACTTCGATATAGTACTGCTCTTTTAATGCATCCATTTTTCTTTCCTCCTTTTTTCACTTTCATATTTGACATCTTGCAGCGGCCAGATTGGATTTGGAATGTGCTGATAATTAAAGGTCGTTAAGCGATTTGATGCTACGCCTGGTGCATCCACATAGATGATAGCTCCTACAAGCGGCTCAAAAGCGGCTCTGAAATGATTTTTAGCTTTTAAACCGATGATTTTTTTCGTCGCTGGCTCAATGCCGATATGGCGAAAAAGTTCAGGATCGTTTGCTGATACCGGCCTTCCAATCAGCAAAATATCCAATTCTCCTACTCGAATATGAGCTGCACCTTTTACATTTACTTTCAAATGCTGATTAAACGGTCCCGAATTGTAAAACTCACCTTCTGATAAACCAATGACCTTTGCTTCAACTTCAACGGGCTTTCCAAACTCAGGAGAAACTTTTCCTCCTAAGGAAAGAGAGACGTAATTCCCAACTCCTGCTTGCACGCATTGTTCAATAGATTCAGGGTCATAAAGACCTCCAAACAGTGTCCCCGGCATATTTAGCTTCAGCATGTATTCCAAAAGTTCTGTGGTATCGCCGCTTCCGCAGCTTAAAGGATTGTCCGCTATATCAGCGAGCACAATTGGCTGTTCGCTTGATAGTTTTAACGCTGTTTGCAGACCTTCTTCAACGGTAGGCAAATCCACGATAAACTCTTCTTTTATACTCCAAAACTGAGAAGCTAGTTTCTTTGCTACTTTTTCTGCTGTTTCAGGATTCAAAGCTGTTACGAGCACGCTTGCTCCGGCAATTGGAATATCAGAATACGGAAAGCCCCCAAAAATGGAAACATTGTATACGTCTGCTTCTTGCTCGGCTTGCTTAGCAAGATCAATCATTTTTTTCATCGGCCCTTCTGCGGTTCGCATATTAATCGACGGCAAAAGCATAGGCAATTTTTTTAAAGATGCATAATAGATAGCGCTTTCTTTTACTTGTGTTAAAAGCGCTCGCGCAGCGTTCACTCCTTGTTCGTACATATCAACATGAGGATATGTTTTAAAACCAAAATGAAGCGGCGTGTACGTAAGCATATCTTCACTGATATTTGCGTGCATATCGAGCGTAGTAGCAATGGGAACGTTGCTTCCTATACAGCTTCTTATCTGACTTAACAAATGAGCTTCAGGATCGAAAAGATGCTCTACTACCATTGCGCCGTGCAAAGCGATTAACAAACCATCTAGCGGCCCCGCATGAGTAAGTGAGTGCAACATTTGCTTTTCAATTATGTGATAAGCTTCAGAAGATACGATCCCAGACGGAACTGCAGCTGCACAAACAAGGGGAACGATTTCTACCTGCTTCTCTTGCTTTAATACATCTAAAAATCCCCCTACTTCTGTTTTGGTTCCTGAGTATGCTTTATATATTTCCGTTCCAACAAAATAGCCTTCTTGTACAAACTGTTCTATTTCTGTTTTTAATGGACTAAAGCTGTGAGATTCATGATAAAAAAAGGCAATTCCAATGCGATGTGAAGACATGTGCTCCTCCTTTTCGCTAAGGTGCGAGATTAATAGTTGGTGTAGACAGACTTCCATTCTGTCATCACATCAAACGCATGATGAGAAACTTCTCTGTGGCCGTTGCCAGACATTTTCATTCCTCCGAATGCTACCCCCATTTCAGCATTAGATGTTCCGTTATTGATATAGACTAATCCGCTAACAGCGTCTTTTGCCGCTCGGCTGGCATAGTGCAAGCTGCTTGTATAAATAGAAGTGGAGAGCCCGTACATCGTTCCATTATTGACGCTCATTGCTTCTTCATAGCCATTTACTGCAATAAAAGCAAGCACGGGGCCAAAAATCTCTTCTTGAGCAATTGTGTGGTTAGAATGAACGTTATCAATGATAGTAGGCATATAATAACAAGTTCCTAACTCTGATAAAGCACGACCTCCAAACGCAATATTCCCGCCTTCTTCTACCGCTTTTTGTACGTAATCTTCTACTAAACGGCATTGCTGTTCATTAACAAGCGGTCCTATCACAACTCCTTGTTCAAGGCCATTCCCAACCTTCATTTCTTTTGTAAGAGCTATTACTTTTTTCAAAAGCTCTTCTTTTACTGAACGCTCCACGATGACTCTGCTAGCTGCTGTACAGCGCTGCCCCGTTGTCGTAAATGCTGATTTAATAATTCCTTCTGCTGCTTTATCCAAATCGGCATCCTTTAATACAATAACAGCGTTTTTTCCTCCTAGCTCTAAAGAAATTCGTTTTAAGGTTTTGCTGCTCATTTCTGCTAACTGCTGACCAACTTCCGTAGAACCTGTAAATGAGATAATTTTCACTTCAGAGTGCGTAGCAAGCTTTTGTCCAACGATTCTGCCCGATCCTGTAAGCAAGTTAATTGTTCCCTTTGGAAGCCCCGCAGCGTGCAATACTTCCATAAAAATCTTCGCTGAGAGCGCCACTTCTGAAGCCGGCTTCCAGACAACGGTATTGCCAGCGATTAAAGCGGCAAACATTTTATAAGAAGCGAGAGAAACAGGAAAGTTCCACGGTGTAATACATGCCACAACTCCAAGCGGTTCGCGAACCATTTTTATATCTCGGTCAGGAAAGCCAGCGGGCACTATTTCGCCAAACAAACGTCTTCCTTCTCCCGCCATATATTGAGCTGTTGCAATGACGACACCAACTTCGCCTATGGATTCTGTCAGCGGTTTTCCCATCTCTTTTGTCATCACTTGAGCTAGCTCTTCTTTTCTGTCTTCAAAAAGCTCAGCTGCTTTTGTTAAAAATGCTGCACGTTCAGGAATAGATGTATTTTTCCAGTGGCTGTAGGCTGTACTAGCCGCTTTTACCGCATCATCGACTTGACTAGCCGTAGCGGCTGCGCACGTTCCGACGAGCTCTTGTGTTGCAGGGTTTATACTTTCAAAATAGGTTTGCTCCTCTTCACTTATCCACTCGCCGTTAATATATAAATTTCCTTGTAACAGTTCGGTTTTAGTCTGACTCATATTGTTACCCTCCTTTTCATTTAAAAAGCTAGTTAATTGAAACTGCTTCTGTGATGACTTCTTCTAGTAAAGACAGCCCTTGATCCAGCACGTCTTTATCAATATTTAGTGGCAGCATTAAACGAATGGTTTGCCCTTTAACTCCGCAGTTCATAATAAGCAGTCTTTTTTCCAGCGCTTTTGATTTAATAACAGGGACATAAGCAGCTGCTGTTTCAACATGAAATTCAATACCAATCATCATACCAATTCCTCTAACCTCTTTAATAGCCGGTAAATGTCCGATAGAATGCTGAAGGCGTTTAACAATATCAGCGCCTACTTTTTCACTGCGCTCTACAAGCTTTTCTTCTTCAATGATTGAAATATTAGCTAAAGCAGCTGCACACGATACTGGATTTCCTCCAAAAGTAGAACCATGTCCAGCTGTTGGCCATTTCTCATGCAGTTCTCGGCTTGCTACAATGGCTCCTAGTGGCATGCCACCCGAAAGAGCTTTTGCTAAAACTAAAATATCTGGTGTGACTCCAGCATGTTCTGCCGCAAACATTTTCCCAGTGCGCCCAAATCCCGTTTGCACTTCATCAAAAACAAGCAGAATGCCATAATCATTGGCTATGTCTCTCAGTGCGCGTAAAAAGCTAGAAGGAGCAGGGTAATAGCCTCCTTCGCCCATGACTGGCTCAATCACAATCGCTGCTACGCGTGAAGGATCCACTCGCAGTTCAAACAGCTTTTGCAGTTGATTTAAGCAATATGCTTCCGCATCTTCCTCGTCAATATTAGGAAGCTGACTTGGATAGGGATAAGGAGCATGATACACTTCTCCTAAAATCGGTTCATAGTAGCTGCGGTATTTTGAGCTTGAAGCCGTAATAGCTGTAGCTCCTAGTGTACGGCCGTGAAAAGAACCTTCAAAAGCAATGATCGCTGGTCTGCCAGTGGCCGCTTTTGCTAATTTGAGCGCACCATCAATGGCTTCTGCGCCTGAGTTTGAAAAAAACACCGTGTCTAAGTTTCCAGGCGTAATTTGCGCAAGTTTTTCTGCCAAATTCACTGCTGTTTCGTAATAGCCGTAGTTTAAGCCTAGGTGAAGCAGCTGATCTGCTTGTTTTTTAATCGCTTCTACCATCTTTTCATGCGTATGACCCACTGCATTGACAGCTACTCCTGATACAAAATCAATATATTCCTTGCCATCAGCTGTCCAAAATTTCGCACCGTGCGCTTTTTCAATAACAAGCTCTGTTACTCTTGTCATCACCGGTGATAAATGTTTTTTTCCTTTGATTTGAAGCTCTTCTGTTTTATTTTGCACTTTCATATGGCTCATCCTTTCTTATGTGCTGATGAAAAATAGAAAACGCATGATCTAGCAATCTCACTATTTCATCAACTTCTGATTTCGCTATATTTAAAGGAGGACTGATAATGATATGCTCTCCTTTATGTCCATCTATAGATCCGGATCCTGGATAAAAGACGCCTCCAAGCTCCATACAAATTTCATTGAGCTTTTCGCTGGCTGCTTCACGTGGCTCGAAAAATATCTGTTGATTGGCGTCTTTCATTAGTTCTAATCCAATTAAAAGTCCGCGGCCGCGAATATCTGAAATATAAGGATGCTTGCGCTGCAGCGCTACTAAACATTCCATTAAATACGCGCCTTGAGTTTCAACGTTTTGAAGGATATTCATTTCTTCATACATATCCAAAGCAGCAAGACCTGCCGCTATTGAAACAGGATGTCCACTGTACGTATAGCCATGAAGAAATTTCCCGCTGCTATTTTCTAACAGGCCTTGAATCAGACGGTCATGGACAATCATTCCTCCTAAAGGAGCGTACCCAGCTGAAACTCCTTTACCAAATGTTAGGATATCCGGTTCGATTCCGAATTGTTCCACTGCAAAATTAGTTCCGGTTCTCCCAAAGCCTGTCATCACTTCATCAACAATCAAAAGAATGTCATAGCGGCTGCAGAGTTCACGCACTTTTTTAAAATAGTCAAGCGGAGGTACAACAGCTCCTTGCTGACTTCCTACGATGGGCTCTGCGATTAAAGCTGAAATATTTTCTGGACCAAGCTCTAAAATAGTGCGTTCAATATCGGTGATGCAGCTCCAGTTTTGATTTGCCACGCAGTCTTCTTGATTGCGATTATACGGACAGCGATGACAATACGGAGAATAGACGTGCGCAAAATGTAAAAGATTAGGTGTATAAGGATATCGTCTTTTTACATCTCCTCCAGCTGATAGTGCACCTATCGTATTTCCGTGATAGGACTGCCACCTTCCGATTACGATGTGTTTTTGCATCTTTCCGGCATCTCTGTGATATTGCCTTGCTAATTTTAATGCACTTTCATTTGCTTCTGATCCTCCTGATGTAAAATAGACTTTGTTTAAATGAAGTGGCGCCATGTTACCAATTTTTTCTGCAAGTTTATGCAAAACATTCGTTTCAAAACGTAATGTATGAACAAAAGCCGCTTTTTTTGCCTGCTCAGCCATCGCCTCGGCTATTTGTGTAATGCCGTGCCCTAAATTTGCCGCCACGGCCCCAGAGCATCCGTCTAAATACTTTTTTCCTTGTTCATCTATTAAGTAGCTTCCTTCACCGTGTGTAATCATTGGATACTTTTTTGTTAAATCTCTATGAAACACATAGTCTCTTTTTATTTCGTCCATCTTTCCACCACCATCGCCATTCCTAATCCTCCTGCAACGCAAATAGTTGCGAGACCGTATCGTCTTTTTTGCTTTTGGAGTTCATGGCACAGAGTTGTTATGATTCTTGCCCCGGAGCAGCCTAAAGGATGGCCAAGCGCAATTGCTCCTCCGTTTACATTCACTTGTTCTGATGTGATATTCCATTCTCTTAAGCAAGCAATACTTTGGGCGGCAAATGCTTCGTTTAATTCAATCAAGTCCATATCACCTAAGCGTAAACCGACTTTATTTAAAGCAATTTGCGAAGCAGAAACGGGGCCAATTCCCATTTCCTTTGGAGAAACGCCCGCTGCGGCAAACGACACAATCTTAGCCATAGGTGTTAATCCGAGGTGCTCAGCTTTTTCTTCCGACATCATCAGCAGCATCGAAGCGCCATCGTTTCTACCGGATGAATTGCCAGCTGTCACCGTTCCATTCCTTTGAAAAACGGGCTTAAGCGTACCAAGCTTTTCTTTGCTAGTAAGACGAGGAAATTCATCTGTTGCAAAATGCCCCATTCCTTTTTTTCCTTCTTTTACAGGCACGGGGATAATTTCTTCTTCAAACAAATCAAGTTCTATAGCCCGCCTAGCTTTTTCCTGACTATAAAGAGCAAACTCATCTTGTTCCGCGCGGCTAATACTATACTTTTCAGCGAGCCACTCGGCCGTCTGTCCCATCGTAAAAGTTCCGTATAACGTTTCAGGCTGTGATTTTGGCTGACTTTCTGTATTAGAGTCATAGAGTGTTAAATCACCAACGTGAAAACCGAAACGAGTGCCTACCGTATAGTGCGGTGCTTGAGACATGCTTTCCACTCCTCCGGCTAATACCACTTCGGCTTGACCTGATAAAATGGACATAGCTCCATTCATTACAGCCTGCATGCCTGAGCCGCACTGGCGGTGCACCGTATAAGCTGGAATACGTTCAGAGAATTGAGCTTTCAGCCCGGCTACTCTTGCTATATTAGGAGCATGAGCGCTTTGTTTCGTTTGTCCGACAATAATTTCATCAACAATCTCTGACGTATATCCGGCTGAAGACAAATTGTTTTTCATTACGAGAGAGACTAGTTCTTCCGGAAGCGTATCTGCAAGCGAACCGCCAAACTTTCCAATAGGCGTTCGAAATGCATTTACAATCACTGCCATTATGCCGTCACCTCATTGTTTTTATTAAATAATTTAGAAACGCGAAAAGAAGCCTGTGTTTTTTGTTGTACTGTCTCTAAAGAAACACCGGGAGCTGTTTCAAGAAGTTCAAGACCAAGGTCCGTTACGGAAAAGACAGCTAATTCCGTAATAATCATATCGACTCGTCGCTCTGAAGTAAGTGGATAAGTTAACTCCTCAACTAGCTTTGACTCTCCTTGGCTATTCGTATGAAGAGTCGTCACGATCACTTTTTTTGAGCCTTCTAATAAATCCATTGCTCCTCCTACGCCAAGAACACTTTTCCCAGGAACAGCCCAGTTCGCAATTCGGCCTGCTTCATCTACTTGAAGCACTCCAAGAATGGATACATTCACATGGCCTCCGCGTATCATAGCAAAAGAATCAGCGCTGTTAAAAAATGAGGCACCTCCCAAAACTGTGACGGGCAGCTTTCCAGCATTCACAAGTTCTGGATCTACATAGGCTTCTTCAGGAGTAGGTCCAACGCCGAGAATCCCGTTTTCTGAATGTAAAAACACGTGAACATCGGGTGAGATATAATTAGCAACTAAAGTAGGAATGCCGATTCCTAAGTTCACTACATCTCCGTGACAAAGCTCTTTTGCAGCACGCGCAGCAATATATTGTTTGACGTTCATCTTAATTTTCTCCTTTCACTACGATATAAGTAACGTATAAATGAGGAGTTACAATTTCTTCAGGAGAAATCTGTCCAACTTCAACAACTTCTTCTACTTCTGCAATCACGATATCAGCGGCTGTTGCCATCATTGGATTAAAGTTTCTTGCTGATTTGCTGTAAATAAGATTTCCCAGTCGATCTGCTTTTTTAGCTTTTATAAGAGCTACATCTGCGTGCAGCGATTCTTGCAAAACATATTTCTTTCCTTTTAATACTCGTTCTTCTTTTCCTTCCGCCAGCTGGGTCCCTACGCTCACAGGCGTATAAAATCCTCCGATGCCTGCTCCTCCTGCTCTAATTGCCTCGGACATTGTTCCTTGCGGGATGAGCTCCACTTGAAGTTCTTGTTGTTGATAAGCGTGTACAACTTCAGGGTTGGAAGTAAAATAAGACCCTATGGCTTTTTTTACTTGTTTTTTTTGAACCAATACACCTAATCCTTTTCCAGGTTCACCGAGGTTATTACTAATAATCTCTAAATCTTTAAGGTTTGATTTGGCAATCGCTTCAATCAGACTAAGCGGGCTTCCAACAAGACCAAATCCACCTACCATAATGCGTGCGCCATCTGTTATTTTTTCTATTGCTTCTTCGCGCGTGATGATTTTGTTCATTTTGTTTCCTCCTTTTCTTTTTATATTTCACAGCGCTTTACACGAAAAAAAACCAAGCAGGACACAATGACTCCCCAAAGAAAAAGGGATGTCCCCCACTCTTTGTAAAGTGTGTGTGTGTCTGCTTGGTTTTAATAAGACCATGAAAAGAGGTTGTCTTCTCACTTTATTCTAACCAAACGCTATGTAATTTTTTGATTCACATTATCCCAGTAACGTTGGATTGCAGCCTGAAGCGCTACGATAATCGCCTGTTGAGATGGAGCAAAATAATAATTTTGAATACGTTCAATAAGAGGTTCAATTCCATCTGCAAGGCAGTAACCAATAAGCAGCTTCCGGAAAAAATTTTGCGTCAGCTCCGTAATAAACGTAAACTCAGCATTTACAATTTTATGCTCTGTCAGATCCACTTCTAGTACAATTCCCGCATGCTTATACATTTCATACATGGAAGTTCCCTGTGGAGCTTTTGCATATCCTGTCACAATGACTGTATTCAGTATTTGCATGCCCCTTAATCTCCTTTTAAAAACTATTTGATTACTCTGCACTTTTACAATAATAATTCTGAAAGGTCAAATGAGACTAACTCATATGCTTTTAGTTATGTAAGTGCTTTCATTTTTAAGAAGATATGTTCTTACACAACTAACATTTCGCCTTTTCTAGACAAAATCCTTCTTTTCTTTTAAAAAAACTTTCTATTTTTTTATTTATTCCGGTTTATTGAAATTTATTCGAGTCTCCATCAAACTTTTCATCCGCTATACGGATGGACTCTGTTGGACAGCCTTCAAACGCATCTATTAAATCGTCTTCCAGCTCTTGGGGCACTTCAACCGTGCCTTGATTATCATCAAGTATAACGAACGCAATTCCTTCATCATCATAATCATAAATATCAGGTGCCGCAGCTCCGCATGCACCGCACGCAATACACGTTTCTTTATCGACTATCGTATATTTCCCCATGGTCATTCTCCTAACTAAGTTTAAAAGTTATTACTCATTACCAGCCGCGTTCTTGCATACGATTTTCTGGTAATAATGATGAAATTTCAATTCCTTTCATTGCACTTCCTAATCCTTTTGACAAGTTTGCAATAAGTTCATAGTCTTGATAATGCGTTGTTGCTTCCACGATTGCTCGCGCAAATTTTTCAGGGTTGTCTGATTTGAAGATTCCTGATCCAACGAACACACCGTCTGCTCCTAGCTGCATCATTAACGCTGCGTCTGCGGGTGTTGCTACGCCGCCTGCTGCAAAGTTTACAACCGGTAAACGGCCTTCACGTTTAATTTGCAGTAATAGCTCATAAGGCGCACCTAATAGTTTAGCTTCTGTCATTAACTCGTCTTCATCCATGCCTACAACTTTACGTACTTGAGCGTTTACTTGGCGCATATGACGCACTGCTTCGACGATGTTTCCTGTTCCTGGTTCGCCTTTTGTACGCAGCATCGAAGCACCTTCACCAATTCGTCTTGCTGCTTCCCCTAAATCACGGCATCCGCATACAAATGGAACCGTAAATGTACTTTTGTTAAGGTGATATTCCTCATCAGCTGGAGTGAGTACTTCACTTTCGTCAATGTAGTCTACACCCATTGCTTCTAGCACGCGTGCTTCAACAATATGGCCAATACGAGCTTTCGCCATAACTGGAATGGATACAGCGTTCATCACTTCTTCCACAATTGTTGGATCTGCCATACGAGATACGCCGCCTGCTGCACGAATATCGGCCGGAACGCGCTCTAACGCCATAACGGCAACAGCGCCTGCTGCCTCTGCAATTTTTGCCTGTTCTGCATTAATGACGTCCATGATAACGCCGCCTTTTTGCATTTCTGCCATTCCCCGCTTCACGCGGTCCGTTCCATTTCTCACCATATTCAATTCCTCCTTTATATGTTCAAACACTTATTATGCAACTTCCATGCCAGTGTTAAAATATAGAAGAAATTAGTAAAAAACATTGATTTTTATGCCAAATTATTAAGCGGTTTTTAAAAAATTGGCAGGTGAAAGCCAATTTTTTAAACCAAAACAGCTCCCATCCCTATTAGAGACGGAAGCTGTTTTGTTAAGGAACTAACACTAATTTTCCGGTCGTTTTTCTTCCTTGAAGCAGACGATGTACATCTGCCGCTTCATCAAGTGAAAATGTGCCGCCCAGCATTAATTTTAGCTGACCGGAATTTACGTAGTTTAATAGCTCATGCAGGCTTTGCTGATAAAGCGCTGGTTTTGCCATCATTTGAGGTAAGAAAAAGCCTAGAACCGATTGATTTTTTTCCATCAGGCGGGCAGGGTTAAATTTTACAGGTTTTCCGCTAGCCATTCCGTAAAAAACGAGGCGCCCAAATGGTGCAAGACATTGAAGAGATTCATAGAATATATGCCCTCCTACCATTTCTAAAATAATATCGGCTCCTTTTCCTTCCGTTACTTCTAAAATTTGTTTTTCCCAGCCTGTTTCTGTATAGTTAATCGTTTCGTCAGCTCCGAGATTTTTTGCAAGCTCAAGCTTTTCTTTGGAGCTCGCTGTAGCAATAACTTTTCCAGCTCCAAACATTTTGGCAAGCTGAACAGCTAAGGTTCCAACACCGCCTGCTGCCGCATGAACAATGACGGTTTCTCCTTTTTCAAGGCGACCCATTGTTTTTAAAATATGATAAGCCGTGAGTCCTTGAAGAGGCAAAGCAACCGCTTGTGTTAAATCCACATTCTCCGGCAACGGAATAAGGCCTCTTGAATCTGCCAGCGTGTACTCAGCGTATCCTGTTGCTCGATTAGACCCTAGCAGCGTCACGACTTTTGTACCTACTTGTATCCCTTTTACATCCTCGCCTACTTCAACCACTTCGCCCGCTACTTCAGAACCTGGGATAAAAGGCAGCGGTGTTTCGACTACGTATGCTCCTTCACGCCGCGCAGCGTCGGCGTAATTAACGCCGATTGCCGCAACTTTAATGAGCACATCTTTCTTTTTTGGTACAGGGCGTGCAATATCGATAACTTGAAGAACATCAGGTCCCCCGTACTGCGTAAATTGAATGGCTTTCATCTTATATCCCCCTCTTATTTCCCTTGAAATAGTGGCTTTCTTTTTTCTTTAAACGCAGATATTCCTTCTTGATGATCTCTTGTTTCTACCATAAGAACTTGCGTTAGCCTTTCTTGTTCAAGGACTTGTTCTAACGTTAAATGAAAGGAATCGTTGACAATTTTTTTCATTTTCCCATACGCTTTCGTTGGTCCTTGTGATAAGCGACTTGCAAAGGATGTGACCTCATCTTTCAGCTGATTTAACGATACTACACGGTTTAAAAAACCAGCTTTGTAAGCCGTGTCGGCATCCATAGGCTCTCCTAAAAATAATAGTTCCTTCGCTCTATGGGGACCAACGACCTTTGTAAGAAAGTAAAGGCCTCCTCCGTCTGAAATCAATCCAACTTGAGAAAAGCTTAATACGAACCGACTTTCTTCTGACGCAATGATAAAGTCAGAAGCAAGAGCTAAATTAAAAGCCGCTCCTGCTGCAAATCCATGAACTGCTGAAATAATTGGCTTCTCTAGATTTTGCATCGCTAAAATACATTCATTTAAACGGCCGATATGTTCATAAACATCAGATCCGGATGCTTGACCCATCGTTTTCACATCGCCTCCGGCAGAAAACGAGCGCCCTGCTCCATTTAATATAACTACTTTAATAGACTCATCGCTTTGTGCCTGTTTTATTTCAGCTGTTAACTTTTCAATCATTTCTTCACTGAATGCATTTAAACGCTCCGGCCGATTTAACGTTAAAGATAAAATAGTCCCCTGCTTTTCTACTACTAAATCACTCATAATTTCAATTCCCTCCTCTTTAATTTGCATTAAACGATAAGCCACCCGCCATCTACTAATAAATCACTTCCCGTCATATAAGATGCCTCTTCAGACGCTGCAAAAGCAATAACATTTGCAATTTCATCTGGTTTACCTACACGTTTTAAAGCCGTATTTTTTTCGATTGCCTTAGTGAAGCGCTCATTTTCAAGTCCAGGCTGCGTTAAAGGTGTTTCTACGAATCCAGGAGACACAGAGTTTACTCTGACTCCGTGGGGTGCTAACTCAAACGCCATTGCTTTTGTAAAGTTAATTAGACCAGCTTTAGCAGCGCTGTAGTGAGGAATTTGTGCCCCAGCTTTATGTCCTGAAAGAGAAGCGATGTTAACAATAGATCGATTTCCTCCTATTTCTTCAGTTAAAAAAGGAATCAAATGTTTTGTGACAAGAAATACGCTTGTTAAATTGACGTCCTGCACGTGTTTCCACTGTTCAAGCGTTGTTTCTTTGATTGTTGAATTAACTGATCCGCCTGCGTTATTAATTAATAAATGAATTTGTCCGTACTTTTCTTTTATAAACTCAGCCAGCTCTTTGACGTCTTCTTCTTTCGTTACATCAGCTGAGAAAATATCCGTGCATTTTCGTTCACACCGTGTGTCAATAGCCGATGCAGCCTGTACTAGTTTTTCTTTAGTTCGCCCGACAAGAATGACGCGAGCTCCTTCTTTCGCCATTCTCTGAGCAGTCGCTTCTCCAATGCCGCTTCCAGCTCCTGTAATAACAGCTATTTGCCCTTCAAAACGCATAATATCCCTCCTTATACAACATATCGCCCGCTTTCGATAAATTCACGGGCGATGTCTCGATTGCGCGTGAACTCTCCTTCACTTTGCAAATCATTCATCCATTTTCCAAGAATTGTGCGGTACTGTCGGTGTTTTTCACCCGTTAACATTCCGTTTATTAATTGTCGAGCCTGCTTTTCAATTTCAAAGAGTGTTTCACTAACAACCGTTGCTGTCAGCTTGCTTTTTAACTTTTCTTTTTCTTCTCCATTTTTGTTCACGGCTTTTTCCGCGCGCAGCACAGATGACTCTATGGCAAATAGTCCAACAGCAATTTCTGCGAGCTTCATCAGCGTTTCTTGTTCTTGTGCTAGATTGGCGTTAAACGTTTGGAATGCTGTTCCTAACAAAGCAAGAAATAAATGTCTTGTGGTAATAACCGCCTGCTTTTCTCTTGCTAGAAGTTCATTTGAAGATATTTCCCACTGACCGCTCATCAATTCACTAACAGCATGTTCTACTTGTTTGCTCAGCTCTATTTCTCCTTTGTCTGCTTTTTTTAGAAGCTGAGTTGGAAGCAAAAGGCGATTGATTTCATTTGTACCTTCAAAAATACGATTGATGCGTGAGTCACGATATACTTGTTCTATTTTATATTCTTGAATAAACCCTGCGCCGCCATGAAGCTGCAGCGCTTCATCGGCAATTAAATCAAGCGTTTCCGATCCGTACACTTTACAAACTGAACATTCCATTGCAAATTCAGCCAGCTGTTTAGCTACTAACTTATGATTTTCACTTTCATATAAGCCACCAAGTGCCTCTTCTAGTAAACCAGCTGTACGGTACTGAATAGATTCAGATGCAAAAATACGAGCCGCCATTTTTGCTATTTTTTCTTTTGAAGCATTAAATTCCGCAATAGCTGTTTTAAACTGCTTGCGTTCTTTTGTATAAGCTAAAGCAAGTTCAAACGCATATTTCGCTGCGCCCATACATGCAGAACCTAAGTTAAAACGTCCGAGGTTTAAGACGTTCAACGCAATCAAGTGACCTTTTCCTACTTGTCCAAGTACGTTCTCTACGGGTACTAAGCAATCTTCATAAATAACTGGACGAGTAGACGACCCTTTAATTCCCATTTTCTTTTCTTCTGGCCCGAGAGAGAGTCCTTCAAAACCTTTTTCTACAATAAAAGCGGTAAAATGTTCACCGTCTACTTTTGCATACGTGATGAACGTATCTGAAAAGGCAGCATTGGTAATGTACTGCTTCGTTCCATTTAATACATAATGTGTTTTTTCAGGATTTAATACGGCTTTTGTTTGGGCTGCAAGAGCATCAGAACCTGCTTCTGGCTCTGTCAAACAGTAGGCGCCAATATATTCGCCGCTTGCCAATTTAGGCAAGTATTTTTCTTTTTGCTCCTTGGTGCCAAAATACGTAATAGGAAGTGTCGCAATGCATGTATGATTAGAATGAGCGACTCCATATCCGCTTGTCCGGCCAATGATTTCACCGACGAGTCCTTTGCTTACTTTATCAAGACCTAGTCCTCCATATGTTTCTGGAATACTGTGAGCAAGAAGTCCAAGCTCGCCTGCTTTATGCATCAATTCTACTACTTTATTAAAATCCTGCTGCTCAATGTCATTATGGTAAGGGTCTACTTCTTTTTCAATAAACTGCTTTGCTGTCTGAGCAATCATACGGTGCTCATCCGTTAAGTCTTCGGGTGTATAAACGTGATGCGTAGATGTTTTTTTCAGTAAAAATGATCCGCCTTTTGCTTCGGTTTTCATTTCAGACATATCGTTTCCTCCCCGTTTACTAGCTTTTTTTTCACTACCTTAGGAACTACGGAATAGACGTTTTTCCGGCTTACAAAGCCAATTTCGTCTAGAAAGCCATACTGCGTGAGCATTTCCCCTACGGCTGAGCGCTTTAATATTTCAACAGGTGAATGCTCATAAGCCTCATATAAAAGCAGTGCGGCTTTTGCAGCATCCGTTAAATGAAATGTTTTTAGTTGCAGCAAACAGCTTATGAAGTACCCCGCTCCATATAAATCTTCTAGACAGAAGCGATCGGATGAACCTGAACAAACCAATAAAACAGTTTCATCTTGACTTGGTTGACAAACAGCACTCGCAACCGCTTCTCCGTTTAACAGTGAAGCTGCATATACATGTTTCGCTTTCTCGGCGTTATGGATGGCTACCGTTCCATTAGTGGTAGACAAAATAACTGCTTTATTTTGAACATGCTCCTTTAACGTGCTGGGGTTTGGATCAAAAAAGCCTTCAATCGTTTTCCCTCTATATTCGCCTACAAGCGCAATTTCATCAGGCTTATACGTTTCTGCTTTTTTACGCGCTTCTTCTTCATTTTTTACTGGAATAACTTCTATTGCTCCTTGCTGTAAAGCAGCCGCAATTGTTGATGTAGCTAATAAGACATCAAATATAACAACCGTTTTTCCTTCTAGCTTTTTGGCAAGAAGCTCTTCTTTTTTGAGTATTACGTGAACTTTTCCTTTCATATATGTCCTCGTTCTGTGTGCAGAGCATGAATAATTAGTGTTTTTACATAATCTCCAAATTGTGAAAACCGTTTATCATTTGTTTGGCCTTTTTTATAACGGTAATAAATTTGCTGACAAATGACAGCAAGTTTGAAGTACGCAAATTTTAGGTAAAAGTCAATGTGTGAAACATCCCGTCCGCTTTTTTTAGCGTATGCTTCTACAAAATCTCGACGGGAATAAAAGCTTTTTTGCACAGTAACAGGTGGATTTCCAAGTCCTCTTTTCAAAAGTTCAGGATCGCTGTCTTCCATCCAGTAGCTCAGCGCCACTCCCAAATCAGCAAGCGGGTCTCCAACGGTTGTCATTTCCCAGTCAAATAATCCTACAATTTTATTTCCATCCGGTGAAAATAACGTATTGTTAAGCTTATAATCATAGTGAATAATGGTCGAATGCTGTGTAGTGGGGATGTGTGTGGTCAACCATTTTTTTAGGGCTTCTACTTCCGGTATGTCACTTGTTTTTGATTTTTCATAACGATGAATCCAGCCGTGTACCTGACGTTCTAAAAATCCTTCGGGCTTGCTGATTTTTTCAAGAAGCGTGCCTTTGTAAGGAACATCATGAAGTTGAGCAAGGACATCCACCATTTGTTCTGAGATACAACGGCAAAGTTCGTTAGTTCCTTTCACGTCTTCTGGAAACGCTGTGTCGATGAGAACACCGTGCTTTCTCTCCATTAAAAAAAAGGATTTCCCGACCACCGTCTCATCTTCACAAAACACATACGGCCTAGGAGCGAGAGGGAAAGACTTCGATAAAACAGATAAAATCTTGTATTCTCTTTGCATGTCATGCGCTTTTGGCGCAACTGGCCCAAAGGGAGGGCGTCTCAACACCGCCTCCCACTCTCCGACTGAAAGAGCGTAGGTTAAATTGGACGCACCTGATCCAAATTGCTTGATTAAAAGAGGCTCTGTAGGTAAATCAGGAACCGAAACACGGAGAAACTGATGCAGTTTTTCCGTGTTTAATTCCTCTCCTTTTCGTACAGGAATGATTTGTGACATTCTTTTACCACCTGCTTTTTTATAGTTAAACAGCTACTTTATAATTCATCAAAAACTGCTTAATGTCCGCTGGAATAGAAACGCTTTTTTGTGCATCAAAATCAAAGTACACGATGACAGCTTCTCCTTTAGCAATCAGCGTTCCCGTCTTGCTGTCGGTAATTTCATGTCCAATTGTAAAGCTTTTATTGCCGACATTAGATACAAAGGTTTTAATCATTAGCACTTGATTAAAATAACCTTGCGCAACAAAATCACATTTAGTAGACGCTAAAATATACTCCCACTTTTCTGTATGCATGGATGCTCCCATTTCTTCAAAAAAAGCAATCCGGGCCTCTTCTAAATAAATGAAATAGCTCGTATTGTTAATGTGACCGAGTGCGTCTGTTTCGCAAAAGCGCACTTTGACCTGTGTTTCATACATGATCTTCTCCTCCTTTACTTATGTGAAAAAACAGCGGGACGCTTTTCAATAAATGCTGATACTCCTTCTTTAATATCTTCTGTTTGAAAGACTTCTTCAAACAGCTCTGCCTCAAGTTCAAGACCTTCAGATAATGTACGATTTATTCCTTCGTTTACCGCTGTCTTAATTCGAGAAAGTGACGGAAGAGAGTGACGGTTAAATTTCTTAGCCAGCTCTTTTGCTTTTTCGAGCCCTTTTCCTTTAGGCGTGACATGATTGACAAAGCCTGCATGAAGCGCTTCTTCTGCAGAAACAGGACTGCCGGCAAACATCCACTCTTTAGCTTTAGAAACGCCGATTACGCGTGGAAGACGCTGAGTTCCGCCGCCTCCAGGAAACAATCCGAGCTTCACTTCCGGAAGACCGATTTGAGCATGTTCTTCGGCAATGCGTATATCAGCGGTTAGTGAAAGTTCGCATCCTCCTCCAAACGTTAAACCGTTTAACACGACAATTGTTGGTTTTTCAATGTTTTCAAGTTTTTGCAAAACACGATGGGTTTTCATAAACTCTTCTTTAATGCCGCTTTGCCCCATTAACTGAGGAAACTCTTTAATATCAGCTCCAGCCATAAACGCCCGCTCGCCCGCTCCTGTTAAAATGATTGTAATTACATCCGGATCTTTACTAAGCTCTTCATACGTTTCTTCAAGCTGCTGCACAACAGTCTGGCTCATTACATTTAAAGGCGGGTTATCAATGGTTACAATTGCCGTTTTCTCCTCTTTTTCAACACGTACAAATTTTTTCATCATTACTTCACTCCTTGTGTGTGGTATGTGTAAAAACCTTTTCCTGTTTTGCGTCCAAGCTCGCCTTTTTGAACTTTTTCTTCAATGCACGCAGCTGGCTTGTCCTCTGGATCCCCCGTTTCGCTATAGCGCTGCTGCATCACAAAATATCCGACGTCAATTCCCGAGAGATCCATCAATTCAAAAGGACCGATCGGGTGATTGAGCGCTTTTTTGCAAATCGTATCAATGTCTTCAAAATTTGCGTATCCATTTTCGTAAAGAAAAACGGCTTCTTTTTGCAACGCCCCTAAAATTCGATTGGCAATAAAACCTGAGATTTCTTTTTTCAGAAGGACTGCTGTACGATTAATTTGCTTGCAAACTTCCATTGTCGTTTGAGCTGTTTTTTCACTTGTCTTTTCACTCATCACAACTTCTACGCAGTCCATTACAAGGGGAGGAAAAAAGAAATGCATGTTAACGATTTGCTCTGGACGGTTTGTTGCACTTGCAATAAGCGAGTTAACAATTGTTGAACTATTCGATGCTAAAATGGCGTGACTTGGTGCGTACTCATCTATTTCTTTAAAGACACTTTGTTTTACATCTAACTTTTCTACCACAGCTTCAATTACAAAATCAGCATTTGAAACCGCTTCCTTTAATGTGTTTGTAAAAGACAATCTTCGAAATGCGGCTTCTTTAGCCTCAGAAGAGATTTTTCCTTTATGAACCCACTTGCCTATAATCGCTTCCAGCTTATTTTTTGCATCAATGAGTGATTGTTCATTCATATCTTGAATAATTGTTTCATATCCTCCAAGTGCACAAAGCATACCGATTTGATGTCCCATTTGTCCTGCTCCAATAACAGCAATACGCTGTATGTCTTTACTATTCATGTTATAGCCTCCTTTTAATATAAAAGGAGAGAAAGAGCTTATACTTTCCCGCCTTTTACGAGCACTGTCTAGCCTATCAGCTACTGTGACTGAATACCTTTCACCAGCATCTTATAAAAAATAGCCGCAACTTCTCGATCTGATTTTTCTCCATCCGGCTGAAACCAAAAATAGCTCCAATTTGTCATTCCTAATATGCCTAGCGTCACGATATCTGAAGGCAAATCTGAACGGAACTGCCCTGCTTCTATTCCTTTTTCAATAATTTCTTGTACGTTTTCTTTAAAACGATCGCGCTTTGGAATGATTTGTTCTAAGTGTTCTTCACTCAAATGACGCATCTCTCTAAAAAACACTTTAGCTCGAAGACCTTCTTTCTCAATATCATGAACAAGTTTAAAAATAATGCTGTGAAGCTTTTCTGGATAAGATGTTGTCTTATCTGCAAGAATCGTCTCTTGGTTTTCTATTAATCTTTCAATATATTGAAGGTGAATATCCATTAAAAGCTCTTGTTTGCTTTTAAAATAATAATAAAACGTTCCTTTTGTGACGTTTAATTCATTTACAATATCTTGAATAGACGTTTCTTTGAAACCTTTTTGAGCAAAAAGCTGAATGCTTCGTTCCATCATCAAATCTTTCATCGTCAAACCCTCTCTGTCTTTTCTCATTTTCACAAATTATACCATGGCTTAGAGGGAGCTTTTGAAAAAGTTTGTTTATGTTCAGCTTATTTACATCGTTTCTTTCACCACTTCTTCTCGTAGTGCCCGTCGTAAAATTTTCCCTACATTGGTCTTAGGAAGCTCAGCGCGAAACTCAAAGATTCGCGGAATTTTGTAAGCGGCAAGGTGATGTCGACAATAAGAAGTAAGCTCTTCTTCGGAAAGAGATTTCCCTTCTTTCACTACCAAAATCGCTTTAATTGTTTCTCCTCTGTAAGGGTGCGGCACACCAATTACAACGGCTTCTTTAATGTGGCTGTGTTCATATAAAACTTCTTCAATATCTCGAGGATACACATTAAAACCACTCGCAATAATCATATCTTTTTTGCGATCAACAATGGATAAATACCCGTCTTCATCTATCTGTCCAATGTCTCCTGTGTACAGCCAGCCGTTTCTAAGCGCGTGAGCCGTCTCTTCAGGTTGATTCCAATAGCCCTTCATAACTTGAGGGCCTTTAATCACTATTTCTCCAAGCTCTTCTCTTGGCAGTTCTTTTGTTCCGGTAGCCACGTCTACAATTTTATAAGCAGTTTGCGGAACGCCAAGTCCGACTGTACCTGGCTTTCTCTCACAAAACGGCAGGTTACAATGCGTGACAGGGGATGCTTCTGATAAGCCGTACCCTTCTAACACTTTAGCACCCGTTTTTCGTTCGAACTCTTTCATCAGCTCAATAGGCATCGGCGCACTGCCGCTGTTGCAGATGCGAATACTTTCGATGTTGTATTCTTCTGCCCGCGGATGATTTGTAATAGCAACATACATAGTTGGCACGCCAGGAAAAATACTAGGCTGCTCTTTTTTTATTGTATTTAGTACTTCTTCCAAATCAAAACGCGGCAATAGCAATATTTCATTTCCGCAAAGAATCGATAAATGCATACAGGAAGTCATGCCAAATACGTGAAACAATGGAATAACGGTTAAGCATTTTTCTTTTCCTAATTCAATATCATGCTTAAATATTTCGTATGATTGAACTGCGTTTGTGTAAATGTTTGTATGTGTAAGCATCGCACCTTTAGATGGTCCGGTCGTTCCTCCCGTATACTGAAGAACAGCGATATCGTGTCCTGGATGGATGACCGGCTGATTAAATTCATGCTTGATGGTTAAAAAATCTAGGAAGGAAAGGTCTGGTGATGTAGGAACAAAAGGTTTTTGCAAGCTGACAGTTATCGCTTCTTCTATATCAACGCGGTTTCTTATCTCTTGAAGTCTCGTATAAAAATCATCGAGCAGAATTATTTTTTTTGCCCCGGAATCGTTTAAAATATGCTCTAGCTCTTGTTCGACAAGCATAGGGTTGACCTGAGTCACAATGCCGCCCGCTGCTACAATGCCGAAATAGCTTATTATATATTGCGGACAGTTTGGCAGCATAATTGCTACACGATCTCCTTTTTTAATCCCTTTTTTCTGTAGTGCTCCTGCAAATACGCGAACTGAGTGATACAGCTCCTGGTACGTTAACGTATGCTGATACATGCGCGTTGCCGTGTGAGCAGGATAACGTTCGGCTGTTTCTTTCAGCATATCAAATAGTGAAATATCTTCGATGTGAATGTCATGAGTGTAGGCTTCTGGATAAGGTGTAAACCATTTTTTAACGTCTTCCATCAAGTTACTCCTTTCTTATTCACATAGCATGAACTCCACCGTCTACTGTCAGAATATCTCCCGTAATATAATTAGACGCCGCAGAAGCAAGAAAAACAGCCGCTCCTTTTAAATCAGCTTCGGAGCCAAAGCGTTTTAAAGGGGTTTGACTCAGAAAATAATCTTTGCCTTGTTCCATAATCGCACCTGACATTTTAGTAGGGAAAAATCCCGGCGCAATCGCATTAACTTGAATATTATGCTGTCCCCATTTGACAGCTAAATCTTTCGTAAACGTAATGACCGCTCCTTTACTCGTGTTGTACCCGATTGTATCCATGTACTGAGGATCTGTTCCTCCAAGACCGGCAATTGAAGCAATATTAATAATCTTGCCAGCTTTTTGTTTAATCATTTCTTTTCCAGCTTCTTGGGACATTAAAAACGTTCCTGTAACATTAATATTCATCACTTTTTGCCATGCTTCAAGAGGCATTTCTTCAACTGGAGCACCCCACGTAGCTCCGCTGTTATTAATTAAAATATCAATACGTCCAAATTTTTCAATCGTTTGATGCACGACATTTTTAATATCTTCAGGCTGACTGATGTCGCATGCTAAAGCGAGGGTTTTTACGCCTGTAGTGGCCAATCGATCGGCCACTTGCTGACATGCTTCTTTTTTTCTCGAACATAGAACAATATTTGCCCCTGCCTCTGCAAGCCCTTCTGCCATTTGTTCTCCTAATCCTCTACCTCCGCCGGTAATAATAGCTGTTTTCCCAGTTAAATCAAACAAATCCTTTATGTGCATATGTTGCCTCCTTTTCTTGATAGGATTTTAATTCAAGTCTTGCAAGCTGAGCTTTGTGCACTTCGTCTGGACCATCAGCGAGGCGAAGAGTGCGGGCATTTGCCCAAAGTGCCGCAAGCGGCGTGTCTTCTGAAACACCTGCTGCTCCAAATGCTTGAATAGCACGATCAATGACTTTTAAAGCCATAGCAGGAGCCATTACTTTAATCATAGCAATTTCTTTCCGCGCTTTTTTATTTCCAACTGTGTCCATCATATAAGCAGCTTTTAATGTTAATAAGCGAGCTTGCTCAATTTCAATACGCGATTCTGCCACCCATTCTTGAATAACCCCTTGCTGGGAAAGCAACTTATTAAAAGTAGAACGATTTTGAATACGCTTACATAATTCTTCAAGCGCTCTTTCCGCTGCTCCTATTAGCCGCATGCAGTGATGAATACGTCCAGGCCCCAATCTGCCTTGAGCGATAGCAAATCCTTTGCCTTCGCCTAAAAGCATATTAGACGCTGGCACACGCACATTGTCATAATGAATTTCAGCATGTCCATGAGGAGCGTGATCGTATCCAAAGACTGGCAGCATTCGTTCAATTTTAACTCCTGGAGTATTTAATGGAACTAGAATCATAGACTGCTGTTCATATTTAGATGCGGTAAAATCGCTTTTTCCCATGACAATAGCAATTTTGCAGCGAGGATCTCCCGCACCTGAAGACCACCACTTTCTTCCATTTATTACATATTCATCGCCTTTTCTTACAATACTGCACTGAATGTTTGTGGCATCAGAAGAACCTACATCTGGTTCTGTCATAGAAAAGCAGGAGCGAATGTCTCCATTTAACAGCGGCTTTAGCCATTTTTCTTTCTGTTCGGACGTTCCGTATCGAACCAGTACTTCCATATTGCCGGTGTCAGGAGCTCCGCAATTAAAAGCTTCTGGTCCAATAATAGAACGGCCCATAATTTCGCAAAGGGGGGCATATTCGACATTTGTTAGACCCGCTCCGTATTCGCTTTCTGGCAAAAATAAGTTCCATAATCCAGCTTGCTTTGCTTTTTCTTTTAACTCTTCCATGATCGGAGGAACAGCTGACCATCTAGATGGCTGTTCATTCAGCTGTTGTTCGTATAGCCGTTCATTTGGGTAAATATGCCCTTCCATAAAAGAGGTCAATTCTTTTTGCAGCTTCACTACTTTGTCAGAGTAAGAAAAATACACGGTAGTCCCTCGCTTTCATTTACTTACTAACCGGTTGGTATGTTACATATTCATCATAAATGAAGGGAAATAATTCAGCAAGACATTTTTAGAAAAATTCTAAATATTATATTATTTAAAAATAAAAAAAGAGAGGTTTTAACCTCTCTTTTTACGCGGATGTCATTTCCTCAAATACGGCTGATACCTTTTCAAACTCATCGTCATCTTCAATTGAAGACCATTCACCATCATCTTCAATTTTCAAAAAGAAAACATCAATTTCTTCTTCTGTTTCAATTAAAACTTCTTCCACAAACGCAACAGCAATATAATCGTGCCCTTCAATCGTCATTTTTCCAAGCACTTCAATATCTTGCTCTTGATCATTTTCATCTAAAATTGTAAAAATCTCTCCCGTTTCAATGCGTTCCATCTTATTCCCTCCTATTTTAATCTCATTATTCGTTCACTAACATGTATTCCCCTTTAGAAAAGGTTTCATGCTTATAAAAGTAGAATCTACTTTTTAAAAGGCAAAAGAATGTCTACGGTAGTTCCTTTTCCAAGTTCACTTACAAAGTTAATTTCTCCTCTATGTTCTCGAATGATCTTATAACACACCATCAGTCCAAGCCCCGTTCCTTTCTCTTTGGTACTATAAAAAGGTTTTCCTAAATGCTGCATTCTTTCCTGCGTGATGCCTGGCCCCTCGTCCCTAAACCGGACAACAAGGTTCTCCTGATTAAATCTTTTTAGTTGAATCGTTACGGTTCCTCCACTTGGCATAGATTCGACTGCATTTTTAAATATATTGCTAAACACCTGTTTCAACTGATTTTCTTCGCATAATACGAGAGGAAGATGAAGATCAATTTCTTTTTTTACGTGAATTTTCTCCGTAATCCCCTGCACCTCAGCTAGCTTTAAAGTATTCTCTAAAATATCTTGGACATGTTTGTCCCTGTAGGTTTTCGCCTGAGGCTTTGCAAGACTCAAGAACTCATCAGTAATCAATTCAATTCTATCTAACTCATGATTTATCATTTCTACATAGTAAGGCTGACCGCTCGTTTCTTTTAATAACTGCATAAATCCTTTTACCGCCGTCAGAGGGTTTCGAATTTCGTGAGCTATACCAGCCGCTAACTGTCCTACTAAGGAAAGCTGAGCGGATTCACGCAGCAATTTTTCAGTTTTTTTACGTTCTGTAATATCACGAAACAAAACTTGAATGGCCTGCTTTCCCATATAGGGAATAGGAAAAGCAATGGTTTCGGCATCAATCGTATGACCGTCTTTATGAATAAACTTCTCTTCCTGTAGGTCTACAGATTTATTTTCTGTTTTCATTCGATAAATTCGCTGTTTTACCACATCATAGTAATCAGGGTGAACAAACTGATAAACACACGCTCCTAATACGTCTTGAGGACTTTTGTATCCTAGCGCTTTGGCTCCTGCAGGGTTGATGTAATCAATTTTCCCTTCACTATGAACGATAATCGCTTCCGGCGATAACTCAATCAAGCTTCGGTAGCGTTCTTCGCTTTCTTTTAAAGCCGTTTCAGCCTGCTTTCGTGATGTTATATCTCGATAGACAAAAGCAATGCATAGCGGCCAATCATTCATATTTTCAACGCGGAATAGTGTGACGCTTACATTAATTAAATGACCGTCTTTATGCTGTCTGACCGTCTCAAATTCCGTTTTCGATTCCCCTGATTGAATGGTCTTATGAAGTTCGCACACTGGCTCCTTTAAAAACGAAGGTATAATTGGAAGAGGCTTTTGATAAATTTCTTCAAACGTCCAGCCAAATGTATTCTCAAACGCAGGGTTCACTTGAAGCGTTTTACCTTCTAAGTCAACGACAGCAACAGCATCTGCGTTATGATAAATAAAAGGCTGAATCTGTTCTTTCTTCTCCTGATAACTAGTTATATTCACGCAATGCCCCATAATTTCAGGCTTTTCTGTGTAAGATAAAGGGGTTAAGTTTACTACATAGCGTTTATCATTTATTTGAAGCTCGTACATAAGCTTTTTCTTTTTGTTTAGTGCTTCGAAAAAATGCTCATACGAGACCCATTCTTCTAGAGGTATTTTTTGCTCATGAACGCTTTCACCTTGATACATACTGTAAACAAGATGGTCATCTTTTTGTTTGTAAGCAAATATGATTCCTAGCGCCTCAGCTGAATGATTTTCTGCATGTAATCGGACTATTTTTTTATTTTCGTTCATCGTTCGTATTTACCTACCCCTCACTAGCATCTTTCCTACTCGTTCTCATTCTCTTAATTTTACATGAGGATTTTAGAATTTACTAGATAAAGAAGCGGATATTTTCCATTCACTCACATAAAAAAACGCCTGTAAAGGCGCTTTTTTATGTGAATATGAATTACTTTGAATGATGCATTTTATGACAGTGTCGCTTCGGAACAAAACCATTTTTCTCCATATGCTGATAGCGATTTTCCATATGTGAAGAAATGTTTTGACTCTCCGTTTTGCTTAGCACACCGTACTCCACATATTTTGAAAGTATTTCTTTCTTTTTTGCTAGCATTTCTTTGTACAGCACGGACAATTCCTGCTTTTGCTGAGACGTCAGCTGCACGTCTTTTGTTTCTGGCTGAGGATTGTTTTCTGCTAATACAGGCGTCGCGCTCATAAATAAAAAAGCTGCTGCTGCACTTATCATAATCTTTCGCAAACAATCTACTTCCTTTCATCATATAGTAGTTATAGTTTACGAACTTCTATTTGTTTTCATTCATTCTGTTTGCTTAAGACTCGATAGCTCCTCCTACATCATAGTCGCTAAGATCAATTTCCATTTCCATTTCAAGTGCTAATTTAGCAAGCTCTGAACCAAGATAAGGACCCGACGTTAAGCCTGAAGCTCCGAGACCATTCGCTACTAGTATTCCTTCGTAAGCCGGAAGAGTTCCAATGACTGGCAAGAAGCCTGGAGTAAATGGTCGAAACCCTACCCTTGTTTCTAAGACTGTGCTTTCTGTTAAGCCGGGAGCAATTGATAAGGCCTTTGAAAAAATCTCATGAAGCCCCCCAGCAGTTACTCTCAAGTCATAACCCGTGTCGTTTTCATGTGTTGCTCCAATGACAATTTGACCTTGTTCAAATGAAAGAATATATTGGTCGCTTGGAGGCATCACAACGGGCCAGTCTTTTGTATCTACATCAGGGAGATGCAAGTGGACAATTTGCGCTTTTTGAAAGCTTGCTAAAAATTTCACTCCAAGAGGCTCTAGTAATTGATTTGCCCACGCTCCTGCTGTTACGATTGTTGTACTTGCTAGAAGGGTTTGTCCATTTACGGAAACGCCCGTTACTTGATTATTTTCATAAAGTAGTTCTGCGTTTCCTTCTATTATTTTTGCACCGTTTTTCTTCGCTGCATTCACAAGTGCGTTTCGAAGAGCTCTTCCGTTAACGCGAGCGGCTCCACTAATATGAACTGAACTGTATTCTTCCGAAAGAACCGGAAACAAAGCCTGTGTTTCTTTAGCGGATAAACGTGTAATCTCGCCTATTTCGGGAGCTTCTTCCCGACGCTTATATGCTCTTTCTTCCATTTTTTTAAGCTTTTGCTCATCAGTATGTACGCTAATTGCTCCTACTCGCTTATATCCCGTATCCGTTTCTCCATCTTCTTCTAATTGCTGAATTAATGTTTGATAGTACTTGGCGCCGCCTTTTGCTAAGCGGTACCATGCTTTATTTCGACGCTGCGAAAGCCATGGACAAACAATTCCTGCTGCTGCATCAGTAGCTTGACCCGCATCCTTGCGATCTATCAATGTCACATCTGCTCCTGCTTTTGCTAAATGATATGCTGTAGAAGCTCCAAGTATCCCAGCTCCAACTACGATGTATGTTTTCATACCAAAACACCCTTTTCTTTCTTCTAGTATTCTTATGCTATTATGTACGCAATTTTAGCATAGCAAAAAAAGAAGTCACATACTAGGTGAAGCTATTTTGAGCTTATTTTTGAGTCTTGCTGACTTTGACATATAGCTCCTTTCATTGTAAACAAAAGCGCAATAAGTTCTTTTACGGAGATTATGGTGAGATGAAGCAAACCACAAGTAGTGATCGCGCATATTTAACACTGCGTTTACAGCTTTTTTATTATAGTTTCTGAATAAAAAAATGAAAGAATAAAACCACTATAATATGTAAATAAAAAGAAATAACCATTATTTTAAGGAGAGCGTATGCAATCTTCATTTGTATTATTTTTCATCATTCTTGGTTTACTATTTGGCAAGTGGCGGAGATATCAAGAATACTATCCTACTTTGTTGTTTTGGATCACGGGGAATTTGCTTTATGAAGTGCTGCTGTTTCATCACCGCGTATGGGTATTTCACCCTGTTGGTATTGATCACCTTTTTCTACCCGATCACCTAATGGTTTCCCTTGGAATAACCTTAATTATTTATCCGTTTGTTATACCGGTTTTTTTAGGAAGGCTGCCGTTGCATGTAAGCGGCCGGCTGTGGTGGATTCTTTTGTGGGCGCTTTTATTTACTGTGATTGAGTTCATTGCTTATGTTAATCACAGTATCACTCATAATTATGGATGGTCGCTGCTGTGTTCTTTTCTCTTCAATGTTGTCACGTTCTCACTTTTAATCATTCATCAGAAGACAGCACTGGCTGCTTGGATTCTATCTGGAAGCTTTATAGCTTTTTTATTTATTTTTTTTGATATTCCTATGCCTTAACTTTTCATTGACTAGACAGAGGAAAAGGAAATATAATAGGAGTTACATTTAAATATAATTTTCCTCTCTGAGAATAGAGGTGCATGAAATCAAGAGTCACTTATTAGAGACTAATGGAGTCTGTGAAGATAAGTAAAAGGGATTTCGTGCCGAAGTATATAGACATCCATTGTGTTCATATACTGGTTCAGTATTGAATAAATGCTGAGCTGTCACAAACCATTTGGTTTGTGGAGAGCTATTGAAGAGATGTTGATGCCTAGAATGTAATAATACTTTATTATTATGAAACCAAGACGCGTGAACATCACTTCACGGGTCTTTTTTGTGTTTTTCTACTGATCATCAAAGTTATAGTTGAATGTTTTAAATGGAGGGATATGGATTATGTACTTACATGGAACGAGTAAAATTAACAGCAGCAATCATTTAGAAATTGGGCAGTGCGATACGGTCGAACTGAAAAAACAATACGGCACTCCCCTATACATCTACGATCAAGAATTAATTGAGACGAAATGCAAGGCCTTCCATTCAGCCTTCCAAAGAAGTGGATTTTCATATCAAATCGCCTATGCAGGGAAAGCCTTTCTTTGTATGGAAATGGCTAATCTTTTAACGAAGCTTGATATGTCATTAGATGTGGTCTCAGGAGGCGAATTATTTACAGCTCTTGAAGCGGGATATCCAGCTGAACGCATTCATTTTCACGGAAATAACAAAACGATTGAAGAAATTGAAATGGCTCTTGATGCGAATATCGGCTGCTTTGTTGTGGATAACTTCACCGAACTTGAAGTTTTGCATGCCTTAGCAGCTGAGCGCAAACAGAAAGCATCTATTCTTCTCCGTGTTACTCCAGGGATTGAAGCCCATACACACGAATATATTATGACCGGACAAGAAGACTCAAAGTTTGGATTTGGTCTTTCCAATGACCAAGCCATGAAAGCGGTAAGTTCTGCATTAGAAAAGCCTTATTATAATCTTTTAGGCATTCATTGTCATATTGGTTCGCAAATTTTTGAAGTAGATGGTTTTTCTCGCGCCATTGATATTTTAACTGATTTCTTATTCAATATTCGTGATAAAATGGACTTTGAAGTAAAAGTTTTAAACGTAGGTGGTGGTTTTGGTATTCGTTATACCGAAAGCGATTCTCCTCTTCCAGTTGAGTATTATGTAAATGCACTGACAGAAAAGCTAAGCCGTACGTTAACGGAACAAAATTATACCCTTCCGGAAGTCTGGATTGAGCCTGGAAGAAGCATCGTAGGAGAAGCGGGTACAACGCTTTATACAATTGGCTCAACGAAAGAGATTCCAGGTGTACGCAAATACGTGGGAATTGACGGGGGTATGACCGATAATATTCGTCCTGCTTTGTATGATGCAAAGCATGAAGCTGTCTTGGCTAATAGAGTGACGGATAAAAAAGATGAAACGGTATCGATTGCGGGGAAATGCTGTGAATCAGGAGATATGCTTATTTGGGATATCGATTTACCGCGCGTTAATCAAGGAGATTTATTAGCAGTTTCCTCTACAGGTGCCTACAACTATTCAATGGCTAGCAATTACAACCGCATTCCGCGCCCTGCTGTTGTATTTGTAAAAAATGGAGAAGCTCGTCTTGCTGTGGAGCGAGAAACATACGAAGATTTGGTGCGAAAAGATGTAAAGCCAGTCGTTACTACGTATGCAATGAGCAAATGATAGCTGTTCTTGCGTAGTAAAGAAGCTATTGTTGTTTGGAGGAAATATAACTATGGTTTTAAGTGTATTTAAAACGTACAGATCATCGCTTATTCTGCTTCTCGCTATTTTAATTGGCGGGATAGCAGGATATGCTATCGGGCCCGATGTAGCAGTCGTAAAGCCCTTTGGTGATTTGTTTCTTAATTTAATGTTCATGATTATCGTTCCCCTTGTCTTTTTTAGTGTGGCTTCGGCAATTGCAAACATGAACGAAATGAAACGTCTCGGTAAAATTATGCTAGGTATCGCCGTTGTGTTTATCGCTACTGCTGCTGTTTCAGCTGTTCTAGGCTTTTTAGGCGCGTCACTTTACAATCCGCTGCACAACGTAGATACTTCTGCGATTAAAGAATTAATGGGTGACAGTGAAAATACAGCTGAAAAAATGACGCTTTTAACTCAGCTTGTTAGTACCTTTACTGTACCTGATTTTGTTCAGTTATTTTCGAAAGAGCATATTTTACAATTAATTGTCTTTGCCGTCATTTTCGGTATTGCTACCACGATGGCCGGTGAAAAAGGACAGCCTATGGCGAAATTCCTGACTTCGGGTCAAGAAGTATCGATGAAGGTTGTTAAAATTGTGATGTACTATGCTCCAATTGGTTTAGGGTGCTATTTTGCTACTGTAGTAGGAGAACTAGGACCAAAGATCTTACAAGGGTACGCTAGAGCATTTATTCTTTATTTATTAATTGCAATCGTTTACTATTTCGGCTTCTTTACGCTATACGCATGGATTGCTGGCGGTAAAGCAGGAATTAAACTGTTCTGGAAAAATGCAGCTGCTCCTTCTATCACCGCTATTGCTACCTGTTCTTCTGCTGCATCTATTCCAGTCAATTTAGATGCAACAAAGAAAATGGGTGTGCCACTTGATATTGCTGAAACGGTGATTCCATTAGGAGCAAACACGCATAAAGATGGTTCTGTTATTGGCGGTATTCTAAAAATTGTTTTCTTATTCAGTTTGTTTGGAAAAGATATGACGTCTGCTACGAGCATTTTGAGTATTTTAGGCGTAGCCTTTTTAGTTGGAGCTGTAATGGGAGCAATCCCTGGAGGCGGTATGATTGGCGAAATGTTAATTATTACGATTTATGGATTTTCGCCAGAAGTTCTGCCCATTATTGCGGTCATTTCCACGATTATTGACGCCCCTGCTACCCTGTTAAATAGTACAGGAAATACAGTAACAGCAATGCTGGTTACAAGGTTTACAGAAGGAAAAGACTGGATTAACAAAATTATCACCACCGATAAAGTCGCCTAGTAAAAAATCAAAGGGAACAGTCTTAGTGACTCTCCCTTTGATTTTTTCGTGTGCAGTAATATCGATAGAGGTGTATAAAGTCTGTAAATACGCACATTCTATAGGTATGTTTCATAACCAGACTGGAGGTGTCGTCTAATGAGTAACGCTGCAGGAGGTTCAAAGAAGAATCAACCGAATGATGCAAATCACGTAAGTGCAGAAACAAAAGCTCATCAAAAACGTCTCACTGAACAAAACAAACAAGAGCATCAGGCTGAAGAGCGAAAATAAAATTACGTCAAAGAACGCAGGGCCTGTGCCAAACGTTCTTTGACGTAATTTTATTTTTAGAGAGAGCTTCATACCGTCACTCGTTATAGGTCTATCGTACAACCTCCTTTCGAACTTTTACATATTCTATTAGTAGGTTTGTAAAAGGAGGAATGGTATGATGTTTTCCTGGCTAGAGATTACAACCGCAGCATTTGGACTTTCAGTTGTTTTAATCAGTTTTGCATTTTTGCCCGAACGCACATGCAAAAATCTTTATATCCCCCATCAGCTAATAGCAAAATCTATGTTTCTCTATAAAAAAATTATTCGTTTTATAAATCAATTTCGACAGAAACTTTAGTTCATTTCCTTTCCCTGTTTTTATTCATTGGATATAATCAGCACATTTACAGTAAATAATTTAATGGTTAAAATAAAGAGTAAAGAAAAAGGATAAGCAGTTTGCAGAAATGGAGTTTCACATGGAAATCAGAGACTTAGAATACTTTATAGAGGTAGCGAATCATAAAAATTTTACAAAGGCAGCGCTGCAAGTTCATTTGTCACAAACGGCTTTAAGTAAAGCCGTCAAAAAAGTAGAAAATGAACTAGGATTTGAGCTTCTTGATCGTTCAACAAGAGAATTAAAGCTAACCGATGCAGGAGAAGTCGTGTATCATCAGGCAACTAAAGCTCTGTCGGTGTTAAAAGACATGCCTCACTTGTTGGGAGATTTAGTGAACTTGCAAACAGGGCAAATCAAGATGGGAGTCCCTCCGCTCATCGGGACCTTGTTTTTCCCGAAGATTGCAAAAGCATTTAATGAACAATACCCTAAAGTATCTCTAGAGCTTATTGAATTTGGAGCAAAAAAAATTGAAGCACTTGTGGAAGAGGCTGGTGTAGATATGGGGATTGTTATGCTTCCTCTCACAAGCGTTCATGATGAACATTTTCACGTATACCCGTTCGTTAAGGAGAGATTCCTTTTATACGCGCATAAAAACCATCCTTTAGCGAAACGTTCTTCCGTCTGGATGAAAGAATTGGAGCATGAAAAATTCATTATGTTCAGTGAAGAATTTACGCTGCACGACCGGTTAATTCAAGATGCTTTAAAATCAGGCTTTGTGCCTTCTATAGCGTATAAAAGTTCTCAATGGGATTTAATTATTGAATTAACAGCGGCAGAACTAGGTATTGCTATTTTACCCGAATCGCTTTATGCCAAAGTGAAAGATCCCAATATTACTACCGTACCTATTGCAGATCCTGAAATGATGTGGGAACTTGGAATTATTCTGTTAAAAGAACGCTACAGTTCATTCGCTGTACGAGAATTGATTAATTTTTTAACCGAAAAACAAATGACAGATAAATTGGGGCCCATTTAAAAAGAGTCTGGAACAAAAGTATGTTAGTTGAAGGACCATCCGAACGAGTTTGGTTGAGAATCCAACTCGTTCGGATTTTTTTAGGGTGATGATGAACGTAGGTTTCATGTATGTATTTGATTCTAGCTGTTGATTGGATGGGTTTAGTTATGTCTCCGTCTCTTTTTAGGTGTAATACAAATTTTATCATTCAACAATCCCTACAATGAATCCATCATAGCCTTTGCTTCCAACGGTTTGTATAGCCGTGGCGCTGATTCGTTTTTCTTGAGCCAGAGCATTCATAAATTGACGAATTCCCTTTACATTTTCATCTTCACTTTCTGAGTTCACCACATGCCCTTGACGAACAACATTATCACAAATAATCAGACTTCCTCTTTTCGATAATTCTAGAGCCCACTTTAAGTAATTTGGGTTATTCGGCTTGTCAGCATCAATAAAGATAAGATCAAACGGATCTGTTCCCCTATCTTTTAATACAGCTAATGTATCAAGCCCGGGGCCGACAATGACTTCTACTAAGTGGCTTACTCCCGCTCTTTTTAAATTAGCTCTTGCTACTTCTGCATGATGAGCGCTTAATTCGAGCGTAATCAGCTGCCCGTCTTTCGGAAGAGCTCTGGCTAGCCAAATCGTGCTGTACCCTCCAAGAGTACCAATTTCCAAAATGCGTTTAGCTCCTTTTAATGAAGCTAACAAATGCAGAAACTTTCCTTGACTAGGCGATACGTCGATGGCAGGTAATTCAGCTTCTTGATTTGCCTTCAATACCTCATCAAGAATAGGGTCAGGTTGTATAAGCTTATCATTCATATAAAGATCCACTTCATTCCAAATTTCATATATAGACATTTCCATACTCCTCCACATAAGTGATAAAAGCTTTATTATTTCAAAGATACGAATATGTTCTTCTCATATTCAGCTTGTTGCCGTAATCGTTCGTATTATGAATGTGTTCTAGCTCTCTCATAAACTATCCTGCTCGCTCTTAAAAAGAATTGTTATATGTCCATAAAAAAAGACCTTCAGAGAGGTCTTTTTTATCTTTAAATAATCGTAACTTTACTAAGATCTATCTTGGCACTTTTTAAAAAGTTATATGTCAATTTATCCATTTTTGCACTTTCAAAATCGGATTTCTTTAAATCTGATCCTCGAAACTGTACATTTAGCAAAGTTGCGTTGCGAAATGAGGCTTTTTTTAATGATGTTCCTTCAAAGATTGTTCCGTTAAATGTTTCTTCGTCAAATACAACGTCTGTTAAATTACATTGCTTAAAGTACGTGTTGTCATAGATACAGCCTTTAAAACTAGCCTGTTTAAAATTTGCCCATTTAAATTGTACGCCTGTCAAATTAACCTGATGAAATATTGCTTTCGTTAAATTGCTGCTTTTAAACATGCTGTCTGTAAGATCTGCGTAGCTAAAATCAGATTCATTCAAATTACTTGCATTAAATTTCCCTTTATACACCGATACAGAACGAAAATCAGATTTTGTAAGCTCGGTCTTTGAAAAATCCATAGGGACGGTTTGCTTTAATTCCTTTGTTTCTACATTTATTGATTGAATCAGTTCTGTGATATCACCGATAGAATTGATTGTCATATAATAAGCCTGTTCTTCATTATGCCCGTCTTTTTTGTAATCTATAAATTTTTCCTGCAAGTTCTGTGATAGTTCTTCTTCTAGATCTTGAACATTTTTTACATCCTGATAAGGAGCCAAAATGTTATGCACATGATTTTTTATTTTTTCGTTCATTTATAACATCATCCTTTCTTACAACAATAAATCAATAATTTTTTTCGCTTGCTCCCAGTTTTCTTTGTTTTGTTTATATACGCTTTTTCCTTGTTCTGTAATTTTATAGTATTTTCTGCGACCGCCTTGTACAGCATCTCCCCAGTAAGAAAGAATATGACCGTCTTTTTCCAGGCGCTTCAAGCTTGAATACATTGTGGCTTCTTTTAATTCATACTGCTCTTTAGAGTAGGTATAAATAAGCTTACTAATTTCATAACCATACTTATCTCCGCTGAGAAGTAATTTCAAAATCATTGTATCTGTATGTCCCCGAAGTAAATCTGAAGACATTTTTGCATATACCAAAGTATCACCTCTTTATGTATAATTTAAATCATATTACTATGACAGTCAAGGTATTATATTCAATAAAATACACTAATTTATAATTGAACATATGTAAACAGCTTAACCAGTAGAAAATAGCCGGTAGAAACGTACCGGCTATTTTCTAGGAGAGACCTTATTCTTCGTTATAACTGAGCTTAAATACTATCGGCGTACTTTCTGCTGATATTTTCCAAACCATGTGATGATACCCCTTGCTCCAGTAATCTTTTATTAAATAATCAGGGATTCCAAATATGTTTTTCCACACTTCCTGAGCATTTTTGTATCCGCTGTCCAAACAAATTTTTTTAATTTCTTTGCTTTGAAGCGTAAGCAGCATAGTATGTAAAAGCAGTGTCCCTACACCTTTTCTTTGGTACTTTGGATGAACAAAAACTGTGCCGATTTCAATCCATCCTTGCAGCTCTCCTTTTGTACACGCCGTAATTAATTCACTAGCAGGACCATATTCGATACATCCAATAATCTTATTGGTGCACTTATCTATTCCAAGCCAAAAGAATCGATGTTTTCCACCGCTATCGAGGTCACTTTTTAAATATTGTTCTTTACTTTCAATTTCTATTTGTATATCGTTCACCATGTCAGATAGACCCTCTTTATGAAAGGTATCTGTGATTACTTCATTAAAAAGCTCGTGGAGTTCTGCGCTGTCTTCTGTTTTTGGTCTTCTTATTTCAATATGATGCAATGTTCATTCCTCCTTGTTATTTTGTTATTTCGTTATTTCACGTCAGAATATGAAGCTTTACCATTATTATTTGTTATTTATCAATCTATGTTGATAATCCTTTTCTCTTTCTACTGTTTTTCCAATAAAAAAGCACGAGAAACTTTGAGTTCTCGTACTTTTTTATAATATGGATTCTACTTTTCTATTGGGAAATGTTAATACTGATTCACAAAGCTCTGGATTTTACATACGAATTCAGAAAGATTCTCCTTTATCTCTTTATCCTCTGTTTTCTCTACTTGCTCCTGTATGGCATCAATCATTAAACGTGCTCTTTTAGGATCTATAGAGGCCGGCTGGCTGCTGTTGTTTGATAGACTTTTCAAAATTTGATTAGTCATTTTGTTTTTATCATGAATATAAAATAATATTTGAGGAACTTGATTAATTAACAAATTTACGTATCTGCGAAACTCCTCTATCTCATATAATTCTCTTGAATTACCTTTAAAGCCATCAACGGAAAGCATAAGACTCTGGTAGCCTTTATCACTGCGTTGATTAAGTGTTTTAATCACTTTCAAAAACCGATCGAACTTTAGATAACGTATTTCGTCTTTCCTTAATTCTAAAAATTCAATTTCTCCTTTTTCCAAAAAGGGATCTTTGATAAGACTATTATCATTCATATACATTCTCTCCCTACTAATTTATTAGTTGCAGAGCTTGTTTTGAATTCATTTGTCTATCGTTTTAGTAATTGTTTACCTCTTTTAGGCCCGTTTTAAAACCTTTATTTGTAAAACGCTTACATAAATGTTCTCATTTGCCTGACGTGTTGACGGAATTCTGATTATTATCCGATAAATGACGAATGAAAAAGAGCTCCTTTACAGAAGCTCTTTTTCAAAAATTATAGGGATGCTGATAACTTTATATCTTATTTGCTTCTTTTAATACTGCTAATAAGTATTCCCATGTCTTAATAGTAGACGGAATGCTCAGGTGTTCATCAGGTGTATGAACGTCGTACATATCGGGACCGAGCGAAATGGCGTCTAATCCAGGGATTTTGTCCAGGAAAATACCGCATTCAATTCCAGCATGGATGGCGATGATCTCCGCCTCTTCCCCATACTTTTCTTTGTAAACCTTTTTACATAATTCACGAATTTTTGAATCTCCATTGTACGCCCATTCAGGGTAATTACCTTTTGTTTCAACTCTTCCTCCGACTACTTGAGCAAGTATGTGCACTTGACTTACTATTTTTTCTTTTAAGCTTTTTACTGAGCTGCGGATTTCATTTTGAAAAACAATCTCAGACTCTGTCGTCGTAATCACACCTAAGTTGGTAGAAGATTCTACTAATTCTTCGATATTCATACTCATGCTTTGAACGCCGTTTGGTGTTAGCATAATGGCTTGTACAATTCGTTCTGTCGTTTCTTTTGTAAAACATTTCTCAACGGAAGAAGATTTGTTTATTTTCACATATACGCTCGGATCAGCCGCTTGTAATTCATTTTTTACTATTTCGTTCCACTCACGAATCTTATTTTCTAGCTTTCCTACCTCAGAAGGCTCAACTGATAGAATTGCTTCTGATTCACGGGGAATCGCATTTGATTTTAATCCTCCACTAATGCTGCTTAAAGAATAGGGAAGTTCTTGTTGTAAATCATATAAAACTCTCCCTAGCAGTTTATTAGCATTTCCTCTTTCTTTATCAATTTCCATTCCAGAATGTCCGCCGCGCAATCCACCGATGCTTAAGCTATATGTTTCTGAGTTATCGGAAGACGATTCCCAGTCTACGGGAATACGAAGCACGCCTTTTACCCCGCCTGCGCTGCTGACAAGCAGCTTTCCATCTTCTTCTGTATCAAGGTTAATAAAGATTTTCCCTTCAAAATGAGCTGGATTTACAGCAATGGCTCCGCCCATAGTTGTTTCTTCCTCAGTAGTAATGACTACTTCAAGAGAAGGGTGAGCTATATCATGAGCATCTAGTAAAGCCAGTGCATATGCAACGGCAATCCCGTTGTCAGCTCCTAGCGTAGTACCATTTGCATAAAGCATATCTTCCACAATTCGCAGTTGAAGCGGATCTTTTTCGAAATCATGCACAGTTCCTTTATTTAACTCGCATACCATGTCCATATGTCCTTGCAAAATGATGGCTGGAGCATGTTCATACCCTTTAGTTGCCGGCTTTTTAATAATTACATTTAAAGCCTCGTCTTGTATAACTTCAAGGCTTCTTTCTTTTGCAAAAGAAACTAAATAGTCACTAATTTTCTTTTCATTTCCAGATTCTCTAGGAATAGCTGAAATTTCGTTAAAAAAATAAAAAACCGGATGTTTAATTAATTCATTTACTGTTTGCACCATATGTATCATCCTTTCTAATCTGTAGGCTTTTTTATCATACTATTTATCTTTACAGGAGAAATAGTATAAGGCTTCTTTTATGTATCGCCTAGTTATATTTTAACGTTGATTAACTCGATAGAATAGATATAACATAAAAAAGCATAAAGGAGCTCATTAGACTCCTTTATGCTTTTAATGACTTATTCTATTTTTTATTGAGCTGTATATCCGCCGTCCATTACTACCGCTTGACCAGTTACACCTTTTGCTTTATCACTCGCTAAGAAAATAGCATAGTCAGCAATTTCGCTCACGTCTAGTAATCTTTTTTGAGGGACTAAAGGATAAATAACTTCTTCAAGCACGCTCTCTAATGGTACATTTCTTGTTTTAGCTAAACCATCTAACTGACCTCTCACTAGTGGTGTATCCACATAGCCAGGACAAAGTGCATTCACCGTAATACCGTGTGCTGCGCCTTCAAGAGCAGCTACTTTTGTTAGCCCAATTACACCGTGTTTAGCACTGTTATAAGCTGCTTTGCCCGCAAAACCGATTAAACCGTTGATAGAAGAAACGTTAATAATACGTCCGAACCCTTGTTTTTTCATAATCGGAAACGCGTGCTTAATCGCCATAAATGGAGCTGTTAGCATAATTTTGATCATTAACTCATATTTTTCAGTTGGAAACTCTTCGATTGGAGAAACATGCTGCAAGCCAGCGTTATTAATGAACGTATGAACCGCTCCGAAATGCGCGTTTGCTGTTTCAATTAAATGTTTGATTTCTTCTTCTTTTGTTACATCGGCTTTGACACCAAGCGCTTCAAATCCAGCTTCACGAAGATTTTGTGCTGCAGCTTCTACAGCAGCTTGATCAATGTCGGATAACACAATTTTTCCGCCGTTTTCTGCGAATCGTTTACCTATTTCAAACCCAATTCCTCTTGCTGCTCCTGTGATTACAATTACTTGATTTTCAACCATGTGTATTCTCCTCCTGTTTTTAAATAATACCGGCTGCCGCTAATGCGACTCCTGCAAATAAAGCGATTGTTGGAATGATAAATGCAACAACAAATACGTCTTTATAGGTTTCTTTATGCCGAAGACCAGTTACGGCTAACAGCGTTAACAACGCACCGTTATGCGGTAAAATAGATGCACCTGACGCAACGCTTGCAATACGGTGCAGAGCGTCAGCACTTAAATTCGTCGTTTGAGACAAGTGATACCACGTATCTCCTAATGCTTGAAGCGCAATACCCATACCGCCGGATGCTGAACCCGTGATCATCGCTAGCACTTGAACACTTAACGCTTCTGAAACGAGCGGATTACTCGAAACATTTAGCAACACATGCGTGACATCTTTAAAATCTGGAACTGCTGTAATAACCGAGCCAAAACCTACTGCTGCACTCGTATTAATAACAGCCATCACGGATCCTTTTGCTCCTTCATTTATAGAAGAAATAAACTTCTTATAATGTTTAAAATTAATAAGTAAAATAGAAAAAATACCAATTAATAACGAAACGATAGGCTCCCATTTTAAAACGTTTAATGCCACGACAACGACAATCAGCGGTAAAATAGCTAATATTACATTCATCGAGTCCTGCTCTTCACTCGCTGCGACTGATGATTCATTAGGCTCGGTAAACCCTTGATTTTTAGCTTTTAGTTTTTTATCGCGATAAGCTAACCATAAATATCCTCCCACCGCCATAATAAGACCTGAGACCATTCCAATAATCGAACCGGACATTGCATTGGTTTTAAATGTAGCAGTCGGGATCAGATTTTGAATTTGAGGCGTACCTGGAATCGCTGTCATTGTAAACGTAAATGCTCCGAGTGCAATGGTTGCTGGCAGTAAATTTCGCGATACGTTAGCTTCTCGAAATAGCGCGATTGCTAAAGGATAAATCGCAAAGACAACAACGAATAGACTCACTCCGCCGTATGTCAAAATAGCTGAAGCAATCAGCACCCCTAAAATGGCTCTTTTACTTCCAAATAATTTAGCAATACGCTGCGCCAACGATTTAGCTGCGCCTGTATCTTCCATTAGCTTTCCAAAGACGGCTCCTAATAAAAAGATGGGGAACCATTTTGCAGCGAAATCTACAAACCCTTCCATATACACATCTGTATAAGTAGGCAGTACTTTTAAACCGCTAAAATAAGCAACGAACGTAGCTACAACAGGCGCCACCCAGATAATAGACCATCCTAGATAAGCAAAAAACATCAACAATAACAATCCTACAATAATAACCACACGGTAACCTCCTTTCCTTTTTAATACATATACATAATGGATTATTTCACAACACCACAAGTTTACACCCGTTAGTTTTATAAGTAAAATGAATAAAAGGAATCAAAACCATGAATAAAAGTCGTAGTTTATTTAAAAATCCACACTCGATTATTTTCCCCCTATAATTTTACTCTGAGTAGAAGCTATAAAATACATTTCCTTCTTTTTTCCTTGTACACGCTAAGTTTTTTTCTTTCACATCCCGCTTTCTTCCTGTATTTTCTTTTCTTTTATAAGTTTTTCCGAACATATAGATGGGTATTTGAATGTTATGACACAGAAAAAGAGGCGATCTTATGCTACATTTCATAACAGACTTACTGAAACAATTTGGAATTTGGGGACTTTTAAGCGGACTGGCCATTGAGGCTTCCTCCCTGCCGTTTCCTGGTTCTCTTCTCACCCTTACCTACGGATACTTATTAAACATGCACATAGTGAAATTATTATTAATCGCTTTTGCAGGAAGCGCCGTTTATACAGCTTTTAGCTTTATACCTTATGGGATAGGCTATAAATTAGAGGATAAGGTAAAGAAAAAATTATCAAAGAAGAAAAAAGCATTTGAGAAATCACAAAAATGGTTTAAAAAATGCGGATTATGGAGTATTGCGATTGCTCGTCCTTTGGGGCTCGGCAACTACATTTCCTACCTTTCAGGGCTATCTAAAGTGAAACCTATGCCGTTTGCTCTGCTCACATTTCTTGGTATCTTTCCTTTAAATATTGCCATGCTTTGGTTAGGACAAATCGGAAACTTTAAGTCCATTCAATCTTTTATCTCAGATGCACAAACCTATATTTTAATTGCAGCGGTAGTGGCCGTATGCGGATTTTTAATTTATAAGTTCTATTTTAAAAAAAGCAGCTGCAGCGAACAGTCTAGTTCAATGTAAGAGTATAAAAAAAGACCCCTTGGGGTCTTTTTTTATCAAATAGAAATAACACCTAAAATTAATGCAGCTATTGTCATCACTGCCGTAGTTCCTAGCGCCCACTTAATTAAAAAGCGTTGCAAATCACTGAAGTTTAGCACCCAACTTCAAATGTTTACAAACAGACTTCTAAAGGGGAAAATAAATCGAATAAACGCTTGACTTAAAGTATACTTTAACAATTATAATCAATTCGAAAACATCGAAAATGGAGGAATCAACATGAAATATACAGTAATCACTGGCGCAAGTTCAGGAATTGGATATGAAACAGCTTTAGCTTTTGCAGCACGTGGAAAAAATCTTATATTGGCTGCACGTAGAGAGGACAAGCTAGAAGAGTTAAAAAGAAAAATTGAAGAACTGAACCAAGATGTAAATGTTATTGTCCAGTCGGTTGATTTATCCGTGGCAGAAAATGCTCATACGTTTTATGAGTCACTCAAAGAGTATGAATTAGAAACTTGGATTAACAATGCTGGATTCGGAAACTTTGCTTCTGTCGGTGAACAAAAATTAACTAAAATTGAAACAATGCTTCATTTAAATATCGAAGCCTTAACCATTCTTTCTTCTCTATTTGTAAGAGATTATGAAAACGTTGCAGGTACCCAGCTTATTAATGTCTCTTCTGGAGGCGGCTACACCATTGTTGCTGATGCAGTCACTTATTGCGCAACAAAATTCTACGTAAGTGCATTTACAGAAGGTCTTTCTCAAGAATTAAAAGGGAGAGGAGCAAAAATGCAGGCTAAAGTTCTAGCTCCGGCGGCTACTGAAACAGAATTTGCACAGCGTTCGATGGATATGAGTGATTTTGAATACGAAGGACGAGTACCTAAGTTTCATACGTCAAAAGAAATGGCTGCTTTTATGCTGGATCTTTATGATAGCAATAAAACGGTAGGACTTGTAGATGGAGTGACTTACAAATTTCAATTAAAAGATCCTATCTATCCATACGCAGACAGAGCGACAAGCTCAGATTCTTAAACAAAAAACACCCTTCCAAGGGTGTTTTTTTATGGCCGTTTAAATGAGTAACTATCTTGTTTATGTAATGAAGATGCTTAAAGATAATCTTTTCCTATTTATCTTTCCACGCTTTACTTCTTGATTTTTGTTTCACTTTTTTGCACATACTAACCGAACGGAGGTGACGAAAATGGGTACAAAAAAATCTGCTAACCGCGGTCAAGTAGCTCCTGGTGTTAACCCTCAAGGACACGGAAAAGATGTTGAATTTTCAACAGAACCGAAAAGTGAACTTGAAAACAAAGCGAAAAAATCAAATACCAAAATTTAATTAAAAAGGAGAAGAGTACTCTTCTCCTTTTTCTCCCTCTTAACTATTTTTTCAAAAACAAACTCCCCAGATCGTTTCCTCCTTTCTGCTTCTTATAAAATTGGATCAACAGTATAAAAAAGTATACTATACAACAAAAATGTGCGTACTTGTTAGAATGATTTATATAATTTATGATAAATCTGCAAACGGATTTTATGACAAATTGTATGTTAACTGGCTGTTAATTGTAAGCTATACAGGGTATAGATTACTCTGAACAGTTCATGACTAAATATTTTTACAGAAAGGTTGTTTACACATGAACAATACAGATAAAAAACAAGAAATTTTAGACGCATTTAACTTTCGTCATGCTACAAAAGAGTTTGATCCAACGAAGAAAATTTCCGATGAAGATTTCCAATTCATTTTAGAAACAGGGCGCTTATCTCCAAGCTCAGTAGGTTATGAGCCGTGGAAGTTTTTAGTCGTTGAAAATAAAGATTTAAAAGAAAAATTAAAAGCTGTTTCTTGGGGAGCACAAGGTCAAATTCCTACAGCAAGTCATTTTGTTATTATTCTTTCTCGCACAGACGCAAGATATGACTCTGAATATGTATTGGATCTTCAGAAAAACGTAAAAGAAATGCCCGATGATGTATTAGAGACATTAATGCCTCGTTATAAAGATTTCCAAGAAAATGATTTTCACTTGTTCGAAAGCAAGCGAGCGCTGTTTGATTGGGCTAGCAAACAATCTTATATTGCACTAGCTAATATGATGACATCAGCTGCTCAAATTGGTATTGATTCTTGTCCGATTGAAGGATTTAACTATGACCAAGTACATGAAATTCTAAAAGAAGAAGGATTACTAGAAGACGGTAAGTTTGATATTTCCGTTATGGTTGCGTTCGGCTACCGAATTCATGAACCTAAACGTGGAAAAACGAGAAGAAGTATGGATCAAGTTGTACAGTGGATAAAATAGTAACAAAAAAAAAGAAGGGCTGACAGCAATGTCACCCCTTCTTTTTTATATCTTTATATGCTGCTATAAAGGCAGCAGGATCGGTGTGTATGGTATAAGCGAACATCCCTTGATTTGTATGTAAGTATAAAAAGCCGCTTTCTTTTGAAACGCATTTGTAAGAGATGTCAAATATGCTGTTAATGTGAAAGCAATCATTCTCTGTTTGAATATTATCAGTATATAAGCACATGTCTTTTGAATGCTGAATCGTCACCTTTTGTGTTCGTTTTATTTTTCTTTCAACGTATGTATAAGGAATAATAGAAATAATGCTCATAGCACCGCTCAAACCCCTCCCTCATGAATGTTTTTCTTTTAAAAGCCAAAACAACTTGTTAACAAAACTCTATCACTTACCAAAAAACAATTCCAGAAATACTCTTTCTGGAATTGTTTTCAAGATTGTTACTCTTTATTTTCTTCACCTTTACAAAAGTCGATATTACTGTTTGTCATAGAGGCAATAGCAGGAGAGCCGTTTCCAAACGAAAAACAAGCTCCTACCGATTTTGTATTTGCCGTGTGACTATTTTGTACAACACAGCCTACGCTTACATTCGAATTGTCTTTTAACCCGTTAGTCACGATATTCTCAATGTTAATAATACAGCCCATTTTAACACCTCTTTCGTTTCTATTAACGTATGTCATCTCTGCATATATGTATAGGATGTTCGCCTATTAATGATAAGTTGTTTGCTGCAAAATAGAAAAAAAGAATCTTCGTATACCCTTTAAGCAGAGAAGACACTAAAATGATGTCTTCTCCTTAAGTGAATTTAACTTTTTACAGCTTTTTCCCAGTCTGATGCAAATTTTTCAATTCCTTGTTCTGTTAACGGGTGTTTTACTAATTGTTCAATTACGGCATACGGAATTGTAGCAATATGAGCCCCAGCAAGAGCTACTCGCGTGACGTGATCTGGGTGTCTGACTGACGCTGCTATAATTTGTGAGTCAATGTGCTGAATTCGAAATAGCTCTGCAATTCGAGATACCAGATAAACACCGTCTTCTGAAATATCGTCTAAGCGTCCTAAAAATGGCGATACGTATGTGGCACCGGCACGCGCTGCTAGAAGCGCTTGATTCACTGTAAAAATTAACGTTACGTTTGTTTTTACGCCTTTTTTAGCTAGATAACGGGTTGCTTCCAATCCAGCAATGGTCATAGGAAGTTTAATCGTTATATTTTTGTCTCCTCCATTAATTTTTATAAGCTCTTCTGCTTGAGCAATCATGTCATCTGCTGTTACTGTGTCGGGCGTGACTTCTGCTGAAACGGATTCTACTTCCGGGACGGTTTTTAAAATTTCTTCGATGCGATCTTCAAACTTTACGCCTTCTTTAGCTACTAGGGAAGGGTTTGTGGTAACACCTGATAATACCCCAATTTTATAAGCTTTTTTAATATCTTCCAGGTTAGCTGTATCAATAAAAAATTTCATCATGTATTCCTCCACTCGTTATGTTAAAAACAGCTTTTCAGGGGCGTTTTTGCATGATTTTATGTTCAAATGGAATTGCCCTCTTCATATTGTCTTCATAAAATAAAATTTATTTCCTTTCAAATGCTGTATGTTTTTCTCCAAGTTTTCCCTCCCTTAAATTCATCGGAATAACTTTTATTTGCATGTATCATACTAATGATGTTGAAAAACCCCTCATATACCCCACTAAAAAACCTTCAGCATTTATGCTGAAGGTTGAGATACATTCTATTCTTAATTTTTTAGTCCTCTATAGCGAGCTGTTTTTAATTCTTGAACGTAGGGTTCAAAATCCGGCATCTCTACAGATCTCGCCAATTCTATTGCTTTTTCAATATCGTATGGAATACGCACAAATTGAATAGAAAATGCTGAAGGGCTTTCGTCTTGATCGTTTCCTTCTAAGATAAGATAGGAAGCTTGCGGTAAATCAAGCGGGTTTCCTACACTTCCTACATTACATAGCGTTTTCCCTTTAATATGTTGAATAAATGCATTATGTACATCTCCGTAACAGATAACATCCGGCTCTCTTGATCCTTTTATATTTTCCGTATATTCCGTATTAGCAAATAGACTAAGGCGCTTTTCAAGTGAATCCCAGGGTTGAATTCGATCATAAAGACTTCTAGGTGAAGCGTGAAACATTCTAATTAATTTTCCGCTCATCATAAACTCAACGGAAAAAGGAAGTTCCTTTAAGTATGCCTCTTGGGTTGAACTTAACTTCTTTTGATGCCATTTTAACGCTTCAAATTCCACAGGCTTTGTAATAAAGTCATCCCAGTTTCCCATTACTGTTACTTCGCACTTTTCTTTTATGATATCAATCGTTTTACTTGAATCCGGTCCTTTTCCTACTAAATCACCTAGACAAATGATGCGATGGATATCTCGTTGTTGTATGTCAGCTAAAACTGCTTCTAATGCAGGAAGATTTCCGTGGATATCTGAAATAACAGCAATTTTGTCCATTGATTCCTCCACTCCTTTTTCATATGTATGTATTCAATTCTTTTCTTTATTATAACATTTTATAATAAGACCGTTTACTAAAACGGGTCCTCTTCATTTAACAAACAATGGTATAATCCGAACGGACATAAAAGGGAGGAATAAGAAGTGGATTTTTATAGATCAAGAAGAAATCTGTCTTCCTTATTTATTAACATAAAATAAAGGAGTACTGTAATATATTTATACGAGTACTCCTTTATTGGTAGTAAGGTAATATAGGAAGTCGTAAGATACCTCATTTATCTTGCGACTTTTGGTTTATAACTTATTGAACACCAACTGCGTCAAATGACTTGCCTACTGAAATTACTTCTTGAGAGCCTGAACCGTATAAATCAGCAGCAGCTTGTACTAAACCTGCACGCGCTTGGCTAAACGTTGTAGACTGAGTGAAGTATAGCGTATTGGCACGGTAATAAATTTTTCCTAGCTTATCGCCGCCGATGCCTGTTACAGTAACCCCGTAATGCGTTCCTCCGTTAGCTAGCAAGTAGGCAGCTTTGTTGATAATACCGCTGTTTGTATGAACTCCGCCGTTGTCACTAGAACCTGTATAGCGCTTTGAATAATGATCCGGATCTCCATATTTTGCTGGGTTGCTCATTGAACGAAGGGCATCACCGCTTGTTCCAGGCGTATAAATATCTTCTCCAATTTCCCAATCTGGATTGCGGTTGTCATAGTATTCTACCAATGTTCCGAAAATATCGGAAATTGCTTCGTTTAATGCACCTGATTCATATTGATAGATTAAATTAGAACTTCTTTCTGTGACCGCATGCGTCAATTCATGTCCGATAACGTCTAATCCTCCTGATAACGGAACAAAAGTATATCCATCTCCATCTCCATATACCATTTGAGAGCCATTCCAAAACGCATTATTGTAGCCGCTGCTATAATGAACAGTCGATTTTAGCGGAGCTCCTGCATTGTCATAGGAGTTGCGGTTAAATTTGTTTTTATAATAATCATATGTCACACCTGCATAATAGTGAGCATCTACTGCAGCTGCATCGCGGGTTGCATTGTACGTATTATCGGTATCTGCCCATAGAGTACCCGGAAGAGATGTACGATTTTTTGCATCGTACGTATAGATTGTGGCGCCTCTTGTATTATCTTGTAAGTAGTAAGTAGAACTAGATAACGTTGTCTTTAAGGATTTAGTATCTCCAAGCACTCCTTTACCTGAGCCAATAGCATTTGTGCCTGTTACAGGTTTCGCTGCCGGCTTTGCCGCTTGCTTCACGTCGGCTTTTGGACCAGCTACGGAATCAATCGTATTGTACTTATCTAGCACTTTACCGTTAATAGCATCAACAAAGTAATAATAGTTGCCTGGTTCAGGGCTTAAGAAATTTAAATTTACTACATAAGCATACGTTGTGTCTGAACCATTTTGATAAACATACAGTTCAGATGAAGGGGATTTTTCATACGTCGGTTTAAAGCCTAAATCTTTTTCAGCTGCTTGAATCGCCTTTTTGCTGTCAACTTGCTTCTGTCCTTTTAGCTTTTCCTTTTTATCTAAATCAGGAGCTACTGTACCTGATACAACTTTTAAGGTTCCATCTTTCGCTACGTGTGCTAATTGAGTAGATCCCCATACAGGAATATTATTGTATACCTGCTGCAAGCGTACAACGGTTGCTTGTTCAACGGGATCTTTCACTACTTCTGTTACTTTAAACGAGTTTTGGGCATTTTCGTTTCCTAATTTATATTTGTCTTTATTTTTATTCATATAGTGAAATACGACGTCTTGAGCTTTCTGTGATGATGGGCCTGAGAGCTTCCCAGAAATAAACTCAGGAGATTTAATTTCTTTGTTGTACTTTTCAGTTGAAAGTACATTATTTGGCGCGGCACTGCTCGTATGTGCAAAAGCAAATGATGAAGAAAGAATACCAACTGATAATAATACCTTTAAAGCCTGTTTTTTCTTTTTCATAGTTTTTTTCTCCCTATCCCTAGTAAATTTAATTACCGCAATTTTTCTGTTAATTGTGATAATTAGCAACATTATAGCAACTAAAAATTACTACGTCTATATATTATTTCAATATTCCTATTATTATGAAAATTAAAAATAAATCTTTACAATAAGTCTTTTTTACCTATTTAAACTATATGAAAATCATTTATGTTGATTTTCATACAAGTGAAATAATTCTTCTGGGCAGGTGATAAAAACTAGTAGCCTAGTTAGTGCTATTGGCTCTTACTATCAACTCTCTGAAGCATTTTACAAAAATTACTTATAAGGAAAATTATAAATTCTAGCTCATTTTTAAGACTTAAATCTACTGTTCCTATTCATTTTTTATTTTTTTAATCTATTAATTAAATTTTTTATATGTTTTTTATGTATGTTCACGACATTATTTCATTATAGTACTAAGATTTTACCCATATAAAAAAGCACGAATCTACTAAATTCTTTGCAGATTCGTGCTTTTTTTATTTGAAACATGTACAACCAACGATAACTAATAAAACAAATAGTACAACGATTAATGCAAAACCGCCACCGTAATTACCGTAGCCGCCGTAGCCATAACCACCGCCGTAACCCCAGTTACAAAATCCCATTTGACTTCACCTCCGTAGCCTGTTTACTCTATAGCATATGTACAGGCTAGGAAAAATGCTAGCCCATTTATCGCCCTTTTATTACGATAAAAAAGAGATTGAGACATAACGAAATTACTCCAATCAACCGCCAGAAACAACCAGCTAAATTAAACCCATGTTCACCATAAAAATAAAAAAATCCGAACGATGAATCGTTCGGATCTTCCTTCAACTAAAATACTTTTGTCCCAGCCTCTTTTAAGATAACAAATATTAACTTATTTACTTTTAGAAGCTTGTTCTTTAAAGCGAAGTATGTAATACGGAACAATACAGATAACCGCCAAAATGAGAGCCGTTAAACTGACTATGCGGGGATTATTAAGCCCAAAAGAATAGTCTCCAAAAGATGCTCCAATCGCAATAATAGCAAAAATAATATACAGAATACGAAATATGTTAATCCACTTTTTCTGTTTAATCGTAACCACTCCTTTGCTTATTTTACTTCAACATAGAATATTATAACTTTACTAAACAACTTGTTGCAAAATTTCTTCTTCCTTTAACTGATTACCTTTTAATCTAACGGTAAACAAATTTCCACACTCGTCCCTTTGTTTACTTCACTTTCAATACTAAGAGTTCCTTTATGCTGTTGGATCATATTAAAGCAGATCATTAATCCTAACCCGATTCCGTCTTCTTTAATACTGTAAAATGGTTCACCTAAATGTTTGATGCGTTCTTTTGAAATTCCTACACCTTCATCAATAATTTGAATATGAATATGATTGTTGTCCTTTTTTCTCAGCTCAACTTTAATTTCTCCTCCGGAAGGCATTGCTTCAATCGCATTCTTAAGAATGTTTATAAACACCTGTTTCATTTGATTGCTTTCACAATATACAAAAGGCATTTCTCCATATGAGTTAAGTTCAATAAAGATGTTTTTCATGGTTGCTTGAGGCTGCAGCAATAAAATCACTTGTTGAATTAACAGCTGCAAATCAATCGACTGAAATGTTACGGCCTGTGGTTTTGCCACAGACATGAATTCATCTGTAATCATTTCAATACGCTCAATTTCAGAGGATATAATGTTCATATAGGTTAACTCTTCTTTACTCGCTTTTTCAGTTAATAACTGCATAAACCCTTTGATGGCCGTTAAAGGATTTCTAATTTCATGAGCAATAGCTGTAGCAAGCTGCCCGACCGCTGCTAATTTCTCAGATTTCTGCAGCAGCTCTTCTGTTTTTAAGTACTCTGTCCTGTCTCTTGAAACAATAAGAAGCACTTTTTTGTTTTCTATATTGAACAACTTCCCACTATATTCTAGTTTTTTTATTTCGCCAGACTTAAATGTAAACTGTGATTGCAGCGTAAAAGAAAGATTTCCGTTACGAATTTCTTCGACTGTTTTTTGAACGATGTCAGAATCTCTAGGTATAATACCGTGACAAGGCATGGATAAAAGCTCTTCTCTCGTATATCCAAAGCGTTTACATCCAGCTTCGTTTACTTCAACAAAACGGGCAGGGAAATGATCCGAACCTATTTCAAGTAAATAAATCGCGTCGTTTGCATATTCAAATAACGTGCGGTACTTTAACTCACTTTCCTTAAGCTTACGATGCAGCAAATCAAGCTCTTGTTTAGCTTTTTTAGCTTCAGATATATCCACACATACTCCAGACAAACCTACCAACTCATCTTTCCCATTAAAAATTGGAGAAATGGTGATGCGAAGGTCTACCAAACTTCCATCTTTACGAGCTCTGACAACTTCTACTCGATTGATTGCCTCTTTTTCAGCAACAGTCTTTTTTATATTCTCATGTACATCCTTACTAAAAGCTCCTGCTATATCGTAATATTTTTTCCCAATGACTTCATGGGATTTCCATCCATATACTTTTTCATAGGCCTCATTAACTCGCAAGATTTGCCCTTCTAAATCAGTTATAATAACCGCATCCATGTGATGATTAATAAAAGACTCCAACTGTTCTTTCGTATATTCTGGTTCTTTTTTCATTATTCTGACAAAAAAAGAATCTTCTTCATCCTTACATGAATCTGATCCAGCATAAGCAGCTTCTTCTGCTACAGCGTAAAATTTACGATAAAATTCTATCGTCGCTACGGCTACTCCCAGTCCGAGAATTCCGAACACTAAATATTCTATTTCGCTATAAAACGGCGACTGAATAGGTGTATTCCAGAAGTAATTTGTCAGTAAGACATGAACGATAAAATGAAGAAAGAAACAAAGAAGAGATTGTTTTAATAAAGAAAACTGCTTTTTATATCGAATAAGAGGAAGGGAAAACAAAAAGGTAAAAATTAAAATTAAGATAGTCAGTAACCAATGACTTTCTAAATAGATACTGCACACAGCCATAGTGATACCTGCAACTGCACCGGCTCTATAACCAAAGTATAGAACGGTCAAAATAAGAGGAAGAAAACGTAAATCATATGTAATCTGTTGATACGTAACGCTATACACCATAAGAATAGCAGAAACAATACTTGCATAAATACCACTCATCCATTTGTATTTATGGGCTAGACGCTGTAACAAAAATATTCGTATCGCAATCATAATACTGACAAAAAACGAAAAAATACATAAGTTAACAAAAAATCCGCTACTAACCACTCCTTCTATTCCTCCTTTACTTGTAAATATGCGTAAAATAATTCCCTTATATAGAGAGTGTAACATGAATAAGCGCTGCTATTTATAAAATTAATAAAAAAACTAGTCTCGCCCGAGGCAAGACTAGTTTTTTATTATCTATGTTGGTCTTGATACATAGGTCCTTCTGAAATCATATTGCTTTCAGAAACGTACGTAGGATCTGAATGAGCATCTTTATTCAAGGTAGCATTTACCTGCTGTTTTTTAGATAAACTTGAAAGTTTTACTTTGGCACTTCGAACAAGTCCTTTTACTTTTCGTCGTTTCGCAGCATCGCTTAATATATAAGACGTAATGCCGACTCCTACCGTTGATAATGTAATACCTGATATCAATGCTTTTTGTTTTCGTTTTCTCATAATAGCTCCTTCCTTGTACCTTTTTGAATCTTACAGTGACTTTTCCCTATCAGGTAATCTCTTAAACCAGATTATTCAGATTATTCACTTCTTTAACAAGACGCGGCAGTGTGTCCGCTCCTGCTATCCCATCTAAAAAAAGGCCATACCGATTCTGGAATTTTTTCACTGCAGCGATTAATTCATCTCCATAGAAACCGTCTGCTCCAAACTTCGGAAGAGAAAAACCTAGCGCAAGTAAGTTTTGCTGAATTTGTTTGACTCCTAACCCTCTATCACCTTTGGAATACACAAAGGGTCCTTTTGTATTATTCGTCATAGAGAGATTTGTTGTGACTTCTTTAAAAAATGAGTAGTCCATTTCATTTATATCCACATTTGTAGAAATTCCTTTTACTCTGCCAGAATCCGTATACTGAAACATTGCCCATCGCTGCCACTGACTTAGCTTACCAGGGTGCTGCATACCGCCTTGTCTGTTGGCTGCACTATATCTTGCTACCCACAAAGGATACTTACTTATTTCGTTTGTAAAAAAAGTTTTAGCAAAATGATAGTTCGTATATACGATAGGCTTAATCCCTGTTGTTTTGTGAACATGCCCGAGCCAGCTTACGGCAAAGCGAGAAACAAATTCTTTGGATTTTTTCTTATCTTCTTCTAGATCCAAACATGGCGGAAGGTCTAGTTTCATTTGTCCAAGCTGAGCAATAAAAAAAGCAGCTTCTTTCTCCGGGCTATTTGTACAGTGAGCATAATGATAAAACCCTACTCTCAAGCCCGCATTTTTAGCACCTATATAATTTTCATAGGATCTAGGGTCTACAAAAGTTCCACCTTCTGTTAACTTTATATACACCCCTTTTACTGAGGTGTTTTTTATTTCTTTCCAATTAATGATTCCTTGATGATGAGAAACGTCGAGAATAATAGGATTATTTGAATGTCGCCTTTGCATAGTTTTCACCTCTTTTGCTAGCTTCCTTATGTATACGACGAATCTCTCAAAACCCCTGTTTTTTCCGGATCCTGATATTCTTTTATAACGATGTGTAAAACGTTGCTCATTTGAATCGCTAAATAAGCTTCGTGCTTTTTGTCATAATAACGATACCATCCTTGTGTATGAATAATAGATTCCTCAAGCTCTTTTACATTTTCTGATTCAACCAATGTACTGATTGATTTTTCATTTCCAAAATAAAACTTCACTTCGTACGTCACTTGAATCCCTCCTTTATAAAAATGTAAATACCCTAATCGTATGTATTTGAATCTAGTACAAGGTAGTGTAAAATTTCTTTTAATCCGCAGTTTCTTTTTGTGTGTTTATTTAGAACAATGTTTATTTTATTAAAATAAGAAACCAAGCATTCTGAGCTGCTTGGTTTCTTGTTTTATTTTGATGGATGAATCATATTAGCAGGATTTACCCATTGCTCAAATTGTTCTTCAGTCAGAAGGCCTGTTTTGACCGCTGCTTCTTTTAATGTCGTTCCTTCTTTATGAGCCAGCTTGGCGATTTTAGCCGCATTTTCATAACCTATGTGCGGATTTAACGCTGTTACAAGCATAAGAGAATTTTCTAGATTATGCTGAATCTTTTCTTTGTTGGGTTCAATTCCTACTGCGCATTTATCGTTAAAAGCCTGCATGGAATCTGTCAGCAATCTGACTGATTGTAAAAAATTATAAATAATAACTGGCTTAAATACATTTAATTCAAAGTTTCCTTGACTAGCCGCAATGCCAATCGTCACGTCATTCCCAAGCACTTGTGCAGAAACCATTGTTAGAGCTTCACTTTGAGTTGGATTTACTTTTCCAGGCATAATAGAACTTCCTGGTTCGTTAGCAGGAATCGTAATTTCGCCTAGTCCGCTCCGAGGACCGCTTGCCAGCCAGCGTACGTCATTGGCGATTTTCATTAAGTCAGCTGCTAAGGCTTTGAGTGCACCGTGGGCATAAACCACTTGATCGTGACTTGTTAATGCATGAAATTTATTAGGTGCTGAGATAAATGTTTTTCCAAGCGTGCTGCTGATTTCTTTCGCTACTTCATCGCCGAAGTCGGGATGTGCATTTATCCCCGTCCCAACAGCTGTACCGCCAATAGCTAGCTCCTTCATATACTCTACGCTTTGTTTAATCATTTCTTCATTCTTTTCGAGCATATGATGCCATCCGCTAATTTCTTGTCCTAGTGTTAGCGGTGTAGCATCTTGTAAATGGGTTCTGCCTATTTTAATAATATCTTTAAACTGCTCTTGCTTCGCAGCGAACGTTTCTTTTAATGTTTTTAGAGCAGGCAATAATTGATCTTCGACTTCTAGTACAGCTGCAATATGAAGAGCTGTAGGAAAAGTATCGTTAGAGCTTTGTGACATATTGACATCATCATTTGGATGAAGCGTTTCGTCGCCATTTATTAGCTGGTTTCCCCGGTGGGAAATCACTTCATTTACATTCATGTTTGATTGCGTTCCGCTTCCTGTCTGCCATACCACTAAAGGAAAATGTTCATTCCATTTCCCTTCAATAATTTCGTTAGCAGCTTGTACGATGGCTTCCGATTTCCCTGCTGATAGTTTGCCTAGTTTATGATTACTAATAGCTGCACTTTTCTTCAAAACCGCAAAAGCACGTATTACTTCAATCGGCATTTTTTCAATCCCTATTGGAAAATTTTCTTTACTTCTTTGCGTTTGCGCTCCCCATAGTTTATCTTCTGCCACTTTGATTTCTCCAATTGAATCTCTTTCGATACGATAGCTCATAGTTAGAACTCCTTTTCAATATTTTCTTTACCTATTAGTATTGATTATATGGATGAATTTCATGACATAATAACAATTATTCACTGTTGAAAATTCCCTTTATTTTATTTTTTAAACGGTATTAAATACTTTGATTATTTAGCTCATAGTTTATTTTGATTTCCTAACATAAAAAAAGATCCGAAGAATACGCTCTTCAGATCTTTTTTGAATACGTCTAATTTTACTTATGAATCCATACAGCACCGGCTGAATTGTCTTTTGCTTCACCAATTACGTCTAATTTTAATCCGTTTTGAGGAAGCAAGCGGCCTGCATCTTTAATTCTTTCATCTAAATACGATTTTTTGTCGTTGAAGCTTGTAACTCCATTTGATCCTTTAGATGAAATAGTTCCCCACGTTTTATGGGAATATGACCAAGCAGGTGATTTATCAAATGAGAACGCCGCGTCTGCAATTTGATATCGGCTTGAATTTGCTGTCGTGCTAATCCCATTCACATTAAAGTAAAGAACTTTATGAGCATGGGAATCAACCACGCCAAGGAATCCTTCACCTGGATGTTGTCCTACCCAGTTATCAAGGTAGCTTTCATCTGCGTACCAAAGCAGCATGCCTGTATTATATTTTGCACCTCGCGCGAATTGAAGTGCTTTATCGCTGCCTGCATAGTTTCTCCACTCAAGGTAATAATAGTTGTCTTTATAGCTGATGCCGTTTGTCTTTTCAAATCCATCTAACGTTACTTTTGGCGCTCCTTCAGCATCGTCCGTAAATACCGTTTTTCCATCTACTACTAAACTGGCATTATCAAGTGCAAATCCTTGAAGAGCAAGTCCTCCGTCTGTTACGTATTCAAATTGAAGCTTGATTTTTTTACCTTTAAACTGCGTCAAGTCATAGCTTTTATCTTCCCAGTTTCCGCCGGAAGTTTCTGCGGAACCGTCTGCGTTATTCGCTTTATCACCAATTGTATCTAACAGAACTTTTGAACCGTCAGGAAGAATCGCATTTACATATAAATAATCGTATTCTGCCTCTACTTCATAGAACGCTTTATAATTGAACGTCGCTGTTTTGGCCGTTGTTAAATCAAACTCTGGCGTCGTCATTGTCGTATGCAGATCATCTCCGCGTTTACTGTAGTAGTAGTTGCTTCCAAACTCAGGCTTAATCCCTTGAACAGCTTTTTTAGGTAAATTAATCTTCACAATACCCGGTCGTTTAGATTTTGTTACGCTTTGATCAACCACGCTCACAGAGCCCGATTTTGTAATGTTTTTGCTGTCGATTTGTTGAATATTTGCCCAGTTTCCACCCATATTTGCTTGGAAAAACTCTTTATTTTGCGGGGAGAAACTTGTCGGTTCTGTTCCAGCTACTTCACCAGCCCAGCTCCCTCCGCTCATAATTGACCAAACGCCTACCGGCTCACCTTGACCCGTATACTGTGTATCATACTCATCCGGCAAACCTAAATCATGGCCAAATTCATGAGCAAAAACGCCAACTGCTCCGTCTTCTGGTTCAATTGTATAATCATAAGCAGCCATGTTTGTTCCAGGAACTTTATACACTTGTCCCAAAGTAGAGCGATGAGACCAAATAGCATCGTTTCCTAGTTTACCTCCACCTGCTTCTTGCCCAGTTCCAGCATGAATGACCATTAAGTGGTCCACTATGCCGTCAGGCTCATTGCGGTTGCCGTCTCCATCGATATCATATTGATCGAACTGATCATAATCTGAAAGGTTAATGCCGCTTTTTGCTGCAGCAGCAAGCGCTTCTTTTACAAGATTACGAGGCCCTTTAGATCCAGGCGCATTATCGTTTCCTCCCGCTGGGTTGTCTGCTCCGTATTCTTTTGCGTTTCCAGGTACAGTTAACCAGTCAGAAACCGTTCCATCTACTGTGTAACTACCTCCAGACTGTTCTTCATAATATTGTTTAAACGTTTTAATTTTCTTTCCGTTAAATAGCGTAAAATCTTTCTTTCCAAACATTAATTGCTGATAATGATTTCGGTTAAAATCTTTTGCATACATGTAACCAGGTTCTTGAACGACATTGTTATGCTTAAAGTCTGCGTATTCGACTAAAAGAACAAGAACTTTATCTTTTCTCACTTGTCCTTTATAGTTTGCCTGAGCTGCAGGTTTAACGTTTACCCCGTTCCCCGAATTGTTTCCTTGAGACTTAATGTTAGCAAATTCGCCTCGTTGAAACTTTTCTTTTTGTTTTGTTTGCATTTCTTTCGCTTTCAAATCAATTTTGCTAGCTTTATGTCCCTTCATGCTCTCTTTATGTGCATCTTTTTTGTTTATGTAAGAAGTAACGGCTTTCTTCACTTCTTGCGGTGTTGCACTTTGAGAAATAACTCCTTGGTTTTTCAGTGCGTTAGCCAATCTTTCTTCCGGTACTGTATTCATATCAATTGGTGAACTCGGAAGTTCATCCGATTGTGCGGTTTTAGCTGAAGCAGTACTTCCATTCATAAGTACTGGCCCCACTCCGCTTAATGTAACAGTTGTGGCAAGAAAAGATGTCCCCAAAATCTTTTTCCAGCTTTTCAAGTAAACCCCTCCATTTTAGAATTTTCAAACTATTAGCAAGATTTATTTTATATTCTAAAACTAGGAAGGTCAACTACATTTTACTATATTATTAAAATTTTTTAATTCTAGTAGATAATGTAAAATAGTTTTATAGTATGTAACTAATTTTCTTTGCCTGACAATTAAAACGTCTGATAAAACCTTCTTACATATGCAAATTCTATGCCAAATCGATAACAGAAACTAAAAATATATGAAGCGTATTTTTTTAGGGAATTAGAACCATCTTTTCCGTATTACTATTATATAAAAACAAAAAATTCCCCATTATGGATACAGAAAGATAAAAAATCACTTCTCAATAGACGAGAAGTGATAATTTCTGTATGCAAGTAAATTTAAGAATGTTCTTTTTGACGCTGCAGCAAGATATGATAGAGCGACATGCTCCAAATAGACATGTTACGCGCTGCGATTTCATAAGGTTTTTCATCAATTTTAAACAAGAAATCCCCTTCATAACTCACGGATTTCCCTTGCTTTTCTAGCTCTTGTTTAACAGCTTCAATCCATTCTACTGCATTCGTATAATGTTTGTTCAAACGAACTTTAATAGTTTGATTCCTGTAATGAATAAAAGATGTAATTCCCCAAAAAATTAAGACAAGAAAAAGTACCATATACAGCAATTGCATGATAACGATCCCCTTCTTCCTTCATTTCATTATTTTCAATGAAGACTTAATTTAGATGAGTAAATATTACTATTCTCCTTTGCTATCGTCATCTCCTTTTAAAAAATAAATTCCTTTTCCACATAGGCGTATAAAATAAATCCATGTACGTGCTACCTCATCTTTTTTACTAACGTTTTCTGTTGAAAAATGATAAGCTAATAGAATGATAAATAGAAAGGGAGGGCGACGAGTTGTCAACTGAACAAGTGAAATTAGCAGCCGTTTTAGATGTTGAAACAACGGGATTAAGTGCGCAAACATGCGATATTATCGAACTAGCTATTGCTGTTGTTTCTTATGATTCTTCTACCGGAGAAATAATCGACATTGTAGAAGAATATGAAGAATTTAATATGCCTTCAACTCCCATTTTCCCGTATATTACAAACTTAACGGGAATTACAAATGAGATGGTCAAAAATAAAACATTAGACGATAAAAAAGTGGAATCGCTGTTAACTAGCGTTTCGGCTATCATCGCTCATAATGCTTCTTTCGATCGCAGTTTTCTTTTAAAACGGTATCCATCTTTATTCAACCAAAAATGGCACTGCTCTATGCGTGCTGTCAAATGGAAAGAGTACGGCTTTCCTAATAAAAAACTAACAACGCTTCTTGATCATCATAATATCGAGAGAGAGCACGCTCACAGAGCTATGGATGACGTGAAAGGAACCATTGACTTGCTAAGACAGCAAAATCCTAGCGGAGAGCCCTATTTTTCTGAAGTATTAAAAAAAGCAATGAGCAAACCTAAAAAAACAGCGGCCTCCACTCGTTTTTAACTCAACAAAAAAAGCGCAGAAGCTGCGCTTTTTTTGTTTTTATTCGCATATTTCTTAAGTGTTGAGTTATATGTTTGAGGAGTATGATTGGAAACAGCTAGGCTGTAAACGCACAGGAAGAAAAAGAAAAGTGCCTGCTTTCAAGCAAAAAAGCCGCGGAGGAACAAACTGAACAGCTGGTGTTTACACACATATACGAAATCAGCTGAATTTCTAATAATCTGGAAGATTTTAATTATACTTCTCTTATTTTTTGGTTTTGAAGATCGTGATGCGTTTGTTCTAGTTCACTTAAATTCAATTCGTACAAATGTCTCCCGTCTTCTGCTTTAAAGTAACCCGATTCAATAATTTGATTCATTAAAAGATCTTTCTTTTGCTCAAATGCTTTTTCAGATGTCATGTTATCATCTCCTTTTTTAAGTAAATATCTTTCATAGAAAAGACGTACACCGCTTGTGGCATACGTCTTGTTGCTTTTCACACTCGTTACCTATGTTTAAAAACAACGCAATCGTTACATTTTATCGAGAAGGCTGCTTATATCTTGCAGCCATATTGAACATTTTGGTGATGCACTACTTTTATACCCTTCATGATGTTCTTAAAACGCAATTGGAAAAAGATTTTCACAAAATTTGTTTTCCATCTACTGCCCCGCTTTCAAAATGCGGCTGTGCGGCGATTTTTTTCGTTGCTAAACTGACCACCATTAATACAACTAAATTAATAAATAAAGAAATAACGCCGACATTTGTATCTTTAATGATTTGTGGCAACGCAGGAAACAACGTGCCAAGCGTTGTTTCAGTAATCGTTATATACATCACAGACGCAATGCCGGCAACAATACCTGCACACGCCCCGTATTTAGTCACGATATTGTTTTTCATTAAACTAAAAATAAAAGCAGGAAACAGCTGCGTCACAATGCTGTAGCCCATTAGTAAAAGCGTTACAATCGTATTCCCTCCATGAAGTGTAAAATAGACTGAAACAAGCGCAATGACCGGTACGAAGCATTTAGCCAGTATCGAAATTTGTTTGCCCGTCGCTGAGGGAACAAGAACGCCATAAACGTTTTTAGATAGTGACGTAGAAGCTGCCATCAAAAGCATCGATCCAGGCACAAGTGCTGTTAATAAACCAGCAGCGCCAATAAAGCCGACAATCCACGGGTCAAATGTTTGAATGGAAAGACGAAGCAGTGACAAGTCCGCTTCTGCGCCTTGTAGTCCAGGTACCTGCATAAGAGCAGTAAACCCTACAAAAAAGACAAAAAGCAGCATTAGCGTATAAATAGGACTTATAATAGAATTCTTTCGAAATACATTCTCGTTTTCAGCTGAATACGTTGCATTAAACGTATGCGGCCACATGTAAAATCCTAATACGGTCAGCATGACTGTAGAAATAAACCACGAAATACTTAGACCTGTCTTGGGAAGAGTAAGAAACGTTGGATTTGCTTGATGCACAGCCTCAAACATTGGCTGTAAGCCTCCGTAGTAATGAAACGGCATATATATTCCTAAAAATAAGACGACAATAAAAATCATAATATCTTTAACAATAGCCGTCCACGCGGAACCATGTATGCCTGATATCATTAAGTAAACCGTTAGTGATATGGCTCCAATCCAAATGGCTGCGGTTGAAGAGATAGAGCCATAAGAAGCTTCAGATACAATAATACCTAAGCCTTTGAATTGTAAAATAATATAAGGAACAATTGCCAGCACCCCTGCGCATGAAACAACGATGCCTAGAAACGGGCTTTTGTATTTTGAAACAAAAAAATCCGGCTGAGACATGAGCTTATGTTTCTTCGCATATCGCCATATTTGCGGGCCGATCCAATACCCTAACACGTACGCTAAAGAAATATAGGCTAAAATATAAAACGCCGGTCCTCCTTTTCCATATGCCCAAGCGCTTCCTCCTAGAAACGTAAAAGTAGTATAGATTTCACCCGCCATCAAAAAGAAGACAAAAACAGTTCCAAAACCTCTGCCGCCTACGCTCCACTGTTCTAAATCCATTTTTTTGCCCCGCGTAGCTCGAATTCCAAGATAAATAGCTAAAAGTAAAAAACCAAAAATAATAATCAGAGCGGTATTCATTATTTATCTCCTCCTTTAACAGCAGGATCGAGCTTGTACACAATACCCATAATAAAAGACGTAAGGATTACCCACATAACAATCCAAAAGAGAAAAAAGGGCATCCCTAAAATAAACGGCTTCACTTTGTTAACAAAAGGCAATAAACCTAATATTCCTACAAACGGAAGCAGGCAAAGAAGATAAATTATTTTCATAGAACTCCTCCTTAATCAAACGGCTTAACAGTACTTATCTAAGGCTTTAACCATCTCATTATGTACTTCTCTTATTCTTCTCTTTACACCTCCATTCTTAAGCTAAACGAGACGTTTGGCATAGAAAACCGTCGTTTATTTGCTTCTTAGTATCTTCCATTTGTCCCCATGTGGAAAGAAGTTTGTAAGGCATGCTTACAAGATTTTGAATGCAGCAGAATATTATTTCATATACAGAATATAGACAAACAAAAAGAAACGGAACTGAGAGTAAAGGTCTCAGTTCCGTTTCGATCTAGCATTTCTATACTTTATTCTTCTTCTTTTTTCTTTACACCAAGCGAAGAGAGAGCTTGTTTTAAATGCCCAAACGTTTCAATTTTATTAAAACTAATTCCTACATTAACAGCTGTCTGAGCCATGTCAGGACTGACTCCTGACATAATCGCATGGATGCCTAGCAGCTGCAAAATGTTAATCAAATCAAAAAATTTGTGAGCGACATACGTATCTACATAATTTACACCCGATAAGTCAATGACTAGATGCCTTATATGTTTTTCTGCACACCTTTTTGGAACAACCTCGATAATAGAATCACCTTTGATTTCATCAATAAGCCCTACCAAAGGCAAGACCGCGATGTGATCTACAATTGGAATGACAGGAAAACTCGTTTCGTCGATTAGCTCTTGCTGAAGACTTATTTTTTGCCTTGTGATTTTATAATACTGTTCGGAGAATTCATTAATGAGTTTATCAAATGTTGTATGATAAACTTCGCTCCAAGACAGTATATCTTCTTTTGTAATAGATGAATGTATCAGACTATATGTTTTGACATACGTCCAAATAATTTTTCTTGTTTTGCTTAGCGCTTCTACTACCTCGTAAATCGGCGTATCAAATTTAATTCTGCTGTTTACTACTTCCGTCGTCCATTTCACCATACGTTGTTTAAAAATCTCTTGATCGTCAAGAAAGCCGCTCGCAATTGTTTCGATCGTATAAAGATGCTGCTCGCGCAGCTTTTTCTCAACTGAAGCGTCTGCGTCCTTTGAGTAAATCGATCCTTTAATATTACTTCTTTGGCGCAGCCATTCTTCACTGATAGAGGCTGAATTCTCTAAAATATATTCAAAAAGACGTTGATTTTGTTCACTCACTACTGTTTAACCTCCGTTCACTTTCTCCTTCTGTCCAATTACTTACAAAACGTACCTTATGATAAATTCATGCTTCATATTTTTTCCTCGTCCATCTCTATCATACACGATAACTGCTTTGCATACTTATAGAGAATTAGATATAAACAAGCAGGTATTTGATTATCTACATAGATAAACTGCCGTGTATGATGCAACTATCATTTATTTTCACATGAAAGGATGTTAATTGTATTGAAAAAATCAATTATTTTGTTGGGGATTCTCGCTACAAGTATTGGATTATCCGCTTGTTCAAACAATACAACAACTTCTTCTGCCACAAACTCTTCTGCACATTCAGGTCATGAACATCATAAAGCTGCAGTTGCTGACATTCGCGAAGAGACTCCAGGAGCAGATGTTTTACCACAGTTTTTGAAGAACCAGCCTAAAGATATGAAACTAGTTTATCTATCCGTTGCTAAAAATCGTGAACTACTTGAAAAAATCCCTTGCTACTGCGGATGTGGCATGGAAGCGAATCACAAAAATAGCTATGACTGCTTTATTTTTAAAAACAAAAGAAACGGAGCAGTTGTCTGGGATGATCATGGAACAAAATGCGGATTGTGTATAGAAATTGCAGCTAAAGCTATGCTCGACTATAACCGAGGCAAATCAATAAAAGATATTCGCAAAGACATCGATGAAAAATATAAAGAAGGCTATGCACAACCCACTCCCACTCCTTCCCTGTAGAACATTGGCAGTTTTTAAGTAAACATTCGCGACAGGTATATATAAAAGTAGAAAATATCAAAAGCACGTTTTTTTAGCGTTTTGAAAGCTGATTCATCTTTGAAACAGCAAAAAACACTCAAATAACTATTTGAGTGTTTTTTGTATACTATTCTTTCACAAACTCTTTTGTACTTCTTACTGTATCAATCGGACGCACGAGCTTCTCAATTTCTGCACGTTTTGGCTCTAAAAACGGAGGCAGTGATAATTTTTCTCCGAGCGTTTCGTAAGGTTCATCTCCCATAAATCCTGGTCCATCTGTCGCAAATTCAAATAAAATTTGCGGAGCCACTCTTGCATACAACGATTCAAAGAAGTGACGATTCACATAACCAGAAGTATGGAAACCGAAGCTTGGCATTCGGTTAATCCACTCTTCAAGAGCCTGTCGATTTTCTACGCGAAAAGCAACGTGATGAACCGTTCCAAAACCTTGCTGAGCCTGCGGAAGTTTTTCATTGTGTTCTACTACTACTTGCGCCCCGTTTCCTCCTTCTCCTACTTCAAATAGGTGAAGATCTCCTTCTTGAGCAATCTCTTTAAATAAAAGGACTTTTTCCATCATTTCTTTAAAGTAATTAAACTCGGCAATACGAATAAAGATAGGACCGAGTCCCGTAATAGCGTATTGAAGAGGAACAGGGCCTTTTTGCCAAGGAGTGCCTGATTCAACTCCTTGATTTCCTTCATCGGAAATTAACTGATACTGCTGATCATCAAAATCAACAAACGAAAGCGTCTTTTTCCCAAATAGCTCTTGAATCCCCGTATGCTTTACTTCTAAGCGATCAAAGCGCTTTACCCAATAGTCTAAAGCCTCATCATTTGGAACGCGGAAAGATGTTTTTGAAATTTCATTTGTTCCGTGAAAACCTTTTGGAATACCTGGAAAATCAAAAAAAGTCATGTCCGTTCCAGCGCTTCCTTTATCATCTGCAAAAAACAAATGATACGTTTGAATATCATCTTGATTGACCGTTTTTTTAACTAAGCGCATGCCTAACACATATGTGAAAAATTCATAATTCTTTTCTGCACTGCTTGTAATAGCCGTTACGTGGTGTATTCCTTTTAAGTGGTTCATTCTACATTCCTCCGGATAAATCGTCTAGTTTATTATTCATCATTTATCTTTAATTTAAATATCTTTAATTAAAGATAATATACCATGATTAATTTTCCTTTGTCAATAAAGTATGGATGATCTCGGAAGGAAATATGTATATTTTTACATTTAACCAAAACATTATAAATGAGGACGAGCCAAATCGGCAATAAAACATCGTATAAACAAAGAGCTTTTACAATTCAAAAGCTCTTTGTTTATTCTTTAATTTTCAATATGCTTGATTATAACTGCAGGATTGCCTCCGACTACCACGTTATCAGGAACATTTTTTGTCACAACGGCACCCGAAGCAATTACCGCATTGTTGCCTATTTTCACTCCAGGATTAATAACGGCTCTTCCCCCAATCCAGACGTTATTTCCTATTTCTACGCGTTTTCCAAACTCAGCTCCTGAAATTCTTTCAAGAGCATGCAAAGGATGAGTTGCTGTATAGATATGTACACCTGGTGCAAGAAAACAATTATCTCCTATTCTTATTTCACATACATCTAAAAGTACGCAATCAAAGTTAGCATAAAAATTTTCTCCAACATGAATGTTAGAACCGTAGTCACAGCGGAAAGTAGGCTCTATGCAAAGAGAATTTCCCGTAGACCCAAACAGTTCTTTTAATAAGTTTGTACGTCTTTCTTCTTCCCTTTCTGTTGTTTGGTTATAAAGCCTTGTTAATCTTCGAGCGTTTTCACGTTCTTTTATTAATTGCAGATCAGCGGAAAGATATAATTCTCCATCCAGCATTTTTTGTTTTTCTGTTTTCATTTTGCATCCCCTTTTTTGTAGTTCCTTCTCTAACCTATACTGATTTATTCTCTTACACGATATCATGTTTTTAAACCTTTGTCCGGTATTCGCTGAGATTATCACCCACCAGGCAAACATTAGTTAATTTAATAACTCCCGGAAGCTAATTTTTTAATCTTTTTATGTAAAAGGAATAGTAAGAGAAACCTTCATCACATATACTATATAAATTTATATAAAAGGCAGGGATATCATGAAAGCACAGCGCTTGGTAGATGACCAAAAAGGAACATACAGCAAGGAGGTTCAGAAGCACTTTAAACTAAAAATAAATGGAAAAATTTACACACAACCCTCACCATAATCACCTTCCTCCCGCCCTATACAAAAGAAAAATCTTAAATACAAACCTCAAAATAAAGTTCTACGCACGTACGATAAAAAAGATAAAACATTAAATGATACACAAGAAAAGCTCATAAAATCTGCAAAAACTAGATTAACTAAATATGAAAAGCTTCTATTAAGCAATCAGCTTTCAGAATCTGCGGCTCTTTACTCACCTTTTGGGTTAGAAGAGCTGGTACGAATGGCTAGTAGAGAGGAGTGAACGATTTGTGTTGGGTGAAAAAGTAATCATTGATACAAACATTTGGGCTTCACATGCGCTTAATTATCCAGAAGTTGTGGAATATATTAATGAACTTATTTCAAATAATGCGGAATTTTTAATGCCTACCGTTGTACAAATGGAACTTCTGTCGCATTGGGAAGTAGAAACAAATCCTCAAGTCAAAGCAGTAAAAAATCATCCGGATGCGATGATTGCCGCATCTGCTTTTATACATAATGCGAAACTGATTTCCAACAATAATAAAGATTTTGCTGGGATTACATTTAATTTCAGCTATCGAGGTCAACCATTATCTTATGTAAATCCTATTAAAGACACGATTGCTTACGCTTCTTTTATTAAAAGCTTTGAACTTCTCAACCTTCCCGATGCTGATAACTTACAAGAAAACGAGAAGGAAAGCTAATTTGTTTTTATTTTCAAAATACTCTTTGTCTCCCGCCTTTTTCAAATTAAAAGTTTGATGGGTACATACTCCAATTCTTTTTATGTTGAATACAGTAAAAAGCATAAAAATTTAGGCGGTGAAAAGAGTGAATTATCAATATTACCCAGAACAAGCTTTAGAAGAGTACCAATATGGCTATGATTATTATTCGAATCCCCATGAAACTGACGAAAGATTCCCTTATGGTTATTATCCATACCCTCGCCCACGTCCATTTTATCCTTACCCTTATCCTCGTCCTATTTATTACCATCCCCCTTACTTTTACCCTCGTCCTCGTCCGTTTTACCCACACCCAGTGTATTGGAGATAAAAAAAGAAGAGCGATCAGCTCTTCTTTTTTGTTTCTTGATATTTAGACATCTCTTCTTTAATAATGGTCACAAACGCTTCATTTTGCTCAATTTCAAAAACAGTAATAGCTTTTTCTAAGTAAGCTATTCCTTCTTTAAGCTCACCAAGCTGACAGAGTGCTTCTCCAATTTGATAGTGCAGTTCTCCTAATAAATAAAGCGTCTCATGCTGAATACAAAGCTCTAGTCCTGCTTGTGCATATTTAACCGACTTTTCATAACGTTCCATTTGCAAAAGCGCACGCGATAATCCGTATAAAATTCGAATTTTGACTAAAGGATCTTTTAACTTAGGAAGCAAAGCAATATGCTGCAATCCTTCCATAAACGTACTGAACGCTTTTTTTAAATGACCTTCTTCTTCATAAATAATGGCAATACTATTTAAAATAGCAATCTCTTTTTCTGAATAAAACTGTTCGCTCGTACGCGTGAACGCAATGGCTTTTTCCAATTTACGAAGCGCTTGTTCAAATTTATTTCCAATATAATAATCACATATGGCTTCGTGCCATAGGAAAAATTGTGCGTGAAAAGGATCTTGAAACATAGGATTATCTTTTTCTTTGTTCACCATATGTAACACGGTTTCATAATCGCGTTTTCGTATATAATGCCTAATGGTCGATTTAATTTCTTTTGAATAATCGTTGGGCGTTAGCTCTCCTGCTTCAAAGAAATAATTCATCGGAACCCCTAAGCGTTTCGATAAATGATAGAGAACTTCACTGCTTGCATGAATTTCACCTTGTTCAAATCGATGTAGCTCTTCTTCTGTACAAATTCCTTTTGATAACTCGACAGTTGTCATTTCCGCAATCTTTCGCAGATCTTGAATCAGCTGACCTACTTGTTTTTTATCATTCAAAAAATCACCTTACTTAAAACGTATAAACCCCGTTAAAACAACGTTCCGTTATAATATTGTAAGCCTATTGTACATTTAGATAGTTTTTTTATCAATAGAAATAAGAAAAAAATTCCAATAAAAATTCTTCTAATTATATTAACGTCACACCTAACCCACTTAACCTTTATAAAATATCACCTTGAATTGATAAATTAATTCGACTAACTAATTTTTCTAAGTCCTTGATTAATTCATTAGGGGTGCAAGTATTATTCATTACGTTATTACATATCTTTAGAAGCTCAAGTTTAACTTCTATGTTAATTTCCTTTGATTTCAATTGCTCTTCCACAACAAACAGCCCCTTAATAAGTACATATTATCATAAAAAAGGATTTTTTTGTTATTATTTCATTTGTTTTTGCTTCAAATTTCTTTCCCTAACTTAAAATAAATTTCTTTTCACCTATATTATTTTTATGTATACTGAAAAAGAACTATACATCCAGAAGGAGGAAATTTAATTACATTCTTTACCGTAGATGCACTTTTAGAAAATAACTCTCACGTACTACAATATTATCAAACTGCTAGTCGACTATGGGACGAAATTTGGAATGATCCTCAAAGTGAGACCTCTGAAGGTTTATCTCGTATTTTATCTAACCGACAGCTTACTTTTGAAGAACGGTGTGGCGGAAGACCACTAGGTCAAGAAGTTATGGTTTAGGTAGGGTTTGGTCAGTTGTACAGTCCGTACAATGGTTATACAGATGATAGTAGAGCTAAAGCTCATTTATTAAAAGAAGCTTTTAGACTCAACTATTGTAGTTTTGAAGTTAAAAGTTTAGCAGATGATGCTTCCAGTTCTTATGATGATGTGCTTTACATACTGATTGTAGATTGTCTATTGATAAACGTTTACTCCAATCCTCTTTCACTTCTATAAGGTGATGGACTATTTCAACAGGAGTAAGCCTGCCTTCTTCAAGACAGACCTCGCATAAAGGGTTTAACCTCTTCTTCCTATTGCGTAATTTAATCCATGAAATACTAGAATAAAAGGCTTGTTCTTTCTTATCTACTCGCTGTTCTTTATACTCTCGATGAGCATCTTCCCTACACTTATCACAATATGTATCATAAGTTAATTCTCTACATTCATTCCTCCGTGTTACATATCTTAGGACTCTTGCGAGGCACGCTGTGTTTTAACCACCCTTCCTGTTCCTTTTATTATTTAGCACATATTTCAAGTTATGTAATTTAGACATAATAAAAAGCCACCCAATTTGAGCAGCTTAAACTTATAAAAATATTAACTTTTATTTCAGCTCTAAAAGTAAATAACTTAGCGCCCTATCTAATGCTTCAGATATAGTTTCAACCTCTTCAATCAACTCTGCGCCAGATTTCAAATGATAAGATAAACCCGTATCAAAAATTTTAATTCCACCAGCAACCTGATAGTTAGATTTTAAAACTTTCCTCAAGCTCAATACAGATCCTTGGATTTTAAAAGAAACTAAACAGTCTGGAAATGAAATTTCATTTTCCTCTTTATTAAAATTGACTTTAGGCTGTTGATTATCATTTAGCTTTACATTTAACATCTCAATGAAAGAATCAATAATATCTTGAATCAGTACCAGTTCGAAATGTTTTCCTGAAATTTTAGAAACATAAGCATTAATCCAATTTTTATCGACCATATCTATTACCACCTTTTGTCTATTCTATTCGACAAAAAGTTATTTATTCTTACCTTATTATTATTTTTTTCTTCTGTAACCATAAACTGCACCACATTATTTAAATTGATATGCACTAGCTCTTTTTCATTCGAAACAAATTTTTCATGTTTTGTTATATGACTAATGACTTCTTTCTTTGATGTGGCTTCAAATTTTAATTCCTTTGTCCTGCCGTTTATAAATTCAAAAACAACTTTAAATTTAAGCATATGTGTATCACCTCTTCACCTACTAGTTCGACAAAGAATGACAAATCATCTGTTTTTAATAAAAAAGGACACTGATGAATCAGTATCCTTATGCTTATTACTTCAATAATAACTCCTGAAACTGAAAGGTATGGCAGGTCCCGAAATAGGCGACTGTCCTCCACCCCCAAGTTTTGGAGCCTTAGCAGGATACCCCAATGGATAATTCCCCCACCAACTGTCAACCTCACCACTAGAATTCAGTACATATCCAGTAGGACGTCCAAAGGAAGGCATAAAATAGGGGTAGAAAGTATAGTTAAAAGGCGTATAGAAATTAGAATAAAACATTTAATCACCTACTTTGTTTCAATTTGTAAAAAAGCCTTCATTAAAATATGAAAGCTTTTCTTTTATTGTGAATCATCGTTTTCAACAACTTTTTATTACTCGAACAAAATAAAAAGCCACTCTAATTTTTAGAGCGACTTAACGTTAAGTATTAAAATGTTGAATGCGTAAGCTCATTGTAAAAAACAACAACTTTAATTGTTTTTTCCTTTCTGAGTAAGCTTGTTTTGAATGCGTAAAAGCAATCCAATTATTACCCCAGCAAATATAGTTAAAGCAATATATGGAGTCCAATCTCCATTAAATAAGGCTTCCATTACTACGAATATTACTACACAAACTATTACACTTGCTAGAATGTACAATAGGTTCTTCATTACACCACTCCTATATAACAATAAAATTCTAATGAGCTATAACAATAGTCATAGCTCATTGACTAACTAATTAATAGTAAAATAAAATCATTGGGGGTGTCATCTCTTTTTTAGAAAGATTTCCTCCCACACTAATGCTACTTATCTATACAAGTAGTCTTACTGTATTTTTTCTCTTTTCTCAATTTTCATTATAAAATTAGCTAATTCAATATCAATAAAGGTTCGATTTAGAGCTGGTATGTCCCAAAATTGTTGATGGTAATCTGGTATATATACACTCCCGTCATATTGTGCTTTAATAACCCGTCGGAAATTCTCGCCTAGGCATTGCACAATGTAGGACTTTATGCCGTTTTCTACTATAACATTTAGCACTTTAAAATCTAATTGAATTCTCATTTTCTAATCACCAACTTTCTGCCTATAATTTCGACAAAAAGTGTAATAACCCTTCTCGCTATATGACTATGAGAATATTTTTATTCCACGCACTTGAAAGCAATTTGATAAGCTTCATACTTGGTTAATCCTTGTAAACTCATTAAGTACTCAGCCAACATTATTCTTTGATTATGAGTTAAAGGTTCATCATCTTCTTCATTGATACGTAAGAACTCTTCGTCACTAATTTCTCCATCTAATATTTTTTGGTAAAGTTCATCGGTCATTATTTAATAGTCACCCTTTCTAAATTTGAACATACTAAAAAGCACCTGAATTGAAACGATGCTTCCCTGATTTTATTAACTGTATCTATGATGTTCTAATTTAACAACATTATTAATATTATTTATGTAATTGACCTTAAAGGAGATGATATCAGTGATTGAATATACAGGCTGGAAATTTTATGATGACTATACAGAAATTTATGGTAGAAACTATTTAACTCATCATGTTGGCTCAATGCTGGTGCCGGTTTCAAGAATAAAAGGCTTGACTCATGACAACGTTTTGTCTGAAGAAAAGTTAAGTCGTCTTCTTAAATCAACAGAAACTCACGGATATGTAACAACTGGTTCCTCTCACATGGATATTAACCTAACATTATTTCCTAATGGTGAGTTTTGCGTTGGTAATGGAGGTAATCATAGACCATACTTAGCAAAAAAACTAGGTATAACTATTATTAGAGCAATTGTAGATGTATGTATCCCACTTGACCTTTTAACAGATGAACAAATTCTACATTTTGAGTCCCTAGATCCTTATGATTTACCTAATAACCCAGAATTAAAAGATGTAGCATATGCCCTAGAACTAATGCCTAGCCAACAACTTGCTAAACAAACTATTATTCATATTCGCTGAGCACCAAAACAGGTGATTTTTGTTGTTAAACAAAATAAAAAGCCACTCTAATTGAGTGACTCTTTACTTGTTATCATTTGTCTTTTACTTCAGTAGGCACATAATCTAAAAGTATTGATATTATCATATTGAAATGCCATGGAGTAAGGTTATCTCCATTATTATCTTTTAATTCGTTAGTTAATTTCTCTAAGGTTTCAGTCCACATCGGAGAATTATTCCTTTGCTTAGCCTCTTCTGCTAAGTGTTCTACAACATTTAGTGCTTTGTAATACTCATTATCCTTAGCACTGATATAATAATCCTTTTGTTCATAGGGCATTATCCTACACAACCCTTTCGTAATTTTTAATTATCTATGGGCATACCTAGGAAAATCGTTTAAAACTATGTAATCTCCACACCCATTGCAATCAATTCTTAATTCTTCCACTGTATCTTCTACTTCATCAATGTCATCAACATTATGATCATAATCCAAGCAAATCTCTCTTATCTGAAATTTACTAGCTAAATCATCCATACTAGAATGTTGTCCTATAGTTTTTGGAGTTAATTCTACTAATCTAAATTTCTTCGATTTTGTATTTTGAAAAGTTACTGACCGCTTATCGAAATCAACGTCTCGTTTCTTCAAATATAAAGTTTCATCTACCCTTCCTAATGTGTCTAGCAATGTATGTAAAAGCACATATGATCTAAATTGAGCATAATAACTCTTATTAAAGGCATTAAAAATTCGCTTTATTTCATCTACCGTCAATGTTTCAACCTTATGTTTTTGGAACTTTACATTACGAATTTCATTAAAGACAATTTCTTTCAGCACTTCTTCACGTTTCAAAATATTAAAAGCAGCACGTGCTTTTTGAAGGTAGTTATTTACACTAGATGGCTTCACCCCCTTATTTGCAACTTGCTTAAATTTACTACTTGTATCAGATTTTTCGTGAAGCAACCAATTAATAAAATCCCTAGCGTCATTTAAAGTGATATCATCTACTCTTGTATCTTTTTCAAAGAATGCAATTAAATCATTAAAAACGAGATTATATTGATTTAAAGTGGATTGAGCCATACCTTCTAAAGTTTTAATTTTAATAATTTTCTCTTTAGCTTCTTCAAGATTTATTTGAGCTACTTTTGCTCCCTTTCTTATTCGCTTTGCACACAAAAAGGCAACCCCCTTTGAATAATGGAAGTTGCCTTAACAGTTTAGGTAGTTTTTTTATTATGGACAAGTTTCAGTCTTAGTGACTATTTACTTACCCTCTAAAAACCCTATTATATCAACGTTTATCAAGTATTTTTTGAAAAGGAATCAGCTGACCTACTTGTTTTTTATCATTCGAAAAATCACCTTATTTAATGTAAATAAATGTTTTTACCCTACTTTTCTACTATACTCCAAACAAAATGACTTTAAAAGAGATAATGGGCTATTTTTTGAAACTATTGTCAATCTTTTCTCCCTATTAATAAAGAAAAACAGCACATCCATGTGCTGCTTCTCCCAAGTTCATATAATTTATGACACTATATATCTTTGCTCCTTAAATAGAGTCAAATACTTGACGCAGTTGAGCTGCGCTTTTATTGATCGCCTGCTGAGCGAGTGGGACAAATTCATGAAACCCTAAAAACCCGTGAATCATTGTTTCATAATTTTCATAGGTGACGGGGACACCGTGATTTTTTAATGCGTCCGCGTAGTCTTTTCCGCTATCTCTTAAAGGATCATACTGTGCTGTAATAATGGTAGCGCTTGGTAGACTCGATAAATCTTCTAGTAATACCGGAGCGTTATAAGGATGCTGTTCTTCTTCTTTATTATTTAAGTACTGAAGGCGAAACCAATCCATGAGATCTTTTGAAAGGAAATATCCTTCCGCATTTTCTTTCATAGAAGCAGGGTGCTGATTTTTAAATCCTAAAGACGGATAAATAAGCAGCTGATGAACAATGGATGGACCTTGTCTTTCTTTTGCTAAAATGCTCACAACCGCAGCAAGGTTGCCACCGGCACTGTCCCCACCGACGGCAATTTTATTTGAATCGATATTTAACTGAGACGCATGAGCTGAAATCCAATCCAAGGCTTCATAGGCATCGTTTACTGCAGCGGGAAATTTATCTTCAGGAGCAAGACGATAATCAACAGACACCACAATACAGTTTGCTCCATTTGCATACGACCTGCATATAGAGTCATGAGTATCCAGGCTTCCTAATACCCAGCCTCCTCCGTGATAATAAACAAGAGCGGGAAATGGCCCTGTTCCTTCAGGTTCATACACTCGTATAGTGAGCGTACGTTCATTTAATTCAATGTCTTTATTATATACTTTTTTAACTGCTTCTTTGGAAGGAGTTAAAGACATCTTTTCCATTTCTCTCAGCTGCGGGGGTGTAACGTCCTCTAAAGAAGGACGGGGCATTTCATTATATTGATTTAGAAATATTTGAATATGCGGATCTAACGGCATTCTTCTTCTCTCTCCTTTCAAGGTAACTCTATATGTAATGATGAATGAAATTTCAGAAAAAATCCAATATATTGTCTTCTCGGCAGGCTTTTGTTTGTTTTAATTAAAAATGGGTATAACAATTAAATAAAGAGGATGATATTCGTATATATTTTATTCTCACCTATATAAATATAAATACGTACAAAGGAGGCACACTGATGATTATTGTTTATATAAGCTTAGCTGTTGTTTTGGCATCACTTGCGTATCTTATTTACGCAGGCGTATCATTTAATAAAAAAATCAAGCCAACTGTGAACTCTGTAAATGCTACTTCTCAACACCTTCAAAACGAAACTGATCATATCAAAGAAAAAACAAATCATTTAAAAGTAACACAAGCAGCTATTAAAACCGATGTACAGTACAAAAAAGATTCGGTCAAATATACAGCCAACTCATTTAAACAGCTTGTTAATAGCTTTAAACGTTGAAAAAGGAAACCTCTATAAAGGTTTCCTTTTTTATTACATCGCCTGAGACGTATCTTTAGGAGGTGCAGCCGTTTTGTTTCGGTGATAAATAGCGTTAATCTCTCCTCCAATAACGAGAATTAACCCCGTTAAAAATAGCCAAAGCATCAGAACAATCACGCCTCCTAAGCTTCCATAAGTAGCAGAATAATTGCCAAAGTTGCTTACGTAAAATGAGAACCCTAAAGATGTTAGCTGCCATAGCAGCGTAGCAGCGAGTGCTCCGGGCCATACATGAGCAAAAGGAAATGTTTTGTTTGGCGCTAATCTGTATAATACGGATAAAACAAGTACCATAATGCCGACACCAACAATCCAGCGCAGAATATTTAAAACCACTGTTGTACCTGAAGGGAGAGAAAACCATTCGCTTATCCAATTTAACAAAACTCCTCCGAACACTGGTAAAAGAAGCGATACAACAATTGTTACAATTAATCCAATTGTTAAAAGAATGGACAGACCTCTTACTTTAATAAACGAGCGCTGTTCTTTCACGTCGTAGGCTTGGTTCATTGCACGGATAAAGGCGTTCATACCGTTTGAAGCGGACCAAATGGTTCCTAAAATCCCTACAGTCAGTAACCCGCCGTTTGGTTGGCTTACAAATTGAGCTACGTTATCTTTAAAGATTGCAGCCGTTTCTCCCGGCATAACGCTTTGAAGAAGATCGATTGCCTCTTCCGGTTTAATAGATAGATACGGAACAATCGATATCAGTAAAATAAGCATAGGGAATAATGATAGCATATAATAATAGGCTTGCTCAGCCGCTAGTCCCGTTGCTTGGTCTTCTTGAATTTCTTTACCAAGACTTTTTCCAAATGATAATAGCTTTTTCATGATAAACCTCTACTTTCTCTTTTTTTGTTCTTTTCCCATTTTATGCACTTTTCAACCTTGAAAGTGGAGAATTTCAAGCAAAATCTCCACTCAAACGACCAAGAGAAAGTAGAATGATGTTTTCTACACAAAAAAAGTTCCAGCTCAAAAGAGCCAGAACTTTTCATCAAAGTGTTTATGTAGAGCAGACTAGCGAATGTGTCCTTGTGCACCGCTTAATTGCTGTTGCGCCATTGCAACAAGATGCTTCGTCATTTCTCCACCAACAGAACCATTTGCGCGAGCCGTTTGTTCCGCGCCAAGCTGAACGTTAAGTCTCCCCGCAATTTCCGTTTTTAATTGATCAAGAAGCTGTTCAGCACCTTGAACTAAAATAGGATTACGATTTGCCATGTTTATCACTCCTTTCCTTCAACAGCTTATATAGGTTAATGTTCCTTTCACTTGAAATTTTATACAACATCCCTCAAAAAAAAGATCCCTGGCTATCGCCGAGATCTTTTTTTCTTTTTAAGCTTTTTTACACTCGTTCCAGAGGCATTGTGCAGCAGCGGAAAGAACCGCCGGACTTAATAATTTCAGATATATCAACTTCAATTACTTCATAGCCTCGTTTCCTTAACTCTTCATTCACTTCTGTATTCATTGGCAGGCTGATCACCTGCTGATTACCGATTGATAATACATTGGTTCCCATCGTAAACTGCTCTTCTTTTGTTACTTCAATTAAGTCATATTTCATGCGAAGTAAATTTAATTCTTTCTCATGTAAAGCTGGTGAAAATACGAGCGCTTCTGTAGGTGATAAAATATTTAACACACAATCAAGATGAAGGTAAGATCGGTCAATAGGAATCGGAACAACCTCATACGTTGGAAGCAGCTCTTGGATATGCTCCACACCTTCTCTACTTGTACGGTCGCTGAGCGCAATAAAAATAGCTTGTCCATCAATCAGCACATCTCCACCTTCAATGGGATGGTCCGGTACCTGATGGAAAGGAATACCTTGCTGCTGCAGCCACTCTGCTAGCACTTGTTCTTCTCCACTTCGAATTTCGCTGCCCATTTTCGTGACAATAATGGTATCTCCGAGCGTATAGCCAATATCCCGCGTAAATACTTGTTCTGGAAATGGCTCTTGTGCAGATAGCCCGATGACTTCCACTCCTTCTTTTTGAAGACATTCGACAAATTGACGGTGTTGCTTTGAAGCCAAGCTCTCATCAATATTTTCGTCCGCATAGTGCTTTTGTGTTTCATTAATAATTTCTTCAATTTTCATATATGTAGGTGGGCAAACAATCACACGCTTTAATGTATCATACTCATTTTTACACCCATAACTATTCGTCATTTTAGCTGGCTGTTTCATTTGCATCTTTTTAAATCCCCCTTCGTGCATTTATGTACAGTGTTCCCTAAATCTCCTGAAACATAAACACGATTTTGCTGAGGAAAAACCCCTGCTTCTCTGTATAAAAACTTTTTCAGGCAAGAAAAACAAAAAAACACAATACTTCTTCTAATTACAATAACTGTTAGTATAAAATAGTCTAGTAACTGTACAAAAAATTGGAGGTTAATATGAATAAAGTAGCGAACGCATTATATGCGAGCAGGAAAATTTTATTAATACTATGGATCATCCTAATTGTCGGATTTGGCTTTTATGCGGCTACGCTTCCTTCTGTGCTGGGAGGAAACGGATTTGAAATGAAAGGAATGTATAAAGATACCGAGCAGCTTTTAGTTGATAAATTTGATGTTAGTGAAGCTCAGGTTATCGTTTTGTTTTTAAAAAAAGACGGAGTTTCTGACTTGAAATTCCAGCAAACGATCGCTCAGTATATGCAAAAGGCAAATGACAAATCAGACGCGTCGAAAGTTGACATACCAACGGCTTCTAACAAGATGATAAAAGGAAGCACAGCGTATGGAATTATCCACTTTAATCACGATGATGGAACGATGGATAAACGAGTGGAAAAGATCAGAACTCTTTCGGCTGAAGAAAAAGAAGTTAGTGTAAAATTAACCGGTGGTCCTATTATTGAAAAAGATATGAATACAGCAAGCCAAGCTGATTTAGCAAAAGCGGAAGCCATTGGCATTCCTGTTGCTTTAGTTGTGCTTCTTCTAGCTTTTGGCGGCGTGGTAGCCGCTGCAATTCCTCTTATTATAGGAATTGTAACCGTTGTTACTACCATGGGCGTTGTCTATTTCTTTCATCCGTACACAGAGCTGTCCATCTTTATTTTAAATGTGATTCCAATGATTGGATTAGCTCTTAGTATTGACTTTGCCCTTTTATTTATTAATCGCTTTAAAGAAGAAATTCAAACAAAATCGGTAGAACAAGCAATCAAAATTACCATTCAAACAGCGGGACGCTCGGTCATCTTCTCAGGATTATGCGTATTTATTGGATTAGCGGGAATGCTGTTTATTCAAGTGGATATTTTCCAAAACGTCGCTCTTGGAGGAATGGCTGTTGTTTTTATTGCTGTGTTTTCAGCTCTTACGCTTCTTCCTTCCATACTGGCTATATTAGGTACACGCATTAATCGTTTACGCATCTTAAAAGTCAGTGAACAAGGCGGTCAGTCTAGGTGGCGTTCATTCGCTACATTTGTCATGAAAAAGCCTGTAACTATGGCGATTGTTTCTCTTATCATTTTGTTAGTAGCACTTATTCCCGTTCGAGACATGCATCTAGAGATACCGTCTTCAGAAGCGCTCCCAACAAAATACGAGTCCCGTCAAGCTTTTGACACATATAACGATACGTTTATAAATAAAAACACGGCAGACGTTTATTTTGTGCTAGAAGCTAAGCAAGATATGCTGAATGAAAAGCCTTTAACAAATGCCTTTACTTTTATAAAACAATTAAAAGAAGATTCGTTAGTTAAGCAAGTCGATTCTATTTCTACCGCTTTAAACGTAAAATCGAGTGATCAGCTTCAAGCTATGCTGGAAAACCCGCAGATAAGTGCGCAGACAAAGCCAGCTGTAGATTCGTTCATTAACGGACATTATATGCTCATAAAAGCTACGCTAGATACAGACCAAAATTCAGATCAAGCAAAAGATTTTGTTCGAAAATGGAAAGACAAACGTTCACCTTTCACCGTTCATATTGGCGGCTATCCAAAATTTGAACAAGAAATATTCGATGAAATTTATGAAAAAGCTCCCTATGGTTTGGCTCTTGTTTTATTTTCAACGTATGTCATTTTAATGATTGCTTTTCGTTCCGTACTCATTCCTTTAAAGGCTATCATTATGAATATTTTAAGCTTAACAGCTACGTTTGGTTTACTTGTATGGCTATTTCAAAATGGACATTTAGGTCTTACCGAATCTAATATTGCTTTAGTACTGCCAGTCTTTGTTTTCGGCCTTGTATTTGGGCTTAGCATGGACTACGAAGTCTTTTTAATTTCGCGCATTCACGAAGTGTACCATCAAACCCGCGATAATAATGTGGCAACCGTAGAAGGCTTAGCTTCCACTAGTAAAATCATTACGAGCGCTGCTTTAATCATGATTGTGATTACAGGAGCCTTTGCTTTTACAGACGTAACTCCTGTTAAACAAATGGGTGTAGGAATTGCTTTAGCTATATTTATCGATGCAACGATTGTCAGAATGCTTCTTGTCCCTTCTCTTATGAAATTGCTTGGAGATGCCAACTGGTGGTTTTTCACTAAAAAACGCGATAAGTCCAGTTCCAACGAACAGTTAAAATCCTAATAAAAAGCCCGCTCACTTGAGCGGGCTTTTTATTGAAGATTTCTTTATCGACTTAATTTAGCAAAAGCGATAATACCTTCTTCGTCGTCTAATTCCAGTTCTAGTCCTGCTGCGTATGGGTCTACGTTCATTTCCGTATCCAGCCAAAAGCGCAGCGCTTCAATAATGTTCAAAGTAATATGAACCTGCTTACGATCATGTACGTATGACTCTGCTGAAAAACCGTAGTCATCATCATACATTAGCTCAATCTCTACTTCTTGAGGCTGAACTTGTTTTTTTTCCGCGATATACAAACACATCGCATTGATAATATCTTGTTCAGAAATTTTTATTGTCTCCAAGATTTCACTTCCTCATTTTTACGCTTGTTGCTACGTACGCTTTGGAATAACTTTACTACAAGAAGAATTAAAGCTACAATCACAAGCATGTTTACCATAAAGCCTAAAATTGGGCCTAATGGTCCTAAGCTAGATAGTAAGCTTCCGAATAATAAGCCCGCAATTCCTCCCATTAAAAGACCTTTCATTAAGCCGCCACGCTTTGAGCTAGCCGCTGTACTCTTAGATGATGAATTTTTAGACGTATTGTTTTGCTTAACTGAATTACTGTTATTGTTTTTAAATAAGCTTGATTGGTTATTGCTTCCGCTGTCAAAAGAGCGCTTTCCTGATTTATACCCTTTTGCGCTTGCTACGTTTGAACCGTCATGAATAAGTGATCCACCGACTGGTGAAAACACAACCGCTAATGCAATAAATGCGGCCAATAATTTTTTTACCATTGTTTTCCCTCCACTAAATGACTAACGTCACATATGTTTTTTCATATATGATTTCCATATATGTTCCTACGTTTCATCATACCAAAAGGTTTCACTTTTTTATATAAAAATGCATCAAGCTCCATCAAATGTTCATAGGATTAAACGTTTGCATGTATTTTGCTACCTTCGCCTTTATTACTAATTAAAGGATATAGGTGCTTATATGACGAATACCATACGAGAAACAGCGCCTCAAAGATATAATAAAATTCATTAAAAATTGGCTTTGGAAGCTTCTAACGCTGTACATTTGCAGTTAATTGATGGTCAATGCTTCACGTTATCTACTTGCCCTTTCATAAATAAGAGCTTTCTCTTATATGAATATGTATAGATAGACTAAAGTTAAAAAGGAGAGATACGATGTTGAATGAACAGCTCCCATTATCAACAGCAAATTTATCAGATGCAATGGAAGGTGCAAACCACTTAGACTTTTCTATTAAGCCATTGCAGCGTCATTACAAACTATTTGGGCCGGCTCTTACCGTAGATACGCCTGCTGGTAATAATTACTCAGTGCTTGAAGCGATTCGACTAGCGGAGCCCGGAAGCGTGCTCGTCATTGATGGAAAAAGCTACTGTAACCGTGCCTTAGCAGGAGATTTCGTAGTAGCCATGGCGAAGCTTGTTGGAATAAGCGGTATTGTACTAGATGGTGTTATACGAGATCAGGAAGACATTGAAAAGCTTAATTTCCCTGTATTTTGTAAGGGCTCTACGATCGCAGCAAGCAGCAAAAAAGAAAAAGGAAAGGTAAACGAGATCATTTCCTGCGGGGGCGTGAAGATCCGTCCTGGGGATTTTATTGCAGGTGACGACGGTGGAGTCATTGTCATTCCAAAGGAGGAAGTCGAAGAAGTATTAGCAAAAGCACAGGAAAAGTGGCAAAAAGATAAAGACAGAGAAAATGAAGTATTAGTTAGCAAAGAAACGGTATATACGTATTTAGATAACGCCTTAAAATAAAAGACCTCCGCTTGGAGGTCTTTTATTTGTCATATTGTAAAAATTCTAATCGATTTCCGAACGGGTCGTGGACAAAAAAACGCTCTCTCCCTGCAATAGGCTCTTCTTCAGAAAGAACGCAGCCCGAATGTGCCAACTTACGTCTAAGCGTCTTGATATCTTCCACGACAAAAGCTGGATGCGCTTTTTTAGCAGGTATGTAGTCATCTTGAATACTGATATGCACTTCTTGAGTTCCACATTGAAACCATATGCCGCCTCTGTGCCTTAAATTTTCCGGCTTAAGAACAGTTTTCATTCCTAAAAGATTTTCATAAAAATTTCTTGCTTCTTGCTCGCATCCTTCTGGACCAAGAAGCTGAACATGATCAATTCCTAGAAACATCCACAAACCCCTTTCAAAAAACGTCTTCCTAAAAGTTATTAATCAATGACTCTAGGATTATGAATAACCTGCAGTTCTTTTACAGCTTGCTTCATTTCGCTTTTGCAAATTGGACAAGTTGGCTGATCTCCGCTTTTAAAGTTATCTCGAACCCAGCAATTACACGTATCTGATGTACATTCCCAAACTTTTGTTTCTTCAATAACAGCCGGCTCTAAATTTTTACGATTATACATACACATCGTCTCCTTTAAACAGTACTTTTTAAGTGGATAATAAATGAAGATTAACTTAGCGTGTAAATGTGGTAAATGGTGCAAGATAAAGTGATACTATACATCCGTAAATCAATCTTTGAGGAATACATACGGCGTCTTGAAAGACTAAAATAAAAATGAAGTTATAACAAAGCAGATAGCAGTTGCTTTTCTTAAAACAACGGGATAGTCTGAAAAGAACAAAAATGAAGATCACAAAAATTATATATTTTACTATTATAACAGAGTTTATATTTTTTTACAAATCAGCTTCCATTTACTTATTTTGCTTTTCATAAAAAAAAGCGAGCACATGATTAGGCTCGCTTTTTTTCTTATCGAGTTTGTCCGTTTCCACTCATAATATATTTAATTGTCGTAAGCGCAGGAAGTCCCATTGGACCGCGTGCATGAAGCTTTTGAGTTGAGATCCCAATTTCAGCTCCAAATCCTAAAGCTCCTCCGTCAGTAAAACGCGTAGATGCATTATGATACAGTGCGGCTGCATCCACTAAAGACATGAAGCGTGAAACGGCTTGTTCATCTTCTGAAATGATGGCTTCAGAGTGTTTTGTTCCATATGTTTCGATATGGTCAATCGCTTCATCCACACTCTCTACTACTTTCATTGCGATTGCTAAGCGCAAATACTCTTCAGCCCAGTCTTTTTCAGCCGCTGGTTTTGCTCCAGGAATTTCACCTACTGTCGCTTTGTCACCATATACTTCAATATTATGATCATTGAATGCTTGAATCAATTCTTCTTTATGAGAATCGAGCCAGTTCTTGTGTACAAGAACCGTTTCTGCTGCGTTACACACCGCTGGTCGATCTGTTTTTGCATTAATCAAAATCGGAATGGCCTTCTTAACGTCAGCTTGTTCATCGATATAAATATGGCAGTTTCCGACTCCCGTTTCTAACACGGGAACCGTTGCGTTATTGACCACCGCTTGAATCAATGAAGCCCCTCCGCGCGGAATTAGCACGTCAATATGCTCTTTCATTGTAAATAATTCTTGCGTAGCCGCACGATCTGTACTTGAAATAAACTGTACCGCTTCTTTAGGAATTGGCGTTTCATCAAGAGCTTTATGAATAATGTCCACGATAGCTTGGTTAGATGAAATAGCTGAAGAGCCGCCTTTTAACACAATGGCATTTCCAGATTTCAACGCTAGCCCTGTTGCATCTACCGTGACGTTTGGACGTGCTTCATAAATCATTCCGATAACGCCAAGAGGCACGCGTACTTGCTTTACATCTAGACCGTTATCCAATGTCCAGCTTAATAAGATATCTCCTGTTGGATCGTCTAGCTCAGCAACTTCACGAAGGCCGTTAGCAAATTCTTTTACACGTTCCGCTGAAAGAGCAAGGCGATCCATCAGCGCTTCGTCAAACCCTTTTTCTTTACCGTTTTTTAAGTCTACTTCATTTGCTTTTAAAATATACTCCGTGTTGTTTTCAAGTGTAGAGGCAATCGTTAACAGCGCATCATTTTTTTGTTCTGTTGTTAGTAAACTTAATTTCTTAGCTGCTTTTTTTGCTGAAATAGCTTGTTCTTCTACTGAATACTTTTCATTTGTTTGTAACACCAAATCACTCCTGGATTCGTTTTAGTTTTGTTTGATTTTAAAGTGTGAGGCATAAGAGGTAAATGCAATCATGCAAAGAAAAGGAAGGGCTCCTTTTCTTTACAGCATGTTTGCTTACAAACCGACCGGTACTGGAATTTCTAAGTGACACACTAGACCTTCGCTGTCTACAATCGGTTGATCAATTGGCTCATTCAGTGCAAGTTCATCAGATGAATAATTTGTCACGCCAAGAGCCAGCTCATTTTCGTCTTTATCTAGAATACGTACAACTGCTCGTTCACTAAAGTGGCCTTTAATATATTTAACATGCTCGCGAAGTAAAGGCTCTTTATCTTCAATAATTGCACGTTTCGCGGCATCTTCGACTACTATTTCCCCTTCAGGACCAGAGTTAAACGCAATCCACTGCTTTTTCTGATTAAGGTTCGCAGAATCATCTTCAGATTCAAAATACGTTCCTGTTGCATCTCCGTCAACCGCTTGTGTTAAGATGTTTGGCACGCCGGCTCTTCCTAAAAATGCTGGAATTCCTGACGCCATAGCGATTTTGAACGCGTCAATTTTCGAGCGCATACCGCCTGTTCCAACTGAACTTCCTGAATCTCCTGCAGATTCTTCGATTTCTTGCGTGATTTCCCCTACGTGAGGAACTAATTTTGCATTTGGATCCTGGCGAGGGTCCGCGCTGTATAAGCCATCGATATCCGATAAAATAATAAGCAGGTCGGAATCCACTAGTCCAGCAACTTTAGCTGAAAGTGTATCATTATCGCCAAATTTTAATCGATTGATGGTTACCGTGTCGTTTTCATTGACAATTGGCACAATGCCGCGTTCTAACAGCACGTTAATTGTATTTCGTGCATTGTTGTAACGATTTTCGTCTGAAAAATCGTCTCTTGTAATTAAGATTTGAGAAGCAACGTATCCATGTGATAGAAACAGTTCTGAATAAGCTTCCATTAACAGTCCTTGACCGATTGAGGCAGCTGCTTGTTTTTCAGGTAAAGAGCTAGGTCGCTCTAAGCAGCCAAGCTTGCGGTACCCTGCAGCTACAGCTCCTGATGAAACCAACAGCACTTCATGACCGCTATCTTTTAAGTCTACGACTTGATCCACAAGGCGCTCGAGCTTCCGTCTGCTGATTTCGCCGTGTGAACTTGTTAATGAACTACTTCCAATTTTAATTACAACCCGCTTCTTATTGTCGGGACTCATCAAATCACTCCTAGTGTGTTCTGTATGTTTTCTTGTTTATGATTATTTTTTTGTGGTGAGGAATTCACGAAGAAGATAAGTGACGAATTAATTAGTACTTGCCACTTTTTGTAGTTGAGCACTCATTTCTTTTGAACGCTTTGATGCTCCTTTGACTGCTTGCATCATTGCTTCTCCGCCGCCGTGTTTAGCTAAGGCGTCTAAACCAGCTGCTGTTGTACCGTTTGGAGACGTCACATTTTCACGAAGCTCCGTCGGCGTTTCATCTCTTTCCATCATCATTCTTGCTGCACCGTAAATGGTTTGGGCGCCAATTTCACGTGCTAGCTCAGGATCGAGACCTTCTTCTTTAGCTGCTTTTTCGATATGCTCCATAAGGAAATAAAAATAAGCGGGTCCACTTCCGGCAATTCCTGTGAAAATGTCCATTTGTGGCTCATCAATCACGTATACTTTTCCGATTGCAGAAAGCAGCTCTTTTGCTGTTAGCACAGCATCCATTGCAGCATATTGACCTGGAGATATAGCCGTTGCTGATTGCTGAATCATACTTGATGTATTCGGCATCACTCGAATGACCTGCTGTTCATCATGCAATAACTCTTCCATGTAAGAAGACGAAATCCCTGCAAGAACAGATAGGACAAGCTGGTCTTTGTTGATTTGAGGCTTTAATTCGTTTAATGCCTCTTCAGCGCCTTTTGGCTTCATCGCTAGAATAAAAACATCGATGTCATCTGTTTTCAGCTCGCTGCGCTTTACTGCTGTGATACCATATCTATTTTCAAGTTCATGCAGTCGCGCATCATTGCTTCGATTTGTTACGATAATATTTTCAGCAGGTAATTTCTTTGCATTGACCATACCGGAAATCATCGCTTCAGCCATTGATCCAGCACCTAAAAAAGCAACTTTTTGTTTTTGATCCATCAAATCTCCCCTGTCATTTGTTCGTATTTTTGTTCTCGTTTCTTTCAACGGTTCCTATAGTAACATGCTGAAAAAGAGTGTCAAGTTGGATTTAACCGTTTTTTTCCTCCTTGAGCGTATAACCTTATGCATATGTAAGCGTAAACAAAACTTTTTTAAATATTTTTTCCTGCAAAAAAAAAACGATTTTTTTTATAAAAATACGTTTATATAAAGAAAATCGGGGCATACTGTATAGTTTGGACTCTTAAATTTTTTTGCAAAAAATAGAGGAATTTTGAAAACGTTATTTGAACAATATAATAGGTTTGCTAAAATGAACCTATGTACCAGCATCTTGGTTTTTTTAAAAAAATTTACTTTTGATGTAAACCACGCTGTGCTGTCGACATTAAAATAAACAAAACGACATACAATCTAGGAAGTGTCTAAACATTATTGGAGGTTCTATTATGAAGAACAACTCGTTTTCTACAGTTCCATCGTCTTCAGAAGGAATAGAGAAACAGGATTTACACGTTGTGGGAATTGGCGCTTCTGCCGGAGGGTTAGAAGCTATTGAGCAGTTTTTCGCTAATATGCCTTCACCAAATGGAATGGCGTTTATTATTGTGCAGCACCTTTCCTCTAAATATAAAAGTTTTATGCCAGAACTTTTAGCAAAAAAAACAGGAATGAATATCAAACTGACACAAGACGGGATGACTTTACAAGAAGACACAATTTATTTAAATCCTCCCCATCATTATGTGACCGTTGTTGATCATACTCTTCGCCTTCGTCCTTATGAAGAAAATGATCAGGTAAAGTATCCGATTGACGCCTTTTTTCATTCTCTGGCTGCTGCAAAAAAACACCGGTGCACAGCCATTATTTTATCCGGAAAAGGAAATGATGGAACAGGAGGAGCAAAAACGATACGAGAGTATGGCGGAACTGTACTTGTACAAGATGAAAGCACAGCAAAGTACAGAGATATGCCCCTAAGCGCTATTGATGCACACCTTGCTGATTATATTCTTTCTCCTGCTGATATGCCTGACCTTGTGCAAACGCATGTCAGCCAAACTGAATTTACATATAATGAAGAAACGCTGCAATACATTTATTCATTAATAAAGAAGAAAACAGGCATCGACTTCTCTATGTACAAAAAAAACACGGTGCTGCGACGACTTGAAAAGAGAATGGCTTTACTCGATCCGCCCTCTCAAACGATGGAAGAATACCGGGACTATTTATGTAAAGAAGCCGAAGAAATCGTCGAACTGCAGCGAGACTTGCTGATTGGAGTGACACAATTTCTTAGAGATAAAGAAGCATTCTCTATTATTGAAGAACAAGTCATCCCTCAATTAGTTGAAAGAAAGATTCATAGTCAAGAAGATGAAATCCGCATCTGGGTAGCAGGTTGTTCTACTGGTCAAGAAGCATATACATTAGCTATTTTGCTTCATGACTATTTATCAACAATCAACCGTTATTTCGATGTCCGAATCTTTGCTACGGACATCGATCGTCATGCAATCAAAAGAGCTAGTCAAGGTATTTATGAAGAAGCGGAAGTTCATTCCTTCTCAGCAGCTCAGATTAATGAATATTTTGAGCAAACAAAACACGGGAGTTATCAAGTTAAAAAAACAATCCGCAAAATGATTGTTTTTGCCCCCCATAATATAGGAAAAGACTCGCCTTTTGTAAACGTTGATTTAATTAGCTGTCGAAATATGATGATTTACTTCCAAGCTGAACTGCAGCAGCGCATTCTGTCTCTTTTTCATTTTTCTTTGACAGAAGAAGGCGTACTTTTTTTAGGCCCTAGCGAAACAACGGGAAACTTGTCTGATTTGTTCCGCCCTATCAACAGTAAGTGGAAAATATTTAAGCGTTCCGGACAGCCCAGCCGACAAATTACGGGAGCTTTTAATCTTTCAAAATCCAACTTGCATGAAGGTGATTTTTCTAGCGTGCCGCTGCCAAGTCAACTTTATAAGCCTCTTCCTTCGCTTAAATTAGATGAGATGTATCAGTCAATGATTGATCACTTTATGAGCCCTTGTCTCGTATTAAATGAATACAACGAAGTGATATTTTGTTCAAAAGAAGCGACTCAGCTTATTAACGTTCCTGTAGGGAAAATTAATTATACAATTTTCAAAATGGTTCCTGTTCACGTCTCTTTAGCCATTGGAGCAGCTATTAAACGCGTAAAAGAGCAAGGTATGAGCGTATGCTGTCAGCACATTGAGTTTGTCATAAACAACGTGCAGCGCCGCTTTAATATTACGATATCTGCTCTTCCAACAAATCACTCTCTTTACTTACTTATGTTTGATGAACAGACAGATAGTGCCATTATTGATAAGGGAGAGCCCATGTTTCTTAATCAAACAAGCTCTATTAGTGAGCTTGTAGTAGATTTAGAGCAAGAGCTTCATTATACGCAGCAGCATTTGCAAACGACGATTGAAGAGCTAGAAACAGCAAATGAGGAGCTAAAGTCCACGAACGAAGAACTGATTGCTTCCAACGAAGAGCTGCAGTCGACAAATGAAGAATTGCAGTCTGTTAATGAAGAGTTAATTAGTGTTAACAACCAGTACGAGCGAAAGATTGAAGAATTAACGGACTTAAACAACGATATCGATAATTTATTAATCAGCACAACTATTGCTACCATCTTTTTAGACGAGCAGCTGAATATTAAATTATTTACGCCGGAAACGAAAACAGTGATCAACGTTCTTCATCAAGATATCGGAAGACCTTTCTTTCATATTTCGCATAACTTTAGATATGACCATCTAATCGAGGACGCAATGCACGTTTTAAGAACAAATAACACCCTTCAAAAAGAAATTCAAAGCTACGATAACCAATGGTACAGCATGAAAATGATGCCTTATCGTACAAATGAGAATTTAATTAACGGTGTAGTTATTACGTTTATTAATATTACAGAAATTAAACGGTCAAATGAAGAATTGGCTATTACATCATTTGCAGTTGCTCACAGTCCTACGGGCATTTTTATTACCGATCATCAAGGTAAAATTAAGTACATTAATCAAAAGTTCATGGAACAAAAGCATGCGCCGCAGGAAGTATTTGGTTTACACCTTTATGACTTATATACAAAAAAGCTGGGGGTTAAAAGATTCCCTAAGATTTGGAATGAAGTATACAGAGGAGAAAAATGGAACGGAGAAATTTCCTACGTTCAAGAAGGCGGAGAAACCGTTTGGGAACAGTTAGCCTTAATGCCTGTTAAAAATGATCAGGATGAAATCATCCATTACATTGGGTTAAGCGAAGACATTTCACAGCGCAAACAGTCGGAAATGATGCTCAAAAATTCAGAGATGCTGTCAGCACTTGGACAGCTGGCTGCTGGCATTGCCCATGAAATACGAAACCCTCTTACATCATTAAAGGGCTTTTTACAGCTTATGATGCAAGAAGAAACGCATAAAAAAGAATATATGGATGTCATGATGTCCGAGTTTAACCGCTTAGAACTGATCATTAGCGAACTGCTCATTCTAGCCAAACCCGAAGTCGTAAAATATGAAAATAAACAGATAAATTTAATTCTTCAAGACGTATGTACGCTGCTGCATACACAGGCCATTCTTAAAAACATTACTATTTCAACAGATTTTGAAGAAAAATTACCTGTTGTTCATTGTATTGAAAAAGATATGAAACAAGTATTTATCAACATGGTGAAAAATTCTATTGAAGCGATGGATGACCCCGGGTCTATTCTGGTGGTATCTAAATTTGATCCAGATACAAATCAAGTAGTCGTCCAAGTGATAGATAAAGGAAAAGGCATGCCGAAAGATCGATTAACACGAATTAGCGAGCCTTTCTATACAACAAAGGAAAAAGGAACAGGATTAGGATTGATGGTGAGTCACAAAATCATTAGTAATCATAAAGGAAGCATTTCGTATGATAGTGAAGAAGGAAAAGGAACAACGGTAGAAATCCGATTGCCACTTTCTTAATGTACTTTGTTCTTCTGCCTTAAACATTCAAGCTCCTGATTAATTACATCTTGGATGTCAAACAAATGTGTAGAGACCAATTCAATATATTCTCCTTTTCCTGCTTCAATTACGTCGGAGCGGATAATACTTAGGAGGTCTTGAATGGTTAGCACATTTGTTTTCATTTCTCGAAAATGACGCTGAAGATCAACTAGCTGCATTTTTTTCGCCGTTTCTACATCTGTTTCCCTGACTGAAAAATCTTGGTTCACTTGTGATGAGTCTTGCATAAGCATAGAGCGAAACTGTTGAAGAGTTGATTGAACACTCGTCATATGCTCATGAATAGGATAGCAGAAAACAGCGTGCAGCGAATGATAGGCTTCAGGCTTAAAATGAAAATCAAAAAGAGCAACCGGGTTAGAAAACGTGCGCATATTTACTTCGATTTGCACTTCTTCCTTTCCCTGGAGTGCTCTTTTTACTTTTTCTTGGCTGTCTTCATCAACTAGATCTAAAAATTTCTGAACAGGCGGGAAATTTTTCGTGACGCTTGGTGTAAATTCAATTATTTCGTTGTCTTTATTGAGTAAAAACATTGGAACCGGAATGTGTTGAATCGGCAAACTGATCATATTTCTTCCCCCATTGCTAACATTTTATCTTGCGTCGAACTTTCTTTATTGTTGATTAGAAGCCAGTCTTTAAAAGCTTGAATATGATTAATGAATATGGTTCTTGAAGATCCTGAAGCCGACAAATCGTGCTTGTTGAGAAGCCTGCTGCCCACTAATACAAGAGGACTTTGCGGCATGTTTTCAATCTCAGCAATGTATTTTTGTAAATCAGGCAGCAAATGCACTTGTGAGACAGATAAGCACACTACATCAGGGTCCCATCTTTCAATGCTTTTTAGAGCAAACGGCAGCGGCAAGTTTGCTCCTAAATTTTTAACTTCCCATCCCTGTTCTTTCATAAGTCCTGCAATCATTTTAATACCTAAGTAATGCTCTTCTCCTTCAATGCAAAAAAGAAGTGCTCGATGGCGCTGAAGCAATTGATGCTGTGATAGCTGAAAGCGAGTTAACACATAGTCACAGGTTGCAGTAGCCAGATGCTCGTCCGCGACTGAAATTTTATTTTCTTGCCACCTTTTCCCTATCTCGTACATTGCTTCTGTCAGAAACGTGTATACGTCAGTTGAAGAATGGCCTTCTTCTATATATATAGCAATGAGCAGCCAGCTTTTTTGAACGTTTCCTTCTAGCAAACAATCAGCTAAAGCCGCTATATTACGAGAATAAACGATAAGATCACGCCCTTTTCCTAAAGTTACAATAAATCTCTAGGCAAAACTTCCTTTTTGCACGATGGACAACATGCGTAGACGCCTTTATTTTCATCATACTCTACGTTCATTGGCTGCTTGCATGCTTTACATACAGCATGTACGTAGTTTAAATATTTTTCCACTAATAAACGTGTTGCCCCACTTGTTTTCCCGCAATAATAGCAAATAAACCTTACTTTTCCTTTTTTTGTTATCTCTACTTCTCGCATATGCTGACAAGATTCACAGCGATCCCAGCTGCGAAGGTAATTGTTCAAAGAATATTGTGGTTTATTTGTTTCTATATACATTTTCGTTTCTTGATTTCTTGTTTTATCTTCGGTAAAGTCAATTGACCGAATAAGCTGTTTAGCGCCTAGCTTTGATTCAATTCTAGCTGCCATAAATGCTTCATTCTTTCCGCCATAAGGCATATTGATCCATATAGTGGATTCATCGATGATAAGCAGTGACATCGGAACAGCAGATGAAATGACATGAGCACCGTCAATTCGAACTTCTGTTGGTTCACGAGTAAGAACGGTCACTTCACCTTTAAACGAATTTAACACATCCCGTATTTCTTGAGGAACAAGGGAAGCATAAGGAATACACAACAAAATCTGCTGCCGAGCTTGATATAAGTCTTTTTTTAACTGATTGCTGTTCGATGGATGGTACCAAATCAATTTAGGATGCTGAATGACTTCTTTTAAAAACTGCTGAGGTTGGTATACTTTTTGATTTTCGTTAAAGTGGTTGACCAACTTCCATAACGCTCGCTCCTTTGGTACACGCTGCTGGGCAAACGACTCGTCTGAAAGCATAATAAATTTTCCTTTTGAACGCGTCACCGCCACATTTACCAATCGATCGCTATTTTCATTTGTTAAAAGTAACCCTGGTTTTGACTGCGGCTTTGTATCGACCGTATCAAAAATCATGATATCTCGTTCCGCGCCTTGAAGTTTGTGTACGGTTGCTGCAATTATACCGCTAGCTGGTTCAATATCTTGAAGAAATGCGTTGATCAATTTAGCTTGGGACTTATAAGGAGTTACATAGCCAAGAGTAGCTGAAGAAGCTTTGCGTGCCCTCAGCATCAAACTTACCGCCAAAACAGCCGTTATCACATTGTAACGTGAGCCGGAAGCGACATCTCGCATAGCGGAAGAATGCAAATGACCAATGTTAAGCATAAACGCTGCTTCATGAGCAAACGGCCGGCTGCCTGCTACCACTTCTCGACTTGTTGTGACAGATGGATGATCTGCTACTCGATTGCTGTAAATATAGCGATTTGTAAAAGCTGAGATATCTTTATGCATTCTTCTTTGCTTCGTCAGCATAAAAAGATGCGGGTGTATCTCACCGCTTTCTACTTGCTCTACAAGACCCGTCTGCTCAAATAAATCTCGCTGCAGCCACTTCTTCACTTCAGCATGAGAAGATTGAGATACCGGGGGAAGCTGTTTAAAATCGCCGCATACGACAATTCGTTTTCCTAACGTAGCTGCAAAAGCAATTTGCGGTGCATATGCCATGCTAATTTCATCTACCACAACCATATCAAATTCACTTTGATAAAGTAATCGGTCAATAGCCGCTTTTGATAAAGTAGTACCTACAATATACGCTTGATCAAAAACATTTTTCTCCGCTTCAATCCACTTGTTACGAAGGGCGTTTAGCTTTTTGTTAACTTGCTGAAGCTGGTGAGCTCTATTGGGATACCTGCTTAAGGAAACTCGTTCTTCTTGTAGATCACGCATCTCCTGAGCTAAATCCGGATCATCTTCTCCAATGACTTCTTCTACTTTTATATTTTCTAAGCCGCTGCTTTTTGTTGCTCCGTATCGAATGAGTTTTCCTTTTTTCCAAGCTTCTTTCTTTTTTAACTGACGCGCAGTTTCTTGCAGCAAACCGTCCACCGCTGCATTACTGTGAGATAATAAAAGGATCCGCTTTGATTTCCGGTAATAGCTTGCCGCGATTTTGGATAGCGTATATGTTTTTCCAGTTCCAGGAGGACCCCAAATATACGTAGTACGGTTATAACGCGCTCGCAGCAACACTTCATGAAGAGCGTTCTTAGACATATACTCCTTATGACGAACAGGACTATCACCTCTCATAAGACGTTTGATTCTTACTATTTTTTGCTTGTAATCTTTTGCTTCCGTGAGTCTATCAATGAGAGCCTGCAATAATTCCCATGGTTCGTTATATATATCGAGTTCGTCTACTTCTTGTCCAATAAATGCATCTATTTTAAGGTACAAATCAAATCCTTCTGTTCCGATAACTTCTCCTTTACTTTCTTTATGCTGGTGGACAAGGCGTACCTGAGCTCCATCAAAAAGGTATAAATCGGCTGTGCGTTCAAACCGGTAAAGATACGCATCCTCCTGCTGCCCTAAGTACTCTCCTTTTCCTACCGTATACTTTTCTCCGCCGTGTTTCTTCATATAATTAATCTCAATTGAAAGTGCGCGCACCCATGCTTTTAAATATGAAGAGATAGAGCGTTTTTCCATAGATGTCTAACTCCCTTTTTATCCGTTCATTTCTAACTTGTCTATTCTATCATGTCATTTGAATATAGCATAGCTTCTTTCCTTTTCATTTTTATAAAAGTAGAATACCTTTTTTACTATTCTATCTCTATAGACGTATTAAGACTTTTTTCATCATAATCGTAAAAAAACCGCGTTTTTTCTATATCTTTAGACGTATTGTTACAAACTTGTAATATAAAACCCACCATTTTGTCATGATTTTGTTACATATTGCTGATAGAATAAGAGACAACTATTGGAAATAAAGGAGAAATATTAGATGAAAAAACACATTTTTACATTAGGGGCCACAGCTTTAGTATCAATTGGAATTACAGACGCAGCATCTGCTGACACAGACACGCATAAAGTAAAAGCTGGAGAAACGTTATTCAGCATCTCACAGCAGCATAATGTAACAGTTGAAGACTTAAAAAAGTGGAACGGTCTTTCTTCCACATTAATTTATGCAAACCAAACATTACAAATTGGATCTACATCTACTGACTCTCCATCTAGTTCAACTCCAACTACGACATCTTCAAATCATACATATACAGTAAAATCAGGCGACACGCTTTATCGTATCGCTAAAAACAACGGTACTTCTGTACAGCAGCTAAAAGAGTGGAATAACTTATCTAGTCATTTAATTTATGTGAATCAAGTACTAAAAATAAGCGGAACAGGAACTGTTTCATCATCACCTTCAGCACCTGTACAAGAAAAAACAAACGAAACGCAAGCATCCCCGGCTCCCAGCAACAGTAAAAGTTACAAAGTTCAGCCTGGAGATACAATGTGGAGCGTAGCACAGCGCCACGGCATTTCAATTTCTCAATTAAAACAATGGAATAACTTATCGTCTAATACGATTTACATTAATCAAGTGCTACAAGTAGGCGGACAAGCTGCAGCTCAGGCGAAACCATCAACACCGTCAACTTCAGCACCGTCAACTTCAACGCCGGCACCTGCTCCAGCGCAAGAAAGCAAGTCGGTTTCAAAAGAGATTACGGTTGAAGCAACAGCTTATACTGCTTACTGTGCGGGCTGCAGTGGAATCACTGCTACAGGCATCGACCTAAGGTCAAATCCTAATCGAAAAGTAATTGCAGTGGATCCTCGCGTGATTCCATTAGGTTCTCGCGTATACGTAGAAGGTTACGGAGAAGCAATTGCTGGAGATACTGGTGGTGCCATTAAAGGTACTCGCGTTGATTTATTTATGGCATCTCAAAGCTCAGCTTTAAATTGGGGACGCAAAACGGTAAAACTTCAAATTTTAGATTAATCACTAAAAGCAGAAGCGTGTTAGTCGCTTCTGCTTTTTAATTTTTTTTCAAACATAATCATATCGATAGCTTGCAAGCCATTCTCGTAAATGGGTGGAACGTACTGCAAAAAGAAATTCTTTTTGACACAACTTTGATAAAAGCCTGCCTTTTTATAAAATGCTATGTTTTCAAGGCTGGAGTCCGCTGTTCCTACAATCATTTTAGAATATTGGTTACGTTCATACAGTACTTCTAACTTTTTAATGACTTTGCTGCCGATTCCTTTTCCTCTGTATGCTTCTTTTAAACCAATATTCTTTACTTCTACTGCCGATTCCTCTTCATCGGTGAGGCACTGCACAACTCCTATCTCCTTCTTTTCATACACAATGGTAAATAAGGAACCTTCATTTATATACGACTTCACTACTTTTTCGTCTTCATCCCCTATTAATAGCAGGTTTAAATAGGAAGCGCGCCGGTCTTTATCAATTTCAATAAGGTCGATACTCATTTTCATCCTCCAAAAAATAAGTCAATAATATTGCTGCCTCTTGAAGATGATTTATTATATAGCTCTGAATACCCGCAGCTCGTGCAATATACCACCGTAAATTGATTGTGCTGAACGTCTAAGTATCTAGACAGCCCCGTTCCCGTTGTAGCAATTTCTTTTGTTTTTGCTTCTGTATGTCCGCATTTTACACAACCGTTTTTCCCCATTGTCATACTCCTTTATAAATAAAATAATTTCTTATTTATATAAACGGACAGAAAAGGAAAAAGTTTCATTTAATTGATAAATAAAGGAAAGTAAGAAACCGCATCTCCAACAGAAGATGCGGTTTCTTACTTTTAATATCGACGGGATGACTGTACACTCGATTTCTATAACAGCAATTCTCTTTTCATAATTTCAACGTTTTTCTGATGACATTGTGCCGTGAAATCAGATGGAAATGCCAATTTGTCGTTTAGCTTATCAAGCGCTTCTTTATTGTTTTCTTTCACTGCAGCTTGCAGTTCGTCTAAATAAAAGCTGGCCATCTCCACTCGTCTTTGAATTTCAGCTCGGTGATGTGTCGTTTTCCCGTGCCCAGGAACTAGCGTTAGATTTTGGTGCTTAGCTAAAATGTGTCGCGCAGTGGCAAGCGTGTCGCGGTAATCATTTACACTTTCATATATGTAAGGATATTCAAAATCCGATAAATAATCCCCTGCGATCCATATCGAATCATCGACAATCATAAATAGGCCATCGTTTGTATGACCTTTTGCAAAATAACAGGTAATGGATGTTTCACCTAAAGTAATATGCTGTTCATTTTCGGTTACAACAATATCTAACTCTGGGAATATAATATCATGAGATCTTTTTATATAATAGTCATGATCAAACTGCTTAATCATTTGAACTTTTTCTTCTTTGTCCGGATGATGTTCTAAAAATTTGCTGCCGATAAAGGTAGCATTTAATTCTAAGAAAGCGCCATATCCAATGACGTGATCAAAATCTCCATGAGTAAAAAATACATACAGGTTGCGATGATTTAAGATCTCTTGAACATGCTGTTTAATTTCATTAATTTCGTGAGGAAGCCATGTTGGATCAACAACAATGACACAGTCTTTTGTTTCAATCACTGCAGATGTTGTTTGAAATAGCGCGCTTTCAAAAACCGTCATTTGCTCCGTTTTATATTGAATCATGAGAACAGCTCCTTATTTTTTCTATCACCTTTATTATAGCGGAAATAGGAAGATAAGGGCGCGTATGACGGTTTATAAAACGAAACTATGCAAGATGTGATAAAATGCGGAACCAGCCAAACAATGAAATCCAAATAGGAATACTAAATAAGGTTCCCCATAATAAACCTTTCAAAAAGTTCCCTTGATTCATTCTGATATTCCTCACCTTCATAGGATGTTGGTTCTTAGTCTAGCGCAGCTTAATGAAATTTTAGTGAAAAATAAAAAAAGAAGCAGTTGCTTCTTTTTTTATTTATTATAAAATTGATGATCGTACTTAATTTTCGGCAGCTCGCGTACTTCCTGCGACATTTCTGTTCCGCACATCGGACAGTTATAATCAACCGTAACAAAATCTTCTCTCATCCACCCATTACATGATTCAGATTGACACGCATATACAGTCGTATCCATCATTTGATCTACTTCTTCTTCTACGGCTTTTTTTGCAAAATACATGTGCACAGCTCCCTTTTTTTCTTAGTATATGTAAAATTCCCATTTTTTATTTACAGCTTGATCACTTTTTCATCCGGCGTTATTGGACACCACTATTTAATTGTGTATAATTAAATAAAAAGTAATAGACTGGAGGCAACATGAATGGAACAACTTTATAAGCAGCTGCAGCTAGAAAATCAACTTTGTTTCTCAATTTACGCCACGTCTCGGGAGATTACAAAGGTGTACAAGCCGCTGCTCGATAAATTAGGAGTAACCTATCCTCAGTATTTAGCCCTTCTTGTTTTATGGGAACACGAAACACTCAGCGTGAAAAAAATGGGCGAACTTCTGTATTTGGATTCAGGCACCCTTACCCCTATGCTAAAAAGAATGCAGGATCAAGAATTAGTGATTCGTCAGCGCTCTCATGAAGATGAACGCGTTGTTTTTATTAGTTTAACCGAAAAAGGAAAAAAATTACGTGATAAAGCTTGTCATATTCCAGAAGAAGTTTTTAGCATGACAAATAAGTCACAGGGAGAATTAGAAAAGCTGAAAGAAACGCTGCAGGAGTTATTGCAATCACTGCATACGTACAATCAAAAATAGACCATATAAAATTGCACATAAAAAAACGCCTGGATTTAAGAAAAATCCAGGCGTTTTTTTATTTACTCAGCCGTTGTATTTAACGTTACGTTAACATTTCCACGCGTTGCTTTAGAATACGGGCAGAATTGATGTGCATCTTCTACTAGCTTCTCAGCTACTTCTTGTGAAACGCCTTTAATATGAGCGTTTAACACCACTCCAATTTTAAAGCCATCATCAGTGTGGTCTTTTAGTAGACTTACCTCTGCAGTAATAGACGAATCAATGTCTTTTTTTTGTTTCTTAGCAATTAAATTTAAAGCACCGTCAAAACAAGCAGAATATCCTGCTGCAAACAGCTGCTCGGGATTTGTTCCTTCTTCTTTGTTATTTGGAGAAGGATTTACAAGGGTTAAATCAATAATACCATCATCTGATTTAACTCGACCATCTCGGCCTCCTACCGCTGTTGCTTTAGATGTAAATAGTACGTCTGACATAAGATCACCTCATAGATTATTTTATGTAATTTCATTGCAGACAATCAAAAAAGTCGCAATCAAATTCATTTTGTAATCACTTTGATTACCGTGATAGTAATGTACTTCCCCTTCTATAATGAGTGTAAACCTATTATTTTATACAAAAAAAGAGAGTTACCTCTCTTTTTTTCCTCTTTGTTTTTTTAAACCGCTTTGAATAATGTTATCTCCATATTTTTCACGCAAACTTTCGACCGCTTTGTATAAAGGCTCTTTTTTTGCTTGCTCTCCATATGTAAACAAATCTAACTGTTCTTCTTCCTGAACATGGTGGCTCACTTGAAGAGCAGCTACGCCTAATAAACGAATCGGTTCTCCGTTCCAATGCTTTTGAAATAATACCGCACTGTAATGAAAAAGATCATTTGGCTCGCTAATTGCTTTTGAAATAGTTTGGCTTCGAGTAATGGTTTTAAAATCACTGTATCGTATCGTTAGTTGAATCGTTTTGCTTACAACTTTTTTCGCTTTCATACGAGAGCTTACAGAATGCGATAGTTTATTTAAAATAGGGAGAACTTCATGTTCATCTACTGCATTTTGAGATAGCGTCGTAGAGTTTCCAATAGATTTAAACTGTGTTTGGCGATCAGGGTTCACCTGTCGATCATCTTGGCCCCATGCTCGTTCTTTCATAACTTCTCCTTTTATTCCGAGAGTTTGTTTAAGAAGACCGGGAGCGGCTTTTGCTAGATCACCGATGGTCACGATCTTAATCGCATTTAGCTTCTCAGCTGTTTTTTTACCGATTCCGTGCATTTCCTCTACGGCTTTTGGCCAAAGAACTGTTTGGACATCTCTTTTTCGAAGGATGGTAATCCCTAAAGGTTTTTGCATATCACTTGCCGTTTTGGCTAAAAATTTATTCGGCGCGATTCCAATTGACACAGGAATTTGCAGCGTCTGTATTAAATGCTGCTGAATGGACTTTGCTATGTCAAGAGGAGAGCCTAATTCAGCACAGTTTGTAATATCCAAATAGCCTTCATCAATTGAAGCGGGCTCTAAAAGAGGTGAAATGGTTACCAAATAATCAAACATGTTTTTGGACATTTGGCGATATAATGGAAAATTAGGTTTTATAACAACCAGCTCGGGGCATTTTCTTTTCGCTTCCCAAAGAGGCATAGGCGCATATACTCCGCGTTTACGAGCAATATAGTTACAGGTTACAACAATTCCTCTTCGTTCCTTTGGATTGCCAGCAATAGCAAGAGGCTTATCTTTGAGCGTATGATCATGTGCGGTTTCAACAGATGCATAAAAAGCATTGGCATCAATATGAAGAATAACTTTGCCGTTTTTAGGGTACATCATTTTCATACTATCACCTCTTTCTGTATAATTAATCCCCGAAAGAAGAACGTACATTCTTATTTATTATAACTCTTTTTTCCTAAATTGTGCGCACCTATACTTTATTTTTATTTTGAGCGAACACTGTGTGTCACTCTCTCGTATTCTAATGAAGAAAGGAGGAAGAAAACGTGATTGATCAGCTTATCGGAGCCATTAACCAATTAGGCTACGGATATTTCTTTTTTATCATTTTAGTCGGAGCCAACCTTACTCCTATTCCTGACCCAGTATATATTATGCTTGCAGGCAGCCAGGCTACGTCTCCATCCGTTCAGTATATTCCAGCTTTTATACTTACCTACAGCGGCATGATGATTAGCTTGTATCTTAAGTTTTTGATAGCCAGTCTTTTTTCAGCTCAGGCGCTTGCGCTATTAAAACGCCCGCGATGGGAAAAGAATGTCATGAAAGTTGAGCGAACGATTCAAGAATATGGATCTCACGCTATCATCGCAAGCTACTTTTTACCAGGAATGCGACATGTGATGCCTTTTTTTCTCGGGGCAAGCGGAATGAAGCATTGTCATTACATTAAAGTCTCATTTTCTTTTGGTTTCATTTGGACGCTGACTTTATTTATTTTCGGTTCCTTTTTTAATACGACATCTTCTTATACTGATGTGATTGAGATCACTTTAGCTTTTTGTGCGATCAGTTTGATTATCTATGCTGTCCAAAGAAGAAAAATACGAAAAAAACAGCAGTAGTTTGTGTAAAAAGTGCTTTTTCACAAACTGCTGCTGTTTCATTTATATTAAATGACTTCATTATATCCCTTTACAAAGTATTTGCGCGCGCGGTAAAGAGCTGATTTTAACGTAGTCATCTGCATATTTAATAACTCGGCAATTTCTTCATATTTAAACCCTAATCCGTATTTTAATAGAAGCAAATTGCGATACTTAGGATTCAATTGATTTAAAATCGCCTGACATTCAGCCGCTTCTTCATTTCTGAGCACCTGCTGAATAGGCGTATACATAACGGGTTCTTCTTTGTAAGAAGACGTATAGCGGTCTTTCACTATTTTACGCCTTCCTAAATCACACCGTTTATTTAATGCGACGCGAAACATCCAAGCTTTTATTTTTTCAGGATCGACCATTTCTTGTTTTTCTAAATATTTTAATGCTACTTCTTGCGTAATATCTTCGGCGTCTTGTCTATTCACACCATTTTTTAATAAATAAGCCAGCACCTGATTTAAATAATCTTGCAATTCCTCGCCGCACATAATAAGTTCTCCCTTGTTATTTTAGTTTTTCTTTTAGTTCGATTGGCAGTTCATTTTCATTCAACATATAAATCTGAGGAGTATCTACTTGATCTTTGTAATAAAAAGCAACAAGATAATCTCCTGTATCTCGTAAGTTCGCATGTTGAAGAAGTGTTTCTACCTGCTGATTGTTTTTTACTTTAATTGCTTTCTCATCCTTCGTTAGAGATGTAAAATCTTCTTGAAGACGATAGTCGTTTTTTAGATGAGAAGAATTTTTAAAGACTTCGGTTTTTTCTATGTCCTTTGGCATAAGGCGAGCACGTTCATATAAATGCTCTTTCTTCAGCCATGCTTCTACTTCGCTATAAGACTTATCCCAAGATGCAGTTTGTACGTACTGTCCTTTTCCATCCATAAACTCAATTGAAGCCCAGCTTTCTTTTGTGCTGTACATTTCATCAAACGTTTCGTTCATCATCGACTGTTTGACTACGTGTATAAGTTCTTGTACTTTATCTGGATTTGTAATATTGATTGAATTTGACTTTCCTGAAACAGAAAAACTCACGCTTTTAATTTTATTCGTGTTTTTTGTTCGTAAAAGCGGATGGAAATTTTCTTTGTATTCTTTTGTTTCTGCAATTTCTTTATAAAAAGCTTTATAGTCTGAAAATGGAATAAAGTATTCTCGGACCATTTGTTTTCCATTTTTTAATTTATAAGCAAATACAGCCATTTTCCCGTTTCTGCTTTCTATTTCACTTTGTTTATCAGGATCCAGCTTCTTATCTTTAGATGCTGTAATTTGTTTTTGCAGCTGACGAACACTCTGAATCGTTTCTTTACTTGTATAATAATATGGAGCTTCATAATAGCCATTCATTCCATTTGCATAGTTTTCAGGTTTATCAGTCAATGGATGTATATCTTCATCGAAATATACACTTTCAATCTCCGAAGCTGCTGGCACTTTAGTAGAATAGCCGAACACATCTAGATGAATGATAAAGCCAACGATAGCTGCAGCTATAACAAAGCCTAGATACCCTTTCCATTTCGTAAAGATACGCCACGTTTTATTTAAAATGATTTGAGCAACTGTATAGCCTATTAATGAACCAATAATATAGCCCACGATCATCCATGAAAATTCACCTTTCATGCTAATAAAGTAAAATCCGCCTAACATGAGTGAACAAGCGGTTACTCCGTATACGAATACCGGTTTTAACCAGCTAACTGAAATGGTTTGCGTAGCAGCTTCTACTTTTCTTTTTTGGTAGGTGATTAAAGCAATGATGTAAAATAAGACAATGAGTCCAATATAAACAAATGCACTAGTAGAAAAGCTTTTATGAGCTACCACTTGCGCTACGTGTGAAAACGGAACAAGGCTGTCAACATTTTTGTTCACGTAATAGTCATACGCATAGCCGTACCAGTAAAACTTTACATTGGATATAGCTAAATAAGAGATTCCGCCGGGTAGAAGAAATAGAACATATAAAAAGATTCCTTGGAGGACAGACATTCCGGTGAACATTCCCGCTAAAACAGTTCCGGTCAGTACAAATAAGTTAATTAAAATACTGTAACCGACCCAGCTTAGAACATCTCTTGTTGTATAAACATCCTCAACGGTTAAAACTCCTTTAACGGCAAAAGTAACGACTCCCGTAATTAAAATAGGAACAACTAAAACCAACGCGCCCAGAAGCATATTTTGATGAAACAGCGTAGAACGCTTAATTGGTAAACTATGAATATAGTCAGCCGCAATCTTCGTTTGTATATATCTAAATAGGAAAATACCAAGTAACACTGGTACAACAAACATAAACACAAATTCCAGCCCATCCAATACGTTAAATAACGTATCTGGTTTCTCTATATAAGGCTCTACCTTTCCTGTGAAAGTGAAAATTAGTTGTAAAGGCAAAGCGAACAGCAGTACTAACAAGTAGACAAGCCCAATCCATCCCACGTTTCTCATGGATTGAATCCACATGCCGCGGTTAAACGATGATGTTTTCGATTGCATAACCCACATCCCCCATTTCATAAATAAATATTTCTTCCAGCGTAAGTGGCAAGATGTCAAAAATTAAAGGCTTATACGATCGAACTTTGTTGACTAAATGATTTTCTTTTCCTCGAACAATACAAAGCAAGACGCTTCCTCGTTTTTCTTGATATAAAATGTCTAGCGTGTCATAAAGCGCTAGCGGCACATCTCCTTCAAATGCAACTTGAATTTTGTGCACGTCTGATTTTAAATCATCCAGCTCTTTTTCAATTAATAATTGACCGTGATGCAAAATGCCTACATGATCACAAAGATCTTCCACTTCTCGCAAGTTATGTGATGAAATTAAGATCGTCATTTCCCGTTCTGCCACATCTTGAACAAGAAGGTTTTTAATTTTTTGACGCATTACCGCATCTAACCCATCGAGCGGCTCATCTAAGATAAGTACATCAGGCATAGCAGACAGCGCTAACCAAAAACCTACTTGACGCTGCATTCCCTTGGACATTCTGTGTACCTTTTTATGTAATTGAATTGGGAAAGCTTCTTTTAATTTTTGAAACCGCTCTTCGTTCCAAGTTGATAGACACTTCTATAAAAAGACGCTAATTGCTTAATCGTTGTTTGAGGGAAAAAATAAAGAGAATCTGGCATAAAAATAAGACGTTCTTTTAAGCCAACGTTTTCAAATACTTCCTCGCCGTCTATTGCGATTTTCCCGTGATCCTGCTTGTAAATACCTGCAATGATTTTTAATAGCGTTGTTTTCCCTGCCCCGTTGGAGCCAAGGAGTCCGTAAATAGATCCTTTTTTTATAGAAAGCGTGACGTCTCTTAGAGCTTCCATTTCTTCAAACTCTTTTTTTATCGCCTTCAGTTCAATCACTATCGCTTCCTCCTTTTACTGCTTTTTCAGCCTGTGAAATAAGTGATAGAATTTCATCTTTATCCATCCCTAAATACATAGCTTCTGCCAACAGCCTTACTAATTCTTCTTTCATCTTTTTCACCTTCTCGTTATTTAGTGTATCAACTTGAGGCGTTACAAAACTTCCTTTGCCTGGAACTGAATAAATATAATTCTGATGTTCTAGTTCCCGATACGCTTTTTGAATTGTATTTGGATTAATCGTTAATTCTTTTGCTAACAGCCGAACAGACGGAAGCTTTTGATCGGCCTTAAAGACTTCATGAATAATAAGCTCTTTCAATTTATCTACTAATTGCTCGTATATCGGCTTGCGACTACGAATATCTAAATCAAACATAGTCTGCCTCCCTTCATCTATCCAAAATCATTATGTGTGTACTAGGTGTATTAACTGTATTACTCATCGTATTACAGTTAATATTATAGTATGTTTTTTGGAAAAAACAAGTACTTTTTTTACTTTTGTTACAAACAGATGACAAAAAAGTGTTTAATAGCTTTATAGATGAAATAGAAATACCTGTAAACAAATTGCGTGTGCTGCCTTCGTTATAAGCTAAAATACTCCTTTAAGTCAGCACCTCGTTTTGTTTTTCTTAACCAAGTGCCTCTAGTTATTACAATAGTAATGTTTTATAATGTTTATAATTAATTTTTTTAATATAAAAGGAGCCATACTCTATGTACTATGATGCGTTAAAGACGTTTGTTTCTGTTGTAGAAGAGCAAAGCTTTACAAAAGCTGCGGAAAAGTTAATGATTTCACAGCCGAGCGTAAGCGTACACATCAAAAATCTTGAAAAAGAATTTCAAACTTCCCTGTTCCTGCGTTCACCTAAAATGTTAAAAATCACACCCAGCGGCGAAATTTTATACGATCGTGCTAAACAAATGATTCAGATATATGAGCATACGAAACGAGATATTTATGAACATCATCACCGTGTCAAAGGAATGCTAACGATTGGCGCCAGTTTCACGATTGGCGAATATATTCTCCCTTCATTTTTAGCAAAGCTTCGTGAACAATATCCTGATATTGATGTAGAAGTGACTATCGGTAATACAAAGGAAATCGCTCAGCTTGTTCGTCATTTCAAAGTAGACGTAGGGCTTATTGAAGGACACACGGAAGAATCCGACTTACATATTCAGTCCTTTATGGACGATGAACTTGCTATCGTTGCGTCAGTGGATCACCCTTTAGCTCAGCTTAAAAAAGTAGAAATTGATGATTTACAAAATCAGCGGTGGGTAGCGCGTGAAAAAGGCTCTGGAACAAGAGAATATTTAGATCACGTTCTAATGTCCAACGGTTTAAAAATGAAAAGCATGCTAACGATCAGCAGCAATCAAGGAATTAAAGAAGCCATTGTTCACGATTTAGGAATGTCTGTGCTGTCGCTTTGCGCTATTAAAGAAGATGTAGAACAAAAGCACCTATCGATTCTCAACGTTAACACCGCTCCTTTTAAGCGCCGTTTCTCTTATATCTATCCTGCTAACAGTGCTCATAAAAAAGTAGCCGAGCTTTTTATTCAGCTTTTAAACTAAAAAAAGACTTTCCACGCTGAGTGGAAAGTCTTTTTAAATCAATAGCCATACATGTCTTTACATTCTTTTTTAGTGAACATGCGTCTGCTGAGCCGGCATTTTTGACAAACGAACAGCTAGGAAAAAGGCTGTTGTAAGAAACACACCAATTAAAGCAATAACACCTTTCCAGCCGTACGCACTCCAGCATAATCCAGCCACTGTCCCGCCAACACTTGATCCTGCATAGTAAAAAAACAAATACAAAGACGAAGCCTGAGCCTTGTCATGAGTGGCTCTTCTTCCCACCCAGCTGCTTGCGATGGAATGACTTCCGAAAAAGCCAAAAGTCAGCAGCAATAGCCCGGTAATTTTTATCCATAAAACTGGATGCAGCGTAACGATGGAACCTATAAGCGTAACAGCAATTGTACATAACAGCACTTTTTTCCGGCCGTATCGATCCGCCAGCGTCCCCATCCAGACCGAGCTGAATACTCCCACAAAAAAAATAACAAAAATAAAACTTACAAGCGTATGATTCCAAGAATACGGAGGAGCGGATAAAGCGTATCCAATATAATTGTATAAAGCTACGTTACTCCCAAGCAGCGCAAAACCAATAGCAAAAAGACAAAGCATCCCTTTATCTTGAAGATGACTGCGAAGAGAGCCGGTAAGCTGACGAAGTTCAAAAGATCGTGAAGTGAAGTTTTGTGAATCTGGCAAGTTCATAAAAAAAACAAAGGTGGCTAATAAACTAATTGCGCTTACAACATCAAGAGCTACGGACCAGTTGAAATATTCCGTGAGCACCCCTGTCATAAGCCTTCCCGCCACGCCTCCAAAGGCGTTGCCGCTTATATAAATCCCCATCGTTTTTCCTAAACTCCCTGGTTCAATTTCTTCTCCTAAGTAAGCCATGGCCACGGAAGGCAGCCCTGCTAAAACGATTCCTTGAATGACGCGAAAGACTAACAGCGTTTCAAAGGTAGAGCTAAATGCTGTCATGATGCATAGCAATGACGCAAAAATTAACGATAGACCCATCAGTTTCTTTCGTCCCCACACTTCTGATAAAGAACCTAAAAAAAGCATACTAACCGCTAGCGTAATGGTTGTTAACGAAAGAGACAAGCTGGCAAACGCCGGGGATATCCCGAATTCTCTAGAAAATTCGGGTAAAATGGCCTGTGTACAATATAAAATCGAAAATGTGTTGAAGCCTGCTGCAAAAAGCGCAACATTTGTTTTGCGAAAAGCTGATGTTCCAATTACGGTATAACTCACAGTTGGTCACTTCCTTTTTTCTCTAAAAAAAGCATATCACGGTTTTTTTATTCTGTATAATTCATTATGTAAATCGTTTTCATGCATTTCAGTAATGAGTGAAGTGAACAAATATGGAAAGACAACAGCCTGCTTATTTTCAAACAGCTGCATACGAGAATGAAGATAGTATCCTCTCTCGTTTTACACAAACATTAAAAAAGTTGAGCCAGTTTTTCATGGCTCAACTTTTTTAATCTAACACATAAGATGCTAATACTTTTTGCACGTCGTAAATGTTTTTATCTTTACGAAATTCTTTTGAAATCGGTGCACTAGAACCCGATACCCAAATATTTAATTCCGCATCTAAATCAAATGTTCCAGCCGTTTCTACGCTAAAATGGGTAATCGTCTTATAAGGAATGGAATGATAATCTGTTTTCTTTCCCGTCACTCCTTGCTTATCAACGATAATTAAGCGTTTCGTCGTAAACACCATTAAATCGCGAATGACTTTATACGCTTGTTCCACTCGCTCGTTGGCAATTAAGATATTTTGTAAGTCTTTTTCAGTTCCTCTTATATCTGCTTCTGATGCATTTCCTAATAGTCCATCTAATATACCCATGCTGATCACTCCTTTATATCTACACTACCGCATTTTGTTCTGTCTGGAAACCCAAAACGTTTTTTTAATGAATTAATTTACTTTCACGCGCTTTTTTTGTTAATTTTGCACTCGTTTTACTAAGAGGCTTATGAAGAAAAATGCCAACGAGCAGCACGCCTAGCCAAATGCAAAGAAGCACCGTAACGTCTTTTCTGACAATATCCGCTAACATGCCTCCTACAACTTCTCTCATCATGCTTATTGCATACGTAAATGGTAAAAATGGATTGATCGCTTGAAAAAAAGCAGGCACGACTTGAATCGGAAATGTACCGCCTGCAGCGGAAAGCTGAAGCACAAGTAAAACAATCGCCATTGCTTTTCCTGCATTGCCAAATATCGCAACAAGCGTATATACAATCGTCATAAATACGAAGCTGCACAGCAAGCCTAAAAAGATAAAAGGTACTTTATCTACGACATACGTTTTGATTAAAAATAAATCCCCTAGCGTCACAATAAAAGCTTGCACGAGAGCAATAGACAAAAACGTTAAAAGTCTTCCGAGATAGACCTCATAGCTTTTGAATCGCTCTTCATCCGCTACTTCTACGCTTAAAATCGAAACTAACAGCAAAGCTCCGACCCACAAGCAAAGCGTTGTATAAAACGGCGACATAGCTGAGCCGTAGTTCGGAATCGGGTAAAGTCTTTCTTCTTTTAAAAGAACCGGCTTAGCAAAAAAGTCACTTTCTTTTTGCACATCATTCTTTAGCAAATTAATAATATCTTCAATATTTTCTTTTTGCTGAAATTCTCGTATTTTATCCGCTATATTGTGCACGTTTTGTTCAATTCGCGGAAAGTCTTTTGCTATTTTCCCAAGCTCCTGTTGTCCAAGCAAAATGCCACTGGCTGTTTTAGACAGGACGTTAGAAACATCCGGCATGCTTTTATTGGCTTCATCAAGCAGTGAGTTTGCGCTTGCCGTTTTATCCTTTCCTTCTTTGATTGCTTGTTCAACAGCAGGCACAATCGTAGAAGAATATGAGTTCGTTAACGCATTTAATCTAGAAACAGCTTGATCGGTGCGAGAGCTGAACCTATCAAGTACGCTTTGATTTGGAACATCCCCATTCTTTGTTTGTTGCTGCAGACTGTTTACATCCGAAAGCTGCTGCTGTAAAAGCGTATTTACATCTTTTACGTCATTAATAACAGGTGAAAGAACTTTTTGTTGAGATAACGCATTTAAATCTGTAAGAAGTGTAAGAATCTCTCCTGTGTCAGCAATTTGTTTTGTTAACTGCCCTTTTAGCTGTTCCGCTGCTGCGCTGACTTCAGCCGGTTTTATATCTTTTTCCATCAGCTGATTCTTCAATTCTTGAACCCGGAGAGCTCGTTGCTGAACCCGATGCAGCGTTTCGTTGATCGTTGGCTCAGCGTTTTTTAAAACTTCATCGCTTTTAGTTAAAAAAGTGTTTAGCTGCTGAGTCATCTGTGCGCCGTCAGCTGTTAATCTCTCTACTTCAGGAAGAGCAGCCTGGGCTTTTGATACAATAGCTCCAGCTTTTTGAGTGGTGTCATTCGCTTCATTAATTACTTTTTTGATTTCAGGAAGACGATTTTCAAGTTCAAAAATCCGTTGTTCAACTTGTTGAATGGTCGGCAAATCCCGCTGCAGTGTAATACCTAGTTCGTTAAACACTGAAAAAATGGCTCCATTCGCTGTTTTGACGAATTTTTCACTGATCTGTTGTGTTAAGCTGCTGGCCCCTTTGCTTGTAATTTTAGGCGCCACTGCGTTTATTTTTTCGTTCACTTTGTAAATAATGACCGGTTTTTCCAAACGATCTTGAAGAACGGTACCAAGCTTTTGTGAAAAATCTTTTGGAATAACAATACTTGCATAATAGTCACCGTGCTTTACTCCGTGATCAGCTTTTTCTTTGGAGACAAACGTCCATCCAAGCGTTTTATTTTTTTTTAACGTTGCAATAATATCTTTTCCCACATTTACGTGCTGCCCTCTTATCGTAGAACCTTCATCTTCGCTCGTTACTGCAATGGCAATACCTTCAGTCCGCCCGTATGGGTCCCAAGATGCTTTTATATTAAACCATGCGTAAAAAGACGGCAGAATCATAAGCGTCAGCACAATGATAATCATCGCCCAATTGGTGAAAATTCTTTGTAAATCCCGCGTATAAATATAAACAGTATTTTTCATATGTCCCACCCAGTTTTATTGTTACAAGTTAGCTTATCCATGTTCGAAGAAACATATTTCTGATACTATAGAAAAAGTTAGATATGGTTTTATTAGAAAGGATGATGAACATGACAGAAAGACTTTATTATAGCAACCCCTACATAAAAACGTGGGAAACTGAAGTGATAGAGACGCGCTCTCTTTCAAATGGCTACGCATTAACGTTAAAACAAACCGCTTTTTATCCAGAAGGCGGCGGACAGCCGTCTGACTACGGTAATATTGCCGGAATCGACGTGAAAGATGTGTATGAAGAAAATGGAGAAGTATATCATATCGTCAATACGCTCCCTGCACAAACGAACGTCACATGTGAAATTAACTGGCATCGCCGCTTTGATCACATGCAGCAGCATAGCGGACAACACTTACTTTCGGCTCTATTAATCGATACATATGATATTCACACCGTTAGCTTTCATTTAGGTAACGAAGCAGTCTCTATCGATCTGAATGTACCTCAATTATCTCATGAGCAGTTATTACACATTGAAAAAGTTGTAAATGACGCTATTTACAGCAACCGTCACATTAAAACGTACGAAGTGAAGAAAGAAGAGTTACATACTCTTGCGCTTCGCAAAGTGCCCGATCTAGAAGACGAAGTGGTACGCATCGTGGAAATTGAAGGCATTGATGTTTCTGCCTGCTGCGGTACTCATGTAAACCAAATTGGAGAGCTTTGCCTTATTAAACTTACGAAAACAGAAAAGCAGCGCGGCAATACACGCCTCTTTTTTAAATGCGGTATGCGTGCATTAGCTGATTATCAGCAGTCTCAAGAAATCGTAGCAGAACTTAGCAATAAATTCAGCACAAGCCGTGAATTAGTTGTAGAACGCATTAAAAAATTGGAGACTGAACAAAAAGAGCTGCAAAAACAACTAGAAGAATTAAAAAATGAAAATGCAGCTTATTTAGCAAGTGAATTAGAAAGCAAAAAAGAAGGTTCATTTCTGTACCATCACTTTGAAAACCGCACACTAAAAGATGTGCAAGCCTTGACAAAGCAGCTTCTTCAAACACCTGATACGACGCTTCTTTTTTCTTTTTCAAGTGATCAAAAAGTTTTGCTGGCTCACAGCGGCAGTGGGGTCAAATGCGGAGAACTTTATAAAGAGCTGCTTCCACTTTACCATGGAAAAGGCGGCGGCGGACCAAAACAAGCCCAAGCCAGCTTTTCATCTTCTGAAAATATGAACGCATTTATTAGCGCAGTAAAAGAAAAAATAACTGAAGCATAACAAAAAGCCTGTCTTTAAAAAGACAGGCTTTTTCCACTTAATCAGCTTACTAAATAGCCAATTAATAAGCCAATTGATAAAGTAAATCCAAAAAACGTATTTGTTTGCGCGGTTGCTTTCATCGCAATAAGCTCTCCACGTACAAATGCTTGTACGGCTTGAATTGGCTTAGGTGCACTAAGAAACACTAAGAAAATCCAAGGGCTAATATCGAAGAATACCACTAATGCAACGGTCCAAATATACGCAATGCCAAACAAAGCAGCTAAAAATCTAATCGCATTTTTAGAACCTAATAAAATTGCTAGCGTACGTCGTCCTCCTTTTGTATCTTCTTCTATATCACGAATGTTGTTAGACAAATTAATCGCACCTACTAAAATCGCAATCGGAAGTGATACAAAGATGCTTTCAGACGTTACGGTATTAGTTTGAATAAAAAATGAAATCAATACGAACATGGCGCCCATGCAAAGACCTGAAAATAATTCTCCAAACGGCGTATACGCAATCGGAAGCGGTCCGCCCGTATACAAATAACCAATCGCCATACCTACTAATCCAACTAAAGCAAGCCACCAGCTGCTGTTTGCACATATATATACACCTAAAATAAGAGCAATTCCATAAGAAATCAGTGCTAAATTTAATACCGTTTTCGGTTTCATGCCGTGTCTGACGATGGCTCCTCCGATACCTACAGAGTCTTCTGTGTCTAAGCCGCGTTTAAAATCATAGTACTCGTTAAATAAGTTCGTCGCAATTTGAATCCACAAACATGAAAAAAGCATCGCAAGAAACATCCAAACGTTCACATGGCCATAAAACATGGCTAGAACTGTTCCAATTAAAACCGGTACAAACGATGCTGTTAGCGTATGAGGACGGGTTAATTGCCACAAAATCTTCCCTTTACTGTACTGCTCGGCTGCAGCTTTGTTTTCTTTGTTATGACTTGTCATCATCCTCTTCCCTTCTATTACGAACCGTATCTCTATTTAAAAGTGCTGCTTTTAACATAACGAATGATAGCAAACTTACTCTAATACAATACACGTCCGCCCAACAAAAAAATCACGGAACTCTTTAAAATATCAGTTCCACTCTATATGATAATAATTTATTGCTCTTTTTACAAGATGACCGCTTATACATTTCCGATTTTTTTCTACAAAAATCTGCTTTGACGCAGAAATTCATAGGAAAAAGATAAAAAGCCTATCCGAAAAATAAGGTTGAGACATAAAGAAATGAATCCAATCTAAAGACGAGTAAATGGGATGCATGAGCTGAACCGCTTGTTACACCGCAGTTGATTTCCATGCAAGGCTTCGCTTTCCGCGGGCGGCCGCTGAGCCTCCTCGCCACTTATGCTTTTCCCGCACGAGCCTTAGCCTTGCCCTCCAATCAACTGCTAGAAGAAACGAAACAGATGAAACCTACGTTCACCATAATAAAAAAACGAATCACTAATCAAACATGTTGATCAATGGTTCGTTTTTCACTTCGGCTAAAATACTTTTGTCCCAGCCTCTTCCTTCAACTAACATACGTTTATACAAGCCTCTTTTTTATCACTACATCTTATTAATTAAAATCGTCGTCTCCATACCTTCTGCGGAATCTTTTATGAAAACACGAATCGCATATCGCATGATCATGATTCCAAGGAAGGTCTTTAGAACACGCACTGCATGTTCTTTTAAATTTTTTCATATCTTTTCTTAATACGTTATGGATTTTATCTGTAAGCTCTTCTCGGACACGTTCCCAGTAAATAGCTTCTGGCCTTCTGTCCATTCGATATAGAAATAAAAGATGCAGGCCAATTGCTTTATAAGACAGCTCTAATTTTTCCAGTGAACCTTCTATCATCCGTGGTTCAGGTAACTCTTCTCTGTTAACAATCGCATTCATGCTGGCAACCCACTGCTTTTTCAAGGAGCTTTCTTTTGCTGAAAACGGCAGCTGCAAGTAGCCGTATAAATCAACAATGGGCATTTTCGCCTCAATCAGCGTGTCTTTCACTTCCTCATAAAGCTCACGTTCTTGTGCCAGGTTTGATTTTTGTGTACCTTTTGGATTTTTAAATTTAGCCCACATGTCAAAAAACGTTCCGAGGTCATGATGATATTCTTTAAATCTTCTTAGCATATCTGAAGTAGGCGCAATTGAAAATTTACTGATTTGCTCGTCTGTTGAAAATAACAGTTCTCTCATTTGCTTTGCATCTTTAGCGAATGCAACTTCTCCTACATTATAGAGACCCTTCCTTCCAGCACGACCTGCAATCTGCTTTAACTCTTGAGAAGTCAACAATCTCCTCTTTTGTCCGTCAAACTTCATGTTTTCTAAAAGGACAATTCGTCTAATTGGAAGATTTAACCCCATTCCAATTGCATCTGTAGACACAATGACATTTGTTTCTCTATTAATGAACTGCTCAATTTGTTTTCTTCTCGTTTCAGGCGGCATACTTCCATAAATCACGCTAACTTTGTGACCATCTTTTTCTAGCTTAGCCGCTGTCTGGAGCACTTTCTTACGCGAGAAAACAATTAAAGCATCTGCGGGTTTTACTTGTTCAATTTTGAACCTTCGAAGATCTACTTTTAAAGGTATATCTCTTTCGTACTCATGAATTTCTGAGATCACACCGTCTAACATCTCTTCTAACATACTTCGAATGCTTAAACTCCCGATAACATGAACTTGTTTGGCGTTAGCTCGAGTGATGGCTTTATACCATGAAAACCCTCGGTCTCTGTCTTGAATCATTTGTGCTTCATCAATTACGGTTACATCGCCATGTTCTAATTCACTAAACATCTCTACGGTACCGGCCATATGCTGAGCATCTTCAACAATCTTTTCTTCTTCACCTGTTTTTAACGAACAAGGGACTCTGTCTTTGTTCAGCTTTTCAAAAACTTCTAAAGCTAACAGGCGAAGCGGCGCTAAGTAACTACCCGAAGCAGCTTTTTTTAATGATTTTAATGCCGTATACGTTTTTCCTGTGTTTGTATCACCGAGATGAAGGATGTATTCCGTTTCTTTTCTTGGGTCCATTTCGTATTCTGCACCAAAAATATAATTTAACTGTCGCTGTTCTTCTTCGATAAGCTTTTTCTTTTCCTCACGTTCACGTTCTTGTTGTAATCGTCTTTCTTCCAGTTGCTGTTGATATCTCTCTTGATGCTCTTCAATCGTCAAGTTGTGATCTGAAATTTCTAGTACATCAGAAAGCTTTTCTTCTACAAGCATTTTTTTATATTCATAGACCAAATCCGATAAATCACTTCTAAGTGCTTTTATAATATCCATTCGTGTTACCGAAGCATTTGTATAAGATTTATATTCTTCTTTAAATGAAGCAGGAAGGTCATCCATAATCATAGTTGGAATAATTTCATAAATCTTATCGGTGATAAATACCTCGTATACATCTTCATACGTTTCAAACAAGATAATCGTTGAATATCTGTCTAATTCTGAGCTTACGCCGCCGGTGAGCTCTTGAAAAAAGTCATTAACCGTTTCATAATCATGACGTGTTAAATCGCCGTTTGCTATTAATTCATCTTCAAGCTCAGTATGCGGCGCATAGTTTTCAATATACTTTGAGTTTGTTTTAATGTCTTTTGACAGCTGATGGGAAAGCTGTTCTCTTATATGTAGGTAATACAGCCCTTTGTTTACTTCCAAAATAGGAGCTGCTTCTAAGTTTAACTGTAATTGATATCTAGCTTTTCGATCATTAATACTTTGCTGTCGTTCCTTCTCTTTTCTTTCTTCTTCTTTTTCGGCAAATTCAGCTCTTGCTTCTCCGTATAGAGATAGCCACTCCGCTTTATTGCCCTTTCCGTATTGCTCTTCTAGCCAAGAAAAAGCATTAAACTCTATACCTTTTCTCGTTTCTTTAGCAAATAACTTATCTATAGCTTGAGGTTTATACCCTTTCACCTCGAAGCCTTTCTCTGTTAAATATGACTTTCTGCTTTTTTTAGATACAGAAGAAACAACTGCTTTTCTCCACGTAGTCCCCCAGGCCTTTTTAATAAAAGAGTGCCTGTCTGTTAAATAAGTCTCAAAATCCGGACATTCGTCTTGTTCACCTATTACGTTTTTTATATCCTGTAGTAATGTATGTTTAGTTTTTTCAATGGCACTGCTTTGAATAGTCTCTAATTCGAGCATAAAATTCTCCTTTGGAAAGTTTTCCTACATTTATTATAGGAAAGACCCCTGACAGAATCAAATACATGTTATTACTTTATTTTTAGCTAGATCAAGAACCTCTCTTCTTCCTGCTTTTGCTTATTTCTTAGCTATTTTTAACACAAAAAGCTCCTTTAAATAGGAGCTTTTTGATTATTTTTGATAATTCAGTCTATTTAAAATTATATTAAGCATTTCTGTCGATTCCCTTTGAGTAGGGGATTGAGAGCTGCGAAAGTTTGGTTAACAATACATGCAAAACACCTGTAAATAAAAAAGCTAAGATTGTTGCGCCTGTGGCTAGCGGGTGAACGTACGTAAAATAGTAGGCAAATACAGCCCCCACTATGTAAGATACATACACACGAAGGTTAAAGCCTTTTGTATACCAGTATAGTTTATTTTCTTTTTCTAAAATAGCTGAAACGTCATAGTGTTTTCGGCAAATGATATAATAATCAACAAGAACAATCGCAATAATAGGAATAAATAATACGCCGATCATAAGCAAAAAGCTTTGAAAATTTGTCATTAACCACTCTTTTAATAAAGAACCTAGAACTGTGACAACTCCCATGGTTAGTGCCGGTATCCAGAACCTCTGCTTTGGAAAAATAGATAAATAAGACATTGTCGCGCTATACAATACCATTACGTTGGTTGACAGCACCGATAAAAAAATTACGATGGCAGCTACTAACCCTAACAGCGGGCTATATGCACCAATTAAATTTACCGGGTCATACGTTTGCGTCATATTTCCGAGAATTGAAAAGCCAGAAACCGTTGCCCCTAACCCCATCGCAATTAGAGTTGCGACGTTATACCCTAAATAAGTTCCCGCAATGCCCGTTTTTTCAGATTTACAGTTTCGGTTATAATCGCAAACAATGGGAATCCACGTAAAAGCTGTAGCTACTACAATATCAAAAGCTAACATTCCTGTAATACCAGGATTTTCGCTTGCTTTCATTTGAATTAATTTTGCTGCATCAAATTCGATAAACAAATAGCTAAACACAACGGTTGCTAAAATGACCATAAGCGTAGCTACTAATTTTTCCGTTGCTTCAATGCCTTTATGTCCGTATATAGAAATAGCTACTACCAACACTTGAGTAAGAATTGTAAATAGATTGATATTGCTGTAACCTGTCAAAAAGGTAACAGCATGATTTAAACTTAGCCCTGCCATGTAGGCTTGAATCCAGGCCCAGCCGATTAATGTAATAAGATTAACAGCAGCAGGAAGCATAGCTCCTCTTTGCCCAAAAGCTGGTCTCATCAAAACCATGGTTGGAAGACCGGTTCGAGTTCCGATATTCCCCATCAACACGAGCGGTATGGCACCAACTAAAGAGCCAAGCACAATAATAAATAATGCCTTTAAAAAGGTCATATCGGGTACAAACAGCATTCCGGTAAAAACGGTCGTTACTACCACATTGGCTCCTATCCACATGGAAAATGTAGAGAAGAAGCCCATACTTCTTTTATTCGTTGCAATCGGCTGCACATCATCATGGGCGAGACCACTTTTTGTTGTCATTCCTTTTCCACCTTTCACTTTTATTGATACCAATTGGCTCGAGCTAGCTTGGAATTTGTATTCACATGTTTTGTTTCAGTAAAAGCAGCTAATCCTGATGGACCTAACTCCCGCCCAATGCCGCTTTCTTTAAAACCGCCCCACGCCGTTTCAATATGAGGCGTATGGTAGCCGTTGATCCAAATCGTTCCCGCTTGAAGATGTTCAGCAACTCGCTCTGCTTTCATTAAATCATTCGTTAAAATTCCTGCAGCTAAACCAAATCTCGTGCCGTTGGCAAGTACTATGGCTTCTTCTTCACTTGAAAAAGATTGAACGGTAATGACGGGACCGAATATTTCTTCTTGTACGACTTTCATATGCTGCTCCACATCGACGAGCACAGCCGGCTTTATATAGTTTCCACCTTCGCAGTCAATTAACGTTCCTCCTGTTAATAAATTCGCGCCTTCTTCTTGACCTAACTTGATAAAATCCTGTATTTTGTTCAGATGCTCCGTGCTAATAACCGGACCCATCTCCGTTTCTTCTCTTAAGGGGTTACCAATTTTTATAGCAGCAACAGCCTCCATAAGAGCAGAAAGAAACGGCTTATAAATAGATTCATGTACGAGTATACGAGATGAAGCTACACACACTTGTCCTTGGTTAAAAAATGAGCCAAACATTGTCCAGTCTACTGCAATATCAATTTCACTGTCTTCAAAAATAAGAAGCGGAGATTTCCCTCCCAGTTCAAGCGAAACTCTTTTCATCTCTTTTGCGCACTGCTGATAAATACGTTTGCCTGTTTCTGATCCTCCTGTAAAAGAGACTTTGGCTACGTCTTTGTGTTCAACCAGTGCACTTCCCACTTCACCGTCTCCTGTAAGTAAATTAAACACGCCTTCTGGTATACCAGCTTTTTCACATAATGAAGCTAACTTTAAAAAAGAAAGTGGCGTTAATTCTGACGGCTTAAACACCACCGTGTTTCCAGCTGCTAATGCAGGAGCCAGTTTCCACATGCCAAGCAGCAAAGGGAAATTCCAAGGAACGATTAGCGCGCATACGCCAATAGGTTCTTGAATGATTTTACTGTTTGTATCGTCGAACATGTCTTTTGTCCACGGCTGATTTTCTTCTATTAAATTTGCGTAATATCTTAAACAATTAATCGTATCTTCAATATCTAACTGCGCTTCTTTTATCGGTTTGCCTGTATTTAATGTTTCTGTTTCAGCGAATATACTCGCTTCATTTTCTAATAAATTTGCTAGTTTCGTAAGCACCTCTACACGCAGTGACTTATTTTTCTTCCATTCACTCTGTTCAAAAGCCTGTTTCGCTTTACCTACCGCTTCCTCTACTTGTTGAAGCGAGGAATCAAACACTTCCGCTATGATCTTATTGGTCGCTGGATTGAATATTTCTCTTTTACATGGTTTTGCTCGCTTTTTATCTACTGTTACATTTACTTGCCCGTTCATAGTCCAACACTCCCTATAGAGAACTCTTATATAAAAGTGGGAAGATAATAGTACCTTCCCACTTTTACCATCTTCTTTATATTCAGTCGCGCGCTTTCATTAACAGCGCTTCTTCTTCTTTTGTTTTTTTTCTTAACGCGATAAGCGTGATAAATTCATAAACAATATTAGCGGCCGCTGCTGCTGTAATTTGTCCATGGTCATAAGCTGGCAGTACTTCTACTAAATCAAACCCGACAAAATCAATATTTGTTAACCCACGAACGAATTGAAGCGCATCGTCAATACTTGCACCCGATACTTCAGGCGTTCCTGTTCCCGGCGCGTAAACTGGATCTAAAAAGTCAATGTCAAACGATAAAAATACGGGTCCTTCTCCTACACGCTCATGAATAATATCTAGCATTCTTTCAACGCCCAGTTTTTTATATTCATTTGTCGTATACAGAGCTAGACCTAAGTTCTTTGCATCTTCTAAATCTTCAATTCCGTACAGACCGCCTCGCATACCGATTTGAATCGATCGCGATACGTCTATTAACCCTTCTTCAATTGCTCGTCTAAATACCGTACCGTGATTGTATTTTTGTTCAAAATAACTATCCCACGTATCAGAATGAGCATCAAACTGTAAAAGCGCTACCGGCCCGTGCTTTTTCGCGATGGCACGAAGTTCGCCGAGCGTCATCGAATGATCACCGCCTAGTGAAATAGGAATAATTCCTTCATTCACAACCGGCGTTAACCCTTCTTCAATTTTTTTATATGTTTCTAAAATATATCCCGGAACAACTGACAAATCGCCGTAGTCAACGCCTGAAATGTAATCAAAAATATTAATCTTTTGTTCTGGGTTATACGGGCGAAGCAAAATGGAGAAATCTCGAATAGCTTCCGGTCCAAAACGTGCTCCTGTTCGAAAAGATTGACCTGAATCAAACGGAATACCCGTGACAATAAAATCCATTTCCGAATTTACTTGTTCTACATACGGAAGTCTCATAAATGTTCGAGGTCCGCAAAAACGCGGAGATTCAAATGAATTTTTCGGCTGATATTTTTGCATGATTTATTCCTCCTAATGGGTTTCATTCATTAGCGCCGTGTCAACATGTTAGATACTGACGCTTTTTATTTAGATACTTTTTATTAATGCAAAATGCATGCCAATTTTTATCGTCTTATTTCGTGCAATTATGGACGATTTTTAATTCATAATAGAATCAAAACAAAAAAACTGATTCAGTACGGAATCAGTTAATTCATTTTGAATTAAATTTTCTTTATTTAATATTGTACTTTCGTAAACGTCTTACAACCGTAGGCTGACTAATTCCTAATGCATTTGCCATTTCATACGTTGTTTGACACTGTCGATAAGCACGAATCAGCCAGTTTTTCTCCACTTCTGCAAGCGCTTGCTGAAGGGTCATTCCCTGAGAGGTTAACGTATCAAGAGTCTCCCATTCTTCTTTATCACTTTTGATCTTTTCTGTATAAAACGGCAGGTCTTTAGGCGAGATGCTGTTTTCATCCGTTGTTAACACAAGGCGTTCAATTGTATTTTCTAGCTCGCGCACATTTCCGGGCCACGGATGTTCAACCAATATATCTAATGCTTCTGCATGAAAAAATTTCTTCATTTTATATTTTTCATTTTGTTTATGTAACACATGATAAAGCAGTGCCGCGATGTCTTCTTTTCGCTCGCGAAGCGGAGGAATAGTAATCGGAATAACGTGTAACCGATAAAATAAATCTTCGCGAAATGTTCCTTTTTTGACCATTTCCTCAAGCGGCTGATTTGTTGCTACAATCAGCCTGAAGTTTACGTATTTGGCTCGTTCACTTCCAATTTTGGTGACTGTTTTTTCTTGCAGCACTTTTAACAGCTTCACTTGCATATCAAGAGGCAGCTCTCCTATTTCATCTAAAAAAAGCGTGCCGTTATGAGCTAATTCAACCTTTCCTATTTTCCCTTTTGTACTTGCACCTGTAAAAGATCCTGCTTCGTATCCAAACATTTCAGATTCAAACAAACTAGCTGGAATGGCTCCGCAGTTGATTTCAATAAACGGCTCTTCTTTTCGTTCACTTCCATAATGTAAAGCACGCGCAAAAGCCGTTTTACCAACACCCGATTCACCTAGCAACACAACCGTTGCATCGCTGTCTGCCACGCGATTAATAATTGACCATACCTTTTTCATCGCTTGACTTCGTATGACCATCTCATTTGACTGCTGTTCCCGAAGCTCTTCCATTTCTAGCTGATATGTTTTCATTTTCACTTCGAGCTGCTGATAATCTTCTTTTAAGCGCTGAAGCTCTGTTAAATCATGTGAAAAGCTAATTACTCTTTTCATACACTGATATTCATCATACACGGGAATACCGGTTGCCATTACAACTTTACCCGTTTCTGTTTTTTGCATCAGCTGTACTTCTTTCTTTTTCTTTAACACTTCAATCGTAACGGAAGGTGAAAATATCCCGCGGTCTTGCAATTCGTATACTGTTTGTCCGACCAACTCTGGCACGTCATACCCGTATATATCACGGCAGTTTTGACTCGCTCGTAAAATACACCCTTTTTCATCAGTGATAACGATATTGTCGTTAGAAGCATGCAAAATAGCTTCAAGCTCTCGTTCAATCATCTCAGTGCAGTACTCCTTTTTATTTAATCTGATTTTTCAAATATTTATATCTTCTATTTTATCAGTAAACTCCCTTATTCAACATAAAAAAGCTCCTTAAATAGGAGCTTTTTGTTTAAGACAGCTGCTTCATTTTTTGTTTAAACAGCGCTACTTTAATCATAAAATAGGTAATGTTTTCAGGTAATTCTTCTTTGATTGGTTTTAACTTTTCATCGCCTACTGAGAAAGCAGCTTCTAAAATAAGCTGTTCGTCCTCCTCTGAAAGAAAAGGTGACCAGTCAATTTCTTTTTCTTCTTCTGCGCATTTAAACAAATGATTTTCAATGGTAATGCGGCTCAATTCACGTTCTGCAGCAATTTCATCTAACGATTTTCCTTGCTGAAATAGCTCATACGTCATTAAGTGAGAGCCTTCTTTTGATGAAGCTCTTGCTTTTTTCGGAGCAGGGGAAGATACTTCTCGCTTTCGATCTGGATGTTTCTCACAAAACTGTTTGATTTCAGTCGTGAATCGTTCTCCGTATCGCTCTTGTTTTTGTTCTCCGACTCCTTTTACAGTGGCGAACTGTTCAAGAGTTACCGGAAGTTTTGCGCACATATCATGAAGAGTATCGTCTGAGAAAATAACAAAAGGAGGCACGCCCGCTTCGTCTGCCAGCTGCTTTCGAACGGAACGCAAATGAGCAAACAGCTCGTCGTCTTGGACAATTTGCTTCACTTCCATTTGTTCTTTTCTCATCACTTTTTCCGTGCCGAGAAGCACACCTTTTCCTTTCGCTGCTACTGATAAAGTAGGAAATGATCCTTGTCCTACTAAAATAAACTGCTCTGAAATCAAATACTCAATAAAATCGCTCACTTCTTTAGCCGACCGGTCGCTCATGACGCCGTACGTTTTCAGCTTGTCAAAACCAAAATCAACTACTTTTTTATTTCGTGAACCCGTTAATACTTGAGCAATCATCATTTTACCGAAACGTTCGCCCATACGAATCATACAAGATAATACTTTTTGCGTATCGACCGTTACGTCTATTTCCACACGATCATCCGTACAGTTGCTGCAGCGGCCGCACTCATGCGCTTCACTTTCTCCAAAATAATGAAGAATATACGCTTGCAAGCAGCCTTCTGTATGACAGTAGTTCACCATATTTTGCAGCTTTTCAAGATCTTGAATCTGCTTTTTAGGATTTGACGTTGACTGTTCAATCAAAAAGCGCTGCACGCGAATATCTTGAGGAGAATAAAGGACGATACACTCACTTGGAAGTCCGTCACGACCAGCACGTCCTGCTTCTTGATAATAGCTTTCCATATTTTTCGGAAGCTGATAGTGAAGAACAAAGCGAATATTTGATTTGTCAATCCCCATTCCGAAGGCAGAGGTAGCCACCATCACCTGCACATCATCTTGCAGAAAGCGGTTCTGCTCTTCGTCACGGCTGTTCCCATTCATACCAGCATGGTATTTTGATACATTAACTCCTGACTTTTGTAATCTAGCATGAAGCTCTTCAACATCTTTACGCGTAGCGGCATAAATGATTCCTGCTTCTTGGTCATTTTTACGGATATACTGCTCGATATAGCTGATTCGATCCTGGCCTTTTACCACAGCGAACGATAAATTTTCACGTTCAAATCCCGTCATCACCGTGTACTCTTCATTAATATGAAGAGCTCGACAAATATCTTCACGCACTTGAGGCGTCGCCGTAGCCGTCAGCCCCATCACAATCGGAGCGTTAGACAGCTTGCTGATCAGTTCGTTGATGCGTAAGTAACTCGGTCTAAAATCATGACCCCACTGTGAAATACAGTGCGCTTCATCTACCGCTACAAGCGGGATAGGAAGCATTTGAAGCTGCTCTAAAAACTGCGGAGACTCCAGTCGTTCCGGCGCTACATAAAGCAACTTATATTCGCCAAGTGCGACTTCTTCTAAGCGCTGCTGTACCTCCGTGTGAGTCAGCGAGCTGTTAATATACGTGGCCGGAATACCAGCTGCATTCAGCGTGTCCACTTGGTCTTTCATCAAGGAAATCAACGGAGAAATCACCAGTGTTGTACCTTCTAATAATAATGAAGGAATTTGATAACAAAGTGATTTCCCTCCTCCTGTTGGCATAATACAAGCGGTATTGTGCCCTTCTAAAACATAACGAATCGACTCTTCCTGTCCTTTTCGAAACGAATCATAGCCAAAATAGGACTGTAAATGTGTTAAAGCTTGTTCAAACTGCAAAATAGCGTCCTCCTTTAAAATAAGTAGAAATAGTAGTTGAGGGATCTATCGGAAGGAATTAAAACGTAGGGTTTTATTTTACCAAATCTTAAAAGAAGTTGCACAGAATTCGTTGATTTAAGGTTATAGCAAAAATGATAAGCGAAAAGCCCTCAATTTATAACTCTCTTTCCTATTACAAACAGTTTACAAACAGTCTTTTTATGTATGTCAGGACTCCTTTCCTAAAAATCTTTCCCCATTCCATTCTTTTTTCCTGTATACTTAAGAATAGGAAAGAGGTGCTTATCACGAGACATCCTGTAGAAACGATTTATTATTTAGAAAATCCACAGCGTAATATTTCAACATATGCTTCCACAACTCAGTTAACGGTTGAGTCTGTTGTGAAAGATGTGTTTGGTGTTGCTTGCGTAGCAGATATTAAAATTATGCTCCAATATAATAAAGAATTCCGCAAAAGTATTAGTCAATTACACAATGCAATGGACGATGATCTTACGTTAGAAATGGTTTTTCGAGTTGCTTCAAAAGAAGATTTGCTTCGATTTAAAAAAAGTTTACTTGAAAGTAGTTTAGATGACGCAGAAACGTCAATAGACTGTCCATTCAGCGCAACCATTCAATTACAAGATGGTCGATATACATGGAACGAGTCTACTTCTGTTTATGAAAAACAAAAAGAACGTCTTTCATCTTAAATTTCTCATGTATGCAAAAAGCCTGGATCTTAGCTGTTTAAGATCCAGGCTTTTTGCAGTTTGTACTGTACCTTAAAAGGTCAAAAAAAAACGATGCAGGAAAAAGGCTAACTAAAGCTTCTTCCCGCTTATCCTTCACCAGATTCTCCTTAAAAATAAAAGCGTTTTTCCTTGTTCTTCTATATTAGGCTTTTTAACTCAATTTCATGAAATAGGTTTTATCTCTTCCAATAACGTGTATACACAAAACAAGGAGATAAGTTACTTAAGCTTCTCTTCATTACTCAACGTATTCAAGAAAGTTGTCTATCATACAAGGAGGTTTTTTGAAATGGTAAATGTAAAAGTAGTTGAAAATGGCGTACAGGCAAAAGATACAATTGAACAATTTTTGCGTGAAGGATTTACAAAAGACGAAGTTTATTTACTTGCACACCATCAAGATCGCTCCGAGGATTTAACAGCTGCAACAAATACAAACAACATCGGTCTTTCTGAACAAGGTGTTTTTGATGCGATTGCGAATGTATTTCGTTCTCGAGGAGACGAGCTTCGTGCCAAGATGCGTTCATTAGGATTATCACAGCCGGAAGCTGAACGCTATGAAGAAGAATTAGATCACGGTAAAGTCATCGTCGTTGCATCAAAAGTTGCTTAATCTAAAAGCCCTACAGCAGGGCTTTTTTATTTTTGTCTTCCTCCCTTTTACCCTTTCATTAAAGGAGTCATTCATACATATGATTATGAAGATAAGAGCTACTGTGAGGAGTGATATATTGATTATAGGAATTGAGTACACAAAACGCGTGAAAAATGGATTAGTCGTTAAAAATATTCCTTACAAGATACACGATAAACCCTGTGATGAAGGCTGCTGTAAAAACGATAAAACGATAGGCGTCAGAGACAAATTAAGGGTTAATTGGCTGTTGAATGTTTTTATGCCTAGCAAAAATATAACGGTATTTGATTATAAATATTGGTCAGAGGAATTAACTTCTTTATGGAGAGAGCATCGGAGAAAAACGATATAACACATCTGATAAAAAAATCTCCTTAATGAGCAAGGAGATTTTTTTCTATTTACTTCATGTTCTAGCCCTAACATATTTAGTACGCATTGCCGCAATTTTTATACCTTTAGATGTGGTGACAGTAAATGTACTGTCATCATTATAAATGGCTGCGTGAGATGCTTTTTCTTCCACTCATCATAATCAATTTTATATGTAACATTTCTTAGCTGTGTTTATCCTTTTCTGCTGAAGGTAATAATGGAGATGGATAAACTATATAAAGGGTGAAAAGTTATGATTAACGTCATTGAGACACTACTTGATTATATAAAGAACTCTTCTACAGATGATTCGCCCCCTCCCCCACATATTGGTGAGGCTATGGGATGTTGGTTATATTTCACTGCTTTAGCGGAAGAAGTACCTGCCTTAGAAACCTGTCTTAATACAACAACCAACAGTGAACTGCTTAAGCTTATTCAAGACTCAAAAAACCTGGCTGAATCTCAGATTGATACCCTAAAGAAATTAATGGTTAAAGAAGGAATCCTGCTTCCTGAAATACCGGCTACCAAGCCCAAATCCGACCCTAACAGCAATTCCATTAGGAGCAAAAGCAACGGATTCTGAAATCGCTAACTTAATATCTGTAAAAGTTGCCTCTAATATCGTCATGTGCAGCACAAATATGGGACAGTCTATTAGAACCGATATTGGATTGATGTGGCTAAAATTCCACACTGAAAAGGTCATATTAGGATCAAAAGTGAAAAGTCTGATGCAGCAAAAAGGCTGGCTTAAAATTCCACCTTATTATTATTCACCTGGAGCACCTCATAACTAACTGAAGTGTTTTAAGGTAAGCAGCATAGATAACCTTACATCTAACACATTTAACGAGGTGCTTGAATATGGATTTCCCTACAATTCATACAAATTTTTGGGACGCAGTCATTGGCGTTCCTATCGTATTAATCGTGACGCAGCTGATCAAATGGCTTTTCCATCCTAAAAAGCAATATGTTCCGACTATCGCTTTAGCTGTTGGCGTGCTTTTTTCAGTATTTATCAGTCATCCTCATCATATTATTGCCGGATTGTTTATGGGATATTTTTATGGATACGCTGCAATTGGCAGCTATGCCGGTCTTAAAACAACGTGGAGAACGATTAGAAAAGATACGTCTCCTTATTCATCAGACTAAAAACCAGCGAAATATTCGCTGGTTTTTAGTCTTCACTACTTATTTCTTCTGCCCCTAGCTCTTTGGCTAAGTGAACAACCGATTGATTGATTTTCCATACGTAATAAATGTTATGCAGCAGCTGAAGATGCTGTAAATTTCTTGATTGAACGGACGTATCAAAATAATCTAAAGATTGTTCAATCTTTTGTCTTACATCTTCAAGCGTGTATACATACGTTCCTCTTTCTCCTCGTAACGCTTTTTCAAGCTGAGTGAAGTTGCTTGCTACTTTCTCTTCCACTTCCTTTACTACGCCATGAAATTCTGCTTCCTTATAAAAAGCCCCGTTTCTAGTAGAAGAAGCTACCAAATGCTTGGCGTAATAATTAATGGCGGTAAAGACGGTCAAAAATTGCTGAAGACGTGAACGGCCAACGAAACCTTTGATAATAGGATCTGAATCGACATGAAGCTGTTTTAGCTTTTTTTCTAATTCCATTCCTTTATCAGCTAAATTGGCAAACGCATACTGCTTCGTAAAACGATGCAAATAAGTGTGAACAAATTCTTTTAAAGCCGCTACGTATTCTACTGAGGTGTCGGTTATTTTATCTCTTGTTCTTTTAGGAAATACAAGAGCAGATACGGCTAAACCAATTCCAACTCCTACAACTGTATCTAATACGCGAGCTAGTAATAAACTCTCTGAAATCCCCCCAAGAAGCATGTCATACATAAAGGCGAGCATCATCGTAATCCAAAAGCTCATAAACGAATACGTAATAGGAAAGAAATAAAAAGCCATAAACACACAGATAAAAAGCAGCGTTATTTCAAGTATCCCGGGTGAGACAAAGCTTGCGACAACAAAGCCAACAGCTGCTCCTAAAAGCGTTCCTACGCTTCGCTGCACGGCTTTTACAAACGTACTTCCTATCGTTTCTGTACCAAGAAGCACTAGATAGCCTGCTAACAGCGCCCAATATTGATGCGATGGAGATAAAAAAGAGCCAAATATTAATGTGGCAACAGCAGTGATGACCGCTTGAATAGACTTTTTCGTAGATGGTTTTAATCCTTTTTCTTCATCATTGTCCTCTTCGCCTTCTTTTTCTTCCGCTTCTTTTTGAGGCTGTTTTTCTTGTTTCACAATTGCTTGCTGCAGCTCATAGGCTTCATCAATCACGTGATTTGATATCGTTTCGATACGGCGGATTAAGTAAAGCCAGTCTTTATACCTTTTATCTTGAGGTTCGAGTTCACTTAATTTTTGGCGCAGCTCTTGCAGATGCTGAGCTGCATCCGTTAAGGAATGAGTAGGATTTTCATTTAATACTTCTGCTTCGCGAATCGATTCCACTAGCTTTAACAGCAGCTGCTGAATGTCAAAATGATTAAATGCTTTTAATTCACTGAGCTTTCGAATCGCCGGGGAATATGTCTGAAGCAGCATAACTGTATCAAATACATAAAGGCGCATCTGTTCAGCTGTTACGCCAGGCCATATGTCGTGGGGATCTGTATTTCCAAGCTCTTCTGATGCTACACGGGCATACTCTACTAGTTTTTTAATATTGCGGTTATATTGTTTGATTTGAGCCGGTTCAATTTGTTTCTTTTGAATTAACTCAATAATTAAATCAAGCACCAAATTCACTTGAATATGAAATGATTTCATTGAAGACCTCAGCACGTTGGCAGGCCGGTCTTTAAAGATAACAAAATTATAGATAAATGCACAGCAGGCTCCTACTACAACGCCAGCTAACAGCCACGGCAGCTGAGAAAATGTGACGTGTAAAATAGAAGCAAAATAAAACGACATAAATGCTACCATCGACAGGGAAAAATAGCGAATACCAAATTTCTGTAAATAAAAAGACAAAAACACCAACAGAACAAGAAAAATATTTTCTGCTTGTCCATATCGTGATAAAAACGAGCCAATTCCGAGAGAAACGGCGCTGGAAAGTGCTACTAAGCCTGTTGTCACTTTTTTTGCTTTTGTTGTTTCATCATTCACGACCAATATACCCATCAGGCCGATTACACCTGCTAAAATAGCAGCGGTAATTTGTGAGCTTCCCGCTGCTTTTAATACGATCAGCATAATAACGACCGCTGTAATGACGCTGATCGTAGCTTTAGAAGCTGTTTTGAGCCTTTTTCGTCCAGGGTCTGCAGCAACTAAGCGGCTAAACCAATATAAAAAAATAAACACCCTCTCCTTTCGTGCTGTAGAGTTCTTTGTAGAAAGAGTAATATTATTACTTATACCCTTTTTTATTCTTTTCTATCGTATGTAAGCACGTTTTTACACTATAACATTGCGAAGGACTAAAGAGCTAAACAAATGCTTAAAAACACATCTGTTTTCTGTCAGATGTGTTTTTAAGCATTAATCAGTACTTACAATGTAAGTGAAGAAATTTCCCACCCGTTTGTTAACGGGTTTCTTTTTAAAGTAAAAACCATCGTGGTCTTTTGAGCCCCTTTATCTTCGTAATAAATAAGGCAATCTACGGCGATTTTCTCTTTTGTTCTATACTTTTTTGCATGAAATAAGTCCGTTTTATAATAAATAGTGGAGATACTATGCAGTTTTGTCCATAGCTTATGCTCTTGCTTCACGCGCAAAACCGGCTGCATTAAGGCATCGTCATCTTGCTTTAATCCTGTTAAAAACATATTTACGACTTCTGCCGGCTCAGCTTTTAATGCATATTCATCAAGCTTTCCTCCTGCTTTTAATACCATTAACTGATGACCTGGATCCACATTTTGAGACTTGTGAGTCGTACTTCCTGCAAAATGAATGCAAAAATGACCGGGGAACCCATTGTCAAGCGCACCGGCTCCGTGAGGCATTCCGTTCATGGAAGCTGCAAGCATTTGACCTTTAAACGGAATGAGAACAGCTCTTCGGTTCCAGCTCCATTTCCCATTATATAAGTGCTTCATTATTTTCGTATCTTGGCGTGTAAGCGGCTGAACATCTGCATGGTGTGAGCCTGCTCTTCGCTGCACATAAAAGTAAAAACCAGTTTCTACATCGATCACTTTAAATTTTTCCCCCTTTGGCAGTAAGCTTTCTACACGTTTCCACTTTAATACTTTTCCTGTGTCACTTACGGGAAAGTACGTAAGGTTTTCTTCTGCTTTCATCTTTTGGGGATGCACAAAAAAACTAATAAGCATAAAGACTAAAATCATTAATTTTGTCATTGTCTACCCTCATTACCTTGTAGTTTCTCTATGTAATATGCGAAAGTACACATACAATTATAAATAGAAATTTTTACACGCTAAGCTCATGGAAAATAATACAAAAAAGAGCTTGTGAATCTTATACATTAAACGGTTCATTTTATTCATACTAACAGGTGAAAGCGAGGTATATGATATGAATTTCACTTGGATGGTTGGACTTTTAATGCTCATTCAACCTCTTTCTACACAAGACCACCTATCTATTACTCATGACGGTAACCCAATTGAACGGATTGAACGGGACAAAGTGGCCGTGCCTCTTCTTCCTGTACCTATGGTTGATCATGATCGATACAATCTTCTTCTAAAAGAATTGGATAAAAAAACATATAGAGAGCCCATAAATGCCCGCATTGATAAAAGCGGACAAATTGTTCCTGAGCAAGCGGGTGTCAAACTATATCATAAAGATTTTGCGAAGAAATTTTATACTTATTTTTTTAACGGCGGTACGTCAACATTAGAAATCCCGACGCTTCCTGTTCCGCCTCGCGTGGATAAGGAGCTGCTTGCAACGATTCGAATTAAGCAAATCGGTCATTATCATACGTTATTTAACCCTCATAATAAAAATCGTTCTCACAATATTTCCCTTGCGGCTGAATCACTAGACAGCAGCGTCATATTTCCTGGGGAAGTTTTCTCGTTTAATCAAACCGTCGGAAAAAGAACGGCAGCCAAAGGGTATATGCGTGCGCCAATCATTGTAAAAGGAGAGTATTCTGAAGGAGTTGGAGGAGGAATTTGCCAAGTTTCTTCTACCTTATTTAACGCCGTCGATAACGCTGGCGTAACAATTACGCAGCGTTACTCACATAGCCGCAGTGTTTCCTACGTACCTCCTGGGCGAGATGCTACCGTGAGCTGGTATGGACCTGACTTTCATTTTAAAAATACGTATAGTGATCCTTTGTTGATTCGAGCGCAGGTGCACGGCGGAGTCGTAAGCGTAGCCGTTTATTCTACCGATGCGATTGAATACAAGCCTCGCCGCGTACCTTGGGCTTCTAATGACCCATTGTTGAAAGAAAAAAAAGCTGAATCACATGTTCATAATGAACCCGCTGATTAAAACATAAAAAAGCAAGGAGTAAGCTCTCCTTGCTTTTATTTATACGGCTTTTGTTTCATCAGCTTCTTGATTATTAACCTTTCTATCTATATCCGATGTCCGATCATATTTTGCAGGATTTTTAGCAATTTTAAACAATGCATACAAGATACCTAGTCCTAAAAGCAGTGCAGGAACACCGCCCAAGTTCGAAAGCATTTTAATACCATCAATCTTTGCAAAACTAATCATGGACCAAGAAATAAAACTAACGGTTATCCCCCACACTACTTTAATCCATAGTTTAGGCTCTGGACTTTCAGGAGAAATACCCGCTGAACTGATGCCGCCCATTGCCGCAGTATTAGCATCTGCTCCGGAAACAAAGGATAAAAATACAATAAATAAGTAAAATGGAATAATAATTTTTGCAAACGGTAGTGCTTCAAAAACCGCGTAGAGAACTGCTTCCGTTCCGTTGCTATCCATTATCTTCGAAAGTGTTCCTCCGTTCATTTGCATATGAATAGAAGTACCTCCAAAGATAGTCATCCAGATTCCTCCGAATATAGCAGGCAAAACAAAATTCACTAAAATAACCTTTTTAACGGTGTATCCGTACGCAATTCTTCCTAAAAATAAAGCGGTAATAGCTGCCCAAGAGAACCAGTTTGCCCAATAAAATGTAGTCCATCCTTGGGGCCATGTATCTCCTGAGGCTCCCCCTGTAAACAAACTTTTTTCAAAAAAGTGAGTTAAATAGTTACCAAATGATTCTGTACCTAAGTTCAGTACATAAGAAGTAGGACCTGCAATAAATAAAAAGATGGCAATTGCGTAAAAGGCTTTCACGTTAATACTTGATAAAATACGAATGCCTTTTGTTAACCCGCTCGAAGCTGAGGCAATAAAAATAGCTGTCGCTACAATCGTAATAATCCCCCATACTAAAGGCGTACTTTTAATACCAAATAAACTATTCATTCCTCCAGCTAAACTTAACGTGCTCGTTCCCATTGAAGCGGCCATCCCTAAAGCTAGAGTATATAAACAAACTGCATCCAGAATTTGTCCGCCTTTTCCATTTAGCTTACTGCCTAACACAGGAGCCAAAGTGGAAGCTAAACTATACGGCTTTCTCATATTGTAGTAGGTAAACGCAAAAACAATAATAGGAACACAGTAAATAGCATAAGGCGTAATTGTCCAGTGAAGATACATAGTAGACATTGCAAAAATAGCTGCTTGAGGGCTGTTTGGTTCAATCCCAAGTGAAGTTGGAGGAGCCGAGACATGATAAACCGGCTCTACAATCCCCCAAAACGTTAACCCTGAAGCAATTGTTGTAGTAAGAGTAATAGCAAACCAATTTTTAAAATTCAAAAGCGGCTTTGCTTGTGGGCCCCCGATTTTCACATTTCCTAACGGTGAAAAATATACCGCTACACACGCAATCACCATAAGAAGACCGCTTACGCTAAATACCCATCCTAGATTAGCAATAACCCAATTATTTGCTTGTGTCGTAAGGTTAATGAACGCCTCTCTGTTTGTAAGACTTAATATTACTGCACCGAGTAATAATAGAAATGGCGGCCAAAATACGATATGCCGGATACTCTTCACGATTTTTCCTCCTATCTTTAATTGTCTAACTTAGCTGCGTTTGCTTATTTCCTAACTTCCGTCACTGCTTAACGCTACTTCTTTGATTAGTAACACAAAGAATTGTATTTGCAAACTGCTGTAAATCATCTTCACTGGCAAAACGGGCATTATTTACTCTCATCGGTTCATTTTCAACTGAAAGCATAATGTCCACAAAGTCAGAGACGTTCATAGACGGTTCATGCCCCTCTCCAACCGCAAGGTTTAATCCACTTACAGATACCAGACGCTTAAATTCTTCTGCACCTGCATAAGCAAGCTCCTCCTTCGTAGAAAATGATTTTTTTACTCCCAAAGCTCTTGCTACCTCTGCATACAGTTCCACTGCACCTTCAATATTCCAGTCGTACACAGCGTGCAAGGCAATTGAAACCGCGCGGCCATGATGAATTTTCCCAACTGTTCCCAGAGCATGTCCTATGCAGTGTGCAAGCCCCGTTCCTCCTTGTTCGATTGCCATTCCTGCAAGCGTTGCTGCTATTGCTAGTTTTCCTCTTGCCTCTAAATTTTCAGGCTGCTGCAGAGTCGTTTCTAGGTTTTGGCTTACTAATGAAATCGCTTGAAGGCTCAGCGCTTGAATAAAAGGATTCGTACGCTTGCCTGTGCATGCTTCAATTGCATGCACAAGCGCATCTAACGTAGTGGCAGCTGTCAAGAAATCCGGCAGTTTCACGGTAAATCGTGGTTCTAATATGGCTAGTTCCGGAGCCATATCTTGATCCCATGCCCATACTTTGACTTGATTATGAGTAGAGAAGACAACCGTGCTTGTGACTTCCGCCCCTGTGCCTGAAGTAGTTGGAAGCATAATGGTTTTCACTTTCTTTTTCGCAAAAGAATTGGCCATTAAAGCATAATGCATCGTTTCATACTGATCACCTGCAACTAGCGCAGCCATTTTAGCCACGTCCATAGCTGAACCGCCTCCAAGACCAATGACGCACTTTATCTGCTGTTCACGAATAAGCTGTGCAGCAGCATCAATAGAAGCGGCCGTAGGATCACTTTTCACATCATGAAAAACAAACGTCTCTACACCTTCATTTTGAAGCGCTTTCAATACAATGTCTGCTAAACCAACTTTGATTACCCCTGGGTCCGTCACTAACACGGCTCTTTTTTCACCGCTCACTGCTTCAACATCTTTTCCAATTTGCAAAACCCGGTCTAGTCCATATGCTATGCTTGTTTTTGTGGTAAATTCAAATACCGAATTCATTGTTTTTCCCCTCTCTTAGCTCATTTATATTATGAAACAATGTCAAATTCATCTCCGTTTTCTAACGAGTCTTGGGATGCAATTGATGGAAATTCAATTACTGACCGGCCTACGTTTACACAATTACAATCATGAAATGATTGAAAAGCTTCGTTAATATCGTCAAGCTGCATGCGTCCAAGAATCAGTTCGTCTAACATAAATTTTCCGTCTAAATAAAGCTGAGCAATTTTAGGAAAATCACGAAACGGCTGCGTGTCTCCGTAAAAGCTTCCTTTTAACACTTTGCCGACACGATGAAAGCCTCCGCCTGGTAAATTAATAGACATGGATTGGTTAAAAGCTCCTACCACAACTACCGTTCCTCCTTTTCTCGTTCCTTTCCAAGCAGTTTCAGTAGCTTTTGTATGACCGGAGCAGTCAATCGCAAAATGGACGCCATGTCCTTCTGTTAAAGCTTTTAAAGCTTCGCTTGCTTCTTCTGAAGCGACATTTATCGTATGAGTAGCCCCGAATGTTTTAGCAAGTTCCAAATTAGCTGGTTTGACATCGCATGCAATAATTTTGCTTGCTCCCGCAATCCGAGCCCCTTGAATAGCATTAACTCCTACACCTCCGATGCCAAAGACGGCTACGGTCGATCCCGGCGTAACTTTTGCGGCGTTCACAGCTGCTCCGTATCCAGTCGCTACACCGCAGCCAATTAAAGAGGCTTGAGCCATCGGCATCTCATCCGGAAGTTTAATGCAAGACATTTCCGGCACTACCGCGTATTCAGCAAAAGTGGAAAGCAGCGAGTTATGAAAAACCAGCTCTCCATCTTTACTTAATCGAGAGGTACCGTCTAACAGCGTTCCGTTAAACATCGGACCAAAAGCCGAATCACACAGATGTACGGCTCCTGTCACACAAAACTCACACGTGCCGCAGTAAGGAACCCAGCTAAGCGCTACTTTATCTCCTACTTTTACCGTTTTCACATTCAAACCGACTGCCGTTACAATACCTGCACCTTCGTGACCTAAAATAGTAGGCGTTGGTGTTGAAGGGTCTTCTAAAGCATTTAAATCACTGTGGCACACGCCCGTTGCTTCTATTTTCACAAGCACTTCATTGGCTTTTGGTGCTGCTAAATCCACCGCTAAAATTTCAAGAGGCGCATTAACGCCCGTCATGACCGCTGCTTTCATCTTCATCATGCTTTCCTCCAGCTTTTTAATTTAATAAGCCATCCATATTGCTTTTATTTTTGTGTAAGATTGAAGAGAATGAATCGCATATTCTTTCCCCCATCCGCTTTGTTTCCATCCTCCAAATGGGCTAGCAAAATCATAGCAGCCGTATTTATTGATAAAAACCATGCCTGCTTCTAGCTTTTTGGCTACACGATTGGCTCTTGACACATCTTTTGTCCAGAGTCCAGCTGCTAAACCATAAATCGTATCATTCGCAATTTGCACCGCTTCATCTTCTGTATCAAACGGAATTACACACAGTACAGGACCAAAAATTTCTTCTTGTGCAATGGTCATTTTATTATCAACATCTGCAAAAATAGTAGGACGGATAAAATACCCGTGCTTATTATCTCCACTCATATCGCGCTCTCCGCCTGCTGCTAGCGTAGCTCCTTCACGTATACCGCTCTCGATATAGTGTAAGATTGACTGCATATGAGATTCAGAGACTTGGGCGCCTTGATCTGAATCAGGATCAAAAGGACTGCCGCACTTGTAGCTATTTGCATAATCTATTAACTTATCAACTACCTGCTCGTAAATGTCACGCTGTACTAACAAGCGAGTAGGCGCTGAGCATTTTTCTCCTTTATGTGTAAACAAGCCGTAAAAAGAACGTTCAATCGCAGCATCCAAATCGGGTGCATCGCTAAAGATGATATTTGGTGATTTCCCTCCAAGCTCAAGGGTCACAGGCTTTAAATTAGAGTCCGCAGAATCATGAACCAACTGTTTGCCTACTCCTGTGCTTCCGGTAAAAGATACTTTATCAACTCCCATATGACGGCTGATATGAGAACCGATCGATCCTTTTCCTAAAATTAAATTTAAGACACCTAGCGGTAAGATGTTTGCTTCATCGATAATTTCCACTAAACGAATCGCAGAAAAAGATGTGGTGCTAGACGGCTTTAAAATAACGGTGTTGCCCATCGCTAGAGCCGGCGCTAGTTTCCATGCGGCCATGTCGATTGGAAAGTTAAATGGTACAATTTGACCGCATACGCCGATCGGATCGCGCGTTGTATAACTCACAAAATCTCCTTCCACCGGATTGTTTTCACCATAATATTTATCCGTCCAGCCAGCGTAATACTCAAATAAATCCGATGCTTCTTGTACATCATCATTGTACGATTCTGTATAAAGCTTGCCGTTATCAAGAGACTCCAATGTTGCGAGTTCTGCTTGATGTTTTTTAATTAAGCTGCTTATTTCTCTTAAAATTCGCGCGCGTTCTTTTCTTGTAACGCTTGGCCAAGGACCGTGGTCAAACGCGTGTCTAGCTGAAGCTACTGCTTCATCGATATCTTGTTTTGCTGCACTTTGAATTTGGCCATTAATTTCTCCGTTTGCAGGGTTAATAGAATCGATTAGTTCGCCGCTTGAACTCTCTTTCCAATTGCCGTTGATATAGAGTTTTTTAGGCTCTTTCAGCCACTCTTTCGCCCACAACAATGCAGGTTGTTCCATTCCTTTAAATAAGGTTTTTTCATTTAGTTTTGTCATATTCACGTTCCCTCCATTTTTTGAATCCTTCATAGCCTGTCTTTTTTAAACTATCTGCAACACGGCTGTAGCCATGTTTTTCTTTCATTTCCACAACAAGCGGAATAAACGATTGAGAAAGCTGGTGACAGCGCTCTGAATTGGCTGATAAATCTTGCACACAAAAAGTCGCAAAATTCCTTACAGCTCTTGTTAAAAACTGAATGCTATCTAAAATATTAATTCCAGCAGCTCCTTCAAATACATTTAAATTCAATTCTCCATGTTCAAGGGCAGCTTGAACGGTTCTGTCATATCCTAACACTTGAAAACAGCATTGAATCAACGTTTCAGGTACGACGGGATTGACTTTGCCCGGGAAAAATGAGGAACCTGCTTGAATAGACGGCAACTGAATTTCGCCAAAGCCAGCTTCTGGTCCGGAAGACAGCAGTCTTAAATCTTTAGCAAACTTTATAAAAGATGTAGCCAGCTGTTTTAATTCGTTCGAAACATTAGCAAGATCATCAATATTTTGTGCCGCATCAAATAAATTGGGGCGGTGGTAAAGCTGCATGCCAGATAGGCGAGCCAACTGCTGAACGACTTTACTTCGGTATATCTCTGATGCTCCTATCCCAGAACCAATAACCGTACCTCCAAGATTAACAGCGTGCAGGTCTTCTACAGCTCTTTTTAAATAGTGCGTACGCCGTGAAAGAACCGCTTCATATCCGCTGAATATATCACTAAGCGAAATACTCATCGCATCTTGCAAGCAAGTCCTTGCGATTGTCACCACAGGCTGGAACTCTTCAATCTTTTTTTGAAGAATAGAATGAAGATGCTCCATTTCTTTTTCTAAATAATGATAGCTTTTAATAATCGCAATTCGGATAGCGGTATGACACACATCAGAAGTTGATTGAGATGCATTTACATGTTCAATAGGATGAATGGGAAGATGAGGTGGGCACTGCTGGTTTATCCAGCCTGCTATTACTTCATTCACATTCATATTCGTCCCGATACCGCCTCCGCCGTGCAGCACATCAATCAAAAAATGATGTTGATAAGCGGTGCTTTGCAATTGGTCACATGCATTTGATATGGAGTCTCCTATTTCTTTTGGAATTACTCCAGCTTCTACGTTTGTTAAGGCAGCTGCTTTTTTTACGGTTAACAGTGCATGCACGTAGTCCGGATATTCATGCAATCTTTTATTAGAAAATGATAAATTCTCAATTGTCCTGGCCGTGTGAATGCCATACAAAACCTCTGCTGGGAGCTCAACTTTTCCAAAACTATCTTCTTCCACACGCGTTTTCCCCACCTGTGCTCACCTGCTTTTTAAAATTAAAATTTCATATAAACTGTTTTTACCTGTAAAAATTCTTCAAATCCATGCTTGCCATCGTCTCCGCCGATTCCCGATTGCTTCCAGCCGGAGTGATAGCCTTGATATGCTTCGCCCTGCTGGCGGTTGACGTATACTTCACCGCATTCTAGCTGCGTAGTTAGCTCCATCACATAGCGATAGCTGGATGTATATACATTAGCGGTTAATCCATATTCAGAATCGTTCGCTAGATTAATTGCTTCTTCAAGTGATTCAAACGAAATAATGGGAAGAACGGGTCCAAACACTTCTTTTTGCACGATATTCATTTGTTGCGTACACTGATCTAATAGCGTTGGCGGATAAAAGCTTCCTCCTAATTCCTCTAGCAAATATCCTCCGCATAATACAGCGGCTCCTTCTTCTACGGCCTCAAGTACCATTCGATGAACGCGGTTCGCTTCAGATTTGTTAATGAGACAGCTCATTTCTGCATCTGGATTAGCCAAACCATCTTTTACTTCTACATTTTGAAACGCTTTCAATAGTTTAGTAGTAAACGCTTCTTTTACACTTTTATGAACGTACACACGCTCAGTGTTATTGCAGACTTGACCGGAGTTAGCTAACCTGCCTCCCTTGATTGCTTCGACCGCTAAATCAATATCCGCATCTTCCATTACAATAGCAGGTGCTTTTCCGCCTAATTCAAGTGATGTACGAATCATATGACGAGAACATTTTTCCATAATACCTTTTCCTACTTTAGTACTTCCCGTAAATGTCACCATGTTTACATCAGGAGATGAGGTTAACGTTTCTCCCACAATGTCATCCATACCTGTCACAATATTAATAACACCTTTTGGAAAGCCGGATTGATGAATGCACTCCGCTAATGCTAAAGCAGATAAAGAAGATTTTACGCTCGGCTTGACCACAACCGTATTACCTGCGACAAGCGCCGGTACGATTTTTCTCATCAGCACATAAATCGGAAAATTCCAAGGTACAATTACCACGACTACGCCAAGAGGCTCTTTATAAGAAATAATCTTCTCCTTTACGTTATCGCTGTCTACTACGTGACCTTCAATGCGTCTTGCCCACTGAGTTTGGTATTGGCCAAGCTCTGCTCCGTAAAACACCTCTGATTTCGCTGCATTTAAAGGTTTTCCCATTTCCTGTGTAATAGCTGTTCCGATGTGTTCAATATGTTCTTCTGTTTTCATGTTCGTTAAAAATTTTTTAATTTGTTCAGCTCGGTCATATGAAGGACGAAGCTTCCACTCTTTAAAAGCTTGTTTAGCGCAATAAACAGCGTGCTCTGTTTCTTCTATACTGCAGGAAGAGACTTGGGCTACGACTTCACCCGTTCCTGGGTACGTGATATTCATTTGATTGCTGCCTTGAACAAATTCTCCATTTATATAAGCACTATATTTCTTCACTTTGTGTTCACCCTTTATAACAGTTAAATAGAAACTGTATTTTTTTCACCTACGTAGAAATGATTAATTTCGTACTGTTTTAAAGCTTCTTCATCAAGATCGATGCCTAAACCCGGCTTTTCTGGCGCTACTAAATAACCATCTTTGTCGATCATAAGCGGGTTTTGCTGAATATAATCTCTCCGTTCGTTAGACCATGCTGGAGGATCATAAGGAAATTCCAAATATGGACAGTGACTGACCGCCGCTGCTAGGTGTAAATTTGCCAGTAAACCAATGCCGTTTGTCCATGTATGCGGGCTGAACCAAGCGCCGCTTCCTTGAACAAGATCCGCAACTTTTTTCGTTTGCGTAATTCCTCCTGATAATGCTACATCCGGCTGATAAACGTCTAATCCATTTATTTTGTTTAACTCTCTAAAGTCATGCATATGACGGTTCATCTCTCCCCCTGCGATTCGAATACCTACTCGATCTCGAAGTTTTGCCATCAGTTCAAACTGATGAGAAGGCAGAGGTTCTTCAAGCCAAAACACTTTCAGTTCTTCAAGTTCTTTAGCTACTTGATAGGCCATTTTTAAGTCCCACGTCCGTTCAACGTCCCACGGCATTTTCCATCCTTGATTTGCGTCAACCATAATCTCTAGCTTGTCACCAACGGCTTTTCTGACCGCTTCCACTACTTGAATATCGTCTTTTACATCTTTGTGATGAAAACGAATTTTCATAGCCTTGAAACCTTGCTCTACAAATCGAATCGCACGCTCCGCACGTTCTTCAGGAGTCACGATTTCTCCCGTTGAAGCATAAGCGAGAAGCTTGTTAGATCGGGCTCCAAGCAATTTATAGACGGGCTGTTTTGTTGCTTTACCCATCAAATCCCATAGAGCTAAATCAAGCGGCCAGCATCTGCCATAGTGAAAATCTATATTTTGAATCACTTGTGCATGTCGTTCAATGGCAAAAGGATCTTGACCGATAAACAAATGTTCATGTCCTTCAAGCCCCATCATTAAATCTCCTGATCCGACTCCCGTTATTCCTTCATCCGTATGTACATAGACAACGGTAGAAGCAAACTTTTTGCGGGGCTCAGGGTCCCAAGCTGCTTTAAAAGGCGGATTTAAAGGCAGTAAATAATGTTTGATCTCTATTCCCGTAATTTTCATTGAATACTAATCTCCTTACGTTTCAGCATTTTTACTTTCACTTATATCTATTGCAAGATGCGTGCCAAGTTCAAATGGCTGATGTAATCGCTACTTAATAGAAAACAAAAAATAAATTGTAGAAAATTCACACAATTTACTGTAGAAATTTTCTACACTCTACAATAAAAAAAGCTGCACAATGTGCAGCTTTTAATGTTTTGTATCTATCAAGGAGTAAGCAAGTGATTTTCTAGTAAAAATTTATAGGCAACATCTGATACGTCTTTGTGTAAAATATCAACTTGATAATTCAGCTCTACCATCTTTCTATTCGTTAGTTTACTTGATAGTTCATTTAAAGTGGAAACGACAGACGGATAACGGCTTGCTAACGATTGTTTTACTACCGGAGCCGCATAATAAGGCGGAAAAAGAGATTGATCTTCCTTTAGTAACACAAGGCCGTATGCTTGAATTCGACTATCAGATATCATTCCAATCCCTACGTCTACTCTGCCTTCTTTCACTGCTAAAGGAATAATTTCTGAATCGATTCCAATGATTTCAGTTGAAACGGACTTTAACTCATAGTTATTAGCTAATTGCGACAAGCCGTCTTTTCTTTTTAGAAATTCATTGTTTGTAGCTATTTTCACTTTTTTATTTTGCTTTTTTATGTAGGAAATCAAGTCAGAAACAGAGTTTAAATGATGATCCTTTGCAAAAGATCGGTTAACTAAAACTCCCCAGCTGCTGTTAAAATGGCTAGGATGCAGCCACGTTAAGTGTTTTTTCTCATCCGTTTCTTTCACCAGCTGATACAACTTTTTTTCATTATAGACCGGCTCTTGGTTTTGATGCACAATTCTTGCCGTACTCGTATATTCCCAGTACATATCAACATAGCCCGCCAAGCTTGCTTTTCGAATAGAATTGCTGTCTAAAAAGCGTCTTTCATTCACAGTAGCTCCTTGTTCTTTTAATAGAAGCGCGGTCATTTTCATTAGTAGATATTGCTCGGTCATGGATTTCGACCCAACTGTAATACTAACAGAATCGAGAGGCTTCTTTTCTTCTCTAAGAGGGGTAGTACTGGGCTGCTGACATGCTCCCAGGACTGTAAAACACAGTACTAGTAAGCCGAATATTTTACGATAGGTCATTTCTTTCATATCCTTTTTCTAAAATTTAAGACCCATTTTTTTCATTTTATAAATTAACGTATGACGAGCAATTCCTAGTTTTTGAGCTGCTTTCGTTTGATTGCCTTTCATTTCTTCAAGAGCGTTTTTAATCATTTCTTCTTCTACTTCACCTAATGCATGTGATAAATTTGTTTGTTTTGCTTTTATCGGCTGATTCTTATATGAATGAGACCCTTGCTTATTAAAAAGATACGTTAAATCGGAGAGCTCAATTGTTCCATGCCGTTTTAAAATATGAACTCTTTCAATCGCGTTTAACAGCTCACGAATATTTCCCGGCCAATCATAAGAAATTAGCTGTTGAAGTGCCGCGTTTGAAACAGCAAGCGTCTTATTGTATTTTGTATTTAACTTTATAATGTGATGATGAATGAGCGGTTCAATGTCTTCTTTTCGGTGCCTTAGAGGAGGAATGGTGACCTCCATTAAATTTAATCGATAGTATAAATCTTCCCGAAATTTCTTTTGTTCTACTAATTGTTGAAGCGGTTTATTTGTAGCTGAAATAATTCGGACGTCCAAGGATTCATACTCGTTGCTTCCGAGCTGCATTACTTTTTTTTCCTCGATCACATGCAATAGCTTTGCCTGCATGCTTAACGAAATTTCTCCAATTTCGTCTAAGAAGATGGTACCGCCATCCGCAGCAGAAAACTTACCTTTTTGAGAAGAAGCAGCCCCTGTAAAAGCTCCTTTTCTGTAGCCAAACAGCTCACTTTCAAGAAGGGCTTCCGGTATGGCTGCGCAGTTGATAGCGACAAAAGGATTATTTTTTCGATGACTCTGCTCGTGTATCCATTTAGCCATCGCGGTTTTACCTACTCCGCTTTCACCTAGAATTAAAATGCTGGCGTCTGTATCTTTTACGTACTCCACCATTTCAACTAACTTGTTCATTGCTGGGCTTTTTGAAATAAAGTCTTTGTCTTTATCTTTTTCCATCACCGCATCCGATTGCTTGCCCGTACATAGCGAAGCAATAATATTTTTTAGTTCTTCAAGTTCAATAGGCTTATTCAAATAATCAGCAGCCCCTATTTTCATAGATTGCACAGCGCTCTCAACATTCCCGTATGCAGTAAGCATGATTACTTTTGATTGCGTTACCTCTTTTAACTTCTTTAATACATCGATCCCCGTCATATCCGGAAGCATATAATCTAGTATCACGACATCTATATCCAGCGTTTTAGCCATTTGGATTCCTTTTTCTCCGGTATATGCCGCGTGCGTATGAAAACCAGATTTCTGAAGCTTTTTGGCTACCAGCTTACAAAGGTTCTGTTCATCATCAATCATTAACACACTGCACTTATTCTCCATGTTTTTTAGCCTCCTTTTGTATTTTTCTGTTTGGGAAAACGGCATGTAATGGTTGTCCCTTTGCCTTCTATACTTTCAATAAATAATTCTCCTCCATGTTCTTTTACAATATCTCTTGCAATCGTTAACCCTAGTCCTGAACCTGTTTCTTTCGTGGAGTAAAAGGGATTAAACAGCCACTCTAAGTCCTGCTTGTTAATGCCTGAACCAGTATCTTCTATATAAACAACCACATATTCTTCGTTCTTATTCATAGTTTGAATGGAAGCGATAATATACCCGCCCTCATCCATTGCTTCCATTGCGTTTAAGACAATGTTTAAAAATACTTGAATCAATTGATCATAGACCCCTGCAATCAAACATTTTTCTTCAAAGTCTTTTACAATGCTAATGTTTGCTTCATTACACTTTAAACGCAGTAAATGAAACACTTCTTCTAACACTTGTACAAGTGACACTTCTTTCTTTTCCTTTTGACTCATGTTTGCAAAATTAAGAAAATTATTTGTGATCTCTTTGAGACGGTTTACAACGATGAATACGTCCGCAGCAAGCTCTTTTACTTCTTCTGAGCAGGCGCTTTCTTCCGCTTCATCTAGCAAAAGTTCAGCTGATCCCGATAAAATGGCTAGAGGATTCTTTATTTCGTGGGCAATTCCTGCCGTAATTTGTCCAATAGACGCTAGCTTATCACTTTGCTGCAGCCTTAGCTGTAACTGCTTTATTTCGGTAATATCTTGCATAACCGCGATAATCCCCATCACTTCACTTGTGTCGGTATAAAAAGTAGATGTCGTAACTTTAACAATTCTTTTTCTGCCGTCTGAATCGAGAATATAGCTTTCTATCTCTTCCATGTCTTTCCCAGATGCCAATGTGTGAAGCAAAATAAAATCTACGCTTTCAGATTTTATTGGTAAATCTTCTAAGTTAACACCAATCATGTCCTGACGCTGAAAAGCAACCATTCTTTCAAACTGCTGATTCACGTATGTAATTTTACTCTTCGGGTCAATTGTAATAATTCCATAAGGAATTCCCTCTAATACATCGTGAAGGTATCTCTCACTTTGCTCAAGCATTTTTTGTTTTTCGTAATTGCTGTTTCCCATTTCAATAATTGTACGTGTCAATATACTCAACTCATCATCCCTTGCCGGCGCTTCTTTATTTAATGGCACGAACGTTTGAGAATTCCGGTACGTTTTTGCATAGCTTGTAAGCTTTACAATTGGCTGTAAAATATTTTTGATGCCTAACCATATAAAAAATAAAGCAAGCAGCAATATACTAATAAAACTAACGCGCAGTAAAAGAGATAATTTATGTAAAGGTGAAAAGGCTACGTTAGTCGGTACACCGTAAACCAAGTTCCAGCCTTCTTGGTTCGTTTGATAAGCTGCTAAACTCTCTTGTCCATTATGATTTATTTGAGTATAGCCAGAAACGTTTGGTATTTTGTCTACTGAAAACTTCTTGTTAAGCTGCTTATCGCTTGTAGATGCGATGACATTTCCTTTGCGATCCGTTAAAAAACCGAAGTGTCCTCGTGACAGGCTGACGCTTTTTAACACCTCTGATAAATAATCCCGGCTTAGTTCTGCAACAATAATTCCTTTAAATTCTTTATCATTAGTAAGAACGGGTACAGAAATGGTTACTACTTTTTGATGACGATAATTTTGAATAAGATCCGATAAAGCGTACGTATGTGTCCAATACACCTGGGTAAAATTAGGGTGATGATACATTAAATTGTTTTGACTTGAAGCAAAAGGTGTTTCAAACTTTACGCGTTTTTGTTCATTGATATAGTAAATGGAATGAATAACTGAACTTTGTGAATTTGCTTGTTTAGCTCGGTTATACATTCTATTTATGTTAAGATCTGACTCTAGCCCCTCTCCTGCAATAAGCTGCAGCTGCGAAGCTACATGCTCAATTTCTGAATTCAGCCTTTTAGCTATAATATCTTTACTTGCAATGTTTTGAACCTTTACATCTTCTTTAATAATTTTGCTTGCATAGCCCGTAATGATGTAATAAATGATGATGCCCGGTACAATTAAAATAACCGTAAATAAAAGAAGATATTTAGTTGTAATACTTTTTGAAATAGGAAAGTTCACCTTATGCCCTCTCTTTTTTGTTTGCTATCCCATAAATGTAAGCGTTATTATCCGTATTAAAAGTATAGCAGATATCACTCGTGATAGGGTCTTTTAATTGTTCAACCGTTCATCATAGCTGCTAATGAGTAAGTAATTTTCTTAGAAACTAACGGGCTTTTAAAACACAAAAAAGCCTAAAGAAATTTCTTTAGGCTATTCAGTGATATAATTAGCAGCCGTAGCCGCCACCGTAACCACCGCTATAACAACTACATCCGATAATTACTAATAGAATAAATAATACAACTAATAAAGCGAAACCAGAACCAAATCCACATCCAGCATTAGACATACAAGCACTCCCTTTCAACGTAATTTTCTGTTGCTAAAACAAAGAAGGTTCAAACATGGGGTGTTTCTCATGGATAGGTTATTGTATGTCTGCCTAGACGTTTTGGTTTGCTGTTCTGCTCATTTTTTTAAAATTGGGCTTGTTTTCGTCTTTATAACTCGGAAAATGCAATTCCGTAAAAGTAAAGCTCATTTCCACTCTTCCTTTAAAATCGCGTAATAATATTCATCCCACCATCCTTTTTCAGTTGGAATACATTTTTTAAAATACCCTTCTCTTCTCATCCCGATCTTCTCCATAACACGATAAGAAGACGTATTCTCAGGTTGACAAGTAGCAATAATCCGATGCAGTTTCATTGTGTTAAAGCCATAGTCCACTATTGCTTTTGCCGCTTCTGAAGCATATCCTTTCTGATGATAGAGAGAATTAAATACCCAGCCAATTTCATAAGTATGGTTGCCAAAATAGTTAAAAAAGACGATATGACCAATTAGAATTTTTTTGTTTTTTAATACAACTGGAAAATTTTTAACATTTTCTTTCATATTTTCATTTAAAAATTTCTTCGCATCAGTCTTACTAAAAACACCTTCTGGTATATACTTCATGACATTAGCATCAGATGTATATGCGTAGACATCTTGCCAATCTTCATATTTAAATTTGCGTATTAGTAATCTTTTAGTCTCAATGTTCATGTGGTTCTCCCCTATCTCAAAGCTATCTTTCTATACGCTTGTTTCGATAGTGAAGATATAAAAACCTCTTTGCACCAAGTTACTATTGCTTTTGTTGACGCTTCTTTAAAACAAGATAAAGTGACTCTGCGAAAAAGAAAAACAAAAGAGAAAAAAGGACAAATAATTCGGCCACTTCCATTACACGAAACGGGCTTAAAGCATTGTATAGTGCCTGCAGTACGTTTGTTCCTTGAAAAAGATCAATTCCTACAGAAAGAGCGATCACAGATCCAAATAGCAGCAGGCTAACTCCAATAATTTTCATCATTTTCTCTCCTCACCTAATCATTACTTACCTCATAGGGTCGTCATTTTTATTTACCGTCATGCAAAAGATATTTTGTTAAAAATTACATAATTATACGGTTTTTGGTCAAATTAATAAAAACTATAGTAAGGGTGCTTTCATTTATGCCTTCGTTCTTTAAAAATCAAAAATCTAAAAATAAACTCCAACCTCAGGCAGATCAAACAAACAACGAACAAACAGTGTCTTCTCTTAAGAATCTGCTGTCTGAAAACCTTACCCTCATTAAAGAGAAAACTGGAAACAGCTCAGATATTGTGATTCGTCATTTTAAAATAGGCGTCAATAACAGCTTGGCTGCTGCTATCGTCTACATAGAAGGGATTGTAGATAATCAGGCTATTCAAGATTACTTACTGCAGTCTCTTATGAAAGATAATCAAAAAAACGACCTAAACGATCAAAATGCATTAGAGTTAATTTCCGAAGACATCGTAACAATGGGTAACGTATCGTTTGCAGACAACTGGAATGATTTACTTTCTTCTTTAATGTCAGGTGACAGCCTTCTTATTGTCGACGGCATAAACCGCGTACTCAGCGTGAGTACACAAGGCGGTGAAAAGCGTGCCATTGCAGAATCTACTACCCAAATGGTAGTGCGAGGACCAAAAGGTGCCTTCACTGAGTCTATTGGCACAAACTTAGCTATGGTGCGCCGAATTATTAAAACACCCGACTTATGGCTAGAGTCGATGAAGATTGGCCGGGTAACTAAAACGGATGTCACTCTTATGTATATTCATGGCATCGCAAACGATAAAGTTGTAAAAGAAATTCGAAAGCGATTAAAAAACATTGATATTGATAGTATTTTGGAATCAGGTTATGTTGAGCAGCTAATTGAAGATCAAACGGTCACTCCTTTTCCAACTATTTATAATACAGAAAGACCCGATGTGGTGGCGGGTAACCTTTTGGAAGGAAGAATTGCTATTTTTGTGGATGGAACTCCTTTTGTACTTATCGCTCCAGCGTTGTTCATTCAATTTTTCCAATCGGCTGAAGATTACTACGCACGCTTTGATATTGCGACGTCCATTCGTCTTTTGCGGGTGTTTATGTTTATGATTTCACTTATCGCTCCTGCTACGTATGTGGCGGTTACGACATTTCATCAAGAGATGGTACCCACAACGCTTATTGTAGCTCTTGCGGCACAGCGAGAATCCGTTCCATTTCCCGCGTTCGTGGAAGCTTTTTTTATGGAAGTCACCTTTGAAATTTTGCGTGAAGCAGGGATTCGTTTACCAAAAGCTATCGGCTCTGCTGTATCGATCGTTGGAGCTCTTGTTATTGGGCAAGCAGCGGTCCAAGCAGGGATCGTCTCACCAGCTATGGTTATTATTGTATCGATTACAGCCATTGCTAGCTTTGCCACACCGTCTTTCGATATGGCTATTTCAGCGCGTTTAATTCGTTTTTTATTTATATTAGGAGCGGCTACATTCGGTTTCTATGGCATTATCCTTATTCTTTTAATGGGGGTTGGACACCTGTGCAGCTTACGTTCATTTGGTGTTCCTTACATGACGCCATTAGCACCCTTTATTCCTGTAAGCAATGAAGATACATTGCTTCGGTTACCTTGGTGGACGATGAGAAGAAGACCTAAATTAATTAGTGATAACAAAGTTCGTCAAAGCAAACATCAAAAGCCTGAGCCTCCTTCTTCAAGAGGCATGATTAATCAGGAAATGGAAGAAGATGATCAAAATGAAACGTAAAAGTTTATTTTTACTGGTAATGACCATAATGATGGTATTGCTTACTAGCTGCTGGAGTAAAAAAGAGTTAACGGACCTTGCATTTGTATCGGCAATGGGCATTGATAAAACGAAAGACGGGCGGTATGAGCTTACCTTTCAAATTATTAACCCGGGAAATGTAGCTGGCTTACAAGGGGGCGGCGGTACTCAAAGTCCGCCTGTTACGATCTATTCCGCTTCCGGTGATAATTTAGTTGAAGCAAGCAGACGCGCTTCAGCTAGAATTTCCCGAAGACTTTATTATGCCCATACCAACTTAGTCGTGATCGGAGAAAAACTAGCGCGTGAAGAAGGAATTAACATTCTTATTGATTCTATTGATCGCGATCCTGAGTTTCGAATTACGACTTCCTTAGTAATCGCAAACCAATCAAGTGCTGCTGATTTGGTAAAAGCACTAACGCCTGTCGATAAAATTCCAGCAAACAAAATTATGAAAACGCTGGAGTTCACTCAAAGAAAATGGGGAGAAAACCTAAAGGTTTCCTTTCAAGAAGTGATGAGATCTCTCGAATCTCCCGGAGGAGAAGCGCTAGTATCGGGTTTTCGTTTAGTTGGAAATCCTCAACAAGCAGAAAAATTAGATAATCTCCAGCAAAGCGCACCAGAAGCTACCCTTCGTGCTTCTGGCATTGCTGTTTTTAAAAATGGAAAGTTAATCGACTGGTTGTACAATAGTCCAGCCAGAGGCAGTGTTTGGATCCTTGATAAAATACAAGGAACCGATATTAATGTAGATTGGAAAGGAAAAAAAGAAGCGCTTGCCTATCAAACAGTTCGTCAAAAAACGAATGTATCTGTAAAAGTGATAAAAGGAAAACCTTATGCGTCCGTTCATACTCGTGTAGAAGGCGATCTTGGAGAAGTGGAGGTCCCTGTTGATACACGTCAACCTGCTGTAATCAAAAAAATGGAAAAAGCTGCAGGTAAAGAAATAAAAAAAGAATTACAAACGGCTATTAAACAAGCTCAGACAGACAAAGTTGATATCTTTGGATTTGGAGAAGCGCTGGAACGCACGCGCCCCAATCAGTGGGAAAAACTCAAATCAGAATGGGATGACGTTTACTTTCCAAAATTAGATGTAGACGTTACGGTAGAAGCTTATATTCGCCGAACAGGTCTGCGCAATAAATCATTTCTTTCTAGCGTAAAAGAAAAACAACACTAAGACAAGGAGGTACTGGGTATATGGAAAAAGCAAAAATTAGCGCCACTCAATTATTTATTCTCATGGTTTTATTTGAACTGGGAAGCGCTCTATTAGTCCCTCTTGCAATGGGAGCGAAACAAGATGCGTGGCTAGCTATTTTAATTGGAATGCTGTGCAGCTTTTTTTTCTTCTTAATCTATCATAAACTCTATTCCTACTATCCGGACCTCCTGCCTACAGAGTATATGCAGAAAATTTTAGGTAAGGTACTAGGAACACTTCTTGCCTTCATATATATTGTGTATTTTTTATACGATGCATCGCGAGTTCTAAGAGATTTCGGAGAGATGCTTCTTACTTTTGCTTATCCGGATACGCCTTTATTTATTGCCAATGCTTTATTGATGCTGGTCATTATCTATATAACCCGAAAAGGAATTGAAGCAATAGCGAGGTCAGGAGAGCTTCTGTTTATTTTTATGTATTTTCTGGCTATTGCAGGCTTCATCTTAATTATTAGCTCAGGATTAATTGATTTTAAGAACTTACAGCCGGTATTAAAAGAAGGAATACTTCCTGTTGCCAAAGTTGCTTTAACCGAAACGCTGTATTTCCCTTTCACAGAAGCTATTGTATTTACCATGCTTCTGCCTTATTTAAGCAACCCTAAAAAAGCAAATGTCACCATGCTATGCGCAACGGGATTAAGCGGAATTAATCTAATTATTACGATGATCATTAACATTAGCGTGCTTGGAGTTGATTTGACGACAAGATCACAGTTCCCTCTTCTGAGTACTGTCCAAACAATCCAAGTAGCTGATTTTTTAGAGCGTCTAGATGTATTTTTCATGTTCGCTATGGTTATTGGGATTTATTTTAAAGTTAGCATCTTGTTTTATGCTTCTATAATAAGTACAGCTACTTTATTTAAAATTAAATCTCCTTCACGTCTGGCATATCCTTTAGGCATCATTGTGTTGTTTTTGTCGATTACGATCGCTAGTAATTTTCAAGAGCATCTTTATGAAGGATTGCACGTAGCAAGATTTCTTTTACATATGCCACTTTTTGCTGTCGTACCTATACTGCTTCTGCTTATCGCATTTTTTAAGAATAGGAAGCGGCAGCAGAGACAATAACAATAAATTTGCAGTTAGTGAGGTGATTTTCGTGTATATATGGTTTTATGATCATTTTGTTAATACCATCTTATTTCCGCTTACTTGTATCATACTAGTGTGCCTATCATTAGGACTGTATGCATACGTTAAGCTGAAAAAACTAAAAAATTGATACTAGATGGCTATTTCTCTCATTCAAAACAAGAAAGATACAACGAGATAAAAAGCAACTGTTATTCCTGCTGCAATTAAAGCTGGCTTTAATTTATACTTGGCATATTCAATAACAGATAAATCTAATATTTTGGCGATGGTATTCGTATCGTCGCTTAAAGGTGAAGAAAACGCTCCAAATGAACCGCTCGCAAATACCGCACCGATAATCAACGGTAAAGAAAGGTCTGCAGAACTTGCAAGCGATACGCCAAGCGGCATTAAAATCCCCCACGTCCCCCAAGCAGACCCGATAAAGTAAGAAATAGCAGCTCCAAACACAAACATAAAAGGAGTGACAAACATTTGAGGAATCCACTTAGAATGTGCCGTCACGAAATTCGAAAAACCCAAGTCTTCTGTAACAGCGGATAATCCCCATACTACCGATAACAACAGAATAACGGACATTAAGTCATTGCCTCCTGTGATAAAACCATTAAGCAAATTCTGTAATGTAAAGCGCTGAAATAAGAAAAAAATGAGGGTAATTAACGTAGTCATAATCAAAGCTACTACCATCGCTTCTAGTACGTCTGCTTTAATAAATGCTTCAAAAAAGGTGTGACTTTTATGATGTCCACTCCACCATGTTAAAAGTAAGGTGAGTGAGATCACAACAAGTAAAGGCACTAAGAGATTCCAAGGCTTAGAAGGCAAATCCTTCGATACGCAAGGATGACAATCATGCCAATCTTTTTCGTCTTCTTCCTCAAGCTTCATAGGAGCCGTAGATGTTGAATGATGAAAAAAGCTTAAATAAATCCCTACTAAAATAATTACAATCGAAAAGAAATTATAAGGAATACTTTGAATGAACAAAGAATAAGCGTCTTGTTTTATGCCTTGATGATCAATCGCCATTTGAATGATTGATACCATATATCCTACAAATGCCGTTGCCACAGGAATTAAGACGATAACAGGAGTAGCAGTTGTTTCAATAACAAACCCTAGCTCTGCTGTCGTCATTTTCACTTTTTTCAGCAGCGCTCTCATGATGGGCGCGATCGTAACAAAACGAAATGTCGGAGCACTGAATGTCCCAATGGTTGAAACATAGGTTAAAATAAGGGCTTTTTTTCTTGTATCAATTCTTTCTGCAGCAGTTTCCACAAACCCCTTAACTCCTCCAGCCATCTTAATCATTCCGATAAGCCCTGAAAACGCGTATAAAAAGACGACGATTTCTATATTACTTTTATTTCTAAGAGCTTGTACAACGTAGTGAAGTAGCTTTTCAACACCTCCAATAATCGAATGATCAATCAAATAAGCGCCTACTAATAAGCCCAAAAACAACCCTGGCAGCACTTGTTTGGTGAAAATAGCTATTGGAATAACAATTAAAAACGGTATAATGGAAAACCAACTAGATTCCATAGGACTCTCCCCTATCTTAAAAACCATATTAGATGTCTTCACGTATCGTTCATTAGCTTTTAATGTAACCCCAATATTATGTGTATATTCACGAAAACAACACGTATAAGCAGTACTGCTTTAATAAAATATTTCTGATTAAAAACAGCATAATAAAACTCTTTATTTCTACAACAAAAAAAGCAGTTTGCACATGCAAACTGCTTTTGAAAAGAAGCGGAAGACGAGGTTCGAACTCGCGACCCCCACCTTGGCAAGGTGGTGTTCTACCACTGAACTACTTCCGCGCATATATGAAAGTAAAGATGCGGGTGAAGGGACTTGAACCCCCACGTCATAAGACACTAGATCCTAAGTCTAGCGCGTCTGCCAATTCCGCCACACCCGCGTGTGAACTAAAAGATAACTCCAAAATGGCAGGGGCAGTAGGAATCGAACCCACACTGACGGTTTTGGAGACCGTAGTTCTACCTTTAAACTATGCCCCTAGAAATGATTTCTTCAAAAGAACCTCGTTTATTAACGACGCTATATCATAATAAAACATATATGGAATTTCGTCAATAGGTCTTTTGATAAATCATAACTAGTACTAGCAGTTTCAAAAAAACTGTGAGGCATATCACAGCTTTTTACACATTCCCTTCACCAGCTGCAGTCTTCTTTAATCTCCGCTATTTGTTTTTAGAGACTCTACTGTAACTCAGTACTATACAAAATGTCTCCAAAATCGCGTAAAGACCGAAAGAATATGTAGAAGTGCAGATTTTACAGGAGGCGCGTTTTTTTGAGAATCCGTATTAAAATCCACAGGTTCTCCCTCATTTCCCACAAGCATACTGTGAGAAATTTTAGTTTCAATAGCTCCTGTTAACTCGGCTGCAAATTCTTTACTATCTATCATAACCATGGATTCAGTATTTAAAAATGCAGAGCGGGAATCTAAGTTAAAAGAACCAACTGCACTTAAACGCTGATCATAAACAACAGATTTCCCGTGAATTGAATAGGGCTTTTGATATTCATAAAGCTTTGAACCAGCTTTTATGACGTGATTCTTCACTCCCAAATATGCAGAAAAAGCCATAGCATTTGGAGTGGATGTAATAGAATTAGTTAAAATAATTCTTTGTACTTTGGGTTTTACCCGCTTATCTATATACCGTTCCATCTCTTTTGTTGGTACGATATAAGGGCTTTGAACAACAATGGATTTTTCAGCTTGTTGGGAAAGCTTAATAAATGTTTTCCATATAAAAGGGCTTTTATTAATTCTTTGAATAGGATTTGTAATAAAAGAAACCTTTCTTGTAGGCATCGTTGATTCTCTCCATACAATGTAAGGATGGACAAAAGGTTCGTTTGCTTTTTTGGCCTCTTCGTATTGATCTATTAACAATTTTTTTCCTGAAAGACCACGAAATTGTTTAGTCTTCTTGAGCTTTTGAAAAGCTTTGCGTGTATACGGATGAGTCCATAATTTCTCTACATACTTCTCCATTGAGAGAATGACACTATGACTTTCTTGCTTTGTGTTATAAATGAGCACATCACGGTCATAGACAAAATTTTTATCTGGTTGACTGGCCAAGTATTTATCTCCAATATTTCGTCCTCCAATAATACCTAATTGGCCATCGACTACTATTATTTTATCGTGAAGACGATTATGCCAGGTCCAAGGTTTAAAAATAGTGAAGGGCTCATAGTACTTTAATTCTATATTATTGTGGAAAGCTAGAGCATAAAGAACATTTTTTCTCTTGCCTTTTAATCCATGAGAGATCCCGTCTAATAGCACTCGAATACGTATACCTCGATCCGCAGCTTCGAATAAAGCGCCCATAAGTAAATCCGAAGAACGACCTTTACCGATGGAAAAGTAAGCAATATCAATTGTATGCCTCGCTTCTTGAATCATCTGCATCCGAACAAGCCCTGAAAAATAACCGTTTTCCAAAAGCATAACCCGGTCTGTGGATTCTTCCTTTCCGTAAAAATTCTCAGTATTCATTACTTTTAAGTCTTTCCCCTTGTGCAAAGGGACATAAAACAGTACCACTGCAGTTACGAATACATATATGAAGTACAATACGACAATCATTATTAGTATATTTATTAGCATGTTCCTGTCACAATCCCTTTCCATTCTTATCGTTCTGTTTTTATTAGGATTCTTACTTTTTTAACTTCTATACCTTTTAAAATAAGAATGGAATGATGGATTATTTGCTACACCACTGTTGATTTCCGTGCAAGTCTTCGCCTTTCCCCCAAACAATAGCCAGAAGCAATTATATACACGAAACCTACGTTCACACTACCAATAAAAAAAGCAGAAGTTCATTATCTTCTGCTTTTACAATTTATACCCTATTGTGAACCTGTTCTAAGTAAAACAGCGGCTCTTTTATTGATTAAGGTTGTTCTCCATATCTTTTATATCTTGCTGAAACTCTGTTAAACGCTGACGCTGTGTTTCAGAAGCATTTTCAAGCGCATTCTCAATTTGCTGAGAGGCTTCATTCACTTCACCTATCGCTTGCTTCGCTTCATGGCCGTACGATGCATCATTTTTAGCTTCATTTGCCTGTTCATATGCATCTACTGCTTCTTTATGCCCCTGCTGTGCTGCTTGAAACGATTGTTGTTTATCTTTATTGTATGGGAATTTTTTCATCATAGTGCTCCTTTCCATTTGTTCACTCTTTAGTGTGGCATTTTTCTACATATTCATACGACGCTTCAATAGGTTAAAGCTAAGTGTATATTCCTCATAACAAACCCCTCAATCATATAAGAGCCCTAGAAAATATCTTCTATCTCCTGCAATACTTTCTATATTTTACAGAAATGTATAATGACTTTCTTTAGCGGACATCATACGAATAGCTTATCTGAACGAAAAAATGTATTGGGGTTGACTGCATGCACTTGTTTCTTTCCTTTTTGATCATTTGTGCAGGGATTATATGGATGGAAATAAAAAGATTACCTCAACACTCTCATAAAAAGGAACGGAACATTTTTATTGTGTTCATGACAATCAGTATCATAATCGCTCTTGCAAAAATCTTTCGGCTGCCTCTACCGAACCCTTCTGATTGGGTAGAAGTAATGTTTCAACCTTTAAGTCACTTATTATTCCGTTGGATCACTTAATTAGTGTATATGGCAAAAGGATGTGCTCATTTTGCTTAATGAAATCAATATTTCAGCTGCGCAGTTTCGCAAATTAGTAACTTTGTATAGCATCGGAAGCACAATTATTGTTGTACCTGCCGCTATTACAGCTGATGCTCATCAAGATGCCTGGATTGCCGCACTCTTCGGTGTTGCATTAGGAATTGGCTTAGTTTTGCTTTTTACCTCACTAGGAAAAATGTTTCCAACGCTTACGCTGATGGAAATGAACGAAAAAATTTTTGGCAAACTATTTGGAAAGATTGTTTCTGCTGTTTTTGTGTTATCCAATTTATTTATCAGCAGTCAAGTTCTTTACTATGTAGGGAATTTTCTCACTACACAAATTCTTCCCTACACCCCGCTTACAGCCATCCACATTGCATTTATGGTTGTGGTCATCGTAGGAGTACGCCTAGGAATAGAGGTTATTGCACGAAGTGCCGAGATTTTATTCCCTTGGTTTGTCGGATTATTCGGGCTTCTCATTTTGTCTATGATCCCTCAAATTAAAATAGAGCATCTTCAGCCTGTGTTCGAAATCCATCCAAAAGCTTTTATTCGTGCTGTTTTAACGTTTTTAAGCATGAGTTCTTTGACTTATACGATTCTGCTTATGATTTTCCCTTCCCATACACCAGACACGAAAAAGGCAACTCAATCCTTTTATATAGGTAATATAGCCGGTGGACTAGTGATGGTTACGTTAATCTTACTCGGAATTTTAGTACTTGGTCCTTATTACTCCCAAATCACCATGTTTCCAAGCTATGAATTAGGAAGAAGAATTGATGTAGGAAACTTTCTTCAAGGAATTGAAGTAGTCATTGCTATTTTGTGGTTTATTACTCTCTTTTTTAAGCTTTGCATTTACTTTTACGCTATTCTTTTGGGGTTTGCCAATGTATTTCATATAAAGGATTACAAGCTGTTTTCTTTTCCAGTCGCACTCATCATGATTACCCTTTCCCTTATTGTGTATCCAAGCGTTTCTTATCAAAAGGATTGGGATACAAAAACGTGGATTCCCTACAGCTTACTTGTAGGCATCTTATATCCACTTTTCCTTTTAATTGCAGGGTTTATTCAAAACAAAAAGCGGCGTTCTAGCAATGGATAGAAACTCAAAAACCTTTAATAAAGAATGCACCTTCAGTATAAGTAATTATTTTTCAGGAAAATATAACACTAATTATTCATGTATAGGAGCTAGTGTATGCTAGGGGTATTGGGTTTACTTATTGTTTGCACGCTCGTCATTTGGTTTGAAGTACCTAAACTACGGCATAAAAAAGCGAAGAAAGAACTATGGCTATTCTATACAGTTCTTGCAATCGGAATGGTGGTAAGCATCTGTAAAGCACTTGGTTTAAATGTTCCAAATCCTTCTGATTTATCAGCTGCTATCTTCAAGCCAATCAGCATATTTTTATTTCATTTATTATCTTAATACGTTAAGACGAGGAAGTGAATACAGTGAAACCTGTAGTTAAAATTTCAACGATTCAATTTCGCATGCTCGTTATGCTTTATACAATTGGAAGCACAATTGTTATTGCTCCAGCAGCTATGACTGTAGATTCCAAACAAACCGCTTGGATTCCAGCTATCCTTGGAGTAGTATGCGGATTTGTATTAGTAAAAGTATATATAGCTCTCGGACTGTTATTTAAAGATAAAAATCTGATAGAAATCAATGAAGCAGTGTTTGGAAAATATCTAGGAAAAGGTGTATCTTGTTTATTTGTCACGTCTACTGTCATAACATGCAGCCGCATTGTATACTACGTGGGGAGTTTTTTAAATACTCATATTATGATGGAAACTCCGCTGATTGCTATTCACATTATTTTTATGCTTGTGGTTGTGTTCGGAGCAAGACTCGGACTAGAAACCATCGCACGCTGCTGTGAAATATTTTTCCCTTGGTTTATTGGCCTTCTCGGAATTTTCATCTTCTCACTGACTCCTCAAATGAAAGTCCAAAACCTTATGCCTTTATTAGATATTCACTTAAAGCCGCTGACTCATTCGGTTTTCATCTTTCTTAGCATCACTTATTTTACTTTTGCTCCTCTAATGATGGTATTTCCTCTTCATTTAAGAAAACCTGAAAAAGGTGCTAAAGCTTTAATGAGCGGAAGTCTGTTAGGTGGATTTATTATGGTAGCGATCATTCTCTTTTGTATAATGGTTATTGGCTCTTATCATTCTTCAACTACCATGTTTCCTGTATACGAAATGGCTAAGCGAATTGAGCTGGGGAATTTTTTGCAAGGAATTGAAGTAATTATTGCTATTATATGGTTTCTTACTCTTTTCTTTAAAGTTTCTCTTTATTTTCATGCTTCTATCGCTGGGCTTTGCCACATTTTTAACGTTAACGAAACTCGATTTCTAACGTTACCGATGGGGTTAATCGTTACAACTTTTTCTATTATCGTTTATCCAACTATTATCTATCAAAAAACATGGTTAGCCGAAACGTGGATTCCCTATAGTTTTTTCGTAGGGGCTTTTTATCCTTTTATTCTTCTTATTATAGGCTGGATCCGCTTTAGACCTGCTAAAATAAAAAAGATAATAAAATCTACATAAAAAAAGCAGGTAGTCACCTGCTTTTTTATGCTTGAAGCGCTTGAAGTCCTGCTTGGTTTAAGAAATGCCAAGGCTTATTAAAGTGCGGTTGAAAGAAAAAGTCCATAAAGCCAAGCTCATCGATGGTCATTTCCTGCTGTACACATACAGACAATGTATTGATTGCTTGAGTAGCATCAATTTTAGAAATAACCTGTGCGCCTACAATTCGTCTTGTTTCTTCTTCAAATACTACTTTCAACGTAATATTTTCGTACGTTGGCATGAATTCAGGTCGGTTATTCTCTGATATTGTGATACTTTTCACATTCATATCAAAAAGAGAAGCTGCTGTTTCAGTTATGCCGGTAGATGCAACATTGTAATCATAAATATGCAGACCTGACGTTCCTTGTGTTCCCATATACTTAATCGTTGACTTAACAAGGTTTTGAGCTACTAATGTTCCCATTCTAACTGCATTTGTAGCAAGCGGAATATAGGCATGTTTCTTAATCGGATTATAGTAAATGGCACAGCTATCTCCGGCAGCAAATATATCTTTTTTGCTTGTTTGCATATATTCATCAACCACAATTGCGCCGTTTGGAAGCATGTCTACTTGTCCTTTTACTAAGTCTGTATTTGGACGGAAGCCAACACACAGAATAACAAGATCCGCTTCGTATTCGCCTTCAGTTGTCACTACTTTTTCAACAGATCCCTCACTGCCTACAAATTTAGTAACCGCTTGGTTTAATGCTAATTTAACTCCTCGATTTTCAAACTCAGTTTCCATTAGATTCGTAAATTCTGGATCAAGATATTTATTTAAAATGCGATCAGCACTATCAATAAACGTGACTTCTTTTCCATACACTTCGAATGCTTCTACTAATTCTGCACCAATATAGCCTGCACCAATTACGGCTATTTTCTTCGCTTGCTTCGCTTTTTCAATAATGTGATTAGCATGCTGATAGTTTTTACAAAGCACAACATTATTTAAATCGATGCCTTCAAGGTTTGGAATGATCGGCCATGATCCAGTTGTCATCACTAATTTATCAAATGTATCTTCAAATTCTTCGTTGGTTTCTAAATTTCGTACAGCTATTTTTTTACCATCTGTATCAATATTCGTAACTTCATGTTTCATTTTCATATTTACACCCATCTCTTGCAATTCAGACGGTGAAGAGTAAAATAAGCCATTTGCATCTTTTACGACCCCGCCTACATAGAGCGCAATTCCACAAGACAAAAATGAAACATTATCATTTCGCTCATAAACTGTAATTTTAGCTTCTGGATAAAGTTCTGCCATATTTTTTACTGCTGCCGTTCCTGCATGTGTACACCCTACTACTGCAATTTTCATAGATGATATCCCCCTTAGGATTATAGAAAATATGATATTGTGAATTTATTCACATATATTGTGAAGTGTTTCACATATCTTTTACAATTCTTATTATACAAACATGTTTGTCCTTTTTCAAGAGGTATGTGAAAAAAATCACATACTTTTTAAAAAAAATATGTTACAGGGTTCTTTAAATAGCTTTGAAGCTTGATATGATGCGCTTTTCTTGCTGATGCGCTGTTGATGAAAAACTTCATCAGCTTGTTTTTTTACGTAGAAACTTACTATCCAATGCACTCTCCATCCAAAAAAATAAGACGGATAAAAGAATCATCGCTAAAATAGATAAACGAATTCCGCTCACAAGCAAGTCTGCTATATAAACTGATAGAAAAGTAAAAAATATATCTACAGAAGCTGCAAATGTTACAAATAGTACTCTATTCAGTCTGGCATTCTTCATTAAAAAAATGAGTGTCTTTGAAAAAAGCTATAAAGCCAAATACAAAAATAAAAAATAGAAATAAATATATGGCCCAGTAGGACTCATATTCCACTCCCATTACTTTAAGGAAGCCTATAAAACCAAAAAAATAGCTTCCCATTAGTATCGCTAAAATGATTAGTACCATCGCTCCTACTATAAAGAACGCGATTAAACGATCCATTCCCCTGCTTTTTCTTTTCATTGTTCCACTCCACCTTACTTACTCATCACTTAATCCATATTATACGAAAAAAGTGCGATACCGTGGTATCGCACTTTTCTACATTATTTATCTTTTTTATCTTGAAGGGCTTGTTTTAAAGCATCACCCAAGCTTGAACCAAATGCTCCGTCATCATTATATTTGTTAAGAAGCTTTCGTTCTTCTCGTTTTGAAATCTTTTTCTTTTTGTCCTCAGCTTTCTCCACTACTTGACATGAACGGCATTGGAAATACGTGCCCGCTTTTCCTGAATGAATTTCCATTCGCTTGTGACACTGCGGACAGCGTCGATTCGATAGTTTAGGGTCTTTTGCGCGTCTATAGCTGCACTCAAGGCTTGAACAAACGAGCACTCTTCCTTGCTTTGTTTTCTTTTCTTTCAAGAAAGAACCGCATTCCGGACATTTAGAGCCCGTTAAATTATGAGGTTTGTACGTTTGATTACTCGTTTTTACTTGCTTAACTAGCTTTTCTGTTTGTTCGCGAATATTTGTTAAGAACTCTTTTGCATTTCCTTTTCCTTTAGCAATTGCTTCTAAGTCACGTTCCCACTTAGCCGTAAGCTCAGGCGACTTTAACTCATCTGCTACTAGGTCAATCAGCTGCTTTCCTTTTTTGGTTGCGTGCAGACGATTGTTTTGGCGATCAATGGACTCATTTTGCAGAAGTTTTTCAATAATATCTGCACGTGTTGCCGGAGTACCTAAATTATGTTTTTCCATTTGTCCAAGAAGATCCGCTTCTGTATAGCGCTGCGGCGGCTCTGTAAATGCACTTTTCATCGTTACATCTTGAATGAGCAGCTTGCTGCCTTCTTCCATATCAGGCAGCTTCACCGTTGCTTCTGAGTCTCCACCAGAAACTTTTTTGAAGCCTGCATTCACGACTTGCTTTCCGCTTGCTACTAACTGTTCCCCATTTACTTCAAGCTCTGCTTTAACCACTTCATACTCATATGCAGGATAAAATAATGAAATAAATCGCTTTGCAATTAAGTCATACAGCTTTCGTTCATCAGCTGATAAGTCCTGTAGAAACACGGGCTGATCCGTTACGATAATAGCATGGTGATCACTTACTTTTTCGTTATTAACCACTCGCTTTGGCAACTGTGCATTTCTTAAAATTGAACGAACCTCTTCTTTATATACAGCAGAGATGCTTTCCAAACGCTCTTTCATAGTAGAAACCATATCTGTTGTTAAATAACGGGAATCTGTACGTGGATATGTGACTAACTTATGCTGTTCATATAACTTTTGAAGTACATTCAATGTCTTCTTAGCAGAGAAGTTAAAGCGTTTGTTAGCATCCCGCTGCAGCTCGTTTAAGTCATAAGGAAGCGGCTGCGCTTCTTTATGCATTTTGCGCTTAATTGTTTTTACAACTGCCTCACCTGATAATTTTGAGTGCAGCTCTTTTGCGCGTTTTTCATCAAAAATGCGCTTTTCATTGCCCTTTTGCCAAGCCGCTTCAAAAGATGAAAACTGAGCTGTAAGCGTCCAATATTCACTAGGTTTGAATGTGTTAATTACTTGTTCACGCTCAATTATCATCGCAAGCGTCGGAGTTTGTACCCTTCCTGCCGACAATGGTTCTTCGTATTTAGTCGTTAACGCTCTCGTCACGTTTAAACCGATAAGCCAATCAGCTTCTGAACGGCAAACGGCTGAATCATACAAGCGATTAAACTCTGTTCCTGGTTTTAACTGTTTAAACCCGTCACGAATTGCTTTATCCGTTTGAGACGAAATCCAAAGGCGTTTAAACGGCTTGTTCCAGCGTACCTTTTCCATAATCCAGCGTGCTACAAGTTCTCCTTCACGCCCTGCATCAGTCGCAATAATTAACTCTCCAATATCCTTTCTTTTTGCTAGATCGGATACTGTGCGAAACTGAGAACTCACTTTACGAATTACTTTTAATTTCATTTTCTCAGGCATGATTGGCAGATCTTCTAATCGCCACGTTTTATATTGGTTATCATAATCCTCTGGTGTTTGTAATTCAACTAAATGACCGAGTGCCCATGTTACGACATACTTTGGTCCTTCAATATACCCTTTTTTTGTTTGGGTGCTGCCAAGTACGCGCGCAAGATCACGTGCTACACTTGGCTTTTCTGCTAATACAAGTGATTTCATTTTATGTATACCTCCAATTCACTTGTTCCATTATACATGATTGTATACTTTTTGTACGACTTCAAGATTAAGTTTACATAATAATATTATAATAAATAAAGCTGAAGAATTTCTCTTCAGCTTCTAGCTACTTCTTTTTATAAAATAGTCGCGAGATAATTAAACCGATAGCTCCTAAGACGATAAATAACAAGGCCCGTATAGCCATTGGGATAAAAGGTAAATCGTATAAAACAAGTTTAAAAAGTGTTAAGAACAAAATGCCCACACCGATATACGTTGCTGTTTTAAACGTTTTAAGTGATCCTATTACAAATGCTGCAATGGACAGCCCTAACCAAACGGCCGTCATAATAAGCGTTTGCGGATTAGCGGAAAGATGATTGGTGCCAGCGGCCGTAACTTCCGTAGCAAAAATTAAAGAAAGAATAGAAAAAACAATACTTCCTCCAATTTTGAACGTATCGTGCTCATCCTGTTCTGTTTTTTGAATGCTGATCCATATAAATACTAGAATAGAAGCTAACACAACAAGCCAATTTAATGTCGGAAGAGACAGCACTTGTTCGATTGGTGTAACTAAGATATACGTTGCACTCAGTATATAAATTGTATAAGAAAATAGTTGATGAAGTAGATTTTTATACGTCATGGCGATATAGTAAACAGCAAGTCCTTGAATCACATATAAAATGACTCCTTCTCTTAAATCGACGAGCTGATGAATAAAAAACGCTACTGCAACAATTAAATAGGTAATAAAAAATTCAAATTTCTCTTTAGAACTTCTTACTGCGTAAACACCTACTGCGTAAATAATAACTAGCGCAAGCAGCACCATTGTGGTCGTGCCATCGTCAAAAACGGCGAGCAGCCAGCCGTACGTAACTGCTAAACTCGATAGAAGGGTAAACGCATATACTTGGAGTACGGACTGTGATAGAAAAAAACTAGAAATTAAGCATAAATGCTGAATAAGAATCGCCATACCTAATAACTCTTTTACACCATTATCACCAACAAACGAGTAATAAATGAGTAGCGTAAGATTTAATAGTACCGCGGAAAGAACATATAAAATTGAATATTTTTGTTTGATTGCCACATATAAAAAGGCAATATACAGAAGCGTTTCATAGCCAATGAAAACGAGCGCATTAGGCGAATTACTTTCAATAAGAAAAGGAACTAGTACGCCTCCAACCGCGCTAATAATACCTAATGCCTGTGAACGATAAAAGACTGTCGCGATAATCCCTAGGATAATCCAGCTCGCATTTAGTATAAAAGCAAGCGTTGGTCCCGCTAAATGATACAGGCTATGCATCGCAAACGTCGTTAACATGAGAATAGGAATAGCTCCTCCTACAAGTACTCGCCCGAGCACCAACCTGCCCTTTTTAATTTGGAAACGACCTGTCACAGCAAAACCTATTGAAACAACGAAACCGAGAACAACTTTTGCTTTTTCATTCATTAACCCATAGTCAGAGGCTGCTTTAAATCCCCATAATACGCCAATAATAAATACAAAAATAAAAATTCTCGGCAGCCATGTTTGAAAAAGGACTTTTTCCCAATCAACAGGTTCTTCTATTGCCTGTGAGCTTTTAGCTGCTGTTTGAGCAGGACGTTTAGTGGTCTCCTCGCGCTGCTTGGGAGGAGCGTGAACTGTTTTTGATCTTGGAGAATTTGTTTTATATACGAGCGACTTTAGCCTAGCTACGTCTTCTTCTAAACTGCTTATTTTTCGTTCAAGTTCTTCTATTCTTTCTTTTTCCATATTTCCTCACCCTTTCTCTTTAAAGTATTTGTGATGTTTATATGTATATCTTACAGCGCTTAACTATTATACTATTAAAAGGAATATCTCTTAGAAACATTCTATTTTTAGCAAAAAAAAATACAGCGCCCTTTTCAAAAGAAAAGTTCGTTGTATAGGATGTGCTGCATTTTTTATGTCACTTTCTCGCTGTATGTACTATGAAATCCCGCTTCGATGTGGGCTACTTGAAAGCTATGGTGACCAATTAAATATTTAACAATATCCACACGGTCAATTTTACCGGGCTTATTGTTCATTGCTTCTCGCACCATAGATTGAAATGTTTCTTTGCAAAACTTCTTTTCATGAAGCAGAATCGTTTCACAATACTCTTCATGGTCTCCCTCTGAAATACGATAATAATGCATTTCTTTCACCCCTTTTTAATGTTATACCTATTACATACCCCAAATATTGCTATTTTAACAAATTAATTTTATTATTCTTTATTTTTCCATATATATGGTTTATAGGGCAACGTTTCGAAACTCGTCGTTATAAATGCTAATTTGAAGCCGCTGAGAAAAACGTTCTTGTTCGATATATGTTTCAGGCATTAATCCAACAGGATATACCTTAGGGTTTTCGCCACTGCCTAATATGTATACATACATCTTTCCTTCGCTTGTATATCGAACCTTCGTCGAAATACCCCCTTGCCCTTGAAGAGGCGCATAAACAGCTCTTACATTATCTCTTATTTCTTGTACAAACCCATGTAGTTCAATATCAGAATCATAATAATGGTTTGCTTCATACAAGCCGTAAATACGAGACTTATCGATATCACATAATATGTTCCAAAATTCAGATAAATTTTCTTGGAACAACACTTGAATAAAATTTCGTGCAGCTTCTTGCTGTTCGTTTGTTAATTCTTTTGTTAGCGCAAACTCTTCATTTTTTAACATCTCAGTCACCTCCCTTTTGTATGTAATACGACAAGAGATAAAAATAACCTCTTTTTTTCAACTTATTAGCAAGCAATTTATTTTTTTACATTAAAAATTGAAAAGTTATTTTGACTAAGGCGTCAGAATAACTTTTCAATTACTGTAGAATTATTACGTAAAATATTCGATTTTTGCATTCGGAAAATACTGATCAATGTAATATTCCAACGTCTCTCTTAATTCTTGTTCTTCATCTTTTGCGTATACATATTTTCCAATTCCGTAACGCCCCCATTTGTAGCGGCGCTCCTCTTCATTCATCTCAAGCTTTGTTTTCGGATAATTTTTCTCGATTACCCGCTTGGCCGGCTTGGTAAAGCGATGCTGAATCATTTCAAACGTAATATCATCTCTTGACTCCTCAGGTATAGAGGCGTCAAGCTTTTCAAACAACTGACGGTATCCCTCTTGCCAACCTTCATGAATGTAAATAGGCGCCACAATAAAGCCAAGTGGATATCCGGCTTTTGCAACTTTATTAGCAGCTTCAATCCGGTAATCAAGAGGAGATGTACCAGGTTCAAAGTTTTTTATAACATAATCTGCATTTATGCTAAAGCGGAAGCGCGTGCGACCATTATGTTTAGCATCCAATAAATGATCCACGTGATGAAATTTAGTCACAAAGCGCAGTTGACCTAGTTCACTTTCCCCAAAATATTCAATCGCGCGCTTTAATGAATGTGTCAAATGGTCAATTCCTACGATATCAGATGTACAAGCCGCTTCAAATCGCGTTATTTGAGGGGCTCTCTCCTGCATATATTGCTCTGCTTGACCTAATATTTCTTCAACATTCACGTACGTGCGAATATATGGTTTGCTTCCCATTGTTGTCTGCAAATAACAATAGTGACAGTGCCCCATACACCCTGTTGCAAACGGTATTGCATATTCAGCTGACGGTTTAGATGTATCAAATTTCAATGTTTTACGCACGCCAACTACTAAAGTCGACTTGGCATTGCGGTATTTTTGCAAATCATTTTTTCCCGGTATATTACGCACTTGATTATGAGAAGTTGTTTGACGAATCTCAATTCCCATCTTCTCAAATTTTTCTTTTAATTGAACACCAAGCGGGTACTCCATTGCCCCTGGCTCAATATATACTAATTGAGGTACAAAAGGTTTTATCATCATGTACACTTCCTTTTTTCTAATACTAATAGCGTTTGAAAAATAAAACGACTCTATCCTTGGTAATTATTTTTCAAACAAAAAAGACTCTCCGTTTAAGAGAGCCTTGCGTCAGTCATATTGTTCATAATCAAATATCTTATTATACATTTTTTCAGCTTCTTCATATGTTGAATACACGGCATCATCTTCAGCTAACAAATGATAAGACTCATGTAAAAACAGCGCCTTTTCACCTTTGTTTTCAGGATGTTCAACAATTTCAGCTTGATTAATATTCGCAACGTTTGCCGTATGAGGATTTCGGTAAATAACAAATACTTGATCTCCCACTTGATATTCTTTTTTCTCCACGATCATCATCCTTTTCTTTTTTCTTTACTCGTATGATGTCCGCTTTTGCTCATTTTATCCGGTAAAAACCCTCATAGCATCATCAAGAATTCATACGCTTTTACGCTCAATAAACCGAAAAGGGAGCTCAATTTTCTGAGGAACCTTGCTTCCCACTAATGTAAAAAGCGTTTCGCCCATTTCCTTAAGAGGAAGTTCTATCGTTGTTATTTGTAAATAAGAAGAAAGCGGATGATTATCAAAACCAATGATAGCTAACTCACCAGGAACTGAAATACCCGCTTGTTCGCACTGAGCTTTTATTCCAATAGCTACTTGATCGTTTGTTACTAAAAGCGCCTGAGGCCGATTTTTCATCTGCACTAGTTTTTCCACCACTTTTTCACCATCTGTCACGTTCAAACAGCCTTGAAAAACCCATTCCGGATGATAAGGCTGATTTATTCTTTCTACATATTCTTTGTATGCTTGTTGCCGCTGCAGGCTATTTGTACCCGTCATTCTTCCAATACAGTAGCCAATATCCGTATATCCTTTTTCTTTTAAATACATAAGCGCCTGCTTAAAAGCTGCATAATGATCAACGTATACGGAGCGAATAGAACGATTCTGTACGTTTTCGCACACGGCTATCGGCCCGTGCTGCTGATAATATTCAATCGTGCTCCAGCTGCTTGCTCTAGAACAAATAATCACTCCATCAACTTGCTTTGTTTTCAGCATATGAAGCGCTTCTTCTTCTTTTTTCACATCATAGTTCGTCTGACAAATGACAAGCTGATACTGCTTTTCTAACGCTTTAGATGCCACTCCTTCTAAAAGCAGACTAAAATACGGATGATTAATAAAAGGTAAGACGACGGCAATCATATTTGTTTTCCCTTTTGATAAGTGAACGGCATTAATGTTTTGTTCATAATTAAGTTCGTGAATAACCTGCTCTACCAGCCGGCGTTTCTCTTCTTTTACATACGGATGATGATTTAGCACCCGGGATACAGTCGAAACAGATACACCCGCTTTTTTTGCGATATCTCGGATATTTGTCATGTTTTCACCTTTTTCTCTTGCGCTGAAACGCGTTTCATACTTTATTCTCATTATAAAGTGAAACAGCAAGAAGCTAAACCCGTTACCATCGTGTTTTTATTCATTTACGTAAGGAGGTCATTTCATGGGTATTTTATTATTTATTTTATTATGCGGAATTGAAATTGGAGGAGCGGCTTATGCACTTAAACAAAATGAGACGCTTTGGAAGGAGTTAGATGAAGAAAAGCCGACTGATTTTTTCAAACAGTAAAAAACCCTTAAAAAGAACATTCTTTTTAAGGGTTTCATATTACGCAGCTTCTTTAGATGACTTAGACTTTTTATTTAAACGAGGAAATCCAATTACAATCGCAATGATTCCGCAAACCGCTGTTAACATTGGATAGAATGTAAATGGAATAATCTCAATCGGTGAAACTTTAGCAAATCCTGCTGCGAGAAGCATTTGTGCGCCGTAAGGGATAAGCCCTTGAACGCTGCATGAAAACAAGTCCAGCAGACTGGCTGATTTACGATTATCAATTGAATACTTATCAGAGATTTCTTTTGCTAACGGACCTGCTGTAATAATTGAAATCGTGTTATTAGCCGTCGCTAAATTAGTTAAACTTACCAATCCGGCGATGCTGAATTCTCCGCCTTTTTTTGTTTGAATGCGTCGTGTTAATAAATTCAATAAGAACTGAATACCGCCATTATAGCGAATAAGCTCAACCATTCCGCCAATTAACAGAGATAAAATAATTAACTCTGACATTCCGCCAATACCTTCTGTCACAGTTTTAGCAAGAGAAGAAAGCGTGTAGCTTCCGTCAGCTAATCCAATCACGCCGGCTAGCACAATTCCTCCGGTTAAAATGCTTAATACGTTTGCACCAAATACTGCAGCAATGAGTACGCCGATATAAGGCAAGATTTTAAACCAGCTGAAATCTTTAATTTCTACTGATGACGTGTTTCCTAGCGTCATTACAAGCAATAGAATCACTGTAACAATCGCTGCAGGAAGTACGATAAAAAAGTTTACTTTCAATTTATCTGTCATATTTGTTTTTTGCGTACGAACTGCCGCAATCGTTGTATCAGAGACAACAGATAAATTATCACCAAACATTGCACCGCCAATCACACCGGCTATTGCCAATGTAACAGAAACATGCGCTTGCTCACTGATTCCTACAGCGATAGGTCCCAGCGCAGCAATTGTTCCCATTGATGTTCCCATCGAAATTGAAATGAATGCGCCAATAACAAAGATTCCTGCTACGACTAAGCTTTGCGGAAGCACAGAAAGCGCTAAGTTTACCGTTGAATCCACAGCTCCCATGCCTTTAGCGACTTCAGAAAAAGCACCTGCTAAAATAAAAATAAGCACCATAATAATGATATCAGGATGTCCTGCTCCTTTAGCAAAACGCTCCACTTTTACATTAAGTGAATCTTTGCGGTTCATAGCCAGCGCCACAATGGCTGCAATGATAATGGCTACTAATACAGGCAGCTTATAAAAGTCTCCCGTTATAATTCCTGATCCGACAAACAGGACTAAAAAGACGCCCAGCGGTAACAGCGCCCAGCCGTTTCCTTTTTGTTGTTCCATTCTTAACACCTCTTGTTTACGTAATAAAAAAAGACCTCTTCTTATTGATAAGAAGAGGTCTCTTATTTTGTATCATAAGATTACCCTTCTCATCTTCCAAACGAAACATCGTCTGCTGGATTTGGCACCGCACTGCGTACAGCCAGTTGCCGAGACATCATAGGGCCAGTCCCTCCGTCTCTCTTGATAAGAAGTTTATAGTTGTTTTAAAAATAGTCTTTCACTACTGTAATCTCTTTTTATTTAATTGTCAAATGCTATTTCAGAAAAATATATAGTGCGAAAATTCTCACATCAATTAGCTACGTCTCGTTTTAAAAACGCTGCCCAAGCTACGCCCATAAAGAAGACAAAATGCGCGACTAAGACGAAGATTGAAAATGGAATCGTCATGCCGTCAAACAGCGGTTTCATTCCGTCCATATACTGCACAAAGTTCGTGTTGGCAAATAATAAAAATTTCCCCCACCATAAGCCTAACTCTGATACTAGTCCTGTTACAGCTTTCGCGCCGATACTTACGACAATAGCTAGACTTGAAGCAAGCGCGCTGTTTCTAAATAAAGACGACAGCATGAATGCGAACGTCATCATCATAAACGTTTCCATATACGCACTGTCATACGTAAGCGTAATGTTTTTAAGCAGCTGCGCATCTCCTTCTAGACTGGTAAATCCAAAGAACAAGGCTCCCCATACAAACGAAAAAAGCAAATAGCTCAGTAAATAATACAAGCTAATTAAAATGAGGGTTAGGTACTTGGATGCTAAAATCGTTGAACGTCTAGCAGGGCGAATTAAAAGAAGCTTAATGGTACCTGCCTCAAACTCTTTTGCAACCATTGACCCTCCAACAGCAAGAGCAAAAAATTGAACAAGAATGAGCATACCTGAACTAAATGACAGGAAGTTCAAAATGTTGTCTTCCGTTCCCGCACTGTTTGCTACTTTCTTCATTAAAAGAGCCATACAAAGAGTTAAAATACCGATTGTAATAAACGTGACTTTTGTACTTCTTTTATGAAACCATTTCATATGTTCATTTTGAATTAACTTAAGCATGGTGCTCTCCTTCCGTAACGGACATAAACGAATCTTCAAGCGTCTCATACACAGGAGTGATTCGGTAGACTAAAATATCGCTGTCCACTAATTTTCTATTCACAGCTGGAATTTGTTCTTTTACAATCGCCACGTCGATACTATGTGATCTCATCGTTACTTCAAATTCTTGTGATAAAAGATCCGCTGCTTTTTGCGCATCAGACACTTCAAATTCTACGTACATTCCTTGATCTTGACGATTTGGAGATAGATCTTGAATGGCTTTTAACTCACCGTCTTGAATAATGCCAACGCGGTCACATAGTGCTTCTACTTCTTTTAATAAGTGGCTCGCGATTAAGATTGAAATTCCTTCTTCCCTGCAAAGCGTTTGTAAATATGTACGAAATTCTCTCATTCCCGCTGGGTCTAGACCATTTGTTGGTTCGTCTAATAAAAGCAATGCAGGCTTATGTAAAATAGCTTGAGCCACTCCTAAACGCTGTCTCATCCCAAGAGAATACGTCTTCACTTTTGCATGAATGCTGTTTTCAAGCTTTACTAAAGCAATCACTTCATCCAAGCGTTCTGATGTGATCCCTTCATGCATATTCGCAAAGTGTTTTAAATTTTGATAGCCCGTCAGATAATCATAAAACTCAGGGTTTTCAATAATCGCTCCAATTGATTTCATAGCTGATGTAAACTGTTCTTTTAAAGGAAAGCCGTTAACGGTAATCGTGCCCTCTGTTTCTTTAATGAGTCCTACGACGGTACGAATTAGCGTTGTCTTTCCAGAACCATTTGGACCAAGCAATCCGAAAATCTCACCGCGCTCAACCGATAAGGATACATCATGCAAAATGGTTTTCTTCCCAATTACTTTACTGACATGATCTACTTGTAGCACTGTTTCTGTCATCATGTACATCCTTTCTTTAATTAGCAATACGCCTTCTATTGTTTCTCTTTTTTAACTATTTGTCTACTATAACCTTATTTTTGGAAAAGTAGCCCATTCAAATCATTCGTATTATCCGCTTACATTTGATAAAATAAAACAAACTTTAGTTAGAGGAGGACTTCTACATAATGAACTTAACCGTATACCTTGCCGGGCAAATTCACGATAATTGGCGAGACGAAATTAAAAACCAAGCAGAACAATTAAACCTTCCCCTTACCTTTGTCGGTCCCATGACAGACCATGACCGCTCCGACAACATTGGAGAAGAAATTTTAGGAAAACAGCCTAACGCTGTCTTAAAAGATGAAGCTGCTTCTCAAATTAATAATTTACGTACGCAGGTACTCCTAAAAAAATCTGATGTGGTTATTGCTTTATTTGGCGAAAAATACAAGCAATGGAACAGCGCAATGGATGCGGCGACAGCCATTGCATTAGATAAACCGCTAATTTTGGTTCGCCCTGAAAAACTGCATCACCCGCTTAAAGAACTGTCAAACAAAGCCCAGGTTGTAGTCGAAACGCCAGAACAGGCTCTTCAAGCATTAGCTTATATTTTTGAATAGCAAATAAGAGCTGTCGGTTCTGGACAGCTCTTATTTTTCATTTATCCCTCAAGCTCATTACTAGGGGAAATATTTTTTTAGCAAGCTCTAAGGCTATTCCTTTTAGCTTCTTTCATTTTCAACATCAAAACAAGCAAAATTGTACTTAGCTACTCATTTTTTTGATCCTGACGTTCCATAATCTTTAATCATTAATTTTACATCATAGTTAATTGGAACTTCACTAAATGTTTGATCCCAATTGTCTTTAACCCTCATCCATACTCTGGGCCTCTTAATTCTCAATTGGTTTCCGAACCCGGCCACATCGACTTTATATTCTTTTTGCATTTTTTCTACCGTGTTTCTTACGAGGTGTTTCACTTTTTTTTCTGAGTTTTTTTGCACCTTCTGTAAAAATTGATTTTTCAAAGGATTTCCTGAGACCACCCAATTTTCAGATAGCCTCCCCTCGGATTCAATATGCACATTGAAGGAGATGCTATTTCCTTTAACATGAGGTTCAATATGACTTTTCATGGATTCTATTTCGTATACAATCAGCTGACCGGTCTTTTTATCAAAGCTTTTCACTAGCCCGCCTTTCCCTTTTCCTGTGATCCAAGTCAGACCATCTAGTTCTTCTTCATTCAAAAAACCGATCATTTTGTTTGTTTTCCCTTTAATTATGGCAGCACCAGCAAATTTGATTTCCCCATTTGCCGATAATACATTTTGCAATAGAAAACTAGTCCCTGATTCAATATTGCTCTCTAATTTAATGAGCGAAGTGGGAGGTAAAATTCTTGTTGTTCGATAGGCATTTTCCACCATTCCAGCCAAACGAAATGCCGGGATCTCTCCTGCTGTCTTCGATTCTAGCCCGTCGCTAGCTCTCCCTTTACTAATAAGTACAAGACAACTTGGTCTAATCTCATTATCACGAAGAAACTCATTCACTAATTTTCCTAAGCTATACGTTCTTGCAAGAGCCTCGCCAATAATAATTACTTTTAGATGTTGGCTGGCAATCGAAGTCTCTCTTCTCAATGATAATTCACGGGTCATTTGATGAATAGAATCTCCCGTTTCAGCCATATTCACGTAAGCCTTCTGCTGAGATCCTCCTTGGACAGTTGTTGAACTTGCCACTTGCGGAGTGATCAGTTGGTAGGTTGACGTAATCAAGTTCCTTTTGGGATACTCTTCTTGTTCATCAAATTCTTTTTCAGCCATGGACTTGTTAGCTTTATCAAGAGCCATACCTACTCCTAAACTTCGTTCTTCAATTTCATGACTGCTCCAACAGCCCGCCAGAGGAAAGAGCAAAAAAACAGAAAGCAAAACCGATAAGAAGAACCGTACGTGATTAGAGGCTTGTCTCATACTTTTTCCCCTTTATTTTTGAAATGATAAGAAGCAGTACCGGTAAAAAGCCAAATAAAATCAGGGCAGCACTGCCAACCATATCTCCTAATTTAAATACATCATTGATATTTCTAGGAATCATGGAAATGAGATAAATAACCGGAAGCACACCATACATAAATGGATGGATATTTTTTTTAAAAAGCTGAGACAGTCCTAATGAAGCAGCGTAATGGTTAACATTAAAAGAAGTAAACATTTGCATAATCCATACCACCAGCAACAAGGAATCAAAGCGTTCAAAGATTAACCCAGTTAATTCATAACTTCTTATCAAATCAAGCGTAGGCCACGTTCTCGTAACCACTCCATCCACTGAGAACGCTCCGATAACCATCACGACGGTAATAACATAAAGAAGCAAAGGAATCGCAGTACCAACTAGTACAGCTTTTACTGCTTTGTTTGGTTCTTTCATAAATGCCAATATTAAAAGCATGAATTCAGGCCCAGTAAACGCAAGAGCTGTTGTCCTTATCCCTTTTAACACCGGCGTAATACCTGAACCTAGTACCGGGCGCAGATTATCCACTTCAAATATTTTGATACTCATAAAGGCAACAAGTAAAAAAAGAATAACCGTAATAGGTAATATAATTTCAAATATACGGGCAATTGGATTTATTCCCCCTCTTATCAGATAGAGACTTGCCCACATAAATGGCATGATTATAGCCCATTTGGGAGTTCCCTCCAACAACAGATATCCAGTTACCTCTGCCAATGAACGAGCATGAAACCCACCCAGCGCCAAAAAATAACCTATCATGAGGAAACTAAATAACTTGCCTATCCATTTCCCTACAATTTCTTGGCTGTATTGATAAAAGGTTTTTTCAGGGAAGCGTTGACTTAATTTCACCATGATTACCCCTGCTATCATGGTGATTATCCCCCCTAAAATAACAGTTAGCCAAACATCTGGTGTTTTCACTTTTTCCGCAGCTGCCCGGGGCAAGGTAAGAATCCCTGTTCCAAGGATAAAGTTGGTAATAATAATAGTTGTTTGAGGCGTCGTAATACGATTTTTTGAATTTATCATTTCTAACGGCCCATTTCCTTTCATCATAAGCTACCCTTTTCGCAGAGGATCTTTGGTGTGCATCATCTTTGGACGTCGTTTCATCATCATCAGAGGCATACGGACTACCAAGTCTTTCCATTCACTTAAACGATAAGGAACAGCTGGACTCATATAAGGTACGCCGAAACTTTTTAGTTTCACTAAATGGCTCATCATAAAAAGGAAAAATAAGATGACGCCATATAATCCAAGTATGGCAGCACAAAGCATGGCTACAAAACGAAGAATACGCAATGTGATTCCTACACTATATTGCGGAATAGAAAACGATGAAATGGCAGTTAACGCCACTACAATCACCAAAATAGGGCTAACGATTCCTGCCTGCACCGCAGCTTCTCCAATGATTAACCCACCGACAATGCCCATTGCTGGACCAATTGGTTTCGGCAACCGGAGTCCGGCTTCTCTCAAAATTTCGATCGATAGTTCCATAAATAAGGCTTCGATAAGGGCGGGAAACGGAACACCAGATCTTGATCCTATAATAGAAATAGCTAACTTAGTCGGAATTAATCCTGGATGAAATGAAATAAACGCAATATACAAAGCCGGTGTAAAAAGGGAAAGAACCACTGCAATATAACGAAGAAAACGAATGAATGTACCGGGAATCCACCTTTCATAATAATCTTCCGGCGACTGTAACATCATGCTAAACGTAACGGGAGCAATCAAAGCAAAAGGCGTCCCGTCTAATAAAATGGCTACTCTCCCTTCCATCAAAGCAGCAATTACACGATCGGGACGCTCCGTATTCTGTACCTGAGGAAAGGGACTAAGGTAATTATCTTCAATGAGTTGTTCAACATATCCAGACTCCGGTACATTATCAAGGTCAATTTTTTTAATTCGTTTTTCTACTTCTTCAACTAGTTCTGGATCAACAATTTCCTTTATGTAAGCAACAATTAAATCTTTTTTGGAACGCTTTCCTACTTGAAATTTCACCAGCGACAAATTTTCAATATCTCCGCTTCCTCTTAATAAAGAAGTATTATCACTTAAAGATTCAGTGAAGCCTACTCTTGGCCCTCTCACTAATGCTTCTGATACGGGCTCTTCAATCGTCCTTGTTTTTAATTTGCTTGTACCAAGAATTAAGGCAAGTGATAACCCGTCAATCAAAAGAGCCGTAGATCCTGTTAAGACTTTTGATATTACTTCTTTAATAGAATGGACCTCTTCTACATCACTAATTGATAATACTTGGCTTTTAATAAACTGTTTTGAAAGGCTTCCCTTTACGTAAAGCTGATCCTGTTGATATTCTTTTGAAAAATCAGCCATCAATGATGACAAAATATGTTTTTCAATAAGATCTTTATCTGAGAGCCCCTCTACAAAAATAATAGCTGCCTGAATGCCGGTGCGTCCTATAATAAACTCACGAAAATGAACGTCGGAATTATGACCAATTTCATTTTTAATTACTTCTAGAGTTAAAGCTAAATGATCCGTAACATGATTAGGTGAATCTTGATGTATAGATTCCTGTTTGTTTTCCTTCTCGTTCGCATGGTTACCTATTTTTTTCACTGCCGATTTCCATTTTTTCACTTCCATCACTCTTCCTCTGAATTACGAATCCCGCTTAATAATTTGTAGATTATATATGGGATGAAAAAAACCAGAACTGCTTGTATAAAAACTGGCCCTTCTGGAAGATAGGAAACAACTAATTTCCACATGATAATCACCCTATTTATGTCTATGTCAAACCAATTTTAGAAATAAGCACCCGTAAAATATCAGTGTTTACTTTATAAAAATTCTTTTATTTACCAGGTAGTATTATTCTTCTTTTTGTTTCTTATACAAAGGAATACAACATCCATCTTAAAAATGAAAAAGAGCTGATTACTGAAGGATTATACATGCTGGTTTGCCGCTCAATGTTTTGGTGAATGCTAGAATAATCAAAAAATCCCTTAAATGGTTGACGCGTGCTTAAAGTGTCGGTTACACTTTATGTTTGAAATATTGTATTCATATCGCTCTTATCTCAAAAGAATGGTATAATTTTATAGATATTGAATTTGGAGGACTGCTCATACATGATTACAGTTAGTAATGTAAGTTTACGATTTGGCGACCGAAAGTTATTTGAAGATGTGAATATTAAATTCACACCTGGTAACTGTTATGGATTAATCGGCGCAAACGGTGCTGGAAAATCAACGTTTTTAAAAATTTTATCTGGTGAAATTGAATCTCAAACTGGTGATGTACATATGGGCCCTGGCGAACGCCTTGCTGTCTTAAAACAGAACCACTTCGAATATGAAGATCAAGAAGTTATGAAAACCGTTATTATGGGGCACGCTCGCCTTTATGAAGTAATGCAAGAAAAAGATGCTATTTATATGAAAGCAGACTTCACAGATGAAGACGGAATGAAAGCAGCTGAGCTTGAAGGTGAATTTGCTGAATTAAACGGTTGGGAAGCAGAATCAGAAGCAGCTATTCTTTTAAAAGGATTAGGTATTTCTGAAGATCTTCACGCAAAAAAAATGGCTGAACTAACGGGTAGTGAAAAAGTAAAAGTGCTTCTTGCACAAGCTTTATTCGGAAAACCTGATGTATTACTTTTAGATGAGCCTACGAATAACTTGGATATTCAAGCAATTCAATGGTTAGAAGAGTTCTTAATTAACTTTGAAAACACAGTCATTGTTGTATCTCATGACCGTCACTTCTTAAACAAAGTATGTACGCACATTGCTGACCTTGACTTCAGTAAAATCCAAGTCTACGTTGGTAACTATGATTTCTGGTATGAATCAAGTCAATTAGCACAAAAAATGGCGTCAGATGCGAACAAGAAAAAAGAAGAAAAAATTAAAGAGCTTCAAGCCTTTATCGCTCGCTTTAGCGCAAATGCATCGAAATCAAAACAAGCAACGTCTCGTAAAAAATTGCTTGATAAAATTTCATTAGATGACATCCGCCCTTCTTCTCGTCGCTATCCGTACGTGAACTTCACGCCGGAACGTGAGATTGGAAATGACGTACTTCGCGTGGAAGGTCTTACAAAAACAATTGACGGCGTAAAAGTGCTTGATAACGTAAGCTTTATTATGAATAAAGATGACAAAATCGCTCTTGTAGGCCGCAACGAACTTGCAAATTCAACATTAATGAAGATTTTAATGGGTGAAATGGAAGCAGACAGCGGTACCTACAAATGGGGTGTGACAACGTCTCAAGCCTTTTTCCCAAAAGACAACTCCGAGTACTTTGAAAACGGAGATTTAAACTTAGTAGACTGGCTGCGTCAGTATTCACCTAATGACCAAAGCGAAAGCTTCTTACGCGGTTTCTTAGGCAGAATGCTATTCTCTGGTGAAGAAGTGTTGAAAAAAGCCAACGTTCTTTCCGGAGGAGAAAAAGTTCGCTGTATGCTTTCTAAAATGATGCTAAGCGGTTCAAACGTTCTTTTACTAGACGATCCTACGAATCACCTTGACTTAGAATCAATCACAGCACTAAACAATGGACTTATCAGCTACAAAGGTTCAATGATTTTCACATCTCATGACCATCAGTTCGTTGAAACGATTGCGAATCGTGTAATTGAAATTACGCCAAACGGAGTAGTTGACAAGCAAATGACATACGATGAGTATTTAGAAGACAGCAACCTACAAAAACAAGTAGCAGGCATGTACGCTTAATAAAAAAACCCCTTTCTTTAAAGAAAGGGGTTTTTTTATATATGCACCTCCTGATTTAGCGATGACTTCGGAGAATACGTTAAAAACGCTAAGCTAACAAACACTAGTGCTGCTCCGCATATGTTCACCAAAGTCAGGGATTCCCCCAACAAAAATACGCCCAGTAAAAAAGCGGTAACGGGCTCTGCTAACGATAACGTCACCGCGGTAGACGCATGCACCGACTTAAGCGCTGTAGAAAATAATACATAAGCAAGAGCAGTCGTAAGTATTCCTAAGTGAAGAGCAATGCCTATTCCATTTAAAGAAACTAGCCAGCTCATATCATACATAAACCAGCATGGGATTAGTAGAACAGCTGCTGTTGTGAACACAAGAGAAGCGCCTACTTGCGGATCAACATACTGAACAATTTTTTTATTAACAGTCGTATAGCAAGCAAAAGACGCCCCTGCTCCTATCGCCATACCTAAACCTATCACGTCGATTTGACTATCTTTTTTTAACAACAAGCAGCAGCACCCTAGAATACCCGTAAACGTGGCAAGCAGCCATTTTTTTGTAGGTTTCTTGCTGTACACTATGTAATCTAACACTCCTGACAAAAGCGGCGCACTCCCAATTGCAACCATTGTTCCTACTGCAACACCCGTTTTGATAACAGCTGAAAAAAACAGCGGCTGATAAGCGGCCATACTTGCTGCAGCAACCGTAAGAGGCAGAATAGGAAGGTGTCTTACGTCCACTTTCTTTTTTTGAATAAGACAAGCTGCAAGAAGCGACAGTCCCCCTACAGCTAATCGCACGGCTCCAATCGCCACAGAATGCGCTTCAGCAGATGCTAAAGCTTGGGCAGTCCCTGTTGTTCCCCATAGTACAGCTGCACATAATATAAGTATTTTTGATAATGAAGTTTTCATATTTCCATCTCCTTTCTTTTATCATAGCTAAAAGAAAGAAAAAAGTTTTTCCGCTTTTATGATATTATTTGTCTGTTTTTAAGATACTTCGATATTGCGTGGGTGAGACTCCTTCTTGTTTTGCAAACCATTTAGTGAATGAAGACAAGCTGTGATAGCCGACTTCATGCGCAATATACGTTACCGAATAGCTGCTCTCTTTTAACAATTCTTTTGCTTTATTTAAACGTATACGCGCTACATAGCTTTGAGGCGAATAGCCCGTTTTTTGTTTAAACCAAGCGGAAAAATAAACGGGATGATAATTTTCCAGCTTGGCAAGACTTTCTATGTTTAGCTCTTGATTAAAGTTAGCATGAAGATAATCAATGGATTTAAACGTTTGTTTCTTTGGCAAATAATGCTGAACGTAACGGACTAAATCTTCAAGCGCCCCCCTGTCAGTACTTTTTTGAAGCCCATCAAGTAAAAGGTAGCGAATTGCTTTCCACGTTGAATCCCATTGAATAAAAGCGGCTTGTTGAGAAAGATGCGCACTTTCTGTAAATTTCAACGGAATATCAACAACTAAACATTCATTTGTATTTTTAGCTTGATACGTATGAAGCTGACGAGGCGGAATGTAAAAGCATCCTTCTTGCAGCGTTAAGTGCTGCTCACTTGCTTGAATATCAAGAGCACCTGCTAGCGGAAACAAAAGCTGACTGTAGTTATGATCATGAGTATGAGGTGAATAGCTGTAGGCTCTTTTTTCGCAAATAATTTCACGTAGCGTATCCATTTTGTACTCCTTTCCTTATTTCCTATCTCATAGAAGCTGTTCTATGTCATTCAAAACGGTTTCCAGCGCCTTTAACGATTCCGTGGGAGTATACAAAACGTCCAATGAATGATCGGCATTTTCAATCACTTGAATATTCATTGTGTTTGTTTTTAATTGATAAACTTCTTCAGTATAATAGTGATCACGAGTTCCTATTACAAGAAGACCTTTATGAGTGCATTCTAGTAAACTTTCAAACAGTTCTGTTCTTGTTAAAAGCGGGGTCAGTAAAAGCATCACTGCATCTTTGTAGACTTCATCTTTCATAATTCGCTGAATCAGCGGAATTGTGCCAATCGATTTTCCTGCAAATATGATATTTTTATAGTCATTGTGAGATAAAACGTCTTGCAGCACGAGATCAATGTCTTTCATCATAACGTCTGCAATCTCATCTGTAGACTTTGTCATGAGATCTTTTGGATATGTATAGTGAATATGAACAACGTCAATTCCGTGTTTTAGCATCAGCATTGTTACATAATACAATAGCGGCTTTTCATATGTATAACCCAAGCCTGAAAACATAAAGCAAATTTGACTAGACCCTTCCGTTTTAATATGTGTATAGGTAATCCTATGAGTTTGGTTGCTTACGCTTTTCTGATTTACGTGCATGTCAATCCTCCTTTTTAAATATTCTAACATTTAATCCCGTAAAAAAACCCCATCTTTTTCTTAAAAAAATGAGGGTTGAGGAAATAGCTCTGCAAGCAATTCATAGGACTTCTTTTTCGCTTCATAATCATGGATATTTGTAATAATTAAAAATTCGTCGTTATCGTATTTTTTCTGCAGCTGAGTTAATCCTTGTTTTACTTCAACTGGATTTCCTACGATCATACGAGGACGATTGGTGCTTATTTTTTTTAGCTCTTCTTCTGAATAAGAACGATTGTGCACTTCTTCTATCGATGAAATTGTTGTATCTCCGCCTTTGGCTACTTTCAATAGCCAATCATCTAGCGTTTTGGCATGCTGCTCGGCTTCTTCTGTTGTTTCTGCACATACAACAAATACGCATACGTTGGTTTTAGGCTTTGATTGATACGAAGAAGGGATAAATTCTTGTTTATAATGACGAATGGCTTCTTGTCCTCCAACTGAATAAATAAAGTGTCCAAATGTAAAAGAGATGCCTAGCTCAGCAGCCGACCTTGCTCCTCTTTTATTAATGCCAAGATGCCACAGTTCCGGCTTTGTTTCACTTAACGGATAAGCCGTCACGCCGTAATACGGATGATCTGACGGCAAATTATGCTCAAGGTGTCCTTTTAACGCTTGAATTTGCCGCGGGAATTCATTGAGGCTTTTACGGACTCCATCTGTCAGCGCAAGCCGAGTCAGCGCATCTCCTCCCGGTGACCGTCCAAGACCTAAATCAATTCGATTAGGAAACAGATTTTCAAGCAGCTGAGCATCTTCTGCTACTTTATACGGACTGTATTGAGGAAGAAGGACTCCTCCAGACCCAATTCGGATTCGGCTCGTGTGAGAAGCTAAGTGCGTCATTAAAAGTGTCGGAGATGAGCCTGCAAGACCGTTAGTATTATGATGTTCCGCTACCCAAAAGCGGTGGTAGCCTAACTCTTCCGTTAATTTAGCCAGCTCTACCGTACGTTTCAACGCTTCCTTTGGTGTTGATCCGCTTGAAACAGGAGACTGATCCAATACGCTTAGCTTAATCATAGGTGATTCTTCCTTTCGATTTTCAATTTCTATTGTCTCTATTGTAGGAGAAAAATATGAATTCGTCTTGAAATTTGCTTCACGCTCATAGAAAAAGCAAACGCTAAGGCGCGTTTGCTTTTTCTTTTTCTTATTTTGCTTCGTGTATTTCTTTCACACGCTTATCGCTCGGTAACAGCCATGTTAACAGCCCTAGAATTGGAAGATAGCTGCAAAACAGCATAATAAACTGAAGGCTGAAGACATCAGCTAATTTACCGAATACAACAGCTCCCAAAGCTCCCATTCCAAAAGCAAGCCCTACAACTAAGCCGGAAACCAAGCCAATTTTCCCTGGCATCAGCTCCTGAGCATAGACGACCGTGACGCTGAAACTTGACTGAAGAATAAAGCCGATTAGTACTAAAAGAGGTGCTGCCACTCCTAGAGAAACGTGAGGCAGTAATAAAGTAAAAGGGACTGACCCTAACATAGAAAACAATAAAATATTTCGCTTTCCGAAACGATCGGCAAGCGGACCTCCAAAGAATGTTCCAAATACCCCTGCAATCATAAATAAAAAGACGTAAAGCTGAGCGCTTTTGATAGGCAAATTGAATTTTTCAATGATATAAAACTGAAAGAAATTAAGGATACCTGCTCCGTACCATGAACGTGCAAAAACAAGAAAAATTAAAAGTCCAATCGCAAAAATAATTTGTTTGTTCATCGTAAATGAAACATCTGACTGCTTTTTCTTCAAGCGTTGACGAGTAGCTAACTCCGATTTGTACCATTTAGAGACGCTATACAAAACCACTACGCCGATACCTGCAATTAACGTAAACCAAATCGTTCCAAACTGACCAAGTCCGATAAAGATAAATGCCGTAAATAGCGGAGCCATCGACTGTCCTGTATTTCCGCCAACTTGATAAATAGACTGCGCCAGCCCCCGTTTTCCTCCTGCTGCCATATACGCTACGCGAGAACCTTCCGGATGAAAAATAGCTGAGCCAAATCCTACAAATAAGACAGATATAATCACAAAATAAAAATTTGGCGCTAAAGCGAGTCCAACCATACCAATCATGCTTAAACACATTGCAATTGGCAATAAAAATGGCAAGGGACGCTTATCGGCAAATACGCCGAATACCGGCTGCATAATCGATGACGTCATGTTTAAAGCAAAGGCAATCCAGCCGATTTGCGTGTAGTTTAAATTCATCGATTTTTCAAGGACAGGAAAAAGTGCCGGTATAACGGACTGCATACAATCATTTAGGAAATGTCCTAAACTAATAGCAAATAAAATACGATAAATCGTTGCCGACTGCGCTTGCTGCGTTCGTGCTGCTGCTTGCATTCATAACCCTTCTTTCTTAATTTAATCTACATTATAATTGTTAAAGTCTTACAATGTCTTTTTCTATTATACAGTGAAAGTTAAGATTGTAGTTGTTTTCTTTTTTATAAAAAAGGGAAAATTGCCTGTGAGGTGAGAACAGTGAAAAAACATGTGCATATGATCGTAGACGGACGCGTTCAAGGGGTTGGGTTCCGTCACTATACGCAGCTAAAAGCAATGGAATGCTCTATTAACGGATGGGTACGAAATCGAGACGATCAAAAAGTGGAAATTGATGCTGAAGGTGAAGAAAGTAATATCCAAAAATTTATTGAAGAAATTAAAAAAGGCCCCTCGCCGTTCGCTTCTGTTAGCAATGTGGAAGTAAAGGTAGTAAACACCCCTTCCCACACCCATTCTTTTCGCGTAAAGTACAGTTAAAAAACTCGCTAAATCAAGATATTTTTTGATAAAATGGAAAAGTAAGCGATTTTATATCATCTACATATAAGGGGGAAAAAACGATGGTTGAAAACAAAATTGTGTTAATTACAGGTGCAGCTCAAGGTATTGGTTATCAAATTGGTGAGCGCTTCGCTGAAGACGGAGCGACTGTTGTCTTAACTGACTTGAATGAAGATGGAGTTAAGAAAGCAGCAGACAAATTGAAGACAAAAGGCTACGAAGCATTAGGCATTAAAGCAGATGTGACAAATGAAAGTGATATTGAACAAATGATTGCTCAAACGGTTGAAACATATGGCCGCCTTGATGTATTGATTAACAATGCCGGCATGCAATTTGTTTCCCCGCTCGAAGAATTTCCTACTGAAAAATTTGAACTTTTAACGAAAATTATGCTTGTTGCACCTTTTGTTGCGATTAAGCATGCGTTTCCTATTATGAAAAAGCAAAAATTCGGCCGCATTTTGAACATGTCCTCCATTAACGGATTGATTGGTTTCTCAGGAAAAGCGGCATACAACAGCGCTAAGCACGGCGTGATTGGCTTAACGAAAGTGGCTGCTCTTGAAGGTGCGGAGCACGGCATTACGGTAAATGCGATTTGCCCTGGTTATGTTGATACACCGCTTGTTCAAAATCAATTAAAAGATTTGGCACGTACGCGAAATGTAGCGCTTGAAAAAGTACTAGAAGAAGTCATTTATCCTCTTGTTCCTCAAAAACGTTTGCTTGCTGTCGATGAAATTGCAGATTATGCAATGTTTTTAGCAAGTGATTTAGCAAAAGGCGTAACCGGCCAAGCTGCTGTGATCGATGGTGGATATACGGCTCAATAAGAAAAGAGTGTCAGTTAGAGACTGGCACTCTTTTTTTATTTATTTAATTTCGAATTCTCCTAAAGAACCTGTCGTCTGACCTGCTTTTACTGCTTCTGCGTATAAATAATATGTTCCCGCTGGAAGAGCTTCACCATTAATCTTTCCGTCCCACGTTGCGCTAGAGAATCCTTTTTCTACATTCGTATACGAACTTAACAATTCCCCTTTTTCTAACGTTGCATCGTAAATGTAATAGCTAAGCTTCTCTGCTCCTCCTGGTAAATAACTGCCGTATTCAAATGATCCATTTCCAAGTACATCTACATACGCAGAAGTAACGCGCGGGTAATCCGGCTCTTTTACAAATAAGATGGTTGGAACATCGTACGTTTCTTTATTGTTACTTACGGTAATTGTCCCTTCGTAATAGCCAGGAGATAATTTCCCTGCATCTACTTTTACATTCAGGTTTACTTTTTGCGTTTTTCCTACATTAACAACTAAATCGTTTGTTGATTTAACGTCAATTGCCTGATGGCTTTTCTTAAATTTTACTTTGACCGAGTATTTTTGACTGTGATTTGATAGATTTTTAATCTTAAAGCTTTGTTTTTCTACTTGTTTCCCTTTATCTTTATAAAAGACACCGTACGAGTGACTTCCTGGTGTAATAAGCGTTTTTGCTTTAATTGCATCTACTACGCGCATGCTTCCTGCACCTTGCGTATTATGAGGATAAACCAGCCCGTTGCGGTCACGAAGCAATTCCGTTGTATTCATTAAAGATGCTTTTACGTCTTCTACTTTATAATTTGGATGCGCCTGTAAAATTAACGCTGCTGCTCCTGCTACGTGCGGCGCGGCCATACTTGTTCCTTGTTTTGACCCATATCCATGAGGGTTGCTTGGATCATTTGTTGGCACTGTGCTGATAATATCTACTCCAGGTGCTGAAATGTCTGGCTTAATCATCCACGTATCCACAACCGGTCCGCGAGATGAAAAATCAGCCATTGTTTCATCAACTGTCTGATCAAATGTTGCAGTAAAAGAGCCCGTGACGGATCCTTTTGCTAAAGAAGCTACCAAAGCTTGTCCATCGGCTTTTGATAGGCGAATACTTGGCAGAGATGTACCTGGAATATCAGGAATTGTCCCTTCTACGTTGTTGTAAATCACCGTTGCAACAGCACCGGCTTTTTTCGCATTATCAACTTTATCTACAAACGCAATGTCGCCGCGAGAAATAACCGCTACTTTTCCTTTTACATCCTTTCCTTCAAAGTCTTCTGGTTTACCGAGTCCGACAGGTACAAATTCATACTTTTTACCGCTTGCATCTAGTAATGCCTTGTCATTTGGAAAGCCCATTACTTCAGCTGAAGCATAGCTTGCGTTATCTACAGTTAATGTCGTTTTATACAAATTGTAAGGAAGCTGAGTTGCACCAACTGAAATAGCTTCACGAGACGTCCCTGGAGAGCCTACTGTCCAGTTAGCTGGTCCACTGTTTCCATTTGATGTAACAGCTACTACTCCTTCTTCCATTGCCCAATCTAACGCAATACTCGTTGCCAAGTCAGGATTATTAATTGTGTCTCCAAGCGACAGGTTCATTACATCCGCTCCGTCTTCTACCGCACGTTCAATACCGGCGATCACGTCTTCCGTTGTACCCGTTCCTCCTGGGCCTAATACACGATAAGCAAGTAAATGGGCATCAGGAGCTACCCCTTTAATTTTCCCGTCCGCTGCAATTGTTCCTGCTACGTGGGTTCCGTGCGTTGTTGCTTCTCCTTTTGGATCTCCAGCCGGCGTTTCTTGAGGATCTTTGTCATCATCTACAAAATCCCATCCTTTATATTTCTCAAACGCTGACTTTAAATCCGGGTGGTCGTAATCAACGCCTGTATCGATAACGGCTACGGTCATATTTTTACCTGTATATCCTGACTTCCACGCTTGATCTGCTCCCACATAGTAAATGCTTTTATCCATTTCAGAACCGTATTCTTCGGCGCTCACTTCTTTCGATTTCACTTCTGCTGTATGATATTCAACGCTTGGATAAATAGCTTTTACTCCAGGTAAACTTGCTACTTTTTCAAGGTCATTAGCCGGAAGTTCCGCTGAAAACCCGGAAAACACTTGGTCATATTCACGTTTTACTTTTGAAGTTTTAGAAGCTTTTGAAAGCTCTTTTTTCACTTCGTCACGCGCTTTTTTAATCTTTCCTTTACTTTGCGCTACTCCTTTTTTCTTTGCTTCCGCTACAGACTCTTCATTTAACTCCACAATAACTTTTACTTTTTTAGCCGACTTTAAGTTATAGTCTCCTTGAATTTTAACTAAAGACGGTTCAAGCGCTGGTTTTGAATTTCCGTTAGCGGCTGCTCCCATTGCAAAAGAAGATAAAGCAACCGAAAATGCTACTGTACTCAATACAGCCCGAATTGATACTTTTTTCATCGTTTTCCCCTCTCCATTTCTCTCTATAATTCATGCAACTATGTATGTCTTCATCCCCAGAACATACGCATCTTTTACTTAGCTTGCGAGCTAAAAATTAGAATAGTATGGAAGTTCTATATATTACTATAAAATCCTTGAGTCTATGGAATCATTTTATATATCCCTAAAAATTAAGCACTAATGCTCAAAAAATGAAGAATTTTGTCTATTTCTCGTCTTTCCGTAACTTTTTTATTCCTAAAATTATGAAGAGATTAGATGAATATACAAGAATACTGACGAATTTCTGTTAATTTAGCTATTTTTATCAGGGACTCATCTCTACTTTCCCTTCGTTTACTTATAAGGTTTTTTTATTATTTTAAGAAAATTGTTCTTATAAGCGCTTTTTATTTTATAACTTATTATTTAGAACATAGTTTAATTTAATATAAAATATCGCACTTAATTAAATGAAATTTTAAAAAATTACGAATAATAAAGGGAGGTCTTGCAGATACTAACGTCAACGCTCGCACAAAGGGAGGCATGATTATGATAGATTTAAATTTCATCCTACTCATCCTTGATCTTCTCTCATCTCTTGTCACTATTGGCATCTACTTTACAACCAAGTAAGTACCTAACCTTCTCTTTACTCTTCTAGCGCATGTACTTAAGCTATTACAAAAAAGAAGCAAGCCAATTTTTACTGGCTTGCTTCAGCTATATAATAAAGTAGTTAAAGTGGAAGGGATTTATCCGCGTCTTCCGCCTCTGCCACCTCGTTTTGATTCAGTGCTGCGTTTTAGTGTAGATAAATTATCTTCACTATCCTTTAAGAAACGCGCCATTTTTTGTTCGAAGTTTTCCTTTGGTTGGAAGTTGCTTTTAGAACGATTATCATTATTTCTTGCCTGACGTGGCGGGCGTTGTGAATAAGAAGATGAGGGTCTTTCAGGTTTATCTATCGCTTTTTTAATCGATAATCCAATTTTTCCGTCTTTCTCATTAACGACTTTCACTTCAATTTCTTGACCAACTTTAAGATGGTCATTAATGTCTTTTACATAGCTGTCAGCTACCTCACTAATATGTACAAGCCCAGTTTGACCTCCAGGTAATTCTACAAATGCTCCAAAATTAGTAATACCTGTTACTTTACCTTGTACCTTGCTACCTACTTCAACTGCCATAAAAAATGTTCCTCCTCAATAATATTAAAAGCACTTCATTATACCAAAGTGCGTAAGAATAACAAAGTGTGTATGAGAAAACAATTCGTTAATTTACACTTTTTCCGCCACTTTTTTGTTTTATGAAAGAAATCAGTCAAAATAATGCCCATATTAGATATACCTAATATGGGCATTTCTCTCATTTCCACCATTCATCAAACATGCTAGCCGGTAACTGACGCTTATGTTCAGTAATACGATAGCGCTGTTCAATTTTTTCAGCGGCTTCTTGTGATACTTCTTTTCCTTCCAAATAATCGTCTAGTTCATCATAAGAAATTCCTAGTTCCGTTTCATCAGATTGACCAGGACTATTATCTAACAAGTCAGCTGTTGGTACTTTTTCGTACAATCGTTTATCTGCACCTAATTCTTTTAGCAATGCTTTTCCTTGACGTTTTGTTAATCCCGTTAGAGGCAGCACGTCTGCTCCGCCATCCCCGTATTTCGTAAAAAAGCCTGTTACTGCTTCTGCTGCATGATCGGTTCCGATAACTAAAAGGCCGTTTTCTCCCCCGATTGCATACTGTACAATCATACGTGTACGTGCTTTGACATTTCCTTTATGAAAATCAGACAGCGCTATATCTGTCGCGCCTGTAAACGAACTTTCAAATGCTTCCACCGTGTTTTTAATATTAAACGTATATGTTTCATTAGGTTTAATAAATTCTAGTGACGCCTTCGCATCTGCTTCATCATGCTGCGTGCCATGAGGCAAGCGAACGGCTACAAATTTTGCTTCATATTCTTCTTTTCGCAATTCGTCTACAGCAATCTGTGCTAATCGCCCAGCTAAGCTAGAGTCCTGCCCCCCGCTTATACCTAATACAAAGCCTTTTGCATTTGCTGACTTTAGGTAGCTTTTCAGAAAATCAACGCGGGCACGAATTTCTTGTGCTGGATCAATTTCAGATTTCACATGTAGCTCTTTTCTTATTTTTTCTTGCATGTCTGACATGATACATGCTCTCCTTCCATTATATGTAGATTTCTTACTGATACAGTCCATGTTTTTTACTATAAAAATAACAGAGATCAGGCATTAAATATCTTGGTTCTCCGCCCCGGGCAAATTCTTGACGAATATAAGTAGAACTGATTTCCATCGCCAGCCCTTTATCAAGAAGCTGAAACCGGCCGTCGTCATAATTTCGAAGCAATGGAGAATGACTAATAGCTTTCAACATGTCTATTCCCTCTCTTGCCATGATGATAAACTGGTTTTTACTAATAAGTTCATCTGCTTTCTTCCACTTGCCTTCACCAATATCTTGCAGTAAGTCGGCTCCCATAATAAAAAATAAATCAGCGTGTGGAAGCAATTTTTTAAAGTGCTCCATAGTGTAGTATGTGTAATGATAGCCGGGCAATACGTCTAGCTCATACGTATCGAGCAAAAATTTTGGGTTATCTTTAATCGCTAAGCTAACCATATTTACACGGTGCTCATCCGACGTCTGGAGCTTTTTATCTGTTCGTTTGTGCGATGAAGGCAAAAAGATAATAGCATCTAACTTCTTTCGATGCGCAACCGTTGATGCCGTCCAAAGATGAACATTGGTAACCGGATCAAAAGAAGAACCATAAATACCAATTTTCGCTCCTTTTTCTAAAAGCTTATCTATTTTTTTATCAGGGTTTAGCTGTTGAAAATAAGCAAGCGTATCTGACATGTCTCCAGCTCCCTACTATTTTTTATTTAGGGCTTCCGCTACTTTTTGTTTTACGTACGCAATTTGACGCGTTTTATTTTCCCAACATTTCTCGCTTAAATCTACTGGATATTCTTCAGGATTGCGCGTACGCTTATATTCATCCCAAAGCAGCTCTAAATTATCTTTTACGTACTGCTGAATTTCCTGAAGTTCTTCTGTTTCATACACAAGCTTTCCGTTTACAAAGATATCATGATGGAGTTCTTTTGCCTCAAAATTTGTAACGAATTTACTGATAAACGTATGAACAGGATGGAACATTTTTAAACGTTCTTCGCTTTGAGGATCTTCGTCTTCCATCGTGATATAATCCCCTTCAGATTTTCCATTCAAATTATTAATAATACGATATACGCGCTTCAACCCTGGTGTACTCACTTTTTCAGGATTGGCGCTAATTTTAATCGTATCCATCATCTCGCCATTTTCTCCTTCAATAGAGACGAGTTTATATACTGCTCCAAGCGCCGGCTGATCATATGCAGTAATGAGCTTAGTGCCAATTCCCCACATGTCTATTCGTGCCCCTTGCGACTTTAAATGCATAATCGTATCTTCATCTAAATCGTTGGAAGCAACAATTTTTGTGTCTGTAAACCCTGCTTCATCTAACATTTGACGAGCTTTTTTAGACAAATATGTTAAATCGCCGCTGTCTAAGCGAATCGCTGTAAAATTAATTTTATCGCCTAATTCTTTTGCTACTTTAATGGCGTTGGGAACTCCTGATTTTAACGTATCGTACGTATCAACTAGAAACACGCAGTTTTTATGGCGACGAGCATATTTATGAAATGCAATATATTCGTCTTTATAAGCCTGCACCATGGCATGAGCATGCGTTCCTGCAACTGGAATTCCAAATTTCTTTCCTGCTCGCACGTTAGAAGTAGCACCAAATCCGCCAATATAGGCTGCTCTTGTTCCCCAAATAGCAGCGTCCATTTCTTGAGCGCGGCGTGTTCCAAATTCCATTGCCACTTGATCTCCCACTACATGTTTGATTCGAGCTGCTTTCGTCGCAATCAGCGTTTGGTAATTCACAATATTCAAAATAGCTGTTTCTACGAGCTGAGCTTCAATTAATGGTGCTTCTACACGTAATATTGGTTCATTATGAAACACAAGCTCACCTTCACGCATACATCGAATCGTTCCAGTAAACGTAAGATCTTTTAAGTAAGCTAAATAATCTTCTTTAAAACCTAATTCTTCGTGCAAGTAGGTTAAATCTGATTCGCTAAATTTAAATGCTTTAATATATTCAATAATTCTTTCTAATCCAGCAAAAACAGCATAGCCATTTCCAAAAGGAAGTTTGCGGAAGAAAACTTCAAAAACAGCTCTCTTTTGATGAATATTATCTTCCCAGTACGTTTCTCCCATATTAATTTGATATAAATCGGTGTGTAGCATTACGCTGTCATCTGTAAACATATTCATTGATTTCCTCCACTTTTATGTCCTTAAATAATTTCTGCTCCGAGGCAAGATTTAAAATGTTCAAGCGCCCACTCATGACCTTTTTGATTAAAGCTTGCTACGGCTTTTTCATAAATATAAATAGCAAATCCTTTATTATAGGCATCTACTGCTGTATGAAGTACACAAATATCCGTGCATACACCTGCTAAGTAGACATCGGTAATTTGTCTTTCTCTCAGTTTAATCTCCAGATCCGTTCCAGCAAATGCGCTGTATCTCGTCTTATTCATCCATTCTACATTTGCCTTTGATTGATACACATTATATAAATCATTTAACTTTCCGTATAGCTCTCTTCCTGCAGAACCTTCAACATTATGAGGCGGAAACAGCGCTGATTCTGGATGCAAGGAATCATTTTCTTTATGAAAATCAATGGCGAACACGACATACTCGTTTTGCTCAATAAATTGACGCGTAATATCGCTTATGGATGTTTCAATGTGTCTCCCTGGTTCTCCGCATGTCAAAGCTCCGTTTTCAGCTACAAAATCATTTGTATAATCGATGTTAATCAGTGCTTTTTTCATTATGTTTCCCCCTCATACGTGAAAATTAACAGTTAACATATTGTTAATTATTTGAATTGAAAGTTTTTCTTTTAGTAGCGTGCTGTATAGATTGGCTTCATCACATTCATTTCAACAAACCGGTAGAGCTTTGTTGGTTTTTTAGACGTTCTCGTCGTTGTTTTTCCATCTACTTCTTCAATAAATGGCAGCATTCTTATTTTTCGTGCAAAGGCCTGATCACTTTTAATCGCTGCATCATCCGTTACGGTAAGCAGCACAGCCTGCAGCTCAGAGTATGTAAACTGAGAAGGCAGAAACTTCTGGGCAATGGTCGTTTGCAATAAATCTTTCTTAATTTCCTTGATTGCATCTCGAATGATGATTTCATGATCAAATGCTAAAGGCAATGAAAAGATTTCATCTATTTTAAATAATTCAACTCGAGCAGCATCATCATTCGCTTTTCGCTTTATTAGACTATCTTCTGGGACGATTGCATAATGTGCGTTTGTAATGACCCATCCTCTATCGTCCCTGCCAGGCTCATCATAGACACCATAGTGTTTTAAATGAATATCTTTTACGCCCGTTTCTTCTTCGAGCTCTCTTTTAGCCGCTTCAAAAGCTGATTCATCAGGATGGACAAATCCGCCAGGAAGCGCCCACTTTCCTGCTTCGCTGTTCTTTTCTCCTTCTGCATTCACCATTGCTCGTTGGATAAGCATTAATTTCAAACTCATTTTAGGTGGTTTGTATGGTTCTTTTTCTTCCGTCACAATCGTAAATACAGCAATATCTGACGTATAGCCATAGGGTTTAGGGTATTCTTTTTTCGTTTGATTCGTCACTGCTTTATTGTTCGACATTCATCATTTCTCCTGATCGCTCTTTTTACAATTAACAATATGATTAATGTTAATTATATTTGTTTTATGGAAAATGTCAATACTTTTCCTACTAATTATAAAGAGAAGGTAATTTATGTTGTAAATAACGTTATGTTTCGTATTTTTTAGATTTATATGCATAAAAAGCTGAGTGAAGAGGTTCTAATTCGCCTCCTCCCTCAGCTTTTTTTCCTTTTAATTAACGTGCTGCTAAACCAATCATCATTTTACCGTCTTTAAAATACTCAATTACATAGTCAACAGACGGACAGTAAATAAATGCTTCTTCTGTAAGATCAGCTGTTTGTTGAAAAAATAGTAAAGCCTGAGCTAAATCGACGCTTACAGCTTTAGTTGCTCGTTTCCAAAATAAAACAACCTGATGTTCTTTTATATTCATCTCTTGAAGCCATTTTTTGATTTCTTCAATATGCCGGGTGGACTTTTTAATTAATACTTTTCTCCAATTAATTTGCATGATTGTTAAAAAAGGAAAGGTGTTTGAAAGTTTTTCGAAGTAAATGCTTGTCTGCCTTTTTGTTAGCAAATCTGCACTGTTACCCAATGTTTGAATATAATGTTCTACTTTTGTCATAATCATCCTCCAGTCGAAATTGGAGTTTGCTAGAATTTTCAGAAACGATCTCTACTCTTCTTGCTAAAAATCCTGCAGCTTTCCAACCGTGCTTTTTCTCAACAATTTTGAAATTTCACCTTTTTATACAAATTATTCAAAATAATTTGTGTATTTTAGTTTATCATAAAACTTAATCTTTGACTTTGATTATGTAGAACCTTATTTGTGTTTTGTCCAAAGAGCGAATTTCATAGAAGAAAAGCTATAAAAAAGTTGACATTAACATTTATAAAAGTTAATATACTTACTAAAAGTAACTTAATTGCATATAACAAACAAGGTGAAGAAAATGAACTATCAAACAGATGTGTGTATAATAGGAGCCGGACCAGGCGGTGCTCTACTGGCCTATCTACTGGCTAAACAAAATATATCAACTATACTGATAGAGAGATCTGATGAGCTTGGAAAAGAATTTCGAGGCGAACATTTAAATGAAGATGGAGAAATGATTCTTAAGAAACATCATATATTTGAAGAAATTGAAAGCTTAGGCCTCCTTCGAATGTCTAGGGTCGAATACTGGAAGGATGGACATGTATTCAAAACGATAGAATCTGAACTTGGACATGCAGGAATTCATGTTCCACAGCAGCATCTCCTTCAGTCTATAAATAACCAAGCAAGCATCCATCTCTCCTACAAGCTTATGCTGGGCACAAAAGTAACGGAGCTAATGCAGAATGAAAAAGGACAATATACTGGAATAAAAGCTCAGCAAAAAGGCCGGGGTGAAATAATAGTTGAAAGTAAAATCATTATTGGAGCAGATGGTCGATATTCAACTGTTCGCAAACTTGCGCACATAAAAAACAATATCCACAATCATGGATACGATTTGCTTTGGGCGAAAATTCCTGCACCTGCCAATTGGGAGCCTTCTATTAAATTTTCACTTGTGAAGCAGCAGCAGGTGGCGCTTTTTTCTCAAGCAAAAGGCTTTGTTCAAATCGGATGGAATATTGAAAAAGGCAGCTATCCTGCTCTTCGAAAGCAATCGTTTAGACCGTTTATTCAGCGTTTAATAGACGCTTTCCCTAGCTTAAACCTTTCAATAGAAAGGTTTATTACGTCGTGGTCAGACTTTACGCTTCTTTCTGTGCAAAGCAGCATAAGCGAAGTATGGTCAAAGCATCACCTGTTATTATTAGGGGATGCTGCTCATACGATGACTCCCACTGGCGCTTTTGGATTAAACGAGTCATTAAAAGATGCTGACTTACTGTCTGACTTACTGCATCAAGTTTTTTATCAAAACAAAAAGATTTCAGAAACATTGAGACAGTTTGAACAGAAAAGAAAGCCTGAATTAATAACTCTTGAACGTATTCAGTTTCAGCGAGAAAAAGAATTCTCGTCCCATTTTATTTCTTCTTAAGCCTAAAAAAGAGATTCCATAGATAAATGGAATCTCTTTTTTACAATCATGATTTTTCAGCAGTTGTTCTATGTAAGTTCTCTTTTATGTATATTCCACGAAGTTAATCTTGCTTTGCCCGCTGCCATTTTTGAAATTCAAGAAATTGTTTAAACTGCTCTTTGCTTATTCCTGACTCCGCTGCTTCTTTTGCTAACTCAAGCCACTCATCATCAATATCCAACGATTCAGATTTATCCATAGGCTCATGAATCAATCTATCAATACTGACGTTCAATGAGGTAGAAATTTTGTTTAGAAATTGAATAGATGGGTTGAGCTGAATTCCTCTTTCTACTGAAGATATGTACGATTTAGCAACACCCGCTCGGTTTGCAAGTTCTGTTAGCGATATTCCCTGTTTCGTTCTGAGATCTCGAATACGTTGGCCAATTGTCATTTTAATCACCCTTACTAATGCTTACTTATCGATAATAATACCATAATTTCACTTTACCGTGCATTATAAATAAACGTTCTTACTGTAAAGGGATGATTATACATCTAGTAGACATAGCTTGAGACTCGCTATAAAGGTTATCTATGCTTAGAAAATTCTTTATTTTCTTACTAGTGTATTGGCTAAGAATTTGAGCTAATACTTTGTAAAAATTGTCTAACTTCCTCGATGCTTATACCTGTTTGTTTTGCTTCCATTATGAGCATAACCCATTCTAAGTCTAACGCATTTTCGTCTTTAAAATTCATAATTCTCCTCCTTTCTTCTTTTTTCGAAATTGATAACGTTTTCTTTTTGCTGTTTTTGGGCATTCTCCCTTATTTTTCACTATGGTTTTACAGTATAATGGATATTACTAGAACATTAGACATTTTTTAATTACTAAAAAGTACCCATTTTTTTGAATTTTTTGTCTATTCTTATCATAATAATTTTACCGTTACACAAACGCTACAGTTAGACACTAGGAGGATTGTTTTTATGCCTTTTCTGCATACGGCGACAGAAAAAATTTACTATGAAGTTCATTCGCCCGTATTCACTGACAAGACAGAAACCATTGTGATGGTTCATTCTGTTATCACTGATCATACGCTTTTTGATTCTATTACTGCAGAATTAACCCAACATTATTGTGTTATTCAATACGATTTGAGAGAGACAGGAAATAGCGCCTCCGCTACAGGGGAGATATCGTTTGAGGCTCATATTGAAGATCTTTTCCACTTATTACATACGTTACATATAAAGAAATGTTACTTAGTTGGCGTGGGATTTGGAGGACAAATCGCTGTTAAATTTGCTGCCCGCTATGAATTTCTTATTGAGGGACTGATACTATTGTCTCTTCCTTTTTATTCAGATAGCACCCTTCAAAAGATTAAGAGATGTTACAACGAAGAAAGTAAAAACCAAATACCGGTAGATAAAATTTTCGAATTAGGCAAACTAGAGAGTCTGGAACCTACAAACATACAACAGGTAATTGAAAGACTAAAAAAAATGGATCCCGGTGTATATTTCCGCTTTCTTAAACTATCTATTACAGACAATCTATTTCAAGAGTTGACTAGCATTTCACTTCCTGTACTCACTTTATCTGGTCAACATGATTTTCTGTTTTCATCTCAGTATCTCATTTCAAAGACGATGTTTTTAAAAAACTACAGTCATATGACCATACCTAACGCACATTCTTTATTTTTGGTAAAAGAAAAAACAACTTTACTCAAAGAAATTGCCGTAGATTTTATTAAAAGTAACAAAACTCAGCCGTCTTCTTTAAGAAATGACTCTATGAAAATACTTAAAAACTGGGAAAGTGATACGGCTATAGACATACAAAAAGACTTCCATGCCCACACACCCTCTCTTAAAGTAGATTTCTTGTACTCTTTTTCCGTCTATGTAAATGGCCAGCTTATTACAGAGGGCTGGAATAAGCGCTTTGCTCAAGAAATTTTACTATATCTTATTTTTCATCATTCTATCAGCAGAGAACAGCTATGCGAAGCGTTGTGGCCTGACATACCTTTAAGCAATGCCAAAAAGAATTTACGCGTCTACTTGTCTCATTTAAAAAAGTTATTGAATGCAGAAAAGGAAGAGCCAGTTTTACTTGTTAACAGGCAGCTCATTTCTTTAAACGCAGATGTATCAAGCGATGGATTAGATTTATTAACTGACCTTCAGTGGATTACCGAACAGTCTGATCCGACGTTGAAATTCAAGGAAGCTGAACAGCGACTGCACCAATTAGTTCCTCATTATTTAACAACGATTTATGACGACTGGTTCCTTGATATCCGAGTAAAAATAGAGATTATTCTTCTTGACTTATTAATCTGGATGAAAGAATGGCTTTGTGAGAATGGAAAAGTTTCAAAAGCCGTATTTTTACTCATTAAATTTATTGATTTAGTAGAAGAAAAGGAATTCATTTATGATGAAATTGTCGATTGCTATATTAAGCTCGATAACAATGAAAAATCAGAGTACTGGCTGGATCAAAAAATGCGGTATTTAGTTGAATAAAAAGGATGTGAATACATGAATTCGTACTGTGAGATGGTGTTTAATCAAATAAACGTTAACATCCATTCCCTAACCGCAATCATTAATGACGTTACAGAAGAAGAGCTTGCTTATCGTCCCCTCCCTCACAAGCGGTCTATTCAAGAGCTGTTGCAGCATTTATGTCTCATTTGTAGTGCAGACTATTATATTTCCTTAGGCTACTCTGCAGATAAAATGAATGACTTTTATCTGCAGCATCCAGCTTATACAAAGCTTGAACTCAAAGCTGCTTTAGTAGAGGGCTTCAATCAGCTAAAAGCAGCCTACTCTTCTTTTGACGAACAAAAGCTATTTTCACTGCAGACATCCTATTGGGGATGCACGTATACACGTTTTGAGTGGCTACTTGAAATTCAATCTCATTTATACCATCACCGTGCAGAACTGTACACGCTTCTAACCTGTTACCGCAGAAACGGATTGGATGTAGTGCTTTTTGAGTAATATCATTTTGAAATAGAAAAAAGCAGTGAAGCTAAAGCTTCACTGCTTTTTCTTACTATTTATATTAGATAACCTTTATTTTTGTTTTAATTGTATAATATGTATCTGCTACTAGTCCTACTGCAAGTCCGCTAATCATCCCGTACGGCAATACGCCAGGTACATTTTGATAAAAAGTTCCGATGAACATTGCAGCTAGTATGCCGAAAAGTACGCCTATTACAATATGCGAACCAAACTTCACCTGTTTTGCGGTATACATTCTTCCTCCTCCTCACTTTTTTTCCATTATATCACAACAGTATCGTTTGTTTAATGATAAATGCAAGAAGAAGGCGAATGTAATAGAATTATAACCTCATGTAACTATTTTAGTACTACTCTTTTAGCGAATAAAACTTCATATGTGGCTTTTCATCTTGGTAATACGCTAAACGGTCTTGGAGCGTACCGGTATGAAATTCAAATTTATGCCCATCTGGATCCGTAAAATAAAGAGATTTTTTGTCTCTCTCGTCACGGCTTCTTCCCGGTAAGATTGTTACATTATGCTGTTTTAACAATTCTTTTGCTTCGTCAAAGCTTTCAATGGTAATAGAAAACGCTAAATGAGTATACGAATACTGAATTTCTGATCTAGGTACATTTTTTTCTTCGTTTAACGCCAGCCACAATCCATTAAGATTAAAATAAGCGGTGGATTTTCCTTTCACTAAAAGTTCCGCTCCTAACACTTTCTGATAAAAGGTGATGGACTGTTCTAAATTTGACACGGAAAAGCACATATGATTAATTCCTTGAATCATTTTTTACCCTCGCTTTCTAGAAAAAAGCATTTTTATATTACATAACTTTCCTTTCAACGTTTATTCTAATGAAAAAGAATGCTTTTTGCCATGTAAAGAGCCACTCCCCAAATCATACATGCAGAAACCTTATTCACCCAAATCATTATTTTCCCATTTGTATCCATTTTTCCTATCACTTTTCCTGCAAAAGCTAAAAATAAAAACCATATCCATGAAACAGATATCGTAACCAGCGTAAAAATCCATTTTTCCTTTCCGCTGTACAGTAGAGAATTTGTTCCGATTACGCCTATAATATCCATCAGCGCGTGGGGATTTAGCAGAGATACAGAAGCAGCAAATAGAATCTGCGCTTTTACCGTCATTCCTTCCTTTAATGACGTTTTCGAAGGTTCGCTCTTCCATGTTACAAAGCCCATATACGCTAAAAAAAGAAAACCTATTCCAAAAATAAGCGTTTGAAAAAACGAAAAAGCAGCAACTACTGCTGAAACTCCCAGCACTGCGACTATAATTAAAATCGTATCACAAACAGAAGCCGTCACCACTACAGGAAGCGCCTGTTTGAACATCCGTTGATTTGCTCCTTGATTAAAAACAAACACATTTTGTACTCCTAAAGGTAAAATCAAACCGAATGCTAACAACAAAGCGTGTATAACCACTGTAAACATGTTACTCTCTCCTTTCACTTTCATCTTACAATTGACATCCCCTGTTGTCTCCATCCAAGTTTTGATTTATAATACCAACCAAATTACAAAAAGGTGGTCTCACATGAATTGGACTCCAAATCCGGCTGATAAAAAGCCAATGCACAAACAAATTCAAGAGTATATGAAAGAGAAAATTACAAATGGAGAATGGCCTATTGGAACTAAAATTCCTTCGCAGCGCCATTTGGCTGCTACCTTTTCTGTAAATAGAAGCACAGTGGTAACAGCAACTGAAAACTTAATTGCTGAAGGACTGCTTAGTGGAAACAAAGGTGGTGGAACCAAAGTCATTAACAATACGTGGAGCTTACTAGCAGCAGGTTCTCACATGAACTGGAGTTCTTATGTAGAGGCAGGAATATACCAACCAAATTCTTCGACTATCCGCCATATTAACGAAGCTGAATTTCAACGGGGCATTATTCGTTTGGGAACTGGAGAGTTAGCACCTGACCTGCTCCCTTCTGATCAGCTTTCCGAGCTGTTTAGCGGAATGAAACATAGAAGCGTACACTTGGGGTACGAGCACCCAAAAGGTAACGGTGAACTGCGACAAGAGTTAGCGAAGCATGTAAAAAAACGAGGCATTGAAACGTCTCCTTCATCTATTTTAATTGTATCTGGTTCACTTCAAGCGCTTCAATTAATTTCAATCGGCCTGCTGCCTCCAGGTGCCAATATTTTAGCTGAAAAGCCATCTTATCTTTATTCTCTGCCCTTGTTTCAGTCCGCACAAATGAAAATAACGGGCGTTTCATTAGATAAAGAAGGAATTCAATTATCTTCATTAAAAGACCAGCATGAAAAAGAAAAAGGCACAGTCTTATATACGATACCCAACTTTCATAACCCAACCAATGTGACGATGAGCGAACAAAGGCGTCAAGAGCTACTTCATCGGTGTGAAATGATGCATTTGCCTATTATTGAAGATGATGCTTACGGAGAGCTTTGGTTTCATTCACCCCCTCCGCTTTCATTAAAAGCTCAAGATAAAAACGGAATGGTTCTTTATTTAGGAACGCTCTCTAAAACCTTCAGCCCAGGATTTCGAATTGGATGGGTTGTCGGGCCAGAACATGTGATTGAGCGATTGGCCGATCTTAAAATGCAAGTTGACTACGGAGCTAGTTCCTTATCTCAATGGGCTGCTGCTGAAGCTCTTAAGACAGGAATTTATGACAATCACGTTGCCAGCGTACGGTACAAATTAAAAGAAAAATCTCAGAAAGCACAGGCTATTTTAGAGAAGCATTTGGAAAGTCTCGCTACATGGAATGTTCCGAGCGGAGGTTTTTATTTTTGGCTTACGCTGCATAAGCCTGTTTCGATGCGTAAATTATTTAAGCACTGTCTAGATCAAGGCGTCCTTTTAAATCCAGGCGCATTATATGATCATGAAACATCGCAGCATATCAGAATATCCTTTGCTTATGCGACGCTTCCAGAATTTGAATACGGTATTAAAATAGTAGCAAAAAGCCTTAAGAATCTTTACTTATGATTCTCAAGGCTTTCTTGTGTTAGCGGCAGCTTTATAAAAAAAGTGAGCTTATTACGCTGAAGCTCCGCTCGTATATCTCCTTGATGAAGCAGGATGATTTGTTTAGCAATAGCCAGTCCTAAGCCTGAACCATTCGCATCCGTTCTTGATTCATCACCTCGATAAAATCGATCAAATAACTTTTCTACCTCAAGTTTTTCACTGATGTTAATGCTGTTCCTAAAGGAAATAATCAACGAATCCTCATCAATTTCCTGATTCACCTCTAATACGGAAGGCTTTTCGCTGTACTTTTTGGCATTTTCGAGCAAATTTTGAAATACTCTTACCATTTTCTCTACATCAATCAATACAACCGATTCACTAGCAAAACTAGTCTGAACGTCAATGCCTTCTCTTTTTAAAATCGGCTCGTACTCTCCTATCACCTGCTGAAGCAAACGTTTCATATCCACTTCATTTCGTTGAAGCTGAAGATCGGGACTCGTTAATTTTGTATAGTCAAACAACTCTTCAATTAAATCCGTTAAATAATTTGCTTTTGAATCGACAATATATAAATAGCTATCTAATGTTTCATCATCTAAATTTGCTCTCTTTTTAATTAAATCGAGGTACCCCACAATGGAGGTTAGCGGCGTGCGCAGATCGTGAGACACACTGGATATTAGCTCATTTTTTGCTTGTTCGATTTCTCGTTCGCGATTAAATTTTGTACGAAGCTGAGCAGACATTTTGTTAATATTTTGACTTAACTCAGCCAGTTCATCTTTTCCTCGCACATGGATGGTTGCTCCTAAATCTCCATTTGATATTTTTTGAACCTGTTCGGAAATTTCTTTCAGGTAACGAATATGGGAACGAATAAGTACTAAAAAAACAAAAATAAAGACCACAACCGCCATAGAAATAAGCCCAAACGCCAATAGATTATATGCAGAAACATTCATTTTCTCTTCTTGTATATACCTGCTTAAAACAAGCCTAGAAATTAAAATAAAAATTAAATTAGTAGCCAAAAAGCTTATAATGACAGCAAAAAGAAGCTTTACACTTATTCTTCTCATATCCTGTATCCTACGCCCCATATTGTTTTAATATAAATGGGCTTTTTCGGATTATCCTCAATTTTTTCGCGGATTTTTGTAATATGAACCATTACGGTACTATCCGATTTAAGCGCGTCTGCTTGCCAAACGGCTTCATATATTTTCCCCATACTCATCACCGTGCCCTTATGACGTGCAAGCAGCTCTAAAATATCAAACTCTTTTGGCGTTAAGCGAATCTCTTGGCCGCGTACAAAGACGAGTCGGGTGCTGCGGTTAATTTCCAAATCGCCAATTTGAATAATTTCATGCTCAGCACGTTGATTGTATTTTTTATAGCGTCTAATTTGTGATTTAACCCGCGCGATGAGCTCGAGAGGATTAAATGGCTTTGTTAAGTAATCATCTGCGCCTGCTGTTAAGCCAGATATCTTGTCCATATCTTCTGACTTAGCTGACAGCATGATAATGGGCATGTTTTTTTCTTCACGTATTTTAAAAGCAGCCTCAATTCCACTCATCTGCGGCATCATAATATCTAATATAATTAAATCTACCTCTTGTTCTTCTAAAAGCGCTAACCCAGATACAGCATTAGAAACTTTCAGCGCTTCAAATCCTTCATTTTCTAAGTAAATAGCAATTAAATTACGAATTTGCTCATCGTCATCCATAATTAAAATTCTGTCTTTCATTTACAAACTCCTTATATCTCATTCTTTTCACATGTAAAAATGTATGCAGGCGGAACATTTCTCCACTCTTTTTCTACCTTAATCTTCGGGAAAAACGTACGAATCAACTCTTTTTTTAAATTCGTATACTGAAACGTAATAAATTTCCCTTCATCAGCTAATACGCTGCGCGTGTTTTGCAGAATACAGTCCGACACTTCAGACGGCAACGAGGCAAAAGGAAGACCTGATAATACGTAATCTATTTTTGTAATACCATACTGTATCAAGTACTTTTGAACATTTTCAGCGGATCCGTTTATCACGTACACATTTTTTTCATTCCTTACTTGTTCCTTTACTTTTTCGTAAAAATGCCGATTATATTCGATAAGAAGCAAAGTTGTACAAGCGCTTCGTCTTCTTATTAATTCACGGGTGAAAGCTCCGGTTCCTGGTCCGTACTCTACTATACAGGCTGCATGTTCAAAATCAATCCCTTTTATCATCTTTTTCGCTAAGTGCTTAGAGCTTGGCAAAAGTGCTCCTACCGTTCGCGGCTGGTGAAAATATTGATACATAAAAGCTAAATTCATTTTCTATTCCTTCTTTCTACTCTTTCTTTCTAGAATAGAAAAAAAATCTAAAGAAACGTTAAGTAAATTTCTTAAGAATTCTTAAGAAAACAAAAAGGAGGATGGGACAAACGTATTTTAGTTGAAGGAAGATCCGAACTATGAATTAAAATCCTTTATTGAGAATTAAGTGCATTCGAATTTTTTATGGTGATAGTCAACGTAGGTTTCATGTATGTAGGTGCTTCTAGCTGTTGATTGGAGGGCAAGGCCAAGACTCCTGCCGGAAAAGCGGAACAGATGAGACCCCGCAGGAGCGCATGCGACGAGGAGGCTCATCGGCCGCCCGCGGAAAGCGAAGTCTGGCACGGAGATCAACAGCGGTGTAACACGCGCCATACTGAATTATTTATCCCATTTGTTCGTCTTTGGATTGATGTAGTTAATGTCTCAATTCCTTTTGAAAGAGTATTCAGCGTAAATAACATCCGCTATTAAGATCAAAGGTGGCTCCTGTATAATGTTTTGCTTGAGGGCTTAATAAAAACAGGACCGTATCTGCCACGTCTTGAGGCGTAACAAAGCTTGGAATCAGCTGATGAGCGATGTATTCATTTTTGCGCCACTCTGGAATATTTTTCATCATATCGGTATTTACCATTGTAGGTGCTACCGCATTCACCCGCATATAAGGAGAAAAATTCATCGCACAGCTCTTGGTTAATCCTAATACTGCTGCTTTAGACATTCCATATATAGCATCGGAGCTTCCTTCCATTCCTGACACGGACGATATATTAATAATCGCCCCTTCTGTTTCCTTTTTCATTAATAATTCGCCAAAGTACTTGGAGAAATAAACATATCCTTTAATATTAATATCCATCACAAAATCTATTTCGTTTTCTTCATAATCCAATAAATTTTTTCCTAAATACACGCCTGCATTATTAACTAACCCATACAAATTTTTATCTTTTATTTGATAAAAAAGATCTTTTACATCCTTTCCATTTTTAACATCTACTACATGCGTTTCAATATGGCCCTTTGTATCTTCAGCTAGTTGTCTCAAAGCTTCATCATTAATATCACAAGCAATAACTGAATAGCACTTTGACACACACTCTTTTACAATTTCTTTGCCAATTCCAGAACCTGCACCCGTAACAATTATCCATTTTTCTTTCATCTCGACACCTCTTATTTACTTCTGTTACACATACTTGTTATGTAAATATTCAAACATTTATTATACCATTATTTTCTATATAAAAGTTCTTTTCCTATGCTCTTTTTCAGCTTACTGAACAAAGTGCGTATAGTTTTTTATACTAGTGATAACGATAAGACAGTACATTATTTCAAACAAGAAAGAGATGATAAGACGTGGCAAAAGTACTTTATATTACAGCTCATCCTCACGATGAGTCTCAATCATTCAGTATGGCAACTGGAAAAGCATTTATCGATGCTTACAAAGAGCACAATTCAAGTGACGAAGTTGTACATATTGACCTTTATAAAGAAAATATCCCTCATATTGATGCGGATGTATTTAGCGGCTGGGGCAAACTTCAGTCTGGCTCTGAACTTTCTTCTCATGAACAGGAAAAGGTCAATCGTCTTGCAGAACTGAGCGAACAGTTTGTAACCGCGGACAAATATGTTTTTGTAACGCCTATGTGGAACTTTTCATTTCCACCGGTTATGAAAGCTTATTTAGACTCTGTAGCCGTAGCCGGTAAGTCATTTAAATACACGGCAGAAGGTCCTGTTGGGCTATTAACGGATAAAAAAGCGCTTCATATTCAAGCGCGCGGAGGCATTTATTCGGAAGGTCCCGCAGCTGATATGGAAATGGGGCATCGTTATATTGGAATTATGATGAATTTCTTCGGAGTACCTTCGTTAGACGGCATTTTTGTCGAAGGGCATAACGCAATGCCAGATAAAGCGCAGGAAATTAAAGAAAAGGGAATAGCCGAAGCCAAAAAACTTGCGCAAACTTTTTAATACAAAAACCCGCATAAAGCGGGTTTTTCTACGCAAAAAAACTTTCTCTTTCCCTTTCGATCCATCTGTCCATTTCCTGATCACTTTTTTCTACAAGTCTGTTAACGAGAATATCATGCCAAATATAGTTTTCAAGTAAATTAATGTTGACTGCGTTATTTGTATAGTAAGCCATTTCTTTATGACCATAAATCATTTCACTGCTGTCAACAGATATAATAAACCAGTTTTGATTCCCAATGTTTTCGGTATAGCTTGTATGACGGTGCCGGTCAAATTCCTCCATCGCTTCATCTTGTTCAAACACAATTCCTTTTAGTGTGACACTCTCCCTTAGCTGTAATAAAAGGGGCTTCAACTCATTATAAATATCGGGCCAAAGCGAGATGACAATTTTATTTTTTGCTTTTAACAATAGCGACTCACAAAAAGCAAGAATCGCTCTTTCCCCTTTCATCGTCATAACCCGGCTTTCTTCTATAGACTCTGCAGCTTCAAGACGTTTAAGCGTTTCGCTAACGTCTTCATACGTTTCGTTCCATTTTTTCTGCAGCGAATGCAAAAAAGCATCGACGGGCAACGACGTGTACCGGGTGCCATCATTACTCTCTTCTTTTAACACCATGCCTTTTTCCTCTAGTGTTTGTAAAATATCGTATACACGCGCTCTTGGCACACCTGAATGTTTACTAATACTATAAGCAGTGGAAGATCCTTTTTTAACAAGCGTCACGTATACTTTTGATTCGTACTGATTAAATCCAAGCGACTGCAGCTGCTGAATAATATTTTCCATAAAGGAAACCTCCCTGTTTTTTAAGTTATTTGAAATTTTCATCATTTACATATTTACAACTGCTTTTTATATAGTTACTATTTAAGTAGTCACTATATATTATGACATGAGGAAGGTGCTTTATGGAAGAATTAAGTTTACAGATTGTTCTTTTGCTTTTACTATTTGGTTTTTTAGCTGCATTCATCGACTCTGTAGTTGGCGGAGGGGGTTTAATTTCAACGCCTGCCCTTTTATTTTTAGGCCTGCCTCCCGCTGCTGCCTTAGCTACAAATAAATTAGCCGGAACGATGGGCGTATTAACGAGTACCATTCGATTTGTTAAATCCGGAAAAGTCGATTTTCGCGTCGTAGGTAAATGGTTTCCTTTTGTATTTATTGGTTCTTTAGGAGGTTCAATCACCGTTCATTTTCTATCCTCTGCTTTTTTGAAACCTGTTATTTTGATTCTCCTTGTTTTAGTTGCTATTTATACAATCTTCAAAAAAAACTGGGGCACCACGTCCACGTATAAGCCGCTGTCTATTAAGAAACTTATTTTCTTTACTGCACTTATTTTTATTATTGGCTTTTACGATGGTTTTTTAGGAGCAGGCACAGGTTCATTTATTTTATTTGCTTTTTTATTTATGGGATTTGATTTCCTGCAGTCAGCAGGCAGTGCAAAATTTTTAAATTTCGGCAGTAACTTAGGTGCTTTGCTTGTGTTTTTATATTTCGATTCTGTTGTATTTTCTTACGGATTAATTATGGGGTTTGCGATGATCGTGGGTTCTTTTGTCGGGTCAAATGTCGCTCTATCAAAAGGCGTGACGTACGTCCGAACGCTTTTTATCCTTGTCACTTTAAGCCTTATTAGCAAAAACATATTCGATTATGTGAATCAGTACAAATAGATCAATGGTTTCTTTAGAACCATAACAATGAACCTATATATCTATTAGATTAATAAAACCACCTCTTACTATTTTTTTATTTTTGGGTAAATGTGTAAAAAAACACTAAAATTGCTGTATACTGGCCCATGTTGTTTTACATAATTTAGAAATATTATACAGAGGTGAACATTTTGTTTAAGAAATTCAGGTTTTTATGGTTTATTCTGCTGATCTTTGCACTTATTTTTGTCAAAAATACGTTCTTTTCTTCTTCAGAGAACGCCGCTGAGACTCTAGCAACGTCAGATGTTCCACAAGCCGCAGATACTTTCAAAGATGGAAACAATCAGTAGGACGGAGTCATTATTCAAAAATATCGCAAACAGCTAGATGCAGCGCAGAAGAAAAGCGACGAAAAAGCTACTAAAGAAATACAAGAAAAAATTTATGAAGGCGGAAGACAAGCGGCACTAAACTTTTTACCGCGCAATAAATTTCAAAGAGCTTTTTCTCAGCCTTCTAAAAAATCGGCCGATGATATTTATAACTTTCTAATTGCCCAAGTGGGGTTTGGAGGATATTATTCTCTTTATCAAGAAGCAATAGCCGCAAAAAAAGAAGCAGCTTCTTCTACTGATGAATTAAATATGAGTGGCATTCAAGCTAAAACCGCTGCACTTACATACGGCACACTAGCACAAAGAGAGCATCTGCTTGTTACAAGTCTTGCCTATGACTTAAGCAGCGTAGGCGTCATTTCTTCCGATACAGCTAAAGATATTGATAAAAAAGCTACTCATATGCTAGAAGTTAGAAAAGAAGGAATAAATGCCGCGATGCAAAAATAGTTTTGCGAAGTGAAAAACAGCGGGTAAAACTGCTGTTTTTTTATTCTAACGTTCAGGTATTTCACTATTTTAATAGCCAATCATTTAATAACACTGGTTAAAGCTTTCATACAAGGATATAAAAATGGAGGTAATTTCTATGAAAGAAGCGATTGTTTATCAATACGATGCGTTCAGCACGCGCCCTAATAAAGGAAATCCTGCAGGAATCGTGTTTAACGGAGATGATTTTTCAGCTGAAGAAATGCAGAAGATTGCTTATCAAGCACAGTTTAACGAAACGGCTTTTATCATGAAGTCTTCCCGCGCTGATTTACGAATTCGATACTTTACGCCCGGCCAAGAAGCAGATTTGTGCGGTCATGCAACCGTCGCTTCTCTTTATGCTTTACATAGTAAAAACAAACTTCCAAAAACTACATTTACAGTGGAAACAAATGCTGGAATTTTGCCGATGACTGTACAGAATAGAAACGGACAACCTGTTATCACCATGAGTCAAGCTTCTCCGCAGTTTCATCCGTTTTCGGGTTCAAAAGAAAAACTGGCAAAAGCTCTTAATCTTCATATTGATGACCTTGATCAAAGACTTCCTATTGTATATGGAAGTACGGGGAACTGGACGCTTATTGTACCTTTAAAAAATTTAGATGCCTGTAAAAAGATGAAGCCTAATCAAGAAGATTTCCCTCATATTTTAACAGATATGCCAAAAGCATCTATTCATCCCTTTTGTTTTGAAACGATTCACTCAGAAGCCCATATGCACGGAAGACATTTCTCTTCACCATTTTCAGGTACGGTAGAAGACGCCGTAACTGGAACAGCATCAGGCGTAATGGGCGCCTATTATGCGAGATATGTGGACCAGCAAGATAATGACCGCTGGCAATTTGTGATTGAGCAAGGACAGGAAATAGATAAAGATGGCTTCGTTCATGTAAAAATTACAAAAAAAGAGAATACGTATGGTGTGGTAATCGCAGGAGAAGCGGTCTATGTAACCAAGCAAATCGTTTCTCTTTCCTAATAAAAACGTGTCCGCCTATTTGGCGAACACGTTTTTTTGTTTAGTAAATAATAGCCTGTACGCTCATTATTGTAACGGTTAAAATAAGAATCACGTTCCCTATAATTAACCACGGCTTTGCGCTTCCTCTTCTACCTTTAATAGCCGTGATTAGTCCAGCAATGGGCAATAAAGCCATAACGATGACCCAAATTTTACGAAGAATGCTGGAATCCAAATAAAAACCAAACTGCATCATCGCAAATAACACGACTGTGATAAGGAAGAAAAGTGTAGGCACAGCTAAATGAATGCCTCTTGGTCTCATTGAGTAGTACACAACATCACTTTCTTTCTATGTAAAATCTTACGTAAAATAACGTTATCATTTACAAAGAGTTTTGACAACTTTTTGAAGGATTTTGTCAACAAATTTTAATAATCTAGAAGAAATTACTTCTCACCCAGCTGCCCTAAGACTGCCGGCAGTGCAGAAATAACGTCGCTTGCTAACATATCCATCATTGTATGCCCCTGATCGAGCAGCACATCCGCTGCTTTTCCGTGAACATATACCGCATTACTGATTGCTTCTTGAAGAGAATCATGCTGCATAATAAAAGCGAGGATGATCCCTGTTAACGTGTCACCCGTTCCTCCTTTCGCAAGTCCCGCGTTTCCAGTGGTATTTACGTATTGTTTTCCGTCAGGTGTTGTAACAATCGTGTTTGGACCTTTTAATACAAGGTACACACCATTTTCCACTGCGTATTGCCTAGATATTGAAAATCGATTTGCTTCTACTTCGGCGATTGTTGTGTTCACGAGCCTTGCCATTTCTCCCGGATGAGGTGTTAAAATCGTGGCGTGTTCTCTTTCTTTTACTTCTGTTTCTAAATGGGGAAGATGAAAAAGAGCATCGGCGTCCACCACAACAGAAACCGGCTGGTAAAGCACTTGTTCGACGACTTTCTTCGTTTCTTTCGTTCTCCCAAGCCCTGGTCCGACTGCAATGGCATCATACTTCGCTTCTTCTAAAGGTATCTCCCCTGCAAAAAAGCCATCTTTGCTTGGACATGGTTTATACATCACTTCCAGCATGTGACCAGCTGCAATCGCATGAATATCGCTCGGAAGCGCAAGCGTTAAAAGTCCCGCTCCGCTTGTGAGCGCTGCTTTTGACGTTAACATCGGCGCTCCGGGTGTTTGGAGTGAACCTCCTATTACGATTCCTTTTCCGTGTGTACCTTTATTGGACGAAGCATTCCGAATAGGAAAAGATTGTTTAATATGCTGAGTTGACCATACCTCTTTAAAAGATGAACTTTTTTCAATTGCTAACGGCGGAATTCCAATATCTACCACAATCAATTCTCCATAACTTTCTTTGCTGGGGTATGTAAATGCCGTGATTTTCGGCTGCTGAAGCGTAATCGTAGCATCTGCACGTACTGTAAGCTCTTGCTTCTGTTCCATTACTCCACTTGGGACATCGATGCTGTATATGTAAGCCTTAGAGTCGTTTATTTTTTTTATAATATCATCGTAAGGAGATTTGATGCTGCCTTTTACTCCTATCCCTAGTAGACAGTCAATAAGCACCGTATACTTTTTTACAGAGAAATTATCTCCCGCCGATTGCCACGTGAACCCGGCATTTTCATAGATGATCATTGCTTTTTTAGCCGCGCCTTTTATTTTTTCCCGTGCAGGAACTACCCAGACGTCAACTTCATAGCCTTTTGACTTCAAAGCACGGGCAATAACAAAGCCGTCTCCTCCATTGTTTCCCGTTCCTATAAGCAGCCCTATGTTTTCATGTTTTTCGATTCGCTCACTCAGCGCGTTTGCAGCAGTCTGCCCGGCATTTTCCATAAGGGACTCTTCACTCATCCTAATTGTATTCATCATATAATCATCTACTTGATACATCTCTTGATTCGTTACAATTCTCATTATGCTGCTCCTTACTAAAACGGAAATAGTTCATCTGTATTTACCGTTCCTTTTATTTTCGTTATAGTTAATTGTTCTCCTTTCATCCAATCTTCAAACGAGAAAATGAGAGGCTTTGCTTTTCGTCCAATCCCCACAATGACTTGCAGCGTCTCCGGTACATATGCTACTGTATGAAGCGTTCCAGCAGAATTCCGGTAATCTTCTTTAAAAATACCGTATTCATCTTCATTAAATAAAGAGAAAGCTTCAAGAGGCAATAGCTTTTTTTCAATATGATCTCGAATATGATCGAGCCTTTCCTTTGACTCTACCAAATGATGACGATTTTCTTCGACCAGCTGATTAAAATGGTTCGTACACCCCATCATCGTTCCTCTTTGTACATGAACGCCTCGTCCAGATGCTTCGACTACTGCTCCCTGTCCGCTGCGGTCATAAATGGAATAATTGAACGCATGACGATGCGGTGCTCTTTCTAAAATAGCAATAGCCTCTTCTGTCGTTTCACATGTTTCTAAAATAAACCGAGCGAGCGTACAGCAAATAAATCCGTTCGTTTGACGGCGGCGATTAACAAAATGATAGCCAATTGCTAATCCTTTTTCATTCATTCCATCCATTCGCCCCACCATTCTCGTTCCAAATCCGACGCTTGCATATCCTTCATTTGGCTGAAAAAGCAAAAATCGACCTTCGTACGTTTTAGGATGATAATCGTAGTTTCGCACATACACGCCGTGCTGCATAAGAGCCGAACATCCCGTTTTTTTCCACTCTTGCTGATACCCGCTGTACTCATGAATAACGTCTTCAAGAGGCCAATCTAAGCCTTCTGCTAAGCCCACTAGCTCATCCCACAGTCCCGGAGCAAATAAGTCGTAATAATGACGAGCTTCTTTTGCTATCGTTTGATAGCTTCTTAATGAACGTTTTCTTCTTTTTTGATGATTTTCAAACAGCTTTGTTCCTTTATGTAATTTCCCTTGCATTTCACCAAGCTCTCGGTAAGAGCCTCGTCCTTGAATGACTTCTACCTGTATTTCTTTCACTTCTATCACTCCAATTTTCCAGTACCTTTATTGTGCAGCAAGCGCTCTATTCTTTGCAACTTTCTCCTCTCATAGAACTCTCTTCCTTTGAATACAGTTATAAAGAAACAGGTCGAAAGATTGAAAAGCATTATCATAAGAGGTGATCATATTGCTAAAGGAAGTTCAGCTAGAGATTCAGCGAAGAATCGCCTATCTGCGCCCAACACAAAAAAATGACGGGTCATTTCGCTACTGTTTTGAAACAGGCGTTATGCCTGATGCGTTTTTAATTATGCTTCTTCGCACCTTTGATTTAGATAAAGAAGGGTTGATTAAACAATTAACCGAACGGATCGTTTCCCTTCAAAATGAAGATGGTCTTTGGACGTTGTTTGATGATGAAGAACATAACTTATCCGCCACTATTCAAGCTTATACAGCTCTTTTATATTCAGGGTATTACCAAAAAAACGACCGGATTTTGCGAAAAGCAGAAAGATATATTATAGATTCGGGAGGCATTTCGCGCGCTCATTTTCTTACAAGATGGATGCTTTCTGTTAACGGTTTATACGAGTGGCCAAAGCTATTTTACCTCCCGCTTTCTCTTTTGCTCGTGCCTACCTATGTACCGCTTAACTTTTATGAATTAAGCACCTATGCCAGAATTCACTTCGTTCCGATGATGGTAGCAGGAAACAAAAAATTTTCACTTACTTCTAGGCATACACCTTCTCTTTCTCATTTAGATGTAAGAGAACAGAAACAGGAATCGGAGGAAACTACTCAAGAATCACGCGCTTCTATTTTTTTAGTCGACCATTTAAAACAGCTGGCTTCTTTACCTTCTTACATCCACAAGCTTGGTTATCAAGCAGCGGAGCGTTACATGCTAGAAAGAATTGAAAAAGACGGAACACTCTACAGCTACGCCACCTCTACTTTTTTTATGATTTACGGTCTTTTGGCTCTTGGCTATAAAAAAGATTCATTTGTGATCCAAAAAGCAATTGACGGTATTTGTTCACTACTTAGTACATGCAGCGGCCACGTGCACGTAGAAAACTCCACGTCAACCGTTTGGGATACCGCGCTGCTATCTTACGCTCTACAGGAAGCAGGTGTACCGCAGCAAGATCCTATGATTAAAGGCTCAACTCGCTACTTAAAGAAAAGACAGCATACAAAGCTTGGAGATTGGCAGTTTCATAACCCAAATACAGCACCTGGAGGCTGGGGGTTTTCCGATATTAATACGAATAACCCTGACTTAGACGATACGTCTGCTGCTATCAGAGCTCTTTCTAGAAGAGCACAAACCGATACAGATTATTTGGAGTCTTGGCAAAGAGGCATTAACTGGCTGCTGTCCATGCAAAACAAAGACGGGGGTTTTGCTGCATTTGAAAAAAATACTGACTCTATTTTATTTACTTATCTCCCGCTTGAAAATGCAAAAGATGCAGCGACGGATCCGGCTACTGCCGATTTAACCGGTCGAGTGCTTGAGTGCCTCGGAAACTTTGCTGGTATGAATAAATCCCACCCTTCGATTAAAGCTGCAGTAAAATGGCTGTTTGATCATCAATTGGATAACGGGAGCTGGTACGGCCGGTGGGGAGTTTGCTACATTTACGGAACGTGGGCCGCTATTACAGGACTTCGTGCTGTAGGGGTTTCTGCTTCTGATCCGCGTATCATCAAAGCTATCAACTGGCTCAAAAGCATTCAACAAGAAGACGGTGGATTCGGAGAATCATGCTATAGCGCTTCTTTAAAAAAATATGTGCCACTATCGTTTAGCACCCCTTCTCAAACGGCTTGGGCTCTCGATGCTTTAATGACAATATGTCCATTAAAAGATCGAGCCGTTGAAAAAGGAATTAAATTTTTACTGAATCCAAATCTTACAGAGCAGCAAACTCATTACCCCACGGGAATTGGTCTTCCTGGACAATTTTATATTCAGTACCACAGCTACAATGATATTTTTCCTCTTCTTGCACTTGCTCACTACGCAAAAAAACATTCTTCGTAAAGAGGCTGGCAGAAAAGTAGTTTAGCTGAAGGAAGATCCGAACGATGAATCGAGATTCTTGCTTGAGAATCCAACTCGTTCGGATTTTTTCATTTGTAGAATGAACGTAGGCTTCATGTATGTAGAGCAGTTAATGGAAAGCCAAGGCTTGCACGGAAGTCAACCGCGGTGTAACAAGCACTCCATACTAGCGTACCGATCCCATTTGTTTTAAGATTCGATGGACATAGTTATGTCTGAATTTCTTTTATACATAAAAGCAGGTTTTTTAGGAGACAAGTGGAATACCTTTTTAAATGTTAGAAAAGAAAGGATGCATCAAATGAATAATGTTTCACCACTTTTAAAAGGAAAAAACGTGATACTAAGAAAACCAAAAGACAGCGATGTAAATGACTATCTAGCATGCAAACAAACAAAAGAACTTATTCGCATGTACGGAGGCGATACCCGAAACTTAAAACCTCTTACATTACAAGATGCCAAGCGGCACGTCGAGTACATAAAGTCTCAAAAGCTGAATTGGTGTATTGAATATGAGCAGCGTTTTGTTGGAGAAGCACGGCTGACCGTTAACGAGCACGACCGGCGCGCACGGTATGCAATTGGTTTATTTGATTCTTCCGTCTGGAATCAAGGGCTAGGCACCGAAGTTACAAAATTGGTACTTGCGTACGCATTTGAACACCTTCACTTGCACAGAGTCGATTTACGAGTGCTCGAATACAACCATAGAGCCATTGCTTGTTATGAAAAATGCGGTTTTGTAAAAGAAGGAATAGAGCGTGAAGGTGCTTTTATTGAAGAAGCATTTCAGACAGATCTTATCATGAGTATACTCGAACAAGAATATTATCAGCTGTAGAAAAGAGAATCAGCTGTCGTCATCCTACTTCTTTAAAAGTTCGTATAGCCCAAGCCTTTTGTGAATAAAGTAACATAACGATATAATCAAAGGAGCCAACGATGACAGCTTATGATTCCTCTTCTTTTGTATTTGTAACCATTGATAAACATGACATTGCTGCTTTTTTACTAATTGATATTATTTGCAGCACCACTATTTATGTAGCATGTAAACATTATCTCCACAATGAGCTTGTTTCCATTGCAAGCAGCGCTCTTTTTCCCATGGTATGTAAGAAGTTTTCTCGACGCTAGCTCAGCTTTTTACCGGTTCTTTTAATGACAGCCAAGTGCGTTCCTTCTGCTGCTGAATCTCTACGGAGTGATTAAAAAATTTAGAAAGATGCGGCTCAGTGAGCTGGTCTTTCGTTTTTCCAGAAGAAAACACTTCTCCTTGGCGCATACAAAGCGTATGGGTAAAGCACGGCAAAATTTCTTCTACATGGTGAGTAACATAAATAAGCGTAGGCGCTTTTGGCTGCTCTGCCATTTTTGCAATCAGCTGAAGAAGCTGTTCTCGGGCCATTATATCTAGTCCTGTACATGGCTCATCAAGTATTAAAAGCTTTGGTGAAGCCATAAGAGCTCGGGCAATTAGCACTCGCTGGCGCTCTCCTTGAGAAAGTGTTCCGTACGCCTGATTTTGTAAATCTTCGCAATTTAGCAGCTTCATTAATTCTATAGCTTGGTTCATATCTTTTTGCTCCACTTGTTCATACAAACCAATAGATGCAAATTTGCCGCTTAAAATCATTTCTAAAACCGTATCGTCATCTTGAAACCGCTGCTGAAGCGAAGAACTTACCCACCCGATTTCTTTTCTGAGCTCAGACAGATTTGTTTCTCCAAATTTCCTTGAGAGAACTTCTACTTGGCCTTTTGTAGGCCAGATATATCCGTTGATTATATTTAAAAGCGTCGTTTTTCCGGAACCATTTAACCCAAGCAAACACCAATGTTCCCCTTTTTTCACTAACCACGACACGTTTTTTAAAATTTCTTTTTCTGCTCGTTTTACCGAAACGTTCTTAATTTTGATCATGCTAACACTCCTATACTCTCATTTTTCATTATATATACTATAAAAGAATAATGATTTGTCCCATTTGTTAACTTGCTTTTCTTTTTTCATGCCAATTCTTTCAGCCACTTTAATCGATGGGTAATTGTCAGGATCTATCAATGATGTAATTTTCTGAAATTTCAGCGTATGAAGTCCATAATCTAAGCAAGCTTTTGCTGCTTCACTCGCATAGCCCTTCCCCCAGCGGCTGCGTAAGAATAAATAACCAAGTTCTGGATCTACCTTTCCGTCTACTTTTTGAAGAACCATGCCGCACTGCCCTAGAAACTCTCCTTTCTGTTTATCCTCAGCGATCCACATGCTAATGCCGTACGTTTGATAATGCTGCTTCATCCATTGAATCCAACGGCGTGTGTCTTGTTCGCTTTTAGTAGAAGAATAATACTTCATTGCTTCAGCATCCTCAAAGATTTTCAGTAAATTTTCTGCATCGCTTTCGGCCATGGCTCGCAGCGTCATTCGTTCTGTCTCAATAATCGTATGAATCCTCTCCTTTCTTACATTCCAATATCTACTATCTTTATTATCCGCTACTATTTTCTTTTCGTAAAGTTTTCCTTTTTTTATTTAAATGAACGAGAAAAAACGCACCAAAAAAGGCTGCTACACACAGCCCTTTAATCTGGATCACACGTTTTCCCGTACCGTAATACGTTATATATAGCACGTCCATCACTTGCAGATGTCTCTGTATATTGAATTGGCAGCAGTGAGAAAATAACATAATAGACTGAAAAATAAACAAATTGATAGCAAAATATATCTTCAGGCAGAATATTAGCCATAATTAATCCATTTATTATAAAAATAGTAAGCACATTAAACAGTACACCACCCGCATACACCACTGCATGAGAAATGCGACTGTCATTCTTAAGATTTTCATATTTACAAAACGAGTCTAAAAAATAGACTGACTTAATTTTAAACTTCCCCATTTTAAGAATCGTTTTCCCTCGCCCAATAGTAAAATCGACCTTCCCTCCGAAAATAATTGCCATGACGGAATGCCCCAGCTGATGAACAAATGATACAAGTGGCAATACAAGACAGAATGACCACACAAACTTTGGAAGATCATTTAACCCAAACACGTTTATCCCTCCTTTTTGTTTCTTCTCTCTACTTTTCCTCCCCGTTTTCACTTAAAACTACATTTAATTTCTTTTTTAAAACTCATACGGAATAACTAGCATACACTTCATGTCTTATGACCTAGATAAACCCTGATGTATGTAGCTTATGAAAAATACATTTTTCGAAAAATAGTTGGCGTAACGTTTTCCTGTTCTTTGAAACGCTTGATAAAGTAGCTTGGATGTTCATACCCTACTTGTCTTGCTATATCTTGTACAGAGATTTGGTTGTTTTTAAGCAGCAGTTTCTTTGCTTTTTGAATCCGCACGCGCGTTACGTATTCAAATGGCCGGATGCCAAGAGATTGTTGAAAAAGCAAACACGTATACTGCTCCGTTACGTTGAGCTGCTGCGCCAGTACTTCTAGCGTTAACGGCTGATGATAATATTCCTCGATATAACGAAGGACTGGGTTTAGCTGAGTAATTTGCTGCAGGCGACTTTTGCTTTCTATATATACGCTGTCTTGGCGAAGTTTTAAAATGACGCTATATAGTAGTTCAGAGCACTGCATGGTGCTAGAGGTATGATTTTCTTCTAACCGATCCATTAGTTCTTGAAGCATCCTGTAAAGACTTTCAGCATTTGTAAGGACGATTTTTCCCGAATTAATAAATTGAAGAGAAAGCATGATATCATCAATCACACTTCCGTTAAAAGAAACCCAGCATACTTGCCATTCGCTCGTAACGGGATAGTATTCGTGCGGAACGTGCGGCGTCAGAAACATCCCTTCATTTTCTTTTATAATATAAACCTCATCATTTACACGAAGCTCGCCTCTTCCTTTTATGCATTGAATCCATTGATAATCAGGAAACTCTCCCTGACGCTTAATATGCTTTTGGTGTCTCCAGCTTCCAGCGCTTGTAACATAGAATGGCAGTTTCATATCTTCATCTGAAAGGGCCGGAAAGTACATACGGTCCACATTACTTCCCCCTTTTTATGTGAATATAGTTATATTATCATGAAAATAATTGGATTGATAAGGTTTTCAGAAAACGTTATCATTTTCATATAAACTAATAACCTAGTACTTTAGAAATGAGGGATCGACGTGTTAAAAACCGGCAAGAAATTTCATTATACAGCACCTGCAAACGGATACCCTGAATGGAATAACAACCCTGAAATTTTTCAATTGAACCGTTCAAAAGCACACGCTTTACTTATGCCTTATCAAACGGTCGAAGAGGCCTTAAAAAATGATAGAAAATCTTCTGTTTACTATCAAAGCTTAAATGGCAGCTGGTATTTTCATTTTGCTGAAAATGCAGATGCCCGCGTCAAAAACTTTTTCGCACCTGAGTTTTCATATGAGAAATGGGACTCTATTTCAGTTCCTTCACATTGGCAGCTGCAAGGATATGACTATCCTCAATATACAAACGTGACATACCCTTGGGTTGAAAATGAAGAGCTCGAACCTCCTTTTGCACCGACTAAATATAACCCTGTCGGTCAGTACATCCGTACTTTTACACCTAAACCAGAATGGAAAGATCAGCCGGTGTACGTCAGCTTCCAAGGCGTCGAATCTGCTTTTTACGTATGGATTAACGGTGAGTTTGTTGGATACAGCGAAGACAGCTTTACTCCAGCTGAATTTGATATAACTTCTTACCTTCAAGAAGGTGAAAATACGATAGCAGTAGAAGTATATCGCTGGAGTGATGCAAGCTGGCTTGAAGACCAAGATTTTTGGCGAATGAGCGGCATCTTCCGAGATGTGTATCTCTATTCTACTCCACCAGTTCACATCTATGACTTTAGCGTTCGTTCGTCGCTTGATAACAACTACCAAGATGGTGAACTTATCGTTTCAGCTGATATCTTAAACTACTTTGAGCACGATACTCAAGGTCTAACATTTGAAGCCACGCTGTATGACGCGAATGGCCAAGAAGTACTACAAGCTCCGCTGCAAATAAATTTAAGTGTGAGCGATCAACGTACAGTCTCCTTGCGTACACACATTAAAAGCCCTGAAAAATGGAGTGCAGAAAGCCCTCATTTGTATACGCTTGTACTCAGCTTAAAGAATTCTGCTGGTTCTATTATTGAAACAGAAAGCTGTAAAGTCGGCTTCCGTACATTTGAACTAAAGAACGGTCTTATGACAATCAACGGCAAACGTATTGTACTTCGAGGAGTGAATCGCCACGAATTTGATTCAGTAAAAGGCCGGGCAGGCATCACGCGCGAAGACATGCTTCACGACATTTTGCTGATGAAACAGCATAATATTAACGCCGTGCGTACATCCCATTATCCTAACGATTCAGTATGGTATGAACTGTGTGATGAATACGGACTGTACGTTATTGATGAAACCAATTTAGAAACGCACGGAACGTGGACTTATTTACAAGAAGGTGAGCAAAAAGCCGTTCCAGGAAGCAAGCCAGAATGGAAAGAAAACGTATTGGATCGCTGTCGTTCGATGTACGAACGTGACAAAAACCACCCTTCTATCATTATTTGGTCGCTTGGAAACGAATCATTTGGCGGAGAAAACTTTCACCATATGTATACCTTTTTTAAAGAAAAAGATTCCACACGACTTGTTCATTACGAAGGAATCTTCCATCATCGCGACTATGATGCTTCAGATATAGAAAGCACGATGTACGTTAAGCCAGCAGATGTAGAGCGCTATGCATTAATGAATCCGAAAAAACCTTACATCTTATGTGAATACAGTCATGCAATGGGCAATTCATGCGGGAATTTATACAAATACTGGGAGCTGTTCGATCAATATCCGATCTTGCAAGGCGGTTTTATATGGGACTGGAAAGATCAAGCTCTTCAAACAACAGCAGAAGACGGTACTTCTTACTTAGCTTACGGGGGAGATTTTGGTGATACGCCTAACGATGGTAACTTCTGCGGAAACGGCTTAATCTTTGCTGATGGGACAGCTAGCCCTAAAATTGCAGAAGTAAAAAAATGCTATCAGCCCGTAAAGTGGACAGCAGTCGACGCTGCTAAAGGAAAGTTTTCCGTTCAAAACAAACACTTGTTTACAAACTTGAACGCCTATGATTTTGTTTGGACTGTTGAAAAAAACGGTGAACTCGTTGAAAAGCATGCGTCTCTTTTAAATGTAGCTCCTGATGGTACAGAAGAACTGACGCTTTCTTATCCTCTTTATGAGCAAGAAAATGAAACTGATGAATTTGTTTTAACTCTTTCTCTCAGATTGTCCAAAGATACAGCTTGGGCTTCAGCTGGATATGAAGTGGCATACGAACAGTTTGTACTGCCTGCCAAAACCGCTGTACCTTCAGTAAAAGCTGCTCATCCTGCTTTAACCGTTGACCAAAATGAACAAACGCTTACGGTTACAGGAACTAACTTCACGGCTATTTTTGATAAGCGAAAAGGACAGTTTATTTCTTACAACTATGAGCACACCGAGCTGCTTGCGTCGGGTTTCCGTCCGAATTTTTGGCGTGCAGTAACCGATAATGACCTCGGGAATAAACTGCATGAAAGATGTCAAACGTGGCGTCAAGCAAGCTTAGAGCAGCATGTGCAAAACATAAGTGTTCAGCCGCAAATTGACTTTGTTATCATTTCGGTTGAACTAGCTTTAGACAACTCTCTTGCTTCTTGCTATGTAACGTATACGCTATATAACGATGGTGAAATGAAGATTGAACAATCTTTAGCACCTTCTGAGACAATGCCTGAAATTCCTGAAATCGGCATGCTGTTTATGATGAATGCGGCTTTTGATTCTTTAACGTGGTACGGAAGAGGACCTCATGAAAATTATTGGGACCGTAAAACTGGCGCTAAGCTGGCCCTTCATAAAGGCAGTGTAAAAGAGCAAGTTACACCGTATTTACGCCCTCAAGAATGCGGAAATAAAACGGACGTTCGATGGGCCACTATTACAAACGATCAAGGACGCGGCTTTTTGATAAAAGGTTTGCCAACAGTCGAGCTGAACGCTTTACCTTACTCACCTTTTGAACTGGAGGCTTACGATCATTTTTACAAATTGCCGTCAAGCGATTCAGTAACCGTGCGGGTTAACTACAAGCAAATGGGCGTTGGCGGAGACGACAGCTGGGGAGCTAAAACACATCCTGATTACACACTATATGCTAACCGCTCGTATACAAACACGTTTACACTAAAACCTCTATAAAAGTAAAAAGGACTTTCAAATGAAAGTCCTTTTTACTTATGACGTCACCTCTGGCTTTCGCTGAGAAAGTAAAAATACCGTAGCGATAATAAGAATCGTACCTAACCACTCCGTCCATCCAAAGGTCACATGAAGCCATAGAACAGAGAGCGCCGCTGCTGATAAAGGCTCTGCTGACGCAAGAACAATGGCTTCAGAAGCGCTAATATGCTTCAAACTTTCCAAATAGCAATAAAATGCAATAAGCGTTCCAAAGATGACTACAAATAACACCGCACACAGCGACAATAGCGACCACTCACCTGCTATATGCCACGGCGGGTGAATAAATGAAAAACTTACTCCACCTATCACCATTCCCCAGCCTACTACTTCAATTGAGCTCCATTTCGCAAGAAGGCGTTTAGGCTGAAGCGTATAAAAAGCAGACGTCACAGCTGCCCCAATCCCCCAAAACAACGCCCATCCTGTAATAGACAGCTCGTTAAAATTTCCGCTTGTTGCAAGAAAAAATGTCCCCGTTATGACGAGCGCAACAGAAATCATTTCTACTTTCACCGGCCACTTTCTTGCTTGCACAGCTAAATAGCCAATAATAAATATTGGCGACGTATATTGAAGCACTGTAGCTGTAGCAGCGTTTCCTGCTTCAATAGCTGCAAAATATGTATACTGCACGCCGAGCATACCGATTACACCAAACAAAAGCAGCGAAGTCCTCTCTTCTTTTGTTTTCCAAATTGCAAAAATATTGCGCTGCTTAGAGGCTATTGCCAAAAGCAGCAATCCGGATACTAACATACGAACGACGACCAGCCATTCTGCGTTAAAACTTTTATGCTGAAATAAATATTGAGCCACCGTGCCAGATACTCCCCACATTGTGGCACCAATGATTACAAGCAGCAGCCCCCATGCTCTTCTAGATGACGTTTGAACTCCTTCCACTTGCCATTCCTTCTCTCTTTTTCATATATATTTAACTTACCTCGCTCCTCTTTAACGGTCAATAGCAAAAAAAGTCGAAGCAATATGCTTCGACTTTTTTAAATGCTTTTATGAAGTAATTTCTTCAGTAAAGGAAATAGCACATCGGGAAGTTCTTCGATGTTTGGTACTAGAATACTATATTTCCCGTACATATTTTGAATGGTTTTCTTTTGTCCTTCATCAATTTCTCCGTTGGATAAAAAGACGTTGATGACTTCAATTCCGTGCTTGCGTGCTTCTAATACCGCTTCGTGCGTATCTACAATACCATTTTGTTCATATCCCATAGCGGCTGGTTCACCGTCTGAAAACACAAGTAAAAACTTCTGCTGTTCAGAACGCTGAAGCAAACGGCGTGTCATATGGCGAATAGCAAATCCATCACGGTTGTCTTCTTCAGGCTCAAGCTGCATAATTTCAGGACCGCTTTTACGCTTTAACGATGCTTGAAAGTCCATAACCGTCTGCAGGTAGTTAGGCTGGCTCGTTTCGGTGGCATCATTTGTATCTTCCCAAAACCCTACAATTTGATGAGGCACCATAACAGACTTTAACGCTTCATGAAATAGCGTAATCCCAAGCTTCGTTTCATCCATTTTGTCGTACATCGATGCGGAACAGTCAACTAAAAGAGAAAAGACGGCATCAATTTGCGCAGAATCTTCATCTTTTTTATAAAACAAACGAGGATTGTCGTCTGTCCATAGTTTTAGAAGCTTTTTATTCAATCGGCCAAAGTGCAGCTCGCTTCTAGGAAGCGTTTTTTTATGTTCAAGCGTTTTTTCAATCATTTGCTTTAATTTCTTTTGATACGATGCAATAATTTTTTTATTCTCATCATACTGAACAACGTGATCGTCGTTCGGAAGTTTAGAATCTATAAAAACAGCATAGGCATGCTTATTTTCTTTCCCATACTCATAATCCGCTTCCCCGTCTTTTTCCGGATGCGTTTGCTCCATGGCTTCGATTTGAGAATAATCGTTGCGCGATGTTTTTTGAGAAGACCCTTGCACCATGCCCATTGCTTGATCTCCATCGTCGCCTTCACGAACACCATCGCCTAGCATGTCTGTTTTTGAGCCTTGATCCATATCAAACTGTAGAAAACTTTGCGTCGCTTCGCTTGTCTCTCGATGCCACATTTCCATTTTCTCTTCGTGAATGTCTTCATCCCCGTCTTTTTCATGCTCTAAAATATCATCGTTCACTAATGAATCTTTGCGCTTTAAATCTTCAAATGTTAACCCTTCTTCTAACTGATCATACTGGAGTTCAGCCAAGAAGAAATAGGTATTAAGCATATCTTTTTCAATAATATCATCAAAAACATCTACAAGTTCAAGACAGATGCGCGATACATCTTTTGTTGTTTTAGCTTCATATACATTTGTTAGCTGTCTGCGAATAAAAGGCATCGCTAAATTAATCGATTCACTCATTGAAGGAATTTCTTCAAATGGATTTTCGGCCGTCAATAGCAAGTAGATGCCGTTAAAAAGTGCATCCGTATACACGCTTTTTGTTAAATTTGCGCTCATTTGTGTAGCAAAATATTTTCTATAGAGCTGTCTTCTGACGGCGAAGGCTTTTTTCGTTCCAGAACGTTCGCGTTTGCATACTTCTTCTAAACGAATATCTTCAAACAGCATAAACAGCTGCTTAGCTAAGCTAGGTACCGAGGTTTTATTTATTTTCTTTAAATATGCATTAATTTCTTTGAAGTTTGAATGCTTATAGCTTCCAATACTTCTTAAAAATACATCACTTTTTAAGCCGTACACTTTGTCTTGTTCTGGACGGTTATCCCAAAAGTGACTGAGATAAATAATGCCGTGTACAGGATCATAATAAGACGAAACGCGATACTCTACTTCAATTTCATCATTTTTTGTTAATGTTTTCGTTAAATCTGCCAGCTCCATATAGAGAAAGGAATCTACATTTTTGTCGTTAAATTTAATAAATCGCATAGCGCCACTCCTTACTCAAATAATGTTTCAGCAATATTTTGAATGGCGGCTTTTTCCCTTTCATCTTCTAGCTTTTCAATAATACCGCGTTTAATCGCGCGAAGAGGCGGCATATAAAGAGCTAAATCACACGTATCGATAAGCGCACGAATAGACGCAGCTTCTTCTGATACATGGCCGCTTTGAACTTGAGTAATTAAATCTGCAGAGAGCGTGACAAATTTATCAATTAATTTTTCGTCTTTTAACTGAGACTGAGACATCAGAACTTGCTTTAAGCTGCCTCCTTGAATATACGGAACTTCAATAACAACAAAACGATTTTTTAATGCTTCGTTTAATGGAACAGTACCAACATACCCCTCATTAATAGCCGCTACTACGCCGAACGTTTGCTGACCGCGTACTACATCTCCAGTGAATGGGTTCGTAATCATTTTCCGGTAATCAAGAACCCCGTTTAAAATAGGAAGCGTTTCAGGTTTAGCCATGTTAATTTCATCAATATATAATAAATGGCCTTTTTTCATTGCCTGAATAACAGGTCCTTCCACAAACTCAATACCTGTTTTCCCTTCTTGTTCAGCAATTGTTTTAAAACCAAGCAGCGCTTCTGCATCTAAGTCAACCGAGCAGTTAACGCTATGCATCGGCTGAGAAAATAAATGCGACAGCGTTTCAGCCAGCTTTGTTTTACCTGAACCTGTTGGCCCCTTTAAAAGTACATTTTTCCCTAGTGACAAGGCAATAATGGCATCTTCTAAAATATCTGCTTCTTCTGCTGTATAGCCGCCTTTTCCAATTAATAGCTGATCAGCATCGGACAAATTTTCATATTTACGATTCGCTAAAAGCGAAAGAACCTCTTGCGGTAATGATAATTGTGATAGTTGAATTGACATAACAAAAATCCTTTCTTTCTGCATACTTTCTATAGTTTACTAAAAAACATTGTTCATCTCAAAGAATTGCTTTACCTACGCTTTTCTCTAAGGTTTCCGATAGAAAAATCGCAGCCTTTAAACATATATTCAGTAAAAAAAAGTAGGTTATTCACCTACTTTTTTACGATTTTATAGTTTTTATGATTAACAACTGTTTTCATGGATTCGCCCGTTTCAGCATCTTTCCCAAAATCTACGATAACCGAATTGTCTCGCACTACCATAACAATTCCTTTAAATCCTTTATAGTCGCCTTTTTTTGGCTGAATCGTATCGCCAACTTTAGCTGCTTTGACTTTAGGTGCTTGTTCTTCTGTACCTTGTGTATTTTCTACGTCCATCATGACCCCACCTTTTCCAATTTACCGTGTTTTTTATAAGTGAAAACACAATTTAATTTACTTTTTGTTGAAAATACTTAGTTCATTTTCCCACAAACATCCATGGTTAAACAACATGTGTTTGTCCATTTTTATTTTGCAAACAAACGCTGTATTTTTTATTATGTATGTAGCTGTTTTTTGTAAGAGCACATCCTTGTTCTATCATAACATTTTCTGTTTCCTTCGAACACCAATTACCCTTTAGTTTTTTAAAAAAATGACAAATTACACGGAATTATGTCGAATTTCATATGGTTTTCTTTTTAGTATGATAAGCTATATATCGTATTTTAAGCATCTTTTATCTATTACATACGATTTTTAATAAAAAAACCGAAACTTTTATCCACAAATTGCGTTGATTAAATGAAAGGGGGAGAAAATGGCACAACAGCATAACTTTGAACACATTTATAAACAGCACATGCATGATTTGCTGCGCTATCTTCTCTCTCTTACTCGCAGAAAAGAATCAGCGGAAGATTTAATGCAGGAGACCTTTTACCGGGCACTTTTACACTTAGAAACATATAAAGGCGAGGAAGTGAAGCCTTGGCTGTTCAAAATTGCTTATCACGCCTTTATTGACTGGTATCGAAAAGAAAAAAAACGCCCTACTGTCGAAATAGAAGAATGGCACTTTACTCCTCAGCCAAGTGCTGAAGAACAAGTGATGATTCAAAGTGAAATCGACGGCTGGCTTTCTGATGTATCTGCTTTGCCTCCGGCTAAGCAGAATATTGTACTGCTACGAGATTATCACGGCTTCACATATGAAGAGATTGCAGAAATGACTGGCTTTACTCTGTCAAAAGTGAAAATGGACTTGTATCGTGGTCGTCAACAATTGAAAAAAAGAAAGGAAGAGGACGGATGAGCTGTCAAGATATGAAGCATCAATGGGAAAAATATAAAAACGGCACTTTGACAGACAAAGAAGCAGAAACACTTGAAGAACATACGGAAAATTGTGAAGCATGCTCAGCTCATTTGGAGCACTTGCTAACCGAAGATGAACCGTTATCGCCAACTGCATCAGCTACTTCATTAAGTGACGATACGATGTTGGATAATAAAAAAGTTAAAAAGTCCATTTATATCGCCAAATGGAAGCAGCGCCTTTCAAATGTGACAACTGTCATTGGCTCTGTCGTTCTGCTATGGATAATCGGCAGCTTTTTATCTATTGTATATTATCATCAATCAAAAACCGAATACATAAACAGCGTGAATCAAGCGGCTATCGAATCTGCTTTTCCGAACGTTCATATACGTGAAACCACTTCTGATACACAGTCCTTTTTCCGCATGCAGTCGCAAATGGAAGCTTATAAGCAAATTGGACGTGAAGAGCAGGCCATTGGGACGTTTACATTTCATCAGCTGTTTGATAAAACAAGCGGTGTAGAAAAAGAATTTCCTGGCGGCAAATACGATCTTAACCTTTCTTTTGTCTATCCTGATCCAAAAAAACTAAAGCAACATACAAAAGAGTATAAGGAATGGACGAATGAAACATGGAAAGCATTAGAAAATCTACCAAAAGGAACGGTAAGCGAAGTGGCTATTTCTTTTGATGATACGTACTCGCTAAAAGAAGTTCAGCAAAAAATGAACACCATCGACAGCCGTGATTTTTCTACCTCTTGGTACGCGCTTAATACAGGGCACGAACAAAAAACAAGTACAAAAGACGAGCCATTAATTGACTTAACATCAACATTTGGCTTTCCAGAGTTTCTAGACTTACCTTACGAACACAAAGGAAATCAAACCCACTCTACTAGCAAGTCGAACGTTTTAAATATGATGAAACTATTAGCTGATAATGAAGAAACGGTCCAAAAAGTTCGTCAGCTAGACCATTCGGATCTGTTGCTAAAGCAGCGATATTCTTATGTAAAAAAACATGGCGTCGGTGTGTACGGCGTTGTGATTACAGGGCCTACAAAAAAGCTTCTGAAATTAAAAAATGATCCGTCGATCACATATGCGTCACTTGGAGATGTAGAGCTATGGAATTGGTTCAGTCGTCCCTCATCAGGTACCTTAATGAATCAGTAGAGGCTGAGACAAAAGTATAGCAATGGAAGAAAAATCCGAACGATGAATCAAGACTCTTGATGGAGAATCAAATTCGTTCGGATTTTTTTATGGATAGGGTGAACGTAGGTTTCATATATGCAGTGATTTCGTTACGTCCCGGCCTCTTTTTTATTCATTCGTTAATTCTTCAAACCTTTTTACCGCTTCGCTTTTATCAAATGAACTAAACCATCGATAGTCTTGGTCATCTAAAACGCGATAGTGCTGACTAATCATATTTTGCTGCAGACGAAAAGAGCCTTCTTTTTGAATTTCTTTCCACCATACTCTTCCTCCGAGCGTTCTATCTTTTGGAGAAGATACGCCGTTATGAGCAATGATTTCTACTACTTCTAAAGGAACGTCTCCTAAAACCGATTGAAGGATTTCACTGTCACCAAACAAACCGCATACTGCAACAGTGGTCGTCCACCCTGCTTCCGTGCGCCCTTTTTCAATTTGAACCAATGTTTTTTTGGAAATACCAATGACTTCAGCCATTCTGTCTTGTGAATAGTTTCTTTCTAAACGAATTAATCGTATTTTATCTGATACTGATTTAATTACTTCTTGTTTATTCATTTTCACAGCCCTTTCTTTCTATACACGTACATTTCTTTAGTGTAATATTACACCTAATTAAAGAAGAGTTTCAAGCGTTTCCCTTCGTCACAAGACGGGGAAATATACTGAAATGGTTTTTGTACACTAAAACAAGTAAAAGGAGTTGAGAATATGTATATCATTGGATGGGCTATGCTTGTACTATACGCCTTGCTGCTAGCTCCGGGAGCAAGCGCCGCTAATAATTTGCTGTTTAAAAATCTTATCACAGGAAATTTTCAACAGGTAGATCCGCTCGTGGTTATGGTATTCTCTTTTTTAGGACTTTTCCCAGTATTGTTTATGATAATGATCTGTAAAAAAGATACATACAAACTGCCTGGATGGCCATTTTCTCTTCTATCATTTGCGCTTGGAGCTTTTTCTCTTTTGTTCTATTATCATTGGAAAGGACAAAAAGTTCGAACACGTTCGCGTATTTCTTCACGCTTCATTGCTATCATTTCTTCTCGTCTATGGATTGGACTGTGCTTAGCGCTCACGATTTCAGGTTACGCATACGGACTATCCGTAGGTTCAATAAAAGCTTATGGAGATGCTTTTATGCAGTCACAGCTTGTTAGCGTGATGACCGCTGATTTTTTTGTTTTAACGTGGCTTTCTTACTCCGTTATGACAAAAGAAAGGATTGCATCCCAGCCTTACCTTCTTTTATGTTTCATTCCAGTTGCGGGCCCTTTTCTTATTTTGTTACTGCTTCCCCGCCAAGATGTTAGAGAAGAAAAACTTTAAATAAAAGTCTTGCGTTCCATTCATTATTCCGTTATAATCATTTCTTGTACGATGAAAGTTGATTAATTAGAAAACATTTATATATCGGCATCTTATTTACATTTGTTATACATACCTGCGCTGTGCGTATACTCATGTTGTCTTAAACCTTTGAGTGTTAAAAGGGAGCTCAAAATTTAGCTGCAGATAGCACGCCCTTCTTGGGACGCTAAACCCGGCTATGAGGGCACCCACCTAGTAGATCTGGGTATTTAAGACACTTAGGGTTACGGCAGTGCGGGCTTATTTTTTAGTTAGCTGTAGCTAGCTTTTTTTATTTTTCATTTTATTAGTTTACATAACTATTTTATTGTTAACTTATATTTTTTTTAGACATGTATGTTTTATTTATCTTCGATTGAGGAACATAAAAAGTAATAAAGGAGATGGATAAAATGAATGAACAAAAAATTGCTAAAAAAGTAAACGAAGTATTAGAAGGAAATCGTGTAGGAACATTAGCCACAGTTGTAAACAACAAACCCCATTCTCGCTATATGACATTCTTTAGCGATGAAGAGGGTATCGCTCTTTACACACCAACAAATATCAATACACATAAGGCAGAAGAAATCGAAGCCAATCCGAACGTGCACGTACTATTGGGCTACAGCGGTGAAGGATATGGCGATCAATACTTAGAATTATCTGGTACAGCTGTTCTTCGTACTGGTGATCAATTAAAAGGGCGTATATGGAACGATCACATGAAAGAATGGTTTGACGGTCCAAATGACCCTGAGTATGTTATTCTTGAAATTACGCCGAACGAAATTCGCTTCATGAATGAAGGCGAAGAAACTCCTCAAACTGTTCAGCTATAATAAAAAAAGCGCACAGTGTGCGCTTTTTTTATTTTCCTACCGCTTCTTTCAATTGAGCTGCTTTTTCTTTTGGAGACGCTGCTAAGCTAATCGCGGTAATAATAGAAACGCCATCTGCACCTGCTTCTACTACTTGTTTGGCATTTTCAGGCGTGATGCCACCGATTCCTACAATTGGAAAGTCAATATTCTGGTTTCGCACTTCTTCAATTAATTTTGTACCTTGCACTGCTTTTGCGTCTTTTTTTGTAGAAGTAGGAAAAACAGGTCCCATTCCTACATAATCCGCCCCGTCTTTTATCGCTTGCTGCAGCTCTTGTACATTATGAACAGAGACGCCCACAATCCCTTTTCCTATTTTCTCTCGAACAATATGAGCTTTTTCATCTTCTTGTCCAATATGAACGCCATCTGCTTGTAAGCGGATCGCTAAGTCAAGATCATCATTCACAACAAAAGGAACGCTGTGCTGCTGACAAATTTGCTGAAGTTCCTTCGCCAGCTGATATTTCGCTTCTCCTGTTAAGGCACCTTCGCCTTTTTCACGAAATTGAAACACGGTAACGCCGCCTTCAATTGCTTCTTTCAACACTTCTTTCGGATCTTTTTTACAGTTATTGCTGCCCATTATAAAATAAACTTGCAGCAGCTTTTTGATTTCTTCGTTTGTCATTTTCCGGCTCCTTTTAACGTTGATGTACTCTTGCATATGATTCAATATCCTGCCCAGATAAAAGATGAAGCTGGTTTAACAGCTCAATTTGAAAGCTTCCCGGCCCTTCTTCACCTTTTTTCGCTGCGGCGATCTCACCTGCCACTCCGTAAAAACTTAAAGCAGCAACGCTTGCCTCGACATATTCTTTTTCTACAGCAGCGAAAGCTCCTATAATTGATGTCAGCAGACACCCAGTACCCGTCACTTTCGTAAATAACGGGTGACCGTTGTCTACTGTATACGTTGTGTTTCCATCCGTGATTACATCTTGTTTACCCGTGATAACAATCACTGTATCTAATTTGTTCGCTGCTTTCTCAGCAAGTTCAATGACGTCTCCTTGCCCTTCTAATGAATCAACGCCTTTAATGAGCCATGACTCGCCTACTACATTCGCAACTTCAGCAGCGTTACCACGAATAACTGCAATATTTAATTCTTCTACAAGCTGACGTGCTACTTCTGTACGAAACGGTGTCGCTCCGGCTCCTACAGGATCGAAAATAACCGGCACGCCATTTTCATTTGCTGATTTTCCTGCTATTCTCATCGCTTCTACTTCTTGAGCCGTCAGTGTACCCATATTTAAAACAAGCGCTCCGGCGATTCGTGCCATGTCAGCCACTTCTTCCTTCGCATAAGCCATAACAGGTGAAGCTCCTAGTGCAAGCAGTCCATTTGCAGTAAAATTGGTTACCACAACATTCGTAATATTATGAACAAGCGGACTTGTATCTCTTACTTTTTCTAATTGAGCTGAAATTTTACTAATATCCATATTCTCTCACTCTTTTCATTTAGTTTTAACACTGCAAAAAAAAGACAAAAAAGCACCTTGCATGCGCAAAGTGCTTTGGTATGTACTCACATTCCCTGCGCTGGCATTATCCAACAGGTTCAAATGGTCAACAGGCGTCCCTGTACTCTCAGCCTGCCCCGCGCAAGCTCCCATACTATTCTTGTTACGTTTAAAGTTTACTATTAACCTTTTTTATTTGCAACCATTTCACTGTTTTGCCGATAAAATAAAGCTTCTCTATAGGCTGAGTGGCGTTGTAAACCTTACACCTTTACTAAAAGAATAATCAAAAGACCTCCAGTAAGCTACTAGAGGTCTTCTATTCCCTAAGAATTCTATCATTTTTTCCTTATGGTTATTTCTCTTGAACCGCTTGATTTCTCACAGCTGTTTTTCTGTCCTTCCCTGCTCTTAAAGATAAAAGAAAACAAAGCAGCAGTACAAGTGCAGCTGATACGTACGGATAATTAATGTTTATATCAAAGAGAAAGCCTGCTACAACTGGTCCAATAATATTTCCAAGACTTGTATAAGCAGAATTTAGTCCGGCTACATACCCTTGGTCGTCTTGTGCCATCATCGACATTTGCGTGCTGATTGCCGGACGTAAAATATCTGTTGCTAAAAAGACGATGAATGTCACAACAATAATAAGCCAGTACGTGTGCACAAATAGCGTAAGTAAAATAAAAAGTCCCGTCATCATCAAGCAAAACGAAATCACTCTTTTTTCACCAAACTTATTTAAAATCCAGCCAAAAATCGTAACCTGCACTACAGCCCCCGCAATAGAGCCAAACGTAATAACAAACGCAATATCTTTTGGCGTAAAGCTAAATTTATGATCAACAAATAGTGAAAAAATCGTTTCATAATTGGATAATCCAAACGATGTCACAAAAACAATAATTAAACTTAGAAAATAAGGTTCTTTATAGGAATTCATAAGCTGCAGTAGCAGCCGATCTTCTTTTGGATTCTCATTGTTTGAAACAGCATGATTTTGTACAGGACGAGACTCTGGCAAAACAAAAAGCGTAATCACTGCAGCCAAGCCTCCTGCTACTGCGGCCATATAAAATGGTACACGCATGCCGTATTCAGCTAAAAAGCCTCCGATACCGGGCCCAATAATAAATCCTGTTGTAATCGCCGCCGTCACATAGCCCATTCCTTTAGCGCGTTCTTTAGCAGACGTCACGTCCGCTGTATAAGCCATAACAGCAGGCATAATAAGCGCGGCCCCGACCCCGCCTAACATTCTCGATACAAATAATAAAAGAGGTGTACTCACTGAACCAAAGAACCATTCAGATAAGGCAAAAACAATCATTCCCGCTACAATAATTTTCTTTCTCCCTAACGAATCTGATAACCGACCCGCTAAAGGTGAAAACAGAAATTGAGTTAGTGAAAACACCGCTACTAAAAGCCCCATCACGCTGCCGTTGATATGAAGCTCCGTCATATATGTTGGCATAATTGGAATAACGAGACCGATTCCTGTAAAAATAATAAAAATATTTAGCATGAGCAGCAAAATCGCCGCTCGATTTCTTAACAATAATGACATATAAACCTCCTGATTACAAAAATACTGAACGTTCGGTCTATAAAAATACAAAATAATGAGGGATTACTCATTACCGCAATAAGCATCCCCGATTATTTAAGAAGACCTTGCTATAATTCCGTTTAAAAATACATCGATTGCTGAATGGTAAAGCTGCAGGGCATTTTCCGTGTTCGTTTTTCGAGACATACGGCTCATTCCAACAAACAGCCCTTCTAAAATCACTGCAAGCTGTTCTGCATTTTTAGGAGAAAACTCTCCTTCATCAATGCCTTTTTGCAAAAGTTCCCGGTTAAACTCCACGTGTCGTTTCACCATCTCATCAATTCGCTCTTCGATGTCGCTGCCCTTTTCCTCGTTGTTAAAAAACTCATCGGCGGCTTTCGTAAGAGGATGATTTAAATCATCTAAAATGATTTGCTCCGCAATTCCAAAAAGCTTATCTCTTGTTGTTTTGTAAAGAGACTCTCTTTCTTTCCAGTTTCGTTCCCACTCGAGATCCCATTCGTCTATTAAATAGAGAAAAAGCCCTTCTTTACTTTTAAAGTGATAATAAATATTCCCTTTACTGCTTCCCGTAGCCTCTACAATTTCCTCAATAGATGTAGCTTTATAGCCTTTTTGAGAAAACAATGCTTTAGCGGCATCTGCCACTTTTCTTTTGGTTTGTTCACTTTGAAGCTTTTTTTTATTCAATCTATTTCCACCGCCCCGCACATTTATTATTTATACTGAACATTCGTTTTGTATTATCTGATACCTATACTACTTAGGAAAAACCTTTTTGTCTAGTAAGAAAACCTAGTTTATACCTTTTTATATGAATTATGACAAAACAAAAAACAAAGAGGTTGAGACATAACTAAATCAATTCAATCTAAAGACACACAAACGGGATAAATGATCAGGTATGAATCATTTGTTACACCGCTGTCGATTTCCGTGCAAAACTTCCTTTTCCGCAGGCGGCCGCTGAGCCTCCTCGTCGCTTCAGCTCCTGGCGGAGTCTTCGCCTTGCCCTCCAATCAACAGCTAGAAGCAACTACATATATAAAAACTACCGGTTTACCATTACCATGAAAAAATCCGAACGAGTTGGATTCTCCATCAAGAATCTCGATTCCTCTTTCGGATTTTCCTTCAACTAAAATACTTTTGTCCCATCCTCTTTTAATCATTCAATTTCTTTGTCATAAATACACTGTATGGATCTTCTTTGTAGGTAGAAAACGGTTCGCACTCGTAAAATCCAAAACTGGCGTACAGCTTTCTAGCCGGTTCAAAAGCAGACGCGGATCCTGTTTCTAAGCTTAAGCGTCGGTACCCTCGTTTTTGTGCTTCGTTTATTATGTACTGCAGCAGCTCTTTAGCGATTCCTTTCCGCAAATGGGCGGTAGCTGTTCGCATCGATTTAATTTCTCCGTGATGCTCATCTAACTCTTTTAAAGCCCCGCACCCTGCTAGCTGACTGTCTTCCCACACGCTCCAAAACGTAATATCACGTTGCTTTAAGTTTTCAATATTTAGAGCATGAATACTTTCAGGGGGTGAATGTAAGTTCATTCCTTGAAGGTGAGAACTTACCAGTTCAATAACTTCATTGTTCATTAAGTGGTCTCTTTTTATTTTAATCATTTTCTCTTCCTTCCTGCTACTAAGGGGTGGTCAACTACAAACCGACTTATGAATAAATTCACTGTCGACCTTTAAAAATCCTTTTATACACTCCCTTCTTTTTCTCCAGTTATTAAAACCGACTTTGCCAAGCAGATGTTTCATACATTGTTAAACGGAGGTGAAATTCATTGAAGAAGGTTTTATTTTGTCTTATTCCTCTTTTGTTTTTATTATCCGCCTGCTTTAGTGATCCTGTTCAAGATGATTTAATCGACTATAACAATCAAGATTTAAAAAAAGCGGCTCAGCTTGAAAAAGAAGCGATTGACGCATACGATTCTGTTACAGGCGCTAACTACACAAGTGACGCAGTGATGTATGATACGATGACGAGTGAAGTCATTCCTACCTATCGTAAATTTGTTGACGAACTGGAAAACATCGATGTAGAAACCGACGATCTTCGAAAGATTCATGAAAGTTATATAAAGGCTGCCAATACCCAGTATAATGCTTTCATTAAAATTGTCAGCGCTTTAGAAAAGCAGGACCGCAACCTTATTGCTGAGGCAAACGCTATGCTTGATGAAGCACGAAAAGGCATACGCGATTACAATGCAGCTATTAAAAAGCTGGCTAAAGAACATGATGTAAAAATTGAAGAACCAAAAACACAGCGAGAAAACAGCCTATAGTTTTGATGCAAAAAGAAGGTCTCTAAAAATAGTAAGAGACCTTCTTTCGTATGCTGTTTCAATTTCTACACGTTCGTTCGATAGATAAATGAAGAAGAGTATTAGGAAATATTGCTTAACGATGCATAATAAGAAGCAATAATTTCTTCATCGGAATGCGGAATTTCGTTTCCTTTTACAAGCTGAGCGCCGTTAATACAGCCGCTTGTAAGTAAGATAATATCATTCGGCTTTCCTAAAGAAAGCGACTTTAATACTCCTTCTGTTCGAGTAGGGGCGCGGTGAATATTACTTGCGCTCGGATTTGAAAAACCCGTCATCACTTGATCTACAATTACGTTCGGGTCATGATGACCTGGATGATCAACCGTTACGATAATTTCATCCGCTTTTCCTTCAATGACACGCGCCATTTTAGGCATTTTATTAAAATCTCGAATGCCGATTCCTGCAATCATGACAATTAGCTGGTTATACTCCATCTTTTTTACTTCTTCTACTAGACGCGTAAGGGCAACAGGCGTATGGGCATAGTCTAAAATCACTTTTTGGTTATTGGGACCTTCTACCACTTGAAAGCGCCCTTCTGGACTTTCCAATTGAGGAAGCACGCTAATAATATCCTCAATGTGGTATTCAAAATGAAGAGCTGTACCAATGGCCGCTAGCACGTTAGCAATGTTGTAATCGCCATATACAGGCACTGCTACTTTGTATGACTGTCCTTTATACAGTAAATCAAAGAAAGAGCCCCCTTCTTTGACAGTAATGTTTTTTGCTTGCAGAGTTGCCTCCGCATTATTTAATAAGCTATACGTGACTTTAGGTCCTTCAAATAGCCTGCTCAAGTCTTTCCCCATGTCCTGATCATCTATATTAATAACGGCATGTTTTGCCTGCTGAAATAATTTCATCTTGCATTTTTTATAGTGCTCAAACGTTTTATGATACTCTAAGTGCTCTTCTGAAAGATTTGTGTGAATGGCTACATCAAAATAAATATCTTCTACTCGCTGCTGATCAATCGCAATTGAAGATACTTCCATCACTGCCGCTTCATCGCCTCTTGTATACAAATCATAAAAAATTTTATGTAAGTCTACCGATTCAGGTGTTGTAGGCGTACTTTTTTTATAAACTAACTTCTTCTTTGATGACCAAATGCCGGTCGTTCCAATCGATCCTGTCGGCAATTTTAAAAGAGTTAAAAGCGACCTTACGTAAGCTGCTACGGTTGTTTTACCATTTGTACCTGTAACGCCAATTGTCTCAATTTTTTCATCCGTATAATCAAAATACATTTTAGAAAAAGATGCCATTACTTTGCGAACGTCATCAACAGCTAAAAACGTACAGTGAGAATACTGAGTACTCAAAAGACGCAGCTCCTCAATGCTTGTCCCAAAGACTGCTACGGCTCCTCTAGTTATAGCTTCTTTGATATATTGATGTCCATCTTCATTTTCACCTTTTATACTAAAAAATACTGATCCGTCGTGAACCTGCTTTGAATGATATGTCAGATGGTTGATCGTTTGAGATGCAGGCCCAAAAATATGTTTAATTGATAAGTTCATTAATGTATCAAAGTGGATGTTCATAGCTATTCCTCACAGTGTATAAATTTTATTTTTAATATGTTCTAAAATCCCTTAAATACTCTTTGAAGGATATTTTTTCTTTATTTCCATTTATAAAGAACTTTCTACAATTCAATCTTTTTATTTTGCTTTCATGTGTAGAACGAAAATAAAGAAAAGACGGATCACTATTTTTTAAAACTAAAAGCATGTAAAATATGGATGAACTGTGTATATCATACCAGCAGCAAAAGCGAAGTATTGTAGTAAAATATTCCCCCTATACGTGCAAAACGAAACCATTCTTTAAAATAAAATAATTTCATAGAGTGAGTTGAATCATGATAAATACTTGAACGTGGGATAAGAAAGATTACTGTATTAATCAGTGCCTCCCTTTGCAAAATAACAAAGAAAACATCATAATAAAAGATGCGCATAACAGCGTGAATGACTCTGTTTTGAAAGGATGGACTACAGCAAATGACGCGTTCTCTTTTAGCGATTGAACCACTTCCTCTTTTATTTTACCAACAGCCTACACTTGAATTAGCTCAGTCGCTGTTAGGATGTCTTCTTGTTCACGAAACGGCAGAAGGAACTGCATCTGGTTTTATTGTAGAAACAGAGGCTTATAAAGGGCCTTTCGACCGAGCAGCTCATAGCTTTAATAACCGGCGCACAAAAAGAACGGAGGTAATGTTCGGTCCTCCTGGTCATGCCTATACGCATACAATGCATACACATTGTTTACTCAATGTTGTAAGCAGCGACATCGATTGTCCAGAAGGCGTCCTCATTCGAGCTATTGAGCCATTTAGCGGAAAAAATTTGATGAAAAATAGACGTCGAGGGATGGAAAATGAAATAAATTGGACAAACGGTCCTGGGAAACTAACAAAAGCACTAGGGGTTTCAATGGATTTGTACGGTCATGATTTAACCAGCCCTCCTCTTTATATTGCTCGTGGCTTCACTCCTTCAGAGATTTCCGCCGGACCTCGCGTTGGCATTGATAATTCTGGTGAAGCGAAGGATTACCCTTGGCGCTTTTGGGTTGCCAATCACCCTTTTGTATCGAAATTCAGGTGAACCAAAGGCGAATTGATTTACTAACGAAAATAAAAGAAGCACCTCTTTTTAGAGATGCTTCTTTTTGCTTACGCCCACCACATTTGTGAGGGAGTTTCTTCAATTAATACACTTTGTAAGTTTGTAACCGCGCGTTTAAATCCTTCTTCAATCGACATGATTGGATCTTCGTGCTCAATGCTGACTACATAATCGTATCCGTATGTGCGAAGTGCACTCATCATATCAGACCACTCTTTTACATCATGTCCGCACCCTACGGATCTAAACGTCCATGCACGCGTTTGGACTTCTCCGTATGGCTGCATATCCGTCAGGCCATACATGTTAATATTATCCTGGTCCAAGTACGTATCCTTTGCATGGAAATGATGAATCGCATTTTCTTTTGCTAAAATTTTAATAGCTCCTACCGGATCAATTCCTTGCCACCATAAATGACTTGGATCAAGGTTAGCGCCAATCGCTGGACTTGTTTTTTCGCGAAGCTTTAGGAGCGTATACGGAGTATGAACTAAAAATCCGCCGTGAAGTTCTAAACCAATTTTCACATTATGCTCCTCGGCTAGTTCTCCAATTTCTTTCCAATAAGGAACAAGCTTATTTTCCCATTGCCAATTCAATACGTCTCCATACTCGTTAGGCCAAGGAGTAACAGGCCAGTTTGGGTACTTGGCTTCTTCGTGATCTCCTGCTGTTCCAGAGAAACAGTTCACCACTGGAACATCTACTAATGATGCTAGTTGGATGGTCTTGCGAAGCGTTTCGTCAGATTCTTTTGCAAAACTTGCCTCAGGTGAAATAGGATTGCCGTGGCAGCTAAATGCGCTGATTGTAAGTCCGCGGTCTTTTATCTGCTTCATATAGGCTTCTCTTTTTTCTTTATCTTCAAGCAGCTCATCTAGCGGACAATGGCTGTTTCCCGGATAGCCGCCCGTTCCGATTTCAACAGCATGAAGACCTGCTGCTTTTACTTTATCTAACATCTCTTCAAAAGAAAGATCCGCAAATAAGACCGTGAATACTCCAAGTTTCATTTTAATTTCCCCCTGTGCGATATATTTCGTCAATAATAGCTGAGACTTGAAGCGCTTCTTGTGGCTTTACCACTAATTCAGCATTTCCTTTACACGCTTCAACGAAATTTTTAGCCTGACTTAGGCTGTAATCATCTTCTCCATCTATCCAAGGTGACGTACTGTTCATGAGCATACCGTTTTTAGACGTGTATAGTTCAAACGGAAACACACTTAAACCGCCCTCTACCCCTGATATGCTTACGTGCTCTTCATCATCTTCGATATTAGCTGCCCAAGAAGTTTCTAAAAGAAGCGACGCTCCATTTTCAAATTTAATATAGGCCGTTACATGATCATCCACGCTGAATGTTTCATGATCAAATGCTCCCCATTGATTTAATTGGTTAGGCGTTTTACTCAGGTCATTATATGTACTTCCCAGCACTTCAGTATGCTTTGGGTTTCCCATCAGCCAAAGCGTTAAATCAAGCAAATGGCAGCCGTAATCAATTAAGCTGCCTCCTCCTTGAAGATCTTTGTTCGTAAATACCCCCCAACCGGGAACCTTTCGGCGACGCATTGCTCTGACACGTGCAACTAATGGGCGCCCTACCTCTGTCATCATTTTTTTCGCAGCCTGCGCTTCTTTCATGAATCGGTAATGATACGCAATCGCTAACTGCTTACCTGATTCTCTAGCAGCAGCAAGCATTTCTTCACCTTGCTCTTTAGACATCGCCATTGGCTTTTCACATAGGACGTGAACGCCTGCTTTTAGCGCTTCTACTGCAAACTCGGCGTGAAATTTATTCGGTGTACAAATACATACAGCGTCCACTTCTTTAAACATATCTTTGTAATCAACAAATACGTGAGGGATATTATGCTCATTGGCTACCTCTGTGGCTCTTTCACTATTAATATCGCTAAGCCCCCAAATCACACATTCATCACCCAGTTGTTTGAATGCTGGGATATGCCTGCTTACAGCAATCCCTCCTGCTCCGATTATGCCAATTCTCACGTTTTTCACCTCTTACACGCGCGTAATTTGTTTCGTTTGACTTGATTTTAAAGCTGCTAAAATAACAGCAAGTGATTTTAATCCTTCTTCACCAGGAACAGGAGATTCTTTATCTTCTGCAACTGCATCTACAAATTGTTCAATGACGTGAGAATTACTTTGTCCGCCTTCATCGTTCGACTGGATTTTTCCTAACTCATAGTTCACCACTTCACCTGTTGCATATTGGGCAACTAATGAATACGTCGGATCGTCCTCTAAACGAAGAATCCCTTTCTCGCCGTAAACAATCGTGGAGTTGTCTTCTTTTCCATTGTAAGCCCAGCTTGCCGCAAGCGTACCGATAATCCCGCTTTCCGTTTTTAATACGCACACAGCATTGTCGTCTACATTTGCAAAGTCTTTTGCATTGCTTTCTACAAATGCACCGACTTCTACAATTTCTTCATTTAATATGTAGCGGAGCATATCGGTTTTATGAACGCCTAAATCCCCCATAGCACCAATAAACGCTTCGTCTTTTTTAAAGAACCAGCTGTCTTTTCCGTCCACGCTCCAACCTTCAGGACCACCGTGGCCAAAAGCCGTACGGAAACTGTAAATTTTACCGATTTCCCCTTTTCCAATAAGTTCACGAGCTTTTTGATGAGAAGCTACAAAGCGCTGATTATGTCCGATCATTAGTTTTTTACCGTTTGTTTTTGCTGCTTCAATCATTGCTTTCGCTTCTTCTTCTGATGTTGCCATCGGCTTTTCACACAGGACATGAACTCCGCTGTTTAACGCTGCCACCGAAATAGGCGCATGAAGATAATTGGGCGTACATACGCTCACTGCTTCCACTGTACCGCTTGCTAAAAGTTCTTCGTAGTTTGTGTAAGCTTTTACACCGTACTGCTGCGCTACGCTGTTTGCACGTTCTGTGTTTATATCGCAAACGGCTACTAATTCTACTTGTTCATTCATCTTATATTCTGGTAAGTGACGGTGTTGCGCAATGCTTCCGCACCCAATAACGCCAATTTTTACTTTTTCCATCTTTCCTATCCCCTTTGCTTAAGCATTATTAATTAGTTTTTAACAGCGATTGATTCAAGCGGTTGCGCATTGCCGTAAACAGGACGTTTTCTCTCTGCTGGCTTCGCCCATTTAATAGCATTCATAATGACACGCTGAATGTCTTTGTTATGGTATGTTGGATATGTTTCATGTCCAGGTCTGAAATAAAATACTTTTCCGTTTCCGCGTTTGTACGTGCAGCCGCTTCTGAAAATTTCTCCGCCTTCAAACCAGCTCGTGAAAATCAGTTCATCAGGTGCTGGAATATCAAAGTGCTCTCCATACATTTCTTCGCGCTCAAGCTCGATAAATTCACCAATACCTTCCACAATCGGATGACTCGGTTCTACTACCCACAAGCGCTCTTTTTCATCTGCTTCACGCCATTTTAAGTCGCAGCTTGTGCCCATTAACGTTTTAAAAATTTTAGAAAAGTGACCTGAGTGTAAGACAATAAGCCCCATACCGTCTAGCACGCGCTGCTTTACTTTCTCAACGATGTCATCTTTCACTTCGTCATGTGCTAAATGACCCCACCATACTAAAACATCCGTTTGATTTAATACTTCTTCAGTCAACCCGTGTTCTACTTCGTCTAATGTTGCGGTGTGTGTACGAAACCCTCCTTCTTCTAAAAAAGAAGCGATGGCACCGTGAATGCCTTCAGGGTAAATTTCTCTTACAACCGGATTTTTCTGTTCATGACGATTTTCATTCCATACTGTAACATTAATCATTTTCATATCCCCTTTTTTTGTGAATGCTAACTTATATCCCCTTTTTTCATAAATGCTAAACTTTGGTTAACCGGTTAACTTACTCTGATTCACCCGCGCTTAGCAGTCGAATCTCGAATAATAAGTTCAACCGATAATTTCACATGCTGCAGCGTGCTGAAACGGTGTTCAATTGCTTGAATAACAGACGTCGCGGCGACGACTCCTTTGTTAAATACATCTTGACGAATGGTTGTTAGACTTGGAGATGCATAGCTACTAAACGTTATGTCATCGAACCCTACGATTGAGTAGTCCTGCGGAATTTTTTTCCCCTTTTCTTGCAGTGCTTTCATAATTCCAAGCGCCAGCGTATCAGAGGATGCAAAAACCGCCCGAATATCCTTATGATCTTGCAGCAGCTTGTTCCCTAAATTGTAACCGTTATCAAACGAACTTTCGTTCACTTCAAAAACAAACGTCTTTGATGGTGTAATGCCCGCTTCTTTTAATGCTTTCTCGTAGCCTATATACCTCTTTTTATCCACTGGACTATTGACGAGGTGATGAGCAACAAAGGCAATTTCTTTGTGACCCAAATTCACTAAATGTGTTGTAGCTAGATATCCTCCATACTCATCGTCTACAGAAATATGATGATAATCGCGTTCGTACCTTTCGTATGTATCTACTAGCACAATCGGATTCGATAACGCTTTCATTTTCTCATACAATCGATGCGGGAAGGCTCCTAAAAACAGAAGACCATCAATATTTCTCGTTCGAATCCATTTTAGGCAATCAGCTGGGCTACTCGCTCCAGATATGACTAGATCATAACCATGCTTACGGATTACATATTCAATTCCACTAATCATTTCACTGTAATAATGGTTATCTTTAAATATAGTAGAAAGTGAATCATCTGTAAGCGGGAACATAACGCCAATCATATTTGACTTTTGTTTCGAAAGACTAACGGCGGTTAAATTTGGTTCGTAGTTTAATTCTTTTACCGCTGTTAAAATTCGCTCTTTTGTTTCATCGGATACTTTGTTAATTCCGTTTAAGACGTAAGATACTGAAGCTGCAGACACACCTGCATGCTTTGCTACATCACGAATCGTTATCTTTTCTCCCATAAAATCTCTCCAGTTAAACGGTTAACTATTTACTCGTTCATTATAATTCACTCCTTTATTATCAGTCAACGTATTTTTCAAATTATCTGTTAACTATTATAATATCTTCCTAGATTGGTATGTTTTAAGCAGTGACAAGATGTATTGACACCTGTTAATCTTTGAAACGTACATATAAAGTTCGGTGCACAGCACGCACCGATCCGTGATAAAAGGGGCGTTCAAAAGGATTTCAGGAGGTACTTACTTTATGTTTAAGAAACTAGCAATTATTGGAGCACTAGCAGTTCCTATGTTCGGCATGAGTCACGGGGCAAATGCCGCTGAAACAACCCATCGCGTAAAAGCCGGAGAGACTCTTTACAAGATTGGCGCTGAATACGGCGTTACGGTTAAACAGTTAAAAGAAGCGAATCACAAATCTACCGACTCTATTAATGCAAATGAAACATTAACAATCCCTAACTCTATTAGCGAAAGTGATAAAGAATTGTTAGCTCGCCTTGTACAAGCTGAAGCAAAAGGCGAACCTTACGCTGGCAAAGTGGCTGTAGCAACAGTCGTTTTAAACCGCGTGGATAGCGATTCTTTCCCAAACTCTATTCATGATGTCATTTATCAAGGTACACAGTTTACACCTGTACAAAACGGTGAAATTAATAAAGCAGCGGATGCTGACGCAAAAAAAGCTGTAAATGAAGCACTAGCTTTTAGAGGTCAAGGAAAAGGTTCGTTATTCTTCTTTAATCCAGATAAAACAAGCGACCAATGGCTTCGTCAAAAACAGGTTACGATTACGATCGGAAATCACGTTTTTGCAAAATAAACAAAAGATTGAGACATAAAAAATTGCTCCAATCTAAAGGCGAACAAATGGCGTAAAGGAGCTCGTATGGATTGCTTGTGACACCGCTGTTGATTTCCGTGCAAGTCTTCGCTTTCCGCGGGCGGCCGGTGAGCCTCCTCGTTGCTTACGCTCCTGCGGGGTCTCACCTGTTCCGCTTTTCCCGCAGGAGTCTTGGTCTTGCGCTCCAATCAACAGCTAGAAGCAATTAAATCGATTAAACTTACCTTCACTATCACAATAAAAAGCTCCGAACGATTCATCGTTCGGAGCTTTCTTCAACTAACATATTTTTTGTCTCAGCCTATTTAATATGCAACAAGTAAGCTTAATAGAACAGCTATAATTATAATAGGCAATACGTATTTAACTAGAAAGAACCATGCATTGAATAATTTAGCGCCTTTTGTACTTCCTGAAATAAACTCTTCATACACGGCTTCTTTTTTCATTTTAAATGTCACAAAAATCGCAATGGCTAAACTTCCAAGAGGCAGCATTAAGTTGCTCACAAAAAAGTCAGCTACGTCAAATATACTTCTGCCAAAAAGTGAGACATGTTTTAGTACACCAAACGAAAGCGCTGATGGGATACCTACCACAAACACAAGAATCCCTGATAAAGAAGCGTAGCGAGTTCGTTTTGTCTGATCGTCTTTGGTTAAAGCAGCTACGATAATTTCCAGCAGTGAGAAAGCAGAGGTAAGCGTAGCGAATAGAAATAAAATTAAAAACAGTGCTAAAAAGACGGTACCAAACGGCATTTTCTCAAATACTGTTGGCAAGACCACAAACAAAAGTCCAGGTCCTTCAGTTGGCTTTAATCCAAATGAAAAAACGGCTGGAAAAATAGCCAAGCCCGCCAGCAGCGAAACAAACAAGTTCAAAATAGCAATAGTGCCAGCTGAACGCGTCAAGCTTACTTTTTTCCCTAAATAAGAGCTATATGTCACCATGCAGGATAATCCCACGCAAAGCGAGAAAAACGACTGACCGAGCGCATAGAGAACAGATGACCCTGTAATGGCTGAAAAATCTGGTTTCAAAAAGAACTTTACTCCGTCCATTGCTCCGTCTAATGTTAAAGAACGCACTACGATAATGATAAAACAAATAAATAACAGCGGCATCATGTATTTATTAGCACGCTCTATTCCTTTTTGTACGCCTTTTGAAATAACAAACACTGTAATTAATAAAAACAGCGCCTGTGCACCTAATACTACATAAGGCTGGCTAATGACGGCATTGAACAACGGGCCGTACTCTTTTCCGCTTAGCATACCGGTTACGCTCATAATCGTATATAAAATCACCCAGCCGCCAACGACGCTGTAAAAGGAAAGCAAAACGACACAGCTTAGTACTCCCAGCCTGCCAATCCATACCCAAGCGGATTTTGGAGCAATTGCCTTATAAGCACTAATCGCTTCTTTTCCCGTATGTCTTCCAATGATAAATTCTGCCAACAGAAGCGGCAATCCAATAAAAATCGTAAATAAAATAAACAACGCAAAAAACGCTCCACCGCCACTGGTTCCCGTTACGTATGGAAACTTCCATATCGCTCCTAGACCAATTGCTGCCCCAGCAGATGCTAAAATAAAACCGAGGCGTGAAGACCACTGATTTCCTTTACTCATATAATGTTACTCTCTCCTCTTCTAAACTCAAAACTCACCTGATTAGTACTGTACCATAAATGCAGAAGAAAATCATTCCCGTTTTACTTTTTTCTATAAAACGATATCTATATAGAATAGAAAAATGAAGAAGCAGCTGCTTCTTCATTTTAAGGTTGGTGTTTCTATTCAAAATTTATTCTCTGTACGATGATTCATCTCCCCGGTAGGCTTCTTGATTTGAAATTTCTTCAATATGCATATGCCCTTCTCTCTCTAAACGAAGGACCGTACGCTCTGCATCTTCATAACTCTCGCACGTCACTTGTTTATATTCCATATCATCTTTATCTGTGTAAGCGACTAAATATGTTTCCATTTTAACTCCTCCTAATACAACCTGTATGTAACGTATGTTGCCTTTTTCGTTTATTTCTAAACATATAGGCTCCAAACATAAAGCCTAGCATACTATAATAGCGGAACTTCAATTTAAAAAAGTTGAATTTTTCATTATGCACCGATGCAACATGGAGGTTACACTTATGACATTTATTTTATCATTCGTACCAATTGTTGTTCCTTTTGGTATTTTAATTAGCTTAATTGCTTTTACAGCTGCTTTTTTACAATCAAAAGAGCATCATAAAAAGCTCTAGCTTACAAAAGCTAGAGCTTCTTTTTAAAAACGTCTATAGCGTTTAATCAATCCCACAATAATGGCAATTGCTAATAAAACAACTGAAATGATGACAGTAATGACAATTGGCTGATTTCCACTTTGCTTCACTGCAATGGCAATATAAGCCCAAATAAAAACAAGCGGATAAACAGCGTCTCGGTTTTTTAATGTAAACATAATGCCCAGCGCAGCTCCTACCAGCAGCATAATAATCGTCCATGCTAACTCGCTCAGGCCAAGCAAATGCTGTATTCCATTTGCTTGAAATACGACAAACACATTGACAATAGTCGCAACAGAAATCCATCCAAGATAAAGCGAAATCGGCAGACGCATAAACCATGTCGTCATCCGAGAATGCTGAATAATGGAATATACAATCATTAATGTGCCTAGAATAAAGAGCATAACTAAAAGAGATAACTTATAGTAATCGTTTTGGAAAATAAAGATCCACGCACTATTTAACAAACAGTTTAGAAAAAACCAAATGCCGATACGTGCATATATTTCCTTTTGATCTTCTCTTGCAAAAAATTGGCGTATAACCCAAATGGTTAATAATAAATAAATAACGCCCCAGATAGCAAAGGCATAACCCGCTGGTGTAAACAACGTAGGAACTTGCGCAGAAGCTTCTCCCGTTGTTTTGCCTCCTATTGGAATGGCATTTGCTAAATAATTCACAAGCAGTGTAATAGCCAAGCCTACTGTATTTAATACAGCATACAAACGAAATTTCGCCATTTTGTTCTCTCCTTTCTTCTATTTATATGGGAGTGTTTCGGAGACGAAAACGGCTCTTCCCTTCATTAATACCTCTTCTTCCCTAAAAATATGCATTTTTAAACAAAAATGATTAAAAATAGCTTTAAGAAATTTCCTCTTTAAGAAAGAAAAGCGGTTAGCACACAATTTCCCATAACGCTTTCTATTTTTCAGAATATATGGTAAGTTAAACATAGATTAATAGGAAGTCCACTAGGGGTGCCCACCGGCTGAGACAAGTTTTCTTGATCCCTTTGAACCTGATCTGGCTCATACCAGCGTAGGAAAGTGGCAATGTTCAGTTTTTTACTGTCCTTTGCCACTCCGTTTATAAACGGAGTGTTTTTTATTTCCTTTATGTGCTTGTTTGTGACTTCCTCATATTAAAGGAGGATTTTGATGTCATTTTCATCTCAATTAAGACAAGAAGCAAACTATATTTACGAAGCCATTTTTAACCATCCTTTTATTAAAGGAATTGCTGAAGGAAACGTGCCAAAAGAAGCGCTTATTCACTACGTTTCTCAAGATTACGAATACTTAACAGCATTTGTTCGCATTTACGGCGCTGCTTTAACGAAATGCCGCACGCGTACCGAAATGGAAGCCTTTAATGCCGGCATTTCTACGGTATTACATAGTGAAGTACACCCTCACAATAATTTTTGTGAAGTAGCAGGCGTACGTTATGAAGACCTTCACACTGAGACGCTTTCACCGACGGCCAGCCACTACATTAACCATATGACAAGCGTTGCGCATACAGGCAGCTTAGCAGAAATCATTGCAGTGCTTCTTCCATGTCCATGGACGTACGTTGAAATTGGGCAGCGCATTACAGAACAAGTAAATCCATCTCCTTCTCATCCTTTTTATGAATGGATTCAGTTTTATAATAATGAAGAAATGAATGGCACAACACAATGGTTTTGTAACAAGCTCGATGAACTCGCCGAACAAGCGACTGAAGAAGAACGTAACCGTATGAAAGATCACTTCATCAAAAGCTGTGAACTCGAGTATTTATTTTGGGAAATGGCATATATCCAAGAAAAATGGCCGCTTTCTCAGCTTTCACTTTCAAAATAACGAAAAAGCCTCCTATCAGGAGGCTCTTTTATTTCAGTAATTTTTTGATCATTTTCAAGCTTTGTTTTTCCGAAGGATAGCGGAATGACAAATCAAACTTGGTTGTTTGAGACAGCATGCTTTTAAAATGAGTAAATGTCTGAAAGCTGTCTTTTCCATGATATTGACCCGTGCCGCTTTCTCCCACTCCGCCAAACGGTAAATATGGCGTAGCGATATGCATAAGCGTATCGTTTATACAGCCTCCTCCAAATGAAAGACGCTCCGTTATGGCGTTTTGCACATCTTCACTTTCTGTAAATAAGTAAAGAGCTAACGGCTTAGCTTTTTCTTGAACTTTATGAATGACTTCGTCTAGTGTTTCATATTCAATCATAGGAAGAATAGGCCCAAAGATTTCTTCTTGCATGACATCTGAGGTCCAGCTTACTTCACTTAACACCGTAGGTTCTATTGTTAGCGTGTTTTTATTGTACCCGCCTCCAACTATAGCATTTCCGTCTTTTAAAAACTCAACTAGCCGAGTAAAATGGCGCTCACTGACAATACGGCCATAGCGGTCGCTTTCAAGCGGATTACTACCGTAAAATTGAGAAATCGCTTCGCGAAGTTTCTCTACAAGCTGCGCTTTTACCTTTTTATGCACGAGCAAATAATCAGGAGCAACGCACGTTTGGCCTGCATTCATCCCTTTACCAAACATAATTCGCTTCGCTGCAAGATCTAGGTTTGCGTCTTCATGTACAATGCACGGACTTTTTCCGCCTAGCTCAAGCGTGACGGGAATAAGCTGCTTCCCTGCTTCTTGCATAATAATTTTCCCTACATTTACACTTCCCGTAAAGAAAATATAATCAACGGGCTGTTTTAAAAGCAGACTTGTAGTGTCTACAGCCCCTTCAACCACCGTCACAAATGCTGGGTCAAAAGCTTCAGCTAGTAATTCTTGTATAACGCGAGATACGCTAGGCGTTAATTCAGAAGGTTTTATAATCGCCGTGTTTCCAGCGGCAATCGCTCCTACTAAAGGAGACAGTGCTAATTGAAACGGATAGTTCCACGGAGCAATAATTAACGCGACTCCATACGGTTCAGGAACAATTTTCCCTTTAGAGCCCACATGTGTTAAAGCGGTTTTTACTTTTTTAGGCTTCATCCATTTTGCTAAATGTTTAAGCGTAAATCGAATTTCCTCTAGTAAAATCCCAATTTCCGACGTGTAGGCCTCTACTTCAGATTTATTTAAATCTTGTTTTAAAGCATCCATAATTCTCTGCTCGTTTTGTTTGACTGCGTCTCTTAGCTTATTCAGCGCTTGAATACGGCTGTTGATACTCTTTGTCTTTTGCGCATAGAAATACTGCTTTTGTGTAGAGACAATATGTTCAATGACCGTTTCATCTGTGATATAAAATCGCTCGTGGTTCATCTCTTTCATCTCCCTATAAACATTCGGCTTCAACTGTAGCAAGCAAGCTTTTTAATAGCTCAACTGCCTCACTTAAAGCTAGTGAATAATATCTCTGCGTCCCTTTTTGCTCAATTTGCACAAGCTTTTGATCGCGTAAAATTTTTAAATGATGAGAAATTGCCGGTCGTGATAGAGTAGACTCGTTTGCAATTTCATTAACGGTTAAAGGCTCTTTTTCGGCGAGCAGCAAAATAATATCTTGTCTTGCTGAATCACTTAGAGCCTGAAAAACAGGAATGCTGGCACGAAATAACTCGACTGCTTTTTCACTCATATATATTCTCCTTTATTTAATTTCTTGTGTTCTTCGGACAACGGATGTAAGCCACTTTCTTGGCACGAAGCGCGGGATGAACGTAGCAAGACGAAACTGTACTCCTGGTACGATAACCGTCTGCCCTTTCATAAATTTTTTATAGCCAACTTTCGTTACTGTTTCTACATCCATTGCACCGCTTTGAAAAAGCTTGGAGTTGCTTAGCTGGGCTCGGTCGCTAAAACCAGTTTTAGTTGGACCCGGGCATAGAGCACTTACCGTTACATTGGTACCTTTTAATTCATTTTCAAGGGCCTCTGTGAAAGATAACACGTACGCTTTCGTTGCGTAATATACCGTCATAAGCGGACCTGGCATAAATGCAGCAACAGATGCAATGTTTAAAATTTTTCCGCGATTTCTTTTGACCATATCCGGTAAAAATAATTTTGTTAAATGAGTTAATGCTCGAATATTTAAATCAATCATGTTTAACTCTTCATCTAAAGCTGTTTCAATAAATTTGCCGTATAGTCCAAAACCAGCATTGTTCACTAAATAATCAACGTGCATTTTTTTTTTTTAAGTTCTTCATATAATGACTGTATCTCTTCTTCTCTTGATAAATCCTTAACAACCGTTATCACTTCAATATTATAAGTAGATTTTAAATTCTCTCCAATCGCTGTTAGTTTATCAGCGCTTCTGGCAACTAAAATTACAGGATGCCCATCCTTTGCGAATTGATAAGCTAACTCTTTACCTATTCCTCCCGACGCACCGGTGATGAGCGCATAATGCTGTGACATAGTGTTCACTCCTTATGTTTATATGTTCAAGAACTTAAACATTTAAACTTATCTTATAGGATTCATTTTTTCCCGTCAACTGTTTTCTATACTCTCCTTTTCTTTTATGTTTTCCATTTTTGCCATTTGCGCATTTCTGTACATTTTTTTACAAAATATGCGTTTTCTTTACATAGAAGGCTAATGTCGTCTAGTTTTGACAACCTTTGTCACCTAGCAGGAAAACAAGTGAAGATATGGTGAATACAACATACAACAAATAATCCATTACATAGTTGGATGAAAATAGATAAGGGAGGAAATGAAAAATGATGGAGACATATACAATTAAAAAAGTAAGTGATCAATTAGAGGTAGAAAAGAAAACGCTAAAACAATGGGAAAAATTATTGGGCAGCTATTTAACAATTGAACGAGTAGATGGGGCTCGTGTCTATACAGAGGAACAAATTGAATTATTTAATGATATTAAACAGCTGTTTGATGAACAATGTACGTTAGATGAAGTCAAAGAATATGTTCAGCTGCTGATAAAGGAACAAGAAGAACAGGAGCATTTAGTGATGGAATCAGAGGCAGCGGTTTCAAAAGAAGAGGAACCAGCAAAGTTGAAAACTTCTAAAAAAGAAAACGTCATTGATTTTCAAGAACATTCCAATAAACAAATAAAGCAAGAAAAGAAAAAAGCTGCTGAAAAGCAGGAAAGCATTTCAGAAAATAAGCAAGAGAAGACCCCTCCTATACCTGAAGCACGATTAGCTACTGAAGAAGAAAAGCAGGCTATTTCTGCTTCTATTGAAGAGCCAAAACCAAACGACCTTGTTGTGAATGAAAAAGAACTGCTTCAAGGGGAATTAGTAGAAGCTGTTCGCCGCTATGAAGATGTGTTTGAGGTACTTGATACATTTAAAGCTGATTTGTTAAAAGAAATGCGAGAAGGTATGCGAAATGAAGTTCGCGAAGAAATTGTCGGAGAAGTAAAAAGAGAGCTTGAAAAAAGTGCTACCCAAACTGTAGAAATGGTGGAGTCGGTCGGGGCATACATTTCTGAGTCTTCAGAACGCAGCGCAAGAGATGTAGAAAATATGTCTAAAAAAATTATCCGTTCTAACGAAAAATCGTTTGATGAAGTCACTTCTTTGATTGAAGATTATTCAACAATCGCTGAAGAGAAAACCGAGGATATGCGCCTGTTCATGAAAGATGTCATGGAGAATGCGGATGAATCCTCTAAAGAAATGCAGTATTTATTAGACCGATTCTCAAGCAACTCCACCGTTGCGATGAATCAAGTAAAATTTATGGTTGAAAAATTAAATAATTCTTCAACTAATACGACAGAAGAGCTTCGTGATTTAATTGATTCAATGAATGAGGAACGAGTCTATTATTTAAAAGAAATGGAGAAAGAACGTAAGCTTCATCGTCAAAGCGTAGCTGAACGCGAAGAGATGTTTAGTGATTTTGTCCAAACCTTTAGACAAACCGCCGCTGCTGATATGAAGCGAAAACGGAAGTGGTGGAAGCTGTTTCTCTCCTGAAAACACCGGCCCTATGGTAATGGGGCCGGTGTTTTTAATGGTATGAACAATAGTAGTTTGTATGTAAGAAATGTTAAGGTAACGTATGGCGGTGAGACGTTATACTTTGAAACACATGATAGCCGCTTACCGATACGCCTATAGTTCCCGCTCCTGGAAACACTGTATCTCCGCATAACCACAGTCCTTGTAAGCCAGATCGATGCGAAATGCTGTTGAACAAGGCATGATCTAACGTTTGCGGAAAGCCTCCCACTCCGCCGTTTGGGCGAGAAGTGAACCTTTCCCATGCTTTAGGAGCTCCCGAAATTTGATGCTCTGCTTTTTCAATGCTAGGAATAATGGTTTTAATGCCTGCTACCATTTTTTTCTCAAAAACTTGTTTTTGAAGGTCATAGGCTTCTTTTTTACTCCACTTGCTAAGATCAATGTGAGTAGACGCTGTAATTGTACGCTTGCCTTCAGGCGCTCGAAAACGATCATCAGGATGAGAGACTGAGATAAATAAATGATTTCCTTCTGTCATTTCCCCTTGTTCGGATTGAAGTACTTGATGAAACAACTCTATCTTTTGCGGCAGATCTCTTTCATCAATGGCAAAATACATCGAAAACGTTCCCCACTGCGGAAGCTCGCTTTTTTCTTTTGCCCGCTTATGAATATGTTGGTAATCTTCATCATGCAGCAAAGACTTTAAGCTTTGAACCGGGGCGTTGCATACAACGTCTGATGCACGGTAACGGTTACCTCTATGATCATGCACGATCCACCCGTCATTATCACGCTCTATCTTTACTACTTTCCTTCCTAGAGTCGTTTTTCCTCCGTTGGCTTTAATCGATTTTTGCAGCGCTTCTGCGACTTTGTATAAGCCGCCATTCACATAAAAAGCTCCTTCGTGATAAATATCCAACGCTAAACATCCAATAAGCATTGAACAGTTCTCACTCGTTGTCTGCATGCTGTCTATTAATTGACCATCAACAAAATGAAGAAAGTCCGCTTCGTCTAACAAGCTGTGTTTTTTTAGTAAATAACTAAACGATTGATGAAAATAAGGCAACAGCTTCACAGAACCAAAATTCAACGAACTTACCAGCCTGCTCCACTCACCGACTGTCAGAGGAGGAAGAACCGGCAGAGACTGCATAAGCTTGCGAATTTCTTTTGCAATTCTAAAAACATTTTCATAAAAGCTCCTAATATTTTTTGCTTTATGAGGAAATTGTTTTTGAAGATAGGAAATATGCTGATACCGGTCTTGATAATAAATCAGTGTACGATGAGGAAGATGAACTTTCATGATTTTCTCAAGAGAAACCTTTTCAATTTCTAGGCCAAGGTACATGCCGATTCGCTCATGTATCCCTCCGTGCTCAAATCCCATTCCAAGCGTCGCTCCAACAGGAAACGTATACAAATGGCGCTGAAATTTCCCTGCACAGCCTCCCCATTCTCGAGAAGCTTCTAAAACCGTCACTTCATAGTCATGTTTAGCTAAAAGCGCTCCCGCTGTTAACCCACCTACTCCTCCGCCTATTACGACAACTTGCTTATGCATGTTTTCACCTTCTTTGCTCTTTCTTCTATTGTGCAAAAAAAAGAAGCTCACCGCAATTTAGAAGCGGCTCGTTACTGAAATAAAAAAGCCGTGAATGATTTCACAGCTTTTTGGCTTATTTTGTAATCACTCCACAAACAATCCGATCTCCTGAGTTTCCTGAAGGATCCGTTGTGTAATCGTCGACTTTATCATGTATCACTAATGCCGATCCATCCATATCCAAAAGAGAATTCGGCTTTCCTTCTTGCAGCGTGACAAGAGAAGCAAAAATTTCTGTATCTACTTTGCCATTTGGAGCAACTTCTAGATTGGGCAAATCACCTGCATGCGGGCCTTTTGTATTTTTAAAACCGTGTTCACGTTTAAAAGGATTAAAATGGGCACCCGCTGTTTTAAAATCCGGCACCTCACATTTTCCTATTTCATGAATATGAAATCCATGTCTTCCCGGTGAAAGACCTTGAGCAGTTAATTTAATTTGCACGCCGTTCTTTGCTTCTGACAGGGTAGCCTCTCCTACTTTTTTGCCCGATGTATTCGTTAAATCCACTTTAACAGGTTCTACCGATACTTCGCTTGTTTCTTTCGCTTCCTCTGTTTTCAAGTGGTTTTCATGAGCGTTATTTTGCTCTTTTACCATGCTGCATGCTCCTAACAATAACAGAACAAAGACTACACATCCGTTCATTATTAACTTTTGCATCCGTGATTCCTCCTTTTTCTTATTTATCACCATCCTTTCACTATTTTCCTTTTTTTAGACATCAAAAATAAGATTGAGACATACGTTCACCTTACCAATGAAAAAATCCGAACGAGTTGGATTCTTAATGAAGAACCTCAATTCATCGTTCGGATTTTCCTTCAACTAAAATATTTTGCTTTAACGTCTTACTTTTGTTTAAAGTTGTATTCTTTTTCCGTTCCGTTTGAAAAACGAACTTCTAATTCAAACGACTGAAAATCTTTTTTTAGGCCAAACGCATCGATTACTTCCTTTTTTACATCTTCATCGGGGGTGCGCTGATCAAAATTTAACTTTTTAAATTTTGAAGATAATTTATTAAAAGCTTTGTCTCCGTTCAAGTGCTCATCGTTAATATTATCATCCACTTTGGCTTCTATCTCATCATTTTCATTTTCGTAGTCGGCTTCATAATCATTGTTGAGCCCCTTATAGTCTACTTCTAAATCAAATTTTGAAAAGTTAAAAGATGTGTTTTCGCTTTGATTATCATAGCTCATCGGCGTTCCGCCATTCGTCACACCTTGTTTATTTTGAGCTTCTTTTGCCGGTGCTGCATCATCATTGTGGCATGCTGAAAGTACGCTAATACCTATAAGGGAAAAGAATATGAAAAAGGGTCGTTTCTTCACTGTATTTCCTCCTTTGACTTCACTCTTCCTTCCCTTTATGTCCACAAATTTGATTTTTATACGCCTTCACTAGAAAACCCCGCTCTCTAAAAAGAAAGCGGGGTTTTTCGTCTTGTTTATTTTATATTCGAATAAGAAATACTGTACATGCTGTTAAAATACGTATTGTAAAGAGCTTGAACAGCACGGTCTAAAGCATCTGCTTTCACACCAAACATCATGCTCACCTCAGAAGAACCTTGGTTGATCATTTCAAGATTCACTTCAGCACGAGCAAAAGCTTCTGTAGCTTTTGCAGCAATTCCTACTGTGCTATTCATTCCTTCTCCTACTACCATAACCATAGCAAGATCACGTTCAATAAAGATTTCATCCACTTCAAGTTCTTTTTCAATTCGAGCAAATACACGCTTTTCCACATCTAGCGTAAGCTGATGCTCGCGCATGATGACAGAGATATTATCAATTCCTGAAGGGGTATGTTCGTATGAAATACCTTCATCCTCTAAAATTTCAAGCAATCTTCTGCCAAAACCAATTTCACGGTTTAATAAGTATTTGCTCACGTGAATGTTGCAAAAACCTTTGTCCCCAGCGATTCCAACCACCGGCGTATCTCCGTGAGGACGCTCAGCTACAATGAATGTACCCTTTGCTTCAGGATTATTTGTATTCTTTACACATACAGGAATGCCTAGTTTATAAACCGGCTCTAGCGCTTCATCATGGAAGACAGAAAAACCTGCATAGGATAGTTCACGCATTTCTCTGTATGTTACCTCTTTCATTTCATGAGGCTTTTCCACAAGTCTTGGATCTACGCTATAAATAGCATCTACGTCGGTAAAGTTTTCATACAAATCAGCTTTTACTCCCGCTGCTACAATTGAGCCTGTGATATCTGAACCACCGCGCGAGAACGTAACCATGTTCCCTTCTTCGGAGTAGCCAAAGAATCCTGGGATCACTAGAATACCCGAACGCTCTCTTAGCTTCGGCAATTTTTCATAAGACAGTGGAAGCACTCTTGCTCTTCCGGGTTCATCAGAAACAAAAATACCTGCTTCTTTTGGATTTACATAATGAGCTTCAAACCCTAAATGGTTTAAATAAGCAGCCATTACCTTTGCGTTATTATCTTCTCCACTTGCTTTTAGACAGTCTAATAAGCGAAATGGATCGTTTTTATGTAAATCAATAAGTGATTGTAAATTCGTAATAATGTCAGTAATAATCGTTTCTGGGATAGACAAGTCCACAACGATTTCACGATAGCGATCAATTACTTGCCCAAACTCATCGACGTAATCTTCTCCAAGCTGTATTTTGGCAGAAAGTGCGATTAGCAAATCTGTCATTTTTGTATCTTCTCCGTATCGCTTGCCCGGAGCTGATACAACCACCAGCTTTCTCTCTTTATCAGACGTTACAATATGCGCAACCTGTTTAAATTTCTCTGCGCTTGCAACTGAACTCCCGCCAAACTTCGCAACCTTCATGTTTGAGACACTTCCTTACTTTGTTTTTAATATTCGATTATTGTACCATATTTTATCAAGTAGAAAAGCTTATCTATCTAACTTTTCTAAAAATTAAAGGAATACTATAGTAATTGTACTCTCATAAAGAACAAATGTCTACCACAAAAAAACAAAAAGACTGATTTTACATCATGTAAAATCAGTCTTTATTTGTTATTCTGCTTTTGGCTTTTTTAATACACCTACAAGGACCGCTGTTACAATTGCACCAATTAAAATTGCTAGTGCATATAAAAGAGGATTTCCTTGTACAATTCCGATAACGAATACGCCGCCGTGTGGTGCTGGTAAACCGATGTGGAACATCATTGTTAAAGCACCTGCTACTGCAGCACCGATAACCGATGCGGGAATCACACGTCCTGGGTCAGCTGCTGCGAATGGAATCGCACCTTCTGTGATAAATGAAAGACCCATTACATAACACGTTTTACCTGTTTCGCGCTCTTGGCGAGTAAATTTGTTTTTGAACAAAGTTGTCGCAATAGCCATACCTAATGGTGGAACCATACCGCCTGCCATAATCGCTGCGTGTGGTGCATAGTTTCCAGCATCAATCATTGCAATACCAAATGTAAAGGCTGCTTTATTAATAGGACCACCCATATCAATCGCCATCATACCGCCTAAGATAATACCTAATAATACTAAGTTACCTGTACCAAATCCACTTAACCAGTGCGTTAATCCTTTGTTAATTGCACTAACTGGCTCATTTACAACATAAAGCATAATCAATCCTGAGATAAAAATCCCAAATAGCGGATAAAGAAGAACTGGCTTAATTCCATCAAGCGCTTGCGGTAAACCGCTGAATAATTTCTTTAACCCCACTACTACATAACCTGCTAAGAAACCAGCGATTAAACCACCTAAGAAACCGCCTCCGCCAGAAGCTGCTAAAAGACCTGCAACCATACCGGGAGCTAAACCAGGACGATCAGCAATACTCATTGCAATAAACCCTGCTAGTACTGGTACTAGTAAGAAGAATGCATTATCTCCGCCAATTGTTTTTAGCGCCGCTGCAAATGCATTGTACGTTGGATCTTTCGGCTCTGCTGAGTGAATGCCAAACATAAATGAAATGGCAATTAAGATCCCGCCCCCTACAACAAACGGAAGCATTGCGGATACACCGCTCATTAGGTGCTTGTAAAACCCTGTACGCTCTGATCCTTTACTTTCTCCGCCTTCTTTGCTGCCACCGCCGCCGCTGTATACAGGAGCGTCTCCTTTTAACGCGCGGTTAATTAATTCTTCCGGCTTGCGAATTCCTTCAGCTACTGGAACTTGAATGACTTTTTTACCTGCAAAACGTTCCATTTCTACTTGCTTGTCCGCTGCAACGATAATAGCGGTAGCGTTTTCAATTTCTTCCTTCGTCAACGCGTTTTTAACTCCGCTGGAACCGTTTGTTTCAACTTTGAGCGTCACATTCATGTCTTTCGCTTTTGCTTTTAAGCTGTCCGCTGCCATATATGTGTGGGCAATTCCCGTTGGACAAGCCGTTACAGCAAGCACTAATTGATCTGAAGCTGTATCTACTTCCTCTTCCGGCGCTTCATTTTCAGTTTCTTTATCATCAATTGCTTTAATGATTTCATCAATTGATGATGCTGTTAGCAACGTTTTTCGGAACGATTCATCCATTAATAACGTAGACAAACGAGATAGTGTTTCTAAGTGAGCATTATTCGCTCCTTCACTCGCTGCAATCATGAAGAATAAGTGTGCAGGCTGTCCGTCTAAAGATTCATAATCAATACCTTCTGTTGAGCGTCCAAATGCAATGGCCGGTGTTTTTACCGAGCTTGTTTTTGCATGTGGAATGGCAATGCCTTCCCCAATTCCCGTTGTGCTTTGAGATTCACGATTTAAAATTGCTTCTTTATAGCCAGCTCGGTCGCTTAAGCGACCAGCTTCGTCTAATTTCCCAACTAATTCATCAATAACATCAGCTTTTGATGTGCTTTTTAAATCAAGAATGATTGTATCTTTTTTTAATAGTTCTGTAATTCTCATTCTCGGTTCCCCCTACTCTACCTTTGTGATTGACACTTGTTCACGAAGCGTCTTTACATCTTCTGCTGTACATAATTCAAGTGAGAATGCTGTGGCACTTCCTGAAGCTACTCCTGTTTGAAAAGCTTCTAATAAATCTCCTTGTTTTACATAAGAAGCAATAAATCCAGCTACAAGTGAATCGCCAGCTCCAACAGAATTTTTTACCGTTCCTTTAGGGACTGTGGCACTGTAGACACCGCTTTCGTTAATAAGAAGTGCTCCATCACCTGCCATAGACACAACGACGTTTTGCGCTCCTTGTTCCACGAGCTTCTTACCGTACACTAGCGCATCTTCTGCACTGTTTACTTCTACATCAAACAATTCTGCAAGTTCATGATGATTGGGTTTGATAAAAAACGGCTTGTGGGACACGACGTCTAGCAAAGTTTTTCCACTTGCATCTACTACAACTTTTACTCCGTTCGCTGCTGCTAGTTCAGTTAACGTTTTATACACAGAACTTGGAAGCGTTTTCGGTATACTCCCCGCTAATACGAAGATATCGCCTTCAGTCATTTGCTTTACTTGAGTCAATAAAGACTGAAGCGCTTCGTCTGTAATAGCAGGTCCTTGACCGTTAATTTCTGTTTCTTTTTCTGTTTTTAACTTTACGTTAATACGGGTATCTCCCTCAACTCTTGTAAAAGCTGTTTCGATATTCTCCGCTTTTAAGTAGTCTTCGATATAGGTTCCTGTAAAGCCGGCTACAAAACCGAGGGCTTTATTATCAACACCTAATCGCTTTAAAACGCGAGAGACGTTAATGCCTTTTCCTCCTGGAAACTTGGCTTCATTCGTTGTGCGGTTAAGCCCGCCTTCTTCGAATGCTGAAACATGTACTACGTAATCAACGGATGGGTTCAACGTACATGTATAAATCATGATTTCACAACCTTTATGTCTGTTTTGTTTGCATACTGTATAAGTACATCGCTAGGTACGTCATTTGTTATAATTTTTGCTTCATGTAAATCGGCTATTTTCGCAAAGCTTGTTTCAAAAAACTTAGTGGAATCTGATAAAATATAAGATTCTCTAGACAGCTTCATTGCCGTTTGCTTGATCAATGCTTCTTCTGGATCAGGAGTTGTATATCCATATTGATGATGAATCCCATTCGCTCCCATAAAGCACTTATCAAAACGATATTGCTCAAGACTTAAAAGAGCTCCATTGCCAATTAAAGCGCCCGTTTTATGTTTAACAGATCCCCCAATTAAATAGAGGGTGATACCTTGTTCTAGCATCGGGTTTAAATGCATTAAACCATTTGTCACGACAACTACATCTTTTTGCTTTAAAAAAGGAATCATTTCATACGTTGTAGTTCCTGCATCTAAAAAAATACAGTCACCTTCATTTATAATGGAAGCCGCATACTCTGCAATGTTTCGTTTATCTTGAACATTTTTAGCAGATTTTTCGATAACGCTCAGTTCGATTCGTTTACTGCGAATAAGCGAAGCGCCACCGTGAACACGTTTGAGCATTTGCTCTTCTTCTAGTTGACTTAAGTCTCTTCTAATGGTGGATTCCGAAGCGCCTGTAACTTCGATAAACTCTTGCACTTTTACAAGTTCTTTCTCTTTTAAAAGTTTTAAGATTAGTTGATGTCTCTCCGGCGTTAACATGTTCTAGCTCCTTTTTCAAAAAAGCGTTTTCATTTATTTCATGTACTTACTTTATCACGGTTTACATTCAAAATCAATCATAAAAAATCAAAAACATTCATTTTTTTAATTACAAAATAAAGTTTTTTGAACGAACAATTAGATTTGTATTTGGTTTAATAATAGTTCGTACAAAAGGAAATATGCTGGTAATTCAAGAATTTGTCTACTTTTCTCATTATATGTAAAGGTTTTCTTCTACTCAATTAGCTATGACTGTTTTTGACTATTTCTTGACCGATTGAATTTTTCTGACTGAATCGAGTATAGCTTATCCTGATTTCATAAAAGCCTACACACAAAAAAAGTTGTCCACCTTTTTGGACAACTCAAAGTGACCCATCATTTAAATAAAAACAGAAGCATATATAATATGGAAGCAAGGGCAGAAGAAATAGCTAAACTTGAGATAAAACGAACGAGTCTTTTTTTAATGAACTGCGTTAATTCGATTTCTCTTACTTGAGTTTTTTCATTTTGCATACAATAATCCCTTCTTTAATTAAAATTTCCTAGTAGCTAGAAGTTACTACTCGCAGAATATGCTTTTATGTATTGTATGCATGCGTTAAAAAAAAGATACAAAACGAACAAAAAAGCTACTCTTAGCTAGAGTAGCTTTCATCTTTCCATACATCTGCTTCAATTACTGCATCCGCTCGAATCGAATATGTATAATAAGGGCCTGTAACCATCAGCGTATTCGACTGCAGTGAGACTTTATCAATCGTCACTCGTTCATACCTTTGAATATGTCCTGCTTCATAGACGTGAAGCGTTACTGGATGATGCTCCGAGTAACTGTTCATAATGACATTTTCAATATGCTCAATCTTTTCTTTTTTCAACCCTAAAGACTGCTTATGCGCCTCGGGACTGTACATTTTCTTCATTTTCTCTAAATGCTCGGGCATTACTAACTTTGCATACTGTTTTAGTTCATCTTGATACACGTTCATTCTCCCCCTTGACTCTTGCTTCTATTTTACCGAACGAACATTCTCATTGCAAAACTTTTTAATCAAAATAAAAGCAAACAATTCATTTTTTCATACTCCATAAAAACTGTCAAAAGATTTTATGTTAATAGCAGAAACTGATTTTTAAAAAAATAATAATATCCCATCTTTAATTCGGTCTCTAGAGTTGGTATAATACATTGTCATGACTGTGTTTTCGGAGTTTTTGATGATTGGAGGTAACGTTCATGATTAATAAAATAAAAGAAATTATCCTCATTATTCTAGGGAGCCTCATTTTTGCACTGGCCATTAATTACTTTGCCATTCCAAATGAATTAGCTGAAGGCGGTGTAACCGGTGTAACAATGATTACCTATTATGTATTAGGCTGGTCTCCCGGTATCACAAACTTTATATTAAACGGTTTGCTGGTACTGATCGGATACAAACTACTTCACAAACGTGTTATTGCTTACACAATTATATGTATTATTTTCACGTCTCTATTCCTACATATAACTGAAGGACTGGGAAATCCTCTTGACGATACGTTACTGGGGGCTATTTTTGCTGGTATTTTAGCTGGTGTAGGACTTGGACTTGTGTTTAGAGGAGGCGGAACTTCCGGAGGCTCTGCAGTTATTGCCCGTTTAGCTAATCAATATCTAGACTGGAATATTAGCAAAACGATGCTGGCAATTGACTTATTAGTTGTAGCAAGCGCTTATTTTGTTATCGGTGGAGAAAAGACGATGTATACGGTTATTTCTCTTTACATCGGAACAAAGGTGCTTGATTATATCATTGAAGGACTCAACCCTCGCAAAGCAATCACCATTATTTCACACCGTTCAGCTGAAGTAGCCGAACAAGTCAATAAAAAGATGCAGCGCGGAGTCACCGTCTTTTCTGCTCATGGAAGCTATACAAAAGAAGCAAAAGACGTATTGTACGTCGTTGTGAACAAACAAGAACTTCTGGAGTTGAAGCGCATTATTCATAAAGTTGACGAACAGGCTTTTGTTGTCGTCCACGATGTGCGCGACGTCTTTGGAGTAGGTTTTACCATTCCAAAAGCCAGCTGAAAACCCGCTATAAAAAAGCGGGTTTTTTCTATTATATATGTTTGCGCTGAAAATACAGTAAACCTGCTGTTATAAAAAGAAAAAACTTTCTTATAACGACAATAAAAAGCTCTGTAATGAAAAAGAAAAAAGCTAAAAGGCGACGCCTTTTAGCTTTTTTCTTTACACGTCCATTTTATTAACAGACCGCAGTGCGTTAATCCTCCTCCAAACCCATAGAGAATAAGGAGGTCATTATCCTGTACTTTTCCTGTCATTATTCCTTCGTTTAAAGCAAGCGGAATAGAAGCTGAAGATGTATTTCCGCAGTATTGCACACTCGTTAACGTTTTATCCATTGAAACATCTGTTTTAGCACAAATAGCTTCGATCATTCGAAGGTTTGCACTGTGCGGAATAAACCAATTTACATCAGAAAGAGAAATGGAAGTATCCTTTAATAATGCTTCTACTCCTTTTGGAATCGTTCGTACAGCAAAGCGATATACTTCACGTCCGTTTTGAACTAAATTTCCACTCGAGTTAATTTCTTTTCCTGAAAGAGTATTAGATAAATTAGAACGATATAAATTTCCCCCTCCGCTCCCGTCCGTTCCGTAGTGACATCCTAAGAAACTTGGGATATGCTCGTCGTATTCTACAAGCATCGCTCCCGCTCCGTCACCGAACAGCACGCATGTTGCACGGTCCGTATAATCTGTAATTCTCGACATTACTTCGGCACCAATAACTAAAATCTTTTTATGCAATCCCGACGTCACTAAGCCGTTCGCCACATGAAGTCCATATGTAAAACCGGCGCATGCGGCACTTAAATCAAATGCAGCAGCTTGATCAATATGAAAGTAATCTTGAACCTGACATGCTACGCTAGGAAAAAAGTGATCAGGCGTTGTTGTCGAAACAATAATTGCATCTACATCTTCTATTTTTACATCATATCGGTTAAGCAAATTTTCAACGGCTTGAATGGCAAGCGTGGACGTGTATTCGCCTTCTCCTGCAATTCGTCGTTCTTTCATTCCCGTACGCTGTACAATCCATTCGTCACTTGTATCAACCATTTCTTTTAAATGGTCGTTCGTTAATTTTTGCTTCGGTGTATATATCCCCATTCCCGTGATTCTAGCTTTTGATTGTATCATTTCTCCACCTCAAATCAGTTGATACTTAATTATAACATCTGCCTTTAATATCTGGTACTAATTTATTGTTAGATAAAAAGCGCAAAGGCATACCCTTTACGCTTTTTATCAAATAGAATAATCTTCTGGAATAAATACTTTTAGCTGCTTAGGCTTTACATACACCTGATCTCCGACTTGAAGGCTGAGTGTTTTATAATGCTCTTTGCTTAATTCAGCTTCTAAAAATTCTTCTGCATCTTCTCTTTTTAATTCAATTTGCACGATAGGTCCTATCACATGAATATGGCTAACGGTTGCAGAAACGGCATCTGCGCTTGTGTTTACCTTTTCAAGGTGAATATCATGAGGTCGCACATAACCAACAGCTACTTCTTCATTTCTTCCGCTAAATTCTGGAACATCCATTTCAAAGCTTCCTTGTTTTAGTCTGCCTTTATGAATGCGGCCCTTGAATAAATTGACGTTCCCTAAAAAATCGTACACAAACGGACTGTTAGGATGATCATATACTTCCTCAGGACTTCCAATCTGCTCAATTTTTCCGTTGTTCATCACAACAATACGATCGGCCACATCTAAAGCTTCTTCTTGATCATGCGTAACGAATATACTCGTAATATGAAAGTCATTATGCAATTTACGCAGCCACCTGCGCAAATCTTTGCGAACTTTTGCATCCAAAGCTCCAAAAGGTTCGTCTAATAGCAGTACTTTAGGTTCCACTGCTAACGCTCGAGCAAGCGCCACTCGCTGCCGCTGTCCGCCGGATAATTGAGAGGGATAGCGATTTGCAAGCGGCTCTAGTTTCACAAGCTGCAGCAGCTCGGCTACTTTCTTGTTAATGTCCGCTTTAGAAGGTCTTGTTTTTTTAGGTCGTACTTTTAAACCATACGCAACGTTATCAAATACAGTCATATGTCTGAACAAAGCATAGTGTTGAAAAACAAACCCTACATTCCGCTCCTTTGGATTTACGTGCGTAATTTCCTTTCCATCAAATAAAATAGCTCCTTGATCAAGGTGTTCAAGACCGGCAATGATGCGAAGCAAAGATGTTTTTCCAGAACCGGACGGACCGAGTAAAGCTACTAATTCACCCGTTTGAATATCAATGTTAATAGAATCCAGCGCTTTAAAATCACCAAAGTTCTTTGATACGTGCTTAATATGGATACTCATCTCATAAGCTCCTTCCTATTTAAATATGCTTGGCTTTCCACTCGATAATGTTTTTCACAATTAAGGTAAAAATAGCTAAAACTGACATTAAAGAAGCTACCGCAAATGCGGCTGCAAATTGATATTCATTGTAGAGAATTTCAATATGAAGAGGCATCGTATTTGTCATTCCTCGAATGTGCCCAGACACAACGGAAACAGCTCCAAACTCCCCAATCGCCCGCGCATTACATAAAATAATGCCATATAATAAGCCCCATTTAATATTAGGTAACGTCACTAGAAAAAAAGTTTTGAAACCGCTGGCTCCTAACGTTAACGATGCTTCTTCTTCTGCTGATCCTTGAGCTTGCATAAGTGGAATTAATTCTTTAGCAACAAATGGCAGCGTTACAAAAAGCGTAGCTAAAATAATACCGGGAATAGCAAATACAATTTTAATATCTTGATTAAACAGCCATTCTCCGAATAACCCTTGTGCACCAAATAATAAAATAAAAACCAATCCAGCAATAACAGGCGAAACGGCAAACGGTAAATCAATAAGCGTAATTAAAAGATTTTTCCCTTTAAAATCAAACTTCGTAATTAACCATGCGGCTACTACGCCAAAAACGGCATTTAAAGGAACGGTAATAAGCACAACGATTAACGTTAGTTTAATAGCAGCCAAAGCATCCGGATTCGTAATCGCAGCTAGATACGTTTCCCACCCTTTTTGAAAAGCTGTCATAAAAATGGTGATGAGCGGAAGCACTAAGAATAGAGCTAAAAAAGCCAGCGCAATAAATGTAAGCAGCCATCGGACGACTTTGGGCTCTTTTAAACTAGAATGATTAAGTTCCACATTCGTTTTTGCATGCTGCATTGGAACATGTCCTGCCAATGCCATCCCTCCTTAACTATGTACAAATTTACGATTTGTCCACCATTGAATAATATTAATAAGTAATAACAGAAAAAATGATACAACGAGCATGACTGATGCAATAGCAGTAGCGCCCGCATAATCGTACTGCTCGAGTTTTGTCATAATAATAAGCGGCGTAATTTCAGTTTTCATCGGCATATTTCCAGCAATAAAAACAACTGACCCGTATTCTCCAAGCGCTCTTGCGAATGAAAGAGAAAAGCCTGTTAAAATAGCAGGCACCAGCTCTGGAAAAATAATTTTTCTGAACGTTTGCATTCGGCTGGCTCCTAAACTAGCAGATGCTTCTTCAATCTCTGCATTAAAGTTTTGCAATACTGGCTGCACCATTCGGACAACAAACGGCAGACCAATAAACGTCAGAGCGATAATAATTCCGATAGGCGTAAATGCGATTTTAAACGTAAATAATTGACCAATCCATCCTTTTGGGACGTAAAGAGTGGTCAAGGCAATGCCGGCAACAGCCGTTGGTAAAGCAAACGGTAAATCTACAAGTCCATCAATAAACCTCTTTCCAGGAAAATGATATCTCACTAATACCCATGCAATAATGGTTCCAAAAATAACATTAATAATGCCTGCTGCAAATGCTGCTCCAAAACTTAATTTATATGATGCTACTACTCTAGAGTCTGTAACAGTTTTAATAAAGTCGCTCCATCCCATAGATGCCGTATTTAAAAAAATCATAGCTAACGGAAAAAGCACAAGGATACTTGCATAAAACATCGTAAAACCTAAAGAAAGCCCAAATCCAGGTAAGATGCTTTTCTTTTTCTTCTGTCGTTGTAACACGCTCACGTCTTACACCTCTCTCTGCTTTCAAGATACATGTACACAGAAGATACGAATTACCATTCGTATCTTCCTCATTTACTTTTTTTAATGCATCATATTACTTTGGCTGATAAATCTGATCGAATGTTCCTCCATCGTTAAAATGAGTTTCTTGAGCTTTTTTCCAGCCGCCAAAATCTTTAATGGTGACTAGGTTAAGAGAAGGAAATTGATCTTTGTGTTTCTCTAATACTTTTTCATTTCGAGGACGATAGTAGTTTTCCGCTGCGATTTCCTGACCTTTTTCTGTATATAGATATTTCAAGTATGCTTTTGCTACCTTTGTTGTGCCTTTCTTTTCAGCTACTTTATCTACTACAGCAACAGGCGGTTCTGCTAAAATACTCAATGACGGTGTTACAATTTCAAATTTATCTTTTCCTAGCTCATTTAACGATAAGTAAGCTTCATTTTCCCATGCAATTAACACGTCTCCAATGCCCCGTTCTACAAACGTAGTTGTCGCTCCGCGTGCGCCTGAGTCTAACACTTCGACATTTCCATAAAGTTTACTCATGAAGTCTTCAATCTTTTTGTTATCTCCGTTATATTTATTCTTCGCGTATGCCCAAGCTGCTAAATAATTCCAGCGTGCGCCTCCAGAAGTTTTTGGATTTGGCGTAATAACGGATGTACCTTTTTTCGTTAAATCATCCCAATCTTTAATTCCCTTTGGATTTCCTTTACGAACTAAAAAAACAATTGTTGATGTGTATGGTGTAGAATTATGAGCCAATTCTTTTTCCCAGTCTTTGTTTAATAATTGGCGAGTTTGAGCGATTTCATCAATATCGTAAGCAAGCGCCAGCGTTACTACATCCGCTTCCAAACCGTCAATAACTGCTCGGCCTTGCTTACCAGAGCCACCGTGTGATTGCTTGATAGTAACGTCTTGCCCTGTTTTATCTTTCCAATAAGATGCAAAGCTCTTATTGAACTCCTGATAAAGCTCACGTGTAGGATCATATGAAACGTTTAAAAGCTCTACTGATTTTTTTGAATCGTTTTTACTCACAGAACTATCTTTCCCTGCTGTTTCAGTAGATTTCCCATTGCCGCAACCTGCTAGCACGACGAGCAATGCTGTTAGCACCATTAAAAACTGAACTGCTTTTTTCTTCATGTTTTACTCCCCTTTTTATAAAAAAATACAAAAAGACTGCTATCTCTTTGAAAAGAGAAGCAGCCTTCAGTTAGTCTGATCAGCGTATATGCTCTTAAATTATTCTTATTAAATTTATTCGTAAGAATAAAAAGAAGATACTTTCTGAAAAGACAATTTATTCTTGTTTTTATAATAAACACACTTTACCTATTAGTCAACTAGGTTTTTAATCTTTTTTACACTTATTTTAGTTCTTTTTACGTGTTTTCCTTATTTACTTCGTGCCTGATACTCTTTTTCTAAGTCAGAGAGTGTGAGTTCAAAAAGATGATGGTTTTCTTTTTTGTAAATCCCTTTTTTCAGTAACTCTTCAATGAGGTATTGTTTTCTTTGCCGCACCGCTGCTCGTAATAAATTTTCCATCTTTTCTCCTCCTATTATATTAATTTAAGAATAAAAAAAAGACTTCTAACACAGGTCAGAAGCCTTCGGTAATCCGGTCAGCACAGGAATGAAACTGTCAGATTTTCATAATTTTAAAAAGTATAAAGCTGCTGCTTTAGCAGCTTTACACTTCTCATCGTCATACTCGTACAACCTATAATTTTAATTCAAAAAATTCTAAATCTTTGACCGGAAAGAAAGTCAATTTTTCTTCGAATACGCACGTTTTCTATATTTAATAAAGTACTTGCTTGCCCCGCCGTCAAGCATTCGCTAGCTAGGCTGGCCCTTCAGTTTCTCTAAATACGTATTTAAATAGGCTTATTTGTGGCTTGCTACTTTGCTTTTAGCTAAAAAGCGGTTTTTTTCCGTGCTGTCCACTTGAGTAATTTGTCCGTCGTGAAGAGTAATTAGTACAGATCCATAGTTGATTTCAGTTAGTAATTTAACAATATAATCTAATTTTTCTTGTGTAATTGAAGCCATTTTATCATTCTCCTATTCATAGATAAATTTATATTTTAGTTGCAGTTGAATAAACAAAGCGAACAACATCTATAAGTACTTGTATAATGTGCAGAAGATAAATACATGGTAATCCTCCCCATATGTTCAGTTGAAGATTGAGATTTTAATGACCACAACCAATGTACAGAAAAGGCCCACACTAGTAGCGAACAAGTATGAGCCTTCGGTTGACCGATCAGCTTCTTTAGCATCCCAATTTTTTCAAAAGATTTATACTATCTATATTATTTACACTTTACCTATATGTCAAGTAGGGATTAAAAAAATAAATAGATATTATTAAATTTTTTTATATCTTTGACCTAATAAAAAAGACTCATCTGCATGAACTTACACAGACGAGTCTTTTTTAGTCCTATTTTTTTGGATAGGCAGGGTTACCGTAAAAATGCTTCCTTGTTCTTTTTTGCTTTCAACACGTATTGCGCCCTCATGCAGCCGAACAATTTTTTTTGTAATGGCTAGACCGAGGCCGCTTCCTTTTAACGTTCTGGATTTATCTACTTTATAAAAGCTTTCAAAAATATATTTTTGATCTTCTTCGGCAATACCAATTCCATTATCCTTTATTTTCACGTCTATCTCTTCGTTTTTTTGATGAATGGATATTTTCACCAATCCATTTTCAGGCGTATATTTAATAGCATTTGTTACTAAATTCAGCCAAACTTGCTCCAACAAATCTTTATCTGCTTCCATTTGAACATTGGATAAATCAAGGTCAATTTCTATGTTCTTTTTTGTCCACTGAGGTTCTAAAGCCATGACCACATGCCTGATTTGTTCATCTAACCGGTATTGCTGCAGCGTTAGCGTTTGATGTTCAGAGTCTAAAGAAGCAAGCTTTAGCAAATTGGAACTAAGCTGAGAAAGTCTTGTACTTTCTTTTTCAATAATCGTTAAATATTGTATCTTTTTATCTTCACTGACGATATCATCTTTAAGTGCCGCTGAAAAACCACGAATAGAGGTCAGCGGTGATTGAATCTCATGCGAAACGCTAGCAATGAACTCTTGCCTCATCGTTTCTATTTTGTTTAATTCTTTAGTCATTTGATTAAAGTTTTTAGTTAACAAACCAATTTCATCATTTGTCGCGTGCTCGACTTGCACATTGTATTCGCCTTGTCCGACAACTTTCATCGCTGTACTGAGACGCTTAATCGGTTTAATAATAATCGTTGAAACATATGCAAATAATACAATACCTACTAATAAAATTGTAATAAGCTGGATATTTTGAACATCTTGAATAACTGAAAATTGCCGCTGTGGATGTGACTGAATAAATAGAGCATACGACCGTCCATTTTCTTTAAAAGGAAGACCCACTACGTTTGGCTGTGGACGATCACCTTTTTCCTCGTTTAAATTAGAATAACGCTTCCCGTCTAATACTTGATCTACTTCTTGCGGTGTAATTGGAATAGGCGGTCCTGGCTGTCCTAATACTTTTTCTTCATGCTGATCATCAATAATAATAAACGAAAAATGAATGAATGATGAATTAGATAAAAACCTTGCAGCTTTGTCGGAGTCTTCTGCTCCGTACAAATCGATAAAATCTTCTCCCATCTTCACCATATCCTGACCTAATCGCATTTCGAGCTTCTGCTTGCTAAGAAATGTCGTGACGACAACGGTAATCACAACGCTCAATAAAATTGTAATGATGAACGACAGAACCAGCTTTACATAAATTGATTTCACGTTAACACCCTTCTGCTCTATAGCCTAGTCCGCGAATTGTTTTGATTTCCATACCGACGTTTTTCATATGATTAAGCCTCTCTCGCAGACGTTTTATGTGAACGTCTACCGTGCGCTCATCGCCTTCATAATCATATCCCCAAATTAATTGAATAAGCTGATCACGAGTAAAAATCTTTCCTGGAGAACTAACTAACGTGAACAGTAATTCAAACTCTTTTAACGGCAGCTGTTCGCTTGTTTCTCCTGCACTCATCTCTAATTTGGTACGGTCTAGTTTTATATTCCCCATATAGATTACATTGTTAGCTTCTACTCGATACCTGCGTAAAAGAGCCTTTACACGAGCAACCATTTCCTGAGGATCAAAAGGTTTCACGACATAGTCGTCTGTTCCGATATCAAATCCTTTTAGCTTATCATGCGATTCGCCTCTAGCTGTTACCATTAAAACCGGTATATCAAAATACTCCTTAATTTCCTTTGTTAGTTCCCATCCGTCTTTAAATGGCATCATGATATCAACGACCGCTAGATCAATTCGAAACTCTTCCATTTTCGCCCACGCTTCTTCACCATCTGCTGCTTTTATAATTTTAAATCCTTGATTTTCTAAATATAATGATATCAGCTCTCGAATATGTTGATCATCATCTGCAACTAATATTTGAATCATACATGTCTCTCCCTATTCCTAAGTTTGTCCAGCTTTTACGCACAGTAAGCTCTCTGTTTATAGTAAACAGAGAGCCACATAAGATCATACAATGATTTTATACTTCAAATATGAACTGAATATGAACAAACTGATTAACTCTTATTAGCTGAAGTTGTTTGCTCGTTCTTTTTCTACAATTCCTTCCAAATACGATAAAAACGTTTGACGTAAATCTTTACGCTTTAACGCCACTTCTACCATTGCTTTCATATAGCCTATCTTATCTCCAATGTCAAAGCGCTGTCCTTCCAGTTCAAGAGCAAACAGCCGCTCTTTTTCACATACTACACGCAGTGCATCTGTTAATTGTAATTCATTTCCTACCCCTCTTTCAATGGTTTTTAGATAAGAAAAAATAGAAGGGTTTAAAATGTAGCGGCCCATAACGGCAATAGTTGACGGAGCTTGTTCTATCGATGGTTTTTCGATCAAGTCACTCACTTCATGAAGGCTGCCGGATTTATTTTTTGGCTGAATGATTCCGTATTTCGATACCTCTTCAACATCCACTTTTTGAACTCCGATAACTGATTGATTAGTCGTTTCATACGCTTGGATCATCTGTTTGAGCGCAGGTTCTTCAGAAGTCATAATATCATCTCCAAGAAGAACGGCAAACGGCTCATCTCCAATAAACTGCTCGGCACAAAGAATAGCATGACCGAGTCCTAACGGCTCTTTTTGACGAATATAGTGAATGCTGGCCATTGATGAGATCGTTTGTACTTCTTTTAACATGTCAAACTTGTGTTTTTCTTCAAGCATTTGCTCTAACTCAATTGATTTATCAAAATGGTCTTCAATTGATTTTTTGTTTCGTCCTGTAATAAAAATAATACTTTCAATGCCTGATTTCACAGCTTCTTCTACAATATATTGTACAGCAGGCTTATCGACAATTGGCAGCATTTCTTTCGGCTGCGCTTTTGTCGCTGGCAAAAATCGAGTTCCTAAACCGCCTACTGGAATAACTGCTTTTTTTATCGTCATATATGAATCCCTCTTTCTTTTTTAGTAGTAAATACAAATAATTTAGTACCAATAAAGTTGATACCGACACTTGCGATTGTAATTAAAAGTTTACTGATTAGCAGCGGTATACCCCATTTATTATATAGAACAGTCAACAGAAATGATGTTAGGGATAAAGTGATCAAATTTACGATCACAAATGAAATCACTTCACGCTTACTGCTTTTTTCTTTTCTCTCAAACGTCCATTTGCGATTCATGACATAACTGTTTAAAATGCCCACACTGTATGAAATCCACTGCGCTAGTATGTAGTTAACACCGATTGTTGTTAAAAGTGCGTATACTACAAAATCAATCAGTGTATTTACAACTCCTACTAACGCAAATTTAATAAAAGATATCCATTTGTTAGTCACGAAGTGATACTTCCTCGCGTGTTTCAAGCTGATACTTTTCACGGACGATATAGAGTGGACGATTTTTTGTTTCATCGTAGATGCGGCCAATATATTCTCCAATCATCCCAAGAATAATTAAAATGATGCCGCTAAAGAATAGCTGAATGACAATTAATGACGACCACCCGGTGATGGTGCTGTCTGTAAATAACTTCAAATACATCACCACTAAAAGATAAATAAAACCGATACCAGATAGAGTTACACCAGCATAGCTAGCTAGCTTTAGCGGTTTATAGGAAAAAGATGTAATGCCATCCATTGAAAGCTTCAGCATCTTTTTCAAAGGGTATTTCGACTCCCCGGCCAAACGCTCGTCTCGCTCATATTCTACTGCTATTTGCTTAAAGCCAACCCAGCTTACTAATCCGCGAACAAAGCGATTTTTTTCTTGAATGCTATTCATTTGATTGCACACTTTGCGATCTAGCAAACGGAAATCCCCTGTATCAAGCGGAATATCAATATCGGTCATCGCACGTAAGAAGCGATAAAACATAGCAGCCGTTTGTTTTTTAAAGTATGTTTCTCCTTTTCGCTTTGTACGCTTAGCATATACAACGTCAAACCCTTGCTTCCATTTTTCAATCATCTCTAAAATCAATTCGGGCGGATCTTGCAAATCAGCATCAATCACAACGACCGCCTCTCCTCTTGCATAATCCATACCAGCTGTAATAGCAATTTGATGACCAAAGTTACGGGCAAAATCTAATAAAACAACCGCTGGGTCTTGCTCACTGTACTCTTTAATGATTTCTGCTGTTCGATCTTTACTGCCGTCGTTCACGAAAAGAAGCTCGTAAGCTTCTTTCGTTGAACGCATCACTTCTGTGAGACGGCGGTAGGTTTCATGAATCACTTCTTCTTCGTTGTAGACAGGAACAACAATAGAATATTTAACAATGGAACTCATGTTCATGCCCTCCTTATTTAAGCGTTATTTCGTATAGTGTTCCGTTTCCAGATGGCCCTTGCTGAGCACTTGATGAAGTAGACTGCCACTTGGAAGAAGGAATCTCCTTACTATTTTCTTTAATCCACGTGATAACGTCAGATTGACCTCCCTTGCCCATTCCAGACAAGTAGAAATATTTCACTTCACCTTTTTTAATCATGGCTTTTAATTTACTTACCGTTAAAATTGGATCTGAACCGCTAAATCCACCCATTGCCATTACTGGCTTGCCCGTTTTGATAATGTAAGGCGCAGCTGAAGTTGAATCCGTTGTGGCAAATAAATATTTTTCACCTGTATTATTTTTTGTTAAATAGTTTAGTAGCTTTTGGTTTACTTCTGCGTTCATCCCTCCACTTTTTCGTTTTGAAGATGATGATTTGCTTGAAAAGCTATTTGGCATTTGACTATTATTGGATGAACCGCCTGGCATTTGCATTTGACCACTGTTTGAAGAACCGCTTGGCGGCTGCATTTGACCATTATTGGACGAACCGCCCGGCATTTGACCGCCGTTCGATGAACCGCTTGGCGGCTGCATTTGATTGTTCGATGATGAATTGCCGCTAGAGCTTCCTGGAGGTTGCATGCCGTTAAAGCCAGACTGTTTGCTATTTGTAGCTGTGCTTGGAGGTCCTCCCATACCGCTTGAAGAATCAGGACCTGCTGATGGAAGCATGCTATTTCCACCATAAATAATTGGTGTCATCGCCCAGTACGCCGGCATCGCAAGTAAGACAACCATCGCTGCGGCTCCTAGGTAGTTCGTCAACGAATTTTTACGCTGTTTACGAATAGCTAAAACAAGAGCTAAAATGACGCCCAGTGCTCCTACACCTGCAATTGGCGCTACGCCGATTGAGCTGACATAAGGAGACATAATATATACTTGAAGTGCTGCTGTCGTTAAAATACCACCTGGTAGCAGCCATGATTTCCAGTCATTATGCTGTTTGTACATGCTCCATAAAGCTACTGCTCCCGCTCCGGCAAATGCAGCGATTGGAGGTGCCAGCATAATTAAATAATACTGATGGAAAAATCCTGCGATACTAAAGAAGACAGCTACTGGTAGCAGCCACGCTAACCAAAATAAACTTTCTTTTTGTTTTGCCGTGTAAGGCCCTTTAAATTTTACTCCGGCAAATAAACCCACGATTGAAAAGATTACAAATGGTAATAACCAGCTGATTTGATCTGATAAACCTTTTTGGAATAGTCGGAAGGGACCAGGATTCCCCGTGTTAAACATTCCGTTTTGATTCCCTCCGCCTGGAGCCTGCATCTTTTGAGAAAAGCTGCTCTTTCTTTGATTTGAGCTTTGTGAAGAATCAGCACTTGAATTACTATTTTGTTTTGTTTCACTGCTTGCTGTTTGCTGCTCAGTTTGAGCAGGCTGTTTATGACTGCTTCCCGTCACGCTTGTATTTCCAGTTAAACGATTGATACCGTTATATCCAAAAGCAAGCTCTAGAACTGAATTTGTTTGACTGCTTCCCATATAAGGTCGCTTATCAGCAGAAGTTGAATCTACTACAACTGCCCATGAGACAGAAACGGCAAGCATCAGTGCAGTTGCTGTTGTTAAGAAAGCAATTTTCTTTTTCCACGTGATTTTGGTTGCCACTACATAGAAAACATAAAATGCTGGTAAAACCATGTATGCTTGAAGCATTTTCATGTTAAATGCAACACCAATCATCGCAAAAGCCGCTAACACCCAGCCAAATTTAACCGTACGCACAGCACGAAACAACATCCATGTTGCTAATAATAATGTAAATACAAGCATACTATCGATATTATTTGTTCGGCTTACCGCCGGTACGATTGGCGTCAGGGCCATGGCAAGAGCAGCAAACCTCCCAGCCCATACGCCAAACGTACGTTTTATGAGTACGTATAGTAAAAGGACTGAACCGATGCCCGCTAAGGCTTGCGGTAAAATGACGCTCCACCCGTGAAATCCAAATATTTTGGCGCTAATTGTCTGAATCCAAAACACAACCGGCGGCTTATCAATCGTTACGTAGCCTCCTGGATCAAAAGATGCGTAAAAGAAATTATGAAAACTTTGAAGCATACTTTTGACAGCTGCCGTGTAATAAGCGTTGGCGTATTCATCTGTCCAAATTTTAAATAAGTTCAAAAACGCTGCAATTAAAACGATTGGAACTAAAAATAAGTCTATTCTTTTTTTATTTGAAGTTCGTTCTTCTTTCACTTCACTGTTCATGTGTTTCATTTCACTCCTTCGTAATTTCTGACTTTAGTCTAACAAGCATCTGTGAACTGATTATGAACAGCAAAAATAATTTTTATTTTTTAAAAATCCATTTGACCTCTTACGCTCACCAATGAAATATTTTACAATTAAAGAATCAAGCACATGAAATAGAAAGCGTATTCTTGGAATGCTGCAGCTTCTATGAAACATTATTATCAACACTTCATCCACTTCTTGCTGAGAAAGGAGACAACTTTATGATTCAAGTAAAAGATATATACGGAAATTTACCCACACTAGAAACAGAAAGACTCCGCTTGCGGAAAGTTACCAAAAAAGATGTGCGTGACATGTTTGAATATGCCTCAAATGAAAAGGTAAGCAGATATGTAAATTGGGAAAAGCACCGAAAGCTTCAAGATACAAAAGAGTTTGTTTCCTTTGTTTTAAAACAGTACAGCAACCAATCCATTTCTCCTTGGGCTATGGAAATCAAAGCCTTGAAAAAATGTATTGGCACCATTGACTTTGTCACTTGGAACCCTACCCATCGCATTGCGGAAATTGGCTATGCGATTTCTGAAGCATATTGGAATAAGGGATTTGTTACGGAAGCAGCTGAAAAAGTAATTGCGTTTGGATTTGAAGAAATGGATTTAGTCCGCATTCAGGCGAGGTGCTTTATTGAAAACGCTGCATCTGAGAAAGTGATGAAAAAAATCGGTATGTCTTATGAAGGAACGATTCGAAAAGCCATGTTTATTAAGGGAGCTCATCAAGACTTAAAGTTATATTCAATCTTGCGAGAAGAATATACACGCAACGCGTAGAAAATGTATAAAATACTTTCCATAACATAGGCTAACTTCAACACTAACTCTTCCTTTTGAGGTGAACAATGTTGGAGCAAGCAATTCAGCATTTAGACTTATCTGCACATGGTTTGTGGTTTCCGATTACCGTTAGTTTATGTTTATTTATTCTTGCCTTTGTTTTATTTAAACGAAAGCTAACTTGGCGAGATTTTTATATCACGTTTAGCGTAGTTGGATTTGTTGGATGGCTTTGTGATGTTATCATCACACGTGTTTTTAACGTGATTGATTTGGGAGATTCAAAAGTTACAGGACTTGGAGATATTCTAAGCTATACATTTATTCCACCTTCCCTTTCCGTTTTATTTTTGACTTACTTAACAGCTAAAAATAAATGGGTTTTATCACTTCTCTTTTGCGCTGGTTCACTACTCATAGAATACGGAATGATTAAAAGTGGCTATATGCATTTAAACGGCTGGTTTTTTATCTATTCAATAGTGGTATACTTACTCGTTTATGCTTTTGTGCTACCATGGCATATCGCATTTATTAAGTAAAAAAGCGGATGTTGATTAACATCCGCTTTTTTACTATACACTTACTTCCTATCCACTGAAATTCGTATTTCACAGCGAGTTTTAAAAGAAATGGAATAGTTACGTTTATAAAATACATTTCTAATTCTGGTGTCCCTGCATGTTCATAGTCTGTCATTTTATGCGACGTGATGACAGGTGCGTGGGTCTATGTTTTTCAGAACGTCTAAATCCAATTTTTAAAAGCGCTGCTTCTAAATTAGCTTCTGTTTTAATTTGATTAAAATTAATTCCTAATTTCACTACCGTTTGGGCAATTTCCGGTCGTATTCCCGTTATAATAGCTTCCACTCCTACCAATTTAAGAGCTTGATGAATTTTGAAAAGATTGTCTGCGACCATTGTATCGATAATTACAACACCTGAAATATCCAAAATAAGATAAGCTAATTGAAGACTTGTCCCTTTTTTCAAGCAGGTCTCCATAATAACCTGCGAGCGATGAGTATCAATTTCCCCAATAATCGGCATAATAGCGATGCCTTTGGTAACGGGTACAAGCGGAACTGAAAGTTCTTCTAATGACGTATAAGCTAAATTCATCATATATCGATTATGCTCATCGTAAATTTGACCAAAAATACATGTTACCGTATCTAAAAGCGGATCGATTCGCTCACTGACGTGCAGCATAGTAATTGCGGCAAACTGATGCTCCTCTAGTTCTCTTGTAAATACATCCCAAATAACACTGCGATAGATTGGCAAGGTACCTAGCGCTTTTTCTAAAGGAATATTTTTTTCTACCGCATATTTACCGGTAGCAAGCGCCCACTCTTTAACAAGTTTAAGTACAGCCTCTTGCTCTTCAAATAGTACTCTTCCAAAATACTCCATAATGGACACTCGCCACTTCAAAATTTTCTTTTCTTTTAATTCCTCTGTACTTAAAGGATGTGTAGCATCTAAACGTTCTGCTAATTTTTCTGACAAGTTGTATTTATGTTCAATAATCTTTTTTCCTATATACACGAGCTCCTCTTTCATAAAATACGCTCAGCTCCTCTTTTTTGCTATTTTTACTGCGTATATAACCTTGACTAAGCCTTCTTACCCATCCGACAATTGACTAGCCTTCCTAAAAATAACAAAAAAGCGGTTATTTTATGAATTTTCTTTCTTCTTATTATAGTACCAGAAAAAGAGGCGTACAACTTAAAATTTGCTGCGGATAAAACTTATGCTTTCGTATAAAAAAACAATCCTGTTCCAATTGGAACAAGATTGTTTTTTTATATTCACTTTCTTTTACCTCACCTTACACTTGGAATAACCAGACAACAATAGGCCCAAAAACCGAGCCTAGTACAGCGCTTAACGTCATTGATACTGAACTCATCGATACCGTTAATTCACCGTATTCAAATGCTTTAGAAGTTCCTAAGGCATGAGAAGCGCTGCCTAGGGCAATGCCTTTTCCTAAAGAACTCTTAATACGAATCCACTTTAAAAGTAAAGGTCCAAGGATTACTCCCGAAAAACCTGCAATCATAACAAATACTACGGTCATGGATGGAACGCCCCCTAATCCCGTAGCAATTTGAATCGCAACCGGAGTAGTAATGGACTTAGGAATAATGGATAAAATCAGACTTCGATCAATGCCGAATACTTCAGCGAACACAAGTCCGCTAATCATACCTGCAAATAACCCTACAAATACCCCTCCAATAATAGGAACGCTGTATTTCACCAGCATCTCACGCTGTTTATAGAGTGGATACGCTAATGCGACAACGGCTGGTCCTAGAAGTGAATTAATCCATTTGCCTCCAATCATATACTCATCATAGGAAACATGAAAAGTAAGCAAAAGAAGAATAACGAATATGGTTGTAGTTAAAACTGGAATAAGAATTGGATAGGAGAACCGTACATATACTTTTGCCATGACTAGGTACAAAGCAACTGTAGCTACGATTATAAAGACCGCGATAAAGAATTCTTGCACTGTTGTTTCTCCTTTCGTTTGTTCGCTTTCTTTTCTAAAAGTTGGCTGGCAATCCCTGCGGCGGCCATCGTAACAATCGTACTAAGTACAATAATTAAAAACAAAACCGCTCCGCTGCTTGAAAGAAGCGAAGGATAATTCATCACACCCGCCATAGCTGGTATAAATAATAGCGGTAAAAAAGATAACAAGAAACTCGCTCCGTCTTCAATCACTTTGATGGGAACAATTTTGCACATTAAGCAAATAAGCATTAAGATTAAGCCTATAATACTTCCTGGAATAGGCAGGTGCAGCATATGGTGAACAGCTTCGCCAATCATAGAAAAAGCATAAAGAATCGCAATTTGTAGAATAATTCGTATCACTTTCATTATAGGTCACTGTCCTATAGATAAAGAACAGCTGTCCTCCTCTCTTTCTTTTGTCATGTTGTCTAACATTTTACTATATAAACATACTTTACTTTACCTACTTTTACTTGTACTATACAACTATATATACATTTGTATTATACAAGTATATATTTCTTTGTCAATGAATGATTTTGTAAGGAGCGATTATGATGCAAGAAAAGAATTCAATTGAATTGATTGAATATGAACTTACTACCTTTATTAGACGAGCCTTCTATCTTGATAATTCCGAAAATAAAATAGGAAACCTAGAAAGATCAGCGTATTTATTATTACGCCAGTTAGATGAATTTGGACCAGCTCGTGTAAAAGAACTAGCTGAAGCATTTAAACTCGACATTTCAACTCTTTCTAGACAAGCTGCTGCTTTAGAAAATAAACAGCTGATTTCCCGCTCCTCTGATCCTTCGGATGGACGCGTCAGTCTATTTGATATCACAGCACGCGGAAAACGAATGCTGCAAAGTGATAAACAAATGCGCCTTGAACGCTATCATAGTATGTTGAAGAAATGGTCCAGTGAAGAAAAAGAGCTGTTTGGCAAACTATTAATGCGGATGAATGACGCATTTATCGATTAAATAGAAAGCCCTAAAAAATTAGGCTGCTACTGCAAGATGTTTGTCCCTGTCTCTTTTCCGTTTCTTGCATTTACTGTAAAGAGACTATTGAAAAGGATGTATGATTATGTCTGTTCCGAACAAAAGGAAAGCCACGCCCTGCCTTTTCCCCGGCTATAAATGGTGCGGCCCCGGATGCAGTGGTCCAGGATGCCCAGTAAATGATGTAGACTGCTGCTGTAAATACCACGATTTATGCTATGAAGATTACGGTTCATGCCGCTCATGTGATGAGCAATTTCTTAACTGTCTTTGCTCCAAAGCAAATCCATACAGCTTGAAAGGAAGACAGGCATACGCTATGTATACCTATATGCGACTGAAATTAGCTTTAAAACAATATGACTAAGCATAAAAGAGGTGAATTTAAAAATTCACCTCTTTTTTATACTATTTTATCCGTATGAATCCAAAAGCGCTGAACAACAGCTCCGTTTTCTTCTATATAATCCTCGTCTTGTATACCACCGTTTGCCAAAATAGTTTGACGAGAAGCGATGTTCCAATCATCGCACACTACTAATGCCCGTTGAACTCCTAGCTTTCTGATCTCTTGAAGAGATAACTTTAATAGCAGCTTTGCATACCCTTTTTTTCTTTCGCTTGGCCGAATACCATAACCTATATGCCCTCCGCTATTTCGAAGCAATTCACTTAGTTCATGACGGATATTAACTACGCCTATTACTCTTTCGTTATGCATTAGCCAATAGGTAGAATCGGGTACATATCCTTTTTTTAATCCAATACCTTTTTCTGCATTTATTAACTCTTGAATCATTTCTTCAAAGTGAGTAGGGTCTTTAGCAATTACCCACGGAATCATTTTTTCTCCGCTTGCTTTCCATTCATGATAAAAGCTCATATAAGCCTTTTTATAAGCTGCATCTGGTTTCATTAAAACGGCGGCTTCCACGTACCTTCCTCACTTTTTATTTATTATGTTTATACTACCGATTTTTCCCAATAAATAAAAGAGGATAATTTACGTGATGTGTAAACTGTCCACTGTTTAAATAAATTCCTTAAAAAACCTTGTTACTTTTGCAAGGGCGTACAGGAAGGTTCGCTTCATGACAGGTTCTTCTTTCCTTTGGACGTCGGGAGATTTAATCCATCGCTTATGGTTGGCAACAAGGATACTTTTATCTATTTTGTTTTCCATCGCCATCGTTAATTCTTTTGCAAATTTTTGACTATCGATAATGACCATTGATTCATTATTCAAAAATGTAGAACGGGAATCTAAATTAAAAGAGCCTACGGCACTGAGTCTTTGATCATAAATTACGGATTTTGCATGGATCGAATAAGGTCCTTGGTATTCGTAAAGCTTTACACCTGTCTTCATAATCGTATCCCGCATACTTATATACCCAGAAAAAGCTAACACATTGGGCGTAGATGTAACTGAGTTTGTGAGTAGCGTCCATTGAACGTCTCGCTTCTTTTTTATGGCTGTATACTTGCTCATCGCATTAGTTGGCACAACATAAGGGCTTTGAATAAGAACAGACCGGTTAGCTCCTTCTGCCAGATTAATAAGCGTTTTCCACATAAAAGGTCTTTTATTAAATCGTTCAATTGGATTATGAATAAAAGAAACACACTTTGTAGAAACGGTGGAAGCATTCCAATTAATCTTAGGAGTTGCAAACGTTTCTCCTACTTGCTTAGCTTTACCGTATTGCTGCAGCAGCAAAGCTTTCATCCTCTTTCCCTGATCGACCTGGTACTGTGTGAGATGATAAAAAGCTTTTTTAGTGTAAGGATGAGCCCATAATTCATTTATATAATTCTGCATTTGAACGATGACGCTATCTTGTTTATGTTTGCTGTTTGTAATAAAGACATCACGATCATAGACGAAGTCTGGAGGAGGCTTGTTGGCCAAATACTTGTCCCCTATATTCCGTCCCCCTATTATGCCTAGCTGTCCGTCTACAATCATTATTTTGTCATGCATACGATTTTGCCACGCCCAAGGTTTAAACAATTGAAACGGTTCATAATACTTCACTTCAATATTAGGATGTGAAGCTAATGCGTAGAGCACGCCTCTTCGATTCCCTCGTAAGCCGTTAGCTATCCCATCTAAAAGAACGCGAGTATAGACGCCTCGATCAGCTGCTTTAAAAAGAGCGGCCATAATTAAATCAGTTGACTCTCCTTTTCCTATTGAGTAATATGCAATATCAATCGATTTCTCAGCTTCTTGAATCATTTGAATACGAACTCTTCCTGCCTCATATCCATCTTCGAGAAGTCTCACCCGGTCCGTAGACTCACTGTGACCAAAAAAGCTACCCGGTTTAATTGAGGTCGTTTCCTCTCCTGTTTTTAAAGGTACATAAAAGAGAACCACCGCCGCTATAACCACATACAGAATATATAAAGATAAAATAATAAGTAATCCTTTGAATGCTATTTTTATCATCGCAACTCCAGCTTTTTGTCTTTTTCTGTTATCGTTCACAAATAATGATCATTACATGCAAGAAACTGCTTCCTTGATTGTTTTGCGCTTTGTCTTTTTGACACATTTATTTTTTCTGATTCACTATTTGTATAGTATGCTAGTACATATCATAGAAAAAAGGATGATGGTGATGGAGGAATATTCTTTTCGTTTTCATATTACAGATTCTTACCCTTTGCACAATGAAAACGATAAAATAGAAGCTGTTGTACGCACCAAAATCAAGCATGCGGACCGAGGATGCTTGTATGAGGGTTATCTTCGTGTTCATATCACTAAAGTCGGGGTATTTCCAGTAGCAAAAGATATTGCTGAAGCAATTAGCGTTCGTTCGCTTCGTCAGCAGTTAGCGGCCGAATTAAAAAGATACGTACGACCGCACCGCAATTTTTTATAACTTTATCCAAACATTTGTCCAAGTGGACTTTCATCTTCAATAATATCTTGAATAGTATAGATAGAAATGGGAAAGTGAGGAATTCCATATACGTAAGGAGCCAGGTCATACAGCTGATAAAAGAGCACAAGTGATTTATCGGCGATATAAAAATCTTGATCTGGTTTAATTCCTTTATATTCTCCAAGAACCATAATATCGCGCTCTTTTATTTGCTCTCCTACTATTTTAGAAAGAATTCTCACGTAATTACTGTCTTTTTTAAATAGATCTTTGAGTTGATACGTTTTTCCAGTCAGCACATTAAACGTTAACGGAACGACCACGGTCAATCCGTGCGCTCCCCCGGAATAAGCAAAATTGACAAGTGTTAAGCTGAGCACATTTCGCTCGTTTGTTTTCAACTCATAGTAACCCGTTTCTTCTGTATCCGGATTTTCTCCATATCCCTGCTGACGAATTAATTCATTCGTGCGCTGCAAAATTTTACTGTTCATGCTGTGCTGAACAGCTTGATTAGTCAAATGTACAACTGGATAATAAACGTTTAACTTTTTCTTCACCATTTGTTGAGAATATACGGTTGCAGGTAACGTAACCATCGCTTCCTCCTCTTTGTATACAGGTTGTTACATTCTATTCTTTTAGCATTCATTCCATTACTGAAGCAAAAAAATCCCGTGCATATACGCACAGGATTTTTAACTTCTTATTATTTTACGTTGTTAATTGTTTTAGCAGCGTCTACCGTATTTTTTAATAACATTGTGATGGTCATCGGACCAACTCCGCCTGGTACTGGTGTAATATAACCTGCAACTTCTAAAGCCGCTTCGTAATCAACATCACCAACGAGTTTACCATTTTCCATTGTGTTACCTACATCAATTACAATGGCACCCGGCTTAATATCATCTGCTTTGATAAGTCTAGGTTGTCCTACAGCTGACACAAGAATATCAGCTTGTTTTGTTAAAGCAGATAAATCTTTTGTGCGAGAGTGAGCAATTGTTACCGTTGCACTTTCTTGAAGTAACAGCATGGATACTGGTTTACCAACAATATTGCTTCGTCCAATTACTACCGCATGTTTACCTGAAATTTCTTCACCTGAACGTTTAATTAACTCAACGATACCATGTGGTGTACATGGTAAATAGCACTCATCGCCAATAACCATATTCCCTACGCTTACTGGGTGGAAGCCATCTACATCTTTTTTAGGAGATACAGCATTTAATACTGCCTTTTCATCAATATGTTTTGGTAATGGAAGTTGAATAAGAATACCATGAACAGATGGATTTCCATTCAAGTGATGGATTTCGTTTAAAAGCTCTTCTTCAGTAATCGTTACGTCACGTTTGATAATTTCAGATGCAACACCGATTTCTTCACAAGCCTTTGCTTTCGCTCTTACATATGATTGCGAAGCAGGATTTTCTCCTACTAAAATCACGGTTAAACCAGGAACGATACCTTTTGTTTTTAATTGAGCTACCTCTTCTTTTAATGCGGCGCGCAGTTCTTGCGCTACTTCTTTTCCTTTAATTACTTTCGCTGTCATGATGTTTTTTGCTCCTTTCAACTGTAGCCATTTAATAAATGTACGAATTATAGTTATTAATCTAACACAAAAGTTCGGTTTTGTTCAATGTTTTTATTATTTTTATTTTAAATAGATAAAAATAAATAACAAATAACGTATATTCCATTCTTATCGTACTATAATATTTTGTATTCACCAAAGCTGTTTTTATTCAAACGTTGCTTTTCCAAATTAAAAACCGCACCTTCGGCACGGTTTTCGGCGATTTATTTTTCTGTTGATATGCTTTTCTTTGTAGTCAACGGCAGCACGTCTTCCTCTGTTTTTAGATCCTTTACATGCATTTCCTTGAGAGGCGCACTTATTTTCTTATTTTTCGGAGGTTCTTCAAAATTCTCCACCCAATCACATAGCAATTCAAATCCTTGATACACATAAGGCAGGAGAGGCTGAAGCTTTCGATCTGGGTCAATTTGATGATTCCATACTAAGCTATCAATGTGGTTTCCATTTTCAACTACATAGTGACGATGAAGGTGCTGCTTACCAGAATCTTTTACCAGTTGTTCATAAGGATAAGCATGAATATCCGGAAAAATAAGAGCATCTAACGACCCTGTAATGCTTATCAACGGAACGGAAATATCACCTGTATTTTCAATTTCACGAACTCTTCGCTTTACATCTTGGGGTCTTTCTTGATAATCATACTTTTCAAAAATAGAATCTAACGAACGATCTCTAACTCCATTTTCAAAAAGCGTCAAGTATTTTTGCCATGGAATGCTTCCAGGTGCTTGACTGTCAAACTCATCTCTATATATATTAAGCGTTAAAAACCAATAATACTGGTCATGATATGGCCATAAAAACTCAGATCCTTTTGGCAACCCTGCCTGATACAAACGGTGCAAAGCTTCTTTTTGCGATTCACCTACCGTGTACAGTGCTTCTTCGGCATGATTTACAACAGGTGTTAAGGAAGTAATTAAGTTATCGTGATCAGCTCGCCACATAACCCCTTCCCATTCAACACCCCCATTAAAAAGCTGAGGCTCTCCATTTTTTCCATCGTTTTCTAAAGCATAACGAACAACATAACCCCCGTTAGAAATACCTAACGCATACGTTTTTATATCAAAATATTCTGTCACTTCTTTTTGAAGTTTGTGACGATAATTTTCAAACAAAAATCTCTGAGCTATTTTTGTCACTTCTCGGTATTGAATATGCCATTTTCTAATGGAGTCTTCTTCTTTGACTAGAGCGTTCTTTGCTTTAGCAAATGGATCATCTCGCACTTCTTCTCCCTGAGTTCCTTTATCAGAAGCAGCAAACGCAAACCCTTTTGCCAACACATAGTCGCTGAACAGTAAATCCGTTGATTTCTCATCCCTGGTAGCTGGAACTCCTGACATAACTAACTTTCCATCCCAGTCATCAGGAATTCGAATGAGAAACTTACCACCATCAACTTCACCTTCTACTTGAACACCCGTTATTTCTTCAGGCTGATACATGTAATACCATCCATTTTTTTCTTCTTTTGTTCCCCAATAGATAGGAGCCAGCCCGATGTTCCCATAGGCAGTCGCTGCTTGAAATTGAAGAGGGTTTTTAGTCGTTAGCCAGTTTCCATACCTACCGTCAAACGTTGTGATATTCAAGTGATAACCTCCATTCATATTTGCTTTTGAAGACACTCTTGGGGACTGTACACGCATAATTTTAGTTAAATATTACCATCCATTTCTCAAAAAGTACATTAAAACGCCTTTCTTACAGAAAGAAAGTAGACATTTATCACAACTGAGCCCATAGCGCCGTATAATATTGAAATTTATTCAAAAAAAGGAGTGTCAATGACTATGAGTTCGTTTAATTCTTCAAAACTTTCTACGACTCTTATTCCCTCTGCTACTTCCTCCTATCCGGTTTCCGGAAGAAAATATACTCTTACTCATTCTGATACAACCGGTCAGCTTTTTTTAAGCATCGGATGCTCATATAACAACAAGGAGATAGATAAAAATATGCGTGATGAAGTACTGGCTGCTCTTCACGTAACAGATCGACAGGCAGTTATTCAAGGCGAAGTTTTTGTTAGCGGAGGCGAGTTCAGCCGCGAGCAAGCACAGCTTCGTTATCAGATTTTCCGTCGTGAACTCCCCCTTGCTTTAGAAGCAATGTTTTACGGAGACCAAGCGTTTTTTCAACATTATCCAGACTTGCTAAATACACCGATTTACATTTATTTTGTATCGACTTATCAAGAATTTAGAGGGTGGTCCTATTATCAAACTCCTAAATTTTATTTAAAACAAACATGCAGCAGCTAGCACGCTAGTGCATAAACTAATGGGAAATGAACGAGGAAGGTGTGAATGTTTCATGTACAGTCAATGGGTTTACCCCTATATGCCGCGCTATTACCATCCAGTGGTTCCTACTACGAATGAAAATTATTTAGAACCTTATAGATACAATGAAGACTTATTTTCTTATATCCTGCATGAGGAAGAGGAAGTTAGATCTACACGCAATGTAGACAGAGTGATGAAAATTTTAAAACGCCAGTATCAGTCTATCTACAGAGATGCTCAACGAGGCGGGATGGATAGCAAACTAACAGAATACTTATTTCGTTCCATTGTAAGATTTGTTGATGATAACTATAACAATTACAGCGGATCTATTAACGAACGCGTCGAAAAAGCCGCGCGACAGCTGAAAAAACGTGACCCCTGGATATTTGAACTTTTTAACTTATACAGCGTTTCCCCTGCTTCACAAGTTCGAATTACCAACACGATTTTAACCGTTTCATTTGAAAATTTACGTAGAGGAAATGAAGTACCAAATCCTAGATAAACAAAAAACCGCCACAATTGTGACGGTTTTTTGTTATGGTAATACAGTTGCTCCCATTAGATGGCTATCAACTTGTTTAGCTACTTCACGACCTTCATGAATAGCCCATACGATTAAACTTTGCCCACGACGAGCGTCACCAGCAGCAAAAACACCTTCAACATTTGTTTTGTAATTTCCATACGCTGCATCTACGCGACGATTTTTCGTTTCAACACCAAACGCTGATAGAACCGGATGCTCTGGACCTTCAAACCCAATCGCAATAAAGACAAGCTGAGCTGGCCATACTTTTTCTGTTCCTGGAATTTCGGTAAAGATGTACTGTCCATTTTCACCTTTTACTTTTTCCATTTGAACTGTATGAAGTTCCTTTAGATTGCCTTGCTCATCTGCCACGATTTTTTTCGTTTGAATTGAATATTCACGTGGATCGTCCCCAAATTTTGCCTGTGCTTCTTCATAAGCATATTCAAGATTAAATACATGTGGATATTCAGGCCACATATTATCTGCCGTACGCTCAGCAGGAAGCTGAGGATGTTTACCAAACTGAACAACGCTGCGGCATTTTTGACGAAGAGCAGTAGCTACACAGTCAGCTCCCGTGTCTCCGCCTCCAATAACAATAACGTCTTTTCCTTCAGCATCAATAAATTGACCATCTTTAAAGTTAGAGTCTAAAAGGCTTTTTGTTGAAGTTGTTAAGTAGTCCATTGCAAAGTGAACTCCTTTTGCTTCACGACCTTCTAATACTAGATCTCTTTGCTTCTGAGCTCCTGTACACAAAATTACAGCATCATATTGTTCTTTTAACTCTTCAGCAGTAATGTCTTTTCCAACTTCCGTATTCGTTATAAAATCAATACCTTCTTGCGTCAATAAGCGAACACGTCTTTCCACTACTTCTTTATCTAGCTTCATATTTGGGATTCCATATGTTAATAAACCGCCAGCACGATCTGCTCTTTCATATACCGTTACTGAATGACCCGCTTGGTTCAGCTGATCTGCGCTTGCTAAGCCTGCTGGCCCAGAGCCAATAACAGCAATTTTTTTGCCTGTTCTCTTCTCCGGAATACGCGGAGTAATCCACCCATTCTCAAAGCCTTTATCAATAATAGCGCGTTCGATATTCTTAATCGAAACCGCTGGATCTGAAATAGCAAGCGTACAGGAACCTTCACACGGAGCAGGACAAACTCGTCCTGTAAACTCCGGGAAGTTGTTCGTTTTCATTAAACGCTCTAAAGCTTCTTTCCAGCGTCCTTTATAAACTAAATCATTCCACTCTGGAATTAAGTTATAGATTGGACATCCAGAAGTAAAAGCATTAATATCCATTCCCATGTGGCAAAAAGGTGTGCCACAATCCATACATCGTGCCCCTTGACGGCTTAGCGCTTCATCAGATAAAGGAGCAGCATACTCTTTCCAATCACCTAAACGTTTTAACGGGTCACGTTCCTTCCCTTTTTCACGTTTGATTTCCATAAATCCTGTTGGTTTTCCCATCGTACTCTCCCCTTTCTTACTGAGCTACCGCTTCTTGTTGTTTTGCCGATGCTTTCTTTTCTTGTTTTGCATTTTCCTCAAACGCACTCATAGCTGCTTCTTCTTCCGTTAGTCCAGCTGCTTTTTGCTCTTCAATTCGATTCATCATGCGTTTATAATCATTCGGAATCACTTTTACAAATTTTGAAAGTGATTGTTCCCAATTTTCCAAGACAAATGCTGCTTTATGACTGTTCGTATATTTCAGATGATTTGAAACCATCTCTTTTACTTCTTCTGCTTCTTCGCCTTTTAAGCCCTCAAACCCAATCATGTCTTTATTACAAAGGTTTTTGAAAGCTTCTTGATCATCAGCAAATACGTAAGCAATACCGCCTGACATTCCTGCACCAAAGTTTTTACCTACATCGCCTAATACGACAACACGTCCGCCAGTCATATATTCACAGCCATGATCGCCAATTCCTTCAACCACTACGTTCACACCGCTGTTACGAACTGCAAAACGTTCCCCTGCTAGCCCGCTAACATAGGCTTCACCGCTTGTTGCACCGTAAAATGCAACGTTCCCGACGATAACATTCTCACCTGACACAGCTGTTGTTTCCTTAGGTGGAGCAACAATGATTTTACCTCCTGATAAACCTTTTCCGATATAATCATTTGCATCTCCAGTTAGATACATAGACATTCCTTTTGGAACAAACGCACCAAAACTTTGTCCTGCAGAGCCAGTGAATCGAAGAGTAATCGTATCTTCTGGCAAACCTTTCTCACCGTAACGTTTTGTAACTTCACTTCCCACAATTGTTCCAGCTACACGGTTAATATTAGAAATTGGAAGTTCTAACTCGACTTGATACTTATGCTCGATTGCTTGCTGTACCGCAGGCAAAATCTTTTGCATATCAAGAGATTCGTCAATTTTATGATTTTGAGGTGTTTTAAAGGTACGTACACCTTCAGCTTGATATAAAAGAGTTGTTAAGTCTAAGTGCTGAGCCTTCCAGTGATTTTTTGCACGTTCGCTAACGCTTAATACGTCTGTACGTCCAACCATTTCATCCACTGTTTTAAATCCAAGTTCAGCCATAATTTCGCGCACTTCTTGTGCAACAAATTTCATATAGTTAACGATGTGGTCCGCTTCTCCCAGGAACTTTTTACGAAGCTCTGGATTTTGCGTTGCCACTCCAACTGGGCATGTATCTAAGTGACACGCACGCATCATGATACAGCCTAAAACAATTAAAGGCGCCGTAGCAAAACCAAACTCTTCTGCTCCTAGAAGTGCTGCCATGACTACATCTTTACCCGTCATTAATTTCCCGTCTGTTTCAAGCACTACTTTTTCACGAAGACCGTTTAACATAAGCGTTTGATGAGCTTCTGATAAGCCAAGTTCCCACGGTAGTCCAGTATGTTTAATACTTGTTTTTGGAGATGCTCCCGTACCTCCGTCGTAACCGCTAATGACAATAACATCCGCTACTCCTTTTGCTACTCCGGCAGCAATCGTTCCTACACCTGCTTTTGAAACGAGCTTGACGCTGATTCGTGCATCACGGTTTATATTTTTCAAGTCATGAATAAGCTGCGCTAAATCTTCAATCGAATAAATATCGTGGTGTGGAGGAGGTGAAATTAAGCCTACTCCTGGCGTTGATCCACGCACATCTGCCACCCATGGATATACTTTGTTTCCTGGAAGCTGACCGCCTTCTCCAGGTTTTGCACCTTGTGCCATTTTAATTTGAAGCTCATCCGCATTCACAAGGTAGTGACTTTTCACCCCAAAACGCCCAGAAGCGATTTGTTTAATCGCACTGCGGCGATTATCTCCATTCTCATCCAGAGTGTAGCGGCTAGGATGCTCGCCACCTTCTCCACTGTTGCTGCGTGCCCCTAAACGGTTCATCGCAATCGCTAATGTTTCATGAGCTTCTTGACTTAAAGATCCAAACGACATAGCACCTGATTTAAAACGTTTTACAATCGAATCAACTGATTCTACTTCATCAATGGAGATAGATGAACGCGATCCATTAAACGAGAACAGATTGCGCAAGAAACCGATGCGTTCTTCATTAGCCGATTCAGAGAATTTTTTAAATAAGCTGTAATCTCCCTTACGGCAAGCCCACTGCAGCGTGTGAATTGTTTTTGGATTAAACGCATGATGCTCGCCCGTGTGTCTCCACTGGAAGTCACTTCCTGATTCTAACGTTTGCTCAATTGTTTCAACATAAGCATTGTCATGACGCGTTTTTGCTTCTTTTGCAATAACATCTAAACCGATACCGCCAAGCTGCGAGGCAGTACCTGTAAAATATTGCTCGATAACCTCTGCACTGATTCCAACTGCTTCAAAAATTTGTGCGCCCCGATAACTTTGCACCGTTGAAATACCCATTTTAGACATTACTTTTACGACACCTTCAGTAACGGCTTTTACATATTTCTCAACAGCATAATCATACGATACGTTCAACGTACCTGCGTTAATTTCATTTTGATATGTTGCAAAAGTAAGATATGGATTAATTGCGTCTGCGCCGTAACCAATCAGCGCTGCAAAATGATGCACTTCACGCGCTTCTCCCGTTTCCACTACAATGCTCGCCTTTGTACGGTTTCCTTTTCGCACTAGGTGCTGGTGCAGCCCGCTGACCGCTAATAAAGCTGGAATAGCTACGGATTGAGCTCCCGCTTCACGGTCTGTCAGAACAAGAATGCTAGCACCTGCGTTAATTGCCGCTTCAGCTTCAGCAAATACGCGATCAAGATCTGCTTTTAAATCATTTGTAAATACAGCAGATATAACGGCACTTTTGAAATCTGGATGAATGGCAGACTTCAGCTGATCAGTTTGATCGTTTGTTAAAACCGGCGTCTCAAGCTGAATTCGATGAATGTTTTCTTTGGTTGGATGCAGTAAATTCCCTTCTGCACCAAGCAATGTCATTGTCGATGTAACCAACTGTTCACGAATAGCATCAATCGGTGGATTCGTTACTTGAGCAAATAGCTGCTTAAAGTAATTGAACAGCGATTGAGGACGATCAGACAACACGGCTAATGGAGTATCGTTCCCCATTGAACCAAGCGGATCTTTTCCTTCTGTAATAACTGGAACTAAATATTTATGAATATCTTCATACGTGTAGCCAAATGACTTCTGGCGAATGACCAAATCATCGAAGTATTCAGATTTTTCTTCTTGCACTTCTGGCAACATTACCAGCTGTTCATCTAACCACTCTTGATAAGGCTCAGCCTGTGCCATTTCAGATTTAATTTCTTCGTCTGAAATAATTCGGCCCTCCTCTAAATCGATTAGAAGCATTTTACCTGGGCTTAAACGATCTTTATATAATACATTTTCATCTTCAACATCAATGACGCCTACTTCTGATGAAAGTATGATGTAATCATCTTTTGTAACATAATAGCGAGCTGGACGTAAACCGTTACGGTCTAGAATAGCACCGATTTGCTTTCCATCCGTAAACGAAATAGCAGTCGGACCATCCCATGGCTCCATTAATGCGCTATGATACTCATAGAAAGCACGTTTTTCTTTTGACATGTGCGGATTCTCAGACCAAGGCTCTGGAATAAGCATCATCGCTGCATGCGCTGGCTTGCGGCCGGCCAATACAAAGAACTCTAGCGCATTATCTAACATGGATGAGTCGCTTCCTTCAGCATCTAAAATTGGAAGAACCTTCGGCAAATCCTTACCGAATGCGTCCGAAACAAACTGCTGTTCACGTGCTCTCATCCAGTTTTGATTACCGCGAAGCGTATTGATTTCACCGTTATGAATTAAATAACGGTTTGGATGTGCTCTTTCCCAGCTTGGGAACGTGTTTGTGCTAAAGCGAGAATGCACTAAAGCAAACGCTGAAGTAAAGTCTTCATCTTGTAGGTCAAGATAAAAAGCATCAACTTGCTCAGGCGTTAATAACCCTTTGTACACAATTGTTCTACTTGAAAGACTCGTAAAATAAAAACGGTTTTGACGCGCCTGCGCCCAATTTTCCGCTTGCTTACGAATAACATATAGCTTGCGTTCAAACGCTAAGTCATCTTGAATACTGTCATTTGCCCCAATAAATACTTGTCGTACGTACGGACAGCTTTCTTTTGCGACTTTTCCGATTTTTCCGACATTTACAGGTACAGTTCTCCAACCTAGTAACGTTTGTCCCTCTTCTTCAATTAATTTATTAATATAAGCTTCGATTTCTCGACGCTCGTCTTCATTATTTGAGAAAAAGATCATTCCAACTCCATAACGACCTTTTTCTGGCAAGTTCAATTCAGCGCATGTCTTTTTAAAGAACGCGTGTGGAATTTGTACCATTAATCCAGCTCCATCTCCTGTTAGCGGATCGCTTCCCTGTCCGCCTCGATGGTCAAGCTGGCAAAGCATATTTAGTCCTTTTTTAACGATATCATGTGACGCTACGCCTTTCAATTGAGCGTATAGTCCGATTCCACATGCATCGTGCTCAAATTCAGGACGGTAGAGACCTTGAGCTTTTGGCATTTGATTGTATGTCATCTTCTTCTCCCCCGTTCGTTTTCTTTATCTTTTTAAGATCACCTGTTTACATTGTAAGTTTTCAAATCAATATAAACAATATATAATTTAGATAAAACTAATCTAATTTTGATATATATAGATGGAGGATGCCTATGGAACTGCGTCAATTACGCTATTTTATGGAAGTTGCAAAAAGAGAACACGTATCTGAGGCGGCAGAATATCTGCATGTAGCTCAATCAGCGATCAGCCGTCAAATCGCGAACCTGGAGTCTGAGCTAGGTGTTAGTTTATTCAAACGCGAAGGAAGAAATGTCAAGTTAACAGCAATAGGAAAAGTCTTTCTTGAGCATACGGAGACGGCTATGAAAGCTATTGACTATGCGAAAGAACAAATTGATGAATACCTGGATCCTGAAAGAGGAACGATTAAAATCGGATTTCCAACAAGCCTTGCCAGTCACCTTCTTCCTACTATTATATCAGCCTTTAAAGAAGAACACCCAAATGTTGCTTTTCATCTTAGACAAGGTTCGTATAAATTTTTAATTGAATCGGTTAAAAAAAGAGATATTAATATCGCTTTTTTAGGCCCTGTACCTGTAGAGGACCAGAGTATAGAAGGGCATATTTTATTCACTGAAAATCTTTTAGCCCTTGTTCCTTCTCATCATCCGCTCGCTGAACGGGATAACATTCGGCTGCGGGATTTAAGAAATGAAGATTTTGTGCTCTTTCCAAAAGGATTCATTTTACATAAAATGGCCTTTGACGCTTGCAAACAAGCAGGATTCATGCCCAATATTTCATCTGAAGGAGAAGATTTAGATGCGATTAAAGGTCTTGTATCCGCAGGAATCGGCGTCACGCTTCTTCCTGAAAGCACAGTGTCTGAAACGACTCCTCGTTTTACGACTAAACTTCCTATTCATACGCCGCAGCTTCAGCGTACAGTCGGGATGATTATTCCTCGAAATCGTGATTTAGCACCTTCTGATAAAATTTTTTATAAGTTTGTCAAAACCTTTTTTGAACGGTTGGAGCAGTATAAATAAGAGAGGCCCCCTGCCTCTCTTATTCTTTGCTTTATACACTATTCCTCAGCAGATCAATTGTATAAATAGATCTTCTTCCCCTAAAGCTAACAGGCATTGACGCTTACCGGACTCTTTCTTATACTGAAGTAACTGACTAAAAAGAAACAAGGTGACTGCTATGGATTTTAAAATTAATTTTTTATCATTTTACGTAATACAAGTAGAAGGAAAAGAAGAACAGGCCTCTAAACAATATAAGCATTTTCAAACGCTTGATACGGAAGAATATGAAGAAAGTTCCATTAAAGATTTTTTAGACGGTGAATTTAAAAAAATTGTAAAGCGTAAAGTAGAACGACACCCCAAAGCAGAACAAGTGCCTACAAAGCTCGGGTATTTTATAGTTGAACCAGGACACGCTCTCGACTCAAACCCTAATTATAATTTATTTCACCGCACTCGTTTTGCCACAACCAAAGAAGAATTTGAAGAAAATAGCGAACAGTTTATCAATGCATACCTTGATACTGCAGCCGTTCGAGGAGGAGCATTTTTAGTTGTATCCGCTGTTCCAAGAAAATATTTTGATCATGCTTTTGTGTTTATTTTAAAATGTGATTTCGAACCAAAAGTGGCTTCAATTTCAGATGAATCAACCCTTATTCGTCACGTAGAAATGGCAATTACTACTAAAAACATGAAATCTATTCAATACCCCTACATGCCTGAAGAAGGAATGGTCGAAGAAAGTGAACTTGTCATCCACCAAGCATCTCACGCCCGTTATTTTGAAGACTTCTTAAAATTCATTGACTACAACGAGCCGATGCCTGAGATTATGAAAACACAAGTGATGGATATGGTGCGTGAACAGGTCAGCGAAACGTTTGAAGCAGAAAGCGTAGAACTTGAACAGTTTGAATCGGACATGGAACTGTGGGCAACAAGTGAAAAGCGTGAGCTTCAAGAACGTTTGGATACGCATCAAGTTATGGAAGCTGCTGCTCATATCGTCGAGCATACGCCTGATGCCGAGCTAAAAATGAAGCTTGGCGAAACAGAGATTAAAGGGCTGTTAGCTGATTTCGGGGAAAATATTCACTTAGCGAAAGTGAACGGACGCTACGTGGCTTTAATTGAAGCGGAATCGATTCTGTTTGAAAAAGGCGCTTCCCCGATTGAGTTTCATAAACCAGGTGATTTGCATGGAATTATTGAAAAGATCAGCAGTAAGAAATGGGAAGAATAAATAAAAGCCAGAGAGTAAAACATAGCTCTCTGGCTTTTATTTAACTGAAAAACCAGCTCTATTTATCCACCTTAATTCTCTACTAATTGGCTCACGGAAACATTTTGTTCATTTTCTGGCTGACCTAGCGGATAAATTCTTACCGTATCATTTTCTTCGCTTACATGTTGAATATAAACGGCCGTATCGTTATACGTAACGTTAGCCATAACGGGTGAATCAGCAATTTGTTTTGCTCGCTGCTTGTCCACGTTTCTTCCCCCCTCTATGCTGATATACATATAAGGTTTGCTCAAAGAATAGATGCTATTCGCCCCCTAGAGCAGTTCTACCGTTTTTTAGCGGTGCGGTAACCAAGGTAAAAAATGAAAGAAGTATAGGTAATGAATGCAGCTCCAGCCAGCAAGAGCATTTTGTGATGATGCCAAAGGGCCGCATATGTTTTGATGAAGATTCCCTTTGTAAGTAAAATATATTGATACACAATAAAAGCAACCACTACAGCAAGAAACAGCACTCGAAACAAACGAATGAGATCAATGTTAGATAAAATGGAAGCAACTTTTACCCAGGGCGATGTAGGAGGCTGCGCTTTTTTAGCGCTTCGGCTCTTCGACTTTTGTTTCTTTGCAGGCGGAGCTTTTGATTCTTCTATTTTAGGTGCTGGTTTTTGTTTTCCTTGAGCCATTAGTCACTTTCCCTCTTTCTTAAATAAAGTGTCTAAAAAAGAAGCTTTTCTATTTTGCATATTCAAGAAAGGAGCGGCTATCTCCTTTTGACTTTTAAAAATACTTTCCTTTTTTAAATACAGAATGTCTTTAGGTATGTGCCTATAGCATTTTTCTTATCTTCGCATACGTTATATCGTGTTTGATTTGAAATTACTATTTAAAAGGAGCGATGCCCTAATGAACCCTTATTATTTCAACCCTGGATACATTCCTCAGCAAGTTGATTACTCAGTTCAACAATACTATCCCCCTTACGTACCACAGCATGAAGAATACGATGAAAGACAGCAGCTTCAAAATCTTGGAGGATTTGAACGAAGAATTCGTGCCCTTGAGAGACAAAATGAGGAGCAAGTCAGAGAAATTACTCGTTTAAATCGAGTTGTGGAGCGACATACTGATCGTATAAACAGATTAAATCAGCGCTTACGCAATGTAGAAAGAAGACTTAACATTCCATTTACAGCAAGCCAGGACGGATTTTAAACTCACCTTAAGCATTCCCGTTTCTTTTGAGCGAGAATGCTTTTTTACATGTCTTCCGTCGTTTTTGATAGCACAAAGGATATTTGATTAAACTTTACATAAAATAAAATTTGACTATGAAAAAGAAAAGGAGAAAATCACATGAAATCACCTGTTGTTATTTGTCCTAACTGTCATTCTCAAAAAGAGCTTGCTACCGTTTTAACTGCTCAGTCCAATCAAAACGTTATCTATACATGCTCAGCTTGCGGATATAAGCTGACAAACATTAAAACAAGCAAAGGATAATAAGTATCTCTCACCTCACTTAGTACCTATACTCAATACGTTCCTTCTGTCCACATACAAAAATTAACGTTTACGTAAATGTTATTAATTTTGTATACTAATAGTATTATGGGAAAGGGAGTTGAAGAAGTTGAAGTTTAAAATGAAGGAACGCGGGCAGCTGCATTTGAGTCCCGAAGGAAAACAATTGATTTTAGACTTGTACGAATCAAATATGATGGAATCTGTAAATGAAGCTTTGGATGCTGAAACAAGAAGCTTTCACAGTGGAAAAGCCGATGGGATACAGGCTATTCTACTTCTTTTAGGAGTACAGCTAGAAGAAAACACTTCACAATCATAAATGAATGCCCTATAAAAACCGTAAAAGCAGACGCACTCTTCTGGTGAATGCGCCTGCTTTTTATGATTCTTCCTGCTCAAATTTTACAATTGCAGTCTTAGCACGATCTCTCAGTGACAGAAGATCAGACTCTACTTTTAAGATATTTTTCTTTTTCTGTTCAATCAGCTTGAGCTGCTCTTCTACCGTATGTAACACTTGCTCTAACTTTTCTTTTTGTTGACTTGTTCCTTTCACTTGCCTATAATCCATCTTTTGTATTTCAAGAGTATCACTTAAAGCAAGAAATTCCTGTAATTCTTGAAGCGAAAAACCCATGACTTCTTTGGCATTCGTAATTTTCTTTAAAAATTCTACATGTTCTTCGGTGTACAGACGAAATCCACCTTCACTTCTTGGAGGTGCTGGCATCAGTCCAATTTGTTCATAATAACGAATTGTACGTTTTGTTAAACCGCTTTGCTTCGCTACATCATCTATTTTTAGTTCACTCATTTTTAAATCCCCTTTAATCAATTCACAATGTCAACTTTTCATACTTGTTACTATTATACACTAACGCTAGATATCTCAAAACAAATCTGAACAGCTGTACACTTATTTAAAAATAAATAAGCAATTTTTTTACCCTTTTTTAGAGTAAAAAAATTGCTTATACAGTATATGCTGGGTTCTTTTCTCTAAAACCTTATCATAAGTGCCGTTTTTGTTAATTTACGATTTAGCATACAAATTAATAAATTTGTTTTTGAGAGTTCTTATTTCTATCCACTAAATGTTTATTAACTTGTATGTAGCCTTCTCTTTCTGTACTAGCCCCGCCTACGCTGAGTACACCGATAGCCACGCATGCTATCCAACCTAATTTCATTATAACAGAAAGCGCTTACATAATAAAGTGTTATGCTTTAATTTCTAAAAAGTTATAAATAAAAGCAGCAGATATTTTTCCACCTCCTGCTGACTTGTTAAATAGAACCGGCACGATACAGCTTTATCAAACAGTAAATACGTCGTCTTAATAAGCTACTTTATAAATCAAAAACCGTTCATATGGGTTTTTACGATCCAACTCTGGCAGCATTACCTCTTCTTTTAAAATGAAAGAAGGGTGTTTTTCGAGATGATGAAGATAATCCTCCGAACTATAATATAAAATCAAATCAATCTCGCGCTTATTCTCTTCCCACGAAAGCAAAATATTGTTCACTACTTGGATAAAAATTTGAACTGAAAAAGGATTAAAAAAATAAAAGCAGTTGTCTAGTGGATGAATCTTATATTCCTGGGCTAAACAACACTGAAAATGAATATGATGTTTGCGACCCTTGGCTTTTTTTAAATAGCGCCTCTGGTTATCTATGGCCTGCTCATAAAAGTGTTCATTCATTTCTACCCCTACAGCGGTGGCATTGCACAGGTAGTTCACATAAAAATTTAGCCTTCCTTTTCCACACCCGAAGTCGACAATTCTATCGCTGCTTGTTAGCTCATACTGAGTGAAAAGTGTTTCTAATGCACTATAAGGCGTGGGTTCATAACGGTGGTAATGAAATGAATCATTGAATCCCTTTTGTTCTCCCGTTGTTTTTATATTTAATAAAGCGTCATAATATTGCTCATTCATAGCCAATCTCCTGTTTTTAGTTGTTGAAAAAGAGAAAGAAGGACAGATGTCCTTCTTTCTCTTTTTTCTCACTCTACTTTCACACGCATTTCTGATATTTTAAGACCAATCTCTTCGATTAACTGCACAGCTTCCGCTCGTTTTTGATCATCTAATGTGCTGATTCCCCGTACGTCTACGCTTTTTAAATATCGATAAGAGGCTTTAAGACGTTCTAGGGTATCTTCTTGGTCAAATGTTTTCACGATTATCTCCTCCAGTATATGTAGTTACTATATGTATACCACAAACATGTCCGTAATAAATCTAACCTGTTTAATAAATACTAAACGTATCTGATTTATCTAAGAGGAAATGCACTTCTAATAGCTGATATATACTCAAAAAATTCCTGGGTTTTCGAATTTTTACGTTCATTTCTCGTATTAGTTGCAAAAAAAGCTTCTCTTTGCGCTTTACTTATCTCAATTTGCACACCCATCCGCCTAGCTGTTTTATTGGTTATATTTCTAGGGCTTGTACCGGAAAAAGGGTCTTGATCTGATAAAATTTCTGTACTAAAACCTTTGGAAACAAGCGCTTCATGTACTTTGGACCTTAACGCTTTGTCAGCACCGCCGATTTTAGTGTGTTTTTCACTTTTATCATTGTATCCATGAAAAGATACTACATAGTCTTCTTTCGATATAATAGTTAGCGCATGAGGTTCATCAAAATGAGTGGATGTGATATGAAGATCGGCATTTCCTGCTTTCTTTAACCCTTCAAATATATAGTACGAGTATTCGTTTCCTGCTAGCCCAACAGCAAGTTCGGATGTTCCAGTTTCGATACCTCCGCCGTGTATCGCAAGCATAATAATGTTAGAAGGTCTGATTTCAAATTGAATTTTGTAGTCTTGGTTGTATACTTCATAAGAGGCAAGTTCAGAGAAGCTAGCATATTTATCTGGCATCATATATCCTCCTTGTGAATAAGACATAGTAAATAAACTTATTAGTTCTTTCTTTAATGTACCACATCTTTTCTTTCATCACATACTATGTGATTGCAATTACCAATAAATATGGTACGATTAAGTTCGAGTTTCTTGCTCGTTAAAAGTTCACCAGATAGTCAAAATTTTCATTTTTAAGCATTCCATTTTTATCTTATAATAAAGGATGTACTTATTTTTAATTGGTAATTCGACATTTTTCTTTGTTTTTTTAAAAAGTTCAAGGAATGTTAACAAATTTTACGAGCAACCTTGATGTAATTACGATATTTTTTTGTTAAAATAGTTTAGTTGATTAATAAAGATTAGGTTTATTCATGCAAGAATAAGCTCAAAAAGGAGAATTGCTGTGAAAAATACCGAAGTTATCACAAAGGAATCACTTCCTATCAATCAGTATTTTTCCCGGGAAGTAATCAGTGCTATTATAAAAACTGGGATTATTAAATCGAACTCACTAGGAATGGTTGCTGGGCTTTGTCTCGCAATTGCTGTTAATGACTTAAGCTTTGTGACACAAATTCCTATCATTATTTTGGCTTTAATTGGGACATCCTTTGTCGTAGGAGGAGCTGGGGCAGTTAATAACTTCTATGACCGTGATATTGATGCGATCATGAAACGTACGAAAGACAGACCGACGGTAACAGGAGCGGTCAACCCTAAATTTGCTCTATGGTTAGGACTGGCTTTATTTGTTATCGGTGTAGGTATTTTATTTTTAGTTTCTAACATGGCCGCCATTATGGGTATTTTAGGATTTTTCTTTTATGTAGTGCCTTACACTATGCTTACAAAACGTACAACCATTTATAATACCGAAGTCGGAAGTATTTCTGGAGCTATGCCTCCAATCATTGGCTGGGCCGCTATTTCACCAGACTTATTTCATCCGGTAGCAATTGGATTGTTTGTATTTATGTTTTTATGGCAGCCTCCTCACTTCTACGCTATTGCGATTAGAAGACTTGAGGAATATAAAGCCGCAGGTGTACCAATGCTTCCTGTAGTAAAAGGTATCCGTCGTTCCAAAGTCCAAACGCTTGTATACCTAGTTATTTTACTAGCGGCATCTTTCTTATTTTTGTCGTTTAGTAAAATTATCGCATTTACAATGTTCGGTTTAACATTAGTGTGGATGCTTCTTGGAATTGTTGGATTTAAAAAATTAGAAGATACAAAATGGGCTACTTTAATGTTTGTGTTCTCATTGAACCATCTTACGATTATTTTTGCCCTTATGATTATACTGTCATTTTTTAAATAATAAACTTTCAAAAGCAGGTAGCTATCAGCTACCTGCTTTTATACTAGATACATCTTTTGCTTTAAGCGAAATTATTCCTCCATACCTTGCCGAAACTGCTCCACCTAACGCGTTAGCAAAGGTTGTGTACTGCTTCTGTGACTCCTCACTTTCAGGTAATCCTTTTTCGTGAACGCACCATAAAATTCCTGCCATAAATGCATCACCCGCTCCCGTCGTGTCTATCGCCTGCACTTCTTTTGCACTCACATGAAGCGTTTGATTTGCAGTAACGGCTGCTGCGCCATTTTCTCCCTGAGTGACCCATACGTACGGAATATGATATGCTCTCAGTTTTTCTAGGCTTTCTGTCAGGTCTGCTGAATTCATCAAAAATAGGAGCTCATCTTGAGAGATTTTCAAAATGTCTGTTTCGGACAAAAACGGTGTCACGATATTTCTACATGCTGCTTCACTTTCCCATCTTTTCATTCGAATATTTGGATCAAATGCTACAAGCATACGATGTTTTTTTGCGAGCCTCACAGCTTCTTTTGTAGTTTCCTGAGAAGTCGGATGAAACAACGTACCTGATCCAAAATAAAAAATCGCTGCCTGCTCAAATAAAGCTTCCTGCAGCTCATGTTTATACACTTGCTCATGAGGTGTAGAATCTATGTAGGAATGAAAGTAACGATCTCCTTCTTTACTTTTATGTACATACACTTCACAAACTTTTTTAGTCTCCGATATTACACAGCCGCTTTGATTCACTCCTTCAATTAAAAGGTTCTTTCTTACAAAATCACTTGTTTCATCACTGCCTAACTTGCAGATATAATATGCTTTTGCTCCTAACTTCTGAACTCCAACTGCTACATTAACGGTTGTGCCTCCCAAAAAAGGGTCAAAGCTAGTGTTAAATTCGTTTTTAGCAATATAATCAATAAATGCCTCACCGTATGAAATAATTCCTTTTTTCAAGTTAATCCTCACCTTCTTTCTTCTGTCTCCCAACGCATTTGACACATACACACGCTTTTCCTCTGCTTTCTAAAGGAATTTGTTTAAACAGACCAGGAGTAAAAACTTTCTGCATACACCAACACTTTTCTATTTCTCTGCCTTGTACAGAAGCACAGTTATTTTTTTCTCCGCAGATAGGACATCTGCTATCATCGCCTGAAAATGGCATGAATTCCTCTCCTTTTTTTCTATGTAATTGTATAGATTATCTTTATTAGTATACAAGAGGTGGTTAAAATGTGCTTTCTGCTTTTTGATATTTTCGTTTTCAACTTCTTCTATTCTTGATACTATACATATAAAGGAAATAACATATTGCGAAAGGAGCCTTTATGACGACACATTTATTTCACCAAAAGCCCCTTGCTACATGGATGCATGAATATCCTTTATTAACACCTTTAATCAATAAACAGGAAATACTTTGGATAAATCCTTATATAAAACCTTCTCAAGGAGAACTTTCTTCACTTTCTTTACATACCAAAGATATAAAAGATGCAAAAGAACGTCTTTCTCGCTTTTCTTCTTTTCTTCAAATCGCTTTTCCGGAGCTGAAAGCATCAAAAGGAATCATTGAATCACCTCTTCAAGAAATTGCATACATGAAAGACTATTTAAATCAACAAATGAATAACATGCTGCAAGGAAAATTACTGATGAAATGCGATCATGATCTTCCCATATCAGGTTCTATTAAAGCAAGAGGCGGCATTTATGAAGTATTAAAATTTGCTGAAAGTCTTGCTATCAAAGAAGGACTGCTTACCGAGGAAGACAGCTACGCTCTTCTAGCTGAAGAACGATGTAAAAAGTTATTTTCTTCTTATTCCATTGCAGTAGGATCTACCGGTAATTTAGGTTTAAGCATTGGTATTATGAGCGCTACTCTCGGCTTTAACGTCACCGTCCATATGTCAGCGGACGCTGAAAAATGGAAAAAAGATCTGCTTCGTTCTAAAGGTGTAACCGTTATTGAATATCAGTCTGACTACGGAAAAGCCGTGGAAGAAGGACGAAAGCAAGCCGAAGCAGACCCCGCCTGTCATTTTATTGACGATGAGCAGTCTAGAGATTTATTTCTTGGTTATTCCGTCGCTGCTTTACGTTTGAAAAAGCAGCTAGCCGAGCTGCGGATTCAAGTAGACGCCGAACACCCTTTATTTGTCTATTTACCTTGCGGAGTAGGCGGAGGTCCTGGCGGTATTACGTTTGGATTAAAAGCAATATACGGTGATCACGTTCACTGCTTTTTTGCTGAACCTACTCACTCTCCTTGCATGCTGCTTGGATTAATGACCGAGCTGCATGATGGCATTTCCGTTACGGATATTGGACTTGATAACGCAACAGCTGCCGATGGACTAGCTGTAGGAAGGCCATCTAGCTTTGTAGGCGAAACGATAAAATCGCTTATTAGCGGAATTTATACCGTAGAAGATGATCAGCTTTTCCGATTTATTTATGAGCTAGCCAATCGTGAAAATATGTATATAGAACCTTCAGCAGCGGCTGGTCTACAAGGACCTCTCCACCTGATGGAAAGCGGGTCTTCCTATATACAAGCGCAAGGACTAGAAAACGATATGTCAAAAGCTACTCACCTTGTATGGTCAACTGGAGGCAGTATGGTGCCAGTTGAGGTGATGAATAGCTATTACGAGCAAGGGAAAAAATTTAATGAATAGATAACGTCAAAAGGCATGGAGAACAATGATGTTCTTCATGCCTTTTTAGACGAAGTAGCTTGCAGAAAGATAGGATGCCAAATCTCAAATGGAAAATATCCCGACTTATAGCTGCCGCTTGTACCCATAGTTGCAATTTTTATTTTCCTGTATCCTTTTTTCCATAAAAAGGTGCCTGCAAAAACCTCAATTTCTTCTATTTTCTTTCTTCTAATAATCGTTGTTTTTCGTGTTAAAAACTGCGATCGAATACTGACAAATACATCGTTCATCATTAAGCCGCCTTGACGATAGCCCCCCCAGTGAATAAGTACGTATACAAGGCATAGCACAGCAATAATCCACACAAACATGGATTTCCAAAAGCTGATGCCAATCCCTGCCGCCGCAAATAACAAGACCGGTACTAGTAATGGATACCACGCATATTGAATTGCTGTATTTCTTGGACACTTTATATATTCATAGTGCGGCACATATACGTTCATTAACGCTGCAATCTTTTTTTGCTGGATAAACGGGTGCAAATAGACCTTTTCTTTTAAATCAGAGGTTACGACGTTTAACGAAACGGAAGACCATCCAAATAAGCGTCGAACCAACCCTTCCTCTATCGTAACAGCCTGTATTTTATGAAAAGGAATCGTAAGGGATTTCTTATTTAACAGTCCGTATTTAATATGTAGATAATGATCGTAGCGTTCTACGGTAAAACCGCCAAATCGTATCACATATAAAACGATAGACAGCAAATAAGCAAGCACCACAATTACAGCCACTAATACAAATAAACCAAGCATCGATTGATGAATCACTTCTTCGTAAGCTGTCTTCACCCAGCGGTTGATATACGTATCAATATACTGATAGAGAAAACCAAGAGCAGCAAATATATAGCCAAAATTCCCGGAAAACGCAGCAGCTAACGCCAGCTGTTTCACCGACACTTTCATCGTACGTTCAGGACTTTTTTCCCTTATTTCCGGCTGACTCCCTGACAGCTTTAACGTATCTTTAAGATGGTGCGCTTCTTTTAGTGAAATACCAGATAAATCAATTTCAGCATCTGTACCGCTGCTGGCCGTGTCAATACGAAGCCGGGCTAAGCGAAGAATTCTAAAAACAAAAGGCTGATCTAACTGAATCGATTGAATGCGATTTCGTTGAATAAATCTTTTTTCTTTTTTAAAAATCCCTTTATACAGACGCACTTCCGTTTCCGTTACTTCATAACGAAATTCCTTCCAAGTAAAAAAAGCAAATAAAGCGACTACGCCTCCCGCTAATAGCGTTGCCCACCAATATGTAAACAACAGGTGCCGATTGACAATAAATACAAACACAAAAGGCAGGATATTATTTTTTATATGTTCAATAAATGCTATTGCAATATATAGCGGATGCAGCCGCTTACTCATCTTCATCATCTACCTCTGCTAGTCTAGCAATATACTCTCGCAGTGCTTCAGCATCTCTTTGTACAAGTGCAGGAATTTCGACGCTTCCAGCTGCTGTGATGATTTTAACAGATGCCAAGTCAAATTTTCGAAAAATCGGCCCTGTCAACGTTTCAACGTGCTGCACTTTCACAAGCGGAATTTTCGTATGATACCAGATGAAAAGCCCTCTTTGTACATCAATTTGAGTATCTGTGACTTCATATGAATATACATTCATATATACATTTGGAGCTATAATTGTATATATGATAAAGCTCACGATTAATAGTCCAGCTGATATCCATCCAATAATTGACCACCAATCAAAAAAATGAACGAGTAGAAAATAACCCGCTGTTGCAAGAAGCCACAGGCTATGCGTAAAAATGGATTGCCAGCGCATCGCTTTTTTAGCCTCGAGGGGCAATTTGCCCTTTAAATGTTCAAACTCCATAAAAACTCCTTTCTCTACCTTTTTTACTATTTCTATTACTATATTACGTTAAAAAAGGAAAAAAGTTTCATAGTTTGCTATTTTCTTATTATTTTTTGATAAAAAACAAACAAGGCTGCCTATTTCGAGGCAGCCTTGTTTGTTATCGATAAACGCCGTCTTTCTCTCCGTGTACAACAGCCGCTCTTTCAACTGCTTCAGATACTGCTTCATGTACAGCTAGATTAAGAGGATGAGGAACTAAATCGCCTGGACGCGTTGAATTTGCAATGGCTTCAGCTGCAGCTACAAGCATCGTATGCGTAATATCGCGCACCCCCGCATTTAACACTCCTCTGAAAATACCTGGGAAGCCAAGTACATTATTTACTGACCTTCCGTCAGTAGCGTAAATAGCTCCTGCTTCAAGAGCATCTTCAGGTTCAATTTCTGGCTTTGGATTAGAAAGTGCTAGAATGATTTGCCCTTTTCGAATCCATTCTTTTTGTATTAAGCCAGGTACACCTGTTGTCGCAATAACAATATCACAGTTCTCCATAAGCTCTTCTAATGAATCCGCTACTTTTCCACCGTAGCTGACTAAGCGCTCATTCGCTTCAGGAGACTTATCAGCTCCTATCACCTGTTTAACACCGTAAGCCATGAACATTCTGCAAGTAGCGATGCCGGCAGCTCCTAAGCCGATTTGTCCTACTTTTGCTTCTTTCAAATTCACACCTGTGCTGCGACAAGCTGAGATAGCTGCCGCTAGCGTCACCACCGCTGTTCCGTGCTGATCATCATGCATAACTGGAATATCGAGCTCTTCTTTTAAACGTTCTTCAATTTCAAAGCAGTGAGGCGACCCTATATCTTCTAGTAAAATACCGCCAAATCCCGGTGAAATATTTTTAACCGTTTGAATGATTTCTTCCGGCTCATTTACATTCAACAAAATAGGGATAGCGTTTACATTGGCAAGTTGATCAAATAACGCAGCTTTTCCTTCCATAACAGGCATTCCTGCAACTGGACCAATATTTCCTAATCCTAGTATAGCGGTACCATCTGTTACAATCGCAACCGTGTTTCCAATACTCGTATAAATCTTCGCTTTGTCCGGCTGTTCTTGAATAGCACGGCAAACGTTTGCTACACCAGGGGTATATACTCTTCTTAAATCAGCAATTGACTCAATTTTCATTTTGCTTTTCATTTGAATTTTGCCGCCTTCATGCGCATGAAGAACTTCATCTGATACTGTATGTAAAGTAATGCCTTCTAAACTGCGAACCGCTTCAAGCAATTCCTCAAGCTGGTCTTCACTTTCTACTTGAACCGTAATGCTTCTCATGGTGTAGTTATGTCCTACTTTAACGGTTTCAACTTCGCCAATATCTCCTCCAACATTTCCAATAGCTGTTGCTACTCTTCCTAAGTTTCCCGGTACGGTCGGTGTTTGTACCATTAATGTGCGTATTAAATTGTTCATCATATCCCCCTTGTCTTAATCCTGCAAGTACGTATGCTTACTAATTGAAACGTTTAAAATGGTCAAATTTCCTATAAGTTCATGTTATCTACTTATCTTACAAGTAGATCTATACGTACTGTCTTTTCCATTAAAAGAAAAGCAATAGATAACGCTTTCAAACAGACGTTTCGCTTTGATTATAAGCAAAGTTTTTAGAATAATCAAGCGATGACATTGTGAAAATTCATAAATTATTAAGAAGGAATTTGTTCTTCACAAACAGAAAAGACTTATATAGAAAAGAAACAAAGGAGTGAATCAATTGAAATCAATTTGTGTGTTTGCAGGATCAAGCGCTGGAATAAAAACAGAATATAAAGAGGCCGCCGTCTCGCTAGGACGCTACATGGCCCAAAAAAACTACCGGCTGATTTACGGAGGCTCGCGAATGGGCCTGATGGGAGAAGTCGCAAATGAAATGCTTCAGCATGGAGGCGAAGTCATCGGCATTATGCCCCGCGGTTTGTTTAGCGGTGAAATTGTTCATACCGCGCTGACAGAACTCATCGAAGTAGAGAGCATGCATGAGCGAAAGGCAACTATGCACGAGTTAGCTGATGGTTATATTGCGCTTCCTGGAGGTTTCGGGACATTTGAAGAGTTGTTTGAGGCTCTTTGCTGGGCTCAAATTGGTATACATAAAAAACCAGTAGGGTTATTAAATGTGAACGGCTACTACAACCCGCTTATGCAAATGGTTCAGCATGCCGTAGATGAAGGGTTTTCTACGGATTCTGCTATTCGTCTCATCAACATTTCTGATACTCCCGAGCAGCTTATCTCTTCAATGGACACGTACACGTCCCCTTCAGAGGACCAAAAATGGAACACTGAACGCTAAAAAGCAAGCGCATAATTTGCGCTCGCTTTTTAAGCTTTATTAAAAGTAATCTCGTATTTTTTTACGCCAAAAACAAAAGGGCTGCCTATTGGCTTTAAAGACTGATTTTGAACTTTCGAAAATTCTCCTTTTTCTAGTAACTTAGTAAAAGCAATTTTCCCTTCCATTCTTGCTAGCGGTGCTCCTAAGCAAAAATGGATGCCAAATCCAAAGCTCACGTGAGGATTTGTTTTACGATGCACGACAAAAGTGTCAGGACGTTCAAACTTAGCTGAATCTCTATTTGCACTCGCTGCCCAGCTAATTACCTGCTGTCCTTTTTTAATCTTACACTCTCCAAGTTCTACATCTTCAGCAGCTATGCGTCCAATCGCTTGAATAGGAGGATAATAGCGAAGCGTTTCTTCTACCAGGTTCGGAACTAGCGATATGTCTCGACGAACTTCATTCTGCACGTCTACGTCTTCTGTCATATACCGAACTCCGTTCGTAATTAAGTTTGTTGTTGTCTCATTACCTGCTACTAGCAATAAAATACAAAACCCCAGCACTTCCTCTTCTGTTAAATGCTCGCCGTCGATTTCTGCTTCTAAAAGAAGCGAAATGAGATCTTCTTGTTTATTTTGCTGACGCTCCGCAATAATTTCTTTAAAATACCCTTGTAAAAAAATCACGCCTTCATTACGCTTTTGCATCATTTTCGCAAAAGCTTCGTCTGAATTATTTTCAGCACCGCTCACTAAGTCATCGGAGTATTTTTTAAACAGTGCTCGGTCTTGTATTGGTACTCCTAGCAGCTCTGCTATTACAATAATCGGCAGTGGTCCAGCAAAGTCTTCTACTATGTCAAACTTTTTTTTGCTGCTTACTTCATCTAATAAATAATCTGCAATCTCTTCAATATGACCCTCCAAGTGCTGAATAGCTCTTGGCGTAAAAGCTTTGTTTACTAAGTTTCGTAACTTTGTATGTTTTGGAGGGTCCATCATTAAAATACTTTCTTGGCGTTCTTCCATTGCTCGTTTGGATGAAAAAAGCGACGGGTTTTTTAAAATATACTTTACTGTTTCATAATCAAATACATCCCAGCAGTTTCGGCTTTCATCGTAACGAATAGGTGCCTCTTGACGCAGACTGTTATAAATATCAAATGGGTAAAGCTGCTGTTCAACTGATTTGATTTCTTGCATAGGAATCCAGTTAGCATAGCGATTTTCTCTTTTTACTGCTTTTGAATTCATCTCGTATTCCTTCTTTCGTTTAAAAGTGACCTCGTTAAGTTTTTTAATCTTCTACAGATCAAAGAATTTTTTTCCATATTTGTATCTTTTGATCAGACTATCACAAGGTTTTTTCACTTTCAACGGACATAATCAGAAAATTTTGTCAATTATACAGAAGACTTATTTTATTTAAGGTCTAAATCAGTGATTCTTTTCCATTTTTTTAGTTCATTTATCTTGTTTCATAATAATCATAGAGATGGTTACACTACAAGTAAGTACGTAAGAAAGTAGGGATCTCATGTGATAGATGCCCTTATGTGGGGTGGTGTCTCAGGCTCAGCTGTATTAATTGGAGCTATTATAGCTATTTTTATACCTTTAAAAAAACAGTTGACTGCTTATATTATGGCTTTTGGCACGGGCGTTTTGTTAGGAGCTGCTGCTTACGAGCTCATTCAAGATTCGGTAAAAGAAGCGGGAATCATTGCTTCTTCTTTAGGCTTTTTAACAGGCGCAGCACTTTTTACTCTTCTTGACATCTCCTTAGCTAAAAAAGGCGCTCACAAAAGAAAACGTTCGGACCACCTTGTCCCCGCTAGCTCGGGACTAGCCATTTTTATTGGTACCATTATGGATGCTATACCTGAGTCACTGATGATTGGCGCAAGTTTGATTGAACAGCACCACGTTAGCTGGCTGCTTGTTGTTTCTATTTTTATCAGCAATATACCCGAAGGAATCTCCGGGACAAGCGGACTACTAAAAAGCCAATATAAGCAAAAGAAAATTTTTTCATTATGGCTTTCTGTCTTCTTTATATCAGCTCTTTGTTCTTGGATTGGATATCTATTTCTTCAAAATGCTACCCCAAACATGATGGGTTTTATTGCCTCATTCGCCGGGGGTGGAATTGTGTCAATGGTTGCTTCTACGATGTTGCCGGAAGCTTTTGAAGAAGGTGGCCCTGTTATTGGTTTTATTGCTTCATTAGGGTTATTAACTTCTATTATTTTGGATTATCTTTCTTTTTAGTGAATAAACTTATATTTTGTATGAAACAAAATATATAGGTCTTTCGTCTTTACAAGTAGATATAAATAAAAGGAGTTACCATTATGAAAAAAATATATGCTTCTCTTACACTTTGCACAGTGCTCACTTGCCTATCAGGGTGTGCTTATGCACCTCATAATAATCTGTCTGCCGAAAGAGTCTCTGCTTCTTCTATTCAACATACTTCTTCAAAACATGAGGCTTCAGTAGAGGAAATTACAAATAAGCTTCCAGGACACGTTTATTTAAAAGGTATAGCCTTTCAAGATACGCAAAAACCTTATTACTTAGCAATTAATTACGCTGCAATAAATAATCAGCATACGTTTGAAAAAAGCTGGACGTCTGTGAAAACTAAACGCATACTTTTACATAACGCAACCATCTTACTTTCTGCCGTACAAAATGCTGACAGCGTTCACTTTACTATTAATACGACTGTTCCTCAGACAATCACCATTACTCGAAAAGAGTTAACCGACTTCTACGGAATAGATCTTCGGAATTATAATGACGTGAAACAAGTATGGAAAGAAAAATTCGAAGGACAGCAAGAAAAAATCGAGGAATTTTATGATGCACATCCAATTACGGAAATGCAGTAAAAGCGGCCCATGGCCGCTTTTTAAAGTTGTTTTTTCATAAACACCTGCTCAAGTTTGATTCCTTCATCTGTATATAAATCTTGAAAACCAAATGATTTTAACATTTTCACGAGTAAGCTATTTCTTTTTTGAGGTACATTATATGTATTGTAAGCAATTGGTCCATACATATTAAAAATGGTTGCTAATAAAAAGCCCAGAACGTCCTCTGAATTTGAGATATGTTCCTTAACGCTTCCTTGATAAAAAGTAACAGAATTCACGATGCCTATGGAAGAAAAATTCTTTTGAAATAACAAATAGCCAACTTCTTCGTTTTTTTCATTCAACGTAATAAACGATTCTCCATCATGAATACAGTCAAATTGATTTTTCCACGGAACGTCGTATGTATAAAAGGGTAGGTTTCGAATATCTTTTGCAAGCCTTCGCTTTAACGAATACGTAAGCTGATTCTTCTTTTTAAGTAGAGAAGCGTGAAAACTACCTCTATGCTTTAGAAATAAAAGCGTATCTACAATCTCATATCCGTATTTCTGATAAAGGTGAATGGCTTTTTCATTCACCTTTAAATGCTTCCAGACTGGCTTCCACTACTCCTTGCTGCTGGTATCTCTCAAGTGTAGCTTTTAGTAAGGCTTCTCCAATTCCCATTTTTCGGTAAGGTAAGGCTACGCTTGTACCTCCATTCCAAGCATGTTTTTTTCCCTTGGCCTTTTTTATTCCATTTAACATAATTCCAGCTGGTGTATTATTATAAAAAGCCATAAAAGAATGGTCGACAGATAGCTGATCGAAACCAAATCTACAAGTGAATTGATCTAGTGACAGCTCAATCGGAAGATAATAATCTTCAAAACCTTTATTGAATGCTTGTAATGCATCAGAAAAAGAACACTGACTTAGAGGCTTAATTATAATCACGGGACATTCCTTCCTTTTGTAAAAAGATAATAAGCTAGAAAATCATTATAAGAAAACATCATCAATAACATTCTGAATTTTTGTGGTTTTTAAAAGAAAAGAAAGAGACATACCGTTTAAACACCCTGTCTCTTCCTTTCTTTTAACACTCTATTCTATTGTCTTTTAACCTCTACATCCGACGCTTTCACAAACGCATAGCGGTGATTAAAATAAATTTGATAATATTCGTCTTTTCCAACAATCATTTTGTGATCGTTTGGATTTGTTGTAAAAGTGGGTGCATAGTAATAGTCACTCCTTACTTTTTCTACCCCCACGTACACCTGCTCTGGAGAAATTTTATACTGAAGTGGCACCATAGCTTTAACTGGTATACCAGAAGGATAGGCTGAAGCTTCCGGAAAAGCTCCTCCGTATACTTGAATGCTTTCTTTTCCTGGTTTTGGCGTTAATAATATGCCTGTACCTTTACTTGTATTTTTATTATGCGGATTATAAAACCACGCTTTTTGCCCTCCGTACCAAATCGCTGTCCATTCTCCTTTTGTCTCAGCTACTGCATACGTTTGGCCAGTTACAGCTTTGCTTCCCCAGTCTAACGTTTGTTTCGTTCCCGGTCCTGAAGCTGCAGGCTCATTCAGTAGCGGTGAATCATTGCTGGGAGCTTGATGCAAATACACAAAGTTGGCCGGCTGCTTTGGTGCATCTGATACCTCCGGCTGATTGTTTTGAAAGACTGGATTAATCGTAACGGCTAGTTTGTTTGTGTGCTGGCGCTCAACCGGGCTTCCTACCAAATCCATATAGTGTCCCCAATCCCAAAACGGCCCGGGATCTGAATGCATACCTGATTGAGCCTTAGGAGACAAACCTGGCACCTCGTCATGACCAATAATGTGAGCTCGGTCTAACGGAATATTATATTCTTTGGCAAGGTGGCGTACGAGTCTTGCCGAAGAACGGTACATTTCTTCTGTAAACCACGTGGATCCTTCAAGCGCAAACCCTTCATGCTCGATTCCAATACTGTGCGTATTAAAATACCAGTTTCCTGCATGCCATGCTACGTCTTTGTTATGAATCATCTGTGCGATGTGACCATCACTTGAACGGATTACATAGTTTGCAGCTGCTCTATTTGGGTTAGCAAACAAATCAATCGTTCCATCATAACTTACTTCTGTATCATGAATAACAATATAGCGAACATCTGATTTTTGGCGATTCGCAATATCATAGTTTCCGTAATCTGAAGGACTTTCGCTGAATTTCCCGTAAAATGCAGGGATGTATTCACATTTTAAAGATGCGGGACAATCTGCTTTATTCGTATTGGAATTTTCAGAGCGAGGAATCGATATATCTATGTTTTGAGGAGAAATTTTAAGATGCTGTCCATCTGAAGTTGTAAGCTCTGCTCCTTTTTCCAATGTTTCATATACATCATCGGCAAATACTTGAGCGTTTTCTTTATCCTGAGAAGCACTGTAAGCGGCGACTGCATCGTACCATTTCTGATCAGTGGACGGTATGTTTCCATTTTTGTCTTTTGCGATAAAAGCTAGCACAGCAGCGCCACCGCGAATATTTTGCACAGGATCTTTTTTTAATCTTTCTTTATCTGAGTTAAGCAGCTTAGCAGCTAAGGAGAGCGTTTGCTGTTTGTCATATGCTGGTTTTGAAGGTGCAGCTCCGTTTCCTTTTCCATCTTCTAAAGAAGGGATGTCTGTTAAATGCATAAGACCGTATCCCCCGGCCGCACTAGGTTTTCCATTATGATTTTCCCAGCGCGACTTGTTGTAGGAAATTGCTTTTAAAAGCGAAGCTGGCACACCAAATTCTTTAGATGCTTGTGCAAATGCTAGCTCCAAAGAATCTGACTGATTCTCTGCAGCCAAAGCGACTACAGGCGCTTGTAGCGTATGAATAGACGTATAAGCTGTACACATAACCCCGGCTGCAAGCATGGCTACCCCTATCTTATTTAATTTTAATCGTTTCTTTAGTTTCAAACGTATTCCTCCCCCGTAAAGTATGTAAATGAAGTAAATGAAGTAAATGAAGTAAATGAAGTCAATAAAGACATAATATGACTTTACCTCGTTCTCAACCATTTCGTCTTCTTTCTTTCTATTCCCTTGAGACAATAGTCTAGAAGATTCGACAGAGTTACTAGGAGGAAAGATGTGGTACGAGGAAAAAATCATAAAAATCATCCCTCTTCTTTAAAGCTGCACTCTCAAAAATGGTTGAGTACAAAGGCGGTCCATTCATCCCTTTTGCTGCCTTTTTAATAAAGCAGCAATATTGTAGATAATGACATTCCTTCTATAATTCAACTATTACTAAACCAAATTTCTTAATTTACCAGTTTTTTAACAGACTGTACGTTCGACATTTTAGTAACTTTTCACCATAGTTAACCATGGAAAAGGTTGCTATTATTAAAGACAAGAGAATGTTTACATATGATTGAACGCAGCAAGAACTGCTCTTGAAAGGAGATACCTTATGAGAGGACACAGCATTCCAGCAATTAAGTTGAATGAAGAAGAAAAAGAAAAATTAGAGGAACTTATTGAACACTATAATTTAAAACGAACGTCTCTCATTCGAAAATTTATTATGGATGGAAAAGTTAAGCCTCCTTTAATCGGCAAAGAAGCAGGTGTGGAACTATTGGTTAACCTCCGAAAGATTGAGTCTGAACTAAGCCGGCTAAGCAATAATATGCATCAAATTGCAAAGTACTTACATAAACCAAAAGATAAGCAAAACCATTCACAGAATCTTGAAGAAATACTATTAGAAATGATGAAAAAACAAAAACATGTACAAGAAGATGTAGAGACTATTTCAGAGCAGCTTAGCGATCATTTATACGTTAAATAGAGAAAAAACGCTCTTTTCATTTCAGAAAAGAGCGTTTTTTATAAAGAAGTAGGGATTTAAATGCTTTTTTTCATCCCGCACTTTGCGCATGTACGGATAAAAATAAAGTCTTTTACTAAGCTTTTAAATTTCACATGTCCACAGTTATCGCATCTGCCTGCAACTTTATCCGGAAACTCCTCATATACATATACTTTTGTTAAATCAATCGCTTCTTGTTGCTCTTCCATTTCCATCACACCTTTATGCATCTTTACGATTCAGCTCTTTATATTCTATCAAAAATAAGTAAAATTACTAGGGTGAAAGCTTCAAAAAACAAGCAGGTTTTTTCACTATTTTTTTATCCGTTCAGCTTTGTACCACCATTTTTCTCTATCTAAAAATGCTTTTACATTCAGTATTTTTTTATCCCGAAGTGTAATGATGGCTACTGCAGCTCCTTCTTTGGAAAAGGTTACCGCTGTTTCTAACTTTTCTTTCGTCACAAATACTTTTAATGTTTCCATATTCTCTTTTGTTAATTCCGCAGTTGTGATGGTTTCTCCTTCAATGATTGTATCTTTTTTTTCAATAAAATGTTGTCCATCAATCACCCAGGCTGCACGCGTTTCACCATAAACTTGAAAGAGGGTATTCTTTTTTAAATAACCTGTTCTCTCTGACATATTTGCATCCTTATACGTCTCCGTATCCTCAGTTGTTTTGATCCATAAAGGTTTATATAAAAAAGTAGGCTTTGGACAACCTTCCTCGTCAGAATCTCCCAAAGGATTTGTAGATTTAGGCTCCAAGTTTAAAAACTGTGCAACCCCTTTTGCATATGCCACCCCCATATCTTTTAGAAATTGAGGATTTTTTAAGAGCTTTGCATCATGTTCTGTATCAATAAACCCAATTTCAGTTAGTACAGACGGCATATATGAACGCCTTAACACACTATGATTAGCCAATTTCCTGCCTCGGTTAGAGTGATTGTATTTAGTGAGAACAAATTTCACATGATCGTGAATATCGTTTCGTAACACAATGGTTTGGTTATTTATATTTTTGCTATAAATAAAATCTTCATATCCCGTTTCGCCGCCTGAATTTATATGAATAGATAAGTATACATCAGCACCCCACGCATTGGCTTTGTTGACCCGTTCATTTAATGACAAAAACACATCGGTTGTACGCGTTGTACAAAGAGAAAATCCTTGATAGTGAGTAGAAAGAAAAGAGATGATGTACTGTTGAACAGCTAACACTAAGTCTTTTTCATATAGCCCGCTGGCGACAGCCCCTAGATCTGCCCCTCCGTGACCTGCATCTAAATAAATTTTTTTCATATAACCTGTCTCCTCCTTATCCGTAGCATATGCATGAATAAGCGAAGACGTTTGTTATACAAAACTACTTTTATGTATAAAGCTTTTTGCTATGGCTCATTTAGAAGTCTTTACAACTGATTTACCATAGCTGGTAACATCAAAATATGTATTTGATCCATCGTCTTCATTGATCACAACATCTAAGTCATGAAAATAACGATGAAGTTCTTTTAACAGTGCTTGATCTTTCGTCTGCTCTAGCTGTCCAGCGAGCTTCTCCATATGCTGAAAGTCTTTCTTTAAAACAGAATCTTTTACTTCAATCGTGCCAATCGTATTTTTAATGGCTGTCGCTTCTTCTTGTACGGCAGGCCAGTCTGGGTGCTCAATGGCACTCCACCCCGTCAAATCATTTAGTACGTCATGATGTTCAGCTATAAAATCTTTTGCCTGCTGATCACTGCTTTCCAGCTTATCAACTTTTTGTTGATTCACTTTAATGGCACTTGCCTTTATACTTTGCTGTGATAAAAAAGGAATTTTTCCGTTTTGGTACAATATCCATCCTGTCGCTCCTCCCCCGACTAAAAGAACGGATAAAGATATCGAAATGATCATACGCTTTTTCTTACTTTTATGTCTTTTTTCCATTTGACTCCTTTCCGGGTATTCAAAACCCTTTAGGCCTTATGAACTGAAACGAATAACCTACAAAAAGAATTTTACCATATTTTTAATATTAAAAATATTAAAAAAGAGACTCCTTCGAGTCTCTTTGAATCCACTTCAATTAACTTTCACCTGTGTGTAGCGATTCTTAGGAACATTCAACTGCAAGTTACTTCTTAACGTACTCCCTTCGTATTCTGTACGATACAGGCCTCTTTCTTGCAGTATCGGTACAACGTGTTCAACAAAGTCATCTAAGCCATGGGGAACGCTTGAATGAATAATAAAGCCGTCAGCTCCTTTTTCTTCAAACCACTGTTCCATCAAATTAGCGATATGCTCTGGCGTCCCAATAAATTGTGTTTTAGGTGTAGCAATTCGCAGCGCTGCTTCTCGCAGTGTCCACTTATATTTTTTAGCATTTTCTTTAATTTTGTCTGTTGTACTGCGGAAACTATTACTTCCTATATCTCCTAAGTCAGGAAATGCCTCATCTAATGGAAACTGTGAAAAATCAAAATGATCGAAAAAGCGTCCTAAGTAGTTTAACGCATGTTCAATTGTCACCAATTGAGAAAGTTCTTCATATTTTCTTTCGGCTTCTTCGTTTGTACTACCAATTATAGGACCAATTCCCGGGAAAATTAAAAGTTCGTTTTCATTGCGCCCTTGCGCTGCGGCTCTTGATTTTACATCTTGGTAAAAAGCTTTTGCTTCTTCTAAATTGTCTTGTCCCGTAAACACTGCGTCAGCCGTTTTCGCTGCTAGATCTTTGCCGCTTTCAGAAGAGCCTGCTTGAAACACTACGGGCTGCCCCTGAACTGAGCGGCCAATGTTTAACGGGCCTTCTACAGAAAAAAATTCGCCTTTGTGATGCAATCGGTGCAGCTTTTTCTCCTCAAAAAATTGTCCGGTTTCTTTATTTCGAATAAAAGCATCATCTTCCCAAGAATCCCATAATCCCTTTGTTACTTCTAGAAACTCTTCAGCTATTCTATAGCGTTTGTCATGAGTGGGGTGCTCTTTTCCATAGTTAAGCGCAGATCCTTCTAATGGAGATGTGACAACATTCCATCCCGCTCGGCCGCTGCTAATATGATCAAGTGAAGCAAATTGTCTAGCCACCGTAAACGGTTCGCTATACGAAGTCGATAGAGTGCCGACTAAACCAATATGAGAAGTGACAGAAGCAAGTGCTGATAGAATAGTAAGAGGTTCAAAACGATTCAAAAAATGCGGAAGCGATTTTTCATTAATATATAACCCATCGGCAATGAACACTAAATCAAATTTTCCTTCTTCCGCTTTTTGAGCCTGCTGCTTGTAAAAATCGAAATTAACGCTGGCATCTGACAAAATTTCAGGGTGTCTCCACGCCCCCATATTTCCTCCGACTCCATGAATAATAGCCCCTAGCTTTAATTGTCTTTGATGTGTCATATTACCATTCTCCTTTTTCATATCCATTCATAAATTCTCGTAATTGATTAGTTAAACCGCCTGCTCCAAAGCGAAGGACTCCTTCTTTTTCTGTCTTTCTTTCATTTCCTTCTTGTGCAAATTGTAAAAAAGCGATAACGTGAACTCTTCTAAGGTGAATATTTTCAATTCCTTCGTCATAAAACCATTGATCAATTGTATTGTAAATCCCTTTATTGACTTTGAATTGACTGTGGCACCAATTAAAAAACTGGAGATCAGGCAGATTTAAATATCTCGCTTGCCCTAGCTTGGAAGCTGTAGCTTCACTAGATACATAGCCCATATGTTGAAATCTTTGCTTAGCTTGTAGCGTATCAGCTTTAATTTGATGCTTTAAAAACTCAATAGAAGGGAACTTTTTCTCTCCTCGCACCCGAAAGATTACGTCGCATTGAACTGTCTCTCCATAAATAACGTCGTTAAAATCCAAAATATGAACCTCAAATGTTTTAGATAGTTCCGATCCAAATGTCGGCTTAACCCCTACATTCATAACTCCTATATGTTCAAGTCCCCGCAGATGAACGAGGACACCATACACGCCATTTTTTAATTCCTCATGCTGAGTATCTATATTAGCTGTTGGAAACCCTAAGTATCTTCCTTGCTGCCTTCCAGGTACAACCTGGCCTTTTATAATAAGTTTTTTGCTTGTTTTAGCTTTTAATGCTCCTCTATTCACTACGTTCACCCTTCTCCCCTTAAGTCTAGTAAAAAATAAAAGGTTCTTTGCACAATGTCACACATTGTGCAAAGAACCTCTAGTGATCTAGTCGGTTTGTTTAATTTGATGATTTTATCATATACTTATTATTCCTATGAGTCAAGTTGGTTTTTAATTAAAATATTAGATTGTTTTTTCATAAATATAAGAGTAAGGAGAATGCGTTGGGTTAATACGCTTGAAAAATTGCTTTGTTCGATCTTCTTTTGGGTTTAAAAATATGTCTTCAGGATGACCTTGTTCGACAATCTTTCCTCCGTCCATAAACACCACGTGATTAGAAACTTCACGGGCAAAACTCATTTCGTGCGTCACAATGATCATCGTAATTCCTTCTTCAGCAATTTTACGAATAACAGACAGTACTTCACCCACCAGTTCAGGGTCCAAAGCAGACGTCGGCTCATCAAATAAAATGACTTCAGGATTTAAAGCAAGCGCTCTAGCAATGCCCACTCGCTGCTGTTGACCTCCTGATAACTGACTTGGATAAGCATTTGCTTTTTCAGCAAGCCCAACTTTTTCAAGGACGTCTAAACTGCGTTGTTTCGCTTCTTCCTTTGGCAGCTTTTGAACAATAACTAGCCCCTCCATAATATTTTCAATAACGGTTTTGTGTTTGAACAAGTTGTATTGCTGAAAAACCATCGTTGTTTTTTGTCGAAGAGTTAAAATGTCTTTGCGATTTGGCTTTTGGCACTGAACCGTAAATTGATCAATCGAAACTTCTCCTTCATCTGCTTTTTCTAAGAAATTAATGCAGCGTAAAAACGTAGTCTTTCCAGAACCACTCGGTCCTAAAATGGTCACAACGTCGCCTTTTTTAACAAGTAAATCAATACCGTCCAATACTGTATTATGACCAAATGTTTTTTTTATATTTGTTAGTGTAATCATACAACCCCTCCTCGATTATAAACAGTTAATTTACGTTCAAGCAGCGCTGTTATTCCTTCTATTAACATCGTCAGCATCCAATAAATAAGAGCAGCAGCAATATAGGCTTCTAAAAACTTGAGATTATTCGAAGCTACGATATTAGCAGCACCGTTTAGCTCTTTTTGCGATACGATGAATGCGATAGAAGACGTATGCAAAAGGCCGATGAAGATATTACATAAATTCGGTAAAGACAAAGCAAACGCCTGTGGAAAAACAATTCGTTTCATCGATTGAAAACGATTCATCCCAATAGCATACGCAGCCTCAATTTGTCCTTTTTCTACAGCTAACAAACCAGAGCGAATAATCTCTGACATATAAGCTCCCGCTGTAAAAGACAAAGCGATTAATACAAATACGACAATAGGAATGCTGTTTGCATTGAAGCCCCATCCATAGTCACTCGATAGTTTATTAATAAATAGCGGGAACCCTAGGTAAATAACCATAATATGAAGAATAGCAGGCGTTCCTCGGAAAAATGATACGTATACGTTGGCAATTGGCGTTATTATTTTCACTGAATTGATTCTCACAGCCGCAACAGCAATACCAATAAGCAACCCGCCTAGTAACGGACCGATGGTAATAAGGAGCGTTAAAGGTAATGCCTTTAAAATTTCTACAAATGCTGTCCATATAAACGGTACGTCAATAATCATGTTTACACCTCTTTTAGTAAGCTCGTTTTATACATGAACAGGCTGATCATGTTTTTGCAGCTTCTGTTCTGATTTCACAAAAAATTTCTCTAATATAATCGCCACAAAATAATAAATAATGGCAAGTGCGATATATACCTCCACTGCATGAGCCGTTGCAGCGATAATGGTATCTCCTCTTCCCATCATATCCATCACACCAATGGTAAAGGCTAAAGACGTATCTTTTAAGGACCCAATCACAAGATTTCCAAAGTTAGGAAAGGCTACAACGAGAGCTTGCGGCAGCACAATTCGAGTGAACGTTTGTTTTCCGGTCATTCCTATACTATAAGCTGCTTCAGTTTGCCCTTTATCTACACTATTAATGGCACCGCGCATCATTTCAGAAAAAGACGCCGCCGTGCTCAGTGAATACGTGATAATAACAAATACGAGCGGAGCCATTCTTGAAACGTCAATATGAATCAATTGTAAAAGGGCAGGTATCCCGTAAAAAACTAAAAATAATTGAATTAAAATAGGCGTTCCCCTCATAAAAGAAATATAAACTGCTGCTATTTGACTTAACACCGGTACTTTATAAATACGAGGCAGGGCAATAAACAATCCCAAGGTACTGCCAATCACAAGTGAAGCAATCAAAATCCAAATTGTAATATGCAAATAAGATAATAATTGAGGAATAGAGGTGAAAATCAGCTCTATATCAAATGCTTTTCCCATCTTTTTCTCTCCTTTGTTTCCCTCTACAGGTAGCGAAAGGACCCAAGTTCAAGGCTTGGGTCACAGTAAGTGCTTTAGTTATTTCCAGCTGCTTTTGTATAATCTTCTCCCAGCCATTTTTTACTTAATTTTGTCAATGTTCCGTCTTCTTTTATTTCTTTTAACGCTTTATCAACATCTTTTTGTAAACCTGTTTCATTTTTGCGAAGCATAAAATATACTTTTGAATTTGAAATAGCAGGCCCTACAACTTTTTGCTCTGCGTCCGCTTGTTTATTGACAAAGTCAACTGCAAACGGCGTACTAATCGTGGCATCCGCACGCCCTGTTTTCAGCTGCGTTTTTGTATCATCAGATCCTTGGCCTGAATAGACGATATTAATTTTATTTCCATGTTCTTTGTTATACTTATCGATTAAGTTAGCAGAATTACTCGTTGCTCCTACAATTACCTTTTTACCGTTCAAATCTTTAATTGATTTAATAGACGTATTTTTTTCGTTTACAACTACATGTAGCGGAAAGATATTATAAGGTTCTTTATTAAAAAGGAACTTTTGTTTTCTCTCTTCATTCACTTCCATCTGATGGGCTACTAAATCAATTTTGTTCGATTCTAAGCTCAAAAGTAAATTAGAAAAATCCATTGTCTTAAATTCGAACTTATAGTTTGGAAGACGTTTGTCTATTTCTTTAACAAGTTCTACGTCATACCCTGTTAGATTTCCTTTATCGTCAAGAAAGCAAATGTTCGGAAATTGCGTACCCGTTCCTACAATAATTTTTTGTACTTTGTCTTTGCTTGCGTTAGCCGCTGTTTCTTTATTTGGTGTTCCGCAAGCGGCTAGTAATAAAAGAAGTGATAAAAAGATAGCTGTCAGCTGTAGTTTTTTCATGTGTTTTGTCCCTCACTATGTCTCAAAATAATTTATTGTTTTAATGAATTAATAAAATACATGTTCCAGCTATTTAACGATTGGTGAATAGTCTTCAATCAATTTTTCTATTTGTTCATAATCTTTTTCAATTACTCCTTTAAACTGCCCCTCGTCTCCAATTTCAACGACCGGTACATGGCGAATACCGTATTTAAATTCAAGTAAATCCCGCAAATAATCTTTTCCTTCTACATCGATACTTTCATATTGATATCCTTCCTCATGAAAATATGCTTTTAGTTCCTCGCAATGATGACAACCTTTTCGATTCCATAATAAAATCTTTACTGACATTTTGTCTCCTCTTTTCTTTTTAATTATTAATTAGCTTTTTGCAACTCTTTGTGTTTTTCTAACTCGTATCTTTCAGGATGTAAGATTTTCCTTAAGAATACGCCTTTTCCTTCTTCTCCTTGATCGACTTCAAAAAAACGTTCGTACCCTTTCCTTTCATACATAGGAATCAACCACGGATGTCGATCAGAAGTAGCCAATGTAACGGCAGGTTCCCCCAATTGATCCCGAATAATTGTTTCTTCAACCCATGTTAAGAGTTTAGAACCTACTCCTTTCTTTTTAACCAAAGGATCTACCGCAAACCACCATAAGAAAGGCCAGTTCGTTATTTCTTTATACGTTCTTGCTGTAATCGTAGCTACGATTTTTTTATCACTTTCCAGCACGTAGCAACGGCTGTTTTGAATGTTTTCTTTTACAAGTTCAATCGTTGCCGTTGCGGCTGGAAACTTAATTCCTAGCTCTCGAATCGGCTCGTATGCTCGAAGTGTTAAATTCAACAGTTCTTCAGCATCTTCTACGGTTGCTAATCGAAATAATTCACTCATTTTCTCCACCTCATTTTATAAATGATTGAAGAGATAGATCGGCTTTATAAATCAGCTCATCCACCGCTTCCTTTAAACGACTTTTAGCATTCATATTGTTGATGCCTGCAAAAGACACGTATTCATGCAGCAGAAAAAGACTGCTGAGCCAATAAGGTCTACCTAAAAAAGACGCTAAAAGTTTTAAATCATATTTAGCTTTTAGTAAAGAATTCACATTTTCCCCAACAAGAATCGGCAGAAGTATTTTTTTATGCAATAAATCTTCCGGCAATACTTTTGTTAGTTGTTCAAAAGACTGTACGTATGTTTCATTTACTCCAGATAACAGAACGACAATACTTTTAGCTTGGTTCACTTTTGAAATGAATACCTTTACTTCTTTCTGAGCTTCCTCCGTTAAAGCGTGTACATCATGATACAAAATAGCTTCTGCGTGCACTCCTTTTGAGGTTAAGCAAGCTTCTAGCTCATCTTTTACTGAAGCTATTTGTTGATAATTATGAGAGCTTCCGTTATATAAAATACATACATCGCTCACTTTCTTCCCCTCCTTTTTATAGCAAAAAGGCTCCTGGAGTTTACTCAGGAGCCTTTGGTAGACCAATCAGCTTTAACTGTTTGTTTGATAAAACTGGAGAATGAAGTGAAGTGTCTTTGAAACATACTCACTTAATTCTTATTTATCCAAGTTGTTTTATCGGCTTTTCTGTTTGATGATTCAACTATATAGCCTCAAAATGGCAAAGTCAACTTATTTTTTTAAAAATATTTTTCTTTTAAAAAACTCTTTTCATTTGGAAAATCCTTTGCTAAAATAAATCCCAATTATTCTTACCTTTTTTATCAACTTTAAGGAGTGTTTTCAGTGAAATTAAGTATTTTAGATCAAAGCCCACGTTATGAGGGTGAGCGTGCTGAAGATGCATTTCAGCATACCATTCAATTAGCTCAGCTAGCAGAAGAACTTGGTTACCATCGCTTTTGGGTAGCCGAGCATCACGACTCTGAACATGTTGTAGGATCATCACCTGAAGTGTTAATTTCTCACCTGCTCGCTAAAACGCATCATATCCGTATTGGTTCAGGGGGCGTTATGCTTCAGCATTACAGCCCTTATAAAGTAGCAGAAAATTTTAATGTTTTAGCCTCATTATCTCCAAATCGCATCGATCTTGGAATCGGTAGAGCACCAGGAGGACTACCTCATTCTACTCAAGCCTTACAACAAAACTCTCAGCCCACTAAGTCCTTAACAGACAAACTGATAGAACTTAAACAATACCTAAACGATACGCTGCCGGAAGATCACCCTCTTTACGGTTTAAAAGCCTATCCAAGACCGGAAAAAGCAGCAGATATGTTTTTACTGGGAGCAAGTGCGTCAAGCGCAGAGCTTGCGGGTTCATTAAACCTTCCTTATGTATTTGCTCAATTCATTAATGGTGATCAAAAAGTGCTAGAAGAAGCGATTTCTGTCTATAATCAGCACGTTTCATCTCGCGCACGCTTGCTTGTCGTTGCCCTTTCCGTCATCGTAGCGGATACTGTAGAAGAAGCAAAAGTATTAGCATCCAGCACAAAAATATTTAAAGTATACTTACAAAATGGGAAGTCCGCTACATTAGGCTCCAAAGAAAAAGCTGAAGAATTTGGTCAGCAGTCCAAAGAAAGCTATCGAATTGAAGAAAAAGAAGCAAACGTTATATACGGTACAAAAGAAACCATTCGTCAAAAGCTCCAAGCTTTGAAACAGGAATTTTCTATTGATGAATTTATCATACTTACTGCTATTCAAAATTTCGAACAAAAAAAGCAATCTTATACGCTCTTAAAAGAAGCATTCAATGAAGGAGATGTGCAGAAAACTAATCAGACTCTAGCTGCTTACTAATCCAGAAGCTGAGACAAAAGTATTTTAGTAGAAGTAAAACACGAACTAATAATCAAAATTACCGATTATTAGTTCGTGTTTTTTCGTTAGTAAGATGAACGTAGCTTTCATGTGTTTAGTTGCTTCTGGCTGGTGATTGGAGGGCAAAGCGAAGTCTTGCACGGAAAGCACCAGCGGTGTAACAAGTCATCCATACTAGATCATTTATCTCATTTGTTCGTCTATAGATCCGAGTGATTTCGTTATATCTCAATTTCTTTGTTTCATCTACTTACGAGGAGTTCAAACAAAGTATACGCATGCTTCTTTTTTTCAAAAAATCATTAAATTGAATCGAACGTTTTTTTATAGTACCATATGAAGATATGAGTCTAGTAAAAGAAGGGAATTTACACATATGCCTTACAAAATGATTGTTTTAGATTTGGATGATACACTATTATGCGATGATCACACTATTTCTCCGCGCACGAAAGAAGCATTAATGAACGCGCAAGAATCAGGAGTAAAAGTTGTACTTGCTTCTGGACGACCAACTTACGGAATGGTTCACATTGCGAAAGAGCTAGAATTAGAAAAGTACGGAAGCTTTATTTTATCGTTTAACGGGGCAAAAATTATTAATTGCTTAACAAATGAAGAGCTATTTAGCAGCACATTATCTCCGAGAACCGTTGCACGTCTCAACGATATTAGCCGCGAAGAAGGCGTTTTAATTCATACGTACGTTGGAGATGAAATTATAACAGAAGTAGAAAATAAATTTACGGATATTGAAAGTGACATTACAGGTCTGCCGATCCGTGTTGTTTCATCTTTTACTGATGCCGTTACAGAACCTGTTGTAAAAGTACTCATGCTTGCAGAACCGGAAATGCTGGTTCACGTTGAAAAGAAACTTCAAAAGCAGCTTCAAGGAGAGCTAAGCGTAATGCGCTCTAAACCATACTTCCTTGAATTTACAGAAGAAGGCGTCACAAAAGGGACAAGTCTCCACTTATTAATTCAACAGCTTGGCATTACACGCGATGAAGTGATCGCCATTGGCGACAGTTATAATGATCTTGCCATGATTGAATTTGCTGGACTTGGCGTAGCAATGGGAAATGCTCCTGAAGATATTAAAGAAAAAGCCAACCACGTAACAGATACAAACATGAACGACGGTGTGGCAAAAGTTGTGGAAGAATTTATCTTAAAACCCGTTAGCGTTTCATAAGACAAAAAAAGCAGCTCGTACGAACCGAGCTGCTTTTTTGTTTTGATTTTATACTCCTAAAAGTTTCATAAGAAGCGTAGCTAAAATAACAGTAGAAGCGCCTCCAAGTCTTGTTGCTACTTGAGCAAATGGCATAAGTGACATACGGTTGGAAGCTGATAAAATCGCTACATCTCCCGTACCTCCTAAACCGCTGTGACAGCCGGTTACAATGGCAGCATCCACTGGATGCATTTTCATCATTTTACCTACAAAATAACCCGTTGCTACCATAGCAATAACAACTGCAGCACATACAACTACATAGCCTGGTGTAACAATTTTCACTACATCTTCAAGAGGAATATACAAAATTCCTAGCCCCACCATTAACGGCCATGTTAAGCTCGTAGAAATGAATTTGTACATATGGTAAGCACCTTGCTCCATCTTAGCAGGCATTACTTGCAAACATTTGACTAGCGTTGCCGCTACGATCATTAAGACTGGACCTGGAATTCCTAAAAACTTATGTGCTAAGCCTCCGAAAATAAAGAAACTACATGCAATTAAAAGGCCTGCACCCATTAACGAAAAATCTACTGGCTTATTGATGTTTGTTTCTTCTGAAATTCCATCTCCACCTTTTGTCTTTACAAGAACTCCGTTACCTGTTAATTCTGGCTTTTTCTCTCCAAGACGTTTCATTAAGCCGGCACACACAATCGCAACGATGTTTCCAATAACAGCAGCTGGAATCATTTGCGACACAAAAGATTCTGCTGAACTACCTAAAATTTGAGAATAAGCAAGTGAAAGCGGTAAAATACCTTCACCAATCCCTCCTCCAATGATTGGTACAACAATGTAGAAAAATGTATGTTTTGCCCCGTAACCAAATAACGTCCCAACAGCTACCCCTGCAGCTACAGCGGCTAGCGTACCTAATACAAGCGGTACAAACATACGTGTAAAGCCTTGAATTAAAACTTTGCGGTTCATACCAAGGATACTTCCGGCTACTAAACAAGAAATATAAAGGTATAAAAAGTTTGATGTTTTCATCAAAGTTGTTACCGCTTCCATAGATGCGGGATTTAAAACATTATAAAAAACTAATACGGAAGGTACAAGCAGCGATAAAATAGCTGGTCCGCCAATATCTTTTAAAATCGGAATTTTTAATCCTAAATCACCAAGCAGCATTCCCATTACCATAATAATTGCAAATCCGCCAATCATATCTGGAGGAAGCTCGTTGTAAACGGCCGCGCCATATACAATTAAGGCAAGTAACACATATAGCGGCAGAGGAATAACTCCTACTTTAATATTGTTGATGCGCTTCCAAAAACCCTTATTTTCAGGCTGTGAATCTTGAGTAAACGTTTCCAATTTACGTGCTGTATTCATGTCATAACCCCCTGTGGTTCTAATATAGAGAATCATACACAAGTTTAAAAAAACTATATACGTTATGTAACTTAAGAATTCTTTTTGTAACTAAAAAAAGCACAGCTTCTTTTTTGAGAAGCTGTGCTTTTTCTATCTAAAAATTAAGCATTTACTGTTTCTAAAGCTTTAATTTCTTTGTATGTTGGTTCCCACATTGCTGCTTTCACTGCTGCTTTAACGTCTGATGGAACTTCTTTTGCAACGCCATCTTTAATCGCTGCGTTAGCAACTGCTAAAGCAACGTTATATGATACTTCACGTAATTCTTCTACGCGCGGTAGTAATGAAGCACCTGGTTTGCTGCTGTCTACCATCTCAGCTACAGCGTGTGCACATGCTGCGAACATGCTGTCTGTAATAACTTCTGCTTTTACCACGATTGATCCAAGACCAAGACCTGGGAAAACAAAAGCATTATTAGATTGACCAATTTCATATTCTACACCATCGTAGTTAACTGGTTCAAATGGACTGCCAGTTGCTACAAGTGCTTTTCCTTCTGTCCAATTTAATAAGTTTTCAGGAGTAGCTTCCGCAAGCGGAGTTGGATTTGACATTGGTAAAATAGCTGGGCGTTCTACATGCTTCGCCATTTCTTTTACGATTTCTTCTGAGAATGCGCCTGCTACACCAGACGTACCAATTAAGATTGTTGGCTTAACTTGTCTGACAACTTCCAAAAGAGAAATTTTGTCTTCTTCACGGTTCCAGTCCTTCACTTCTTCTGCTTTTCGTGCATAAGGCGTTTGGAAACCTAATAAGTCGTCCATGTCATCTGTTAAAAGGCCTCGGAAATCAACTGCCCAGAAGTTTTTGTATGCTGCTTCTTCTGTAATACCGTCTAATACCATCGCGTCACGAACTTGGTCTGCAATACCGATACCTGCTGTACCCGGTCCAAAGATTAAAACGCGGTGGTCACGAAGTGGCATTTTAGACACTTGAACTGCTGAGAAAATAGCGGCAAGCGTTACAGCACCTGTTCCTTGGATATCATCATTAAACGTTAGAATTTCTTTTCCGTACTTGTTAATAATGTTACGAGCATTTACATTACCGAAATCTTCCCAGTGTAACAGTGCATTAGGGAATATTTCAAGAGATTTTGAAATGAATTGATCTACGAAATGATCATAACGCTCACCGCGGATACGTTCATGACGGTTTCCGATATATAAAGGATCATTTAATAATTTTTCGTTGTTTGTTCCTACATCAAGAACAACTGGAAGTACTCTGCTTGGGTCGATTCCTGCTGCAGCTGTGTATACGGCTAATTTACCGATAGCAATATTAATACCGCCAACGCCCCAGTCACCAATTCCTAAAATACTTTCTGAATCTGTAATAACCATTAAATCAATGTCTTCACTATTTGCATCGATATTTTTAAGGGCTTCTTCAATGCCTTCTACATTATCGATTGACAAGTATACGCCACCCGGACGGCGATATTCGTGGCTGTATTCTTGGATTGCTTGTCCAACTGTTGGTGTATAAACAACTGGAAGCATTTCTTTTAAGTGATCTTGCAATAAACGATAGAATAATACAGCATTACGGTTCTGTAAATCGTTTAAATACACATTCTTACCAAGGTTATCCGCCTGAGCTAAAAATTGCTCATATGCACGTTTTGCCTGCTCATCTAAAGTTAAAGTCATTGGAGGAAGTAAACCTTCTAATCCTAACGTTTTACGCTCTTCTTTTGTAAAAGCTACTCCTTTGTTTAACATTGGAGCTCCTAAAATTTCTTTCCCACGTAAAGTCGTTTCAATTGTTTCATTATCTGCAAAAAATACGTTGCGCATACGACTATCTTCCTTTCTGTAGACTTGTATGACAAGCATACAAGTTGGTTAGATTTAAGTAATTAATACCTTATATGGATATTACTCATATTATTCAAATGTCCGTTAACTTTTTATGAATAGCTTGCTAATTCATTTGACAATAGTATATTTTATGCCTATCTATTTCTGCTGTCAACTATTTTAGTAGAGCAATTTTTTAGTTATAAAGAGGTGGAAATTTCTGAATTTAATATCTTTTATCAATTTTCTTTTTATATAGGTACTAAGAACCCTCTTTATTCTATTCATCTCTTTTTGAAAGTCAAAATAATCCTTTAATATGGAAAAAATGTTTAATTATAAAAAATTTATTTTGAAATAATTTTAATTTAACTATAAAAGAATATTTTTTATTTTTTTGTCTATGCTGATTAGTGAATTACTATGAATATTTTTTCCTTTCTATCTATACATATAAACTACATAGTTCTTTTTTATAATAATGGAGGTTATTGTATGTTAAAACCAGATACAGCTATTATTTTTGGATTTCTTATCGAAGAAGCGGCCAGTCGATTAGACGATCAAGAGATTAAAGAAATTGCGGCTAAAGAGCTAGAAAATGGAGAATTGGTGTTTGAAGAAGCGAGTTATTTTTATAAACGCTTTTTTATCCCTGCTTCCTCTGAATTAAGACAAGCTCTTCGCCGAGAGGTCTTATCGCTTCATTTAACATTAAATCAAATCAAAAATGCTCATGGCAACGGATCTATGTCTAAGATTGCTCATATGCATCAAATTATTGCAGAAACTGAAAAATCAACAAACGAACTTAACAGACTTTTAAATCTTGCGTTCTATGAGGGTGAGGACGATCAGACCTACGCCTCCTTCATGAATATTTTTTCAAATAAATCATAAAAAAACCGTCCTTAAGGACGGTTTTTCTTATTGAACACCTTTCATTAAACGCTGAATTTTTGGAGAAATCATTAGCACAATTAGACCTAAAATGACCGAAACTCCGCCCAATGCAGCAAAATAAACAACTTGCGAAATGTTTTCATAGTATTGAACAAGCTGAGCATTGATTGCCTGCGCCGCTGCGCTTGTTAGGAACCATAAACTCATCGTCTGAGCAGAAAACGCTGCAGGTGCTAGTTTTGTTGTAGTTGATAACCCTACTGGTGATAAACAAAGCTCTCCAACTACAACTAAGAAGAAGCTTAGCACTAGCCATAGCGGGCTCGCTAACGTTTCATTTCCATGAATGCTAGCCGGGATAACCATGACAAGGAAAGAAAGCCCTGCAAATAAAAGTCCTAATGAAAACTTCTTTGGTGTAGAAGGCTGTCTGTTTCCTAATTTTACCCAAACCGCTGCAAAAACTGGCGCAAATATAATAATGAATAGCGGATTTAACGATTGGAACCAGCCAACTGGAATTTTAAAACCACCATACGTTAGCTGCGTATGATCTTTTGCATACGTTGCTAAAATTGTTGACCCCTGCTCTTGAATCGCCCAGAACATTACTCCAGAGATAAAAAGAGGAATGTACGCTAATACGCGTGAACGCTCATCAGCTGTTGTCTTGGGGCTCTTATACATAACAACAAAGTAAATAATAGGAATAACAATCGCTAAAATACTTACAAATAAAATAACGCCTTCAACAGTTAAAATGCCCGCTAAAGAAGTCAGTACAATAAAGATTGCAAGTACAACTACAGCAAGTGCAATGGTACCAAAAACTTTTTTACGTTCTTCTGGTTTTAAAGGGTTTGGAACTTGTCTGCCTGCACGACCTAGGTTTTTGCCTCGTGTAGCCATAAATACGATTAGACCTAAAAGCATTCCTACTGCCGCGATTCCAAAACCTAAGTGGTAGTTATACTTTTCACCTACTGTTGAAACAACTAGCGGCGCGATAAATGCTCCAGCATTTACACCCATATAGAAGATACTAAATCCAGCATCTCGACGGTTATCAGTAGGGCTATACATATCACCCACAACGCTTGAAACGTTTGGTTTTAATAAACCTGTTCCGATGATAATTAAGAACATTGAAATAAACAGCGCGGTTACACCTGCTGGCAACGCAAGCACTAGATGTCCGAGCATAATAAATATACCACCGTAAAACACCGTATTAGACGTACCTAAAATGCGGTCTGCAATCCAACCGCCAATAATTCCAGACATATAAACAAGGGAACCATAAATAGAAAAGATCGCTAAAGCGGTTCCTTGTTCCATTCCTAATCCACCGTTTGCAATTGTATCGTACATGTACAATACAAGTAGCGCACGCATTCCATAGTATGAAAAACGCTCCCAGAATTCTGTAAAGAACAAGGTAAATAACCCTTTAGGATGTCCGAAGAATCCTTTTTGAGGAACTGTTTCATACACTTTTTCTCTCTCTACTGACATATTCCTTAACCTCTCTTTCAACCGTAAACCATCATAGACAAAACTGTCAAAAAATTATGATGATATAAAAAAATAGAAACAAGAAAATTTTATTCTTATAAAATGATTCTGTCAATATCAGAATTTTACAATGAGTGCATAAAATACGGTTTTCCATTATAAAATTGCACCTATAAAAAGCTTTAAATCAAGATTTCTTTTCTTAAAATATCTTTTTGAAAATTTTTTTATACAAAACCCTTGATTACAAAGCATCTGATTATCTACTTTTCATACAACCAGATAATATTTTTCTTTTTGGAAATTTTTTCTCCATATTAAAAAAGAAGCTTTATTATTTTTTTATTATGCTTCCCTCAACCAAAAATATATTTTTTCAGAATAATAAAAACCTCTTTAGAAATGTCTCTTTTGTTATAGTAGATACTCATTCTTCTCCTATGTATTACCTTTAATATAAGTCATCCTCATTTTTTTATGTAAAAAAAGAGATAAAAGGTTTATTTTTTATCTCTTTTTTCACTGTACCTACAATTTTACGTATTCACCGTTTACCATTTGTCCTTTGTGAAGAGGAAACACACCTTCTTCTTTATTGTATACAATCGTTCCTCTATTAATAGTGGTTAAAATAACGCTATTAAATACCGTTCCTTCATATATACTGTGCTTATGTTTGAAAACCATTCCTTCTTTTGTCACTTTTTCAGTTTGATCCAGATCAACGATAACCAAATCCGCATCCGACCCTAGCAAAATGCTTCCTTTTTTAGGATATAAACCGAATCGTTTAGCTGGATTGGTTGATACAAGCTTTGAAATGTGAGAAAGAGAAATCCCTCTAGTGATGGCTCCCTCACTAATCATTGCTTGCAAAGAGTACTGACCGCCTGATATTCCACCCCAAACTTTAAATAAATCATTCTGATGAGCTGTTTTTAACTCAATTGGACAAGGAGAATGATCCGAAGAAATCATATCTACCTCCTCTGATTGAATACAAGCCCATAATTTTTCTTTTTGACTCCTGCTGCGAAGAGGAGGTGCACACTTAGCCGTTACGCCAATTTCTTCAAAGTCTTCCTCTGTAAAAAGTAAATAATGCGGACAAGTTTCCAGCGTAACGTTCATTCCATTCTTCTTTGCTTCCGTAATAAGCTGCACTGCTTCATAGCTGCTAATGTGCACAAAGTGAAGTGGACATCCCGTTTCTTCACCGTACTCAAGCGCTTGCTTTACTGCGTTTACTTCTGCTACAACCGGTCGCGTTTCTAAATAATCTTTAATAGCAGTTTGCTTTTGCTTCTGTTTAGCCTGTTCAAGCTTTTGTATTAAGTCATTTCTTTCAGCATGCAGGGCAAGCACTTTATTTAGTTTTGCAATCTCTTTCATTCCTTCGTATAATGTGAGGTCATCTGAGAAATCAAATTCAGAACCGGCTTCTGACATAAATGCTTTAAAACCTATTACACCCGAATGAGCCATTTTGGCTAATTCTTCTTTATTACCAGGAACCACCCCTCCCCATAGACCATAATCTACTACTGACTTTTGATCAGCCAGCTTTTTCTTTTCCCACAGCGCTGCTTCTGTTACGGTAGGAGGAACGCCGTTTAAAGGCATATCAAAATATGTAGTGCAGCCTCCCGCAGCCATAGATGCTGAACCGTAGTCAAACCCTTCCCAATGGTCTCGGCTCGGTTCATCAAAATGCACGTGAATATCAATCATTCCAGGCAGAACATATTTGCCTTTAGCATCTACGTATTTTTTTGCTGGTGTGCTAACACCTTGCGCTATTTCTGCAATCTTTCCTTTTTTAATCCCTATATCCGCTTTTACTATTTCGTCTTCTAATACGACCGAACCATCCCGAATAATTAAATCGTACATGTTATCAAACTCCCCTTTATTTAACTACTCCATCTTCTTATTAAACGAAGCAGTCTGCTATTGTTCTATCATGCACTGTTTCCTTTAAAAAGTCTTTATCCTTGTAAAGAAACCTGACACATAGACTGGTTATTACGCTAGTAAATATAACTGAATTATCTGATTTTTACACTCGCCATTTTGTCTAAACTTTTCTTTTTTATTTGGTCACTTTCACTAACTAAAAAGAGATTAAGACATAACCAAATCAACAGCTAGAAGCAACTACATACATGAAATCTACGTTCACCCTAAACATAAAAAAACCGAACGAGTTTGATTCCCCATTAAGAATCAACTCGTTCGAATCTTCTTTCAACTAATTTTTCCACAGTCTCTTTTAACTCTTTTTCACTTTTTGTGACATTGGCAACCTTACTGTAAATGTACTTCCTTTTTCTTGTTCACTTTCTACGTCAATTTTCCCTTTATGTGTTTCTACGATCCATTTAGCGATTGCTAAGCCTAGCCCATGACCTCCCATTTGACGAGATCGCGATTTGTCAGCACGATAAAAGCGGTCAAAAATCCGATCCTTTTCATCTGGATGGATCCCAACGCCCGTATCACGTACTTTTAATATACATTCACTTCCATGCTGAACTACTTGAATGTTTACACTTCCATGAGGAGTCGTATATTTAATCGCATTGTCTAACAAAATGTAAATCAGCTGAGTTAGACGCTCTTGATCTCCAGTTACTACTAATTTTTCCGGCGTATCCAGCTGCAAATCAATATGTTTAGAAATCGCTAGGGTTTCAACGGATTCCATTACCTTTTGCACCGCGTCTGTAATATCAAAGGGCATCATTGCTTTTTCTACTTTATTAGAGTCTGAGCGTGCAAGCGTAAGCAAATCACTGACGAGACTCGTCATGCGCTTCACTTCAGCTTTCATATTATTGATTAATTTTTTAGAAAAAGGATCTTCTGTTACTTCCTCCTGCATTTCTAAAGCGTTGATAGAAGAAAGCATAACGCTAAGCGGCGTTCTTAACTCATGGGATGCATCCGCCACAAACTCTTTTTGCTTTTGGAAAGCTGTTTCAATTGGAACCATGGCCCGTTTTGACATTAAGCGGCTAATATAAATGGCTACTCCTACAAACAGTACGGTAAGGCTTAACATAATAATAAGGAGCCACTTTAACAGCTGATAAAGAAATGAAACGTCTTTTCCAATATAAAGCATCCCTAAAAATTGACCTTTATAAAAAATAGGTTCACCCGCCATCATCAAATCAATATCTATTTTGCCTTCCCCGTTTTGCCCTTTTACTCCTTCAATGTGTTCGAAACTAGGACGCGGGGCTTTTATTCGTTCTTTCCTCACTTCATTTTCAATAGGGATCCACCCATCAATTAAATCTAATAAGTTAGAGCGAAGCCGCTCGCTCGCTTCGTTTCCCATAATAAGGTCCCCTTCAGGACTGATTACATAATAAAAAAATTGATCTTCACCAGCTACGACAATGTTTTTGTACTCTTCTTTTGACTGTTGATTGGAGCTGTTTATCGCTTGTTTAATTAAGATGCTTTGGACAATTCGGGACTCTTGCTTTAGCATGCTATTTAAGTTTTGCTGCTGACTATTGGATACAACCACATATACCAATGCATAAACAATAAACACGAATAATAGCAAAAACAGCATTAGTAATGCGCTATATCGGAATGTTAAACGATTTTGCGTCTGGCTGAATAAATCTTGCTTTACTTTTTGTTTTACTTTCTGTTTAGCTCTTGTAAGGAGTTTAGCTTTCAATTTTGTAGCCTACTCCGCGAATGCTTTGAATAAGATCCTGTTTGTTAAATTTCTCTAGTTTTTTTCGCAAAAGTTTAACCGTCGCATCAATCGTTTTAATGGAAACATCTGATTCATATCCCCATACCCGGTCTAAAATAATATCTCGAGAAAGAACTTGTCCTTTGTTTTTCACTAAAAAATCTAGGAGTTGAAATTCACGAGGACTTAATTGAATAAACTCCTCGTCAAACTGTACGGTTTGACTTGCTCTTTTTAATATCATGCTGGCAATCTCTACTTCTTCTTCTAAAATCGGTGCATAATTACGACGAGACAAAGCACGAAGCCTTGCAAGCAGCTCGTCAATTTCAAATGGCTTAATAACGTAATCATCCGCTCCCGCATCTAAGCCTTGTATACGATCTTGAACCGCATCTTTTGCTGTTAACATAAGAATAGCTCCGGCGTATCCTTCTTTTCTTAGACGTTTACATACATCGATTCCGTCGCCATTGGGCATCATCCAGTCAAGAATTAACACATCATAATGCGCTTCAGATGCATAATCATATGCATCATTCCCTTCCGTCACCCATTCGACGTTATAGCCTCCTTTTTTCTTTAGCATATAACTAACTAATTCACCTAGCTGCAAATCATCTTCTGCTAGCAGTACATTCATTCCGCGTAACTCCTTCCTTCGATACATTTCGCTGCATCCTTTTGTTTACTTTATTATACAAAAAGAATCAGCAGAAACAAGCTGCCTCTACTGATCTCTTTTCATTTTAAATTCCCTTAGCTATACTCAGCAGGGGCGTAAACTGCTGTTCAGCAGTTTGCGTCTTTTGTACTCTTTATGAATGCCTAACGATTTGATTTGAATATGAAGGATTTGATCCATTAACAGTTTCTGTGACCTTTACAACACGCCGGCATATCTCAGCTCGTACACCTCTGTGCTTCAATTGCTCGACGATTTTTTCTAACTTACTATAAGACGCTGTTTGTTTCATATCCATCCCCTCATTTCGTTAAGGTATTATTTATGAATCAAGTTTGTTTGTAATATCATACTTTTTCTTTAGCTTTTGTAACCATGTTGGATACTCTGTTTGGTATTTTTGATCAAGCAGCGTTTGCTTGATTTTTGCTTTACTATTTTCATATGTTGCTTTTTGCGCTTCTTTTTTGCCTGTTACTTTAATAATGTGATAACCGTATTCTGTTTTAACTGGATCACTTACTTCATTTACCTTCATTGAAAATGCTTTGTTGGCAAAAGCTTCGACCATATCACCTTTTTTGAAATATCCAAGGTCTCCGCCATTTGATTTAGAAGCTGTATCTGTTGAGTATTCTTTTGCTAACTTCGCAAAATCTTCTCCTTTATCAAGCTTTGCCTTTACTTCTTTCGCTGTTTTTTCGTCTGCTACTAAGATATGACTAGCTTTCACCTGTGCTTCTGTAGCTAGTGAATCTTTATTTTGATTAAAGTACGATTTCATTTCACTATCTTTAATATTAATAGTCGACTCGACCATTTTTTTTGCTTCAATATTCGTCTTTAAATCTTTTTTCAGCTCTGACAATTTTACACCGCTAGATGCTAATGCTTGATTTAATGCATCTTCTCCCCCGTACTGACTTTTAAGGTTTTCTAATTCAGCATTAATTTCTTTATCGGTTACTTTAATATTTTGTTTAGCTGCTTCTTTTGAAATAACTTTTTGTTCAATCAGTGAATCAAGGACACTTGATCCTCCTTGAGCAAGAAGAGCATCGTACAGCTGATCTTTTGTGATTTTTTCATCACCAACGGTAGCAACCACCTTTGATTTATTCATTGCTACGGCACCAATAGCTACTGCAGCAATAATCACAACGGCTGCAATAATTATAATTATTTTGTTTTTAGACATCGTTAAACTCCTTTTCCATTTCTCATTACTTACCTAAACTTAAACTTTTGCGCCTTGGTAACGGTTTAAGCTCAATTAAAGGTCTTGCAATAGTAGATACGTATTTACTCGACAACAACCACGCCACTCCACAAGCTCCAATTAAAAGAATACTGTATCCTTGTACACTTTCTATCCAGTCTCCAAAAGAAGATAGGCGGATATATTTAATCAGAAACCCATGTAGCAGATATACATAAAAGGTTTGAGCACCTCGAGATGTAAAGGACATCGTTTGTGTAGGGATCAAAGCTAGAAAGGAAATCGTCATTGCTAAGCTGATGCTATAAAATAGCGTACGAATGGTCATTCCCTCTAATTGATTTACACCTAAAGAGGCATAAGATTTTGAACCAAATAACCACTCTTTCTCAAAATCCGGTGCTATATACTGAATCCATAGAGCAATAATCAGCAAAGTGCCTCCAGCTACTTTTTTGCAAGAAACAGACGTCAACTTTTTAAAATGTTCTTTTTTCATATAAAATCCTGCTAAGAAGAAGGGAAAGAACACAAAGGTTCTAGAAAGGCTTAACGTTGTTTCCAGCGGTTCACATAAGCCAATCATAATTCCTAAAACTGCCGCAACGGCTAAAGGATATTTGATTTTTGTAAAAATGAACAACATGGCGTTCCAACAAAATAAACTCAACAAAAACCATAGCGACCAAGCTGGCTGAAACACTGAAACTTCGAATGTGGATTCATCATACAGTTTATAGTCGTATACCGCATAGATAAGTTGAAAAATAATATAAGGAAGTAATACTTTCTTCGCCATCTTCCACATATATCCTTTTTTTCGGTATCCCTTTGCAAAATAGCCGCTTATTAAAATAAACGCTGGCATATGAAAGGTGTAAATAAATATGTAGAGCGTTCGTAGCCACTGTTCATCATTGATGAAGGGAGTTAACAAATGGCCAAACACTACTAATACAATTAAGATAAATTTTACATTATCAAAATACGCATCCCGCTTAGCCATTTGACCTCCTCCTTTCTTTCGCGTTCTACGGATCTGTACGACGTGCTGCTGCGAATATCTTTTCTTTACATTCCTTACTATACATAGTGAAAATGAAAAAACAGTGAAAACCTTGCTTATTTCTATTTTTAAATAAGGCGCGGCTAAATAAGTTTGACAAATGGCGCCTCTTTCTCTACTATATAGATACGCACCCTATCCAATTCAATTTCGCTTGTTGCGGGACACTTAACCAGTACGGATGGATAGGGTGTTTTTGTATGCAAAAAAAGCAGAAGACCTAGGTCTTCTGCTTTTTATTTTGCTATAGGCTGACTTTCGTTTTTTCTGTTTCCTTTTTTATTTTTCAAATAATAAAACAAGTAACAAAAAAGGACAAATGGGATACCGCAGTATAATGCGATACGCTGACTCTCATCAAAAGCCAGTCCTACACAAGCAGCAAAGCATAAAACAAACGCTAAAATAGGTACAATAGGATATAAAGGAGCTTTGTAAACAAGCTTCGATACATCATTCCCTTCTTTAATATAGCGTCTTCTGAACATAAAGTGAGAAGCCGCAATAGCCATCCATACAGCTACAACCGCAAATCCAGAAATAGAAACTAATACTAAGTAAACAGTTGTTGGTGCAACTACGCTTGACAGCAAGGACAGACATGCCACTCCCATGCTGATAAGTAACGAATTAAATGGAACTCCTTTAGACGTTACTTTCCCTAACCAAGTGCTGACCATTTTTTGATCAGATAATGACCATAGCATTCTCGAACATGCGTATAATCCTGCATTAGCGTTTGATAATAAAGCTGTTAAAATAACCAAGTTCATGATATCTGCTGCGTAAGGAATACCTATTTGATCGAATACCGTTACAAAAGGACTTTCTAACACTCCTGCTTGTTTCCATGAAATCAATCCAGATAGTACAAACATGGCGCCAATAAAAAAGAAGAACGTACGCCAAATGATATTTTTAATTGCGCGAGGTATGTTCTTTTCCGGATCCTCTGTTTCCCCCGCCGTAATACCAATTAATTCTGTTCCCGAAAAAGCAAAGCTAACAGAAACCATCGTAATTAATACAGGCATAAGTCCATTTGGAAATAAACCGCCCTCTCCTGTAAAATGAGAAAGCATCGGCGCTTTTTCATGACCGCTAAGAGGAATGAATCCAAACATCGCTGCTGCGCCTAAAATAATAAATACAATAATCGTTAATACTTTAATACTTGAAAACCAAAATTCTGTTTCGCCGAAAAAACGTACAGATGTTGCATTTAAACCAAATAATAAAAGGGCAAACAGCGCGCTCCATATCCAAACCGAAACGTCAGGAAACCATCTTTGCATAAGCAATCCAGACGCTGTAAACTCCGAACCGACAGATACCACCCAAGTCAGCCAGTAGAGCCAGCCAACCGCAAAACCAGTTCCCGGCCCGATAAACTTCGTAGCGTATACTTGAAATGATCCTGACACAGGCATTGCTACGCTTAGTTCCCCTAGACATATCATGACTAAATACATAATTAATCCACCGATTAAATAAGCAAGGAGTGTTCCCCCAGGACCTGCTGCATTAATTGTGTAGCCTGAATTAAGAAACAGCCCCGTACCGATAACACCACCAAGAGAAATCATAAATAAATGACGGCTTTTCATTTTTCTTTGTAACTGATTCATAGATGTTGTATTCTCTCCCATTATGTACCTCCTTTTTGTAGTAAACCCATCCAAAAACTTGGTTTATTTACATATTCTCTATAGTCTCTTCTCTGCAGGAGTAGGCTCTATTTCTTCGATATGTACGAATTTTGTATATTGTATACAATATACACTTCTTAAATCTTTTTACGATTATATCATTTTTCAGATTTTTTACAACAATGAATAGTAAAAAATATTTCAATAATTCTATTTTTTATATTCTAACTAAGATTAAATGAAGTGATATGATATGATTATTTTTACACCTGTACGTTCTTTCATGCTATTTTTATACTTTTTCATCACCATGACATGAAGAGAAAGAACGGCTGATGCGATATTTATTTTAGGGGGAAACAATGAACAAGGGGCCTATGATTTATCATTCATTAAAAGATCATGTATATAACTACATAGCAAGTCAAATTCAAGACGGTACACTGCTGCCTAACGACAAAATAAATGAAGCCAGTATTTGTTCTCAGCTGAATGTCAGCCGAACGCCTGTGAGAGAAGCGCTTATTAAACTGGCTTCAGACAATCTATTAGAATACAGACCGCGCAGAGGGTTTACTGTAAAGGAAATTGACACACCAAAAAAACTAGAAGTATTTGAAATCGTCGGTGCTTTAGATGGTCTTGCAGCTGCGCTGTCGATTGATCACTTAACGGAAGAAGATTTTACGAAGATGGATGAGCTTATTAAAAAAATCGATGTTTCGATTGAATTAGAAAATTATCAGGATTATCAAAAATATCAAACGTATTTTCATCGAGTATATTTGAACCGATGCGGTAATGTGACCTTAAAAGAACAGCTTATGTCTTTGCAAGACGGATTCATCAGACAAACGTACTTTAGCAATGACAATAAAGAGCTATACGCCATTTTACATGTGATGAATGAGCATCACCGCCATATTCTAAAACTTCTGAAGCAGAAAAAAAAGGCGGATGTTCAGCTTTACCTTCAAAATGTCCACTGGAACATCGAATATCCAGAAATGATTTGATCAAAGAGCTCGAGACATAACTAAATCAATCCAATCAACAGCTAGAAGCAACGAAATACATGAAACCTACGTTTATCATACCAATAAAAAAATCCGAACGAAGTTGATTCTCCATCAAGAATCTCAATTCATCGTTCGGATCTTCTTTCAACTAACATACTGTTGTCTCAGCCTCTTTTATTTCGCTATAGAAGAACGCTGTTTTTCTTCGGTTACGTACCAAATGAATTTCCCTGTATATCCGTAAATAATCGCCAAAATAATAGAGACAAAGCTTAGCCACATAAACGGCAGATAAGCGAATGTAGAAATCCCAAGCGTTGTAGCTAGAAATACACCGTTGTCCGTCCACGGAACCATCCCTGAAGTTAAGGTTCCCCCTACTTCCGAGTTACGGGCAAGCACTAGACGCTGTATTCTTAACTTGTCATAACTTTTCTCCATAATTTTCGGTGTTAAAATTAATGAAACATACATTGCACAACCAAATATATTCCCTAATAACCCAACGAAAATAGTAGAAGCCGTAACGTTTCCTGAATTGACAAGAATTTTTTCGAATTTAGATAACAGGACTTCTAAGACGCCGAGCTCATCTAATAACCCGCCAAAGCCTAGTCCAAAAATAATGACAATAATGGAACCGACCATGCTTAAAATTCCGCCACGATTTAACAGCTCACTTAAAAATGTGTTGTCGGTATTAATTTTAAACCCTTCATAAGCCGTATTAAATGCGCTCGCCACATCCATATGTTGAAAGACAACTGCCCATATAATTCCTAATAATGAGCCAATCGCAATTGCTGGAAGAGAAGGTTTCTTGAATGCTAAAAGGACAATGACAGCCAAAGCCGGAATCAGCATCCACCCGCTGATATGGAATGTATCCAACAGCGAAGATTTTAATCCTTCTACCCGTCCAGCATCAAAATCTTTTCCTCCATACATAAACCCTGTTACCGTAAATAATACTGCCGTAATGAGGTAAGCAGGAATATCCAACACTAACATTGCTTTTACGTGATCAATAACGTTCACTCGAGCCATTGACGCAGATAAAATGGTACTGTCAGAAAGAGGAGAAAGCTTGTCTCCAAAATAAGCTCCTGAAATCACAGCTCCAGCTACTAAAGCGAGCGGCATGCCTAAGCCTTGTCCGATTCCCATCATCGCGATTCCAGCTGTACCAACCGTTCCCCAAGATGTTCCTGTTGAAATCGAGGTAATAGAGCAAATGATAAGTGTAGCAAGTAAAAAGAATGTTGGATTAATAAACTCTAATCCAAAATAAATAAGAGAAGGAACAACTCCTCCGGCAATCCATGTTCCAATTAACGTACCGACGGCTAATAAAATTAAAATAGCTTCTAAGCCGTTTGATATTCCTCTTGTAATGGCCCCTTGCAGCTGATTGTACGTATACCCAAGTCGTACTCCTAGCGCCATAACAATAAACCATGAAATAAATAAAGCGAGCTGAATAGGTAAATCAAAAACAGTTGCAAATGAAATAACAACTGCTAAAAATAAAGCAAGCACAATCATTATTTCCCACATAGCTGGTAAACGGGTTGTGTTCAAACTAGCTCCTCCTAAACTGGTATGTAGATTCTGGAATGTGGTATCGTTTAAGAGTAAAACGTCCTTATTCTATTCTTTAATTGTTCCTCTTACTGCTTGAACCTATGTACTTCTTTGAATGCTTAAACAATAAACTGCATCTTTTTAAGAACATAAAATAAGGATACTCGTGTAAACAATAAGCCATTTTTCTTTTATCCAGTGGTCATAATACCACAAGAGCGTGCTTTCTTACAAGACTAGTTATAAAGCGCTTTCTGTTTATTTATACATTTTAATACATAAATATATTTTTATTTATTTCATTCAACGAAAAGAGGTAAGTAACGTGAAAGAATATGCAACATTTGCGGGAGGATGCTTTTGGTGCATGGTCGCTCCTTTTGATCAGCTTCCAGGAATCAGCAGTATCCGCTCGGGCTACGCTAAAGATGAACAAATCACTTCTGAAGCTAAACAGGAAAGCGAATACGTAGAAGCAGTACAAATTGTATGGGATCCTTCTCATATTATGTTTGAAGAACTGCTTAACCTGTATTGGCAGCAAATTGACCCTACGGATTCTGGCGGACAGTTTTCAGACCGCGGACCGGCATATCGAGCCATTATTTTTTATCACAACGAAAAACAAAAAGAAGCGGCTTTCGATTCTAAAAAAAAGCTAGCCCAAAGCGGACGCTTTAAGCATCCTATCGTCACACCTATTTTACCTTTTTCTTTTTTTTATGAAGCAGAAGAGCAGCAGCAGGATTATTATCGAAAAAACACATTTCACTATAAATTATACAAAGAAGGCTCGGGGCGAACTGATTTTCTGGCACAGCATTGGCCAAAGGACCGCTCCTATCTAAAAAAAGTCCTAACGCCCATGCAATATTTTGTTACGCAGGAAAACGGAACCGAACCTCCTTTTACAAATTTATATTGGAATAACAAAAAACAAGGAATTTACGTTGATCTTCTAACGGGAGAAGCACTGTTTAAAACGTCAGATCAACTCCCTTCCCATACAGGGTGGCCGGTTTTTAAACGCCCTATTTTATACGGAAATATAAAAAAAGTTCCGATGCAGCATGAAACAGCACTAAAAAGCAAAGAAGGAAATAACTATTTGGGTTTACTATTAACCGAAGAAAACAGCGAATACTATCAAGTAAATTCCGCGGCTTTGCGCTTCATTCCAACAGAGAAGCTTAAAAAAGAAGGGTATGAAGACTTTTTAATTTTGTTTTGATACTTATACTTTTTTAAAAGGATAAAAATAAGCCGTGACTTGATTTGCATAGTGCACAATTAAATCGCGATTGTCCGCGGGACGCAAAAAAGGCGGAGTAATAGAATCATCTCTTATTTCACACTCCCCTTTTTGCAGCTCCCAAGGATCATGATAAAGGTCTCCTCTGTAGACATTTCCTTGATGAGTGGTAAATAAGCAGTAGCGCTCTGTAAGCCAATGAGCTAATTCTCCTTTTCTACTGCGATAGGACGGAGAAATACCTCTATATGTAAGCTTTACTCGCTCTTTTTTTGAGTCTCTGTGCGTTCGAACTGACTGAAAAGAAATATGGTTCTGAGTTTTGTTGAATGTCATAGTAGCGTGGTAATAAGGCAAATGAAAAAACTGACGAGCAATCCATACCCCTAGCGGATTGCTTGCGTCTAAACTAAAAAAATAAACGCCTTTTTCCCCTTTATATGTAACATATGTACGCACATTCAGCTCATATAGCCGTGAAAAGATGGGAACTGCGGGCGTTCCTTTGAATCGAATGTCTGTCATCGTAAAAGGCACAAGTGCAATCCATCCTTGACCATCATAGGTGTCAGGCTCTAACTGACTAGGCAATAAAGAAGCCAAAAATGTCGGATCTACAGGCCAATGAATAAACAGTAAATCTTTCCACGTTTGTTTCATTATCCAATTATTTTTCACTTCTTGGTCCCTCCTTTTTCTAGATGTTCTTTCCCATTAATTCAGCGGCTGCCGATTTCCCTGACAAATATGCGCTCTCTAACCGTGAGTGATTTGTTTCGTCTTCCCTTCTTAAAAAAGCATCTCCTGCCACCAGTAGCGACGGCATAATTTTAGCAAAGGGCTGATGAAGAACTTGTTCAACCTCTGCATAGCGCCATTTCTTTAACTGAATGCTTTTAATATGATTTGCACCTATCCATTCTTTTATTTCATTTTTTATCGCCCGCAGCAGCTCATGTTCATGTTCATCAAAATGTTTTTCTGACCAGTCTTTATTCATATATATGCTAAGAACGGGCGTCTTTGATATTCCTTTTTGCTCATGATTAACGATTCTTTGGATTGTGCTAGAAGGATTCGTGATTTGACCATGATCACCATACAGCATCTCTGTGTAAAGCTCCACGATAGCAACCAAGCAGGGACTAAATTTCAGTGTATTAAGAATTGATTGGTCCGTTTGCAGCTTACTATTATTAAGTACCTCAATAACCTGAGGAGACGGAGGTGTAAGAATGATATCAGTCGCTTCAAAAATCTCATTTTCTTCTGTATACAGCTGATACCTTCCGTTTTGAAAATCAATGGCTTGAACTTTTCGATTCACGTACACGCGTAGATCTTCAGCTAAATATTTAGCTAGCGCATTCATGCCATTCATACTTTGATACCGAGGGTGATGGTCACCAAACCACTTCTTAACCTTTCTATCAGCTATCCATTTATTTACGTCTTGTTGAAATTCATCGGATCTCACTGTAAAAAATTGAGCTCCGTGATCTGCTTTTCCATCTCCTACTCTTCGGGTAGCCATTCGTCCCCCTACACTTTTACCCTTATCAAGAAGAAAGACCTCTATTCCTTCTTTTTGTAATTCAGCCGCTGCTGTAAGGCCCGTCATCCCAGCACCTACTATTCCTACTCGTCTCATTTTTTCCTCCTTATTTAACGCATTTACTTACAGTATAAAAAAAGCGGAATGATTGAGCTAATTTAAACTGTCTTTTTCATTTAACTGCGTTTCTGCTTGTCTCAAAAAAATAGTCTACGATTCCATTCAGCTGAGTATACTTGTTGTATACAAATATATCTTTACCTGCTAGCACGTCTATAGATAGGAGGACTGTCACATGATGCTCTATGATATTAAGCACAAAGTATATTACGAAGTATTTAATACAGCTCGCCCTAAAATGAAGGACGCTCACCAAGGACGAAGCTGGGGATATGTTTATAAAAATCTCAATGGACAACCTACAAAGTTTTGGATTGATTTTACGCACGGACGGTTTATGTACTTTCAAGTTGAAGACAAGTGGTATCGCGTGCAATATTTGCAGTCCAATGATAAGAAAAAAACAGCGGATGTCTTTAAAGGCGCTCTCATTGACTTGATTTTAGATGGAATGGATCTCAAGTTAGTACGAGGAAACTTTGAAAAGAGAAGACTCTTAGCTTTATAACACATAGAAAAACAGCCGTAAAAGCAGGACTGCTTTTACGGCTGTTTAATTGTACGAGGAGTAATCAATATTTCAACCCTCCTATTTTTCGCTTGTCCCTCTGCTGTATTGTTAGATGTCACCGGTTTGAACTCTCCAAATCCTTTTGCACTGAACATGCTTGGATTAAGCTTATCGTTTTTTAAGATAACTTTCATAAAGTTAACTGCTCTCATCACGCTTAACTCCCAGTTGGATTCAAAACCAGCGTTGCGAATAGGTACGTTATCGGTGTGACCGCTAATAATAATATTACGAGGAGGATCAATCACCAAAAGCTCTGAAATATCATTTGCGATTTTTGTATCTTCACTCCGAACTTGTGCTCTTCCCGAATCAAACAATACATTGTCTCGAATGGAAATTAAGAGACCTTCCTCGGTTAGCGAAGTCTGTAATTGATTTGTTAAGTTTTTCTTTTTAATATACGCATTAATTTTAGATTGAATTTGCTGAAGCTCTTCTTGATCAGCTTCTCGAATGGTTTGCTCCTTTTGTTCGCTCGTCAACGATTGTGAAGAAGCAGGAGACTGATTGGGGGCTGTCTCCACTTCATTTGTTTTTTCCGTACTTTTAGCTGCAGGAGTATTTGAAGGCTGAACCGCTTCTTCAGATTCCTGCAGAGATTGAAATTCCATCACGCCCGTTCCTCCAACGAACGCTTCATTAAATGCGCGAGAAAGGTTCTTAAATTTCTGCGCATCCACTGAGCTCATTGCAAACAATACAATGAATAAAGCAAGTAAAAGTGTAAGCAAATCTGAGTAAGGAAGCAGCCAGCTTTCGTCAACATGGTCCTCTTCATGCTTTCGTTTTCTGCGTCTACTCATTTATGCCCACTTCACTTTCTTGAAGAAGCTTTTTACGTTCCGCTGTTGGCAAATAAGAAGCCAGCTTTTGCTCAATTACTTTTGGTGTTTCTCCTTCTAAAAGTGAAAGCACTCCTTCGATCATCATATACTTTACCTTTACTTCATGTTTCGATTTACGCTTTAGTTTATTTGCAAACGGATGCCATAGTACATACCCAGTAAAAATACCAAGAAGCGTAGCAACAAACGCCGCGCTGATCGCATGTCCTAGCGTATCTGTATCTTCCATGTTCCCAAGCGCAGCAATTAACCCTATAACAGCTCCAAGTACACCCAGAGTTGGAGCATATGTACCTGCTAAAGCGAAAATACTTGCACCCGTTTGATGTCTTTCTTCCATAGCATCAATTTCTTCAGACAACACGTCTCGTATATAATCCGCACTTTGACCATCAATAGCTAAATTCAAACCATTTTTTAAGAAAGGGTCATCTACATCAATAATTTGGGCTTCAAGTGATAGTAACCCTTCTTTTCGAACAACTTGTCCCCATTCAGAAAACATGGATACTAAATCAACGGGCTGCAGCATTTTTTGTTCTTTAAACAGGACACCAAACAGTTTTGGGACTCTCTTGATTTCATTTGAAGGAAATGCAATCACTACTGCTCCGACGGTTCCGACAATAATAATTAAAATAGCAGCCGGATTTCCTAACACAGATGGATTAACCCCTTTGAAAAACATGCCTACAATAAGAGAGGCTATTCCTAAAATCAGTCCAATAAAAGATGTTTTATCCATATGTAATTCTCCTATCCTTAACTTCCTGTTCTTTCTTTTTGTGTATTTTATCCTCATCTTTTATTTCGACTATTTCATAGAATTTTTAAGCTTTTTATGAATCATATTTACAATTACAGCTTTTCTCTATTATAAAAACACTTTTTTTAACTTTTCATAAAGAATATCTGAAGGTCCAGCTATAATCGCTACAATTTGATTTTCCACATAAATAGCAGCCGTCATCTTATTATCAATATCAGCTAAAATTGCAAATCCGACGTTAATGTTCAACTTTACTCACCTCTATCACGTTCTTGTTTATCCAACATATAAAAAGAACAGTCTTACCATTTATTTTTCCGTCTTTTATTGACATTTGTAAATTTTATATTAAGATTATGTAAATGAGTTGACAAAATGGAGGTGATATCATGCTACTAGAAAAATACTGTAAAGACACTGATTTAATGATTATCCAGTTTACAATCGAACTAACAAAAGACATTCACGCTAAAATCTCCGCACGTACTTTATTTTATGAAGAACAGGTGATACGTTATGCTAATAAAAGAATACGTTCTTTCTTACATCCTCTTTCCCTTAAACATACGCTAAAATTTGTCTATCAATCTGAAATACTACAAACCATTCTATTCAAATTAAAACCAACTTTTGAGCAGCAGCATGTATTGCGCTGTATTTCATCTTAAAAAGGAGTTTCCTTTAGCGGAAACTCCTTTTTGATTTGATTCTACGATATAGACGATATGCTTTTCTGATAACGTTTAAAAGCGGGTACGGCAAGCGGATATGGTACTTATCAATAAACGGATAAAAGGTGTAATAAGCTTTTACAAGGTCTGTCCATTTTTTATCAATACCTTCTTTATAAAAGTCAGAGATATCCACCACATACCCTCGTCCATCTTTCATCATGACATTTTTACCATGCACATCATATGGGTTTAAACCCTGGCTTCTTGCATAGTCCAAAGCTTTATTCACATCTTTTATGACTTGTTCTGGAATCTTTATGCCCCGCTGGACGGCATCATACAGTGTAACGCCTGTAAGCCTTTTTAAAATCAAGTACGTCTTTCCCTCATGAAAAAGTTGAGAATAAGCTGGGTGAACGCCCAGCTTTCTATACACTTGCGCTTCTTTTTTTACACCATAAATTTCTCTTCCGTATACTTTCACGACAAATTCAGGATAATTTTCGTGCGTAAACACACCGGCATAGTTTCCTTTACCAATAAGTACCCACTCTTTTGTTTTGTTCGTAACTTCAACTGGATCATAGTCACTTTCACTTTGAATCGTAACTTGCGTTAGTAATGATGTTTCAACTAGCGACACCAACTGTTTAATTATTTTATCCATAGTCCCCTCTAAAAATCCTTCAGTAATCTCTATCAAATATTACCCTATGATAAATCTCAATGCAGGATGTGTCAATAAATTGACAGCCTGATATAAAGAGGGAAAGTATTCCCATTCATTCAAGACTGCGTGTGAACTTTGTGAACATTCACATTCAGTTCTTCTTTCATATTCAGCATTACGCCCGCCATCGGAGCAATAGATTCGGGCTTAGTCAGCTGAAATAAAAAGCGCTTTGTCATTTCTGACATAAAAATGGTTACTATTTCAGTGATATAGTCCATGCCCCTTTCCGCTTGATGCTCAATCCCAAGCGGCATATACATATAGCTTGGGACATCAATGGACCCTCCTTTTTCGAAACGGTCAGGTAAAAATTCACTTGGCTCTAAAAAATAGTCTTCATGGCGATGCATCATATAAGGGCTAATTAACATAATCTCCCCTTTTTTAATACTATAGCCATCTATTTGTATATCTTCACGTGCTTGACGCCCAAATAGCCAAAGAGGCGGATACAACCTCATGCTTTCAGCAATTATTTTACGCATATAGGTCAGGTTTTTGGTTAAAAGTGATTCGCCGCTAGCATAGGCTTGAATTTCTTTATGCAGCTGAAGATGCTCCCTAGTATTTTGAGACAGTAAATGAATAGACCAGCTGCATACGTGCGTAATCATTTCATACATCGAAAGGAATATAGATTTTAGCTGTTCGTATATTTCTCTTTCATCGATTTCTTCTCCGCAAGAATTCAATATATACTCCAGTAAATCATTTCCTTCGGTTTTGTTTTGAACACGCATTTGAACACGTTCAAAAAGGAGTTGTTCTAGCTGCTCATCTGAGTCAGGCTGGTGCAAAGGTAGACGAATATAAATTTTGCCTAACTTTTCTTTTTTTCTCATAAGCGCTTGAACATAGTGAATTTTATCTTTATCCTGAATCGAAATGCCAAATACAAGTTGAAGGAGTACAGCTACGACTATCTGTCTTATGTCTTTTACTATCGTTCGAAGCTGCCCTTCTTCCCACGTTTCCGTATGCTTTTCAATTATTTTTGCGATTACTTCCTTATTATAAGTTAGATGTTGTTTAAGTTGTGAGGGTTGAATGGGGCTCATGTATAATGCTTCATCTGTCCATAACATTTCTTCGCCTAGCAGTGTTTTAAACATGTGCGTTAGTTTAATTTTTTGAAACGCCTTGCTGTTTGTAATGACTACATCTTTAATAAGTTGAGGGTCTCTCGTTACATAAAAGCGTTTGTGCGCAACTCTAAATGTTGCAATTTCTCCATACTGAGTCAAGTTTTCCAAAAAACCCAGTGGGTTCTCTCTAAACTTTTGCAGGTGACCGGTAAGCTTATACGACGAGGGGCCCTGTATAACCGGCAATGTTATCACTCCTTTTCTAAAAATGCGGGACTTAAACAAATAAAAGAGTAGTCCACTAAAGACTACTCTTTTTCACACAAAGATATGCTATTGATTTTCACAAAAAATCTTACTTATTATTCCATATTGATCCATACGCTTTTCACTTCAGTGTAATTATCAAGCGCATAGCTTCCCATTTCACGACCAATTCCCGACTGTTTATAACCTCCAAACGGGCTTGCTGCATCAAATACGTTGTAACAGTTCACCCAAACTGTACCCGCTTTAATACCATGAGCAATATAGTGTGCTTTCTTTAAATCCTGTGTCCAGACGCCCGCTGCTAGACCATATGCTGTATCATTTGCTTTGGCAATCAAATCATCAAGATCGTCAAACGGCATAGCAGCTACAACCGGACCGAAGATTTCTTCACGAGCAATCGTCATCGAATGATCGACATCTGCAAAGATAGTCGGTTCTACGAAATAGCCTTGATCAAATGGAATGTTTCCTCCTGCGAGTACTTCCGCTCCTTCTTCAATTCCTTTATCAATATAGGTTTTCACTCGTTTTTGCTGCTGCGCAGATACAAGCGGACCCATTGTCGTCTCATCTGCTAATCCATTTCCTTGTTTAATAGATTTCGTTTGAGAAACTAAATCAGCTACGACATTATCATATAAGCTTTTTTGGACATACAGACGACTTCCAGCACAACATACTTGTCCTTGATTAAACATAATACCTGAAAGCGCACCAGGCACTGCTTTTGTTAAGTCTGCATCCGGGAGGATAATGTTTGGTGATTTACCTCCAAGCTCTAACGTCACACGCTTTAAGGAGTCGCTAGCTTGCTTCATAATTGCTTTTCCGACAGCAGTAGATCCTGTAAAAGCAATTTTATCGACAAGATCATGATGAACGAGCGGTTCACCTGCTGTTTTCCCGTAGCCTGGCACAATGTTTAGCACGCCTTTTGGGAACCCTGCTTCATCGGCTAGTCGAGCTAAGTAAAGTGCAGAAAGCGGCGTTTGCTCTGCTGGCTTGAGCACAATTGTACATCCAGTTGCCAAAGCGGCTCCGAGCTTCCAAGCGGCCATTAAAAGTGGAAAGTTCCACGGAATAATTTGGCCAACAACCCCTACTGGTTCATATCTTGTATAGTTAAAATACGCTCCTTGCACAGGAATAGTTTGTCCAACCATTTTAGTTGACCACCCAGCAAAGTAGCGGAAATGTTCAATTGCTAATGGAATATCTGCATTTGATGTTTCACGAATTGGTTTTCCGTTATCAAGCGTTTCAAGCTGCGCAAGCTCCAATTGATGTGTTTCCATTAAATCAGCTAATTTATAAATAAGTCGACTTCTTTCAGCTGCTGACATCTTTGTCCAAGGTCCATGATCAAAGGCTTCTCTAGCCGCTCTGACGGCACGATCAATATCCTCTGGATTTGCTTCAGCTACATCTGCCAACTTTTCACCCGTTGCTGGATTTACTGTTTCAAACGTTTTTCCTGAAACAGAGTCTACCCATTCGCCGTTAATGTATAGCTGTTTAACTCCTTTTAAAAACTCCACTACTTTCGGACTCATTTCAACTTTTTTCGCTCCAAGATTTTGCATCAAATACATACCTCCCCACGAATTTTGAAAACGCTAACAATGAATATTTTACCATGTTATCTAGTAAAATCAACAATTTCGCATACAATATTCTGAATTTTTCTACATATATTCTAGTTATCTAAAATTTATCTTACTAGCACAAATGTCGAAAGAGGCGAAACGTTTACTGTATTTCCCTTCACCGTACGGAGCGTTTTTGTTCCTGCCTGCTCGCCGTCAACAAGTAATCTCCACGTTCTGTTAGAAGGTAGATGAACCGTTTGAGCTTGTTTATTTGCATTATGAATCACCATTATTTCGTTTGCTTTATCTTTATTGGCTTTAGCATTTAACGTATAGCCTACTACGTTTGCTGATGCATCAACAAAGCGTAAATTTTGATGAATAGCCTGTGCACTCGTCATTCTAAATGAGGAATATTGCTTTCGAAGCGCAATAAGTCCCTTCATATAATCTACTTCTTGGCTGAAAGCTGCTCGGCGCTTCCAATCTAGCTGATTGACAGAATCGGGTGACTGATAGCTATTATGATCTCCGCCTTTTGTTCTCATAAACTCTTGACCTGCATGTATAAAGTTCATTCCTTGAGATGTTAAAATAATAGAAGAAGCAAGCTTATGCATTTGCTTTTTCGTTTGTTCGGTTTCAGCAGGGTTCGTCAGCTGAAGTTTATCCCATAATGTATGGTTATCGTGTGCTTCTACATACGTCACAACTTGATCTGGGTCTTCATACGTGGCAGTTGAATGATCATAATCAATTCCAGCTGCTATACTTTGCTGTATGAGCTTTTCTTGACCCTGTTTTCCATTGACAAATCCGTTGTCACGATCAAAAAATACGCTGCCTTTAAGACCATCTCGCATACCGTCATTAAAGTGAGCGATGCGCTTCATATCCTGAGCGTTTTTCTGATTAGCTTTTAGCTTAGCATCAAGCTCGGTTTCTAGATCCCAGCCTTCTCCTAAGACGATAATAGAAGGATCAACTTCATCTAACTTCTTTCTCACTTCATTCATTGTCTTTATATCGTGAATCCCCATTAAATCAAATCGAAACCCGTCAATGTGGTACTCTTTTGCCCAATACGCAACAGAATCTACAATAAACTTCCGAACCATTTTCCGTTCAGACGCCGTGTCGTTTCCAACACCTGTTCCGTTGGATAGAGTTCCATCTTCTTTATAACGGAAGTAGTAGCCTGGAACTAGTTTATCAAAGCTATGCTCACTCACTGCATACACATGATTATAAACAACGTCCATTATCATACGAAGCTGCTTATCATGAAGCGTTTGAATCATTTGTTTGAGCTCAATAATTCTCGTCTTAGGATTATATGGGTTTGTTGAATAGGAACCTTCTGGGACGTTGTAATTTTTTGGATCATATCCCCAGTTAAACTGCGGCTCGTTTAATTTCGTTTCATCCACCGTACGATAATCGTAAATAGGCAGGAACTGAACGTGCGTCACACCTAAATCTTTAATATGACTGAGTCCTGTTTTTACGCCATTTGGTCCTTTCGTATTCCACTCCGCTACGCCTAAATATTTTCCTTTATTTTTGATACCGCTCTCTTTTTGAGACGATAAATCTCGTACGTGCAGTTCATAAATAATCGCATCTTCTGGATTTTTAAATTTCGGCTTATTTGTACTCCACTTTCTCGGATTTGTCTTAGCCAAATCTACGACAACTCCGCGATCTCCATTCACCGTTGTTGCTCGTACATATGGATCAACCGCTTCGCTCCAGCTGTTCCCAATTTTTACTTTGTACGTATAAATTAGTTCATCTTGATTTCCTTTTAATTCCGCTTTCCACGTTCCTTTTTCACTTTTGGTCATAGAAATTTCTTTTACAGCTTTGGAGTTCCATGACGAATAAGTCACTAGCTTGGCTTCACTTGCGGTTGGAGCCCATACGCGAAAATTTGTTTGTTTCTTAGAATACGTGTTTCCTAAATCGTTTCCGCTATATGCATACTTTTCGTCAAATTCTTTCGTGCGAACGACATTTCCATTGACTACATCAGCTGAGCCGTAGCCTTTTTGCTTAACTCTATACGTTTTTGTAACGTCCAAAGGCTGTTTTGTTATAATTTTAACTTTAGTAGTAGCAGCGTCTCCTCCCTCTTTATAAGGTGTCACTTTCTCAATTTGAGCTCCGTCAATTTCAATGTCTCCTACACTCTTAGAAGAGTCAAACGGCACGTTTGTTTCTAAGGTGATTTGATTAAATGTATCCATAGTCGCTTTCGTGATTTTCCGAGTGATATCTACTCCAGCTCTATCATAATAAATTCGATTTTGTCCTTGAACAATCCATACTTCTACATTCCCATCTTTACCAACCTTGGTAATAAAGCGGTCCCCTCCGTCTTTATTTTCCCAATCGCTGTCACTAGTAGAATGGCGTACAATAAAACCAATTTTGTCAAATAAATTACCGCTTCCACTGTTAATGGCGTAAGTCGCTCTCTTCCCAAAATTCGTGTCTTCCGTAAATTCGATTTGCTTGCCTTCTTTTTCATCACCTGGCCATGTCCAAATGTTCCACCCGCTGTAATCTCCGTCGTACCGATGATAATTTAAGGTAACGTTTACTTTATCAAACTTCGGTAAATCTCGGTATTCACCGTCAGGAGGAGACGTATATGTATGTTCATCTCCACTTTTCACCCATACTTCTCCTTCACCGTTCTCCACTGAAACGAAGCGGTCTCCTCCATCTTTTTCCCACGACTCTGTTCGAACAATAAAACCTACTTTGTCATAAGTACCGGGTAATTCAACTTCAGCTACTTTTCCAAACTGGTCTTCTCCTGTAAATGCGTAAGGCTTCCCTTCTCCTCCTTCAGGAAAAACCCATAATCCCCATTCCTTTTTATCATTTGGAGCAGACTGATAGTGAATCGTGATTTTTGTTGCGTCTGCCGCAGATGCAAACGATTGCATAAACGGGCTAAAAAAAGAGCTTACTAGTAAGAGCAAAGCCGTCAGTACCATTGCATATTTAGTCCAACTACGTTTCAATGAAAACCCTCCCGTAAAATAGAGTACGTACACATTTTTCACTATAACCTTTTTTGAAAGCGTTATCATAAGTATTTTTTCCTATTTTATGTGAATGAAGAAAAAAAATCCATAGTTAACAATGTTAACTATGGATGACGTATCTCTTTTACACTTCTGCTGTTTCAGGTGAAATGGTTTGATCGTTGTATACGCTTGTATCTAGCTCTTTTGTTAATTTACTAGTGACGACTCCGGCTGTCATACTTCCACTTACATTAAGCGCCGTACGCCCCATATCAATTAATGGCTCTACTGAAATTAATAAACCTGCTAGCGCTACTGGTAAATTCATAGAAGATAATACAAGTAAAGCCGCAAATGTCGCTCCTCCGCCAACGCCTGCTACGCCAAACGAACTAATTGCTACAATGGCAATCAACGTGAAAATAAATGAAGGCGTTAAGGGATCAATACCTACCGTTGGTGCAATCATAACGGCTAACATAGCTGGATATATTCCAGCGCATCCATTTTGACCAATTGTAAGACCAAATGAACCTGCGAAATTTGCAATTCCTTCTGGAACCCCTAACTGTCTTGTTTGTGTATTAACATTCAAAGGTAATGCTCCAGCACTTGTACGGGAAGTAAAGGCAAAAGCCAATACAGGAAATACTTTCTTAACATATGTGATCGGATTTACACCGATGATTGTTAGAATAACTAAGTGAACAATAAACATAGCTGCCAATGCGACATAGGATGCTACAACAAATTTTCCAAGTTTAACAATTGCATCAATATCACTCGTTGCTACTGTTTTGGTCATAATTGCAAGTACCCCATAAGGAGTTAAACGAAGAATTAGCGTCACTACACGCATTACGATTGCATAAAGCGTATCAATAATTTTTGAAAATAACGCCGCTTCCTCAGCTTTTTTACGCTTCACGCCTAAATACGCAATTCCAACAAATGCCGCAAAGATGACAACGCCAATCGTGGAAGTTGAACGTGCGCCTGTTAAATCAAGAAACGGGTTAGCAGGTAATAATTCTACTACTTGCTGCGGGATTGTTTTTGCTTCTAAACTAGATAAATTGTTTTCTAAGTCCTCTCCGCGCTGAAGTTCCGCTTCCCCTTTTGTGATTTGGACAGATTCTAAATTAAAGCTCGTTGTTGTAAAAATACCAATTGCAGCTGCTATCGCTGTTGTGACAAGCAAAATCCCAATAATTAAACTACTAATCTTTCCAATATTGCTCGTCAATTTTAAGCGAGTGAATGCCGCTACAATCGATACAAATACAAGCGGCATAACAATCATTTGAAGAAACTTAACATATCCGCTTCCTACAATGCTAAACCAATCGGCGGTCGTCATCGTTACTTCATGAGTCGGACCATACACCCACTGAAGAGCAAAGCCAAAAATAATCCCTAGTCCAAGCGCTGTAAACACACGCTTTGAAAATGATACATGTTTTTTCTGCATCATAAACAGCCCCGCAAGCAGTGCGAGCATAATGAAGATGTTTAGAATGACTAATAAGTTATTCATAGATGTTCCCCCTGTAATTTTTCCATAAATTATGTCTCTATTACTTATAATATAACAATACCAATAAGTCAACTAGGTTTTATGTTTTTTCCTAAAGACAGTTTTTTTGAATAATTTTGATAAAGCAAAAAAGCTAAGGATTTTCCTTAGCTTTCTATTTTACGCTTGTATGTACTTCAGTGGTCTTTTGCTCCGTTACCAGAGATGGTCCTTCTTTCATCACACCGGATGTACTACGATTCATATATAGGATTACATTTCATATAATTCATTTAGCCATTTTACAAACAAATGTCTCGGTAATTCTAGTTCGTGAAGCTCGACATATTGAATATCAGATAGCGTCGTCCCTCTAGCCATATAAAAGTACCACTGCCAGCCAATATCTTTAGCAATGGCATAGGATTTAGCTAGATCTTGTCTATTATCTGTCTGCTGCATATCATTCATCCACTGCGTTTCATCCGCTTCATACTCATAATAATGGAGAGTATATTTATCACACCAATACGCAAGGTCTTGATGGGAAAACGGATTTTCCCCGTCACATACTTGAAGCAATAGCATTCTTAAATTTTCCGGTGTATACGGTAATATAATTTTTTGATCTGCACGTCTCATTTTGCTACCTTCCTGACATGTTCGTTTCTTTTATTACATCATGTACGGCTGTGTTTAGCAATAAGAAATGGATGACGTTTTCATTACTTTTCGTTTACAACATTTCATTTGCTTGCAAAACCGCCGTATCTTCGACATACAGAGGCAGTCGGATTTTAACAATCGTCCCTTTGTTCTGTTCACTCTCAATCTGCAGGGTACCGTGATGATCATGAATAATTTTGGAGCTGATTGTTAATCCAAGCCCCATTCCTTTTTCTTTTAAAGTAAAAAACGGTTCTCCTATATGTTCTAGACGGTCTTTAGAAATTCCTACTCCTTCATCTCTAACTTCTATAAAAATATGGTTATCCTGCGCTGTTTTGATTGTAATGTAAATATTTCCAGGCCTATCCATGGCTTCAATTGCGTTTTTAAAAACATTAAGTAATACTTGAATAAGGTGATTTTTATTTCCATACACACTAGCGTTATTTGTTTGTTCATCGTATAAGAAGTCAATGTTTTTCAATAAAGCTTCATGGGAAGTTAAACTCATTACATACTTAACCGCTTCTGTAAGAGAAAACACGCGAAAATGTTCACTTTCAGGTTTTGACAAAAGGAGCATTTCACTGACAATACCATTAATTCGTTCCAGCTCATCAAGCATGATGTTAGCATACCCTATTGCGGATCGGTCTGTTTCTTTCATGAGCTGAACAAACCCTTTAATACTCGTAAGCGGATTTCTAATTTCATGAGCAATTCCAGCAGCTAATTCGCCTACTACAGAAAGCTTTTCCTTTTTTATCAGAAGCGCTTCTGCAAGCTTTTGCTGAGTAATATCTCGTCCAATCGTGATAAGAGCTTTTCTTGAGCCATCATCAAAAAACACAGGTATTTTAATAACATCAAATGTTTTGACCTCGCCGTTTGGTATTTCAAATGCTTCTTCCGTGCGTACCTTTTCCTTTTTTCTCCAAGCTTCTTCATCCGATGAAATACAGTGTAAGAAAGCCGCTTGAAAGAAAGGCACAAGCTCCCCAAGTTCTGCATCGGTTTTACCCCTGTAATCAATACCCTTTAAATGATAAAGTTCTCTTCCAAAATCATTCACCGCCACCCATTTGCCAGCTCCATCTTTAAAACAAATAAAATCTGGCATTGAATTTATTAATGTAGCAAGCTGATACTGTTCATCAGACACCTGGGTATGAACCGAACGCTTATGAAGTAAATAAAACGTGCCAGCCGTTACGCCCACTAGTAAACTATCTTTTATCAAACTGCTAAGAGCATATGCTCCTTTAAAAAATGCCATTGTTTGAAAGACGATGTACGCCCCTACAAGCAGAAGACCCGCTACCGCCGCTGCTTTTCGTACACCCTCCCTATTTTTTATCAATATTTCCCACCAGCCTTTGTTTTTTACGTGAATACTCTCTATGTCTCATCAATTAAGTTCTGAACATTCTTCTTGCTTTTAAACTAGTTTACCTTATTTTTTTATTCTTATCTAATACCTTTTTTTATTACTTTTGACACAGTTTCTTTTATCCTCTTTATTTGTTTCCACATTTTCATTTTATTTGAATTATTTTCTCTATCAAAATAGGAATTTAGATACGGAATACCCTGGAACATTTAGGTAATAATACTCTTTTTTGTATTTTCTTAATATTGTAAATTCGAGTAGTACCAACTACATCGATAAATTTAGGGGGATTTTAATGAAAAAAACCGTGATTTCTTTGGCTGTAGCAACAAGTTTGACTTTATCTTTTACAAGTGTACAAGCTTCTACTTCTGCAAATACTTCTCACCATCAAAGTTCTGAACAAAAAGTATTAAAAAAAATCAATGCTGAGAAAATTTATCAAGACATTGCGTATCTCTCAAAAAAACCTCGTGTGGCAGGAACTGAAGCTGAACGCGAAGCTGCTACATTTGTTCAAAAGCGTTTGTCTAAACTAGGCTATGAGAGCGCAGTAGAGCCTTTTACCTTTACCGGTTACACACCAGCAGCTAGTTTTTCACTAAGCGTAAACGGTACGAGCTACTCTCCAACAACTTTTACTTATAGCACCAATGGAAATGTCACCGCTGAAATTGTAGATGGAGGGCTGGGTACAAAAGATAATTTAGCAAACAAAGATGTGACAGGTAAAATTGTATTAGTTCAGCGAGGCACTATTACTTTTGGTGAAAAAGTATTAAATGCTGCTGAAAAAGGGGCTGCAGCCGTCATTATTTTTAATAATACAGACGGTGAGCTAAACGGAACGCTTGGCGGCGCTAATGATAACTACATTCCGTCTCTTGCTGTTACCAAAGAAGAAGGTGAAAAGATTCTTACTTCTATTCAAAAAGGCGAAAAGCCTTCAGGTACAGTAAAAATTGAAGGAGCTGTCGTAAGTGAGCGAACATCTTATAATGTAACCGCTACTAAACCTTCTACTTTTAAGAAAAAAGGAACAAATGATATTATTGTAGTAGGTGCTCATCATGATTCTGTGGCCGGAGCGCCTGGGGCAAACGACGATGCTTCTGGAACAGCAATGGTGCTTGAATTAGCTCGCGTATTTAAAACTCTTCCTACTGATACAGAACTGCGATTTGTTACATTCGGAGCTGAAGAAGTAGGCTTACTAGGATCCGAGCATTATGTTAGTGAGCTATCTGAAGATGAGAAAAATCGTATTGTTGGAATGTTTAATTTAGACATGGTAGGAAGTCGAGATGCGGGAGATTTGGTGATGAATACAGCTGATGGAACACCAAATCTTGTCACAGAATTAGCTCAAGCTTCAAGTACAAGATTAAATGGATCACCTACGCCATTTCAAGCTGGCGGCCGCAGTGATCACGTTCCTTTTGCAGAGGCAGGAATACCGGCTGCTCTATTTATTCACAGTCCGTCTGAACCTTGGTATCATACGCCTGAAGATACCCTTGATAAAATAAGCAAAGAAAAACTTCAAGATGTGGCTGAGATTGTTGGAACAGCTATTTACGATCGTTCCAGTCCCGACCAACAAGGTTCTTCAGTTAAAAAGAAAGCAACATTTAAAGCTCCTCACCTTTATCACGAGCAAGATGTTAAATAAGAATCTATCCCTGTTATTCATACATGATCAAAAAAAGAGATGTTTATGCATCTCTTTTTTTGATAAGCAGATTTCTCAAGGTTTTAAATCCATTATGCTACAATTATTATAGAGGAACCTCACTTATTGCTTACATAAAACTTTTGAACAAAAGAGGTGTATTTTTTGAATTTTACGGTAGACCATTCAATTCTTTTATTATCTATTCTCCTTGTCATAGGGGTACTTACTGCAAAGTTCTCTACTCGCCTTGGAGTCCCTTCGCTCGTACTCTTTATTATTGTAGGAATGGTTGTTAGCCACTACATCTACTTTGACAATGCTCTTTTAACACAAGGATTCGGAATATTAGCACTTATCATTATTCTTTTTGATGGGGGTGTGCAGACAAAATGGAAAGATGTTAAACGCGTTGTTCGCCCTTCCGTTTCATTAGCTACTTTCGGAGTCCTCATTACGACAGTTTTAACGGGTGTACTTGCCAAATATATTTTAGGTGTTACTTGGCTTGAAGGCTTTTTATTTGGGGCAATCGTTGGCTCTACAGATGCTGCGGCCGTGTTTTCTGTACTAGGGACACAGAATATCCGCCAAAAATTAAACTCCACGCTAGAAGCAGAATCTGGTTCCAATGATCCGATGGCCATCTTCTTAACCGTTTCTATTATTGAATTAATTCAACATCCGGACTCTCCTATCCTCTCATTAATCCTTAATTTCTTTTGGCAAATGGGAATCGGGCTGGTACTTGGTTTAGTACTTGGAAAAGCATCCGTTTGGATTATTAATCGAATTAATTTGGATTCTTCAGGTCTTTACCCTGTGCTTACATTGTCATTGGCCGCCTTAACCTATGGAATTTCCACATTTGTAGAAGCAAGCGGTCTACTTGCTGTATATGTAATGGCAGTGGTAGTAGGAAATGCAGATCTAACTTATCGTCATACAATTGTCCGCTTTAACGAAGGTTTTGCATGGATGATGCAAATTTTAATGTTTATTTTACTCGGCCTTCTTGTCTTTCCTAATCAACTGCTAGATATCATTTGGCAGGGTATACTGTTATCTCTTTTACTTATGTTTGTCGCTCGTCCGCTCGGCGTATTTCTTTCGATGATGTTTGCTAAATACTCATCCAAAGAAAAACTGTTTATTTCTTGGGCCGGTTTAAAAGGAGCTGTTCCAATTGTATTAGCCACTTATCCTATGATGGCAGGTTTGGAGAACAGCACGCTCATTTTTAACGTCGTTTTCTTTGTTGTCTTAACTTCCGCTCTTCTTCAAGGAGCAACAATCGCTCCTTTAGCCAAATTTCTAAACCTTTCTCAAGGTGAAAAAGAGACGGTTCCTCACAGTCTCGAGCTTGTTTCGATGGGCAAAACCAAAAATGAAATGATTGAGTTGAAGCTCGTGGAACATGCAGATATATCAGGAAAATCGCTTGAAGAACTTCACCTCCCTGAAGACATTTTAGTGACTGCTGTTATTCGAAATGATAAACTACTTACACCTAGAGGAAATACACAAATTTTTGCAGGTGATACATTATATATTCTTATTTCGAAGAAAAAACGGGATAAAGTAAAAGCATTTTTCCAAAAAAATACGTCTGACGGGGACGAAAGAGAAGGAAAAACCAGTTAAAAAATTGGTTAAAGCCTTTACTAGAAAAACAGCACCCGATTATTGAACGGAGTGCTGTTTTTGCTGTTGCATCAAATAAAGAGATTTATAATTAGGGTGATGTTTTAAAAGTTCTGAGACCGTTACAAATTTATACCCCTCTTCCTTTAACTTCGGTAAAATTTGTTTTAATGCTTCAATGGTTTGGGTTCGATCTCCTCCAGTATCATGAAACAATACAATATCTCCTGACCTGGCATGGTTAAGCACTTGACTTACAATTTTACCTACGCCTGGATTTCTCCAATCAAATGTATCTTGATGCCAAGACCAAAGAATAATGGTATACTGCTGATTTTTAGCAGCTTTTACTACCCGATCGTCATAATAGCCAGTAGGTGGACGAAACAGGTAAGGTTTTATTCCTGTAATAGCTTGTATACGTTCATCCGCTTTTTCAATTTCTTGTTCAATTCTCTCTACTTCCTGGCCCCTTACTTTCAAATGGCTATATGTATGATTAGCAAGTTCATGACCTTCGCGAACTTCTCTTTGAGCAAGCTTGGGAAACGACGTTATTCGATCGCCGACTACAAAAAAAGTTGCTTTGGCACCGTACTTTTGCAATAAATTTAAAATGGTCGGCGTATATTTAGGATCTGGTCCATCATCAAATGTAAGCGCAATCAACTTTTCATCTTTCATGGGAACTTCCCACACGATATCTCCTTTTTTTTCATAATAAAATCTGCTCTTCTTTGCAGCATCCGCCTGAATACCATAGAAATTAATGGAAACAATAATGATAATTGACAAGCACCATTTCACTCAATGACCTCCTTTTTTGTCTAGGTGTGATTCATGCGTATTGTCAATAAACGCTTTAATACCAACTGCAAATAATCGTTCATCACCCAAACACACGCGCTGTTGACGGCGATTAGCTGCAGAAGTTGATTTACGGTTTTTCATAGTCTTCTCTCCATTACTAATTGATTGTGTTTTTAGCTTTACCAAAAAGTCAAAAATAAACCTACGGGTTCTAACATGCCGAAAACATTTTTATATAGTAACTACACGCTGTCTAGCGTTTTGAATAGGAGATATATACATGCGAAAATTTTATTTAGCGCTTCTGTTAATGATAAGCGCAACCATAGTTATACTGCCTTCTGTTAAAGCAGTCAGTGAAAGCAATGAAAAACATCAGCAGCTCACCGTAAGCGAACAAGGATATTCTCTTTCATTGCCCAATGAATATACGCTTCAAAAAGAAGAGGATGGAAAAGATATTCTTTTTTCAACCAAGACTCCCTATACGTGGATGCGAATTGAAGTCCTTTCCGGGAAAGAAAGTACAAGCAAATCATATCTAGATCATTCAAAAGAATTGTTTGATGACCAGTTTGGAAAATCGTTAAAAATTTCTTCTACATCCCTATTTATTCAACCCGTTGTATTTGCATCTATATCCGGGAGTAAAAAAGAAACGGCAAAGCTATATGTACTAAGAGAAACAAAGGGGCACCCTCCTTTAAAAATCACGATGGTTACAGCTAAAAATTCTGATGATGAAAAAAAGTTAATTTCAATTGTTAACTCAGTAAAAACGCATGAATGAAAATAGATAAGGAAGCCAGCTATGAAAAAAAAGATATTTCTTGTTTGCTTTATATGTTTGATGAGTGGCTGCTCAACTGCTTTTCGTGAAGAGCTTATTAACACACAGGAAGAAATTCCAAAAGAACGCTTGCCACAGCAAGAATTCACCTATCCTTACAAAGGAAGCAGTAGAACAGATGTGGGTTATCTTAAAAGAAGCATCAATCAAAACTATACGCTTTACGTACTAGAAGGATACGAGTTTACAGAAGAAGAGCCCCGAAAAGATGTCATTTACAACAAAAAAAATGATGCTTTGTGGATGCGGATTGAAGTGTTTCCCTCAAATAAAAGTGTAGAGGAGCTCAATAAAGAAACAAAAGAAATTTTAAGAGCTGGCTTTTCAGAAGTGGCTTCCCTTGATACGCACCTCATTCACCATAACTTAGAGATAGAAGCTGCGTACAAAGCATCAGATGATAAAAGTAACGCATACGGTTTTCTCGTTCGAAAGCAAAATCAACACCCTACTTTCCGGTTAACGATCTTTGCTCCTAAATCTGAAAGAGATTTAACTCCGTTTTTAGAAATGGCGAGAACGCTTCAAAATGCATAAAACAGAGAAAAAGTCGGTTTACAAAGTGTGTAAACCGACTTTTTCTTTATTTCATATCTAATAGTTTAGTTTTTAAATCTTTTTCCATTTGATACAGCTCTGATTCTGCCTCGGTACGCTTCGTACGTCCTTCTTCTTGTATCTTTAGCACTTCTTCTAACGTGGTAATCAAATCGGACTGCGTTTTTTTCAATGTTTCGATATCGACAATCCCCGCCTCGTTTTCACGAGCTACTTCAATCGTATTCTGCTTGAGCAGCTCTGAATTTTTAGTAAGCAAGTCGTTTGTTGTCTTAGATACTTGCTTTTGGGCTTCCATTGCTTTCTTTTGGCGTAATAAAGTGGTTGCGATTACTACTTGATTTTTCCAAAGTGGAATAGCTGTTAAAATAGAGCTTTGAATTTTTTCCACAAGGGTCTGATTGACTTCTTGAATTAATCGAATCTGCGGTGCACTTTGAATGGCAATTTGACGGCTCAGTTTTAAATCATGCACTCGTTTTTCTAGCCTATTGATAAATTGATTTAAATCATTGACCTCCTGAGCCATCAAGTAGTCATTTTTTTGAGATGCTGTTTGCTGAAGCTGGGGCAGCGTTTCATTCTGCAGCGCCACTAACTTGTATTCTGCCGCTGCAATGTAGACGTTAAGCGCCTCGTAAAACTGTTTATTTTTATCATATAAGCTATCTAGCATCGTAATGTCTCGATACAGCATTTGTTTTGAGCGCTCTAACTTATCTGCAATTTTATCAATTTCAACATTAATGCTTTGATATTTTGTTAATAAATTTTGAATAGGCCTAGAGACTCCTGAAAATAATCGACCGATGACTCCTTTTTTCTTTGCAGAAAAATCATCGGGATTCACTTGGCGAATCTTACTCATTAAATCTCCTATAACGTCTCCTACTGGTCCCGTATCTTTCGTTTGAACATGCTGTAGTACAGATTGAGAAAACTGAGATAGTTCTGACTGAGCTGCTACCCCGTACTGTAAGATAGCCTGCTGATTTTTATAATCAATTTGATTTGCGATTTTCTGTGCTTTTTCCTGATATTCCGGTGTCAAATCATCGTATGTGTTTCTTTTTGCAGCGCGAGAGTCCGATTGTACCTGCGGGGTAGGCGACGCAAAAGGATCATCAAGCAGCGCATCTAACGATTGATTTTGATTATATTCTTTCATCATAAAATCCCATCCTTTGCATTTACGTTACTTTGTGCGATTAGTAGCTGTCGGTATATACGGCTGCTCCTCTTCAAATGCTTGTTTTAGCACTTTAAGCTCTACATCTAACGTCAGCTTATCTTGTGAAAGAGCACTTGTTAATAAATGCTCATACTTCCCTGATAACCCGCGCAGCATGTCTTCCGCTTCATGAAGACTTTCTTTTACTTCTATGCTTTTTGTTGGTTTTGATAATAAAAACATATACCTTTCAATGACGGTAACCGTTGATTGTAAGTAGTTCGTAAAAAAGGGCTGAACATCTTTATATCGTGCGGGCTCTTTTTCTACCATTTCAATGATGCTTTTACCTACTTTGTATAGTTTAGAAAGTTCTGTCCACATATGAACAGACCGAATTTTAAAACGATAGCTTCCAATGGTTCTTAATTGCTTTTTTGCCTCTTTTACTTGATGACGAACGTATGCAATTTCTTCTCTATACGGATTTTGATAATGACGTCGAGCACTGCTCATAATAAAAAACAGGCTCGTCACGACCATTACTCCTATACTAATGCCAAAGGATTGAATCATCGTGGTACTAAATCCAAAATAGCTGACCGGAACGGCTACTGCTCCTGTTACCCAAATGGCAAGAATCTTTTTTATGATTCGAACGACTTTCATCGCTTTCACTCCTATCTCAAATGTGACCGAACTTTTAAACGTATACATATTATACCATTGTCTTCCCGTCTCTTAAAACGATTACTGTTATAATTTATATACGGATAAAACCTTTAAAGGTTTCATAAAACAAAAAAACAGGCAGCTATTAAAAGCTGCCTGTTTTTTATTGATCTTCGCGCTTGTTGTAATCATACTTCGAACGTTCAATTGGTTTGAACCCTTCTGGTGTATGAAAGCGGAGTAAATCTCCGTAAACAAGTTTATCTGATAGTTCTAGCTTTTTCTTAACTAGTTCATCATACTTATCATACTGTTTCGCTTCCTTATCTGAAAGCTGCTTGCCCGTTGCGTTGTCATACACTTTCTGATCAACTTTTGTTACCTTAGGTGTAACAAAGTCACCGTTACGGAAAGGTACAACTTGCTGATGTTCTTTTGATAATAAGTCTGTACCAAAGTCAATATAGTCTTTTGTATCAAGACCTAATAAATGCATCACTGTTGGACGAACATCTACGTCTCCGCCATACGTATGATTTACGCCGCCTTTAAGGCCTGGTGAAGTAATAAATAATGGTACGCGCTGCAGTTGAGCTTGTTCAAAATCATTGATGTTTTTACCCATTACTTTGCCCATTGCACGCTTATGGTTTTCAGAAATACCGTAGTGGTCACCGTACATCACGACCATCGTATTGTCTGCTAAACCAGAGGCCTGTAAATCCTCAAAGAATTGCTTGATTGATTCATCTAAATAACGAGCCGTTTGGAAGTATTGGTCAACTGACTTATCTCCCGTATTGTGAGGTCCAATCGTTTGGTCTTCCTTATCTAGCGGATAAGGGAAGTGGTTTGATAACGTAATGAACTTCGCGCTAAATGGCTGCTTTAAGCCTTTTAGGTACGGCATTGATTCTTTAAAGAATGGTTTATCTTTTAAACCATAGTTCAGCGTATCTTCGTCTGACATATTGTAATAAGCTGAATCAAAGAATTTTTCTACACCCATTGATTTATACATTTCATCACGGTTCCAGAACGATTTTCCATTTCCGTGGAACACAGATGTTGTATAGCCTTGCTGATCTAGAATACCAGATAGCGACTGATAGGTGTTATTTGCTTTTGTTGTAAATACAGAACCTTGAGGTAAGCCGAATAATGAGTTCTCCATCATGAATTCAGCATCTGACGTTTTACCTTGCCCTGTTTGATGGAAGAAGTTATCGAAATACATTGTGTTCTGATCTTTTAATAGTGAATTTAAGAATGGCGTTACTTCTTCACCATTTAACTTATAACCAATCATAAATGACTGAAGTGACTCTAATGAAATATAGATGACGTTTTTGCCTTTTGCTTGACCGAAATATTCTTTGTTCGGCTCAGCATATGTTGCTTTTGCATAGTTCTCTACCTCAGCCACATCACTGCTATCTGCTAACGCGCGCTGTGCTGAAGATTTCGAGCTCTGGATGATGTCATAGATCGTATAGTTATACGTTCCTAAATATTTTACTAAATAGTTGCGGTCAAATGTTCTTGTTAATAGTTGAGGACGATCCATTTCCGCTAGTGCGATGTTGGCACTTAAGAATAAAATCCCTGATAAAAATACACCTGTCACAGTACGTCGACTAATTGTTGCTGGTAAGTCAACTTTTTTCCATAGTACTAAAACTAAAAGAATAAAGAAATCTGTGAAGTATAAAATATCAGTTGGGCTAATTAAAGCCATGGCACTGCCGCCTAATTGACCAAAGTTGTTTGACTGAGTCAATACAGGAACAGTAATAAAATCATTAAAGAAGCGATAGTATACTACATTTGCGTACAGGATGAATGAAAGTAAAAAATTCATTCCAAGCAGTGCTCGTACTTTTCCGCGCCCTTTAAATAGTAGTGCAATGGCAAAAAAGAAAATTGCCGAACCAATTGGGTTTATGAAAAGTAAGAACTTTTGCATAAAATTATCTAACCCTAAGTTAAATTCGATACGATAAACGGTATACGTTTTAATCCAGAACAACAAAACTGCAATTAGAAATAACGGCAGCTGTTTCGAAAAAATATTTTTACCGTTTGTCATGAGCTGTTTCATATTCCCACCTCTGTCTCTATTGAAATTTAAGCTCACTTTTATTTTTATAGTAAATGTAAAAAGAAATCTCTCTTACAAAAAATGTAAGAGAGCTAATCTGTTCTTTCACATTTTAACTCTTTTAAAAAAATTGTCAACACCGCTACGTATAATTTTCACCAAACGTGAGAAAATAACTACTTTCTTATTCCCAGCTCTATCGGCTTTCAAACACAAATGTTTTCTGTGCTTTTTTCTTCTCACTATTTAATACGGACAACTTCTCTTTAAGTTTCACTATTTTATATTTATTTTTTATTTTGTCCACTATACATATAAATTTAACACTTGCCTTAGTTTTCCTTCTCCTTTACAAGAGAATGCATAAAAGTACTTGTGAATATTTGTTATATCAATACCTCTTATTTTCTTTTCTTTCTACAGTAAACCACATATTTTGAGTTATTTCTTTCTTTAAATTTGAAAAAAATGTGTCAGTTTGCATCGAAAATTTTTATTTTTTTACCTTTTTGTTTATAATATAAATTATAAATATTATTTGAAATTTCAGATCTCTTTAACATCTGATCTAGAAAGTGCATTTTTTATATAAAATTGGAATTAGTACGGGCTATGCATGCTTGTATACCTAGAAGTTTAAACGTCTTACATTTTTATAAAGGAGAAAAAATGAAAGAATGTATTGTTTTCATTACAAATATTATTAATGTATTGCACGACGGATTAATTTATATTTTTTATTTACTAGGATTTTCTCTTTCAGATAAAGAACTTCACTTCTGGATTATTGGTATTATTGGACTGCTCACGTTTTTAAGCGTTTATATGATCTTTAAATTATTGTCAAAGTGGAAATTTAGTATTACAGCTATTTCTTTTATCTATACCCTTACCGTTATGCTTGTCTTAGTTTTTGCCATTGAAATTCAGCAAGGAATTACCACCCGGGGCAATATGGAATTTGATGATGCCATAGCAGGTTTATGGGGGTTTTTAGTCTTTTTTAGTATTTATATCGCCTTTGCTTCTTTTTTTCTTTTATCCAAGAAGTTATTGTCTTCGAATAAGGAGAAAAAAATAAAAACCGAGGCCCCTACTCGGAGCCAAAGGCACGTGAATTAATTTCGTTTGAGTTTCAAAACGACTTGATGAATTCGTATTCGATTATATCGTTGAACCAAAATAAACGGTACGTTTGCAACAATCGCATAAATAACCATCCAAACACCTACAGAAGGAGAGTTCCATATAAAAAAAAGAATAGAAGGAAGTATGCTGATCCAGTGAGTTAACTCTGCTCGATTTGTTTCAATTAAAAAAAGCTGTGCATATTCCTTCGTTCTACTCTCCCATTTCTTTTTATAAAATCCTCGTTTAAATAGCTTTCCTCCATCAGGAAGCCACGGTTTCCATCGGTGTACCCCGAATTTTTTATATAGCCCAACTGTTTCCCAGCTTTGAACCTTAAACAGCGCAAGGTCCTTCTTTAAATAAAAGGGAGAAATTTTTGTGCATCTGTAGGCGATCAACATGTGAATCACAAACCATGCCATGATATTAATTAAGAGCTGAGCACCTGTCATTTTATCACTTTCTTCTTTTTTTCTTCTTCTATAGATATGCTGCGTTCTTTCCATTTAACTTGCTTTCTCACTGCTGTTTGGATGAAAGACCATACGAATAGACCCAGAAAAAACAGCACATGAATAGGAAATAAGCACAAAGAAAAAAAAGGAAACGAACCTATTTTTCTTAAGCTATTAAATAAGAGACTTACATAGCAAACATAGCTGCTAATTGCCAAGCCTGCATGTTGATTCCATAGAGTAGGTAAAAAAAGGACATAATTAATCATGCTAGTAAGCCACAAACTTACTAGAAATAAATAAATGGCTTCCGTTTTCCCCGCACCTGAAGCAAAACTTTTACTCCACCCTCTTATAAGGCTTTTCATACCATTTGGATACATGCGCATGGAAAGAGCTCCCTGTCCACTCATACACGTAATAAATTCACCTTGATTGTTCATTTTCTCAACCAGCGCCATATTTTCAACCACTTCTTTTTTTATCCCTTCGTGGCCTCCGCTTTGAAAGTAGGAGGCTGCGCTGCAAAGCAAGCACTGCCCGAAACCGACAGAAGGACTTTTCCAATTTTTAAAGGGGTGAAACGCGCCAATCGATGCAAACGTAACATAGTGAAATAAAGCAGAAAACATTTCATAAGGCCTCTTAACAAGATGATAAGGATGAACCGACAGCACGCCCCCTTGCTGTTGATAATAGAAAAATACTTTTTCAATTCCGTCTTTCTCTACTGTAATATCAGCATCTAAAAACAAAAGCACCGAGCCTTTTGCTTCTCGTGCTCCATTCCAGCATGCCCATGACTTTCCTAGCCACCCAGCTGGAAGTGCGCCAGGGTGCACTACTTTTACGCCAAATGCTTTGGCTACCCTCTCAGTATTATCTGTTGAGTTGTCATCTACAACAATCACTTCAAAGTCAGCGTTCCGTAACTGGAGTGACTGCAATAAAAAGGTAAGGTTTCTTTCTTCATTTCTAGCTGGAATAATAATGGACAAACATGACATATCGTTTCTTACTATTTTTACACGTTTAAATGTAGGGATAGTGATGACAAGCGTACCTGTCAAGACAAGAGCAACCAGTAAAAAAGACATCCTTTTCTCCTTTCCTTCACGTATGAAAATTAGCGAACTGGACAAAATAAAAAGTTGTAGACCTATTTTTATTTTGCGTGAAGTCATTTTATACACATTGTTGACAACTCGCTTTTGTTTTATAAGGAGGAAAAAGATGAAAAAGAAAGTAATTGTTGTAGGCGCAGGTTTAGGTGGTCTGTCAGCTGCTATTCGTCTGTCAGCTGATGGATATGATGTAACAGTCGTTGAAAAAAGCGAGCGAATTGGCGGTAAGTTAAATATTCGCAGCGGCAAAGGGTTTTCTTTCGATACGGGACCTTCTATTTTAACAATGCCGTGGGTGCTAGAGCAGCTGTTTGACAGTGCAGGCCGCAATATCCACGACTACTTGACAATAGAACGAATTGAGCCTCAGTGGAGAACTTTTTTCCAAGATGGAACACAAATTGATTTGACCAGTGACCTTCCTCGCATGCTTCAGCAGCTTCAAGAACTTGCTCCAGAAGACATTGAAGGTTTTTTTGACTATTTATCTTATGCAAATAAAATGTACGAATCGAACTTAAAAAGTTTTTATAAAAAAAGTTTATCTGGACTGCACGATTTACGAACGATGCACACGGTAAAAGAACTGCTTCAAATGGATCCAATGAGATCTATGGATGCTACTACACGCAAATATTTTTCAAACAAACATTTGCGTCAATTGTTTAATTTTTTAATTATGTACATCGGCTCTTCTCCTTATCATGCACCGGCTGTATTAACACAGCTTGCTCACGTTCAGCTAGGATTAGGTATTTATTACGTAAAAGGCGGAATGTACAAAATTGCTGAAGCGATGGATAAGCTCCTTCAAGAACTTGGCGTCACTGTACATCTAAATACGCCGGTAAAAGAAATCACAACAAGCGGAGCAAAGGCAACTGGAATTACACTAGAAAATGGCGAGAATCTATCAGCAGATATTGTGGTATCTAATCTAGAAGCAATTCCAACTTACCGCTATTTATTAAAAAATCATGCGCAAGCAGCTAAACAAACTCAGCAGCTTGCAAAATTTGAACCTACTGTTTCTGGCCTTGTTCTTTTATTAGGGGTTAACAAACAGTACAAGCAGCTTCAACATCATAATTTCTTCTTCTCAAAGGATCAGAAAGAAGAGTTTGATACAATCTTTAACAAAGGTCAAGTAGCCATGGATCCGACAATTTACATTGGCGTATCGTCTAAATCAGACCCTACGCAAGCTCCTGAAGGAAAAGAAAACCTGTTCGTTCTTACTCATGTACCTCCTTTAAAAGAAGGCGACGACTGGGCTGCATTAAAAGACCGCTACCGTGATGTCGTATTGAAAAAGCTTGAGGCAATGGGATTAGAAGACTTACGTTCAAGCATTGAGTTTGAATATACGTTTACTCCTAATGATATCCAAGAGCTTTACGGTGCTAACGGCGGGTCCATTTATGGCGTAGCAACTGACCGTAAGAAAAATGGAGGTTTTAAAATTCCGGCAAGAAGTCAGCTTCTTTCTAACCTTTATTTTGTGGGCGGCTCTACACACCCTGGAGGCGGCGTGCCAATGGTGACATTATCAGGTCAGCTTACAGCGGACGCAATTAATGAAGATTTTCAGATTCCTCGTATGCAAAAAGATATTGGATAATGAAAAAGTGCAGGAAATTCCTGCACTTTTTTTAAAAGTTCATTTTTGACTGTCCACCGTCTACGTTTAACGTCGCACCCACTATCCATGAAGCTTGAGACGATGCTAAAAAAACAACGGCGTTTGCCACTTCTTCCGGCTCTCCAAAGCGCCCTGCTGGTATTTCATTTTCAACAAACTGCTTAATCTTTTCCGGATTTTCATCCATTCTTTTTTTCCAATTACCCGTTTCATGCAAAATGCTTCCCGGCGCTACTCCATTTACACGAATTCCTTTAGAAATCATTTCATCTGCAAACGACTTTGTAAAGCTGATAAGCGCTGCTTTTGCGTTATTGTACGTGACTTTCCCTCCACTTTCCCTTCCGAAAATAGACGTAACATTAACGATTGCCGCATCTTTTGTCATATGCGCCGCTGCTAGCTTGCTCAAGTGGATAGCTGAAAAGTAGTTAAGCTCCATCGCTTCTTTGAAAAGGGATAAATCTGTTTCCATCGCAGTGCTTCCATTACTTCCTCCAGCGTTATTAATTAAAATATCAATGCTTCCGAAGTCGCTAATGAACTTCTCAATTAATGCAACTCTGTCTGATTCGTTTGTTAGGTCTGCTGTATATGTACGCACGTTTTCTAATTCTGACTGTGCATCCTGTAACGCTTCCTCTCCTCTTGCCGCAATTCCAACATTTGCTCCTTCTTGAATAAACAAAGCAGCAATAGCCTTCCCAATTCCTTTTGACCCGCCGGTAATAAGTACATTTTTACTTTGCAACTGTAAATCCACACGTATCCCTCCACGTTAAATGATAATTACTATACTTTCTATCATAGCTCACTGCATGTCAAAATTAAAATCATATACTGTTTTACCTTTTTATTCCTTTTAAATCGCTGCGTTTTATGGATACATTCTTTGAATTTATTGTCAGAACTCTTAGCAAAAACAAGCCACGGCGTGATATAATGCTTTTTGGTGTAAATGTTTTCAAATTGGGGGTTTTTTAATGCAACAAACGTTTTCAACATCTCAAAAAGTTAAGCAGTTCGTTTTTATTTTATTTCCGATATTGGTCACCCAGTTTGGAATGTTTTCAATGACTTTTTTTGATACGATGATGTCAGGAAGGGTAAGTGCAGATGACTTGGCAGGGGTAGCAATTGGTTCAAGCTTATGGGTACCTGTTTTTACAGGGCTAAGCGGGATTTTAATGTCTATTACGCCAATTGTTGCACAGCTTGTCGGAGCTAATCAAAAGAAAAAGGTTCCGTTCTCCGTCATTCAAGGGCTTTATGTGTCCATTTTAATGGCCGTTGTTATTATTTTAATCGGTTTTTTTGTTGTTGATCCTATTTTAAAAGGGATGAATTTAGAAGCAAACGTAATGCGCATTGCCAAACAGTATTTAATTGCTTTATCTTTTGGTATTATTCCGCTTTTTATTTATACGGTTTTACGAAACTTTATTGATGCTTTAGGGCAAACTCGTACGTCTATGCTTATCACCATTTTAGGGTTTCCGGTTAATGTAGCTTTAAACTATGTATTAATCTTCGGTAAGCTGGGCTTCCCCCACTTGGGTGGAGTAGGCTCTGGTTATGCAACTGCCGTTACGTATTGGTGCATACTCATTGTATCCATTGTAATTATTCATAAAAAAGAACCTTTTTCTAACTTCGATTTATTTAAAAGATTTCACCGTATCTCTTTTTCTACTTGGAAAGAAATATTAAAAATTGGTTTACCTATCGGTTTTTCGGTCTTTTTCGAAACAAGTATTTTTTCAGCCGTCACGCTGTTTATGAGCTCGTATAATACCATTACAATCGCTTCTCACCAAGCAGCTATTAATTTTGCCTCATTTCTCTATATGATTCCGCTGAGTATTTCTATGGCTTTAACGATTGTTGTGGGATTTGAAGCGGGTGCTAAGCGTCATCAAGATGCAAGAAGCTATAGCAGGATCGGTGTAACTATCGCTGTTGGCATGGCTTTTGTTTGCGCAGGTCTTTTATTTACTCTTCGAGAATCAGTAGCTTCTTTGTATACAAAAGATGCAGATGTACTTGCATTAACTTCTCATTTTTTGATTTATGCAATTTTCTTTCAGCTTTCTGATGCTCTTCAAGCTCCTATTCAAGGCGCTCTGCGAGGATATAAGGATGTAAATGTTACCTTTTTAATGTCCTTGGTATCTTATTGGGTAATTGGTCTACCTTTAGGCATTGTTTTAGCAAAATACACCGATTTGCAGGCGTTTGGCTATTGGATTGGACTAATTGCGGGGCTTGCTGCAGGAGCAACAGGACTTGCGTATCGTTTGATAAAAATACAAAAAAAGCAGCTGCTAGAGGAGAATAAATCTTCTCGAACGGCTTAATCAAAAAAAGAACGTTCTCAAAAGAACGTTCTTTTTTAGTTTAAAGACGGATTGATATTCTTCCTTATACTAAAACTTCTTATTTATTTAAGGTACGCTCTAACTCTTGTAAAAGCTGTTCCGCACCTTTTTTACTTAACACAACGTTTCCATTCCCAAAGGTTAAGTTTTCACGCGTAATTTCCCCAGTTACTAAGCAAGCACCATACGGGCTATACTTTTGTAAAATAATAATATCTTCATCAACATATATTTCTACTGGATCACCTGTGTTGATATTTAAAATACGGCGCAATTCAATAGGAATTACTACGCGACCCAATTCATCTACTTTTCTTACAATTCCTGTAGACTTCATAAAATCCATTCCTTTCATAGTAAACAAATAATATCTTCTCGATACAAATCTAGTCAAATTCGTCAGAGTTGCTAAAACCAAAATGCTTCAATGATGGTCTGATAACGGTTTATAAGTTCTTAAAATATGGCAAATAACGCATTAAATAGATTTATATACACTTTGTATCATATCAATTCGTACACTATTTATGAATAGTGCATAATCTTTAAAATCGAATTCATCCATATATGTTAAAAGTGTGTATTTTATCCATAATATAACTATATATCCATCTTTTACACTACTTTGTACCCATTTTATAACTTTTATTCCGACATAAGACGACAAAATCAGCTATAGAAAAAACGTGTCTTTTCTAACTAAAGACACGTTCATTTGGACCCGAAGTTGTCACGAATAGCTTTTTGAATCATAGCTTCACACCGCTCCAGCTCTACTTTTAATTGTTTTTTATATAATTTAGCTTTCTCTTCTCCCTCATTTGTAAATGTATAATAAACCACTTCTTGAAGCTTCATTCCTTCTTTTTTACGCTTCACCTGTTTGAGGACACCGTCTTCAATCAAGTCATGAAGAGCTTTGTATACTTCAGAATGATTAGGTTTGAACCCAAAAGGTCGAAATTCATCTCTTAACACATCTAATAACCGAAGGCCATACAGACGCTCTTGTTCTGTCATCGTAATCATATATAATTTTAAGAAAGCACGTTGTTTTAATAGAAAACCACTGGATGTACGCTTTTCTCTCATCTCAACTTCCTCCTTCACATACTTGCTTTCATTCAGGATAATAGAAAGCTCTATACGTAATTATACTTTTTTTATTCTACATAATCCTTCTTTTTCACTCAAAATCTCTTTTTTTTCTCACATTTTTTCACTTATTTACGTGTTTTTCTCATTCTTTATAAGCAGGCATTGAATTTTCTTTTTTTCATATATATAGAAGGAATTTACGTGAATATAAGGAGGGGTTCCTTTGAGTAAAAAATATGAAGAGATTGATTGGGGTTCGATTCAGCATAAGGTAGAAGATATGCTTGGAAATCACTTTTGGAGCGATTTAAATCACATCTTGCCCAAGCGATTTCCAAACGTCGACTTATATGAAACCGATAAAGAAGGCATTATCGTCGTTGAGGTTCCTGGACTGCATTCAACTAACGACATTCAAATCAAGTTGGACGCAAATATATTAACAGTTGAAGGAAACGTTCCTTATGCTTATGAAGCATCTAAACAAAAGTTAAAGCTCAACGAACGCCATACAGGCATATTTTCTCGCACGGTCAAACTTCCTTTTCACTACACAGACGAACCAGTTCGCGCTAAGTACAAAAATGGATTATTGGAAATTCGACTGAATAAGATAGAAAATGATCAAACCATTGCCATACAATTTGAAGATGATTAACTGCACGTAACAAAAACCCTTCTGTTAGCAGAAGGGTTTTTGTTAGAGCGCTGAACTTAACACAATGTTTCCTTTTGGCGTCTTATTATTCGCATTCGGTTCTAAAGTAATCGCCATAACATCCCACTTTTCAGTCTGTTCTTTTTGGCTCATCGTATAGACCACTGTCCCGTTTCCATTTTTATCTGTTACAAAAGCACCTGCCGGATGAGGCTTATCACCTTTTATGAGCCACACCTGATAGACTTCATTCCCCTTTACGTTTTTCAAGTTATTCGCTTGAATGACCACATTTAAATTTCCACCTTTTTTCGTAAGAGATGCTGTTGCTTCGCCAGAAACGTTCGGCTCTGCCTGCAGCTTCATTGTTTTTTCAGATGTAAGAGGTTCGTTTTGAGGAGCAACCGAAACATTTGGTTCTTGTTTGCCTTTGTCTTCATCTTTCAACAGAAAGTAGCTGTTTCCTGCAAGGGATAAAAGAAGTGCCGCAGCTAATCCAATAATGATGGATTTTTTATTTGATTTCTTAGACGCAGCATGTTGTTTTTCATTTTTTAAAGCTATTGGTTCTCTCTTTGTCTCCCCTTGATCTTCTTCGAATACATTCGCAAGTATTCGCTGTTTCATTTCTGGCGGAGGAGATTGTTCTGGTGTCAAATACGTTAGATCTCCAAGAACTTCCTCCAGTTCTCTTAGTTCTTCTTGACAGCTTTGACAGTTTTTCAAATGCATTTCAAACTCTTTTTTCTCATGGGAAGTCAACTGATCATTATAGTAATCAATTAGTTTATTGCACATACTCATGAATCAGCTCTCCCTTCTGCATCAGTACCTAAATATGTTTTTAATTTCCGCAACGCTAATCGCACCCTACCCTTTACTGTTCCTAATGGGATTTGCTGCTCTTCTGCTACTTTTTGCTGCGTTAATCCCTTAAAATAAACGGATTGAATAATCTTTTTTTGGTCTTCAGACAATTTTGATACAGCGTGCCGTACTCTCTGCTGTTCTTCTTTCCACTGAAGCTGCTCGTCAATCTGAGGATGATCATCTTCAATAAAATCAAAAATCTCTTCTGAGAAAATAGGATCGGTTTTTCTTTTTCTCACAATATCAATCGCGGTATTTCTTGTAATCGTAAACAGCCATGATGAAAACTTCCCTTTTCCATCGCTGTAAACTCCCTTTCCTCTCCACAGCTTAATAAATACTTCTTGAACAGCTTCTTCAGCAATATCAGAGCTATTTGTTAACCGGTATACAAACGAATAAAGAATTCGCTCATACTTGTCATACAGCAGTTCAAGGGCTTTTTTGTCTCGTTCTTTTATTCTATTGTATAAGACAACGTCGTTTTGCTCTTTCATACCCTTCTCCTTTAACTCTTATGAGTCCTTATTATATAATCGAATTACCTTTGAATTCGGATCACTTTCACATCTTTTAAAAGTACCTTTATTTTTCAAAAATGACAAGTAATTATACTTTTTTTATGGAATAGGAGCGAAATTGTCCAATGAAACATTTAATTCTTTTTGATGGTATATGTAATTTATGTAATAGCAGTGTTCAATATATTATTAAACATGATGAACAAGCTTTGTTTTCTTTCGCTTCTCTTCAATCAGATTTCGGAAAGCAGCAGCTAGCCTCTCACGGCTTACTTCCTGAGCAATTAGACAGCATTGTATATATTCATGGAAACCAAAGATATGTAAAATCAACGGCTGCTTTAAAAATCGCCAAGCGCTTAGATGGACCCGTTAAATTTTTATATGCTTTCATTATCATTCCTGCACCTATTCGAGATATAGTATACAACTGGATCGCTCGCAACCGATATAAGTGGTTTGGCAAACAGCAGCACTGCATGCTCCCAACTTCTGATACGAAAAAGCGGTTTGTTGATGACTAAAAATGCTTGGGACATAGAGAAAAAACAGTTCTAAAGAGGACTATATTTATGTTAAGGAAGTCTATTCATTAAAAAATCCGAACTGATTCAACATTCTAATGAAAGAATGCTGAACTATAGTTCGGATTTTTCAGCTAACATATGGTTGTACGAGCTTTTTTAGCTTCCACCCATTGCTTTTTTATTCGTTGCTTCAATTGCCTGCTTTATTATTAAGGAAAAGTCTTGTTCTTTCATCACTTTTAACCCTTCGGCAGTAGCGCCGCCTGGAGTTGTTACTTGCTCTCTTAAAGACGCAGGATCTTTGGTTTCATGCAACATTTGTACAGAGCCATACATCATTTGAATAACTAAATCTTTGGCTGTTTTTTCGTCCACACCGTAAGCAGTAGTTGCATCAATTAACGATTCTGCAAAATAATATAAAAATGCCGGTGCACTGCCAGTTACAGCCGTTAGCTCATGTACTTCTTTCTCTGAACACTCATGCGCTTCACCAATTCCTTTTAAAATCATTTGAAGCACTTCTTTATGCTCTTTTGTGGCAGAAGTTCCAAGTGTATACAGTGACATCGATTGTCCAATCATAGCAGCTGTATTTGGCATAATCCAAGCGACAGGCGTATCCTGCGGAAGATGACTTTCTAAGTAACTCGGACCAATTCCTGCCGCTAACGTTACGACAAATTGTTGATTTAAATGAGTCGAAAGTTCCTTGAGCACGGAAGGATGGGCCTCGGGAGGCATCGCTAAAATAATAACATCCGAATTGTCAACTTCTTGGCGCCAATTTTGCGTCGTTTGTACGCCGTACGTTGTTTCAACACGCTGTAACCGCTCAATATCTCCGTTGTTTGACATCACCACTGTCTCAATACTGTCAGCGCTGCTCGTAACCAAACCAGCCGCTACAGCTTCAGCCATTCGTCCTGCTCCAATAAATAAAATTCGCTGTTTTTTCATCTGTTACTCCCAGTTATATGTCCAGAATTCTTCTCTAGTTAATAAACGTTCCATTTGCGGATAGTCAGATAAGCGATCGAAGTCAATTGCGTTCATCATTCCTTCTGTTTGAGAACGATGGGCTTTTAACGCTTCAATTTTTTTATCTTTCATCGCTGTTACATCAAAAATAACATCTGGTTCTCCAATATGTTCAATACGATCTTTTGAAAACGCATGACACCAAACAACCGGACGCTTTTCTTTTGGCATACGTTTTACCGCTTGAATCGTAGCTGCACCCGTAGCATTATGATCAGGGTGTACCGCAAAGCCAGGGTAATGCGTTAAAATGTGAGTCGGCTTTACATCGTTAATGATTTCTTCAATTTTATCTGCAAAAACATCAATATCAAGAAATTCCAGCGTTTTATCACGAAGCCCTAGCATACGCAAGTCTTGAATATCTAAAACGTTCGCTAAATCTAAAAGTTCTTTTTTTCGGATTTGAGGTAAAGTTTCACGGTTAGCAAACAGCGGTCTACCCATATTTCGTCCCATTTCACCTAGCGTAACACAGGCATATGTAACGGGCGTTCCTTTTTGTCTAGCTTGCGTGATCATTCCTGCTGCTCCATATGCTTCATCGTCAGGATGCGGAAATACAATTAATAATCTTTCTTCCATGTTCTATTCTCCTCTCTTTTCTGTTATGAAAACGGATGTTCACTTAATTGAAGGGCAACTGCTAAACGACCTTCAAAGTCATGCCCAGCTAGAAGAAGTCGGCCTTCTTCATCAATTTCCCAATCTGTTAATCCCTCTGCATAAATCCATCCTAAATCAATTTGAAGACCTACACGATAAGGACCTTCTCCAGTTATCTTTCCGTTTGAAATAGTGACTTTACCATTGCGAATAAAAGCCCCAACTGTCATTACTTTTTCATTTACGTGTGAAGCATATGCACCGTTTGTCGTTTCAAGGTGTACATATACGTCTTTATTTAAAAATGTTTGTATTTTTTTTTGGACTGTTTCTTTATGAATTGGTTGCACGCTTGTTACTCCTTTCTCATGTTCATAAATTGTATTGTACTAAAAATCATGAGCGAATCCTAATGTTTAGTTCTAGACTTTGAATTTCTTTATTCCATCGTTCATAATCATACATAAATGTTAATTCTTCCCAAGTCAACATACTGATTTCTTGAATGTCTATAATAATCTCAGCGAGTTCACGACTAAGCATACCTAGTTCTTTTCCTTCGACCAGCTTTTTTTTGTAACGATTAAAAGCTGGATCTAATTGTTCAATTTGTGCATAAATTTCATGGATAGAGCCATATTGTTGAATAAGAGGCAGTGCGGCTTTTTCTCCTACACCAGGAACGCCCGGAATATTGTCAGATTTGTCACCAAGCAATGCTTTTACGTCCACCCATTGACGAGGATGAATATTGTATTCTTCTTGAAAGTGCTTAAAGCCATAAACAAGATCGCCAACCTGCTTTTTGGCAATAATTTGCGAAATATGTTGATCTAGAAGCTGAAGCAAGTCTCGGTCATTGCTATAGATGTACCCTGGACTTTGCTTTTCCTTACTCCACTTGCTTGCAAGTGCTCCAATTAAATCATCTGCTTCATAAGAAGACAATGACATTTGATAAATGCCTACTGTGTCAAAAAATTGTTTTAACGTTTCGTACTGCTGAATCAGCGGCTCAGGCAGCTCTGCTCTTGTTTGCTTATATAGGGCGTATGTATCTTTACGTTTTGTATCCTCACGCTTAACATCCCAAGCGACGAAAATATGGCTTGGCTCATATTGGTGAATCAATGCATGCATTTTTTGAATCGTTACTCTCAGGGCATTTGTAAATTGGCCCTTACTGTTTCTTGTCAACGCTGCTTCATCTCTGCCATAAGAAGTAGCAAAATAACAGCGGCTTAATAAATTAAATCCATCAATTACTAATAGTGTTTCGTTCACATAGTCACGTCCTTTGAAAACTTTGCTCCTTTAGCTTTTAGAGCAAACATACTATAGCACTTGTTCTTTGCACGCGTCAATGAAGCGCAGAAAGCTCAAAACACGCCCATTTTTTTCTCTCAATGTAAATGTAGTATAAAGATGTTAAATTGTTGTTATGATTTATTCGTTTGACTTTTAGAACTTTTGACTATCCTATAAAATGAGGATGAAAGATCAATCCTACAAATGAAGGTGAAAAAAGTGAATAAAAACACGATGATTAAAACATTAAAAGTTATATCTGTTGTGTCGCTTCTCGCTTTGTTATTTATCATTGCTTATGATCGTTCCATGTCTACATCCATGATTATTTTGTTCAGTTCGCTCATTTTCTTTGTATTTGTACTTAGCGACTTTTTTTTCGATCGCAAGCCGTGGGGATTAAAAGGCCTTCAATTATATATATCACTGATGTTATTCATCATTGCCATTTTTGAAATGCATCAAGTTGTCAGTTCACTTTGCGTTATTTCCATTATGGCTCTACCAAAAGTTATTGACGAATTAGCTTAAGTGTGAATGATAAATGATAAAATCCATGATCACAATGATCATGGATTTTATTACGTTTTGAGTAATTTTTCAGAGATGCGAAGAGCTTCTTCTATGCCAAATTTACGCACTAAACTGATGGCTTCCTTTATTTCTCGTTTTTTCAAATCATGGGTCGGATTTAAATTTAACAACACTTGAATAACAACTAAATCCCGCATCGTAAACATCATATTCTTTTTCATATCTCGCTGAAATGTATACTGCTCTTTTAAGAGCCGGTCACTTATTGCTAACACTTTCGACTCCGGAAGATGTAGCTGCGCTCCTGCTTCTTGACAAGACCACAATTTTTTCACTCGATCTTCAGCATTCATATTTGCGACTCGTGCATATGTAATATCGCTGTTTTCTTGACGAATCTCTATCTCTTTCAACGTTGGCTTTAGCACCGTTTTTCGCTTGGAGACTTTTTTCTTATCAACTCCTGTATCCCTGAGGACTCTGCCGTGAACGGTGTAAATGTCGTATTCATTTTCTCTTTTTACATCTTGTTTATTGTATTTTGGAAAATAACCATTTACAAGCATCGTTCTCAGCATATCTAATTCTTTTTTTAATCCATGAACTTCAATATATCCAACAGCATAAATTTCTTTGTGGAATTTTTTTGTGTTGCTAACGCCTTTTCCTGCAACGTGAGCTCTTACTCTTTCTAATAGAGAGCCCGTCGTTGTTCCGATATACAAAAGCCTGCCGGGTTTATCAAAGAAAAAATAAATGCCGGGAGCGGAAGGCAATTGTCCTATTTCTGCTGTACTTAGCAGCTTCTGCAGTACCTGCATGACTGCTAAATCAATTTTCGCTGTCATTATTTTTGATAACCTTTTAACATTTCTTCATACACTTTTAGATGCGTATACACAGTTTGAAGAAGGGGTACGTGTATAGACGATTTTTCAGCTAATGTCAGCAAATATCCTTGAAGGTGGTCTCCTTCAATTTGAAAACTTTTTTCCATATCACGCTGCATCGATGACTTCATGTCATACGTCATTTTGTCCATCGTATTCATATGCTGTTCAATAATCCCTTCAGCTAATGGTGCATCGTATGCCATCATAATATTTTCAACTTCTTTAAAAAGCTCTTGTACGAATTGACGCCCTCCTTTTGCCGCTAGCACTGGGCCAACAGGTGCGCGCATAAGAGTGGTCATGCCTGACATAACCGTAATAAATAAATACTTATGCCACATATCCTGTTCAATATATGAACTTTTTACAAACAAAGCTTTTGTACCACTGAACGCTTGCTCAATCAGTTGTAATCTTTCTGTTTCCTTCTGCTTAAATTCACCGAATACAAGTCTGTGAGCGGGACTCGTCTGGACGACATCTCCATCTTTGTTTAAAGTTGTTTCAATAAAACACAGTCCTCCAATGACTTTTTCTTCCCCAAAAGCTTCTTGTAAAGGAACGACGTGAGCCATACCGTTTAACAAAGGTACGACAACTGTCTGATTCCCTACAAAAGGACGCACATCCTCAATTGCTTGTTTAAGATGATAAGCCTTAGTTGTGAACAAAATAACATCATAAGGCTCTTTCATCTCAGATTTTGTAATAGCTTGTACAGGTGAAGTGAAGTCACCGTGTATGCTCTTGATAACAAGTCCATTTTGTTCCAGCTCTTTTTTTCTGCGTTCTCTAACAAGAAAAGTAACATCCTCTCCTTTTTCCACAAGCCTGCCTCCAAAATAACCTCCAACACCGCCTGCGCCTAAAACTAATATTCGCATAACTTTTGCTCCCCTTTTTCTTTTTCTTTTATTGTAGCACAGCTAGTTTGAAATTTTATAATATTCTTATTTCATTGTATTTTGAGTTTTTTACAAAAGATAGCCATAGCGCTTTTAAAGTTGTTATAATGAATACAAAAAAGCATAAAAATTTACGCATAGATATTTATCCCCTCTTGGATATACTATTTACCAATCCGTAATCGGAAAAGTTTCGATTTAAACAATGTTATTTACATAGGAGAGACTGAAATGAAAACAGAAATCTACATTTTATCTGGATTTTTAGGCAGTGGAAAAACAACGTTACTTAAACAGCTGCTTCAGCAAGAAAAAGATCGTAATCGCAACATTGCTGTTGTGATGAATGAGCTTGGCCAAGTTTCGATTGACTCAAATGAAGTAGAAAAAGACACGCCGTTAAAAGAATTGCTAAACGGCTGCGTGTGCTGTACTATTCAAGGTCAATTTGAAACTCAGCTTCATTCACTTCTACAGGAGAACACATTGGATGCTATCTATATAGAAACAACCGGAGTTGCACATCCCATTGAAGTGTTGGATGCCTGTATGTCTCCTCTTTTTGCGCATCAAGTCACGATTAAAAGTATTATCACCACACTCGATGCAACAAGGTGGAAAGAACGTGGGTCCTTAAGCATTCAACTTCAAAAACTTCTTCAAGAACAAGTAAAACATGGGGATGTAATTTTATTAAATAAAACGGACATGCTGTCTGAGGCAGAAAAGTCTTCCCTGCTTTTTGAGGTTCAATCAATTAACGCTCGTGCAATAACATTATTAACGACATTTTCCCGCGTGAAGCTTGACGTGATTCAAAGAGCTCAGCTGTCTCAAAAACAGCCGCACCATAAGGCTCATGTTGAAGATCATCTTCATTTGAAAACATTTGTATATGAGTTTACAAAAAAAGTGGATCTTGAATTATTTGAAAATTGGCTGCGCCAAATGCCAGATACCATCTATCGTATTAAAGGCTATATGCGCTTTACTCATTCGGATGATACGTATTCGTTTCAATATTCATACGGCATGCCTCTATATATGAAAGAAATGATGAAGCTGCCCACCACTCTTGTCTTTATAGGGGAAAACCTCGACCACACTAAGATGAAACAAGAATTATTTAATCTTGAACAGCAGTCCAATTAAAAATCCCGCCTAGAGCGGGATTTTTTTTATTACTTATAAACAGGCATTTTGTACTCTGCGCAAAATTTCATATGCACGATTTCCAGCTAACTCTGTCAACTCTTCAAATTTTTCATCTCTTTTCAAATCAAGTTCAATAATTTCTTTTGCCAGCTCAATAATCTCTTCTTTTTTCAATTGTTGCACAGCCATTTAAAACGCCCTTCCCTTTTAGAATTTATGTATATTCTCACATTTATTTTCTATTCATCATTTTGAAAGCAAGTGGTTAACCACAAAGCTTTATCCTGTATGGTTAACCACTTGGGATCGAGTTAATCATTAGTTTATAGGACTCTTTTCCCTATTTCATTATTTATGTCACTTTTTCTCACATAGTAATTCAAAAATATAACATATATATGTTAGAATGTATTACATGTTATAAATTTTTGTATTTTTTTCCTTTATAATAATAACATACTACTACGTACTCAGGGGTGAGGGAGATTGTCTACGAATGAAGCGTCATATCGAGATAAAAAAGTCATGTCTATTGGGATTGTAAAAGAATTAACCGGTTTATCAGAAAGGCAAATTCGCTACTACGAGAAAAGAAGCCTGCTCTTTCCGGACCGAACCAATACGGGTATCCGGAAATATTCGTTTTCAGACGTCGAACGATTAATGGATATTGCCGATCGCATAGAAGAAGGAGTTCAAACGAGTGAAATACGCACAGAACTGGCCAAAAAAGATGAAGCGAGAAAAATGAAAGAAGTAAAAAACCAAATGCTTCAAGGTCAGTTGAACGCTCATTTCAAGCGGAAGCTATAAAGTATACATACGGTGACTTTCCCGTCTCCGTTTTTATTTCTTTACGGCAGACAAAAAAGCGCATATCTAAAGATATCCGCTTTTTTGTCCGTTAAGCTGAGCGCCCTTTAAAGAATTTCGGCTGATGAGAACTCATGAACTTAGTTTTAGATAAAATGAACATAACCGATCCGCCCCAAATGAACAAAAAGGCAATCATCTCTACGCTAGAAAACGGTTCATGATACACGAATACCCCTAATAAAAGCGTCATGGTAGGAGCAATGTACTGTAAAAAACCGACCATCGATAGCGGAATAAGCGGGGCCCCTTTAGCGAAATATAATAGTGGCATAGCTGTAGCAACACCGCCTCCAATTAAAAGAGCACTCAGATCAAGCGACTGAAGGGAAAAACTTGAAGATCCTTTCACTAAAAGAAAAATAAAATAAATAACTGCAATAGGTGCAACCATCATCGTTTCAATCGTTAATCCTACTTTTGCTTCTAATTGAATAGTCTTTTTTACAAGACCGTACAAACCAAAGCTAAACGCTAAGCTTAATGATACCCATGGGATATGCCCGTATGTAACTGTCATAACGATAACACCTATAGCAGCTAATCCAACAGAAGCACCCTGCCAAAAATTAAGCTTCTCTTTTAAAACGACTATACCAAGTAAAATACTAACGAGCGGGTTGATGTAGTAACCTAAACTTGTTTCAATAATATGATTATGGTTAACCGCCCAAATGTAAACGAACCAGTTGATGCTGATCAGCACTGAAGCCACAAATAAAATGACCGCTTGTTTCGTATTACGAAATAATAAACCAAGCGTCTTCTTTAAAGCACTCATTTGCTTTGTCACAAGCAAAAGTAAAAGCATAAAAACAAATGACCATATGACACGGTGAGCGAGTATTTCATTCGCATTCACCTCGCCAAGAAGCTTCCAGTAAAGCGGAAAAAGCCCCCACATAACGTAAGCGCTGGCTGTATAAACAATACCTGCTCGTTTAGAATCTTGATTCATTTCTCAACCTCTTTTCTTTATCTCTCTGTCTCTTATCATTATAGATGCATTTACCTCTTTTTTATAGCTTTATTTTGCCTATCGAAATAGCTCATTAAAAAAAACGATCGCTTTTAGCTCGACCGTTTTTTATACCTTATTTTTTAGGCTGTTTAAATACTTTGGCACTGCGAATATATTCTACATCTTGTACATTTTCTCGCGCGTTAGCGATTCGAGCCGCAGCAAAGAAATAATCGGATAAACGATTTAAATACTGAAGCACCGCCGCATTAATTTTATACTCACGCTGCACGCCAACAACAAGCCGTTCTGCGCGGCGTGTAATCGTCCGGCAAATATGAAGCGTTGTCGCTGCAGGTGTGCCTCCAGGTAAAATAAAACGCTCAATGGCCGGCGCTTCTGACATATAGACATCAATGCGCTTTTCAAGTACTGATATCATGTCGTTTGTTACTTTGTACGGATGATCATCTTTTGCAAATGCTAAATCACTTCCACAGTCAAAAAGCTCATGTTGAATCGTAATTAGCTCTTCTTTTACATCTTTTAATGTTGTTTCATCCAGCTGATAAATCGCTTGACCTACAAAGCCATTTAGCTCATCAATCGTACCGTATGCTTCCACTCGAATATCATCTTTATTTACTCGTCCTCCAATTAAGCTTGTCTGCCCTTTGTCCCCTGTTTTTGTGTAAATGTTCATTATATTTCCTCCTTCAATCGATTAGCAATTCCGTACCAAATGTGATCTACTTTCCGGGCATATGCCGCTAAATGCTGATACGCATACCCGCATTCATCTCTCCACTGCCGCTCTGTTGGATCTAAAGGAACAATCCCTTTGCCGACTTCAGTTCCAATCACTATTAACTTTTCCCATACACCGCTGTCTCTCCACTTCTGTATTAACTTTTTAACAACAAGGTGCGGAGACTCCAGCTCGCTATGTATTAATTCCTTAACATAGTGCTCAAATCCTTCTAGCACTATGTAACTTTCTTCGAACTCAAGCGCTGGTAAAACAGGGTCTTCATACAAACAATGCCATTTTACCGACTCACTGGCATAATGCTGCTTCACCCATTTTCTTTTGCCGGTAAATGCACCGCCGAATACGAAATGCATGCTCTTCTCTCCTTTGCCTGTTTGTATGATGTACACGCTACTGAAAAACCTTCTCCATAAGAAAAAGAAACATCCCAAAGCGACGCTGTCTGTTTAAAGTGGGATGCAAGTAAACGCAGTGGTCCGCCGTGTGAAACAATAGCAATGTGACGCAATTGCTGACTGGCCGCCAAATCGACCGCTTCTTCCCACGCTGCCCAAATTCGGTTTGAAAAGCTTGAGAAGCTTTCACCATTCGGAGGCGTATGTTCTGTCCAGTGATCAATCCAATTTCTATACGCCCGTATGTTTTTTAAATCTTCATACGTCTTCTCTTCCCAATCTCCAAAATGCAGCTCACGCCAATTTTTACTTTTAACCACCTGAGATTTTGGAAAAACAACTGCACTTGTTTCTAGCGCTCTTTTTAAGTCACTGGAAATAACGAGCTGAGGTTCTAGAAAAAGCTCTTTCAATTCATTTTTCCCTTCTATACTTAAAGGCGGATCACTCCACCCTATATATTTTTTCTGTTGATTTTCAAGCGTCATGCCGTGACGAATACATGTGATAACCAAAGAATTATCCATAAAAGCGTTTCTCCTCCTTCAATGGTTGCCCCTATAACATCTCCTGTTACGCCACCAAACTGCGAACGATAAAATCGTATCCAGAGCCATAGAAAACCGGCAAAGAAAAGAATAATGAATTTATTGTCCATAAAAATAACGAAAATAGCAACTAAGAATAGGCTCATGATGATAAATCCGTAAATAGACCGTTTGGTGACTCCTTTTTGAAAATATGCAGCCAGACCCGTCTCTTTAGCGGGCTTATCTCTCAACAACAAAAAGGCTGCTCCAATTCTTGGAAGCGTAAAGACAATTAAGCATGCCCAAATTGATAAAGAAGAAAGAGACACTAATTCATAGATCGCACTAAAACGCAGCAGCAGCAGAACCATAAGAGAAAGAATAGCAAAAGACCCAACGTGCGGATCACTTAAAATCTGCAGTTTTTTTTCCTTTGACTGATGAGAAAAATACGCATCGCTTACGTCCATCCAGCCGTCTAAATGAAGGCCACCCGTTAAAACAAGCGGTAAAAGCAAAACTAAAATACTATCAACAATCGTAGTGATAGGTGAAGATTGAAGCAGCTGTAAAAAGCTATAAAACATCAAGCCTAGTAACATACCAATCCAAGGCAGCACAAAAAGTGAGCGTGCCGTTCTTTTTTCAGTCCATTGAACGGTTTTAGCCAGTGGTAAGATCGTAAAAAACTGGAGAGAAATTCGTAGTATAGCTATCCATTCTTTCATATATCTACACATTCCTTTCCTTTTTTAAAACGATAAATTCCCGCTTCTACACAAATAGCCACATCTGCTTTTTCTACAATATACTGATGTAATTTCCCTAACATCTTCATATAGCTATATGTGGGCTCTTCTAATACGCCCGCTTCAAACAGTTCATTAGATACTAGCACAACCGGCTGAGACTGCGCAAACAGCTTATCGAGCGTTTCTATCATATGAAGAAAAACCGCTTGTTTCCCTTCTTTTGTTTGCCACCTTCTTTCTGTTAAAAAAAGCTCATTGGCAAGCCAATTCGTGACACAATCCAAAAGTATAGCATCATCACTTTGAAGATTTGGCAAAATTTGTTGTAAATTTACAGACTGTTCGATCGTTATCCAAGGCGTGTTCGCTGCTTGGCGTTCTTTTTGATGAAGCTGGATGCGTTTTTGCATTTCCTTATCTGTTTGCCTGCTTGTGGCAATATAAACAGCGCGCTTTGTACAAAAAGTTTGAACCATATTCTCCGCTCCACGTGATTTTCCGCTTCGAACGCCTCCGCTAATAAAGATGATCATATTTCATCGAGTCCTTGTTTGATTATTTTAAGTAAATAGTCATTTTCTTCTTTCGTTTTCACGGCCAAACGGATATAGCGTCCATTTAAAAATGGAAAGTTTTCAGTATGACGAGCTACCACGCCATGGCTTGCTAAATAGACAAGCCATTCGCGCGTTTTAATAGAAGACGGAACGCTGCAAAGATAATAGTTTGTTTGAGAAGGAGAAACCAAAAGCCCCCATTCCTTTAGTTGACTCAAGATCCGCTCCCGTTCTTGTTTAATATAATGTACGGTTTTTTTCACAAAATCTTTTTCATCCACACATATCATTCCTACTTGCTGCGACAATCCATTTACACTCCAAGGAGGCTGCTTTTTAGACATCTTGCTAATGATTTTTTCATTTGCCAAAATATAGCCAAGACGAAGCCCGGCAATATTAAACATCTTTGTCATGGAACGCACCACAATGATATGCTCATAATCCAGAATAAGAGAATCAAATGAAGGCTGATGTTCGACAAAATCAATGAATGCCTCATCAATTATTAAGTATGTACCATGATGAGCAGCAGCTTTTACTACTTTCATCCATTCCTCATGACTATACATAACACCCGTTGGATTATTTGGATGGCAAATCCACAGTACTTTTATGTCCGGAAGAATACTCATAATCAACTCTATATCCCAGCTCCAGCCATTTTCTTCAGCTAAAGGAACGTATGTCACTTCACATCCATAAGCTTTACTTGCCTGTTCATATTCAACGAAGGTCGGCTGTACAATCCCTGCTTTCTCTCCTGAAAATAACGAAGCAATAAGGAAAAACGCTTCAGCGGCGCCATTTGTAGGCAGCACTTGAGCAGCTGAAACATGATGATGAGCTGCAAGTTTATTTTTCAGCTCTGTTACTTGAGGATCAGGATAACTAAACGCTGCATCCTTGAATTCGTTCCACTTTTCGTGAAGCACAAGGGGAGCCCCTAAAGGATTTGTATTCACGCTAAAGTCTTTTATATGCGATAAATTCTCGGCCCCTATTGCTTTTAAAAAGACATTAGGATTAGCTCCATGTGTAGGTAATAGCACTAATAACTCCTCCTAACAAAAGATATAATAACCACGTAGCATAGACCGTCCTTTTCATAATGAAAACAGCTTGTTCAATATGACCGGCTTGCAGGGGAATGAGTGGTTCACCCATTTTTGCACGATTAGATTCTATGCCTTTATATGTATTAAGCCCGCCGAGTTGAATACCTAAAAGAGCAGCCACTGCGCTTTCCCCGTATCCGCTATTTGGGCTTGGATGCTTCTTAGCATCACGCTTAATCAAACTCGTTACATGCCCAAGAGAATACTGGCTTTTTACTACATTAACAGCCGTCATCACTACTGCAGTTAGCCGACTTGGAATATAGTTTAATACGTCATCGGTTTTTGCACTAAAGTAGCCGAACAGAAAGTAGCGGTCATTTTTGTACCCAACCATCGAATCACATGTGTTAATAGCTCGGTAAAAAAAGGCTAGGGCTCCTCCTCCTATAAATGCATAAAAAAGCGGAGCTGTAATACCATCACTTGTATTTTCAGCCACGGTCTCTACCGTCGCTCTGGCAATTTCTCCTTCTGACAAACGATCTGTATCTCGTCCCACAATCATACTTACTTCATATCTAGCTTTCTCCATATCTCCTAGCTGAAGCGGCTTTTGTACCTTATAAGCAGCTTCGCTTAAAGAACGAGTGGATATAGTAGTCGCAATCATTACGCCCTCTACTAAAACACCTGCTATAAAATCAACTCCGTACAAAGCATGGAGGAACAAAAAGGGAACAACTCCTGCTAGCACAGCCATACTTATCACAAGAAGCAATCCTTTGAATCGTTTTCCTACACCTTTATTTAATCTGGAATCCATCCAATAAATCCACTTGCCAAACCAGCGAACGGGATGCGGCCAATTTTCGGGGTCGCCTATCATTCGGTCAATTAGTAAAGCAATCGTCATGGCCGTCATGTGTGCAATTATCGCTTGTGTAATACTCATTTTTTCACCTCTTTCCCTTAAGTCCCTGCTCTAAGCTTATTTTCACCAGCTTGGCTACCGCTTGACCTAAAGCGGTCATAGAGCCTGCATATTCATATAATGGTCCTTGCTGAGACGCTGCAACTGAGATGCTGTCCGTAGATGTTCCCGTAGCAATCGTCTTTGTAGCTGGATCTATGACCCCCAGCTGTGACAGCGTTTTTGTTTTAGCTTCTGTGGCCGCAATAAAAAGCTGTAAAAACGCAGCATCCGTAAGCGTACCTTCCACGAAAAAAAACATATTAATTGTACCGGGAGAGGAATAGAACGGGACAGCTTCGTCAGCTGTAATATCTACTGCGTTTCCTACTCCAGCCGTTATCACGGAAGCTACTCTTACTCCGTAGCCTTCATAACAGTAAACCGCTCTTTCTTTTAACCAAACGGCTGTCATCAACCCTACGATTTGCTCATGGCGTACATTTTCTTTCATCAAATATTGCTCATACTCCATAGAAGGAGTATCTGAATAATAGTCTTTGTGAACAAATCGATTGTAAAAGGTGTCCGTTTCCGTAATACCTGTTCCTAAAACCCCTGAGCTGTATGTTTTATAAGAAGTCTCGGTTTTCATGATTAAAAGCTCAGGCCGTTCTTCAATTTTAAGATGTGAAAAGGGACCAATCCCCTTTTCAATTCGAACTGGAATATGGTCCCTCTTCTTATTTATTGTACACCTCAGGGTATACTGCTTTTGCTAAGTCCTCTAAGCCATCTACAATACGAGGTCCTAAGCGGTTGATTTTGTTTTGATCAACCTTCTCGATGTTACCCTCTTTTACAGCAGTCATGCTGCTCCAAGCGGGACGCTTCATAATCTCATTTTTGTCTGCATCATACGTTGCGATAATAACGTCAGGGTTTAACTTAACAACTTGCTCTTCAGAAAACTTAACCCAACCCTTTTCACTACCCGCTACGTTATCAGCACCGATCATAGTAAGCATTTCGTTCATGAACGTACCTTTTCCTGTTGTATAAATCTCAGGAGCTCCTGATACCTCTATCCATACTTTTTTACGATCTTCTTTTGAAATCGTTTTTGCTTTTTTCTCAATTGAAGCTACTTTTTCTTTCATGTCTTTAATTGTTTGATTAGCTTCTTTTGTTTTACCTGTTAATTTACCGATTTGCGTAATAGAATCATAAACCGTATCAAACGTTGTTGAATCTTTTACAACAAATACCGGAATACCCGCACTTTCAATTTGTTTAAATACTTCATCCGAAACGCCCATACTTGAAGCGTGTGCCAGCACTAAATCAGGATTTAAAGCAATAACTTTTTCTGCATTAACGTTCATATCTCCTACCTGCGCTTTTTTCTTTACGCTTTTAGGATAATCATCGTTGCTTGTAACACCGACTAATTCTTTTTCAAGGCCAAGGGCATATACAATCTCCGTATTACTTGGCATTAATGAAACAATTTTCTTAGGCTGTTTTTTCAACGTAATTTCTTTATCACGCGCGTCTTTTACCTTTACTGGAAATGCAGCTTGTGACGTTTGTGCCGTATCTTGCTTCGTTTTTTTATCACTGTTGCTTTGGCTGCCTGCACCGCATGCAGCAAGTACGATGACTAACAGTGCAATAATGGAATACGAAAGCCATTTTTTCATCTAAATACTCCCCCTATATATTGTTCATTGTGAATACGAAACCTCCACGTTAAAGAAAAAGCAAATGATCATGCAAAAAGCAGCGCTATCCCGTTTTTCCGCTTTGACTATGTATACTGCTCGCCGGCAGCTTCAAAATAAAAAAGCTTTACTTTCAATTGAAAGCAAAGCAGGTAACGTCAAGATAAGCAGGAAAAGAATCCGTTCACTATACTTGATATGTATGTTCATTACCCTGCTTCACCCTTCCTCGAAGGTTTCACAGCTAACAATAAGGCAGGTCTCCTGACTTACGCACAAAGCGCTTACAGTGGCGGGACCGCGCTGGTTTTTCACCAGACTTCCCTTTTCACTCAATCTTTAAATTGAGACCTTATTGCTTTACGATTATTCACTTGTCCTAGTATACCCCACTCATGGAAAAATGGAAATAGCCATTCTCACAAAAAAAGCTGCGAGAATGCTCTCGCAGCTTAAGGAATTAAAGAGTTGCTAAAAATTCACGGACCGCTTCAGGCGTTTTAGCATTTGCACTGTGCAAGTGTGCAATTTTTTCACCGTTTTTATATACAAGAAGAGAAGGAATACCCATTACATTGTTTTCAGCAGAAAGTTCTTCAAACTCATCCTTGTCAATTTTAAACCATGCTTTATCTGTATTTTCGTCAACGATTTCATCAATGAACATATCCAAACGTTTGCAATCAGGACACCACGTTGTCGTAAAAATCCCAACGCTTAGTGTTTCGTTCTTAATTTGTTCGCGAAATTGTTTTTCTTCCGTAAATTGTTTCATTGTGTTACCTCCAGCATCTATTCGTTCCTTCTCACTATTCTATGGTAAGAAGTCTGACTTCATTATAAACGATTTTTTTATCGTTGTGCTAATGTTTCAGCTTATTTAGACCATAACGGTTTTAGACGTAAAAAAATGCTAGCTTAAAAAAGCTAACATTTCGAAATCGTAGAATGTTGTGTCTATTATCAGCTAAACCATTTAGGCGGCATGTTTCGGTTCCAATAAATTTTCCCTAAATCATAATGCTTTTGAAAATTATCTGCAGCCGCATGATAGTGAAAATTAAACCAGTATCCATCTTTTGGAGGATTTTCACGCCGTACGTGAAACCGTATTAAGTCCTGACCGGTCTCCCGGTCATATACATGGAAAATCTTTTCACCATAGCCAGCAGCAGGATGCTCGCTTATCTCGAGATTCTGAATTGACTGTTCACGTTCAGTGCCAATGTCGGTCAGCACTTCTTCAATTTTAGGTAACACTGCTTGACGAAATTCATCTTCAATGACAGGCCCAATTTTTGTTCCGAATTTTTCCACTGACTGTTTTTCAGCTGATTCCATTGCATACGTAACAAATGATGAAACGTCTTCATATTTTGGTTCTTCATATGGCAAATGAATATCTTCTATAACAGCTGTGACAGGAGTTGTTTCTCTTACATACCCTGCTTTATGTTGCTTGTCCGCTTTTGCATCATCAACGTATAAATATTCTGGTGGAGTGACAAGCCCAAATGTAAATACTGTAATAAATACAACTAGCATTCTTTTTATCCATCTAGGCATTCGTATCTTTCCTTTCTCATCTTTTCCCATATGGTCTTTTCATATCGTAAAATTCATTGTTATAACTCACTAGGTATTGTAACATACTTATTAATTTTTTACCTATATTTGCTTATTCATTTATGCTGCCTACGGGCATTCGAAGACTTTTTAGTTAGCACCTTCCTTCTTCTGTTTGAGGTTGTCACACCGAGCGGAAACCTATACAAGATATTCCTTTTTTGCTGGATGCTTAAACACAAAAGTATTTTTATGTTCAAAAATATATCATACTTTTATGAACTTTAGATGAAATTCATAAAAAAAACTTCCAAAACTTTTTAATTCCTAAAAGGTTTTGGAAGTCTTTTCAATGATCGGAATCCATTTTACTTTTTTGTTTATTATTGTATATCAATTGTCCCGTAATGAAATTTTGATGTTTTTCGTTTTTGTACGGTAAATCCATGTTCTTCAAAACGACTGCTTTTCCAATGATCTTTTAGCACGATCTTTTGTTTGGCTACTCTTTTTGCTTCTTGTATAGCCATTGGCGTCAGCGTAGTATACAGTGCTATTGCTTTAATACCGTTAATTCCATTCGATTCATCAATTTGCTCTTGAAACATAGGATCAAAGTAGACAACATCAAAAGAATTATCTTCACAACACGCCAAAAACGATTCAAAATTTTGATGAACCACGTTTATACGCTTCATTGCATCGTTCAACTCTTGTACGTCACTTTCCCAATTTAAAAGTCCTTGTTTGACTAAATAAGCTACATAGCGGTTGCCTTCTAGTCCGACAACTTTCCCGCTTTTCCCTACCGCTGCGCTCGCCATCATACTATCCGATGCAAGACCAAGTGTACAGTCAAGCACGCTCATTCCTTTTTCTAAACCAGCAGCTTCAATAAACGGATCACGTTCTCCGCGCAGCCATCTCTTCACTCTAAACATAGCGGAATTTGGATGAAAAAAAATAGGTTCCTCTTCGTTTTGAACGTGCAACTCTACTCTATTCTTACCGACAACCAGCACGTCTGCAGCTTGAAGATTCTGAAGATCTGCAACGGATTTCTTCTCTCTTACTACAAAAGGTATACTTAAATCAGCGGCTACTTGTTTGGCTTTTACAATCATCTGTTCATTTGTTCGACCAGCAGTCGTAACAATCACTTTCATAACTCCCCCTACACTGTTTGGCTATTTACATAAAGAAAAAGGATGCCGATAGACATCCTTTTTCTTATAAAGTATATGCGATTTTTCTCTAAAAATCTATATACTAGATGTGACAAAAGCAGGACATTTTATGAACAGTGCTGCTTAAAGCCATTTAAAATGTTTTCAAAAATAACTTCTAACGGCTGACCTTCAATTTCATGTCGAGGAATAAAATGAACGACTTCTTTTCCTTTTAAAAGCGCCATAGACGGTGATGAAGGCTCAATGTCCCCAAAATATTCACGCATTTTAGCTGTTGCTTCCTTATCTTGACCGGCAAAAACAGTTACCACTTGATCTGGTTTTTGCTCAGACTGTAAGTACGCTTGCGTTGCTGCAGGACGTGCTAAACCAGCAGCGCATCCACAAACTGAATTAACGACAACAAAAGTTGTTCCTGCTACGTTTTCCATAAAATCAACTACGGCTTCCTCTGTTGTTAATTCTTCATAACCAGCTTGAGTTAATTCTTGACGCATTGGTTTAACTAACTGACGCATATATTCTTCATATGCCATTGACATATTAACATTCCTCCTAACAATCATTCACGCTAAAAGCATACTATAAAAACCAGGAAAAATCTAGCTACTCACTCTTCAAATCCTTATCGTTGTCCCATTCTCATTTTTCATTTGACAAAAAAGATTAAAACCGGGTCATATCATCTAATTTTTTTCCATAAAAATGTCGATTTTTACTATTAATATTCCATTTTTTGTACTATAGTAGTAAATAGTAGTTTAGTAGAAAGGATTTTCAAATTGAACCAACGATTTAAGCCAAACAAACGATTTTATGCATTTTTGTCTTTAGTGTTAGTGATCGTCGCTTCTTTGTTTTTTATTACAGAAGCCAAAGGAAGTGAACCCGCTGCATCTCAGCAAGTCTTAGCATCTACTGCTTTGCCGCTGAAAGAAGCTGCATCTTCAGCACAGCCTGAGAAGCTGCTTAATACACTTCACCGTAATATGTATGTAGCGAATACGTTAAACGATCAAAATCAAGCTCTTACACAGCCTGTCTACCTTACGTTTGACGATGGCCCAACACCTGATACCCTTCATATTTTAGATGCTTTGCGTCAATATAACGTAAAAGCAACTTTCTTTATGTTAAAGTATCAAATTGACGCTCACCCTGAAATTGCTAAAAAAGTAGCACAGGAAGGACATGCCATCGGCTGTCACGGCGTTTCTCATGATATTCATGTCATGTATAGTGAAGACGGCGCCGCGTTAAAAGAAATGCAGGAGTGTCAAGCGACAGTTAAGAAAGTAACCGGTGTTGACAGTAAGTTAATCCGCGTTCCTTACGGCAGCGTTCCTTATTTAAAAGAGCCCCACCGTACAGAGTTGCTAAGCCACTTTAAATTATGGGACTGGAATGTAGACAGCGAAGACTGGGCACTTCGTTCTGCACCTAGAATTATTCAGGGCCTTGAACCTCATATTCAAGGGGTTAACTCCAATGGAAGAACACCAGTCATTTTATTTCATGATAAATCCTTTACGGCACAATCCCTTCCTGCTATTTTGACTTACTTAAAGCAGTCGGGCTATCAGCCTATTAAAATTGATAACACTATGCAGCCTATGCAGTTTCCAACTCCCGCTGCAAAACAGTCGTAAAAAAAGATCATTCAAGTGAATGATCTTTTTTTATGCTTTTCTGCTTTCCGTCATTTGTTTCCAAACAGAACCTTTTGCTTCTTCTCCGCCTTCGATACGTTCAATTGCTAGCTTGATTTGTAAATCTACCTCAAATTCTTTATCATTCTCTGCTGCTTTTAATGCAGGAAGAGCCGTCTCGTCCCCTACCTCGTATAAATACATAGCTGCACGCCAGCGAACAAGCTTGTTTTTATCACCAAGAGCTTCACACATTGCCGGAATACCTTCTTCAAAACCTAAATCTGACATGCAGTCTCCAGCAGTACGGCGCACAGTGACTGATTTATCTTTTAATGCTTTGTATAAATAAGGCAGTACCGCTTTTGATTCAATCATTCCTAAGTAGACCGTAGCTAAGCGGCGAATAGATGCTTTTTCATCATCAAGCGCTTTATTTAAAACGTCTAAATCAGCTTCTGTTGGATCCATTTGTTCTAAATGGGCATAGCGCACTGACCAATCGTTGTCTTCTAGCATTTCTTCTGTAACTTTATAGGTTTTACGCGACTGTACAACTTTTCCGCCTTCTTTTTCTTCTTGTGCATTAGACACAAGGCGAGTTAATCTTTCTTGCGGATATGCTGCTGCTAACTCTTCCACTACTTCGTCTCCGATAGCCGATAACTCTCCATAACGAACGCCTTGTTCTTTCCATTTCCGTTCTAATACCACATTATCTGAAAAACGTTGAAGTTCTGCTACCGCTTTTGCAAATCGCTCGGGCAGACCAAAGCGCTTTTCTTCATTTCCGTCCGTTAGCTTGACTTGCATCGGTACATTTTTGAACATTTGAACTGACACATTGACCTCACCAAAATGCTCAATCATTTTGTGCTGTTCACTGTTGCTTTGCAAATCTTCACCAAACGCTGCACGAACTTGCGGCAAAATTTGCTTCCAGTCATATTTGGCATTTCGCTCTACTGCCAAGAAGTCCGCTACGTGGTAGACTCCTTTTACCCCTTCTACTTTCAAAATGTCTTGAACAACTTCAGGGGCTGCTTCAGCATTTTTTTCCGTATAGTTATTGCTTTTTCCGCCTGATAGCACTTCGTCTAAATTAATTTTCATTGTATTCGGACTTGGCGTTGGCTCAATTGATTTAATGTTCATGTCGTATCGTACTCCTCTCATTAAAATTGTAGCATGTGGCTTATACTCAGTCTAACGACTTGTTTACGCGTTTTCAATTTCTTCAATCAGCTCTGAAAGCTCTGCCCAGCGATCAAGCAGTGCACTTAATTCTTCATTTGCTTTTTCTTGTTCTAACGATAGGTTATGCGCTTTTGTATAATCGCTGCCCACCTGTTCAATTTCACTTGTTAAGCGTTCAATTTCTTCTTCTTTTGCTGCAATATTATCTTCGATTTCTTCCCATTCTTTTTGTTCTTTATACGTTAAACGACGCTTTTTCGTTTTCTCCGGCTGTTTTGGCTTTTCTTCTTTCACTTTAGCCTGCTGAACCATTGCCTGCTTCTTCATCGCTTCTTCCAATTGATCTGTATAAGCTCCAAAATAAATCGAAATGTTTCCTTCTCCTTCAAAAACTAGTAAGTAATCTGCTACTTTATCTAAGAAATAGCGATCATGCGATACGGTGATAACAACACCTGGAAATTCTTCGAGATAGTCTTCAAGCACCGTTAGCGTTTGAGTATCCAAATCATTAGTCGGCTCATCTAGAAGCAATACATTCGGCGATGTCATTAATAATTTCAACAAGTATAAACGACGGCGCTCTCCTCCGGACAACTTTTGAATCGGTGTTCCGTGCGTATGTGAAGGAAATAGAAATCTCTCAAGCATTTGCGAGGCAGAAATCATTTTCCCATCCGTCGTATGCACAACTTCTGCCGATTCTTTAATATAATCAAGCATGCGTTGATTCAAGTCCATATCATCGCTTTCTTGGGTATAGTAAGCAACTTTAACCGTTTGTCCTCTGTCAATTTCACCGCTGTCCGGCTCAATGCGTCCTGCAATCATATTCAAAAGAGTAGACTTTCCGCTTCCATTTTTTCCTACAATTCCAATTCGATCTTGTTTTTTCACGATGTGCGTAAAGTCTGAAAGAATGATTTTATTTTCATACGTCTTAGACACATCTTTTAATTCAAACACTTTTTTCCCAAGGCGACTGCCTGCTAAACTTAAATCCAGTGATTCTTTTTCAGAGGAATCGATTTTCCCTTCTAATTCATCAAATCGCTGAATACGCGCTTTTTGCTTAGTCGTACGCGCTTTTGCTCCTCTGCGAATCCAAGCCAATTCATTGCGGTATAAGTTGCTTAATTTTGCTTGAGTTGCTTTTTCCTGCTCTTCTCGAATCGCTTTTCCTTCTAGAAAAGCAGCATAGTTTCCTTTATAGCTATATAAATTTCCACCGTCTAATTCAAAAATTCGGTTTGTAACAGCATCCAAGAAATAGCGATCATGAGTAACAAGCAGCACGGCTCCTTGATATTTGGATAAATATTCTTCGAGCCATTTAACGGTCTCATAATCTAAGTGGTTAGTCGGCTCATCTAAGATCAGTAAATCAGGTGTTTGAATTAGACTTTGCGCAATGGAGACGCGCTTTTTCTGTCCACCTGAAAGCTCACCGATTTTTGCACTCATATTTGAAATTCCAAGCTTCGTTAAAATCGACTGTGCGTTAGAATTGGCTTCCCACGCGTTCATCGCATCCATTTTCTGCTGCAAATCATACAATGTTTGCTGATTTTTTTCGTTTGCAGAGTCTTGCTCTAACGCATACAGAGCTAGCTCATAGTTTTTTAATAAGTTAAGAAGAGGCGTATCTCCGCTGAAAACTTGCTCCAAAACCGTTAAGTCTTCATCAAAATCCGGATGCTGCGGTAAATATGTCACGCTGTAGTCTTTAGCATGAACAATATCTCCTTCGTCCCCGAGCTCTAAACCTGCGATAATTTTAAGAAGCGTTGATTTCCCTGTTCCGTTTACACCGATTAAGCCGATTCGCTCATTTTCCGTAATGGTAAATGTTAGTTGATGAAACAGCTCTTTTTCTCCATACGTTTTTGTTAAGTTTTCAACAGTCAGCATTTTCATAATGATAATTCCACTCTTTCTTAAATTGAACTAAAAATTCTTTCATATATGTATGTCGCTCTTGCGCTAGAGACCGTGCTGTTTGAGTATTCATTAACGCAGTGAGCTTTAATAACTTTTCATAAAAATGTGCAATAGCCGTTGATTTCCCGTGTCTGTATTCTTCTTCCGTCATCTCACTTCGTACAGCAATGTTTTCATCATACAAAACCGTGCCTTTAGCACCTGCGTACATAAACGTACGTGCGATACCAATTGCACCGATCGCATCTAAACGATCTGCATCTTGAACAATTTGACCTTCAAGCGTAGCCATAGCCGGACGGTTTCCGCCTTTAAATGACATCGTTTGTAAAATGTGAACGATATGCTTGCAGTTCTCTTCTTCTACCTGCTGACTCTTCAGCCACTCCCGCACTTCTTCGTACGCCTTTTCAACATCTTCCACTAGCTTATCATCTACAACATCGTGTAAAAGCGCAGCTAGTTCGATAACTTCCCGATTGCCGCCTTCTTTTTTATATAAAAGCACTGCATTTCGACGCACGCGATCGATATGCTGCCAGTCATGACCCGTTGTGTCATGCGCAAGCTTTGCTTGAACCCACTTTTCCGTTTCCACTATTTTATTCATTTGCTCACCTCAATTATATCCACCATTATTTTAGCACAAAGTAAGGCGCTCGTCTCACTGACAGCGGATCACCGTTTGAAAATCCTCGCTGAAAAATAAAAAACAGATGGAGATCCACCTGCTTTTACAGCAATTCTTTTATATCCTTTTGAATATCTTTTGGTGCAGTTTGAGGTGCGTATCGCTTCACGACTTCACCTTGACGATTCACTAAAAACTTTGTGAAATTCCACTTTATCCCTTTGGAACCTAGTAGACCCGGTGCTTGTTCTGTTAAGTATGTAAATAACGGGTGTGCATGCTCCCCTTTTACATCTACTTTTGCAAACATTGGAAACGAAACGCCATAGTTTAACTCGCAAAATTGTTCAATATCATTTGAACTTCCTGGCTCTTGACCACCGAACTGATTGCAAGGAAAACCTAGAACCGTTAGGCCGTTTTCTTTTTCTTCTTCGTACAGCGCCTGCAAATCTTTATATTGAGGGGTGAAGCCGCATTTGCTAGCTGTATTCACAATCAACAGCACGTCACCTTGATAGTTAGATAGCGATACGTCTTCGTCTTTAATTGTTTTTGCCGAGTATTCATACACGCTCATCAAAACGCCTCCTTTTCCCTATTGTAATTCACTTTATTTCGGAAGTACAACTGAAACGCTCTTATGATTTGTCGTAAAGAACCTTTAGCTGATCAGTCGTTTGCAGCATGTAATCAATCATCTCGATTAAATCTCCTACTTGGTCTTCGTAAATAAATCGGTTAAAGGTTACCTCAATATTGTTTTCGTATTCGCTTCCTCCGACTTCATGAGTAATACGCTGCTTAACAACTCTTGTTGTTCCCCAGATCCTCTCACACATTTCCTGTATGTTTTGAAACTCAGCTTCTTCAAACGGTTTTTGTTTTTTCAGCTGAAAATGAATATAAACTGTACACCCTGGTTTTTCTACACGGGAAGGCGTTAATTCGGCATGAATGTTGTCTAGGTCGGTTGATAAAGTTAGCGACGCGGTACAGCAAAAATGCTGTTGAAAAGAAATGCGGTACGTTCGAGTAAACTGAGCTAAGTCTACAAAATCTTCGCGATTCGTAACAGATACTTGCCCAGATAAGTCAAGATCATAGATCTCTCCTTCTACAACAACTTTTAAATTATCAAATACAATCGGATCAAACATTTCAACTACTTCCTTTTTTATAAAATACGAACAGTCAGCTCTTCTTCTTTCTTGCCAAATTAATTCATAACATACCTGTTATTTTATTTTATATTACAAGAAAGAGATTGAGACACAACTAAGTCCACCCAATCTACATCTAGAAGCCACTACACCCATGAAACTTATTTTTACCATAACTATGAAAAAATCCGAACGAGTTTGATTCTTCATCAAGAATCTTGCTTCATCGTTCGGATTTTCCTTCAACTAAAATACTCTTACCCTAGCCTCTTCTCTTAAAAAATCCCTAGTGCATGTCCATTCTCGTCAATATCCATATTGAGCGCAGCAGGTTTTTTTGGAAGTCCAGGCATTGTCATAATTGAACCTGTTAGCGCCACGAGAAACCCAGCTCCGAGTGAAGGACGGAATTCCCTTACCGTAATCTTAAAATCAGTTGGTCGCCCAAGCTTCGTCTGATCATCACTTAACGAATACTGCGTTTTGGCCATACAGATCGGCAGATGATCCCAACCGTTTGCTTCAAATTGCTGTATTTGCTTTAACGCTTTTGGAGCAAAATCTACGCCTTTTGCTCCGTATACGGTTTTAGCAATAGCTTCTACTTTTTCTGGAATCGAAGCTGACACATCGTAAAGAGGAGAAAATTGACTTTCTGTCTCGTTCATGACTTCAAGAAGTTTTTCAGCAAGCATGACGCCGCCTTCTCCGCCTTTTTCCCAAACTTCTGTTAAAGCAACGGGAACATTCTTTGAAGTACACCAATTCATAAGCGCTTCTACTTCGCCTTTTGAATCCGTTACAAAACGGTTCACGGCTACAACATAAGGAACGCCGAATGCTTGAATCGTTTCAATATGCTTTTCAAGGTTTTCAATTCCCGCTTCTAATGCCTCAATGTTTTCTTCATTTAACCGCTCTTTAGGAACGCCTCCATGCATTTTCAGAGCGCGAATTGTCGCAACGATTACCACCGTTTCTGGTTTAATATCTGCCATACGAGCTTTAATATTCAGGAATTTTTCTGCGCCTAAATCTGCCCCAAATCCCGCTTCTGTTACTACATAGTCGCCTAGTTTTGCAGCCATTTTTGTTGCAATGACGCTATTGCAGCCGTGGGCAATATTAGCAAAAGGACCTCCGTGAATGAGAGCTGGAGTATGTTCCAACGTCTGTACAAGGTTTGGTTTAATCGCGTCTTTTAAAAGAAGAGTAAGCGCTCCTTGTGCACCTAAGTCTGCAACCGTTACAGGCTCATTATCCATGTTGTAAGCTACCACAATAGACGCTAAGCGACGTTTTAAGTCTTGTAAATCTGACGCTAAGCAGAAAATAGCCATAATTTCTGATGCCACCGTAATATCAAATCCATCTTCTCGAGGAACACCTTGCATCGGACCACCTAATCCAATGACGACCTGACGCAACGCGCGGTCGTTTAAATCTACCACTCGTTTCCACGTGATTTTACGTGTATCAATACGCAATTCATTTCCTTGATGCATATGGTTATCTAAAATAGCTGCCAGCGCGTTGTTAGCTGTTGTGATGGCATGCAGGTCTCCAGTAAAGTGTAAGTTAATATCCTCCATTGGAAGCACTTGAGCATAACCGCCGCCAGCGGCACCTCCTTTAATTCCCATTACCGGACCAAGAGATGGTTCACGCATGGCGACAATCGCTTTTTTACCTAATCTATGTAATGCCTGAGCTAAGCCAACCGTCACTGTCGACTTCCCTTCTCCTGCTGGAGTTGGATTAATAGCTGTAACTAAAATCACTTTTCCATCTTGTTTTGTGTGTAAACGTTCCATAACGGACAAAGAAAGCTTGGCTTTATAATGTCCGTACGGCTCTAGCTCGGCCTCTAAAATATCTAGCTGCTCGGCAATCTCTTTAATCGGTTTAATCGTTGCCTCTTGTGCAATTTGCAAATCACTTTTTATTTGCTTCTTAGTTGTCATATAAAAACCCCTTTTCTGCTGAGAATTCTTTTTACACACTTCATCAAAAAAGGATAAAATCCATTTTCTGGGGGAGATATGAAGTTTAATGAATACAGGAACGACTGTGCTATAAATTTTACTGAGTTTCAGTCAAGCTAAAAAAGCATAGCAACGCTCCAGTTTAACCTTATTGTACCATTTCATTTTAGCCATTACGCATATTAATGCTCTTTTTTTTTCAAAATTCAATTGCTTAATATTCTGTATATTCCTATAATAGTATATTGTACATAAATGTTGAACCTCATCTTCACGTGAGAAAGAACATTTATACGCGTCATTACTTCGAAATCGAATAGGAGGAATTTTATTGCCTATTAATATTCCACGTGATCTTCCGGCAAAAGAAATTTTAGAAAAAGAGAGAATTTTCATCATGGACGACGTGCGCGCGGTTAACCAAGAAATTCGCCCGCTTAATATTGTTATCCTAAACTTAATGCCGGAAAAAGAAAAAGCTGAAACGCAATTATTACGTTTACTCGGGAACTCACCGCTGCAAGTGCATATTACACTTCTTTACACAGCAAGTCATAAAGCAAAAACAACGAGTAAAAATCACCTAGATCAGTTTTATAAAACGTTTGAACAAATTAAAGAACGAAAATATGACGGAATGATTATTACAGGAGCACCTGTAGAACATATACCATTTGAAGAAGTAAACTACTGGAAAGAACTTCAAGAAATTATGGATTGGTGTAAAACAAATGTGACTTCTACCCTTCATATCTGTTGGGGAGCTCAAGCCGGACTTTATCATCACTTTGGCATTGACAAGCGACCTCTTTCTGATAAATGCACGGGTGTATTTACACATGTTGTATCGAGTGAAGAACCGATTAAGCTGCTGCGAGGATTTGATGATGTCTTTTATTCTCCTCATTCTCGTCACACCGACGTCGACATGAATGAAGTAAAAAACCATCCTGACCTTGAGCTTCTTTCCTACTCTGAAGAAGCTGGTGTTTATATGGCTATGTCTAAAGACGAAAAGTTTGTTTTCGTTACAGGTCATCCAGAGTACGACGTTCAAACACTGCAGGAAGAATTTCTTCGAGATACAGAAAAAGGGCTAGAACCAAAGCTTCCGGAACACTATTTCCCAAACAATGATCCTGACAAAAACCCTTTAAAAACATGGCGTTCCCATGCCAACCTGCTGTTTATGAATTGGTTGAACTATTATGTTTACCAAGAGACTCCATATCTGTGGGAATGAAAGAACCGATCTGTCCCAGTGTTCAATTAAATTACGCATGCTCTTTTTTATGTTAAAACTGCAGCAAATGAGAAATAAAATAGAAAACCTGCTGCTCGTTTAGAGAAGCAGGTTTTCTATTACTAATTCTTCTTTATTCCGCAATTAAAGCTTTCTTTCAGAAATTCAGCATCAACAACACTGCTTTTGAAATCCAACATTCACATACTATTGCTCATTCCCCCTTTTCATCTTCATTTAGTTTTGTTTCATCCATTTCCTTTTTTTGTTCTTCTATCATTGTGTCCAGCCATTGGGGCGGCTTACCGTCTTGGCTTTCATTGTATACTTCTGATATATCTTTTTCTTCCAAAGAGGATAAGATGTCCTGAATGTCATTTTGGTTGCCTAAAATATTGCCAAATCCTTGACTCACTTTTTTATGACTTCTGAAGTTTGTCGGAAAGTTATTGCCAAAATTCACAGCTGAAGCATCTTCAATTGTGCCAATGTGGATGTCACCTATGCTAAAAGCTGATTCTAGAGCTTGATCAGGCTCCCCCATTTCTTCCGTATGGGTTAGTGTATAAGGGACACTTCTTTCATTAATTTTAACTGATATTTCAGAAGGACCCTTTTCTTTATTATTCTGACTACCCGATTTTCGACTGACATCAGATTCATTTGTTGTTTTTTTACCTTTCTTTCCCGGCGCTTGATATTGATTCGTTTGCGAAGGAAAAGTATTACCAATATTCAAAGTTCCACTAAGTTCCTTTACATCAATGTGCTCTAAATAATAAGACAGTTCGTCCAAGTTTAGTGTTTGAACGTTCTTTATATCTAAATGAAAAGAATGGACCGTTTTTTTTGAAAGTTCATTCATGTTTTTTTCTAAATCTTTAAGCCTTTTTTCAATGTTTTGGAGTATATTCAGCACCTTTTCATCCATAGAGTTTGACCCCTTATTTGATTTAACACTTTTAGCCCATCTACAACATATAATAGTGTATTAGATGACTTCTATTAATGTCTCATATGTATCGGGAGGAATTATGAAAATACATCTTCGTTCTCCTCAGATCGTTTTTGATGATCTCACCGTAAATGCGGTTAAAAACAACGCAGGAGTTTTTATAGGGAAGAATGTGCAACAAAATTGGGAAACTACGATCAGCAGCAGTAATTCAGGTTTCGGCACAATTTTGGGAGATGATAATCAACTATCCTATAACACACATCTTGTTCTTGGTGAAGATGATGTAAATGATTCTTTTGAACAGGTCAGAAAGGAGGATTGACTCTACGTTTTTATTCATCATTCTTTTTAGGGATTTTCGCAATGGTGGTATTATTTAAAATTTTATTAGAATTACCAACTACTTTTCCGAAACCATCAGAAATTCGACTTTTATGATTCCACTTATATTGAATATTAACGCCGTAAAATAGGCCTGAACTATTTTGAATTTTGTTTACTTTAATCGAATGATAGTGAATATTAGCCATAGACAACACCTCACAGACAGAAGTTTGCTTCATCTGATTCAATATAAAACTGAAAATACATTATCTTATGTTTAAATTCTTATCTATTTACCTCAAATTGAATGTCTCTTTAACCATTTGAGCTTTTACGTCTTTTCTATGATACTTACTCCGTTTACGATAAAAGTATTCCTGTCATTACCTTTTAGTCTATGTTAATAGCTGCGATTACACCCTAAAATAAGCTAGCAAAAAACCATCTGTATAAAAGATGGTTTAACTCTATTACTAATCTATTCTCGCCACTCTAACAGAATAATTAATAGAGTGCTTAAACGGGTATTTGCGGAACCCGTTTTTCCTCATTTAACTTTGTGTAACAGGGGCGTTGTTGACATCTATATTTTCAGAAAAATAGGAATCAACGACGTCATTATCGTTAATGATATTTACAATTTGAGAGGCAAAGTTGTTATAGCCGATTATTTCACCAAACCCCGTATTACTTTTCCAATTTACTTGCCAATCTGATTGAGTATTTTCCCCTGTGAAAATACCAGAATTAGTAGAAATATACGTAACATTAAGATTAGTAAATTTTATAATCAACTTTTTCAACTTCTTTCGTCTTCTGTTTTCCTAGAACTGAGAAACTGGTTGAGGATTAATATTTTCCGGCTGGGTAATTGGCGTGTCACAAACATCCTGATCATTAATGATATTCGTACTGCCCAATATAGCTGAATTTACAGCAAATCCGTTTCCTAAGTTAAATTTACCTTGGGAATTCCAATCTGGCTGGCTATTTTGTCCCGAAGCAATTACTGAATTGGAAACCATGCTCACCACATTTATTTGGTTAAAAATGACGGAAACAGGCATTAGTCCATTCCTCCGTTTTTTTAAAATTTTAATGTAGTATATGCGTTCTTTTAAAGGATGGTTCAATCGATTTTCTGCAGTTACAAATGTTAGTCATTTCTACAGCCACTAATTTTAAATGTTCTTCTCATAAGCCGTTTTGCACTACCCCTAATTAGCAAGCGTGAAATGGGGAATTTCTCGATTATCTTGGCTAAAAAAAGTATTTAGTCATCGTTTCTTTTTTGTACACAGCTATGTTTTTCTCTTTAATTCGCATTTAGAACATAGTTTTACTAAAAAATAAAACACAATCTTTTAAGAGATTGTGTTTTATAGCTCTTTAATATATTCAATGACAGAGTCTGGAAATTCATTTCGACTTCCGCAATTTCCACAGTAAAATCCGCTATATTCGTCTGTCGCAACGTACTGCCTTAAAAGAAACAATGTTAACCTGTTTGGGAGACCGCATTCTGTGCAAAACGCCAAGTACTTGCTGCGCTGTCTGTTTGCTGACATACGTTTCATCCTTTCGATTAACTATAGAAAGCGTTTTCTTATTTATATGGAGCTTTCTTATCAGTTTATGACAGCAATTACGGCCTATCTCCAATTATTGTCGCGGCGAGAAGAGCGAAAAAAGCGCAGAATTAAATTAATGACAAGCACAATAGCCAAAATATTAATTAATAACCCAAAAATCCCGCCTAGTGCCCCCATATGACCAAGCAAACCGCCAAATAAAAGTCCTGCTAGCCCTCCATACAGAAGTCCACGGGCGAATCCCCCGCGGTTTGAACGAGTAACGCCTCGATTTACCGTTCCATTTCTGCGGTTTGAAAAATTAGACCTTGGCTCATTTTGTCTAACGCTTGGCTGTCTATTAAACGAACGCTTTCCCGAACGATACGACCTTGCACTTGCGTTATAGTCATCGTGATAGGAAATATATTCAGCTAAGGGAGATAAACTTAGCGAAAAGATTAATGCTACAGCGATCAGTATTTTTTTCATCTGTTTTTTCCTTTCTTGACCTAATAGTAACTGTTTATTATAGTGCGCTGTTTCATGCATATCATACGTTTTGGAACAAAAGGGCAATTCAGCTTCATACAAATTTTTTAATCGGGTATCATAACGTTATACTTTGTCCTAGAAAGGAGCGTGCATGTACATGATACGAAGAATTAGTATACTGCTTTTCACACTGTGCTTCTTATTTAATGGAGCCCTTCCTGCACTATGTAAAGCGGAACAAGTAAAAAATATAGCTGTGCGTGACCGTTTGCTTTATCAAGGTAATAACCACCTAAAGCAAACCGCCCTAACATTTGATGATGGACCGGATCCGCGCTTTACTCCACATGTATTGGATCAATTGAAAAAGCATGGTATTAAAGCAACCTTTTTTCTTATTGGGGCAAAAGCTCACGAACATCCTGAGCTGGTGAAGAGAATGGTAGCTGAAGGTCATGCTGTTGGGATTCATACCTATTGGCACCCCAATTTACTAAAAGAATCGACTGAAAAGTTTCACTGGGAAATTGCCAAAACTCAGGCTATTATTAAAAACATTACCGGTTTTGAAACACAGCTGTTTCGTCCTCCATATGGAAATTTAACGCAAGAAATGATCAGCGAGCTGCCAAATGAAAATGTCTATGCGATTAACTGGTCTTCTGATTCATTAGACTGGAAGCAAATCCCAGAAGCAGAAATCACCAAGAATGTATTTAAGAACATGCACGCCGGAACAATTGTTTTGATGCACGACGGAGGCCATTGGACCATGGACCTTTCCAACACCGCAAAGTCGCTGGATACCATCATTCCTAGACTTAAACAAGAAGGATATCATTTTGTGACCGTCCCAGAACTTTTGCACATCCCTTATCCAAAAAATTAAGCTCCAACGAGTTTCTGATTTAGAAACTCGTTGGAGCTTTACGATTTCCCTTAATAGAAAGTAAATATGCCCCTCCTACAAAAAGAGCGTGTCAAAAGATCTAATTCAAATCCATCTTAAAACTCAAAAATATGCCTTATTTCTTCAAAACGTTATCATACTAAAGATACAAAATGAGGCATTCTTTTTTTGTTCCATCGCTCTACAATAGAGGGAATTTACGGATAACCTCTAAAATAGGTTTTAAGTTGCATGATTAGGAGTAAATATTACTATAACTACTCTCATATTTTTAGACAAGCTGCATATAGATAAAATGAGAGAGTCGAACGCATTCCACATATCCCTAAATTTCTTCTTCTCACAAAAAAATTGACGAACTTTTTTTGTCAACAGGTGCGTATAGATATGATAGAATTCCTATATAATGACCTGGATTCATTTCTAAACAAGGAGTTTTGACTATGATTAATGAACAAGAGACGTTGTTATTTATTAAAGAACTTGGCCGCTTGTTGAAAGACTATCAAAACTGTTCAAACGCCTCTGTAAAAAGTGAAATATATAAAGATATCGTGTTGTTGAGCAATGTTATCCAGTTAGATCACGTGAACGTTTCTTACGCTTAGAAAATCCTTTTTATTTCTTTATAAATTTCAGTTTTTCTACTATAACTACAGAAAAGGAAGAAAAGAGACGATTTCCATCCATCTCTTTTCTTCCTTTTCTCGTTCTCATATTTTTATAGTTATTTAAAACATAGTTTTATTAAAATTGCTATAGAGTTTTTCGAGTGTCTTCGGTCCAACTATTCCATCTACCTGCAGATAAAGTGCTTGTTGAAAAGCTTTTACCGCTTTGAGAGTGGAAGACCCGAATATACCGTCTGCTCCTCCAGAAAGAGAATAACCTAAGTGAATAAGCATACGTTGAATTAACTGTACATGATTTCCTCGATCTCCGTATTCAATTAGCACTCTTGAAGCCTTTTCCGTCTGTTTCTCAGGTTTTTTTCCACTTCGAAGCTCCGACAAAGATAAACCGAATGTATATTGAAAATGAGGGTAATCTTTTAAGCTTGTCCAATCTCCTCCCCATTCCAACCCGATCCTTTTTCCTATCTCTCCCGCTTTGTTCCATCTTCGATCAATGGTCCAGTCAACTTCTCCGTTGTCATCAAGCAGCGCAATATCAAAAGCTAGTCCATAATTATGATAAGAATAGCCGCCTTTAGCATTAGTCACGATACTTCCTGGTGTTGTTCGGCCTTTTGAATATAGTTTATGCTGCTGCTCTATCGATCTAAATCCTTCAGTTATCACAACAAATATGCTTTCTTTATATGCTTGCCTAATGAGCTCGTACGATTTTTCTTGCACTATTTCATGTACATTCTGCAACTTATTTTCTGCTTTTTTTAACAGCTTGTCTAATGATAAACCGCTCATACTCCCCACTCCTTAACTAGATGGCTTCTCCTTATATATACGTATAAGACGAACTCTAAGGGAGGCATCCAGTATCAGTTTATGCGGGAAGTAGTTAAATGGTGCAACAGTGCCTGCTGTGTAGAGCTGCTGTTATTTCAGCACCCAGTGGCTGATAGCCTTCGCTACTCCGTTATTGACATTTGTATCTGTCACCCAGTCCGCTGCTTCTTTTACAGCTTCCTGAGCATTTCCCATGGCGATTCCACAACCTGCCGCTTCAATCATAGCCATATCATTTAAGCTGTCTCCCATTGCAATGACTTCATCCATTGAAATGCCCAAACGTTCACATACCGTCATAATCCCTTTTGCTTTGTTAATACCAAGTGCATTAATTTCTAGATTCGTTAAACTAGAGTTGCTGATTTCAAAATCTGAAATGCCTGCTATTTGTTTCAGCACTTCTTCTCGTAAAGCATCATCTGGAATATCGTAGCCAAACTTCAGCCATTCCTGTGAAGCAATATCTTCTGGAAATTCATCTCTCCATACTTTATCCGTAGTCACAGCCCAAAAGTTAAGCTTATGCTCTTGCGTTAAATTCCACATTTTCTCAATGTGTGAAGCATCAATTAACTTTCGTTCTACAAGCTGTCCAGATTCATCCCAGATTTCGCTTCCGTTTACTGTAATAAGGTAAGAAGACAGCTCAAGAGATTGCGCGTATTCACGGCATGTTAAAAGAGAGCGTCCCGTACTTAATACCACATGAACACCTTGTTCTTGAGCTTTAGCAATGGCCTCACGATTTTCTTTAGAAATTTCCTGCTGATTGTTCAGCAGCGTTCCATCCATATCTAGTGCAATCAGTTTAAATTCTTTTTTTTCATTTGTTGGCATCTTTCTCTCTCCTTCTTATGAATAGTAGATATAACATTACGCTGAACATTTGGCTTACACTATGTAACTCTTACTACAACTGTAGCACAGGAGCATTTCCCTCTGCATCAGATAAGTGCTGAAATGGTCAATTATTCTACGGGGAATAATTGAAGGAAAATAAAATAGCTTTGCCGTAATTTATATTTAACGCTTTTTATTTTTATTTATTTCAACTAGAATGTTGGTAAAAGGATGTGAATATTATGAATACTATTATTTCACCACGCGAATTACATACTGCATTGCAACAATCCCAACAATCCATTATTTTGCTTGACTGCCGATTTACCCTTGGAAAGCCTGAGGCAGGCTCAGATGCTTATCAAAATGAGCACCTCCCGGATGCTCATTATTTGGATTTAGAAAAAGATTTGTCCTCTGTGGCTACTTCCCACGGAGGCAGACACCCGCTGCCCGATGTTCAAAAGCTAGCTCAGAAGCTCGGCAGCTTAGGAATTAATTCTGATTCCAGAGTCGTCGTTTATGATGAACAAAACGGGATGATGGCTTCAAGAGCATGGTGGCTACTGCGATATATAGGAATTGAATACGTACAAATTTTAAATGGAGGTTTTACTAACTGGAAACAATCGGGATATGAAACAACTAAGAGCGTTCCAGCAGCTTCTCCTCAAACTTTTGTACCTTTCGTTCAACAAGATTGGGGACTTGCAGGAGTTGAATACGTAAAAGAGAATCTTCATAACCCTAATGTTGTTCTTGTCGACTCTCGTGAAAAAAAGAGATATCTCGGCTTAGAAGAACCCATTGATTTTGTAGCAGGACATATTCCAGGCGCCATTCATTCTTTTTGGCAAGATGTGTTAACTTCAGAAGGTTTATGGAAAACAGATAAAGAGTGGAAGGAGATGTTTTCTGCTATTGATTCTCACGCTGAAATCATTGTATACTGCGGATCGGGTGTATCTGCTTGCCCTAACGTTTTAGCTTTAAAATCAGCAGGTTTTCCAAATGTAAAATTATATGCCGGCAGCTGGAGCGATTGGATTAGCTATCGTGACAATCCAATCGAGAAAAACAGATAGACAAAGAAGGCTCAGTCTCACCAAAAGTATAGGGACTGAACCTTCTTTTTTTGTATTCTTCTTATTAGCCGCATGTTATTTGCTGAGCCTTAACATAAAATCATGAAGCCGCTCTAAGGTAAGCAAATTTTGATTACATGCTTCGCTATCTTGACAAATATAATTTCCTCGTTGTGTAAATGTCCCTTGAACAGTTCCTTTGATTTCAGCAGTGAACATACCGACTTCCTCGTAGCTGTGGCAAAGCGTGCATATTCCTTTTTGATTGATAGGCTTAAACGTTCCTTGAATACCTTTTAACTTCTCGATATACGGCTCCTGCGCTACGATAAACTTTCTGTTTGAGCCTTTATCGATCCAGCTAACATAGGAAATGCTCGTTAGATCAATGCTATCAGCAGAAGGGACTTTTAACTTTTTCACTTTTGGAAACAACTTTTTCACGCCAGCTTCTGTAAAAGATTTAAATGGAATCACGTAAGGCTTTATCGTTTCTAAAAACACCTCTGCTTGCTCCTTATTTCTAACTTCAGCAACTGACAGCAGTAATTCTTCCTGTTCCTCGCTAAGAACATCAAACACATTTAATACTTTTTCTTTTGCAAGAGCTTTTAAAGCCTGCAGCACATCAGAATTGTTTACTGTTCCATGCCCATTGATAAGGATTTGCGTTTGGCTTTTGATAAAGTTATATTGATCATTTCTTATAAACGCTTCCACGTTCTTCACTCCTTCTTCATTTAATCAGCTACTTTTTACTTTACCGTACAGATTCCTTTTATGAAATGTAAAAAATAAATCAGAAATAAACTATACCTAAAAAAGCGCGGGCATTCAGTTGCCAGCGCTTGATTTCTACCGTTGCTTTTTATATACAATTTTTTTGATGGTTTCGGTTGATAAAAAGTATTCACGGGCTAGTTCCTCAATTGAAGTTCCTTTTTCAAAGAAATTCTTAATCCGTTCGTTTCGCTCGTCAATCAACTTTCTTCCACCAGAGCAAGTTCCCCATTTTCTTTTTGCCTTCTGCGGCTTTGGAATATAAATGGTTTCTCCTTGAATATATTTTTGAATTTCACTAATCAGCTCTTCAGGTAAAACATTTGTTGCTTTTACATACGTCATTTCTGCCAGCTCCTTATGTGGTTTTGCTTATACAATAAGGGGCAAAGCCGTATATATTAGAAATGAGATATGCGCGGTTAGGCGATGTCTATTACTAAACCGTCCACCCCATGCAAAGTATCGCCTTTCTAATATCAGGCTTTGCATGAGACGCTGCAGTATCTGGTAAACATCTTTTATTTACCATTTATTACACCTCCACTTTACATCGACTGTAAACCAAACTTGTATAAAATTACAATTATTGGCTCAGATTTTATTATAAGCTATCTATAATCTTGCACACAACACCTTCTTACTTATAAAGATGACACCAAAAATAAAACGAACTTGCAGTGAGCTCGTTGTTCTCCCTGCAAGTTCGTTTTATTTTTGTTATGAACGCTTCTGCTTTTTGTTAGCTGAACTGCTTTGAACACCTTGTTCAGAAGTGGTCGTCCCTTGTCCTTCTACATTTGGTGAACCTAGCTCTGATTTTGAGCGGTCTTTTTTAATTTTACTCATGTCACTCACCTCCAATTTGTAGTGTACCCTTTGTACAGCTACATATAAGGAGAGGTGTGCTGTTTTTATTGTTTCTTGAGCATAAATAGCCATAGAAACGTTAAAGCTTGCTTTAATTCATTTGGGAGCTGTCCAATCAGCTTATCAGTAACATTTCGCTTATATACACCTTCGCCATCGATTACTTCCCATCCATTTTCTTTTGCAAGCTGTTCAAACTCCCACGGCATCATCGTATTGCAAATGACGTGTTCACCATATAATCGTCGAAAGCTATTGGTACGAGGCTGAGCAGTTGGTCCAAGAATACCTACGCATGCATATCCTCCTGGTTTTACAACTCGGTACAATTCCTTCAAAGCTAATCGAGGATGCTCGGTCCATTCTAGGGCGTTGATTACCATAACCCCTTCTACTGATTCAGAAGAAAGCGGCAGCTTCATAATATCAGCTTGAGCGAACGACAAATTTTCACTTTTATGCAGCTGGGATGCTTTTTGAATCATTTCTTCCGATAAATCAAGACCGATTGCTTTATATCCAGAAGCAGCTAGAAGAGACGTTCCAAACCCATCACCGCAGCCCACGTCTGCCACCATACCACCTGATTTAAGATGTTTTTGAATAAATGGAATCACTGTTTTCCGACTTCCGTTTTTCCACATTTCTTCACTTCGGCTATTCCAAAATGATACTTTTTGGTTCCACTCGTCTTGAGCTTGATCATGCCAATTAAATGTTGTCATTTTTTATCCCCTTTGTACTCTTTTCTTTACCTTATCACTTTTTGCAATGAATAAAAACGACTATTTCAGCAACCATATAGATGTAAAGGAAGGTGTTTATTTGTATGAAAGAACGTTTCGTTGCAGTACGTAAAAATGCAGACGGTGACCTCTTAGAATTCCAAACAGCTTCAGGAGACGTTTTAACCTATGAAGAAGCCTTAAAGAAAGTAGAAGCAGGGGACGTTGAGCATGTGAGTACCTTTGTAGGGAAAGATGGCGGTACGTATATTCGCAGCATTCCTGATCATGACAAAACAAATAATCTCGATGCATTGCCATCGTTTTAAAGGAGAATGAAGATGACTAAAAAGAATAACAAAGGAAGCGCTAATCAAAGTAATCCAAAAACGCAGCACCATCTTGTAGAAATGGGTGAAGAAATTTCAAGCGGGGATAATTCAAAAGGAAACAAACGCAATAAAGATCAGTCAAGTAAAACACAATAAAAAAAGCCGTGCTTCTTAGCACGGCTTTTTCTTATTAATGTTGGCTAGGAAGACCTAATGTTGAAAAATCTCCTGTTGCTACGCTTGTTCCAACTGACGCAACACCTGCTACTAATGTAAACGCTAATGCCATACCGACTAATACTTTTTTCATAATTATTTCCTCCTCTTTCTTTGATTTGACTCTAGTGTATCACAGGATAAAAGTAGATGAATTCCTTTCTATCAGCATTTATCCCCTTAAAACCACGGATTTCCTCCATTTTGATAGAAATTTCTCAAAAATTATAATGATAGGAATATTTTAAACAAATAGAGCTTCAAGTTCTTTTTCTACTAGCTTGACGAATCGCTCATTTCGTTGCAGGGTGAAAATGGTCATAGACTTTTCCATATATTCTTTACCTTGTTCAATTTTACCTAATTTGATTAAGCTCTCTCCTGCTTGGTAATGAAGTTCTCCAAATAAATACATTGATTCATTACTAATGCACAAATCGATTCCTCGGTTGCTATATATTAATGATTCATCATAGTTACTCATATCTCCAAGCGTTTTGGCAAGTGCATTTAAAATTCTAATTTTTATATTTTCGTCTTTTGTTTGGGGCAGCTCATTTAAGCTTTTGAGTGCTGTTTGATATGTATCTAGAGCCTGTTCATACTCTTTCTCTTCATAAAGAATAATCCCAATGCTATTTAAAATTTCAATTTCTCTTTCCTTATAAAACGTTGCCGATTGCTTAGTAAGATCGATCGCTTGGTACATTTTAGACAGCGCATCTTCTTTGTTGTGATGAATGTAATACACGCAAATACCTTCGTGCCACATTAAAAATTGCTTGTTCAGCGGGTTTTGAAACAGGGGACTTTCTTTTTCTTTTACAATGATATTATGAATAGCATCATAATCTCTCTGACGAATATATTGACGAATTAACGATTGAACCGCATCTACGTAATCAAGTCGAGGTGATTCTACACTATCAAAAAAGTAGTTAACATCTACGCCAAGGCGCTTAGAAATTTTATAGAGGGTAATGCTTGATGGATATTCTTCACCGTTTTCAATTTTGCTGATTTGCGCTTGTGTACAAATGTCTCTTGATAATTCTTGTTGTGTCAACCCTGCCATTTTGCGAAGGTCTCTCATAACACTCCCAATTCTATACTCTCTCATCTCTTTTCTCACCCTTACTTTCACATAATATATTCTCTCTATAAACATATAGTGATTTTATTTAGATAGTCAACTGTAAACTCGTTAAAAATTTATACAATGTTTCGAAATTGACCATTCCCTATAATAGCAAATTAATCTATAATAGTAAAATAGTGTATTATTTCTCTTCTCTAAAAAATCCTGCAAAAAAATAATATTGAGACATAACGAAATCAATCCAGTCTACAGACGAACAAATAGGATGAATAAGCTAATATAGATCACTTGTTACACCGCTAAAAGCACCTGCATACATGAAACCTATGTTCACCATAACAGCAAAAAATCCGAACGATTTATCGTTCGGATCTTCCTTCACCTAACATATTTTTGTTCCATCCTCATTCACATTTTTATTTATAAACAGGATATCCAACAAATTTAAAGTCTTTGCCGATTGACGTCACAGAAAGACGCTCCACGTCCACTGCGTCCCACATTTTCTCTACGCCTTTTCCTTCTAGGAAAGTAGGAGCTTCTTTTCCTCCTGAAAGCTTTGGAGCCATATACAGCACCAATTTATCAATTAAACGATTCTCTAAGAATGCGGCATTCACTTCGCCCCCTCCTTCAATTAAAAGAGACGACACAAATTTCTCACCTAGTATAGAAAGCATATCTTCAAGATTTACTTTGTCCTCATCGCTTGTAACAAATACTTCGACGCCTTGCTTTTCGAGCTGTTCTTTTTTTTCTTTTGAATAGCCCTGACTTGTAAATACCCACGTTGGAGCTAAAGAATCTGTTGCTAGCTTAGATTCAAGCGGCATGCGCAGCTTTGAATCCATCACAATACGAATTGGACTGCGGCCGCCTTCAATGCGAGTTGTCAGCTCGGGGTTGTCCTTAATGACCGTGTTCACCCCTACTAAGATACCCGCTGTTTCATGACGCAGCTGATGTACATCCAAACGAGCTTCCTCAGACGTAATCCACTTGCTGTGAGAAGAAGCAGTTGCTATTTTACCGTCTAACGTAATCGCTGACTTTAATGAAACAAACGGCTTCTTCGTTACAATATACTTATTGAAGACCTCATTCATTTGACGTGACTCTTCTTCACATACACCTGTTATGACCTCAATGCCTGCGTTTTCTAAAATTTTAACTCCATTACCTGCTACTAAAGGATTGGGGTCTAAAGTTGCTATGACCACTTTTTTTACACCGGCTTCAACTAGCGCTTCAGCACAAGGACCTGTACGTCCGTGGTGTGAACAAGGCTCTAGCGTTACGTAAGCAGTCGCTCCTTTTGCTTGTTCGCCAGCCATTCGCAGCGCATGAATTTCAGCGTGCGGCTCTCCCGCTTTTAAATGCGTACCGATTCCAACGATTCGATTATCGTTTACAATGACAGATCCTACAAGCGGATTTGGATCTGTTTGTCCTTTTGTTGCTTTTGCGTTTTGTAAAGCTATATTCATATAAAATTCGTGATTGATCAAAGAAGAACCTCCTCTTTTAAGTGTCCTGAACGTTTAACTTTGGTGTCTAGATACTTTTCATTAAACTGAGATACATCTCCCCAAAGTGGAACGCGCCCGGATAAAAGTGCGCCGTTTTTCTCAAGCGCGATTAGCTTTTTCGGATTATTGGTAATCAGCGTAACAGGTTTTTGACGCAGCACTTTTAACACGCTGATGGCATCACTATAGCTGCGAGTATCATCTTCAAATCCTAACCCTTCATTCGCCTCTACCGTATCAAATCCGTTTTCTTGAAGAACGTATGCCATTGCTTTGCTGAATAGGCCAATGCCGCGTCCTTCATGATTTGCTAAATAAAATAGCGCTCCGCTTCCATTTTCGACGATCATTTTCATAGATTGTTTTAATTGAAAACCGCAGTCGCAGCGTTTGCTTCCGAATATATCTCCCGTATGGCAGATACTGTGCATACGAATTAGTGCCTCATGCGATTCTTGAAAATCTCCGTACACAAGAACACTCGATTGCTGCATGTCAGCTAAATTAGCTCCTTGCATTTTTTCAATAAGCTCTTCCGTACTTAAAGATCCTTCTTTTACATTATCAGAACGCAGCCATGAATACCAACTAAATACTTGTGTCTCTCCATCTAGATTCACCGGAAGCGTGATAGGTCCTACTATATAAATAAAATGATCATCATTTTTTACTACGTTAATTTTATCTTTTAAAATTGAAACAACTTTTTCGTTAATCACAGTCATTTCCTCCTCTTATGTGTCTTTCACTTATCTACTATTTTCACATTGTGTTCAATCTCTCACATGAACAAATATTTTTTCTAGCACTTCACTACATTTATCTTTTTTAATTGATGTATCAGCTTACTAAAAGTAAGTAACTTTACTTGCTTAAAGTATTATATGACGATACATTTATCTTGTAAAGCTTTTATGTTCTCTTTGTTACTTTTAGTAATTAACTTCTTTAATTATATAAATTATATAATCAAAACATAAAAGCGTAAAGTAATTTATGTTCTTTAAGTAATTAAATTACACAACACTAGATAAAATGCTGACTTTGTTTTATAATATAGGAAGAGAATGGAGGTAATAACATGGACGGTTTAGCACTCTGCCCACGTTTTGAAAAGGCTGTTACTATACTAACGAAACGTTGGACGAGTTTGATCATTTTTCAGCTACTTTCCGGCTCACAGCGGTTTTCTCAAATGCAAGAAGCACTTCCAGTAAGCGGAAGACTCTTATCCGAGCGCCTAAAAGAATTAGAGCATGAAGGAATCGTCATTCGTACGGTTATTCCGGAAACTCCTGTTCGAATCGAGTATTCGTTATCCGACAAAGGATTAGCACTAGCGCCGGTAATTCAGGAAATTCAGACATGGTCCAGTGAGTGGATTACAAAAGAAGAAGTGGAATAAAAGAAATCTCTAAAGAAATCAGGAGAGCTTCTATATCGATATGCTCACAGCCGTTTTCTTTAGAGCTCCATAAATAAAAAAGGCATGCTCCCCTTGAGCACGCCTTTTTTTATTTATGTTATTTTCCTAATGATTCATTTTGAGAAATAATACGCTGTTTCTGGCTTTTTCGTCCGTGCAATACAAGGTATACTGCTATAGCTAAAAGAGCAACAATGGAACAGAATACATACATTCCTTTATAACCGGCTGCTGTGGATAAAATGCCTAATAAAAAGGACCCTAAGCCCATTCCAGAATCAAAAAACACAAAAAACGTAGCTGTGGCGACACCTCGGCGATGAGGAGAAGCTTTTTTTACAGCAATGGATTGAAAACTTGATGTAATCGTTCCAAAGCCTAATCCAATCAATGCTCCAGCTAATAAAAACACCCAGCTTGTTGTCGCTTGGCTAAGCAAAAAGATACCGATAGCTAAAGATAAAATGGACGGATATACCACGCTGTTTTCTCCGTATTGATCAAACCATTTTCCAGTAAAAGGTCTAGAAGCTAATAAGCACACCGCGTAGACAACAAAGAAAAAGCTTGAAGCTTGCGTAAAGCCCATTTCTTTTGCATAAATAGACACAAACGAAATAACACTTGCATATGAAAAAGCTACCACAAGGCCAGCAACAGAAATAGGCAGCGAACGGTATTCAAAAAACGCCGCAAGACCTTTAGCTGGCTGTATTTCATTTGTTGCAGAAGAAGCTTGCACCTCAGGTACACGAAGTACTAGACTGCATAATACTGCTAAAACAGAAGATACAACCGCAACGGTAAAGACCGCTGTATGACCCAAAGTATTTGTTAACGTTAAGCCTACAAACGGACCTACTACCATCGCTAAGTTCATAAACGTCGCATAGTACCCCATCCCTTCGCCTTTCCTCTGTTCTGGAATTACATTTGCAACGATTGCTCCTGTGGCAGTTGTGCTCATTCCAAAACCAATACCATGAAGCACACGCAGCAGCAGCAGCGCAGATAATGAGTGAATGTTCATATATAAAATAGAACCAATTAAAAAGATAAAGACACCTATTAATAGTACTTTCTTTTGTCCTAATGTTGTCATCCACTTACCGGCTAGCGGTCTGAACACAATGCCGGACACTAAAAAAATTGTCACAATTAGCCCTAGGCTTTGTTTACTTGCATGAAGTTCATCCGTTGCAAACAGCGGCAATGTGACAGTTAACATATAAAAAATGACAAAAACAAAAAAGCTGGTCAATGAGACCGCTAAAAAATCTTTTGTCCATAATTTTGATTTCTGCATGATTTTCCTCCTTTTATTTGTTTGTTCGTATCTATTTATTAAAACAAACTAAATCATAGTCTAGAAATAATATGTATACGAATTATCTCAACTCAAACTATTATAGGGTTCATATATGTAAGTGTCAACATGTATTTATCGATTTTGATTTCCGTGCAAGACTTCGCTTTTCCCGCAGGAGTCTTGCACGGAAATCAACCGCTAGAAAGACCTACACACATGAAACCTACGTTTACCACAAAAAAACAAACCATGAATCAAACACTTTGATCAATGGTTCGTTTTTCACTTCGTCTAATATTCTTTTGTCCTAGCCTCTTTTAGAACCTTCACTTCTTTAAATGAGAAATAATTTGATCCGTTACTTCACTAGTAGTTGCGCTGCCTCCAACATCTGGTGTAATGATGCCCGATTCCGTCACTTGTTCGATAACCTCTAATAAATGACTGCCTAATTCTTGTTCACCAAAATGATCCAACATCATTTTAGCCGTCCAAATCTGTCCGATTGGGTTTGCAATTCCTTTTCCGACAATATCAGGAGCAGACCCGTGTACCGGTTCAAACATCGAAGGATATTTTCCGTTCACATTAATATTTGCAGCAGGAGCAACGCCAATACTTCCCATAATAGCAGCTCCGATATCTGTTAAAATATCTCCAAATAAATTGCTTGCCACAATTACATCAAAACGACTTGGATTTGTAACGAAAAAAGCCGCCAGCGCATCGATGTGCTGTGAGTCTGTTTCAATATGAGGATAACTCTTTGCAACATCTTGAAACACTTCGTCCCAAAACGGCATGGAATGAACAATTCCATTTGACTTCGTTGCGCTTGTAACTTTCGCTTTTCTTTTAGAAGCTAATTCAAATGCGTAGCGCATCGCTCGTTCTGTTCCTTTTCGAGAAAAAACCGCATTTTGAATAGAAATTTGATCTTCTCCTTGATAAATCCGGCCTCCTACTTCACTGTATTCTCCTTCACTATTTTCACGAACAACAATTAAATCAAAATCTTTTGGGTTCGTTAGTGGAGATGCGATGCCTTTTAACCTTTTGGCTGGACGAATATTAATTACCTGCTGAAATTCTCGACGAATCTTAATGAGCAGACCCCATAGCGACACGTGATCTGGCACAAGATTTAAATTTCCTACGGCTCCTAAAAAAATTCCGTCAAAGTGTTGAAGCTGCTTTAGCCCATCTTCCGGCATCATCTGTCCGTACTTCAAATAATAATCACAGCTCCAAGGAAATTCTGTAAATTCAAATTTTAATCCCCCGTGAAGATCTGCAATCGTGTGAAGGACCCTAACCGCCTCCGGCACAACTTCTTTTCCTACTCCATCTCCTGGTATGTTCGCTATTTTTAACGTTTTCATCAAAAATCCCCCTGCGTCTTTTATGTAAAAAATTATCGGTCGACCGTCGACTGATATTATCTATTTGATTATACGTAAAAAGAACGCTTTTAACAAGAAAATTCTGAATATATTCATTCTCTTCAAAAATTCAAAATTATTATGACTCTTATGAACAAGCGTATTATAATTAGGAAATAAATGATTATAAATAAACGAGGTATATCAATGAACAATTTTGATTTACACAAGCCGTTACCATACTATCTTCAATTTTATGAAAAAATTAAGCAAATGATTGTGAACGGTGAATATGAACCGGGTCAGCGAATCAATGAAACCCAGCTAGCTAAAGCATTTGGGGTCAGCCGCTCTCCCATAAGAGAAGCAATGCGTTTATTAGAAAAAGACGGCCTTTTAGTTGCAGATCAAAAAACAGGCTTTATTGTTTATTCCCTGTCTCCTGAAGACGTAGAAGAAATTTATCAAATTCGTACGGCTTTAGAGTCTTTAGCCATTGAGCTGTGTATTACTCGCGCTTCTGATGAAGAGCTTCTTTTCATTGAGCAACTGTTAGACAGAACCGCTGAGGAAATAAAGCAAGGAGCCGAAGATTCTCGACTTATTGAGCTAAATGAACATTTTCATCAGCTGATTCTTCAATACAGTCATAATAAACATTTAAAAAAACAGCTCGATAGCGTAAATGTATTGATTTATTTTTGTCGGGTGCTTAATTTTAAAGGTAAAGGACGCGCTGCTGAGATTTTAGATGAGCATCAGCAAGTGTTCACCTTTATGAAAAAACGCAGTTTAAAAGCTGTTGAACATATGCAACAACATTTACATCATGATCTTGTTTATTTACAAAAACGATTAAATACCAAAAGAGATTGAGACATAACTAAATTCATTCAATCCAAAGACGAACAAATGAGATACATAAAAAAATCCGAACGATGAATCGAGATTCTCCATCAAGAATCTCAATTTATCGTTCGGATCTTTCTTCAACGAAAAAAATTTTGTCCTAACCTCTTTTTTTAAATAGGCAAAAACACTCCAGGTGCTTCCCCATGCTCATCGTCATCGAGCCACCACTTAAAGCCTTCTTGTTCAACTAATTTCTGGGCTTCTTCAGGGCCTTGTGAGCCGGATGGATATTCATAAAGCGGCAGCATATCAGCTTCAAATGCATCTAATACAGGCTGCACCCACTGCCAAGATAGCTCTACTTCTTTCCAATGAGCAAAAAACGTGGAGTCTCCGATTAATGCGTCGTAAATAATTCGTTCATATGCTTCCGGCACACTTTCTTCTTCTCTTGAAAACGTAATACGAACCGGCTCAATAACACCATTTTTTAATGGGTTTTTGCTGTTAAGCTGCAAAGCGACGTTTTCGCTTGGACTGATTTCGATAATAAATAAGTTTGGTGCTACTTTGTCATAAGGAGTTTCGTACAGACCCTTTAAAGAATCTTTAAATTCTACGACGATACGAGTTGATTTTTCTTTCATTCGTTTGCCCGTTCGAATATAAAAAGGAACGCCTTTCCAAAATGGATTATCAATCCATAAACGTGCTGCCACAAACGTATCATTTTTAGAGTCTGCTTCTACGCCAGGCTCTTCTTTGTATCCTCTAACAGATTTGTGATTGATTTCTCCGTTTCCGTATTGTCCTCTTACAACATCGCGAGCTACTTCTTTCGCTTGAATTTTCCTCAGTGACTCCATTACTTTTTGCTTTTCTTCTAAAATGTTTTCTGAGCAAATTCGTTTTGGAAGATGCATAGCTGTCATCATGAGAACCTGCAGCATATGATTTTGAATCATGTCGCGTATGGCCCCCGTATGATCATAATACCCTGCACGATTTTCAACACCGACTGTTTCACTTGCCGTAATTTGTACGTTCGCAATGTGTTTGTTATTCCACAGCGATTGCAGCACGGGGTTCGTAAATTCAAGCGCTTCTAAATTTTGCACCATCGGTTTACCTAAATAATGATCAATTCGATAAATTTCTTCTTCTTTAAACGTACTGCTTAGCTTTTCATTAAGCTCTCTTGCTGAAACAAGATCATGTCCAAATGGCTTTTCAATCATAAGACGCTTCCACCCGCTGGTTTGATCCAAGCCGCTTTTTTTTATATGCAGAGCAATTACATCGAAGTATTCGGGTGCTACGGACAAATAAAACAAACGATTTCCTTTACTTCCATGAGTTGTTTCTTGCTCATTCACAACCTTTAATAGCTGTTTGTAATCTTCTGTTTTGCTTGCGTCTACTGCTTGATAATGAAACAGGGACAAAAAATCTTCTTCGTTACTTTCCATTTTCCGTCTCGAAAAATCGTTTATAGATTGCTTTACACGCTCTTTAAAATCCTCATGAGACATCTGCTCGTACCCCGATCCAATAATAGAAATAGCATCAGGGAGCTTTTTGTCTGTAAATAAATTATAAAGAGCGGGAAAGATTTTTCTTTTTGCTAAATCACCCGTTGCGCCAAATAAAACAAAAGTTAAGGACTCCACTTTTTTTTCCTCCCGTCAGGTTGTATGTATGATGGATTTTCTCTTCTCCTAGCTTACCTCTGTTTATTTGGGAATATCCTTTTTTCATCAAAAAGGACGCTCACAAGTGCGAGCGTCCTCAGTTATTTACATTAAAATGTTTGTCATTCCCCACAGCAGCAAAAAACTCAGCAGAATCGTCATATTTGAAACGGTGCCGACAAATTTTTGATCGTATTTGAATTCTACTGCGTAAGGTAAAACTGACCCCGCTACTGGTAGAATGAAGCAAACTAAGATTGTATACCGGAACATATCTTCAAATGGAAGCAGGAAAAACAGCGCAATTCCTACGCCGAGTCCGATTATGTAGCGGATACTTAAAAACATAATAATTTTTTTCAAGTAGCTTTTTTGGAACGAAAAATTTAAATATACGCCTAAAAGCAAAAGAGAAAGCGGCATATTAGCTTTAGAGATAATGCCTGAAACGTCTAATACATATGATGGTAAATGAATGCCTATAATCGCAAGAAGACAAATGATTACGTAGGTAAGAAGCGGCATCGATTTTAATACTTTGTATAAAATCTTTTTAAATTCAATGTCAATATCATCTCCTGAGTAGTAGCTGCCAATCACATAGCATAAAACAAAAATAACAAAGGCATTTCCGACATCAAACATACCAAAATATTTAAGCCCTTCTTTTCCCCAAATGCCTTCTACTAACGGATAAGCAAACATTCCAATATTAAACCCTGGAATCATCATCGTCAGCATGCCTTTCACTTTTCTTTCATCTTTTCGAAAAACAAAAATTCCTACCGCAGCTAACAGCAAGCCATAGACAATTCCAATAACTAATAGTAAAATAAGCGATCCATCAATTTTAATACTGCTGAATGTGACAATAATCAAGCAAGGCATTGTAATATTAAAAATAATTCTGGCTAAAGCTTCCCCGTCTTTTTGCTGAAGGAGGTTTGTTCGTTTTAGTATGTATCCTAATAGAATGATTGTAACGGAATACAAAAACTGACTGTTAAAGCTGCTCATAGACCTACTCCCTTGCCCTCTAAGATAAACGTTTTATAGAAACGTTCTTCATATCTTTTATACTTATTTAATCGATTGTTTTACCCTGTCTTTTTTAATCCTTGTTTCATTATAATATAAGCAGCTTAAAAAGAAACTAGAGAATTGGATGCAGTTTACCTGTTTGTTAGACAAAAACAGCTTAGAAACAAATGAAAAAACTTTCCTCCAAACTGATTTTAAAACAGGAGATTTTTCTTTTTTATGGAATTTGTTTAAAAGGTATGTAGTATTTTTATGAGGAGGAAGAAACGTGAAACGAAAAATGATAGCGCTTACTTTTTCTGCTGCTCTTTGTTTTTCAGCTTCAGGATCTCTTGCTGAAGCTTCTAACAAAACAGATGTAATTCCAAATGCTGATCAGTCGGCAGAAACCTATTTCGACGGAGCGAACGGGAATTGGCTCACCACTAAAAACCCCACTCAATATCAGCAGGCTACGCTCTATGGCAATATTGGGCTTACTCCTTATAACTGGGGGAAACCTGAAGATGGATCGGGCTGGTATCGAATCAATCAGCCCGCTGAGGTCAAAGGAACGCAAGTAAATGGCATTTTTGAAGACGCTCAGTTCGTCATCCGTGTTCCTGATAACTGGAACGGAAAACTTGTGGTAGCCGGCATTCCTGCCACGCGCAACGAAACGTCCACCGATTTATTATTCAGCGATTACGTTCTTAAAAAAGGCTATGCATTTGCAGCCACCGATAAAGGAACGCAAGGAGAAAGTGACCCTAACGATCCTTTTGCTAAAGTAAAAAATGCACTCGCTAACGATGACGACAGCGTAGCAGAATGGAATATGCGCTATCGTCAACTGACAAAAGCTGCCCAGCAATACTTGACTACTCATTATTCAGACAAGCTAATCAACCCGTCCAACCGAAAAAATCCTGCAAGCGATTTGATTCGAAACGATCATAAAGTACCAACGTATGCAATTGGCATTTCAAACGGTGGATACGTCGTCAGATACGCACTTGAGCACGATGATCCAAAGCAAACAAAAGAGCCTCGTTTATTTGATGGAGGCGTCGATTGGGAAGGCGTATTATGGAGTTCAAAAGCACCAAATTTAATTAGCTCACTAACACCTGTTGTCAACAACGCAGAAGAAGCGCTGTACGGAACGGGAAAAGAGCAGAAAAAAGCCATTAAACAAATGTATAAAGCAGGTCTTCCGAAAGGATCAGAAAAATTGTGGAATTACCATGATCAAGTGTACTGGTCGGTCACATTAAACATTTACCGTGATCACTTTGATCCAACTGCTCCAGGAAGAACAAACTGGCACAACTATTTAAACTTTACTTCAGCAGGTTTACGTGATCGCTCATGGGATTATATCTTTGAAAATTATCGCTATCAAACCCGTCCAAAAAGTGTAAAAGAAAATGTAGCAAAAGTAGAAAATACAGGCGATATCGATGTACCTCTTATCAGTATGGCCGGCTCTCTCGATTCACTTATCTTCCCGTCTATTCACGCGGAAGGCTATGAAAAACTCGTTAAAAAAGCTGGCAAGGCAAATCTTCATCGTCTTTATACCGTTAAAAACGGAAATCACGTTGACAGCTTAGTATGGAATAAACAAACGGATCCAAATCAAGAGCTTCAGCCCCTGCTTCCATATGCCCATCAATCTTTTGATTTGTTAGTAGACTGGGTGGAAAATAAAAAAGCTGCACCTGCAAGTAAAGATATTAAAGCACCTCAAAATAACCTTAAAGTAATGGATATAAAATCCGGACAAGAAGTAGATCCACGCTGAGGTTGAAACATAACTAAATGAATCCAACCTAAAGACGAACAAATGAGATACATGAGCTGGACTGCTTATTACACCGCAGTTGATTTCCGTGCAAGGCTTCGCTTTCCGCGGGCGGTCGCTGAGCCTCCTCGTTGCTTGCGCTCCTGCGGGGTCTCATCTGTTCCGCTTTTCCCGCAAGAGTCTTCGCCTTGCCCTCCAATCAACTGCTAGAAGGAACGAAACAGATAAAACTATATTCACAATCACAAAAAACGAACCACTAATCAGACATGTTGATTAATGGTTCGTTTTTCACTTGGGCTAAAATACTTTTCTCTCAGCCTCAGTCTTCATAATAATCAAGATACAAATGACCTGCTGAGTCTGCTTGACCTAAAAATACCTTATCGGCTGCAGCACCTTTCTTTTTGAGCTGTTCTTTAACCCACGCTACGCTATATCCCAGCTCATGAACCGCTTCTTTCATTATATTTCCGTCCATGATAATCGTTTGAGGTAATCGTGTCGCCTCTCCTTTTATTAATAAATCTTCTCTCGTAACGTTTTGCTTTTCTTTTTTTAACAGCACGCTTAATTCGCCGTTGGTTTCGAGCATGGCAAAAGCTACGTCTTCCACATAAAAGATGTCTTTTTTTCGAAGCTGCTCCATGAGCTCATCTACTGTATATTTTTCTTTTTTTACATTTTCCTCAAGAATTTTTCCTTCTTTAATGAGGATCGTTGTTGTCCCTTCCACCGCTTTTCGAAAGCTTATACTTTTTAACGATACGTTTGATACAAAAATAAGAAACGATGCCCACACTAAAATTGCGACTACCCCGTGACTTGCCTGTAAATCTACATCCATTGAAATTGTTCCTGCAATATCTCCAATTGTAATGCCAACGATATATTCAAAAAAAGAAAGTTTGGATAACTGTTTTTTCCCCAACAGCTTTGTGATAAAAAACAAGCCAAGTAAAATCAGCACTGAACGAAGTACCACTTCCATCCAATGATTCAACGCATGCACCTTCTTTACTAAAATTGATGTATCCTTTATCTTGTACTTATTTTTATGTATGAACACGTTTTTTCATCTTCCATTATTTACATACCTTTCACGACAGGTTAGAGTAGAAAGAAGTAGGAAGCAAATGGGGGTTTTATGATGAACGATGAAGTGTTAACCGTATTTAACGACCAACAGCAGCGCATAGGAACAGCGTCTCGCAAAGAAGTTCATGAAAAAGGCTATTGGCACGAAGCGTTTCACTGCTGGTTTGTCAGCCGTGAAAATGATACAGACTATATTTATTTTCAAATTCGAAGCGAACAAAAACAAGATTATCCCGGTGCGCTTGATATCACAGCTGCCGGACATTTGCTTCATACAGAAACCGCTGTGGACGGAATAAGAGAAATTCACGAGGAACTTGGTGTAAACATTTCATTTGATGAACTGCTTCCTTTAGATGTCTTTAAATACGAAGTATCTCAGCCGCACTATGTTGATAAAGAATTTGCACACGTATTTTTATACCACAGCTCTCATCTGCTCACTGCTTTTACGTTGCAGCAAGAAGAAGTATCAGCACTTGTAAAAGCGCCTTTTTCTCACTTTTGCGAACTGTGGCTTGGAAATCAAACAGAACTGATCATTGAAGGGATAACAAATAAAAAAGAGCCAATTCACCGTACAGCACATAAAAGTGAATTTGCTCCTCATCCCAAAGCTTACTATAAAACGATCATTGCATGTATTAGTCAGCAGCTGCATTCAACAGAAAAAGCTTAGAATCCTAAGCTTTTTCTGCTGAGAAAACCATGTATGTTGCACTGCCAAGCGCAACAAGCTTGCCGCTGCTGTCTTCAATTTTCACTTCTCCAACAGCGAGTGTTTTGCCGCGGTGAGACAATGTAGACTTTGCAACTAAATAATCGCCTATACCTGGTCTAGTATAATTTACTTTTAACTCAACTGTACTGGCGCTTTCCTCCTCAGAAAGAGAAGATCGCACAGCCGAACCAACCGCCGCGTCGATAAGCGTGGCAATAACGCCTCCATGAACCGTTCCTCTTCCTTGCAGAAGCTGCGGTTGAATCGTAATTTTCAACTCTGCATACCCTTTTTCAAGCAGCGTTTCTTCAATGCCAATATAATCCCAAAACGGAATCATCCCTTTACTCGTTCGTTTCATCAATCTCATCCTTTACATAAATAAACTATGTAAGAAATTCTAGAAAAGCTGGAAAACTCCTGTTTTTATATACAAAAAGCGCTTGCTCTTTAGCAAACGCTTTTTATTCCTCTATTTTTCAAATAAAAACTGCACTTTGTTTTCTTTCCATTCTAACTTGGCATTAAAGGTTTTATCGCCTTTTTTAAAGCCTTCAATTAAATCTGTTTGTCCTTCGCTTAACAGCTTTTTTAAATTAGCCTGCGTAACTGTTTTACCTAAAATCTTTTTCGATACGGTAAACGTGCATTTTGTTTTTGCATAGTTTGAGCATCCGTAAAATGAGCCTTTATCAACTACTTTTCCGTCGCAAAGCTTACATGAACCAAACGATTTAGAAGAAAAGCCTTTACCTTTTCCCTTACCTTTTCGCTGAATGGATTCAGTATCGTATCCGCTGAAGTTCCACTTGCTTTCTGCTTCGACAGCGTCTTCGATAATTTTAGCTGACAGCTTCTTTGTTTGTTCCATAAAGGCAGCGGCCGATGCTGTTCCTTCTCCAATTTCAGCTAGACGCTGCTCCCATTTAGCCGTCATTTCTGGAGAAGCTAAAATTTTATCGCCAATCGCGTCAATCAATACCTTTCCTTTATCAGTCGCAAATACTTGGTTTTTTTTCACATCAATATATTTACGATCTTTAAGCATTGTAATGATTCCAGCGCGCGTAGCTTCTGTTCCTAAGCCTTCTGATTTTGCTAAAATTTTCTCCAGCTCGTCATTATCCAAATGCTTGCCTGCTGTCTTCATCAGTGTAATCAACTGACCTTCCGTGTAGCGTTTTGGAGGCTGTGTTTTACCTTCTTTTACGTCTACTTTAATAACTTTTCCTTCTTCGCCTTCTTGAACATTCGGAAGAATAACGTCGTCATCTTTCTCATTTTGAAAAATTACTTTGCGCCAGCCTTCTTGGATTTGCTGCTTTCCTTTTGAAATAAAAGCTGCTCGCTTTTCCACTAGTGTCGTAATCGTTGTATAGTCGAAAATCGCTTTTTCGTAGTGTGCCGCAATTAGACGTCTTACGACTAAGTCGTAAATTTTCTGTTCGTCTCCTGACAGTTTGCTGGGGTCCTTCACTTGTTCCGTTGGAATAATCGCATAGTGATCGCTCACTTTTTTTGCATTTACATAGCGTTTATTTCCTAGGATTGAAGCGTAAGGCAGCGGAAATAAATGTTCATATTCAGAAAAAGCACTCAGCTTTTCTAAAATCTCAGGAAACGTTTCCGCTTCTCCTTCTGTTACGTAGTTTGAGTCTGATCTTGGATAAGAAACAATTCCTTTCTGATACAGCCCTTGCAGCACATCAAGCGTCTTTTTAGGAGAAAACTTAAACGCTTTATTCGCCGTTGCTTGAAGTGATGATAAGTTAAATAATAGCGGCGGCTGGAACTCTTTTCGCTCCGTTACGAGTTCATGAACTTCCGCGTCTTTTCCTTCGCAAAACTGAGCAATTTTATAGGCCATTTCTTTTTCTTTAAGACGCGATTCTCCGTCTTGATGCCATTTGCCTTCATACTTCTTTCCTTCAATATCAAACTTGGCAAGCACTTCCCAAAAAGGCTCTGATTTAAAGTTATCAATTTCTTTTTCACGCTTCACGATCAAAGCAAGCGTTGGCGTCTGAACTCGTCCTGCTGAAAAAACATCTGACATGCCATGCTTTTTTAACAAAATGCTATACACCCGTGAAGCATTCATCCCAACGACCCAATCTGCACATGCTCTTGTATATGCTTCATAATAAAGGTTACGCGTATCGCTTTCGTCTTTTAACTGTTGAAACCCATCATAAATGGCTTTTGGCGTTAAAGAAGAAATCCACAATCGCTTCATCGGCTTATGCACACCTGACAGCTGAATGATATTACGAACGATTAATTCCCCTTCACGCCCCGCATCTCCCGCATGTATAATTTCTGTGACCGTGGGCTTTTTAAGCAGCTTTTTTACCACTTGAAACTGCTTCGCTTTTGAGCGCGTCACTTCATATTGAAAACGGTCTGGAATCATCGGCAGCGTGTCAATTGACCACTTTTTCCACTCCGGCTTATAATCTTCCGGACTCACAAGCTGACATAAATGCCCGACTGCCCACGTTACATATGCTCCGTCTGTAAACACTTCATTCGGTGGAATCTCTAAATAGCCGTCGTGACGCTTCGGCTTAAACTGTGAAGCTAGCGTAGATCCTTGATCCGGCTTTTCTGCAATAATTAACTTCATGTATCTAATCACCTTACATTTCAAATTTCCATGTGAAACTTAGTCAGTTTTATTATTTTATCATAGAAAGAGCTGTTGGAGTATGAATGAGGAGAAAAGTAGCTTAGATGAGAAATACGTATCTCATTTTAAAAACGTGTCGCTGTCCGTTATACCTTTTCAAAAAAAAAGCTGTAGATCATTTTCTACAGCTTCGATACACATCTCAATTTTTCTGGCAACAGCCATTATCATATCGACTAAAACAAATCTCCTTTAGGACGTGTTATGAAATAATCAATAACCAAATATACAAACCAACAAGCGTAATAAACAATGTGGGAATCGTTAAGATAATACCTGTTTTAAGATACGTTCCCCATGAAATCTTCACGCCTTTTGTTGAAAGAACATGAAGCCATAAAAGCGTCGCTAAAGAACCAATCGGGGTAATTTTCGGACCTAAATCCGATCCAATGACGTTTGCATAAATCAATGCTTCCTTGATTGTTCCAGCTGCGTGTGTTGCATCGATTGCCAGTGCATCAATCATAACGGTTGGCATATTGTTCATAATCGATGAAAGAATAGCCGCAGTGAATCCCATACCAATTGTTGCTGCAAACAGTCCATGACTGGCCGTTGCTCGGATCACGTCAGCCAGAATTTCTGTTAAACCAGCATTACGCAAGCCGTATACAACAACATACATGCCGATAGAGAAAAAGACAATCGCCCATGGAGCTCCCTGTAACACTTTTTTTGTATGAACCGCTCGGCTTTTTTTGGCCATCATCAAAAACAGAATAGCAATAATACCTGCAATAATCGAAACAGGGACGCTGAAGAATTCTCCAATTAAATAGCCTAGCACTAACAAAACTAAGACAATTCCGGATAACCGAAACATCTTTTCATCTTTGATGGCATCCACTGGCTTCTGCAAATCTGCTACATTGTATTTCTTAGGAATTCTTTTGCGGAAATACAGATATAAGACCATAATACTTGCAAACAGAGAAACCAAATCTGGAACAATCATGCGTGATGCAAATTCAGAAAAGCTAATACCAAAGAAGTCGGCTGATACGATATTTACTAAGTTACTAACAACAAGGGGCAGCGACGTTGTATCTGCAATAAATCCACTTGCGATGATAAACGGAAAAACCATTTTATCGTCGAACTTTAATGCCCGAACCATGGCTAGTACAATGGGTGTTAAAATCAACGCTGCTCCGTCATTAGCAAATAGCGCTGCTACAACGGCTCCAAGAAGAGACACGTAAACAAACATACGCACGCCGTTCCCTCCTGCAGCTCTAGCCATATGAAGCGCTGCCCATTCAAAGAAACCAATTTCATCTAAAATTAAAGAAATAATAATAATAGCAATAAACGTAAGAGTCGCATTCCACACAATGCTGGTTACCTCAAGAACGTCTTGAAAATCAACAACGCCTGCCAGTAAAGCAATCATAGCTCCCCCGCAAGCCGACCAGCCGATTGATAAATTTTTCGGCTGCCAAATGACAAAAATTAATGTTACTAAAAAAATCAATGATGCTAGTACAACTGATGCCACTTTTTAAACCTCCAATTATTCACAACAACTAATACGCAGTCCTTGTTTTTCCAGCTCTTTTAAACGTTCGTCCTGACTTGGTACAGATTCAAGTATGCCCAGAACAAACTCATAGTACTGGCTTTCTTTATTAAGAGAATAAAAAACCCATTGCCCTTTTCTTCTTTCCTTCACAAGTTCAGCATCTCTTAATTTTCGTAAATGCTGACTAATTGAAGGTTGGCTAGCTTGATAGATATCTACGAACTCACACACACAGCATTCATTGTTCTCTATTAATTTCACCATCGAAAGCCTTGTTTTATCTCCCAATAATTTTAAGATTTGGGCTGCCTTTTCAATACTATCTATAGATTTTGTGCTCATTAATGAATACCTCCTACTCCCTTTCAGTTGATAGATAATAATGTGCTTATGTATTAATGCTCATTACTATAATTGATTTATATATTATTTACAACTCTTCTAGCAAAATGCAATGGATGAACTATGAAGAATAATAACTAGGTCTGATTCTTAGGCTGTTTTTTAATAGATGTAATTTATATAGTTGACAATTTTCATCATAAGATTCATCCTGTCAGCTGCCCCAACTGTCCTTTTTCCTGTCTTATCTTTTTGAAATTCATGAATTCTCGTTAATTCTCGTTAAGCTGTCTTTTCATTTAAACTTTGTCACAAAAAGAGGCTGGGACAAAAGTATTTTAGCCCAAATAAAAAACGAACCATTGATCAACATGTTCGATGAGTGGTTCGTTTTTTTGGTTATGGTGAATACTGCTTCATCTGTTTCGTTCCTTCTAGCAGTTGATTGAAGGGCAAGGCGAAGACTCCTGCGGGAAAAGCGGGACAGATGAGACCCCGTAGGAGCGCAAGCGACGAGGAGGCTCATCGCCCACCCGCGGAAAGCGAAGCCTTGCACGGAAATCAACTGCGGTGTCATAAGCGGTTCAGCTCATGTATCTCATTTGTTCATCTTTAGGTTGGATTCATTTAGTTATGTCCCGGCCTCTTTTTAATTAATCCGCTTATTTCAGAACTTACTTCGCTTTTTCTCTTTGTTGTAAGAAAATAGAAGCACTAATCCAAGAAGTAATCGGAATAATAATAGCTACACCAATGCCTCCGCTCAAGATAGAAATGACTTCTGCACAAAAGGTTTTTGAATTGATAATATCTCCAAACGAATACGACAATCTCTTAAACCATATAATTAAAGTTAAATATCCCCCTACAAATGCAAAATACAGTGTATTGGTTGTGGTGCCTAAAATATCTCTTCCGATTTTCAATCCTGAATTGAAGAGATTTTTTTTAGTTACGGACGGATCATGAACAAATAATTCATTCATAGAAGATGAAATAGATAGCGAAATATCAATGATTGCTCCTATGGCTCCCATAATAATGGTACAAATGGCTATTTTAGCAAAGTCAATTCCAACGTAAAGTGAAAAAGCGTTAATTTCTTCTTCTTGTTCTTCTCCAAACCCTTGAATCATGGCATGATGTTCAATGATAAAAATAAAGAGTACTAAAAAGGCTAAGGTAATAATCGTTGAAACAAACGCAGCAAGCGTTTTATGATTGAATTTATTAATATAAAATAAATTAATGCAGCTAATGATTGTACAAGCGATTAACGTAACAATAATCGTATTTTTTATAGACAGCATAAAGAGAATGGTTAGAAAAATAACGCCAAAATTCAAGAACAAAGCAAGGAACGATCTAACCCCTTTTTTTCCGCCCACAATACTCATCAAAATAAATAAAATAAGAGCAAGCAATAGTAAAACGTTCACTTTCTGTTCCCCTTCCTAAAAATAAAAAGAATCGAAAGATAGAGTGTAATTGGAATCGTTAGCACAATGCCAATACTGCCAGTAAGAGCACGGATTAACTCTAACGAGAAATTCATCGAAAATGTGTATCCTAAAGGAGAGCCGTTTTCTAAATAAAGAAGAACCATTGGAATTGTTCCACTTATATATGAAAAAAATAAAATATTCGTCATGGCTCCCATGATGTCTCCGCCAATTTCCTTGCCCGATTTTAGTAAGTCTTTGTGCGCTATCTCTTTATTCTTTTCATATAGTTCATAGACAGAAGAAGTAATCGTAATAGCTACATCCATGACAGCTCCTAAAGATCCAATTAGTACCTCACTCATAAATATTTTTTGAGGAGGAATCGTCACAAACTCCATTCCTTCATAATGAAGACCATTAGAATCTGTTAGCTGCATGACGATGTATGCAATTAACAGAGAAATAAACGTACCTATTAAAGTTGAAATAATTGCTACATGCGTTTTTTCTTGATTACCGCTTACTAATAATAAAGAAATAACCGTAAAAAGAACGACCGCAACAATACATACAGCTAGCAAGCTCACATTCCCTAGTGCTAGATATACATTCAAGGCTCCGATTAAAAGAACAATATTAATAAGTAAGCTGATAATTGAATAAAAACCTTGTTTTTTTCCAATCGCCAGCAAAATCAGTATAAATAAGCCTGCGACAGCGGTAACCTGCGCGTCCCGCTTCACTCCTTCAATCGTGCCGCTTAAAGCATGCTGTGAATTCTTTTCTAAGGAGACAAAAAGATCTGTTCCGACAGTGTACTTTTGATCATAAGCACCTGAGTATGAGTACGTATTCTCTAAATGAATAAGCTTCCCTTTGTATTTTCCGTTCATGATTTTAGCAACAATTTTTTGAGAATATACGGTATCTTTGTTGTGATTTAAATCAGCAGATTTGTTTTTTTCTACAACATTCGTCTTCACTACCTCAGCTATTGGTTTTTTATAAAGAGAATAATTGTGGTTTGTTACTATTAGCGCTATACACAAACAGCAAATTCCTAGTATATAGAGAAAGATTTGTTTACGCGATAATTTATTAAACTTTTGCTTCGAAAAAAGATTCCTTATATGCTGGGAATACAGAGGTGACATCACATAATTCCTTTCTGGTTATTATTTGAACGCAGAGCTCTTGAACGTGAAGAGACTGCAAAGAGATCTAAGACCCTTTGCAGTCTTTTCATTCGTTTATTTATTATGGGCGCTATACAGCAAAACACACTATGATCATGCAAGACACTCCACATGCTATTTTTCATTCCGTACTGTATCAGAGAAAAGTGAAATTATAGTGAAAACATAGAACGATTTATCTACTTCACTAGTTTTTTATGACTATCTTATATAATCATAGGAATATAAAAACAAATAGAAAACTGTCTGCGCTATAATAAATTGACTTTATAGCTACTGATTAGTTATAAAACTCATGAAAAGCGACAAATAGTTGCTAAAAACAAGGAGGTTATTTCATGTTAACGAAAAAAACACTTGTCATGCTTTCTACTCTCACCCTTGTAACAACATGCGTAGCATTCAGCACTCCAACTACTGAAGCAGCTGCTAAAGATACCTACTCACAAAAAATTGAAACTAAAGCAGGAACAAGGCCTACGCTTCGTAAAGGTTCTCACTCTAGCTACGTAAAGGACTTACAGCAAAGCTTAAAAGATGTGAAGTATAACACATCAGTTGATGGAATTTTCGGTACGCAAACACAAAATGTAGTAAAAGAATTTCAAATCGATCACAGCTTGTCTCCAGATGGTATTGTGGGTCCCTTAACATGGGCAGCTTTAGATGAGAACAAGGTAGAAAGAAAGCAATTTCCTGTCAGCACAGCTATTACATTCGGTAAAAAAGAGCTCGGTGACAACATTGTCTTCAGTACAGACGACCGCTTACGGAAAGATAACAACGATAAAGCTTACTACAGATTCTTAGCAAAAAACAAAGACTGGATGGATCAAGGCGGATCAGGTACCATAGGGTGGTATCACATTTACAAAAATGGAGATGTGATTGAAGCATCCAATTAAATCTATTTACAAATAACGGTTCGCAAAAAAACCTTTATAATCACTCTTTTGAGTGATTTACTGCCCGCCTTACAGAATGCTAAAATTTAAAGGAATCATTCCGTAGGTATTTTACTTGAACAAGAACAGCTGTTACTCCCCGTCGCTGTTCTTGTTATTTTTTTAGGTAAAAATACAAAAAGCAGCATGTAAACATTCCACGCGCTGCTTTTTGCAATTACATGACTACTCTGCGGGTCGAGGTCCTGCTTCTCGTCCTGAGCTCTCTACCGTTAGTATTGGTCGAACGGTGATATCTTCATTTACACGAATTTGACATGATAAGCGCAAGTGATCTTCAATTGAACTTTCTGAGTATGCATTTTTCTCCGCGTGTGTTAAATCACAATATTCACCTTCGAGCACTTCTACCCTGCAAGTCGTGCATTTAGCTTTCCCGCCGCACCGATGAAGAATATTTATACCATTGTCTTCAAGTGCCAAGACAAGCTTTTTTCCTTTTTCCACTTCAAAACTTCCGTGTCCTAAAACGGTTACTCTTGGCATGTATCTCCCTCTTTCCCTCTACTGTGTACAAGCGATTTAAATTACACTATATGCAGTTTCTTTTTATTGCATGCCTAAATAAGTTACAATCCCTTATTTCTACTGATTGCGACGCTTGTTTGTACGTTACAGGCCCCTTTTGCATGCCTAGATCCAATTAAGAAGACCATCATTTTGTAATACGGCAACTAAAACGACAATCCCAAGTATAATAACAGGTATCAGTGCTTTTAAAATTTGATACTTAGATAATTCTACGCGTTGAGGCTCCTTTAATGAGTGGCTTTGTTTTAACTCAGTGTTGTTTTCACTTTCTTTGTGATCCATGTTCCTCTGCCTTTCTATTTTTTATAGTGCGGTTCATATCTACTTCTGCTGAAATCACAAAAATAGACACAGAATTTCTTCATAAAAACCAGCTTAACCTTTTTAAGAACATGCTATACTAACAATTCTATTTTAAAATACGCACCTATCTTAAATTTCAGACAAACAAATTCACCATGATCATAAAAAACACGAACTATTCATCCATTCATGATAAATAGTTCGTGTCTGACTTTACCTGCACTACTTTTGTCTCGAGCTTTTTACTTTATATGTTGTTTTTTTGGAATTTTAATTTGTTTAATATCTCCAAGCACATAAATATAAAAAATTAAGCCTAGCAACAATACAATTCCCGCTACAATAAAGCTTAGATTAAAAGAACCAGTTTTATCTAAAAGATATCCCGTTAAAGCTGTAGCTATAATTCCACCAAACAAATTATTAGCTAAATTAACAATAGAACTGAGAAGAGAAATAGAGCCTGCAGGCGCAATTTCAGCAGAAATAGACCAGCCGATTGGTGCCGTTGCAGATATACCTGCCAGTCCAATCGAAATACAAATCATCGCTACGACGACATTATCGGTGAAAATAGAGCCTAAAAACACAAACCCTAAGCATAACCCTACTACAATGATCGTACGATATACATTTTGACTGTTATACCCTTTTTTTATAAGGTAATCAACAAGCCAGCCGCCAACTAAAATGCCAGCAAATGTAGCAATTAGCCAAGGTACTGCCGTAAGCAGGCCCGATGACATGATATCCATACCGTATTTTTCTTTTAAAAAAGTTGGCAGCCACGTTAACAGTAAATTAAACGTATATCCATAGCCTGTAAACCCAATCATGAGCCCCCAAACTTTCCGATTCGTAAATAATACTTTTAAGGTATGTAAAAATTTTGATGTTTGCTCATCGTTTGCATTTAGATTATTTTCTTGAATATACTTCAACTCATCATCTGATATACGTCTATGCTTTTCTGGCTTTTCGTAATAAAACCAAAACAGCAGCGTAAACAGCACGTTTATAATTCCAATGGATAAAAATGCTGTGCGCCAATCAAATTTGGTGATGAGAAACGCTACAAGAGGCGCGCCAAGTACATTTGAAAATTTGGCCGCTGAATCAAACAAAGAATTTGGTAAGCTTCTTTCGTTTGGAGGAAACCATAGCGACGTAGCTTTTGATGCTGCCGGAAATGCGGAAGCACTCATTATTCCTATTAAAAACCGGACAATATAGAGAAGAAGTTTTCCTTGCAAAAAAGCCATCGACATCGTTAATAAACTCCAAATCACCATACCGACTCTTGTCACCCAAGCTACTCCGAACCGATCAAGCAAGCTTCCGGCAGGTATTTGCATGATCGTATAAGAATACGTATAAATAGAAAAGACAATTCCGAGCTCTGTTCCTGTTAAGTGAAATGCATCTTGTATTGCAGGAGCGGCTACTGACACCGCTACACGATCAAAATAGTTTAAAATAATCATACTGCTTAACAAAGATGAAATGAACCATCGTGTGCGTCCTGTTCGCTTTACTGTATGTTCACTCATAGCTAGCTCCTTTCATCAGTAGTTTGTTCGTTTTATTACCGCAGCATTCTACTTAATACCGCAACTTCTTTTGAAAGAAACATGCGTTTTCTTCATACATCATGTCAGAAATTCATCATTATAAAACATAAAACAAGAAGTAAACAAAAAGAGATTGAGTCATAACTAAATCAATCCAAACTACAGCTAGAAGCCACTACCTACATGAAACCTGCGTTCACCATAACAATGAAAAAATCCGAACGAGTTGGATTCTCAATCAAGAATCTCGATTCATCGTTCGGACCTTCCTTCACCTAAAATACTTTTGTACCAGCCTCTTTTTTCGCTAACAGTCTATTTGGTTGAAAGTTCACTTTCGGTTACCCATTTGTGATTTTTTACTTTCTCTCCGCCTGTAGTCGGTTTGTAGTCTACCATATACACCGTTGTTTTTTCGGCTGAATCAATCGTTGCTTTTGCCCCTTTCATACCTTTCATATGATCTGCTTCAATCGTCACTTCGCTACCTGGCTTTAACTGTTCGTTACCCGCATCTTTTATTTCTTCTTGAATAACCCACTTATGATTTTTTACTTTTTTGCCGCCAGTCTTTGGCGTATACGAAACAGTATAGGCCGTAGTGTCGTAAGCACCAACAATCGTTGCTTCAGCCCCGTTCATGCCTTTCATATGATCTGCTTTTATAACGGCTTTATCTCCAACTTTATATGTTGGATTCTCAGCTTGCTTTAATCCTTTTGGAACCTCTCCTGAACTAGAGTGATTCATCTCTGAGTGATCGTGCATGGATTCGTTTTTGTCAGTTGAAGGCTTTTCATGACTAGAATCGTTTCCGCATCCGCTTAGTCCAATAATGACAGATGCACCAAGAATAAATAGCTGTTTTTTCATAACAGTCCCTCTTTTCCACATAATAAATTTTAAAATAAAAATCATTTAATCCTTAAAAACAACTTATCTTTGCCTACTCTTCTACTTTTCTTTATTGTAGCCAGACTTTGTGCAGATTTTGTGAAGATGAAGGTAATTGGGTACGAAAAATTCCTGTGCCTAAAAAAGGCCTTCGTATGAAACACTTACCACAAGGAAAAAGTATAAAAATAAAAGGAGGAAAGAAACATGCTAAAAATACGCTTTGCTCTATCCTCACTCTTACTTGCGTTTAGCTTGGTGATGGGAGCCCCCTTTGCTTCCGCACACTCCACGCTCTCATCTAGCGTACAAAAGATAGAAGTAACGTCCATTAAAATGAAAACGCTCAAAACATTTATCGATGAACAAGATATGAATGCATTCACCAATAGCATAAAAAAGGCACAGCATATGAACATTCTCTTAGATGAAGAATCTGCTGAGAGTATTGATTGCAAAATGACCATTACCTATGGAGATGGTTCTAGCCGTCATTATTTCATTTGGATTATGGATGATGGACGCGATGTGTTAATTGCTCATCAAAAGTATCCCCAGGACCTTCATCTTAAAGGGTATGAATTAAGCCAAAAAAATTCCTTGCACCTAACAAAGCTGCTAAAGAATATTCTTTAGCAGCTTTGCTTTTGGATCACTTTCACCGAGAGTGGCTCGATGACTCCAATATTTTTTAGTTTATATTGCCCACATAGCATATACTGCTATGACTGCGAGCACGTACAAAATAGCTGAGATGATCCACTTTTTCATATCTTATAGTCTCACTCTCTGCAATCGCAGTGCATTTAATACAACCGATACAGAACTAAAGGCCATCGCGGCTCCAGCGACCCAAGGAGCTAACAGCCCAACTGCTGCAATTGGAATACCAAGCGTGTTGTAGCCCATTGCCCAGAATAAGTTTTGCTTAATATTAGAAATCGTTTTTCTACTCATTTCAATCGCAGCTGCAATGCTCATCAAGTCTCCTCGCATCAGCGTAATATCAGCGGCTTCCATCGCTACATCCGTTCCTGTTCCGATGGCCATTCCAATATCAGCTAACGCAAGTGCAGGAGCATCGTTAATACCGTCTCCTACCATTGCGACTTTTTTACCTTGCTGCTGAAGCTTTTTCACTTCTTCTGCTTTTCCTTCTGGCAACACTTCTGCTATAACATGCTCAATACCCGCTTGCATCGCAATAGCCTGAGCTGTTTGACGATTATCACCTGTAATCATCATCACTTCTAAGCCCATTTCTTTTAACCTGGAAACTGCTTCTTTAGAAGTTGCTTTAATGGTATCTGCAACAGCAAGCATGCCGGCATATTTTCCGTCAAGAGCAACGAGCATGGCCGTTTTTCCTTCTTGTTCTAAATTTGTCATTTCTTCTAAGGCTGTATCAATATTCACTTTATACTGGTTCATAAGCTTTCTTGTTCCCACTAACAGCTCTCGCTCTTGTACAGTTGCTTTTACTCCATACCCTGGAATAGCTTCAAAAGATAACGGTTCTTGAATCTCTATACCTTTATTTTTTATACCTGCTACGAGTGCTTGAGCGAGAGGGTGCTCCGACAAACGCTCAGCCGATGCAACTAACTGTAATAGCTCATTTTCTTCGTAGCCTTGTGCAATACGTACATCGGTTAACTCGGGGGTTCCATTTGTAACAGTTCCCGTTTTATCTAAAAGAATCGTATCGATTTTATGCGTTGCTTCTAAATGCTCGCCGCCTTTGAATAAAATACCAAATTCTGCTGCGCGGCCCGACCCCGCCATAATGGAAGTTGGAGTAGCTAAGCCTAACGCGCATGGACATGCAATCACTAGTACGGCAATAAGCTTTTCTAAAGCCGGTGCAAATTCGCCAGGCGCAATCCAAATATACCAAACAAAGAAAGTAAGAAGTGCAATTCCGACTACAATTGGCACGAATATACCTGAGATATAATCAGCTAATCGCTGAATAGGCGCTTTAGACCCCTGCGCTTCTTCTACTACTTTAATAATTTGCGCAAGCGCCGTCTCTTTTCCAATGTTTGTAGCTTTTATTTTCAGAAAACCATTTTTATTAAGTGTGGCCCCAATTACTTTATCTCCAATGTTTTTATCTACCGGTACGCTTTCACCTGTCAGCATGGACTCATCTAAGGCCGATTGCCCTTCAATAATCTCTCCGTCTACAGGCACTTTTTCACCAGGCTTAATAAAAATAACTTCGCCTTTTTGGACTTCTTCCACTGGAATTTCAACTTCCGCTCCGTCTCTTATGACAACGGCCGTTTTAGCCTGTAAGCCCATCATCTTTTTAATTGCTTCTGAAGAACGGCCTTTGGCGTTTGCTTCAAATAACTTTCCTAAAAGAATCAGCGTAATCAATATAGCGCTCGTTTCATAGTAAAGCTGATCTGTATGAGCAGATGACCCAAGCGATTTAAGAGAAGAGTATAGACTGTAGAAATAAGCTGCGCTTGTGCCCAGTGCTACTAAAACATCCATGTTGGCGCTTTTGTTACGAAGAGCTTTAAATGCGCCTACATAAAATTGCTTCCCTACCACGAATTGAACAGGCGTAGCTAAAGCGAGCTGAACCCATGGATTCATCAGCATATGAGGCAAAGGAATAAACGATGTAAACGTAAAATGGCTAACCATTGCCCACAATAACGGTACGCTTAAAATCAATGAAAACCAAAACTTCCCTTTTTGTTTACTGAGTTCTTTTTCTCTGTAGCTTTGCTCTTCTTCTTTTTCTTCTGACTTTAGCTTTGCTCCGTATCCAAGTTTTTCAACTCGCTGCGTTATATCTTGCGGAGCTATTTGAGAAGGGCTGTATTCAACAGAAGCCGTTTCTAAAGCAAGATTAACGCTTGCCTTTGTCACGCCTTCTAATTTGTTTAACCCTTTTTCAATACGAGTCGAACAAGCGGCGCACGTCATGCCCGTAATAGCAAATTCGGCTTTTTCACTTACAACTCCATACCCAAGCTTTTCGATTTTTTCTTCAAAGACCTGTGGACTTGTTTTAGACGGATCAAATACGATAGTAGATCTTTCCAAAGCCAAATTCACGTTTGCTTCTTTTACACCTTCTATTTTTTTTAATCCTTTTTCAATTCGGTTAGAACATGCTGCACATGTCATACCTGTAATTTGCAAGGTGGCTTCTTTTTGTTTATCACCCATCACGTTTCGCCTCCTGTCATATACCTATAAGGGGTATATATTTTTCCTAAATCAAGCGTGCGAAGGTATTCGCACGCGATGCTGTTTATGCTACGTCATAACCTTGGTCATCAATAGCCTCTTTAATATCTTCGACCGTTACTTGACTTGGATCAAATGCAACCGTTACTTTTGCATCTTCTAAGCTTACTTCTACGCTTTTAACGCCATTAAGTTCGCCTACGCCGCCTTCAACAGCTTTGACACAATGACCGCAAGACATTCCTTTTACTGATAATGTTACGTTTTCCATTTCTAGCATCTCCTTTATTTCATTAATCGTTTAATGGTTGTTAATAATTCATCCACTACTTCTTCATCACCATCTTGCACACGTTCTACAATGCAATGCTTCAAGTGGCCTTCAAGCAAAATTTTACTTACACTATTTAAAGCAGACTGCGCAGCTGCGATTTGAGTAATCACGTCGTCACAATACGTATCTTTTTCAATTAATCCTTTAATTCCTCGAATTTGTCCTTCAATTCGATTTAATCGGCTTGTTAGATTTTTTTTCACTTCTGGAGAATGGTGACTTTTTCTTTCACTATTTATCGTACAACATTTTTCTTCACTATTCATGTGATTCGCTTCGACCATCTAACATCCTCCCTTCATAACTTCATGATACTATACCCCCCTACCCTATGTAAAGAAAAAAGCTCGCTTCTGCTTACTTTATCTTTTCACCAATTTCACCAGCTATGCTTATATCATTTTCAACTAACATCAACCCACTTATAGCCTATTCCCCATACGGTTTGCAGGTATTCGTCTACAGGAAAGCCCGCTTTTCTTAGCTTATCCCGAACATTTCGCACATGAGAGTCAATAGTACGGTCTCCAATCTCCGCCTCATATCCCCACACTAACACAAGCAAGTCGTCCCGGCTGAACACACGATTTAAATGCTGAAGAAGTAATCCCACTAATTCAAACTCTTTAGGCGTCACTTGAATGTGCTGATTTTTATATTGTAATACGTGGTCTTCCTTGCTCCATACTAACCCTTTATAGGTGATTTCATTCTTTTCTTTTAAGGAACGTCTAAGAACCGCACTGATGCGTGCAACCAATTCTTCTTCGCTAAACGGTTTAGTAATATAGTCGTCTGCCCCTATATTTAATCCTTTTACTACATCTAACGTTTGGCTGCGGGCTGTGAGCATAATGACCGGTAGATCAGACATTTTCCTTACTTTTTGACAAATCTCCCACCCATCTTCGCTTGGCATCATAATATCTAATAACATCAAATCTGCTTTGTTACCTTCATAAAGATAGCGCAGCGCTTCTGTGCCTTTTTCAAATTTTATACATGTAAATCCGTTTGGCAGAAGATAAAGTTCTAGTAAATCCAGCATCCTTGCTTCATCATCTACTAATAAAATAGTGGCCATCCTATCCATCCTCTCTTAATGCAATCTCTACAGTCGTTCCTTTTCCCACCTTGCTTATGATTGTTATTTCTCCTCCATGAGCTTCTACAATCTCTTTTACAATTGATAAGCCTAATCCGTAACCTCCGCTTTTTCTCGAGCGGGATTTTTCCACTCGATACAGCTTGTCAAATACGTAAGGCAGATCTTTTTCTGGAATGCCTATTCCTTGATCTTTAAGAGTTATTGTCAATGATTCAGCTGATTTTTTTACAATTAAATCAATTTTAGTCCCTTCTTTTGAATATTTCATTGCGTTATCAAGTAAATTGATAATCACTTGCTGAAATCTTTCAGGATCTAGTGAAATGTAAAGGCCTTGAGAGCAGCTTATGTCCAGCTCCATCTCTTTTTCTTTTAAAGCTAAATTAAAATGCGCGCATATGGTGTGCAAATACGTAGCCAGTTCTACTTTTTGTTTTTGAATAAAAAATGTGTGCTGATCCAGCTGCGCCAGCTGAAACAAATCTTTGACTAACTGTGAAATTCTTTCCGCTTCTTCTTCCACAATGGCAAGATATTTATCACGTTCTTGCGGTGTATTAGAAGGCCTTCTCGCTACGTCCGCATAGCCCTTTAAATACATCAAAGGAGTTTGAAGTTCATGTGAAATGCTGCTTAAAAATTCATTTCTCTCTTTTCGTAACCGCTGCAGCTCATTCGCTAGCGACTGAATGGACATTCCTAATTGGCCAAGTTCATCTCTTGAATGAGCACCAAGCTTTACAGACAAATCTCCTTGACTCAGCTTCTCTGTTGCTTTTTTCATCTTGATTAAAGGAGCGGTTATAAATTTAGACAGAGCAAAAATAGTCACAATCGAAAATAAAATGGAAACAGCTCCTGCTACGTAAAAATGATGCTGTAGTCTCGCAATCATTTCGTGAATATCATTTGTGTTTTTGAACATATAAACCGTTCCAAACTGCTGACGGCCTTTTTCAATAGGTGATGCTGTGGCGATATAAGGTTTGCTTTTCCAGTCGCCTTGCATAATTTCACCTTTGTATGTAAGAGACTTTCCTTTCCATTTCTCTACTGCTTTTCTTGCACCTTGAATTAAAGGCCTAGACGAACTGATAATCTTTCCTGTTTTATCCGTTATGACAACATCAGTTTCTGCTTCAGATTCCATCAGTGCAACATGGTTAAGCGTAGCCGAATCATGATGCTTCTCTAGTACTTCCCGGTGACTGTTTCCTCTTAAACGCAAACTTTCTAATTCCTCTGAAATTCGTGTGTTGGCAAGACCGCTATATAAGTAAAAAAAGAGCGCAGCTTCAATTAGTAAAATGAACATTAAAAATAAGAGTCCAAGCTTAATAGAAATTCTATTCATTTATTCACATCCTTTGCTTTCATTATAAAAGTAATAATTGAAGAAACTGTGCAGAATAAAGCATACCTGATTAAATAACCATTATTCTCTGACAGTTTACCACAGGTATCTGACAGCTTAGCGTATAAAGTACGTTTATCATACAGTAAATTTCGAACTCACTAAGCACGCAGCACTACATAATCCAAACGCAAAAAAAGATGGAGACATAACGAAATCCATCCAACCTACAGAACAAATAAAATAAAGAAGCTAGTAGGTATCGCTTGTTCCACCGCGGTTGATTTCCATGCAAGACTTCGCTTTCTGCGGGGTCTCACCTATGCCTCTTTTTCCGCAGGAGTCTTCCTCTTGCCCTCCAATCCACAGCTAGAAGCACCTATATACAGGAAACCTACCTTCACCATATCAATAAAATCAACAAAAAATCCGAACGAGTTGGATTCTCCATCAAGAATCTCACTTCATCGTTCGGATTTCCCTTCAACTAAAATACTTTTGTCTCAGCCTCTTTTTATTTAACAATGATAACAGGACATTCTGCGGATTGAGCAACTTCGTGACTTACACTTCCTAAAAATGTCTCTTTAACAAAGCCCTTTCCTTGACTTCCTATTACAATGACGTCTTGTTGATTGTCATGTGCGTATTCGATAATTTTCTTTGAAGCGGTGCCTTCTAAACCGTATGCCTTATATGGAATACCTGATTGAGTTAAATGATTGTGAGCTTCAGATAAAATATCGCGATTTTCTTCTTCTATCAGTGCGTCTAAGTCAACGCTAAAAACAGGCTGCTGCAAGTGAATTCTTTCCTTAATATGTACAATTGTCAGCTTATTAGCATTTACGCTTTTAGCTAGTTTACTTGCATGTTGAAGAGCACGAATAGAAGGTGCCGAACCGTCAAAGGCGACTAAGATTTTGTTATACATATAAAGAACCCTCTCTCTTTTTGTTCTTTCGTGATGCGCTGCCATCTAGATGCTGTAGATGATAAAGCAAAAAATAATAAAGTAAGAGACTTCTTGATTTTTGCTTTATCATCCATACTATACTTTTACCGCTTTCAGAAAAAACAAAACATTTATCCGTTTTTTTCCATATAAAAAGCCTTTGCTCACTAGAAGCAAAGGCTGATCGTTTATGTTAGTAGGTTATTTAACAAACTTCTTTTAACTCTTCAGTTAAACGTAAAAAAGTTTCTTTATCTCTTTTTTCTAAAGACTGATCAATTTGCAGTAAAAGCTGTGCTTTTTTAAAGTCACGAAGAGATTTGTTTAGCACTAGTTGAGCTGCTGTCGCGTCTGATACTTTTACTTCTTCTTGTGTCATTTTGCGGGACGTATAGTTTTCCATTACAAGTCAACTCCTCATCCTTTTCGCTATTATATAAGAAATCATATAATTATTCAAATATTTTTTCTTATTTTTCATTTTAAATGTGCCTCTCAAAATGAGGTTTGGACATACCCAAATCATTTTAATCCAAAGGCGAGCGAATTGAATTGATTTCCGTGCAAGGCTTCGCTTTCCGTGGGCGGCCGGTGAGCCTCCTCATCGCTTACACTCCTGCGGGGTCTCACCTGTTTCGCTTTTCCCGCAGGAGTCTTCGCCTTGCCCTCCAATCAACAGCTAGAAGCAACAGAAGATACAAAATCCACGTTCACCATCGCCATGAAAAAATCCGAACGAGTTGGATCCTTTATCAAGAATCTCGATTCATCGTTCGGATTTTCCTTCAACTAAAATACTTTTGTCTCAGCCTCTTGATATCACAACCACTCTGGGCATGAAGAACCTCGAGGAACCAGAACCGTCTTATATTTCCCTGGAGTTTCCGACATTTCAATTTGTTCTGTAAGCCCTTGGTACAATCCTAAAGGTGTTTGGGCTGTAAAGAGATCCGGTGCAATGTACTCGTGCTTCTCTGACGAACCAGCTGTTTGATGAGCGTACGCTTTGTCATAGATGCCCATTGATAAAATCCATAAAGATACGCGATCCAATGATACACGCACGCGGTAGCTGCCTCCTTCTTTTGCTCTTCTTTCCAGTGCCATTAAAGCACCAACTTCAAGCAACCAAGAAACCGCATAATCATTGACAACTACAATAGGAGGCAGCTTAGGATTTTCTGGCGATCCTTCTAACGCCATGACTCCCGTTACACTTCCCGCTGTCTGATCAAATCCATTTCTTTTTGCCCACTCTCCTTGCGTTCCGTGCAGGTTAACGGTGCAGTGGATGATTCCTGGTTTTAGTTCTGCACACTCTTCAGCTGTTAGACCGTATCTCTCTAGAAATCCGTATCGACGGTTCGCAAAAAAGATATCGGCTTCTTTTAGAAGTTCAACCATTTTTTCTTTTCCTTCTTTTTCACCGATATCCAGCGTTGAAGAGCGCATACCGACATTAGACGTAGCGTAAATCGTATCATGCTCCCAATCCGTTGGCTTCCAAATATTTAAGACGTCCGCACCGTGTAAGGCAAGAGCTCTACCAAATCCTGCTCCCGCAATAACATGACCAAGCCCTAATGCTCGAATACCATCTAGCGGCGTTTTAGGATCTTTTGAAAAAGGAATCGGCTCACTTTCTCCAATCTTTTCAATTTCAATTAAAGGAAGTTGCGCTACTTCTTCATACACGGACTCATTCATAAACTCTTCAATTGTCCGCACAACAGGCATGATAACTCCTCGCTCCGCTGCAGCTTTTTCTAATTCTTCTGCATTCCATCCGCGAATTGCTTTTGCCACTGCATCAGGGTCTTCTATACAATTTAACAGCTTTAGCGTTTCATGCTTGGAGCGTGGATATGGATTCAGCGGCATCACCCATTTGTCATCTTTTGTTTGATAAAAGCGAAAGCCTAATGGGTTATATGGATCATTTGCTTTACTTGGTGCGTACCCATTAAGCTTTTCCCATTTTTTATCGTAAAAAGGTGATAATCTTCGGATAGCTTTTCGTAAATCCATATGAATATCTTGACCTTTTCCTCCGCGTATTCTCCAAATTTTTGAGACAGCTACTGATTTAGCAACTAGTGCAATAGCTGCTGCTGAGGCAAGGCGCAGCGTACTAGGAACAACCGGATCTTCTCCGTAAAACGTAATGTTTCCTCCACTGTCTTTTGCTGATAAACCTACTCCTTGAAGCACATTTTCAAGCTCTTGATAGATATCAAAATCACTATTATCCGTTAAACGATTTTCATTTGCTTTCACAATAGATTTTGTTAGCTGATCTTTCGTAATGTTGCTCACGTATAGTCCCTTCTTTCCTAATATAATTACCTCATTATGTCCCTGCTTGCTGAAGTTATGCCCTCATGGAGTTAAATCAAAACACTTTAAATATAACCTTTACGTTAACGTTAATATTACCTTAAAACGAATGTATCATATATCACTTATGCGAACAAATAATTTGTTTCACAGACAAACAAAAGCGCTTTATGTTTTTGTACATAAAACGCTTTTTTCCTATTTCATATTTTCTTTTTTGAACTACTTTTCGATTGGTTTTTTTAATGCATGTAAATTTTCTTCTGCAGAAAGCATGACTTGGTTCATAATATCTTCCGCATCTTTAATTGCTTGGTTATAAAAGTGAGGACCGATATGTTCTTTAATAAACTCTAATACATTTTCCGCTGCAAATTCACTTATTTCTTCATCTCGTTCGTTATAAAAAAACGTTTGAATTTCATTCAGCATTTTATCTTTGTCTTCTTTTGAAAAATTAATAAACATAAACAAAACTCCTCTTTACATTGATATCTGTCTACCTGACATCATAGCAAGAGGAGCTGAGAAAATGCAGTCTTTTTTTCTTGTTGTTTTTGTGTACAATGCTGATGCTAATTTTAATTAGCTAGACACCTTCATAGCCGGTTTTTCTTTTATGCGGCTTGAGCGTTTTTTCATATCTTGTAAAATTTCTAGATATCTCTTTTCCGTCAACTCATATTTTACGAGTGGGACAAGTGATAACAAACAGAGAATACCCGGAATAATCGTAAAGATTAAAGCAATCCAAATGAGTGTGCTGTGTGACTGAATTTGATTTGGCACGTACCCTACTGCTGAAAGGATATACCCCCCTACTGCTCCACCCACTGCTGAAGCGACCTTTGTTTTGAAAATATTCGTAGAAAACACCATTCCTTCTGCTCGGTTCCCCGTTTTCCATTCGCCGTATTCTACACAGTCAGCGAGCATAGATGTTTGAGCAATGTTACTAACTCCACCGCCAAAAGAAGCTAAAAAGCTTAAAATCATCACTGGCATAACGTGGAAACCCGTTGCAAACATTGTAAGAGTGGCTACAGCATTTAGCGCAATCCCCCCTATTGCTGCACGTTTCTTTCCAAATTTATTTGAAATAAAAGGAGACGCAATCGCCCCTACAATTTGTGCTGTAAAAAATAAGGTTAAATAAAGAGACGCGATGTTCTCTGCATTTAGATTGTATTTAAAATAGTAAATAGAAAAAGTAGTTCGAATTGTTAAAATCGTTTCAACTAAGAGCATCGAGAAAATCAGGTAGCGCAGCGGTTTATTTTGAATAAATAAGTTCCAAACTGCTTTTGGCGTCTGCTTTTCCTGTCTTTTTACGGTATAGTTTTCTTTTACTCCTGAAAATGTAATGATCATTGTAATCATTAAAATACAAGCATAAATAAGACTAAGCATAAACCAGTTTCCAAAATAATGAGCTAGTGGAAGAGTTAATAAACTAGCAAATAAAGACCCTACTGCTGCAATGGTTCTAGGAAAAGCCACTACTTTATTTCGTTCTTTTACATCTTGTGTAATCGTTGCTGAAAGCGACCAATAGGGAATATCCATGATAGCAAAACTTGTTCCCCACGCGATATAAGTGATATAAGCATAAATTAATTTTCCTGTATGAGAAAGATCAGGACTAATAAAACACGCGACTGTAGCAACGGCTGCAAAAAATCCGCCTATTAACAGGTAAGGCCTAAACTTACCAAATCTCGTTTCTGTATTATCAACAATCATTCCAATAATAATGTCTGCAATTCCATCCCATATCCTAGCAATAAGAAATAAAGTTCCTACAGCTGCGGCATTTAATCCTACGCTATCCGTATAAAAAATCATTAAATATGTACTTGTTAATGCATAAATAATATTGTTTCCAAAACTCCCCATTCCGTATGATAATACGGTTTTTAGAGAAACTTTTGACTGTACCCCCATGCTCATATAACTTAACTCCCTTCTCCTATAAAACGCTTTCATATCATTGGTGACTAGAATCTCATTGCTTTATGAGATTCTAGTCTTCTATTACGGCTGTATATTTTCCACAACTCGACTTTCGTAAGGCTGCAGAACAATATCTTTAAATACTTTTACTTCTGACGTATGGTTCATAAGGAAGTAATAACTTTTCTCTCCAAGCTTGCGAGGATATACTTCAATTCCATCTTCACTTTCTCTATGCTCAATATGTTGCTGTTTCACAATATCAAGCGCAATTTTTTCAAACGTTTGCTCCTCAATTCCACAGCCTACATAATAAACCGTTCCGCGACCAAACTGATTTTTTGTTACAGCTGCTTGATTATAAAATGGATCATCATACTCATACAGCACTTCAGCTGTTACAGGCGTGATAATATCTCTCCACACGGACGCACTTGATTCTTCTCCTTCATACGGTCCTTTTCCTTTAATAGCTGCTTTTTGAGTAGAAGACAGTGCTTCCACTTCATGAATTTCAATTCCTGTTATTTCTTTTACATATCCCGGGAGCGTCTGTTTAAAATGAATGTTATTTTGTTTGTCTTTAATGCCGGTTCTAAAAGTAAAAATAATCACGCCGCCGTTTTCAGTAAATTCAGTAAATATCTTACCTAGTTCTTCATCAATGATTTGCAAAGCCGGAACAACCAGTACTTTATAGCTTGAAAAATCTCTCGAAGCAGGAATAACATCAATAGGTGTATTCAGCTTATAAAACGGTGTATATCCTCTAAGAAGCTCTTGCGTAAAGTCAAATCCTTCACTTTGCTGCTGAAAGCGCCATGACCATATATTTTCATAGTCATACAAAACGGCAACATCGGATTTAATATCAGACTCAAGTACATGTTCGTAATGAACGATTTCACTAAATAACGACTGAACTTCTTTGTAGCGTCTTCCATAATGATTATCATGACCTACAACTCCATAGCAGTACTGCTCGGCTCCTCTTGTCATTCCGCGCCAACGGAAATACAGCATATTCGTACATCCATGAGCAAAAGCCTGATAAGACCACATCTTTGCCTGGTTAGGTCGCGGAAGATAACCGATGACATCATGACCTTGAGCGCCCATTAATTCCTCTACAATCCAGAAGTTTTTATGTAGCAAGCCTCTATTAAAATCATGCCCTAGTGCAATATGAGCCGGAGTAATTGGCTCTGTTTGACCGCCCCATACCGGATAATTGTCATAGGATACAAAGTCCATTGCTTCTAGATTTTCTTCATGATCAAACCATTTATCAAAGAAGCCTCCTGATACGTTCGTTGTCAACAGCTGGTGATCACCTTTATATTTCTTCACAATCGCCGTTTGTTCGTGAGCGTATCTGTTTAATGAAAAAGAGCGAAAGCGCGCCCAGTCAAGCTTTAGCGAAGGGCTGTGTGTCGTAATTGTTTTTACAGGCATAGGCACTTCAGTAAACTCGTTATATGTTTGTCCCCAGAAAATAGTGCCATACTTTTCATTTAGCTCATTAATATCTTTATATTTTCTTTCCAAAAACTGCTGAAACTCTTTATGACATTGTTCGCAGTAACACATGTCACTGCCTTCATGGCCAAATTCATTGTCAACTTGCCATGCTACGATTGCTTCTTCTGAGCAGTAGTGCTTTACGAGTTGTTCTGTAATCTGGGCGCTATACTTCCGGTAAAGAGGCGAATTAAAACAATATTGACGTCTTCCTCCAAAGGCTCTGACCGCCCCGTTTTCATCTTTTGATAAAATGGAAGGATGCTGCTTCGCAAGCCAAGCCGGAAAAGTGGCAGTAGGCGTACCAAACATAACATCAATATTCTGTTTTTTAAGTTTATTGATAACGCTATCAAAAAAGGAAAAGTCATAGTGCCCTTCTTTAGGCTCCATAAGGTGCCAAGCGAACTCTCCTATTCTCACCATGTTTGATCCTAGCTCTTTAATGCCTTGGATATCTTCTTCTATCATATTCTCTGGCCAATGTTCAGGGTAATAATCGACGCCGATGTACATTTTTCTCTACTCCTATCTATTACTTTATTTCATTAAATGAACGATTTGCTGCTAACTGTTAAGGTCTACTCGGAAACGGTAATCAAAAGCAAAAAAATCACATTTATTTTCTTCATAAATAAATCTCTATTCAACTTTCAAGATACATACTTCCTAATCTTTTAAAACGCTTACAAGTTTATTTTATGAACTTTATTCAAAATATTCAATGGTAAAAATTTAGAGAAAAACATCCTTTTTTTGCTCTTTATTAAAACAAATAATAAAACGCTTACAGAGACAAATGTTTTTATGATTCTTTTATATATCTCCTCTCATACTTTCCATATCCACATTTAGGTAATAAATTGCTAAGAAAACCATCATCAAAAGTCATTTCTTTTACACATGTTATCTATCAATTAGCAGAAGTCATTTGACTTATCTATAAAATAGCAAAAATTAAAGAGCAGGTTTTTACCATTATTAATATATTAAACCTACGTTCACCCTCACAACAAAAAATACCGCACAATTAATCAATAATCTCGATTAATTGTGCGGCTACTTCTTGTGCTAAAATACTGTTGTCCCACCTCTGCCTTGCAGCTGATTGTGAACATAGAACATACCTTCTAACGGTTTGTATTCATGCAGCTTCCATTTATACAAAACTCTTCAAACACAGGATTCTCTACATTTTCCATTAACAATGGTGTTGCAACATGCTGGAAATTAGAATTGCGAATTGTTAGGTTTGTAACGGGAGAACGTTCATAGGCTCGAACCCATAAACCGTATTTCCCTCCATTACTTTGCAAATTTTCTATGTTGATATTACGAACGACGGGCGTAAAATTCCCTGTGTCTCCTTCTTCATAGTACATGTCTATTTGAATCACTTCACTGCCAACGCTTTTGACCGTATTGTTGCTAAAGTCGATATCTTCAATCGTTCCGCCGCGAACGGAATTTGTTTTAATGCGCAGCGCCCGGTCTAGATTGGGACTGTCCATAACATTGTGCTGAGCAAATACGTTCCGAACGCTTCCTGATATTTCGCTGCCGATCACAACGCCCCCGTGGCCATCTTTCATTTCGTTTCCTTCAATAATAATATTTTCACTTGGTACGTTGATTCTTCTTCCATCTGCATTACGCCCCGACTTAATCGCAATACAATCATCTCCATTGTCAAAATAAGAATCTTTAATAAGCACATTTTTACTCGATTCAGGGTCTACTCCATCATTATTAGGACCATGACCTATAATTTTTACATCATCAATTAAAATGTTCTCGCTTAAGACGGGATTGATTTGCCACATTGGCGAATTTAAAATAGTTACGCCTTTTATCATGATATTTTTGCTGTGATAAGACTGAATAAAACTAGGTCTCAAATAGTGCCCTTTACCAAATACGCGCTCTTTAACAGGAACTTTCTCTTCTGCCATTTTAAACAGCAAATCGCGATCTTGCTGTTGATTCGGCTCGCCTTCTTTCCATCCAAACTCCTTTTTTCCTTTCCAGGGCCACCAATGTTCGTTATCACCCTGTCCATCTAACGTACCTTCTCCTGTAATCGCAATATTTTTTTCGTTATAAGCATAGATAAGCGGTGAATAATTATATAGCTCCACGCCTTCCCATCTTGTTAAGACAGCAGGTAAGTATTTGTCAGGATTTTGACTAAACTTAATCGTAGCTTTTTTCATTACATGAAGATTTACATTGCTTTTTAAATAAATCGCACCGGTAACATAAGTTCCTGGTGGAACAACAACACGCCCTCCTCCTGCTTTGTTAGCCGCTTCGATTGCTTTTTTAAAAGCAGCCGTTGAATCAGACTTTCCATCTCCTGCTGCTCCGTACCGCTTAATATTAAACGTACGGTTTGGAAATGAAGGAGGCTGAATTTGTTCTTTAACTGCTGTTATTTTTTCACTTGCTGAAAGAGCTTCCCCTTGGGCAGAAAACGGTAAAACAAGCATAAGAGTCATCACAAACAAAGAAAGCACATATTTTTTCACTAGCTTTTCTCCTTTCGTTTAACAATCTAGTAACCGACTTATTTATAAAGTAACGCCTGTTTTAAAAATGGCTATTTCTCTAAAATCATTTTTTTCATTATTTACAAGCTCTCCGCTAGAAACGCTGATCATGTACTCAATAAAGTTTTCTAACGTAGTTTCTTCCGTTTCGCCTTCAACCAGTACTCCTCCATTAAAATCAATCCAGTGCGGCTTTTTGTTATAAAGAGCGGTGTTTGTAGAAATTTTTATAGTGGGCACAAACGTTCCAAACGGCGTTCCTCGTCCCGTTGTAAACAGTACAATATGACACCCTGAAGCCGCTAAAGCAGTTGAGGCAACTAAATCATTTCCAGGAGCACTTAATAGATTTAAACCGTTAATTTGTAAGCATTCTCCGTACTTTAACACATCTACAACTGGGGCTGTTCCTGCTTTTTGAGTGCAGCCAAGTGATTTATCTTCTAACGTTGTAATGCCGCCTGCTTTATTACCGGGAGAAGGATTTTCATACACCGGCTGTTTATGATTGAGAAAGTACGTTTTAAAATCATTAACAAGATCAACAATTTTATCAAATGTTTGTTCATCAACGGCTCTTTCCATCAGCAGGGTCTCTGCTCCAAACATTTCAGGTACTTCTGTTAAAACTGTTGTACCTCCTTGAGCAATGAGCCAATCGGAGAATTTGCCGAGCAGCGGATTTGCTGTAATACCAGATAATCCATCTGACCCACCGCATTTAAGGCCTACTTTCAGCCTTGAAATATCAACGTCTTCTCTTTTATCATCTTTAGCAGCATCATAAATTTCTTTTAGCAAAGCGACTCCTGCCTCAACTTCATCCTCGACGTCTTGAGATTGTAAAAACTTCACTCTGCTTTCATCAATTGTACCTAGCGCTTGTTTAAATTCTGTTAAGCTATTATTCTCACATCCAAGCCCTAATACTAGTACGCCACCTGCATTTGGATGCTGTACCATTCTCGTAAGCATGGTTCTTGTATTAAGGTGATCATCACCGAGCTGAGAACATCCGTAATTGTGTTTTAAAACGGTTACATGTTCAAAAGGCGAGATATCCCCTATTTCTCTTTGAAACTGTTTAATCATTTGTTCGGCTATACCATTGACGCACCCTACCGTTGGAACAATCCAAAGCTCATTTCTAATTCCAACATCTCCGTTTTTGCGGCGATATCCTTTAAACATTAGCGATTGTTTTTTTTCTTTAGGAGCTGCTAACTTTTGATGAAATTCATATTCGTTAATATTATTTAAATTTGTTTTTGTGTTATGCGTATGCACCCATTCACCAGGTGAAATAGAGTGAGTCGCATGTCCGATTGGAAAACCATATTTTATAATGTTGCCGCCCGCTGAAATAGGCGTAAGAGCTATTTTATGGCCCCGTTTCACTTCTTCTTTTAGAGAAATTTCTTTTCCGTTAACCATAAGGTTCTCTTGTGCTAAAAAATCTCGTAAAGCTACTGCTACATTATCTTCCTGATGAATACGAATTACTTCTTTCATATGCTTCACCTCTTACTGTTTAGTTGCGGTTACATAGAGAATTTCTTTTATTGCCTGTTTCATTCCGAGAGTTTCAATGGCTAAGACTCCATTTGTTACGGCTTTTGTTAAGCTAGGAATTGTATTTAAATCCTCTCCCCAATGCTGTTTACAACCCAGCACTTCTCTTACAATATAAGAGATATTTTTTTCAGTACTGTCATACGTATTCCAAAGAGATTCATACATTTCTAGAACTGCAGGGTCATCTGATAGTTCAATTTTTTCTCCTCCTCTTTTTCCTTTATAAAAAGAAATGAGGGCACTGAGAGAGAATGTAAGCAAAGCAGGCAGCGCTCCTTGCTTTTCAACGTATTCTTTAAGGGTTGGGATATTTCGCGTTTTAAACTTTGTCATGCTGTTCAAAGAGATGCTCATTAATTCGTGGTGGATAAACGGATTTTGAAAGCGTTCTAATGCAGATTTAGCAAATGACAAAGACTCTTCTTCGGAAACTGGTAAGCAAGGAATAATTTCTTCATACAGACATTTTCGAATAAACGTTCCAATTACTTCATCTTCAACTGCTTCTCTGACCGTATTTAGTTCCGCTAAATACGCAACAGGCATCATAGCAGTATGAATACCGTTTAAAATTCTAACTTTCTGCAGCGCATATGGTGCAATGTCGTTCACAAATTTCACATGTAAACCAGCTTCTTCCGCGGGAAACTCTTCTTTTACCCACTCAGGTCCCTCAATAACCCATAAGTAAAATGGCTCTGTGATAACAAAAAACTCATCTTCATAACTCAGTTCATTTAGCATATTTTTATCGTTTGGATAACCTGGCACAATTCGGTCAACAAGCGTGCAGCAAAAAGCATTTGCTTCGTGTATCCATTCCGTAAACTTTTTCTCTAAATTCCATTTGTCGGCATAGCGCAATACCATTTTCTTTAACAAATCCCCGTTTCGCTCCACTAATTCACAGGGAAGGATAATAAGTCCCTTTGTTGGATCTCCTTGAAAAGCTTTAAACCGCTTATATAGAAATGCCGTGACTTTACCAGGAAAACTCGTTTGCGGTGCATGTTCCAAGCGGTCTTCTTCTAAAAATGCGATGCCTGCCTCTGTTGTATTAGAAATAAGAAATCTTAGCTCTTCTTTCTCTGCTAATTGCATATACGCCTCATAATCTTCATATGGATTTAGACCGCGGCTAATAGATTCAATTACTTCATGTTCTTTGACTGCTTTGCCGTCTTGAATTCCTTGAAGAGAAACCGTAAACAAACCGTCTTGCTTATTCAATTTACCTGCATTTCCTGTGATTCTCGGATTGACAGCTACTATACTGCCTTTAAATGCAGTGCGTTTGTTCATTTGATGAATTTGCCAATCAGCAAACCCTCTTAGAAATACGCCTTCTCCAAACTGCAGTACTTTTTCTGGGTATATACGTGTGTTAGCTTGCATCTCACGGTTTAGCTTCATGTTAGCATCTCCTTCTTTGCACACATTAACATTGTTATTTTTATAGATTTTTATATTATTTTAATTCTAAAAATGTTAACGTTAACATTTTTGGGCCGGTTATACTAAATAACCGGCTACATAGATGAGCGTGACTTTACAGACTGGCGAACCATTAATTCGGTATTAATTAAAACTTTATTTTGCAGCATATTTTTGTCATCTTTGTTCATTAATGATAAAACTGCTTCTGCTCCGGTCATGCTGATTTTCTCGATTGGTCTTTTAACGGTTGTTAGTGAAGGAGTGGTGTATTTGGCTAATTCAATATCATCAAATCCAATAATTGAGATATCACTCGGTACGTTTAGCCCAGACTCGAATGCGGCATTCATAGCACCGATTGCCATATCATCATTTGAACAAAAAACAGCAGTAGGCGGTTGCTTCAACCTTAACAGTGCTTTCATTCCTTCATATCCGCTTTGCATATCGTAATTTCCTTGAATCATATACTCTTGACGAATGGAAACATTATGATCAATTAACGAGTTAAGAAATCCTTCCTTACGCTGTTGAGTTGATTTAAAGCCTTCTATTCCTTCTATGATTGCAATATGTCTGTGACCTAATTCCATCAAATACTCGCCGGCTTTGTAGGCTCCTTCTTTGTCATTAGACAAAATATTAATAATTGATGAATCGTCAACTTGGCGGTTGAGCACAATCAACGGGATGCCTTTCTCTACTACATTATATATAAAAGTGTTATCACGATCGCTTTGACTCATTAAAATAATCGCATCAAAGCGTTTATTATTGATGTACGTATAATCATCATAATCGTCAATGCCTCTTACAAATAAATTATACTGAACATCAATTACTTTACTTACCCCTCTAATACTATCCACTAAAAAACTTGGTGACGTACCGTTTGCCATGCTCGTAAAAAACAATCCAATTGTATGAGATTTTTGAAGAACCAAATTTTTCGCATGATAGTCAGGAATATAGTTAAGCGTATTTGCAATATCTAAAATTTTCTTTTTTGTTTTTTCTTTAATAAGCGGACTATTGTTTAATGCACGTGAAACCGTTGTATGTGATACGTTTGCTAGTTTTGCAATATCCTTAATTGTAACACCCATTTCATTTACCTTCCTTTAATGAATCAGTATCGATTTTTATTATAAGGATATCACAACTTAGTAGGAATAATAAGCAAATGGTGAATGTTATGACAGTTTTGACTAAGACCTAGCATGAATATCTTGGACAATCTCCGCGTGTTTCTTATCCGTTAGCTTATACATAAAACCAATAATCACTGCAGCAATGGATAAAGCAATAGCAGGATATAGTAACAGCAAACTTTTAATCCCCACTAATGTACCTGCCTTTTGTGCCACGTTTGGGATATACCCAACTAACCCTAAACCAATACCTGATAAGAAGCCGGATAGCGACTGAGCGAGCTTTCGAGAAAAGTTGAACAGTGAATACGTTGTGCCTTCTTTTCTTTCGCCTGTTTTCCATTCACCATAATCAATGATATCTGATACAAATGCCCATGTAATCCCGTTAGGAATGCTGATACCTATAAAAGCAATACTTGCTAAAATCGTAAAAATTACGACGTTAGAAGGCATAAAGAAATTTACTGTGTCCGCTGCAATACTGATTCCTAAGCCAATCATTGCCGCCTGCTTTTTTCCAAATCGGCTAACAAGCTTTGGCAGCATAATGACTCCTAGAAAGGATGAACCAATAATAATAAAGTTCATGTAAGCCATCAATTTAATATTCCCTAAATTATATTGTGCAAAGTAAATAAGCATAGCTGATTTAATATTGTAAGCTGAAATGGTAAATACCGTCATAAATACTAAAATTAAAAGAGGTTTGTTACTTACAAACGTTTTAAAAATAGACTTGACTGATAATTTTTCTTTTGGACTCTCTTTTACGACAATGCGTTCTTTGCAATTGCGATAACATACATAAAAAGCGATTATTCCAATGACCGACATAATCCCCATGACAACGGGATAACCGATTTTTTCATTTGGAAATAACAGAATGAGCGGTACAACAGCAATGCTGGTTACAAACAGTGCACCTAATGATCCTGTTTGACGAAAAGCAGCAAGAGACGTGCGATCAGAAGTATTTTGAGTCATGGATGCGCCTAGCGATCCGTATGGAATATTGACAAATGAATAGCCAATTCCCCAAATCATATAAGAAGCGTACGCATAAATTAATTTACCCGCCGGTGAAAGGTTTGGAGAAATAAAAGTGAGTACGGTTAAAATAGCCAACACCATACTTCCGAACAGTAAATACGGTCGGAATTTCCCTTTAGCACCTATGTTTTTTCGGTAATCAATGGACGAACCAACAATTGGGTCGCAAACTGCCGCAAATAACTTACTTACTAGAAAAATTCCTCCCGCAGCCGCGGCAGGGATGCCTGCCACATCTGTAAAGAACTTCAACAAATACAACTGCCCTAAATCAAACATGAAACCGTTACCAAAATCACCCATACCATAAGATATTTTTTCTTTTACACTAAGATTTTTCTCTTCTACTTTTATTTCAACCTTTCTTTCTGTTGCCACAACACTCATGGTAATCCCCCTTCTCCCCTTGCAATTCTTTAAACTATTTTGCGTCTTTAATTTTGCAGCGTGTAGGCTGGGAAGCTAAAGTAGTCTTTAGCATTTTCATAACATACTCCTTTTACAATTTGCTCAAGCAACTGTTGGTCGTTAGGTACTTCCCCTTCTTCTACCCACGTACCGATTAAGCTGCATACTAGTCTTCTGAAATATTCATGCCTTGTATATGAAAGAAAACTTCGGGAATCTGTCAACATACCGATAAATCGACTAAATAACCCAATGTTTGATAACGCTTTCATTTGTTCTAACATACCTTCTCTTTGATCATTAAACCACCAAGCTGTGCCGAGCTGCAGTTTGCCAGGGATGCCATCTCCTTGAAAGCTGCCAATTATACTTGCTAATACATAATTATCTTTTGGATTTAACGAATATAAAATCGTCTTTGGCAAACTATTCTGTACGTCCATTTGATCAAGAAGTTTCACGAGAGGCTCTGCCACTTGTCCGTCATACATCGAGTCATATCCTGTATCCGGCCCTAACTGGTGAAACATTTTTGTGTTATTGTTTCTAAGAGCATGAAGGTGAAATTGCATTGCCCAACCTAGCTCATTATACAGCTTCCCTAAAAAGATTAACGTATATGACTTGTATTTACTTTCTTCTTCAGTACTTACGCCTTCACCTTTTAAGGCTTTTAAGAAAATCTCCGAAACTTCTTCTTTCGAAGTCTTCGTATATACCATTTTGTTTAGTGCGTGATCAGATAAACGCCCTCCCATGGAATGGAAAAAACGAGCTCGACTTTCAAGAGCTTTTAACAAATCATCATAGGTGTGAATGGAATGATGTGCACAATCTTGCAGCTTTGCAATCCAGTTCTTAAACCCTTCTTGATTGATTTCAAGCCCTTTATCCGGACGAAAGCTTGGAAGTACTTGGGTCTCAAAACCTTGGACATCTCTTAGTTTCATATGATACTCTAGTGAATCTGTTGGGTCATCCGTCGTACAAATAACTTTTACGTTAGAACGTGTAATAAGATCTCTTGCACCAAACTTACCGCTTCGTAATTTCTCGTTTGCTTTTTCCCAAATAAACGGTGCCGTATGTTCATTTAATATTTCATCAATATCAAAGAAACGCTTTAACTCTAGATGCGTCCAATGATATAACGGATTCCCAATTGTCATCGGAACTGTTTTAGCCCACGCGAGAAATTTTTCATAGTCACTCGCTGATCCTGTTATCTTTTCTTCTTCAATTCCGTTGGCTCTCATCAGTCTCCATTTATAGTGATCTCCATCTAGCCAAACGTTAGTTAACGTTTTAAACTGTTTATTCTCATAAATTTCCCGGGGGTTTAAGTGGCAGTGATAATCAATAATCGGCATATCTTTTGCGTAAGCATTATACAAGTGTGCTGCTGTTTCATTTGTTAATAAAAAATTGTCATCCATAAACTTTTTCATTCCCATTCACTCCTTCACTTTTTTGTTAACGTTAACAAAATCAAATAAATTGATGAATACTCTTATTTATAGATAGCTATATTAATAAGATATAATCTTCAATAACAAAAATGTTAACGTTAACATTTTATTTAATTCTATTACTTATTTCTAAATTTTACAACAATTTATCTTTATATTTTTCAATTTTTTCTCTCTTTATTTTCATATATTGATTCTTCATTTAAAAAAACAGGATTTATGACATGTTTCCATAAGAATTAAAGCAAGTTTTTTCACATAGAGCTTATACAAGGGTAATAAGGCGAACGGCTGTCTTTAATGCTATAATTAACTTCGTATGCAAAATATCACTACTAGCATTTAAACCATACATAGCCGCTTCACCTTATTTTCGTATCATTTAAAATAAAGGAATTTTAAAGAGAAAAGTGAATAGTATAAACATGCACTTTATTTACTATCTCTTTTTAATTTTCATATATTCATTGCTTTTAAAGGAGAGGATATCATGCCAGGAGCTACAAGCATGGTCGTAATCGGGATTACTGCCTTAATTGTATTTGGACCAAGTAAATTGCCGGACATAGGACGAGCATTTGGACATTCCCTGCGAGAATTTAAAAATGCAGCAGAAGGAATTATACAGGATGACGACAAAAAAACTCCAGAGGATACTACTGAAGATAAAGAGGAAAAATCCTAATTTTTATGTAAATGAAAGTTATACAGACTAAAAAGCCCACTTTTAACGTGCAGTGGGTTTCTTTTTTGATGTATGATAGTAAAAAATAGTAAAGAAAGAGGGTAACTTTTTGTTTAAATCGAAACTGCATTTTTGGACATTAGAACTATTAATGATTGCTTTACTGATTTACATTTGTAAACATATTTCGTTTGTTTTTCTACCAATCGGTGTGTTTATCTCCACTTTGTTTTTCCCTATTCTTGTAGCTGGTTTTCTTTTCTTTTTATTCGAACCAATTGTGTCATTTCTCACAAGAAAAAAAGTGCCAAAAACACTGGCCATCTTATTATTATACGTTGTTTTTATCGGCGTAATTGCTTCTATTGTGGGCGGTGTGGGACCTACTTTATCTAAACAATTAACTGATTTGGCTAAGAATATTCCGTCTTATATTGTAGAAACGAGAGAGTACATAAATGATTTATCTAACTCAAGATGGTTTAACTGGCTCGTTGAACAAAAATATGTGTCGCTCGATCATATTGAAGAGTCACTTTTAAACTACGCGTCTACTTTACCTACGAATCTCACAAACAGTATTTCATCTGTTTTAAGCGTCGTAACAAATATTACACTTACGGTTGTAACCGTTCCTTTCATTCTTTTTTATATGCTTAAAGACAGCCATAAACTTCGTAAAAATACGCTGCGTATGGTTCCTGCTTCTTACCGAAAAGAAACGTTACGTACAATGAAAGAAACAACAAATACGCTAGCTACTTATATTCAAGGCCAAATGCTCGTTTGTTTATTTGTCGGTATTAGTACATTCATTGGTTACCTCATCATCGGGTTGCCCTATGCATTAATACTCGCACTAATAGGAGCCCTTACTAATATTATCCCGTACGTCGGCCCTTTTATTGGCGTAGCACCCGCTTTAATCGTAGGTTTATTATACTCTCCTACAAAAGCAATATTAGTAATTATCGTCGTCGTAATCGTCCAACAGCTAGATGGGAACATTATTTCTCCGCTGGTAATTGGAAAAAAATTAAACACTCATCCTTTAACGATTATTATTTTATTGCTTGTTGCGGGTAATATTGCAGGAATACTCGGAATGATATTAGCGATTCCGGCTTATGCTGTAACAAAAACAATTGTGATAAATATTGTAAGAATGATTCAATTCAGAAACAAATCTATCAAGTTGTAAAATGCAAAGGCAATCCAATAAAGAGGCTGATACAAAAGTATTTTAGTTGAAGTTAAATCCGAACTATTAATCTGATTAATGGTTCGGATTTTTTGTTGTCATATTGAACGTAGGTTTCGTGCAGCTGCTTCTAGCTGTTGAGTTCCTTTATCCCATTTGTTTGTCTTTAGATTCGGTTAATTTTGTCATATCTTAATCTCTTTTATCTTCCCATGAGTTCAGCACTGACACACCATCAGATGATTTCCATCCGGATCTTTAAATGTAAACCAATGATTGTGTTGAATTCCTGTCGTTAGCTCTACTTTTTTCTGTTTCATATATTCATAAGCTTTTTTGATATCGTTTGTATTCAAATGAAAAGCTGGCGTTTTAAAAAGCGTATTTTTTGAATAAGTTTTGCTATCTAATACAATTCCTGTTCCATTCATAGGTATCACATATAAATGATCATATAAAATGTCTCCATCTGCTATCACACCTAGTATGTCACAATACCAATCTCGTGCTTTTTTTATGTCCTTTACAGGAATAAAAACCGTGCCTACTTCATTTAATATAGGGTTCATTTATGACCTCCGGTATGGGTTTAGTAGTTTTACAAAATATTCTCTTTTAATCGCTGATAACCTTTTATTTTGAGATACTTTCTATCAGTCCATTAAACTCGGTAGCAGAATTAGCAGTGGTGCGGACACGGTCATTCTCCATACATAAGCTACACTGCAAATGTATATACTTCATGACAAAATGTAGATTACTAAAAAAGAAAATGAGAAAATCTCCCCCTTCGCCCGCTTTGCACGTGTATAATGAAAAATAGACTATAGATAGTAGCCGTCTTTTGTTTGTAGCATCGAACTTTCGTGCATTACAATAGATTTATAGCCACTATCCAGCTAAGAATTAAAATGACTAACTTAAGGTTAAGGAGGTTAGATGTGTATGGATTATTCATCTTTACTCATACGCGAAGTCATTGATAGAGTATCTAAACTACGCCTCTTATCTGTTTATAATGAAAGTATAAAAGGAGATTTAGAAAGCACCATCCTCCCTCTTTATCAGCAGCACTTTGAAAATAAAGATGTAAACGAAGCGTTGAGGATTTTAAAAAAAGACTTTCTCAATCGTACGAAACGCAGATGGTTAGATGCTGCTATACGCGACTATGAGCAAAAAAAACCTAAGAAGAATAAAGAGCTGATTGGAGAATACAAAGCGCTAACAGCTTATTATAAAACGAATGGAAAAGAACTCTTTTGCAAACAGTTTGAAAACGTATCATCTCCGGAAGAAGTCATTGATAAACGAATTGGTATTCTGCGTGAATGGAGTCAAGAAGATAGCTTCTTCTTAACGGATTATCCTTATATTCATCAAAAAACCAAGACCCAGCGAGAAAAAGCAATCCATACGGATATATCTATTATTATTGGGCTTACTATACTGGATCCAAGCTTCCAAAACGGAAATCATAGTATTATTGAGAGCCCTTTTTCAACTGTAGAGAATCCTTTTTTCTCTAACTCAAGAGCAAAACTTCTCGTCGAGCAACCCCTATTAGAGAAAGAAGGAAAAGAATATTTCTTAAGTACTTATAACTCTGAAGACGGGACAGATTACGAATTGTTAATAGAAAAAGAATACGCTGAAGAAAATGGAAATAAAATTAGTGATTTAGATCGGTTTGATTATAAAGTGTTTTTAGAAATCATGAGCCAGCGGGACGAGTTGTTCGCTACACAAAAAATCATTAACGTAAAAATTGGTGACCTTGTGAAAGCACTTTATAAAACAGATAGTAAGCGCAACTATCAGATGATAGAAGAAAGAATTACAAAAATGAAGCACTACAGCATGACAAAAGTACAGCATAATAAGAAAATTGCCTATGGTATTTTTGACTTTGTAGATATTACTACGATGCCGAACGGAACGCGAATTGCTGAAATTCACGTCAATGAAGTGATATATAGAGACTATATTCAACGCCAAACGGTGCGTATTTATAAAAATAAAGTAGAAAAATTAAGTTTAGACGCCGCTTATCATTTGCTATTCGTTATGCAAAAAGAGCGCCTCATTTGCTATGAAACAAAATCTTCATACAATGTCACAAGAGATTATTTATATTTTTCGACAAGAGTCCGCTTTCGAAAAAGACGAAAAAAAGAAAACCTTGTCGAAATTGAAACAGCCTTAGATGAGCTAGTCGAACAAAAACTAGCTGTCCAATCCTATAAAAGAGTGGGCCAAGTGTTTCAGATTACCTTTATTCCTGTGGGAGAAAGTGAAGTAAAAGACTTATTAGCTGGTGATTACGAATATGCTCCCCTTTCTATTTATCAAAACGTAACAAGTTCTATAGGCTAAAAAAGAATGCCCTTATAATCTTTATAAGGGCATTCTTTTTATCTATCTACTATTAATCACTGCATTTTTTGCTCCACATTTCCGTGCGAAAGTGTTTTTTTGCTCCAATTCTTTATGTAAACATATTATTTCCCCTGCTAATATAGCTATTAAACTTCACCTTCCTTATCATTTTGTGAACTTTTTATGTCTAAAAAAGTATTTATAATTGTTTTTTGCTCCAGATCCCCGTGCGAATGTGCCGTTTTTCTTTCTATACTGCATTTACTATAAGTTTGGCTCCAATCTTCCGTGCAAATATGCCACTTTTACATAAATTTTCTTGTGCCAGCGACTTTCCCTCTTCGTTTCCTTCAATTTTTGCTCCACATCTCCGTGCAAAAGTGTTTTTTGCTCCAGATTTCCGTGCAAACATGCCACTTTCTTAAAAAAACACTATTTTTGCTGCAAATGTTTGTTTATCCCCTCTGAAAATGTGAACTTTTTGTGTCTCAAAAAGGGCATTTTTCTTTTTTTTGTCCCTTTTTTCCGTGCAAATGTGTCACTTCCTTGCCTGGATCTTTACTTTTATCATTTTTGCTCCTATTCTCCGTGCGAATATGTCATTTTTACATCAAAATTTTTTTTGAATTTGTCGCATTTTGTGTATTTCATCCGTCATAATACGACATTTAGCTTAAGAATGCTGTTTTATCAACGTTTATGAAATATAACACTATTTTTGCTCCACATCTCCGTGCAAATATGTCACCTTTTAAATAGATGTCTCGTCCCTTGATATCACTAGTCTTTTAAAAAAATGCACCATTTCCCCGTGCAAATATGTCATTTTACAGCCTATATGACTGTGTCTATACTGTAAAAGACGACGTCTATAGTTTTGGAAAGGAGGTCACTACATGAGTATACAAAAGCTGTCACTAAAACGGCACACCCTTGTAGCAAATAAACTGCTGATTGTCATGAGCGGCTTAAATAGAAACACTAAACGAGACAATAGCTATTACTATGAAAAACATTCATTTGGTCTTGCGAAAAACTTTGTAGATATAAAGTGGACGGGTTCTCTAATGAAGCAAATTTTAGCTTACATAGCCAAATGTAACAGCCAGGGTCACATTTCAATTATTTCTGAGCAAGAACTGGCTAATACAATCCAATGTTCCGTTCGGACCGTTCAAAATAATAATAAGCTTTTAGAAGACTATGACATCATTCGCTGGGATCGTTTATGGGGAGACTATATTCAAGTTTCTTTAAACAACTATTTAGAGGATTTTTTAGATTTATATATAAAAGAAGCTGCTGATGTTCAAAACATATCATATAATCCTGAAATGCTTGATGAAGATAACAATACATATACTTCAAAAGGTGGTTATACTTCTGTTTCGATGGAAGTGATTTATCAATTGCTGGCTATTAAAAATATCAACATGCTGCGTCTGGCTTTACGTGCGTTGTACGTATACGAATCTGATGTAAACGTAAAGAAAGATTCAGAAGCACTTTTATCTTACACCGAGGTAAAACACATTCTTCCAAAATACATTGGCTATAAAGCTGCTATTAAAGAAATGGCTAGTAAATTGAGTACAATTTTCCGTATCGATGTGCTAGAAAAAGATGATTGTGTCAAAACATTATTAGAAGAAAAGCAGCCAAGAAAATCAATTATTGAAAAAATCAAGGATGGTTTTATTTTAAGCTTTAATTTAACTGGTGCTCATGATAGTAAAAAACAAAAAGAAATCGAAAAAATCCGTGGAGAGCATGCATTTGCTCAGTTTAAGAATTTCTTTAAATCTTTTGGCCATTATTCAATTAAAAAGGAAGATATTCATTCCATTGTACATGAGTTTGGTTTAGATATAATCGAAAAATCATTAACGTCCGTTCAGCGTCACCTACAACAAACTTACATAGAAGAAAGTATGGATGCATTTCGCCCTCTTGTGCATGAAATGGAGTCAAACTTCTTTACGTATATCCGCAAAATTGCCAACGGGTATTATCAGGCAAAAATTAACGCTCTATAATACTCTTTTTTGTTATGCCTTTTTTTACTCATTTCTACTCTATTTTCCTTCCATTCTTTCTTTCTCTTTAACTTACTAAAACATAAATGTCTGTGAGCTATAATAAATCCTTTTAAATGATAATGATTTTCGTTTTCATGAAAAAAATCAACTAAATGAACAAAAAACACAATAAATAAACGTTATTTTCCGAACTACTGCGTAGAAAATGTGGCTGTTATAAAAAAATCCTATATTTTTTCGTGAAAATTCTTGTAGTAAACTGCAGTTTTTTTGATTACTTTATTCCCTTTAACCTCAGTCAGCAGAAGGCTTTTACCCATATAAGTTTTAACAATGTTTTTAATTTCTTTAATTTCTTTTTAATCTCTTATAAATGTATAGTAATGTCTCTAAAATAAAGGGCATCAAATAAATAGCAGGTATATATATGAAATGATGAAGCTAATCTATGAGATATAATCATGAGTTGATTTAATTTAGCTGACAAAAAAAGCTGTTTTATACGTCAAATTTCTCACGTATAAAACAGCTCAGCCTGTTATTCACATATTTTCACGAAGCCCTATTCACTACGTTCAATTACTAGTTAGCTGGACTTCTTTCTTTTCTTCATTTTCTTCTATTCCCACTTCTTCTATATTCACAAAAGGTTGATCAGCAACGGTCACAAGCTCGCCGCCGCAAACATGGCGAACAACGGTTACTAGCTCTGGAAAAGCGGGAAATTTGCCGTATAACGTTTTTAAAGGAAGTGCGCCTTTACATATCTTACTGTTATGTGGTTCATACCCTCTGAGCGTATCAAGCAATAATTGTTCTCCGCTTTCAGTCAATTTGATGTAGGTGTTTCTTTTATCATTTTCTCTTTTGGACAAATGCAGGTATCCTTGATTTTCTAATTTTTTCGAAAAATTAAACGCTGTAGAGATATGCATAGCTCCTAAATTAGCTAACTCTGACATAGAGATTTCTCCCGTGTTACTAGCTAAACATAAAATATGATGCTCATTTACGTTTAGTCCATAAGGTTTCACCCATTGCTCCCAGTCATCTTCCGCAGCTCTCCAGATGGCTTTACTTACCTGCATTAATTTTAATCCAAACAATGATGCATCTTTTATTGTGTATTCACTTTCTTGTTTCGGCATACTATCATTCCTTATTTGTAGGCTGTTGTAAGTTAGTTTATTTTTAAAACGCGTAAAAACATTTTTATTTCATCTAATTTATCAGTATACCTACAAAATCAGACGAAAAAATACACGTACAGTTTAATTTATCAGCTTTATTCCACAAAATTTCTACAATTCTGAAGAAGTGTCTACCAACTAAAAAGAGGTACTTACTTTATTTTTATTAAAAAAAGTAATACGCGTCTTTTTAATTACTAATAGATGATGCGGATTCTAAGTGAGCAAATGCTTGTTCTAAGTCTGCAATTAAATCTTCCGTATCTTCAATTCCAACAGATATGCGAACCAGTCCTTCAGATATTCCAAGGGCTTTACGTTCTTCAAGCGTACATTCTACGTGACTAGTCGTTCTTGCTGGTCCATAAATCGTTTCAACCGCTCCTAAATTGCCGGCTTTATTTGCATACGTTAACTTTGGCAGCAAAATTTTAATAGCTTCCATTTCTCCTTTTAAAACAAAGCTTAATATTCCGCCAAAGCCTTTCATTTGTTTTTTGGCAATATGATGATGAGGGTGTGTTTCCAATCCAGGATAATAGACGGCTTCAACAGCTTCTTTCTTTTGAAGAAATTTAGCAATTTCCAAAGCGCTTCGTTCTTGTTGACGTATACGTAATTTTAACGTTTTCATTCCTCTTAAAATAAGATACGCTGACATGGGATCCATGGTCGCGCCATTGATCTCACGGTAGTGATACACTTGCTGCATTAATTCTTTAGAGCCGCATACTGCCCCTCCTAAGGCATCCGCATGTCCGCTTAAAAATTTTGTTGCGCTGTGAATGACAAGATCTACCCCTAATTGAAGAGGGTTTTGATTAATGGGTGTCGCAAACGTATTATCAATAATGACGACTGCCCCTGCAGATTTTCCTGCTTTTGCTATTCTTTCAATATCAATAATTTTCATCGTAGGATTTGTAGGTGACTCTAGATACAGCACTTTACATCCTTTATTTACTTCCGCTTCAATTTCTTCATGATTTCCCGTATTACATAAGGTTACATCAACTCCGATGTTAGGAAGGAACTCAGTGAAGATTTTATTTGTTCCTCCATATGTATCTTTTACCGATACGACGCGGTCTCCAGGTTTTAAAAACGTGTATAATGTGCTGCTAATAGCCGCCATGCCGGAGGAAAATGCGACCGCTTCTTCTGCTTCTTCAAGTATCCTTACTTTTTCTTCAAAAGCTTTAACCGTAGGATTACTCATACGATTATACGTATAGCCTGGTTTGTTTCCTAACGCAACTTCTTGCCATTCGTCCACATCATCATAATTGTAAGCTACGCTGAAGACGACGGGGACTTGAGTGGCATTGTAAGCAAGGGATTCTTTTTCTCCTGCCCATACCGCTTTTGTTCCGTCTTGTACATTTCTAAACTGTTTGTCTGTCATTCACTCATCACCTCTGATTTTATTAATTAGATAATGATTAGATTATATATTGTATACAATATACTGTATATAGTACAGAATAATCTGATAATAAAATAACCATACTTACCTTATTAAATTTAAAGAGGTTGAGACATAACGAAATGAATCCAATCTAAAGACGAACAAATAGGATACATGAGCTGAACCGCTTGTGACACGTCAGTTGATTTCCGTGCAAGACTTCGCTTTCCGCGGGAGTCTTCGTCTTGCCCTCCAATCAACTGCTAGAAGGACCTAAACAAATCGAACCTACGTTCACCCTAACAAAAAAATGAACCACTAATCAAAAATCTTGATCAATGGTTCATTTTTTACTTCGTCTAAAATACTTTTGTCCCACCCTCTTTTTTTATTCAGCTTTCACCAAAATTTTCACCTGTTCTTTTTCTTTTAACAATGTCTCAAAACCTTCTTCAATTACATTCTCTAGCTTGATACGTTTTGTCACCAGTTTATCAGCAGAAAAATAGCCTTTTGCCATTAAACTAATAACCGCTGGAAATACATCGCGGTAGCCAATAATACCTGTTACTGTACGCTCTTGTAAAACGATTGTTTGGGGATGAATGGACGCTTCTTTTTCAAATATGCTAACAATCATTGTCTCCCCACCACTTTTGGTAGAATTAATGGCTTGAGTTAAAACTAAGGGAACACCCGTCACTTCATAGGAAACATCCACACCTCCACCTGTGGGCTTATGTACTTCTGCTACGGGGTCGTATTCTTGCGGGTTAATCACAATCGCCCCAAGTTCTTCAGCTTTCTGTCTGCGCTGTTCCGATAGTTCGATCGCATAAATTTCAGATGCACCCGATGCTTTTAACGCTTCAATAACTAACAAACCGATTGGTCCCGTCCCAAATACGGCAGCTTTATCTCCTACCTTTAGTTTGCTTTGACGCACAGCATGAAGAGCCACAGCTGAAGGCTCTACGAGAGCTCCTTGCTCGTAAGATACCACTTCCGGTATTTTATGAATCATTTCTACCGGTATGGAGGCATACTCAGAAAAACCTCCGCCACCTCCGGCAAGACCATAAAACCCCATTTTATTACAAAGATTATACTTTCCTTGTTTACAGTTTTCACACTCTCCGCATGCATAGATAGGTTCTACCACTACTCTGTCTCCGACTTTTACATTCGTAATACCTTCTCCGATTTCTACAACTTGTCCAGAAAATTCATGCCCCAGCACAACCGGCGCTTTATCTTTACTTAATGGATGGGGTTCTTCTGTAGGAATAAAAATGGGTCCTGCCGTGTACTCATGCAAATCACTTCCGCAAATTCCACACCATTCTACTTTAATTTTCACTTTCCCTTGAGAGACGGTAGGTTCTGCAATATGTTCTAACCTTACATCTTTAACGCCATGCCATCTTAATGCTTTCATTCTACTCAGCTCCTATCCTTATTTAAAAATTTAAAACAGCTAAAAACTCTTAGCTTACAAATTGAATCTTTTTAATCTGTTATAAAATGTACTTCTTGGTATATCTAACAGCTTAGCGGCAAGTGACACATTTCCCTGCGTTTTACGTAAAGCATCCATCATTAAGTCTTTTTGAACTTTTTCACGAAATGTGAGTGCGGGTAAGGACGTAAAATCATTTTCTTCTATTTCTTGTGAAGTATCAAAGTGGGAGATGCTCTTCTGACCGCCAAGATTTAAAGAACTTAAATAATTCAATATCCTCTCTTTTTCTGTTTCTGTTTTAAGCGAGATCTTCAAGCGTTCAAGTACATTAAATAATTCTCGAATATTGCCGGGCCACTGATAATCTATTAATTTATCTACTAACTCTTTGGAGAAATTCATATTCCAAGCATTCTTTTGACAAAAGTAGCGCATCAGATGTGGAATATCTTCTTTCCTTTCTCGCAAAGGCGGAACATGCACGGGATACACGTGAAGCCGGTAATATAAATCTTCTCGAAACTTCCCTTCACTGACAAGTTGACGAAGATCTCGATGAGTAGCGGTAATAATCCGGATGTCTACCGGAATTTCCTGATTGCTTCCAACAGGCGTTACCTTGCGCTCTTGCAATACTCTTAACAAAGAAACTTGCATAGAATGAGGAAGTTCACCTATTTCATCAAGAAAAATCGTACCGTGATTAGCCTGCTCAAACTTTCCTTGATATCCTTGACGCCGTGCTCCTGTAAACGCTCCTTCCACATAGCCAAATAATTCACTTTCCATAAGTTCCTTCGGAATAGCACCACAATTAAGAGCAATAAAAGGCCCGTTTTTACGCGAGCTGTTTTCATGAATTGTTTGAGCTATTACTTCTTTTCCAGTACCTGTTTCCCCTAAAATATAGACCGTTGTATCCGTAGGAGCCGCATGCTTTATTTCTTCTAGTGTTTGCTGAAAGGAACGGCTTATGCCTGCTTCTCCTTTAAAAGAAAATGATTGAGCAGGGATCTGTGTAGTTGTTTGGTTATGGTGCGCTTCTTCTGATAGATAAATAATCTTTCCAATAGAATGACCGTGTCTTTTTGAAATGACAGGTACTTCCATCACTATACGAAATCCCTGTTGTACAATCGTATTTAACTGCAGGCCTGACCATTTTGGTATACATTCCCGAACGGTTTTGCTTGCTCCTACAATCACTTCTTTGTAATTGCAAAGCAGCAAGAGCTGTTTGCTATCAACAAAATTCATAGAAGCGTGAACCAACTCAATTTCGTCTTTGTGCATTCGAATGCTTAACTCCCGCTCAATTGTATAAGCAATGGACGTAACCATTCCAAGTGTATAAGGGTGAGCTCTGTTTACAGGACAAGAAATATTAATAATCCCAATTAAATTTCCGTCGTCATTTCGAACAGGAGCTGCCGAACAGCTCCATTGATGCGAAGCAATTGAATAATGTTCTGTACCCGTTATCATAATGGGCTCTTCCGTTTGCAGAGCCGTACCGATTGCATTTGTGCCTACTTCTTTTTCTGTCCAACAGGCACCTTCCACAAAATTAATTTTCCTTGCTTCATTCAGTGTAAGTCTATTTCCTGTAATAGATAAAATATAGCCTTCTGGGTCAATTAATAAAGCAACCATTCCTAAGTCCGCCGCTGATTGTCTGATTCTTTCTAAGTGCGGCAAAGCCGTCTCAAGAAATAAAGAGTTCATTTGTTTTCGAGAATGAAAGGCTTCATTTCTTAAAATCGATCTGCCTTTATCTAGGTAAGGATTAACATCTGCGCTTTTACAACGATGCCATGACTTTACAATAATGTCGTTTAACCTTGAAGATTCAAGTGCTCCTTCGTTTACAAAACGTTTCCATGTGTTTAAAGAAAGTGTGGATTCCATTTCTTACCTCTCCCCTATAAACTTAATTGAATATAGTAAATCAAGGCTTGTTATCATTATTATAAATCACAAAGAAAACGTTATCATTACCAAATGATAGATTTTTAAACTCACGTTATGTAAAAATTAATAAAGAAACTAGACGAGGATGCAGGAAAACTCCTATACCGCTTCCGTGATTCCTTCATCCTCTAGTTATCTTTTTGAATCATTCATTTTTACTTTTCATCCTCAAAGAGTTTAATAACTTGGGCACCTGCGTAATCAGGAGTGAACGGCCTGACCCGCCGACTGCAAAAGAGCTTCGTGAATGGCTTCAGATAATGTAGGGTGGGCAGCGATAAAGTCTTCCATTATATCTGTGGTCAACTCTCCGTGCATCATAATGGTTCCTTGTCCAATTAATTCTGTAGCATGTGAACCTACAATGGAAAGCCCAATAATTTCATTAAACTGCGGTTCTACGATTACTTTCACTTTTCCAACGGACTCATTGGCAATCATCGCTTTGCCGTTTGCCGTAAACGAGAATTCTCCGACGCGAATATCGCCGTATTCGCTGCGAGCCTGCTTTTCTGTCATACCGACACTTGCAATTTCAGGGTGAGTATAAATGCAGCGGGGTACAGCTCGGTAATTTACGCTCTTATCTTTTCCGCATGCGTGTAAAGCAGCAACTGTGCCTTCATGAAAGGCTACATGAGCAAGCTGAATTCCGCCAACTACATCTCCACAAGCATAGATGTTAGGTATATTCGTTTGCATATGCTCATTAACATCAATTCCTTGTTTTGAAAAATGTACGCCAACCTGTTCTAAACCCAAACCTAGCACTCTAGGTTTTCTTCCAATTGAAATTAATGCATACTCAGCTTGCAGTTCATGCAGCTCCTCTTTATGTTTAAATAGAGCTGTTTTATCTTCTGGCTGCATTTCTGTTAACGAAGAGGATGTATAAATTGCTACGCCTTTTTTCTCTAATTCTTCCTGTAACGTAAATGCGATGTCGGCATCTTCACCAGGAAGCAGCTGATCTGCCGCTTCCACAATCGTTACTGTTGTTCCCATTTGGCTGTAAATGCTTGCAAATTCACATCCAATTACACCCCCTCCTACTATTAGAAGAGTTGAAGGGATAGCAGGCAGCGACATTGCTTGTTTACTGTGAATGATCCACTTTCCATCAAAAGGAGCAAATGGCAGGCTAGCAGGTTCTGAACCCGCAGCAATAATAAACTGTTCAGCCTCTATCTCTTCTACGTGATTTTCGTTTCGCACAGATAGACGATGATTTGTCAAAAAAGAAGCTTCTCCTTTTATGACTTTAATACTGTTCTTTTTCATCAAATAGCCAATTCCCCTGACCAAGTTTTTAACAATGGTTGTTTTATGATGCTGAACGCCATCCCAGTTAATTTTCACTTGTTCTAAAGGAATAGTGATACCGAATTGCTCAGCTTTCTTAATTTTCTCATAGGCTTCCGCGCTTGCTAATAGCGACTTTGTTGGCATACAGCCCTCATTTAAACAGGTTCCACCTAAATCTTTTTGTTCGATTAACGTAACTTGTTTTCCTTGCCGAGCGGCAGTGATTGCCGCCACATATCCTGCTGGACCGCCGCCAATCACAACTAAAGGTTTCACGGAATGCACCCCTTTCTATAAGAGTAGTAAAATAGGCTGTTCTAAGTATTGTTTAATAGTTCCAAGGAAATTAGCTGCAGGTGCTCCGTCCAGTACGCGATGATCAAACGTCAGGCTTAAAGGCAGCAAGTTTCTTTTTTGTAATTCGTCTCCTTTATACATCGGTACATCTTCAGTAGCTCCAACACCAAGAATTCCTGTTTCAGGCGGGTTTAATACAGGTGTAAAATACTCTACTCCGTAAGCACCGAGATTAGTAATAGTGAATGTAGAACCTTGCATTCTATCAGTGCTCAGCTGACCTTGCCGAGCATCTGCTGCTCGTGTTTTGATCTCTGTAGCTAATTCAACTAACGACATCTTTTCAGCATGCTGCATAACTGGAACAACTAACCCATTTTCTAAAGCTACGGCCATTCCAAGATGAACATGGTTATAGAGTTGAATTTCGTTATCAATATAGGCACTGTTCATTTGTTTGTGTTCTTGAAGTGAAAGAACAACAGCGCGAGCAATAAAATCAGTTAGAGATATCTTCACCTTATGGCGTTGCTGGGTCACATCTTTAATTTCTCGTTGAAGAGACAGCAAATCCGTCACGTCAGCTTTCATATTAATCGTTAATTGGGCACTGTTTAATAAACTGTTATGCATTCGACTTGCAATGACTTTCCTCATGCCCGCTACTGGAAGCGTTTCTTTGTTTATAGCGGGGTTATCTCTTTCTACCGTTTGGGGACTCGATTCTGAAGCTCTTTCCGCCAGCACTTTCTCTACATCTGCTTTGGTGATTCTTCCTTTTGGTCCTGTGCCTTGAATCGTTTCAATATTAATGTTTTCAGATTCTGCTATTTTCCGTGCAATTGGTGAAATGCGCACAGTTTCTTTATTCTTTTTTGATGAAGCTGTGTTTGCTGGTGGCTCTTCTAAAGAGATAGCAGCCGCTACCTCGTTTTTAGGCGCTTGCAGCTCATTTGCTGAACGGTTCTGCTCAGTGAGCTGCTCGTTTGGCTTTCCAACATAACAGATAATCGTTCCAGGAGGCACTCCTACATCTTCTTGTACAAGAATATCAAGAATCACACCGTCCTGCGGCGCTTCAATATCCATTTCGATTTTTTCAGAATTAATGCTTGCAATCATATCTCCTTTTGAAACGGAGTCTCCAACTTTTTTGTTCCACGTCGAAACGGTTCCTTCTTTCATTGCCATACCTAGTTTTGGCATTACAACCTCTGCAGCCATTTGCTTCCTCCTCCTTTTCTTTAATTACACGCTTAGAAGCGATTTATCTCCTAGTAACTCCGATACAACTTCAATTACTTTTTGTGGTGTCGGCAGATAAATATCTTCTAATGGAGGTGAAAACGGCACAGGTGTATGTGGTGCTGTAATTCGTTTAATAGGTGCATCAAGCATGTCAAATCCTTTATCAGCAACTAGCGCAGCAATATCTGTTGCTATGCTGCATCTTGGATTGGCTTCGTCAATGACAATTAATCGATTCGTTTTTTCTACAGACGAAAGAATGGTCTCTTCATCAAAAGGTGATAGACTTCGCGGATCGACTACTTCTACGTCAATTCCCTTGTGAGATAATTGATCTGCTGCCGCAAGTGCAGTATTTACTTGTTTTCCAATTGCTACAATGGTTAAATCTGTTCCTTCGCGTTTCACGTCAGCTTTCCCTAACGGAATCGTATAGTAGCCTTCAGGAACCTCTCCTTTCATGTTGTACAATGTTTTGTCTTCAAAAAAGATAACCGGATCATTGTCTTCGATTGCTGCTAACAATAACCCTTTTGCATCGTAAGGGTTAGAAGGTACTACTACTTTAATGCCAGGAATGCTAGTAAACAAGGCGTACAAGCTCTGAGAATGCTGAGCTGCAGCCCTAAATCCAGCTCCATGGGTTGTCCGAATCGTGACGGGCACTTCAGCTTTTCCTCCAAACATGTATCTAAATTTTGCGCCTTGATTCAGCACTTGATCTAAACAGCAGCCAATAAAGTCATTAAACATTAATTCTGCAACCGGCCTTAACCCTGTAGCTGCCGCTCCCATTGCAGCTCCTATATAAGCTGCTTCTGAAATAGGCGTATCAAGAATTCGTTCACGTCCAAATTCTTGTACAAGTCCCTTCGTAACTCCAAGGACCCCGCCCCACGCCTCATCATCTTGCAGGTGGTCAATTTCCGCTCCGCCAGCTACGTCTTCTCCCAAAAGAACCACATTCTCATCTTTTCGCATCGCTAGTTTCATAGCTTCGTTAATAGCTTCAGACATGCTTAATTTTCTAGTCATTTTCTTTTCCCCCTTTAATTAATAAGATACATAAACATCCGTTAATAGTTCCGAAGCATCAGGATAATCGCTTGTTTCTGCTAGCTCAACTGCGCGTTTTACTGCTTTTTCTACTTCACCATCAATATCTCTAAGCTCTTGTTCTGTTACTACTTGTTCTGAAAGCAAGTAATTTTCAAAAAGAGCGATAGCATCTTTTTCCTGGAGATGTTCTTTCTTTTCATTTCCTGATTTATACGTTTGTGCGTCACCTTCAAAATGTCCGTAATTTCGATACGTTACACATTCAATTAACGTTGGACCTTCCCCTCTGCGGGCTCGTTGAATAGCTTCTGCAGCTGCTTCATAAACTGCCATCACATCTTTCCCATCTACCCTTACCCCTGGAATGTTATAAGATGCGGCACGGTCTGCAATCGCACTGCAGCTCGAAGCATAAGAAAATGGAGTTGCCTCTCCGTAGCCATTATTTTCAGCAACAAAAACAACCGGCAGTTTCCAAATGGCTGCTAAGTTAATTCCTTCATGAAACGTCCCTTCATTGCCTGCTCCGTCTCCAAAAAAGCAAACGCTTACATCTTTTGTCTTTTTATACTTAGCAGTTAAAGCAGAACCGCATGCAAGCGGAAATCCTCCTCCTACAATTCCATTTGCTCCTAAAATTCCTTTATCTAAATCCGCGATATGCATGGATCCGCCTTTTCCTTTGCCTAACCCCGTTACCTTTCCAAAAAGCTCCGCCATCATGCCATCTAAATCGCCGCCTTTAGCAATACAATGGCCGTGTCCGCGATGAGTGCTCGTAATACTGTCACTGTCATTAAGATGAGCGCACATTCCAACCGCTACCGCTTCTTCACCTGCATACAGATGAACAAAACCAGGCAGTACCCCTTTTGCGAAAATTTGATGTACTTCATCTTCAAACTTTCGAATTTCTACCATTTTCTGATACATCCAGCTGGCTTTTTCTTTCGTAAGCTTTTCTGTTTTGTTTTGAGCAGTTTTCATTATGGTAAGCCTCCTCATTTGATTATCAAACTTCACTTAACTACTATTGCAAGTACCGTGCCAATAGTAAAATCGCTTCATACTAGCAATCTATTGTTGTATTTGGCCTCATAAAGTTAGACAAAATTGGACACTGTTCCAACTTTGTCTAACTTTGTCCAATCTTAAAGGAAACAATTATGTAAACTGAATTTAAGGTGCATAATAAGCGTGCGAGATGAAAATCGCATTGAATAATCAACAAGAAAGCTTTTATATAAATATGATATAATGCTGAAGGAATCGTCTTCATTTTGAAGAATACTAAAGCTCCTAAAGGAGGTTGGTTAAAGCAAAACAGGCTTTATAGAAGTTTTACCGTAAAGTTGGATGTAAATTAAACGATGAAAGATGAGGTGAAAACCTGGAAAACATCCAAAGTTTTTGTCATCTACACTTCGTGATGTCTAGATGACATATCGCCAGGTTACTGTTATGCACAATGCAATTCAACACATTACAAGTTTTCATGTATACGCAGCCATTATTATATTTATCATTACATATTTTTTGATTATGACCGAAAAGATCAATCGCGCTTCGGCAGCTCTTTTAGGTGCTATATTGATGATTTTGTTAGGTATTGTTGACTTTAATAAGGCCATTATGGAACACATTCAGTGGGAAACGATTGTCCTTCTTATGGGTATGATGATTTTAGTCGGCATTACAAACAAAACAGGCGTGTTTCAATACGCAGCCATCAAGTCTGCTAAAATCGCTAAAGGTGATCCTGTTCGAATTCTAGTTATTTTATCAATCTTAACAGGCGTCGGATCAGCATTTTTAGACAACGTAACAACCGTGTTATTAATTGTTCCCGTTACATTTTCCATCACTACTATTTTGAATATTAATCCTTTTCCCTTTCTTATATCAGAAGTGCTGTTTTCAAATATTGGAGGAACGGCAACTTTAATAGGCGACCCGCCTAATATTATGATTGGGGCAGCGAACCCTCACCTTGATTTTAATGCTTTTTTATTAAATTTAACTCCTGCAGTACTGATTATCGGTGTTGTTACGCTGGGGATTCTTGTTCTTATCTATCGTAAAAAGTTAAAAGTAGAAGATAGTAAAAAGCAAGAGCTAATGAGTTTAAATGAAAAAGATTATATTCAAGATTCCGTTTTAATGAAAAAATCGTTAACTGTATTAGTCTTAACGATTCTAGGTTTTACCCTGCATTCCGTTTTACATATTGATGCCGCTATGGTAGCTATTACAGGTGCAGCTGTATTATTGGTAATTGGATTAAGAACTCATGATGAAGTAGAAAGTGCGTTTGATTCTGTTGAATGGACAACCATTATTTTCTTTGCTGGTTTGTTTATTCTTGTCGGGGGATTAATCGATGTAGGCATCATTAAAAAGCTGGCTGCAGGCGCGTTAAACGTTACAGACGGCAATATCGCACTGTCAGCTTATCTCATTTTGTGGATTAGCGGAATTGCTTCAGCTGTTATTGACAACATTCCTTTTGTTGCTACAATGATTCCACTTATTCAAGATATGGCTCATGGAATGGGAATGAGCCCTGATTCTGCTCAAATCAGTGTACTATGGTGGTCACTGGCTCTAGGAGCATGTTTGGGAGGAAATGGTACGTTAATTGGAGCGTCTGCCAATGTAATTGTAGCTGGCATGGCTGTAAAAAAAGGACATAAATTTTCGTTTATGGATTTTTTGAAAATTGGAGCTCCAATCACGCTCGTATCTCTTTTAATTTCAACGTTATATATTTTCCTTCGCTATCTTTTATTTCTGTAAGGGAAGAAAAATTAAAATCTACGCGAACAGTAAAAAAGACTTCTCAGCTGAGAAGTCTTTTTTACTGTAAATACATGCCTCAAGCAGCCCAGACGAAGTTGATAATAAAAGCGGCGCTAATGATGTACATAATCCAGTGAATTTCCTTTGCCCTGCCGGCTAACAATTTAACGAATGTATAAGATAAAAACCCTAGCGCTAAGCCTTCGCCGATACTAAACGTTAACGGCATCAAAATGATGGTACAAAAAGCAGGCACAGCATCTGTTATCTCGTCTAAAGGAATGTTTTTGATTTCTGTTAACATGAGAGCTCCAACCATAATTAAAATAGGCGCTGTAGCAAAAGCAGGAATAATGCTAATTAATGGCGTAAATAAAATGCTCACTAAAAACAACATGGCAACGACCAGTGCTTTAAGGCCCGTTTTGCCTCCTTCTGCAATTCCCGCAGCATTTTCTACATACGCGTTCATTGCGGTAGATCCCATAGCAGCACTGGATACAGTCGCAAGAGAATCTGCCATAAGCGCTTTATCTAACCCTTTGATTTTTCCTTTTTCATCCATTAATCCAGCTTTTTTAGATAATCCAATCATCGATCCTAAATTATCAAATAGCTCCACAAGTGTAAATGAAAAAATAATAGAGAAAAGACCGTAATGAAGAGCAGATTTAATATCCATTTGTAAAAAAGTTTCCGATATGCTCGGCATTGAAAACGACACCACGCTGCTGATGCTTTTAGGTGCTTCTACTATGCCCAGCACCATCCCGGCAATTGATACTAGCAAAATGCTAATCAGGGCAGCTCCTTTAATTTTTCGAGCAGTTAATACAGTTACCGCGATAAAACCTAATAAAGCAAGTAATGGGCCCGGTTTTGTAAGCTGACCAAGGGCTACTAAATTTTCTTTGTTGCTTACAATAATTCCTGCTTGCTTAAAACCGATAAAAGCAATAAATAGACCGATTCCAACAGAAATAGCACTTTTTAAAACAGCGGGTATCCCTTCAATAATCTTCTTGCGTAAGCCTGTTATGGTTAAAATAAAAAATACAACCCCTGAAATAAATACGGCTCCTAAACCTGTTTGCCACGTTAACCCTTCACCCAATACCACTGTATACGTAAAAAAAGCGTTTAGCCCCATTCCTGGTGCTACTGCAATAGGCATGTTCGCCCATAATGCAAACAAAAGAGTTGCAAAGACAGTGGCAAAAATCGTCGCCGCAATTGCCGCTTCTTTTGGAATGCCTGCATCTGCTAAAATCGTCGGATTAACAAAGATAATATAGCTCATCGTCACAAAAGTAGTAATTCCAGCAAGAATTTCTGTTTTTACATCTGTTTTGCGTTCGGTTAAATGAAACAGCTTATCCAACCATGAAGGGTTAGGTGCTGATTTTTTTATTAGTTCCATATGCTGAGTTTCAACTTTTTCATTTATCGCCACTTGCTTTTCACTCCTTTAATTTTCGATTCAGCTTCTTTTAACTCGCTTTTACAACTCCTCTATAAAACAGTGTGTTTTTAACCATTTCCCCTCTCTTTTTTATGAAAATATCTATAAAAAGAGCCGTGAAAACAGAAGGGAATCCTTCTATCTTCACGGCTCTTTGCTTCTGTAAACAGAAGATAAGCATCCGTCTTTTACGTGTTTTGCACAACAAACGATTTCATCGAACGTTTTGCAATTTATATAGAGAAGTTATTTAAAGCAAATAACCGTACAAGAATTCTCTGTAACAGGATCATAGTCTCTAAATAAAGAAGTGACCTGGATATCAAATAAAAGCTCCACTTTTTGCTTTAGCATTTTTTTATATTTAGTCGACAAAGCGGCATCAAGAGACATCACTAATTCTCTATATTCTTCACTAAGTGCTTCTAGTGCCGGCATTCTTTTTGATTGAGCTAGTATAAGGATTTTATTATCAATAATATCTATTTTTTGAGTATTCACGCCTACATTAAAAATTTCTTGGCTAATTTGAGTATACAAAGTAGCTATCTTCTTTTTAGAGATCGGCTCCATATGCTTCACCTTTTTCATTGTTAAAAATATGTTTTTGCTATATTGTTTTCGCTTGATTATTGTCCTTTGACCAGCTGCCGACAAATTCAGGCTCATCATAGTCAAAGAAATTGGTTAAATTCTCATGGCGATTATCAATAAAAAGCTGATTGGCGACTTCTGAGACGAGCTTTGGTATCGCATATTTTAGCCCTGAAAGAGCGGATGCAGAAATTCCACAGCTAATTAAAGCGGAATAATTAAAAGCAAAAAGGCCATATACCATTTTTTGACCTTCCCTATTACGACTTAAAAAAGCAAAGCCGTTACTAAGGTAAGGATGGGCATCCAATACTGGGTTGGCAATTTCATGCGGTGCTTTGTAATGATCGTTCCAGCGGGCGATGTGTTTTTCAACAAGTTGCAATTCTGGACGCAGAGCCGGATCTGTTAGAAGTCCGGTGCTAATAATTAAATAGTCAAACGTAAACGTTCCCTGAGGAGTGGTTACAACTGCTTTGTCGTGTTTTTCCTCGACGTCGAGCCATGGGGCATGTACGTGCAAATGAAAACCTGGCCATGAGGAAGCGCGTCCAAATGTATCATTCGTAGGCGGCTGATTGTATTCGAAAAAATGAGCCATCACTTCATATTTTTCAGCATCTGATAGAGCATGGAAACGTTCAATCATTCCTGAAGCTTCCATTTGTCTGATTGGATTAATACGGGGAAGTTCTTTTCGTCGAACAAATACATGAGCTTCAGCAACCCCTTCAGAAAGCGCATAGTTGGCGTTATCAAACGCGGAAGCTCCTCCTCCTAAAACAGCTACTTTTTTGTTCTTCAACGTAGTAAAATCAATGGTTTGTGAAGTGTGAGAGTAAAGATGAGACGGCAATTTTTCAGAAATCATAGATGGAACATGCCATTCTCCTCCTCCTTGAATTCCTGTAGCTAGTATAACTTTACGTGCCATCAGTGTAGGACACACGGCTCCATTCCCTTCAATATGCAAGCGATGGATACCTGTTTCTGCAGGCTCAATTAACGTTAATTTTATTTCATTTGCCACAGGAAGGTTAAGAATGTTCCGGTACCAGCGCAAATAATTCATCCAGTCTCCTCTTGGGATTTTGTCAAGAGCTTCCCAGCCTTCTGAGCCGAATTGTGCTTCCCACCACGCTTGAAACGTAAGTGAAGGCATACCTAAATCGATAGACGTTAAGTTTTTGGGCGTTCTTAGCGTAATCATTCGCGCGTACGTTTCCCACGGACCTTCTAAACCCGAACGGTTTTCATCAATAACAAGAATATTCGACACGCGTTCTCGCAGCAAGCCAAAGGCCGTTCCTAAACCGCTTTGACCTCCTCCAATAATGATTGCATCGTATACGTGTCCGCTCTTAGGGATAATCGGCTGTACCTCTGTTGGTTTCCTGAAGGAAAGGTAAGAAAGATCGGTTTCTACTCTTTTATTTAAAGCTTCTAAGCTCATTGTTATCTCTCCTTTCAATAAAGTTTCTCCGTGATAAAAGTTTATTTTATACCTAACATAAAATGATAGGTTTTATAACATCATTTAATTTATATTTATATTATCACTTTTGGAATATGATTGTATCTCCATTCTCTCTAAAGTTTTTTTTGCAAATTGTATAAAATCACTAATATAATTTTTTATATCTTATGTATGGAAGCATATTTACATCGTTTAAAAGGAAAAAACCATTACAAAGTTTAAGGAAGAAAGCTTTTCTGACATAAATTTTAAGTTAAACATGTGCGAGTTTGTGACAGTTATTTGTTAATTACGCTCTACTACTTGACTATCGTATTCATCAAATCTATAGTCATAATTAGTAACTCAGCAAAGGGAGTCAACGTATGAGAAATTTATTTAAAATAACAGCTATATTTACAACGATTGTTATGTTTATTTTAATGATTGCCGGCAGTCTGGTCACAACCACAGGATCTGGATTAGGATGTGGAAACGAGTGGCCGCTGTGTAACGGGCAGTTAATACCCGAATACGCGGTAGCAACAATGATTGAATATACGCATCGTTTGATTACCGCATTTGCAGGTCTTCTCGTTTTAGCATTTTCTATTTGGGCTTGGATTCGTTACCGCAGAAACCGTGAAGTGAAAATTTTAGCGATTATGAGTATTGCATTTATCGTTATTGAGTCATTACTCGGGGCTTCTGCAGTTATTTGGCCTCAGTCAGCTGAAGCGCTAGCGCTTCATTTCGGTCTTTCGCTTATTGCGTTTACCGGCGTATTTTTACTTTCAATGTTTGTTATTCAAAAGGACCGTTCGGATCATTTTATTAAAGGAGCGGTTACAGGCAAATTTAAATGGCTCGCATGGTTTACGCTTCTGTTTACTTACTGCGATATTTATTTAGGGGCATATGTGCGTCACAAAGGTGCAAGCTTAGCATGTACAAGCTTTCCTGCTTGTTATGGCAATACGCTTATTCCAAAACTTTCAGGAACAACAGGTATTCATTTTGCCCACCGATTTGCTGCTCTTGTGCTGTTTGTTCTTATCATTTGGATTATGGTATCTGCCATCAAACAGTATAAAGAAACCCGCCGTGATATTTATTACGCGTCCATCATTGCGGTTGCTTTAACCATTGCTCAAATATTCAGCGGTATCTTTGTTGTCATATCTCGTTTAAATGTCTTTGCTACACTGTCTCACTCGGCATTTATTACAGCGTTATTCGCTACGCTTAGCTACATTTGTGTACAGACTTTAAAAGGTAAAAGACGATAAAACCAAAAAAACACGTGCAGTTCATAACTGCACGTGTTTTTTTTTGAGTTAAGCTAGTTCTATCCCGCCTGTAATCCCGTAAACTTGAGCTGTTACGTAGCTTGCATCCGTTGAAGCTAAAAATACGTATACATTTGCTAACTCTACCGGCTGACCAGCACGCTGCAAAGGTGTATCTTGTCCAAAGCCTGGAATAGCGTCGCTTGGCTGCCCTCCAGAAATTTGTAGCGGCGTCCAGATAGGTCCTGGAGCAACGGAGTTGACGCGAATACCTTTTGGAGCTAATTGCTTGGCTAGTCCGCGAGTGAATCCGTTAATGGCAAACTTTGTAGCTGCATAGTCTAATAAATTAGGACTTGGGCTATAGCCTTGTACAGAACTTGTTGTAATAATAGAAGCACCTGCCGGTAAATAAGGCAGCGCTGCTTTTACGGTCCAATATAAAGAGAATACATTTACTTCAAAGGTTTTGCGCAGTTGGTCCGTTTCTAAATCAGCAATATCTTCTACTGCCTGCTGTTTGCCAGCTACGAGCGCTAGAACATCTAAACCATCTAATTCTTTATAAGCTTTTTCTACTAGCTCTTTGCAAAAAGATTCTTCGCCTACATCACCAGGTATGAGAACGGCTTTTCTTCCTTCTGCTTCAATAAGCTTTTGTACTTCTTCTGCATCTGCTTGCTCTTGTGGCAAGTAATTAAGCGCAACGTCTGCACCTTCTCTTGCGTAAGCGATCGCTGCTGCCCGACCAATACCTGAATCTCCACCCGTCACAAGAGCTTTTCTGCCTTTTAATTTACCTGCACCTATGTAACTGTTTTCCCCGCAGTCCGGGATGACGTTCATTTCTTTCTGTACACCGGGCGGTTCTTGATACTGTTTTGGATAGTCTTCATGGAAATATTGAGTTAATGGATTATTTAGTTTTGACATATTCGTCACTCCTTTATAAATCAACCTTAACCAACTAAGGAAAAGTTTTCTATATACTTGTTCTTCCCGTCCTCTTCTTTAGTAAACATGTTTGATGTGCTCTATTATCCTCACTTTTCTTTCATTACCCTTCCCCTTCAATCAACAGCTAAAAACAGCTGCATACATGAAACCTACGTTCACCATCACAATAAAAAAATCCCAACGAGTCGAATTCTCTATTAAGAATTCGATTCCTCGTTCGGATCTTCTTTCAACTAAAATACATTTATCCCCCCTCTTTAAATAAATGGTGAGAGCTTTGTATTTTGCTGTGAACAATAAGCTTTCTTTCTCTTCTGTCCTGCTACTCTGTTAGTTCCACTTGTAAAGGCTTTGATTCTTCTTCAGCTTCTTTAGGAGTGCGAACGATTAACACATCACATTTGGCATAGCGTAAAATATGTTGAGATACGCTTCCGATTAAAATGCGCTCTACGGCGTTTAACCCCGTCGCACCGCATACAATTAAATCAACGTGCTTATCGGGAGCAATTTTTTTAGATATTTTTGTTTTAGGGGAGCCGTGTTCAATTAATGTCTCGACTTTCGTTACTCCAGCTTTGATGGCTAGGTTGCTATAGTTGGTCAAAAGTTCTTCAGCAAATTTCTCTGCATCTTGAAAGCGTGTATCCGTATAGAATGCATAAGGTGATGGACTTAACGCCTGTATGTCGATAACGTGACAAACTATCAAATGAGCGTTATTTTTTTTCGCACTGTTAACTGCTTTTTTGAATGCCCACTCTGCTTCTACAGAACCGTCTACTGCTACGAGGATGTTACGATAAGCCATATTCATCATAATCTCTCCTTTGTCTTTCGTTTATAAAGAACTTTCCTTGCTACACTTTTATTTTACTTCTTACGCAAACGAAAGTATGTGATTTTTATCACAAGGTAGAGAAATTAATAAAAATGGAGCCGTGTGTAGTGCACGGCTCCATTTTTATTGAACTTGAGAGTTAAAAGTCATTATCCAAATCGACCCTGCTACAATCGTAATAACAAAAACGATTCCAAGTATTAAAGCCATCACATTATAACGGGGCTTCTCTCCGTCTTTAATATGCATGAAGAAAAACAGTTGAATGAAAAATTGAAGCACGGCCATTCCTAGAATACTAGCTAGTAATATATTTTTAGCAAATACATGGTTTAATACGAGCATCAGAGGAATAACGGTTAAAATAATCGAGAAAATAAATCCTATTGTATAAGCTTTTAACGACCCATGGTTCTCCATCTACATCACCCCCATTAAATACACAACCGTGTAAAGGAAGATCCAGACAGCATCAAGAAAATGCCAGTATAAGCTGATAATCGTCACTTTTCGCTTTGTTACAGAGGTAATTCCGTATCGTTTTAATTGGATTGTAATTGAAATCATCCAAATGATGCCGACAGAAACGTGCAGCCCGTGCGTACTAACTAGCGTATAGAAAGCTGTAAAAAATGCGCTGGTGGAAATGGTTGCTCCTTCATGAACCATTGTTTGAAATTCATGAATTTCAAGGCCAACAAAGCACATACCTAAAAGCAGAGTTACGATTAGCCAGCCAATTAAAGGCTTTATTTTTCCCTTGTGCATGCTCAGCACAGCTAATCCGCTCGTAAAGCTGCTCGTTAATAAGATAAACGTTTCAGAAACAAATCCTGGAACTTCAAAAAATTCCTTTCCTGTAAGGCCACTCGCAGTATGATTAACAAGAACGGCATAGGTCGCAAATAATGCTCCAAATAAGATGCAGTCCGTTACGAGGAAAAGCCAAAAACCCATAACTGTGATTCCTTCATCATGTTCGTCATGATGTTCTTCGTGGTGCGCTGTCGCATAAGCCATGTCAGCCAACCCTCCCTACTGAATCTTCTGTATGCCGAATTTCGTCCACCGGAATATAATAGTCCGAGTTGTATTGAAAAGAACGAGCTAGTAAACAAGCTCCGACTCCTGTCAAACCTAATATCGCCATCCACACCCAGTGGAACGTTAAGCCAAAACCAGCAATGAACCAGAAAACCGCCATGATAAATGGAATACCTGAATTCTTAGGCATATGAATCGCAGAAAAAGCAGCTGTTTCCTTCGCTTTTTTCTTTTTTCTTTCTTCTTTTATTGCCCACCACGCATCTTGCCCCGTTACTGTTGGAATCACTGCAAAATTGTAGTGCGGCGGCGGTGAAGGAATGGACCATTCTAATGTACGTCCATTCCAAGGATCCCCTGTTACATCTCGTTCTCCGTACTTAATGCCATGAAGAATCTGCCATGCTTGAAAGATAAACCCTATGCCCATAAAGAAAGCTCCGACTGTAGAGATAACGTTCAGCGGTCCCCATCCCATGTCAAAGTCGTACGTATAAATACGGCGCGTCATTCCCATAAACCCTAATGCGTATTGAGGCATGAAGCATACATAAAAACCAATATTCCACGTCCAAAACGCCCATTTACCAAGACGGTCATTTAGATTAAAGCCAAACATTTTTGGCCACCAATAGTACAAACCTGCAAAAAAGCCGAATACAACGCCTCCAATTAACACTTGGTGAAAGTGTGCAACTAAAAAGTAGCTATTATGATACTGATAGTCTGCGGGAGCTGCTGAAAGCATAACACCCGTTGCTCCTCCCACAACAAAGCACGGGATAAAAGCAATTGTCCATAGCATTGGCTGCGTCATTTGAATACGGCCGCGGAACATCGTAAATAACCAGTTGAACACTTTAACACCCGTTGGAATTCCGATAGCCATCGTCGTAATAGCAAAAAACACATTCACATTAGCACCTGCACCCATCGTAAAGAAATGATGCACCCATGTGAAATACGATAGAATGCTAATAATCATCATTGAAAAAACCATAGACTTATAGCCAAATATCTTCTTTTGAGAAAACGTGGCAACGATTTCAGAAAAAATACCGAATGCAGGAAGTACAACAATATACACTTCAGGATGTCCCCACATCCAAATTAAGTTAATGTACATCATCGGATTTCCTCCGCCGGTCATAGTAAATAAGTGTCCGTCAAAGAAGCGGTCAATAAACAATAAAGCAAGCGTTACGGTTAATACAGGAAACGCAAAAATGATAATAATACAGCTTGCTAGAACGGACCACGTGAATAACGGCATATGCATAAGTTTCATGCCCGGCGCACGCATTTTTAAAATAGTCATAATAAAATTAATTCCGGAAGCCAAGCTGCCAATACCTGATATTTGAATACCCCAAATATAAAAATCTTGACCTGGTCCAGGACTGAACTGCATGCCAGAAAGCGGCGGATAACTCAACCATCCTGCATCTGGCGAGCCGCCGATTACGAACGACAAATTGAAAAGCATGGCGCCAAAGAAAAATAGCCAAAAGCTTACCGCGTTTAAAAAAGGATAGGCGACATCTCTTGCTCCAATTTGAAGCGGTACAACAATGTTAAAGAACGCAAACATAAGCGGCATTGCCATAAATAGAATCATAATGGTTCCGTGCGTAGTGAAAATTTCGTTGTAATGATTAGAATCTAGAAAATGCCACTGAGGGAATGCTAGTTGAATACGCATTAATAGTGCATCTATTCCGCCTCGAAACAGCATTAATAATGAAGAAAGCATATACATAATTCCAATTTTTTTATGATCCATCGTTGTGAGCCATTCACGCCATAGCCACTTCCATTTTTTAAGATACGTAAGAACAAAAATAATACCGGCTAGTGTTAACAAAATGGCGACATCTGCTCCATAAATCATCGGCTCCCCTGTCACAAAAAAACGAGATGAAAAATCTTTTAATTTGTCTAACAACTTATTTTCCTCCTTCCTGGTGCTCGTGCTGTGTATGTGTTTGTTCATCAGAAGCCACATTCATGGTCTTCATGTCTTCGTTTTTCATATGGTGATGCTGACTATAATATTGACCGCCGTTTTTAATGACAATTTCTTGGAATAAACCTTTAGGAATAGTAGAATACGATTTTTCCAAGGAAAGACCTTGTTTGGCAAGACTGTTATAATCAGCTTTTGTTAAAGCTGGTGCGGTTTCTTTCACTTGTTTTACCCACTGATTAAATTCTTTTGTCGATGTAGATTTAACTTTAAAATTCATATGAGCAAATCCTTTACCCGTAAAATTAGCGCCTGAACCAAAATATTCTCCCTTGTGATCAGCTTGCAGCCACAGTCCCATTGCCATTCCCGGCATGGTATATAATTGTCCTCCCAGCTCCGGTACCCAAAAAGAATTCATAGGTGCATCTGACGTTAGCACGAATTGAACGGGCACATCTTTTGGAATTTCAACATAGTTGACTGTCGCAATATCTTGATCCGGATATTGAAATAACCATTTCCAATCAAGAGACGTTACTTCAATCGTTAGTGGCTTTACATCTTTTTCCGGCGGATCCACTAAGTCATACGTTGTTCTGGCCGTAGCAAAACCTAAAATGCCAATAATAATAATAGGGATGACCCACCAAATAAATTCCAGACGCTTACTATCGTCCCAGTCTGGTCGATACGGAGCCTTGTTTCCAGGCTTATCACGGTAGCGTAAAACGATATATACAAGCAGGCCTAACACAGGAATAACAACAATTGCGCATAAAATTATGGAAAAAATAATTAACTGGTATTCTTTTTGGGCCACCGCCCCCTGCGGATTTAAAATCAAATAACGACTATCACAGCCTGCTAAAAAAATTGTGATGAATACGGAGAGAATCATTAACTTGCTAATATGCATTGATTTTTGCTTTCTCACCTAAGCTCAGGCTCCCTTCCTCTAAATCTCTGTACATAATAATGGTATATAAACGTTCATATTAGAGATGCATCTCAACAGATCAAAAGGCTAAAAACCTCCTAACATATTGAAGTTTGTCATGACATATTGCTTACTCCTAAAAAATTATCATGTTGTGTTGTTAAAGGGTGTGATATTTATCACACTTAAATCGGTTTTTATCTATTTTAAATACCTTTACCATAATTTCGTCACATATTTGGGTAAATGTAGGGGATAAAAGGTGCCTTGTGACTAGCCTAATAAAAGAAAAAACTCTTCCAGTTTTTATTAACTGAAAGAGTTTTTTATAAGTACTAGATGAAGTATTGAGCTTTAACACTTACTGATTTGCTTGTTTGACCTACTGAAACATCCAATCAATCATTTTCTGATTTTGATACGCGGGAACCCATGAAGCATGATCATACTTTAATTCTTTAGGATATTCCGTATATAGCGGATGCCCCCAGATTTTTTGTAAATTCATTGCACCGTTATTTATATTTACGATGAAACACTCCTCATAAAGAAAACTATATTTCTATTTTCAAAGAGACTTATCACTATAGCAATATCTTTTAAAAAAGCTATCCACTTTCTTCATAAAGATTACATATTAAAAACACCTAAGGATAGTTTAGGTGTTTTTGAAAGTTTTATATTCATCTTTCCTCTAATTAAAAGCTCAATGGTTATATGGCCTTCTTACTCTTTGAAGCCCCTTGTTTTTTTCTCCACATATTTTCCATTTGTTCAAGAGTTCTACCCTTTGTTTCAGGAATAAATTTCCAGACAAATAAAGCAGAAAGTACACTCATTAAACCGTAAAAACCATATGTTAATCCTCCGCTATATTCCATCATCACGGGATATGTAGAGGAAATAAAATAGTTAGCCGCCCACTGAGCAGCTACGGCAATAGCTACAGCACGACCTCTAATTTTATTAGGGAAAATCTCTGAAATGAGCACCCAACAAATTGGTCCCCATGACATCATAAAGGAAGCTGTATAAATAATGATAAATACAAGCGTCCCTATACCAATGATGTTTGAAAAAGCCATGCTTGCGACACCGAACATTCCAATGGCCATTCCGATAGACCCTGTTATTAATAAAGGTTTTCTTCCCAAACGATCAACCGTCAAAATTGCAATTACTGTAAAAATAACGTTTACTAATCCCATAATAATCGTTTGCAGCATAGAAGAATCTTTAGCTGCTCCCATGCTTTCAAAAATACGTGGAGCATAATATAGAGCTACATTTATTCCTACAAACTGTTGAAATACAGAAAGCAGTATCCCTACAACGATAACTAATTTTCCATATGCCAATAATTTTTCAGACGAAACATTGGTAGTGATTGTCTGTTTAATATCATCTAAAATCGATTTCGCTTCTGAAGGCCCATTAATTTTAGTTAGTATAGCTAAAGCTTTTTGATCTTGATTCTGTATAGCTAAGTAGCGAGGCGTTTCAGGAACTAAAAACAAGAGTGCTGCAAAGAGTAAAGCTGGAATAGCTCCTGAAGCAAACATGTATCTCCATCCTACATCATTAATCCATTCTAAGGTTTCCCCATTTGCAATACCCCAATTCACGAAGTAAACGACTAACATTCCAAAAATAATCATAAATTGATTGAACGATACCAATCTGCCGCGAATATCTGCCGGTGCAATTTCTCCTATATAGATGGGACAAATGGCTGATGCTAAGCCAACGCCAATCCCACCTATAATGCGGTAGAAGTTAAAAGCTAGTAACAAAGAGAGTGTCGGTTCACCTTTTGTAAAAAATAAAAACTCAGGATAAGAAGCGCCTAACGCTGAGACTATAAAAAGAATAGCTGCTAGTATAAGTGATTGTTTGCGTCCTAGTTTCGTCGCAAAATAACCAGATACCAATCCTCCAATAATACATCCTATTAAAGCACTTGATACAGTAACACCGTGTGCTAAAGATCCTAACCCTAAGCTGTCAATAAGATACACCTTTAAAGATTCTTCAGCTCCAGATATTACAGCTGTATCATATCCAAACAGTAACCCCCCGATAGCGGCAACTAAGGTAATAGAAAAAATATATAATGAGTTTCGATTTTGTTTCATGCGTTGTTAAAAGCAGTTAAGAGTAACAGTAGAAGTTCTATTTCTAACTGAGTTCGCACTTATTTGAATGCGCTTTCAAATTCTTGGAACACAAAAGAAATTTTCTTCGTCCATTCGATTAACTGCTCTTATCCTCCCCTCTAATGTACGTATTTTTCTATTGAATCAAATCTTACTACAGCATTTTCTATACTTCCTTTTGTGTCAGATATATCGATATACAACCATAATCAATTGATACAAGCTACTTTCATATGAAGCTCCTTTTTAAAGTAAGGTTGCATATTTTGCAATCTATTACTTCCTTTTAAATTCGCCTAGCTTTTTACTTAAGTCGTTTGTTTGAAGGTAGACTTCTTTATATAATTCATAAAGCTGTTTATAGACTTGTACATGTTCTGCGTTAGGATAATATGTTTTCGAAGAGGTAATAAATACGTTTGCACACTCTTCCAATGAGTTATACCAGCCACAGCCATAAGCTGCTAGCATGGCTGCTCCTAATGCTGGGCCTTGTTCAGTAGACAACTTTACGATTTTTGCATTAAAAACATCTGCTTGAATTTGAAGCCAATGATCATTTTTTGCTCCTCCGCCAATTGATACAATAGATGTAATTTCCTTTCCGCTTTCTCGAAAGATTTCAATTGATTCACTTAATGAAAACGTAATACCTTCAATAACTGCTCGCGTAAAGTCTCTCTTTTTATGAGAGGCGTCCATTCCTATAAAACTTCCGCGAATCGTAGCATCTGCATGCGGTGTACGCTCCCCAACTAAGTAAGGGGTAAATAAAAGGCCGTTTGAGCCGATCGGTACATTTTTTAGGTCAGCCAACAATTCTTCAAACGTGTCTTTTTCTGCGAAATTCTCCTTAAACCAGCTTAAACTGTGACCCGCAGATAGCGTAACGCCCATCGTATAAAAGGCATTTTCTTTTCCATGATTAAAATAATGGACTCTTCCATTAAAGTCTCTATCGTTTCGTTCCTCATAAGAAAGAACAACACCCGATGTCCCAATGCTACACAGTGTTTCTCCTGGCGATAAAATGCCGGCGCCAATTGCTCCGCAAGCATTATCAGCTCCACCTGCAAATACTTTTGTTGAAGTAGCTAATCCCGTTTTTTGAGAGAACGATTCACTAATATTGCCTATGCATTCACTAGATTCGACTAGTGGCGGACAAAGGTTAATATTGACTCCTACTAATTGGCAAAGCTCACCATCCCATTTTTTCTTGCTGATATTTAATAATAATGTACCGGCAGCATCTGAATATTCACTATGAATAAAGCCAGTCATCTTAAAACGCAAATAGTCTTTGGGCAACATAAATACAGCTGTTTTTTCAAATATCTCCGGTTCATACTCTTTTACCCACAATAACTTAGGAAGAGTAAATCCTTCTAAAGCCTGGTTTTTTGTTATTTCTAAAAGACGTTTTTCTCCAATCACTTTATAGAGATGATGACATTGTTCTGTTGTTCTTGTGTCATTCCACAAAATGGCATTACGTAATAGGTTATAGTTTTCATCCAACAGCACAAGGCCATGCATCTGTCCAGAATAACTAATTCCTTCTATATCTTCGGGTTTTATATTAGCGTTAGCAATTAATTCATTTAAAGCACTAGCCGTCTGCTGAACCCATTCTTCTGGATTCTGTTCGCTATACCCTGTTTTTTCATGAAGGAGAGGATAATTTTTAGAAACCACAGCGCAAATCTCGCCTTTTGTATCAACTAAAACCGTTTTTACGGCGCTTGTTCCTAGATCAATTCCAATTACATATTTCATCTTGATACCTCCGTGTTTATAAACGAGAGTAGAAATTGTTTCTACTCTCGTTTGTCCTTTAAACTTCCAAAATATATTGATTTAAAATAGCCTTTAATCGTTCTTGTCTTCCTGATTTATTCACAATATTCGGATTTTTAAACGCGTACTGCTCCAGTGTATGGAAGTTAGCTTTTCCTTCCACAATCTCAAGCCCAATTCCCTCTTTAAAACTGCTGTAGCGCTCGTTGATAACATTTTCGAAAACACGATCTTCTACTAATTTATGCGCTACTTTCAATCCTCGAGCAAACGCATCCATTCCTGCTACATGAGCATAAAGTAAATCGTCTTGTTCAAAAGAACCTCTGCGTACTTTGGCATCAAAGTTTAATCCTCCGCTGCCCAGCCCTCCATTTTGCAGGATTTCATACATTGCTAGCGTTGTAGAATATAAATCCGTTGGGAATTCATCTGTATCCCAGCCTAAAAGAGGGTCACCTTGGTTTGCATCCACTGATCCTAATAAGCCTTGTACTCTAGCTACTCGTAATTCGTGTTCAAATGTATGCCCAGCTAACGTTGCATGGTTAGCTTCTAGATTAAGTTTGAAGTATTTATCTAATCCGTATTGTCTTAAAAATGAAATAGTTGTTGCTGCATCGGTATCATACTGATGTGTCGTAGGCTCTTTAGGTTTAGGTTCAATTAAAAACTGTCCCGTATATCCAATTTCGGTTGCGTAATCTACAGCCATATACATAAATCTGGCTAAGTTATCTAACTCTAACTGTAAATTTGTGTTAAGCAGTGTTTCATATCCCTCACGGCCGCCCCAGAATACATAATTTTCTGCACCTAGTTCTTTTGCTGTTTCAAGCCCCTTTTTTACTTGAGCCGCCGCATAAGCAAATACATCTGCATTACAAGAAGTAGCTGCACCATGAACGAACCGGGGATTTGTAAACATATTCGCTGTGTTCCATAATAACTTTACGTTACTTGTTTGCATGTATTCTTTGATCATAGTGACGATAACATCAAGATTTTTATTTGTTTCTTGCAACGTACTGCCCTCAGGAGCAACGTCTCGATCATGAAATGCGAAGAATGGAACATTTAATGTTTCAAAAAGTTGAAAAGCTGCCTCAACTCTCGCTTTTGCTAAATCCATTCCATCATATCTATCCCAAGATCTTTGCATAGTAGCTGCACCAAAAGGATCCGTCCCATCTGCTGTAAACGTGTGCCAGTAAGCAACAGAAAAACGCAGCTGATCTTTCATCGTTTTACCGCCTACTACTTCGTCAGGGTTATAGTATTTAAAAGCTAAAGGATTTTTAGAATCTTTACCTTCGTATAAAACTTTGTTTGCGCTTTCAAAATAATTAATTTTATTAGTACTAGTTTGGACCATTTGTCATTTCCCCCTTTGATTTAAGTGAACAAGTTTATCCAATAACTATCTTAATTCGGTTAGTTTGTTTATCCAATAAACTAACTTTATTTCATCATATACAAAATAAATGTTTATTTCAATGTTTTTTTTAGAAAATTTAGTTATAATATTAGGTAAGATACTTTTAAATATCTAATTAAAGCTTCATAAAACGCCAACTTAGTTCGATAGATAAACAAAGGAGTGGTTATTATTCAAATTGCAGATCAAGCTTTAGTAAAAAAAATGAATCAAAAATTAATATTAGATGAAATTTTAAAGAACTCCCCTATCTCCAGGGCAACTCTCTCTGAGATTACAGGATTAAACAAGTCTACTGTCTCCTCTCAAGTAAATACACTGCTTGAAAAAGATTTTATTTTTGAAATTGGGGCAGGGCAATCTAGAGGCGGCAGAAGACCTGTAATGCTTGTTTTTAATAAGAATGCAGGCTACTCGATCGGTATCGATATAGGAGTCGACTATCTTAACGGAATTCTAACCGACTTAGAAGGAAATATTATTCTTGAGAAGACTTCTGACTTGTCTAGTTCTTCCGCTAGTGAAGTAAAAGAGATTTTATTTGCACTTATTCATGGTTTTGTAACCCATATGCCTGAGTCCCCTTATGGTCTAGTGGGAATAGGAATTTGTGTTCCAGGTCTTGTAGATCGTCATCAGCAAATTATTTTTATGCCTAACTTAAATTGGAATATCAAAGATTTGCAGTTTTTAATTGAAAGTGAGTTTAATGTTCCGGTTTTTGTTGAAAATGAAGCTAATGCAGGAGCATACGGTGAAAAAGTATTTGGTATGACAAAAAACTATGAAAACATCGTTTACATCAGTATTAATGTCGGAATTGGAACTGGACTTGTTATTAACAACGAATTGTATAAAGGTGTTCAGGGTTTTTCTGGGGAAATGGGTCATATGACGATAGATTTTAATGGCCCCAAATGTAGCTGTGGAAATCGAGGCTGTTGGGAATTATATGCTTCTGAAAAAGCGTTACTGGCTTCGCTCTCTAAAGAAGAAAAGAATATTTCTCGAAAAGAGATTGTGGAACGCGCAAATAAAAATGATGTAGAAATGTTAAATGCACTTCAAAACTTTGGCTTTTATATCGGAATTGGATTAACTAATATTCTTAATACATTTGATGTAGAAGCTGTTATCTTGAGAAATCATATAATTGAATCTCATCCCATTGTTTTAAATACGATTAAAAACGAAGTTTCTTCTAGAGTCCATTCTCATTTAGACAATAAATGTGAATTATTGCCTTCTTCGTTAGGAAAAAATGCACCTGCGTTAGGAGCGGTTTCTATCGTTATTGATTCTTTTTTAAGTGTTACCCCTATAAGTTAGTTAAGTGTTACCCCTATAAGTTAGTTAAGTGAACGCAAAGGTTAGCAAACTATATCACGTTTGATCTTAAGAATGAAGCAGCTATTTTCGATTAATTGATTTTCTATAAAAGGGAAAGAATTACCCTCTTCTAATAAGAGTGTTATGTCTGTCTCCACCACCTTTTTCATCCCATGCAGCCAGTCACCTATCATAACGGCAACTGGCTGTTTATATGTTATTGGCAACCTGCTTTTTTCTAAATTACGGAGAGTCTTGCCTTTTAGGTTAGTTTACCTGCTTTTCAAATTATGAAGCATGTCTTGTCAGAGTAGTTATGACTTCCTTATATTCCTCTAACTCTTTGGTCTGTGCGAGAGTATTGATTTTCTCTAGCGATAAAAGAGAGCTCTGAATAATAAATGTGCGAGGCTCCGTATCATTTTGCAGTAATTCATCAGATATAAACGTCACAAATTCCAGACCCTTCTTTTGTTCCTCTTCATTTATTAGTTTATTTTCAATCACCCGTTTTAACTTCGCGGTTACGCGCGTAAGCTCAGTCGAAAAATGACTTTCTGTTTTCTCATTAAATACCGCAGAGTAAACGGAAGGATTAAATAACTGTTCTTTTTGTTCTGCTACTTCGATTACGATTTCCTCTATACGCTTCATACAATAACGGACAATTTGTTCAATAGGCAATGGATAGTTTAGTGCTTTATTCATTTTAAATATATTGTTAAGCATTCCTTCTAGCAGCACAGCTCCATCAAATAAATAAGGAGAAGTCTTAGAGGGGAAAATCTCCTGAAAGCGTTCATATATCCAGTTGAATGTTGCTGCTTTTAACTCCTCTATATATTGAAATGTTTTGACCTCATTTAAAACGAGTGTACTTTCAATCATTTCAGGAATTTTGTTTTGCTCTGCAAAGCTCAGCATAAAAATTATCTGCTCTTCAAATAGCTTCTGATTATCTCCTTTATATTTAATGGCTACTTTTTCTCTTTGTAGAATAAGTGATTCTTGCAAAGACGAAAGTAATGAGAGAAGCAGTTCGCTTTTAGATGAAAAATATTTATAAAATGTTCCTTTTGAAATACCGCTTCTTTCTAATATATCTTGTACCGAAGTGTCTACGTATCCTTTTTCCATAAAAAGCTGGTGCGTATGCCCTAAAATATCGAGCTGTTTTTGATTCATTGCTGCTACTCCTCTGTTTACAATTTACTTTTTATTTAGTATAACTTATCTGCCTTTTCTTACGTGAACTTTATCCTTTTTCCTTGATAAATAAATAAAAATAATTATATACTATTAGTACACTTTTATACACTAAGTATAAAAGTGTACTAATAGTATAGGTAATTCAACAAAGTAATTATTGATCTAGCAAGTGACAACTACTAAGCGCTATGTAGCTAGTAGATTCCAAATTTATACCTATTCTGAAGGAGGAATAAGATCATATGAACAAAGAAGTCATTCCCGTTACAGAAATTCCAAAATTCCAATCACGTGCAGAAGAGTTTTTCCCTATCCAATGGTATAAAGAAATGCTGAACAACCACCCTGTTTATTTTCATGAAGAAACAAACACCTGGAATGTATTCCAATACGACCATGTTAAACAAGTCTTGAGCAACTACGAATTTTTTTCAAGCGATGGACAAAGAACCACTATTTTTGTTGGAGATAATAGTAAGAAAAAAAGCACATCTCCAATTACCAATCTTACAAACTTAGATCCTCCTGACCACCGGAAAGCGCGATCTTTGCTTGCTGCAGCCTTTACTCCTCGCAGTTTAAAGAACTGGGAACCGCGAATCAAACAAATTGCAGCAGAGCTTGTAGAAGCGATACAAAAGAATTTAACTATTGATATTGTTGACGATTTATCTTCTCCTTTTCCTAGTTTAGTTATAGCAGATCTATTTGGCGTACCGGTAAAAGACCGATATCAGTTCAAAAAATGGGTAGATATTCTGTTTCAGCCTTATGACCAAGAAAGATTAGAAAAGATTGAACAAGAAAAGCAACGTGCAGGAGCTGAATATTTTCAATACCTCTACCCGATTGTCATTGAAAAGCGCTCCAACCTTTCTGATGATATTATCTCAGACTTAATTCAAGCCGAAGTTGATGGTGAAACATTCACAGATGAAGAAATTGTACACGCTACCATGCTGCTTTTAGGTGCAGGCGTTGAAACCACAAGTCACGCTATTGCAAATATGTTTTATTCTTTTTTATATGACGACGAGTCGTTATACAGCGAGCTGAGAAACAATAGAGAATTAGCTCCAAAAGCAGTAGAAGAAATGCTTCGATATCGGTTTCACATCTCCAGACGAGATCGGACGGTTAAACAAGATAACGATTTATTAGGCGTTAAGCTAAAAAAAGGAGATGTGGTTATTGCGTGGATGAGTGCATGTAATATGGATGAAAATATGTTTAAAACCCCTTTTTCTGTAGATATTCACCGTCCAACTAATAAAAAGCACTTAACATTCGGAAACGGACCTCATTTTTGTTTAGGCGCCCCTCTTGCTAGACTTGAAATGACAATCATATTAGAAGCATTTTTAGAGGCCTTTTCTCACATCGAACCATTTGAAGATTTTGAATTAGAGTCGCATTTAACAGCTTCAGCTACGGGGCAATCTTTAACATATTTGCCGATGACGGTGTACAGATAAAGTCTATGTGCATGCCAAAGTAGAGAAACGTGAAAGAGGTTTATCTTCTCTCATGTTTCTCTTTTCTTTTATTATCTCGTTTAATTATTTATGTACCAAGTTTAGGAGGCCTTTAATATGATTTAAAGCTGACAGTATCGAAATTTAAGTGACGATGAGCCGGTTAACGAAATATCAGCTATTGTCTTCTCTGCCTTAATACATCTTCTATAAAATGCTGATACAAATAATTAATAAGAGCAGTCGCAGTCGAGATGATAAAAAGTTGAAAACGCGTCATGTTGACCATTTTGTATACCTTTAGTTTTTCTGCCAGACTCGTCAAAGGATAAGCAAATAGATAATCAAATAGAACGTTAATCAGCAAATATTTTTTGAAATTTCCATAGGTCAGCTTGAATACCCAAAAATTAGCTACAAAAAATGGTCCAAAGATAAAAGAAATGTCGCTTGAAAGTTTAGGAAAAAGAGGTTTTCTCACTTTCCACCAAGTAAAGCTTTTAGATAACTCACTGATAAAGGCAATAACCAATGAACTAAACGTCAAAACAGGTAGGTATCTTTTAAAGACAAATTTATCAACTTTTACTATAGACAGCCAAGGCAATAAAAGTACTGCCAAAAGCGTTAATTTTCCTTTCATTATGTACCCAACTCCTGTCGTTACGAAAATGTAAGCTAGATCATATCCTCTTTAGTTTGTGTAATAGGCTCTTTTTTATGTGCTTATTACACTGCGTTAGTTCTTTTATTCACCTTTTATTAAAAAATTTTTTCCTTTCTTTATTTTAATCCTGTACTTTTTGGCTTTTAGGAAATTATTGATTCTCATATTCTGCATGTGCATGGAGAAAATACGGAGGTGAATGTTTAAAAGGAGGAAATAAAAATGACTACAGTACGTGAAGTTATGACTAAAGATGTGAAAGCTTGTGCACCGCACGACCCAGTAACAGCAGCTGCAAAATTAATGCGTGATATTAATTGTGGTTCTGTGCCGGTGTGTCAAGAAAATCGAGTAATGGGAATGATCACAGACCGTGATATCGTATTAAACTGCGTGGCGGATGGAAAAGATTGCAACACTGTGCATTGCCATGATTGTATGACCAAAGATGTAATTACGTGTTCTCCGGATACGGATATTCACGAGTGTGCACGTATGATGGCTGACCATCAAATTCGCCGCATTATTGTAGTGGAGAATAATAATATGGTTGGAATCTGTGCAATCGGCGACCTTGCGACGGTTAACGTATATGTTGATGAAGCCGGTGCAGCATTAAGCGAAATTTCTAATCAAGTTCATTAAAACTTTTCAGCATATAAATCCTTAATGCTTGTACAAAATAACCCTGTCTGCAAGGAGGTGCTAACATGCCAAATTTAAACGATAACAAATTTAAAAAGATTCAGTCTGAGAGTCAAAAGCAAGGAAAGTCTCAAGAAGAATATGCAGCTGAGCTTGACGCTAATCGTGCAAAAAGCCAAAAGAAAAAGTAACAATAAAAAAGGATTACAATTGGCAGAGGCTCGTTTGTAATCCTTTTTATCATCCCGTTTTGTTACAGGCTGCGATCAGTTATAAATGTATAGTGAGTATATGCTTCATACTTTTCACCGGGCTTTAATACACAAGAAGGAAAATGCTTATGATGAATAGCGTCCGGTAAACCTTGTGTTTCTAGGCAAACACCGAGGTATTTCTCTGAGTGAACTCCTCTAATTTCAAATTCTTCGTCTAGATGATTTCCCGTATAGAGAACAACTGAAGGCTGATCCGTTTTGACTTCTATTTTGCGGCCGCTTGCAGGATCAAATAATGACATCTGATTTTTAGCTTCTGCTTCTAAAAGAAATGGATGATCGTACCCTTTACCCACTAATATGTTTTGCGGATGTGTGGATTCCACACCTTCCTTGAGACTATGTCCTTCTCTAAAATCAAATGGGGTACCTGTGACATTTAGCGTTTCTCCAGTAGGTAAAAGATCATCATTCAGCTCTAAGAATTCGTTACTTTTCAGCTTCAAAACATGATCCAAGACCGTTTCTTTTAGATTTCCGCTTAAATTGAAATACGTATGATTTGTTAAATTGATAAGAGTGTCTTGATCTGTTGTTCCTTCATAAGAAATATGAAACTCATTTTTATTCGTTAATGTATACGTAACTTTCACTTCAAGGTTGCCGGGATACCCTTCTTCTCCGTCTTTACTTACATATGTAAATTCAACACCTACATGGTCACTTGCTTCAATTATTTTGGCATTCCATATCTTATGGCTGAATCCTTCTTTTCCGCCATGCAAATGATTGTTTCCTTCATTTTTCTCTAGACGATAGGTTTCATTATTAAGCTCAAACGATGCTCCACCTATACGCCCTGCTACGCGTCCGACCACAGCTCCGAAATAAGGAGAATACTTTTGGTATTCTTCTATTGAATCAAATCCCAATACAACACTTTCAATCTTCCCTTCAGAATCCGGCATTTCAATATTTGATATCACACATCCATAGTCAAGGCAGGTGATTTTAAGCCCTTCATCATTTAATAAGGTATAAGCATGTACAGCTTGATTGTTTAGTTCGCCAAATTTCTCTGAGTTCACTTTCACTTTTAATCAGTCCAATCCTCTTTTTATTCGTAAATTGCTTAACGGACCCTACATGTTATAAACATCGGATATGTTGTTATAGTTCCCTCTGCAATACTTCCTGAATCTTCATTATTCTCATTTTATTGTAATCGTGTACATTTCTTAATTCAAGCTTGAATGATAAAGGCTGGCCACTGTGTGTCATTGCTATTTCTTTAGTATTCCTAAGTATTCTTCCCAAGGTCCTACATCTTCTCTATATCGTTCTGCCATTACTCGAACAATTTGCGCAATATGGGTTAAATCATGAGCAACCCAAGTCGAGAGCAACTCTCTGACTTTTACTTCCCCAAACGCCGGGTGTTCTCCTCTCACTTCAAGGTGCTTTTCATGCTTAACTAGCAGCTTTAGTTGATGTAAATTCTGTATTCTTATCTTTTTGAATTCAAGAAGCTTCTCTTCAATAGAACTAGCAGATTCCTTGTTTAAATGGGCATAGCGGTCAAACGGAGGAAAAGCTCCCTCTTTTCCTTTTTGAAGGATAAATTCTAGCCTTGGTATCCAATTGTTTTTTTCTGCTTCTATTAAATGTTCTATGACTTCGGAGGTATTCCACGTTCCTTCTCCTTCATTGCATTGCAGCCACCCTGCAGATAGACCAGACAAAAGTTTTTCAAGTGTTTGTGGCGTATGCTCAAGTATTTCAAACGCTTCTTTTAAATTAAAATTCATATCAATTCCCCTTTCTCAACGTAATGATGCTGAGCTATCAGTTATGTAAATCCTTTAGAGATTATAGTCAATTTTACCATAATTCGCTTCTATTAAAGGAGCCAACTATTTTTCTAATTCCTTTTATGATGACTAAAACAAAACAAGAACACACGTTTGGTTTTTCTCTAGAAATATGATAAAATATATATAGACTAAAACGCAGTGAGTATCAGTCTGAATAGGCACTGCTCATTCGTAAAATAGATTGCTAGCAACTTTTTCATCTTGAGCTTTTCGTGTGAATTGGAGTGAGACAACAGTGAGTAAAAATCAAAAGCGATGGACAAAAGAAGAAGATAGATTTCTTATCCAACACTATGGTGCTATGACGCTTCAAGAGATGGGTAAGCATTTACATAGAAGCAAGGAATCGGTTAATAAACGACTTACTCGATTAAATCTTCGTGCTTCGGATACAGCTTTACGTAAAAAATGGACGCTTGAACAAGATGCTTTTTTGCAGGAGAACATTGATATCATGAATAACCGTGAAATGGCACATTCCTTAGGCAGAAGTCCTTCTTCTATTGCTACGCGCATAAAAGTTTTGGGACTAACACGAAAAACGGCGATGCGAAGATGGACGCTGCAAGAAGACGAATATTTGCTAAGGTATTACGGGGTAAAACCTCTTTCACACATATCAGCTAAATTACAGCGAAGTGTGCAAGCGCTAGAATCGAGGTTGAACCGTTTAGAAGTGTATGGAGCCAAAGCACACGTAGGACATATTACAGCGTGTGAACTAGCAGCCTGCCTTGAAGTAGATGTTCATACAATTTACAAGTGGATTCATAAAGAGAATCTACCGTACAAAATGATCATCGCCAAGACCAGAACATTTATGGGAATTGACATTCAATCTTTTTGGAAGTGGGCTGAACAAAATAAATCGTGCCTTAACTTTTTTAAAATACCTAAAAATACGCTTATTCCAGAACCAGCGTGGGTGAATGGACAAAGAAAACTAGACTATGTAAAGCGCCCTAAATACGAGCATAAAAAGTGGACAGCAGAAGAAGATGCCAGATTGTGGCGTATGTTTTATCAGGAAAAGCGCAATCAGCGAGAAATTGGGCAGCTGCTCGGGCGTTCGAGAAATAGCGTGCAGCGACGCTTAGAGCGTTTACGTAAAAAGAAACTAGTTAGTTAAACGATAAAAAGCTTGGAATAAGCTATGCTTACTCCAAGCTTTTTTATTGATATGACTTTTTGTTAAGCTTTAACTGCTTTTTCCCAATCCGCTGCAAATTTTTCCATTCCTTGGTCAGTTAAAGGATGTTTTGCTAATTGCTCAATAACAGCGTATGGAATTGTGGCAATATGAGCTCCTGCAAGTGCTACACGCGTTACATGATCCGGATGTCTTACAGATGCCGCAATAATTTGAGAGTCGATGTTTTGAACGCGGAATAACTCAGCAATTTTAGATACCAGCTGTACTCCGTCTTCTGAAATATCATCAAGACGTCCTAAAAATGGAGAAACATACGTCGCTCCAGCACGAGCTGCTAAAAGCGCTTGGTTTACTGTAAAGATCAGGGTTACATTTGTTTTTACGCCTTTTTTAGCAAGATAACGTGTCGCTTCCAAGCCAGCTAATGTCATAGGCAGCTTAATCGTAATGTTTTTATCTCCGTCGTTAATTTTAATCAGTTCTTCAGCTTGAGCAATCATCTCTTCAGCAGAAAGTGCGTCAGGAGTTACTTCAGCGGAAACGGATTCAACTTCCGGTACCATTTGAAGAATTTCTTCGATGCGGTCTTCAAATCTTACGCCTTCTTTTGCTACTAAAGATGGATTTGTTGTCACACCAGCTAGAACACCTACTTTGTATGCTTTCTTAATATCCTCAAGGTTTGCTGTATCAATAAAAAATTTCATCTCACTATTCCTCCTTATTGTTGTCCATAAATCTGCATTTCAACGTACGAAAACTATAGCCTAGCCAATTTGCTGTAGCGCATATAGGTTTTCTATAGAAGCGTTTTCAATCTCTTTTGCAGTTAATACCTTTAATTTTTCTAAAAATTGTATAGCGTCCACTCGGTCTTCAATGTCTTCTTCTGTACGAATATTCTCCGTTTTAATCTGGTGGATACATTCGTTGATAACTTCTTTGTACGCATTCGTTTGAATAAACCATTCTGCTAACAGCGTTTTTGTTGCTTCTCTTTCTTCTTCACTTTTAACCGCAAACAAACTCTCTGTTTCCGTTTCACTGAGCATAAGGCTGCTAAAATCGTGATTCATACAAATCCAAAAATAACCTTTTTGGCTATCGTAATACTTTCCTTCCCTTAAAAGAAAATACTTGATTCCAAATTTAATTTTATGAGATTGGTTCTCTGAACTCGGCATATGAATTTCTTTTATTTCCACGCTTTCTGGTACATCCAGGTATGTCTCTAAACCGTACTTTGTATTTACTACTTTTGCATCCAATATGTCCATCCTCATTCTCCTTTTCTCAAGTTCTATTTATTTTTATAAAAAAACAGAGGCCTGATTTTATGTAATAACGAATCCAGTTTTTGTGGATGTTTTTCTTAACCAACCGACATGTTTCACTGTTTACGCTTTCATTATATATCAGATTATTCGAAAAATCATCAAAAACAATCAAATTCATTCAAAAAAAGTCATAAAATCGTAAAAAATAGTCAAAAAAGGTCATTATTCATTAAAAATAGATGTACTTTTATGTTAATTGCGTGCTTCACTGTATCTTAAGGGAATTACCTCTTCAAAAAAACCGGCTTTTATTACATACCCTCTCTGCAAAAATATACCCACTCATTTCACCGTTTTTTCACTTTAACATGCTATCCTGTAGTATAATTTTGTTTCACATGCTAATTCCCAATAATTTTTACCGTTTAAGGTTATTCGTTTTTATTAGTGGGAAAGTTACATAAATACAACACGTTATAGGGGGACTTTAACATGGATAAAAGAATTGAAACATTAAAAGAAAAGCTGCCTGATAATCATAAGGAGGTTGCTGTTCTGACCTCTCATATTTTTGATGCGCTTGATAAATTAACAACTGAGCATCGTAGATACGTTGATATTTCGGCAGCAGCCAAAATAAAGCCTAACCCGGATGAAGAGAGAGCTTTTTTTGATACCATTTATCAAGTAAAAACACTCATTATGTCAGAGCTTGAAAAAACCGTTGAGGATATCGAGCATAAAGGTGATAAAAACTGGCATAAGAACTATAAAGATGGAATCGAGTAACGATTAAATAAGATGTTTAAAAGCCTGTGCTTTGTGAAGCACAGGCTTTTTTCTATAAGTCCCTCTACTGGCTTGATTTGGAGAGCTCTTGAAATTCAATCATTGAAGATTTAATACCGTTACTTTTTCACGAGTCATGGATTCAATACTTTTACGAATGCCTTGAGCACCCATACCGGATCCTTTTACGCCGATAAAAGGAAAATGATCAGGACCGCGTTCTGTACGGCCGTTGATTTGAACGGAGCCGACTTCAATTTTGTTTGCAATTGAGAAGGCTTTATTAATATCTTTTGTAAAAACACTTGCTTGTAAGCCAAATTCTGATTCGTTTGCTATATCAACGGCTTCTTGATCAGAAGCGACGCGGATAATTGGTAACACAGGACCGAATGGTTCTTCCCATGCCACGCGCATAGTATCATTCACGTCATCTAAAAGCGTAGGATAGATAAGGTTTCCTTCACGCTTGTTTCCAGTCACAACTGTTGCACCTTTTCCTAGTGCATCTGCAATTAAAATCTGAATAAAGTCCGCTGCTTTGCTATCAATTAATGGAACGATCGTACATCCATCTTCAGGAGAACCGACTGATAGTTTATGTACTTCTTCTTTTAAAATATTTACGAGCTCGTTTGCCACTTTTTCATGCACAAGTACACGTTTAATAGCTGTACAGCGCTGACCGGAATAAGAAAATGCTCCGCTTATAATATGTTTTGCTGCTTCTTGTAAATCTGCATCTTCACATACAATACCCGGGTCTTTTCCTCCAAGTTCTAGTACAAGAGGAATCATGCCTGCCTTTTTAGCTAATTGAGTACCCGTGTTTGTTCCTCCGGTAAATGAAATCATGTTAATGCCTTTATGTTCAACTAAATAATCCCCAATAACAGATCCGCGGCCCGTTACGACGTTTACAAGACCTTGTGGAATACCTGCTTGATGAAGAGCTTCAATCATCTTAATACCGCTGATCGCTCCTTGCGTTGCGGGTTTGAAGATAACTGCATTTCCTGAAATAAGCGCAGGCGCCAGTTTAGCAGCTGCTAAATTTACCGGATAATTAAAAGGAGGAATTGCGAGTACAACCCCTAAAGGCACGCGTTCAACAATGGCAACTTTAGACTTAGAACCGCCAGGAAAACTATCTCCCTTCATGCTTTCTCCGTTCATATGAAGGGCTTCTTCAACTGTATAGCGAATGAAATCTGCTGTGCGCACTACTTCATTCCTTGCATCTTTTAAGCTTTTTCCAACTTCCTTCATAATAATTTCGGCAATTTCACTCTGCATTTTTACCAGCTCATCCGCCCAGTTGTATAAATATTTGGCACGTTCTTGCAGAGAAATTTCTGCCCACCCTTTCTGAGCTTTTTGCGCGGCATGTACTGCTTCATCGACCTCTTCTTTTGTGATAGCCTGCACTTTTCCAATCACGTCATGACGGTATGGAGAAACAATGTCGATTGTCTGCCCTGATTTGCTTTCTTTCCACTCACCGTTAAGATAAAAAGAATAAGTTGATACATTTAATACCGTTGTTGTCATAAAAAGTCCCCCTTAATAAAAGTGAAATTATTATCAAAATTTTCAGTCTTTTTCACGAATGAAAACTCTGTGAATATCTGAGCAAAAAGAATTCTAGATGCATCCATTTCTATAACTTTTTATATCGCTTGTAACTTCCTTAAACTTGTTGCCTTTAAAGCAGCAGCTTTTCTCTTTTCGACTCAAAACCAAAGCATCATATAATTTAATGAATATTTTGTATTTTTAATATATATAAATTTCTTTCATTCGTACAATACAAAAAAGTTATCTCAACGATTAATAATTTTAATGATTTATATCCCCCATACGAAAAAAATTTATGGCTTCCTACTTTTTTAGGGAAAATGGGATAAGCTCCCTTGATTATATTTATTTTGAGGGAGATATTGAGGAGATGCACTACTCTTTTTGTTCTATGTGTTGAGAAAATAAAATAAGGGTATATAATAAATATAGGAAAATGAAGATAAAAGTAGAATATATATTCTAAAGGGAGGGATTTATTGTGATTGTTACTTTAGGTTTTGCGGCATCAATTATTGCTTTGTTTATGCTTTTTACTAACCGGACGTCCAATATCCCGGAAGAAATAATCCATGAAACAACAAATGTTAATAAAGATGAGCAGTATATGTATTATATATAAAGCGTCTTAACAGACGCTTTTTTGTTGCGCTTTTTACAAAGTCTATAGCGGTTAGAAACAGCCCTCACTTATCATTTATCTTTATTTGTCAGTGCCTGATAGCCATAAATAGTTAAGCAGAAACTAATAAACGAAAAAAAGATATGTTTTGGCTTAAAGTTGACTAACTTAAATAAGTTCAATTTTTGATACAAGTAACTTAGCGGAAAAGCAAATAGTGAATCCATAAGTAAATTAACGAAAAAAAATCTTTTAAAGCTGCCAAACGTAAAATGAAAGATCCACAGTGTCCCTACCAAAAAGGGTCCAAAAATAAAACTACTATCGTTTAAAATTTTTCCTTTCCACCCTCCTTTTACACTCCACCACTTGTAAGGAATAGCTAATGAGCACATTCCAATTACTAAAGATGAGGCAAAAAGAGAAGCGGGAAAATAGGTTCTCATTGATTTTTTGGCATAAAAACAAGGGAAATCCACGGAAGAAACAATTGAAGAATTCTGATGACATTGGGCATATTAGTAAATTCTCCTTTCTTATGTTAACATGCCTAAATGTAATCGGATTATGCCTATATCCAAAAAACAGGATAAGCTCTGTTGGTCTGTGAGTTATTTACAACCGGGGAACAATCACAATTAAGATAGAGCACAGCTTCCAGCAAAACGTTTAAGAGCTAATTCTTTTTAAATGAAAATATCTGAATTCAAAATACGACAGACTTCGACACTATCTATTTGTTACTATATTTTTTAGGTTCTATTTTTAGATTGGAACCATTTTTACATAAATAATTCAACAATTTAAGCCTTTAAAATGACGTGGCAAGTGGAGGAAACTTAATGTGTTTCAAATGTAGACTACTGCTGATAAAGATAGAATTTATACGAAAAATGATGATGATGATTGCTCTAGAAGAAGGGTTTACAAGTAGTAATACGATTAAAATCAGTCAGGATCTAGATGTATTGTTAAATCGGTTTGAAGCTACTTGTTAAAAAATGTTCGTTGATAACAGAAAAAGGATCTTTCGATAAGATCCTTTTTTGCTGTTGGTAGACAATTATTTGTTTCAAAAAAAATGAAAGCTAATGTTATTTAGTAGTACATCTTGATCGCTCGTTCATACTCTATTCAATCATTCTGTGCTTCAAAAAAGTCCCACATCATTTTTGAAGCATTAGGACCTTTTGAATCAGTATCTGATCCATTGTCATTTCCTCCTGACCATGCATGCACCATATCCTCTACCATAATTTTTTTCATCCAGATTTTATTTTCTGCATCTATGTAGTCAGACATTATGTAGCTATAATGATTTCCGTTGTCTTGTGACGTATAAAAAGCAGCATTTTCATGTAAGTTTATACCGAAATTCTTATAGGTATGAATCCACTGCTGAATTAATGTAGACGCATTAATTGGATTGACTGTTGTATCTGATTGACCATGAAACGTAATGATGGGAACAGGCCGTGCATAAGGTCCCATTTTTTTATAAGCTTCATCACCGTCAAGTTCAGGATTTAAAGAGCCGTATAGCATGACTTCTCCAGCTGTGATGAGGTCTACAGCATACGCATTACTGCCTGCTGAATGAATGCCTACCGCTTTAAATACATCGGGATAAGCAATAGCCATCACATTTGCCATAAAGCCTCCAGCTGACATGCCAGCAAGGTATATATTAGTAGAATCAATCGCATATTTAGCGGTTATGTGATCAATCATATCTTTTATTATGTCTGGCTCTCCATTACCACGAAACTGGTTATACTCATAAAACCAATTCCAGCACCCGTTGGAATTAGCAAAGTAATTCATTTGAGGATAGAGAACAATAAAGCCTTTTTCTTCCGCTAGCTTATTCATCTCCGTACCTGCAGCAAAATCATCTGCATCTTGTTGACATCCATGAAGCATAACGATTAATGGTACTTTACTTAACCCAGTATATGTACTTGGAACATACACCTTGTAGGTAAAATAATCATCATAATTATACTTTTTCCAAATAGGTTGAAAGAACACGCTCTGTAATTCTATTAAAAACGTAGAAGCAGTTAAAACCGGGTTCGTAAAAAAGGAATATAAAGTATTCACGGAGTTTACCCTCTCTCTATTTCTGATGTATATACTCTTTATTTCGTTATATCACAAAATAATCCTTTTATTATGTATCTCATCTTTCTTATATGTCTTCCATTATTTTTTTCTTCACTCTTTAGTGGTGCAAATTCATAGAGTAAGTTACGCTCTGCGCTGGATAACAACTTTAGTTAATTTTATTAAACTTAATATAACGACTATCCAATCGGGGAAATTTTAAAGGGAGTGTTCAAAATGCCGAAAGTAAAGCCTGGTTTTAAACATTACTGGAATGAGATCATTCAAGCCCTTATTACCACCAAATAATAGACAAAAATCCTACTACAGAAAAAAGTTGTGCAGCACGGATAGGTTAGTAAGGCTAGCCCTTTACCATAGCGATAAAACAGTGGGTCTTATCGAAGAAGGCACGCGTGAGTTTAGCTTAAAAGAACCTATCTTTCCATATTCTGAACCGACTACAAAATAATTGTCTTTTAAGAGAATAAAAAAAGGCTGGCTATAGAAAGCCAGTCCTTTTTGTGTTATCGAACGCTTATTGGTTTAAACAAAATTAAAAACTTACATTATTTGGCGGGATGCTGTCGTCTTTGTCATCTGTTTTCAACTCGGACTCTATGTATGAATCTTTAGAGGATTCTCCCATACGCCAATAAACAAGAAAGCTGATGGCGATACATCCTGCTACATAGAAAAAGAAAAGTGATTCATGGCCGATACTTTTCAGCCATAGGGCGATAAATTCTGCAGTGCCTCCAAATATGGCAACTGTAAGTCCATACGGTAACCCAACACCAAGAGCTCGAATTTCTGTTGGGAAAAGCTCGGCTTTTACAATAGCGTTAATCGATGTATAACCTGTTACAATGATAAGTCCAATTGTCATTAATAAAAAAGCCATGACTGGGTTATGTGCTTGTTTCATAAAAAGAAAAAGCGGTACTGTCAGTAATGTTCCTAAAATACCAAAGCTCATTAACAGAGGTCTGCGTCCAATTTTATCAGATAGCATACCTGCTATTGGCTGAATAACAACAAATACAAGCAGCGCACAGAAGTTAATCCAGCTTACGACTCCTTTATCTAGCCCTACACTGTTTACCATAAATTTTTGCAAATACGTCGTATACGTATAAAAAGCGACTGTTCCTCCTAGTGTTAAGCCAATAACGGTCAACACTGCTTTAGGATGCTTCATAAGTGCTTTAATAGTTCCTGCATTTTCACGGCTTTCAGAGTCCATTTTAGAAAATTGCTCTGACTCATCCATTGTACGGCGCAGCCATAAAACGCTTAGCGCTCCGATTGCTCCAATTACAAAAGGAATACGCCAGCCCCATGAAATCATATCTGCTTCACTAAGAACGTTTTGCAGAATAATTTGAACACCTAATGCCACTAGCTGACCAGCAACAAGCGTCACATACTGAAAGCTTGAATAAAACCCTCTTCGCCCGCTGCTTGCCATTTCAGAAAGATAAGTTGCAGACGTTCCGTATTCTCCTCCTAAGGAGATTCCTTGCAGCAAACGCGCTAGTACTAGAATAATAGGAGATAATAACCCTATCGTGCCATAGCTAGGAGTACAGGCGATAATAAAAGAACCGCTCGCCATAATGGTAATAGATAAGGTAAGCGCAGCCCGACGACCATATCGATCCGCATAGCGCCCCATTAATAAACTTCCGATTGGACGCATTAAGAAACCGACGGCAAAGATTGCCGCTGTGTTAAGCAGCTGACTTGTTGAATCACCTTCCGGGAAGAATTGCGATGAAAAATAGACGGCAAAAGCAGAGTAAACGTACCAATCGTACCATTCAATTAAGTTCCCAACAGATCCTTTAAAAATATTACTTGTAACACGCCTGTTGTTTGCAGCTTCACTGGTATGAGCCATGAGTGATCCCTCTTTTCTTTGAGTGTTTAATGTTGGTTCTCCTATAACATGAAGTAGTAAGTAATTTACCAGCAAATCTTTTTAAACAGCTAGACTGTATTGCTTTCTATAAAACCTGTTCAACCAATTACTTATATAATGAGAGCGCTTAAAAAAGGTTGGATAATTCATTTCAATATCATCTATAGATAACAAAATAAGCGGTTTTAAAAGCGGCTGCTGTCTATTACATATGTAGTGTTAATCCTCCCTTCTATTTATATATTGTACTATTGATTTATTAGAAAATATAATATTTTCTAATTATTTATACAGAAATTTTACAAAGTTCGGTTTTCTAATTTATATGACAAACAGAAAAAAAGCCATGTTCTTTAAGTAAGAACATGGTTAAGAAAATACTCTTTTCAACTTGTGAGTGTAAGCTGCTTACATTTACACAATATGTAGAATAAACATAACTTGTACTAAGCTCTAACCTAAATTTAAGATAATTATCGAATTTTAATCTTATCCCCTATTATATATACAGCCATAGATGCTCTATAATTTTGTTGCATCGGCGACCTTAATTTGACTCATTTGATTTTAAATTCACACAAAAAGCGTTCTATCCCGAGATATTTTTCACCTAAGCTTGTTGTTTGGAAACCAAACTATATAAAATAATGAATGAGAAGAAATACCCCGAGAACTGGAGTGGCAGCTAACATAAGGTTTATAGAATTTGTAATTCTCCACTTCTTGTCTGTTTTTGATTCTGTGGCTAGATTAGCTCTCATTCGATCACCGCTTACAGCTGCTCCAGATATAATAATAGCTAGCGCTACTAGTATAATGAACGCTACAAAAAATACTGTTTCTGAATTTACGTTAGCTATTGTACATGCTACTAAAAGAATAAAAGATAAAATGAACCCTCCAATAATTGATTTAATCATTTTTGCTTTCCTCCTAGTCCTTTTATAAAGCTTCTAAACATTAACTATATAATATCATTTTTTCTATATTTTTACTTTTATTTTGTTGTTTTAACAGATAAAAAGACAGTAATTAAGGGAACTAAAAAAGCGAAACGCTCATGTCGGAGTGCGTTTCGCTCAAGGGAACTACATTTCAACTATCTTTTGTGATGTCTGCTAAACCTATGCGAATTACTTTTGATAAGTCACTTAACGTTAACTGTATTTGGTGACCTACACGCCCGCCTGAAAAGTAAATCGTTTCACAGTTTTCTGCTGTAGAGTCAATGAAGGTTTCGAACTGCTTTTTCATTCCGATAGGAGAACACCCGCCGTGAACATATCCTGTAAGAGGTAACAGTTCTTTTTGAGGAATCATTTCCAAAGACTTTTCACCAGCTGCTTTTGCCGCTTTCTTTAAGTCAAGCTCCTTTTCAACCGGTACCATGAAGACGTAATGTTCTTTTGATTTCCCTACGGTCACCAGTGTCTTGAAGACTTTAGCAAGATCCTCTCCGAGCGAAGTAGCTACCTGTACCCCACTCAGATTTTTAGTTTCATAAGAATAATAATTGTACTCAATTTTTTTCTGATCTAAAATTCGCATGACATTCGTTTTATCTGCTTTTTTACCCATAATTATCACCGATACTATCATAACACGTTTTGTTTTCATATCTCCATATATTAGGATAGGTAGGTTAGTAAGGATTATTCATATCTTTTATATAAAAATGAATCTAATATGCTGAATAATGACTTTTCTCAACCCATTGAACCCGCTTTTTTCACAGAAAAAAAGCCACTAGAGGTACTAGTGACTTTTTCATTTTTATTTATTCAATTATGCTGCTGCATTACTACGTTGCTTTCTATATCTCTACAGCTTCTCAAATTAATTATAAAGATGACATTTTACTTTATGCTGGCTGTCAATCACTGTATCTTCAGGTGTTTCTTTCATGCAGCGGTCAAATGCGAACGGGCATCTTTTATGAAACGCACAGCCTGAAGGCGGATTAAGAGGAGAAGGAATTTCACCTTTAACCTCAATTTTTTCGCGTTTTTCATGTTCGTGAATTGCCGGGACAGATGATAAAAGAAGTTTTGTGTAAGGATGACGAGGATTTGAAAAAATCTCATCTGTTGGCCCTTCTTCTACTAATCTTCCTAAATACATCACACCAACGCGGTCTGCAATATGTCTTACGACGCTTAAATCGTGGGAGATAAAAAGATATGAAAGCTTCATTTCTCTTTGCAAACTGCGCAGCAGGTTTAAGATTTGTGCTTGAATGGATACGTCCAGCGCTGAAACCGGCTCATCACAAATGATAAGCTTGGGGTTTAAAATCAATGAACGCGTAATGCCTATGCGCTGGCGCTGACCGCCTGAAAATTCGTGCGGATAGCGGTTGTAATCTTCTTCGTTAAATCCGAGCTTTTTTAATAACTCAATGACAAGCTGCTTTCGTTCGCTTTTTGCGCCTACATTATGAATTGTTAATGTTTCTTGAATGGAAGCACCAATCTTTTTCCTTGGATTAAGGGAAGTATGCGGATCTTGGAAAATCATTTGTAAATCTTTACGAATTGTTCGTAAGCGTGATGCTTTAGATTCGAAAATACTTTCTCCATTAAACTGTGCTTCTCCGCCTGTTGGTTCTACTAATTTTAAAAGCGTGCGCCCCGCTGTACTTTTCCCGCAGCCAGATTCACCTACTAATCCATACGTTTCGCCTTCATAAATATCAAAGGATAAATCTTGAACTGCTTTGATTTGGCCTTTTGCTTTCCCAAAAGCAGAACGAACCGGGTAATATTTTTGCAGGTTGCGAACTTCAAGCAAGGGCTTGGCGCTTTGCTGCTTTGCTTCACTAGACATACGCAACCTCTCCTTCTTGAATTTTTTCATAGTGCCAGCATCGAACGCGATGTGTATCATCGGCATGCTCTAAAACAGGTACTTCTTTATGGCATTTTTCCGTTGCAAATGGGCATCTTGGTGCAAAACGACAGCCGTCTGGCACGTTTGAAAGCGGCGGAACCGTTCCGGGAATGGACGAAAGCTCTTGTGTTCTGTCGCCATCTAAGTGAGGAACCGACTTAATTAAGCCCATTGTATAAGGATGAAGCGGCTTTGAAAACAGCGTTTTAACGTCCGTTTCTTCCATCACTTGTCCTAGATACATCACGGCTACTTTTGTACAAATATTAGCCACAACGCCTAAATCATGGGTGATGAACAGCACGCCCATGTTGAGCTTGTCTTTTAAATTCATCATAAGATCAAGGATTTGCGCTTGAATGGTTACGTCTAAAGCCGTTGTTGGCTCGTCGGCAATCAGAAGCTTTGGCTCACAGGCTAAAGCCATTGCAATCATAATTCTCTGCCTCATTCCTCCAGAAATTTCATGCGGATACTCTTTTGCCCGCTGTTCTGGAGAAGAAATGCCAGTCAGTCTCAAAAGCTCTACAACTTTCTTTTGCGCTTCTTTTTTAGAGACTTTTTGATGCAGACGAATGACTTCAGCAATTTGTTTTCCAATGGGCATAACAGGATTTAAGGACGACATTGGATCTTGGAAAATCATTGAGATTTCGTTTCCTCTTAGCTTTTGAATTTGCTTTGAAGACATGTCTAATAAGTTTTTTCCTTCAAACAAAATCTTGCCATCGTAGCTTGTTAGGTCTTCATCTAATAGCTGAAGAATAGATTCGGATGTTACGCTTTTTCCAGATCCTGATTCACCGACAATCCCTAATACTTCTCCTTTATTTAATTGAAGAGATACATTGTCAACAGCCGTTACTTCTCCGCCATAGGTTGTAAAAGTTACTTGTAAGTCTTCTAATTTTAAAAGGGCGTTACTCAACGTTTTTTCCTCCTTTTCTTCAGCATTACGTTTTTCGGATTTAACCAGTCGCGCAGACCGTCACCAAATAAATTAAGGCCAAGTACAATTAAAATGATGAATACACCAGGAAACACGGTCATCCACCACGCGTTGTAAATCGCAAGCTTTCCGTCATACAGCATATTTCCTAAGCTTGGTGTCGGCGCAGGAATCCCAGCTCCTAAAAAGCTTAGCGAAGCCTCTGTTAAAATCGTCACGGCAAACACGTATGTTACTTGAACGATTAAAGGCGATAAGACGTTTGGCGCCATATGAAAACAAATGATTCGAAGTGAGCTTGCACCTTGAGCTTTTAATGCTTCAATAAAGGTTTTTTCTTTTACAACAAGTGCAGCTGAACGAACAATTCTCGCGATTGAAGGAATAAATACAAGGCTCAGTGCGATAATAACGTTGCTTGTTTTCGGTCCTAAAGCAGCCATGATGGCAATTGCTAGTAAAATAGATGGAAAAGCAAACAAGCCGTCACAAATTCTCATTAAAATATAATCAAGAATTTTATAATAAGAAGATAAAAGTCCAACGATTAAACCAAGTACAGTAGCAATAATCGTTACTGCGGCTCCAATCATTAATGATATTCTGACGCCGTACATTGTCCGGCTAAATACATCTCGTCCAAAGTTATCCGTTCCAAACCAGTGCGTGCTTGACGGCGGTGCTAATCGATTTGCAGGGTCGATTTGTAAGCTGCCAAAAGGAGAAATGAGCGGAGCAAAAACAGCAATCAAAATCGATAATAAAATAAGTATCGCTCCTCTTACTAACAAACGGTTTGAGAAAAAGCGCGCTACCGCTGGGTTTCTTTTTTTCTTTGCAGTTACTGAAATGGTCTCTGTATTTTGTTGTGCGTTCACATTCATCACCCTCCTTTAATCATGATAAGAATTGCGTACACGCGGATCGATCACGGCATACAGCAAATCAACAACTAAATTGATGACCACATAAGCAACCGTAATTAAAAGTACGGCTCCTTGAATAAGCGCGTAATCTCGGCGTTCAATTGATGAAACAATCAGCTGACCTAGCCCTGGAATGTTAAATAATGATTCTGTTACCGCCGCTCCGGTCACAAGCCCCGCAAATGATTCTCCGATAACTGTTAAAATCGGTAAAAAACTCACGCGCAGCGTATGCTTAAGCATAATTGTGCGTTCATTTAATCCTTTTGCTTTTGCCGTTTTAACAAAGTTCTCAGAAATGGTATCGAGCAAAGATGAACGCGTCATACGCGTAATTAATGCAGCTTGAATCGCTCCAAGTGTAATCGTTGGTAAAACTAAGTACTTTAAATACTCAAATAATCCAGCATTTAACGGAACGTATCCTGAAACAGGAAAAATTCGAAGCTGTACCGCAAAAAGCAAAATAAGGAATGAACCGAGAAGAAAGCTAGGAATGGAAATACCTAAAAGGCTGGCTCCCATAATGCTTTCATCACGAATCGTTCCTTTATGTTTAGCTGCATATATACCAAATAGTAAAGCAAAGGCCACACCAAAAATTTGCGCGAGTATAGCTAGAGAAACCGTAGGACCTACATTATCCCAAATTGCCCCGAGCACAGGTTTATTTAAAAAGTAGGAATAGCCAAAATCTCCGTGAAAAATGTTAGATAGCCAGATAAAGTATTGACTTACCACAGGCTCATCCAATCCCATTTCTTTGCTCAGCGCTGCAATTTGTTCCGGACTTGCGCCTTGTCCTAAAATGATTGCTGCGGGACTCCCAGGCGTTAAGCGCGTAATTAAGAACACAACAATAGATACAATGAATAAAACAGGAATTAGTGCAAAAAGTCTCTTAAGTGTATAAGCTCCCATCGTAAACTCCTTTCTAAAACAGAGAGCATAAGCTCCCTGTTTATTAGAATAATAAGATATTATTTTGTTAGACTCATATTGTAGAAAATTGGACCTAAATTATACTCATAGCCTTTTGCATTGTTAGAAACGGCATTGATGTTCACTTTATGACCAATAAGCGTAAACGGAAGCTCGTCCCATACGTATTGCTGAATTGCATCAATGTCACCGCGAGCTTCTTTAACAGAAGGAGCAGCTTTAATTTTGTTTAAGTAGTCCATTGATTTTTCAACTGATGTACCTTTTGTAGTCCAGAATCCTTGGAAGATGGTAGAACGAGCATTCCAGTCAACAGGATAGATGTCCCATTGGCTTGTATCACTCATTTTATCGCTGAATGTCGCCCAGTCGTATACTTCTAATTTTACATTCATACCAATGTCTTTTAACTCTTGTTGAACCACAACAGCTGTATTGTATTGATCTTGGTAATCACGAGACGCCATTAAGCGAATTTCTTCTCCGTTATAACCAGATTTCTTCAAATATTCTTTTGCTTTTTTCTTATCATGCTGGTTATATTCTTCTTTTCCAGCTGTACTGTAGTAATTTGGATACTCTTTGTTCACAATGGATGAAGAAAGCTTGTAATAATCCGAGCTTCCGTAAGAACTGTCTAAGATATCTTTTGAGTTAAGAGCTGCGTTAACTGCTTTTCGTGCATTGATGTCTTTAAAGACGCCTTTATCTGCGTTGTAGAAAAGTCCCATAAATCCGCCTGGTGATGTTTCTACTTTTGCATTTTGGCTGCCTTCAACTTGTTTGGCATTATCGCTCGATACAGATAGCGCAACGTCAAATTGTCCGGTTGTAATACCAGAAATCCTAGTTGACTCATCGCTTACGAAACTAATCTTAATTTCATCGACGTGAGGAGTTTTCTTAACTTCGCGGCCTTTCGAAGAATAATCTTTAAATTTCTCTAATAAAAGATATTGATTTTTCTTCCATTCTTTTACTTTATATGGACCTGTTCCTATGTAGTCTTTGATCCCTTCATCAGATGCATTGTCAACCACTTCTTTTGGTAAAATAGCTGCTGCGGGGATTGGATCAGCTAATAAAGATAGCGTGTTAACGTTTGGTGATGGTAAATGAAGCTCCACCGTATCATCATTGGTTTTTGTCATTTCAGCACCAGAGAAGTTTGTTTTCCCAAGGGATGATAGCTTAATCCAGCGGTTAATAGAAGCGACAACGTCATCTGCAGTCATTTCTTTACCGTTATGAAATTTAACCCCTTTTCTTAAATGGAACGTGTATGTTTTTTTATCATCGCTAATATCTACTTTAGACGCTAAGTCAGGCTTAGGATTTCCTTTGTCGTCTAAAATCATCAACCCTTCATAGATACTGCGCGTTGCGTCTTTCACGTCGGAGTCCCCAGTGATTTGAGCATCCAGCGTTGCTGGCTCACTTTGAGACGCGACGTTTAGCGTTCCGCCTTCTTTTCCTTCTTTTTCACTTGAAGTATTTTTACTTGCGTTACCACTGCACCCTGCTACCATGAGGACAATGGTTAAAAGAGAAATGAAAAGTAAATAAGTCCTTTTCACTAAAATCACTCCTATTTCCTTGTATAAAATTTTAATCCGACTATAATAAGAAGAATAGTAGGAATGTGAACAATTGTAGCACTACCTTCTACCTTTGGCAATTAGTATTTTTAACATACAGAGGCTATCATACCATTTTCTATTAAATAAATATGGTATATATGTATAATAGTTGAACAAAAGAACCATTTATTTCTTATAAAGCAAGAGATTGAACACACTTTATCAACGCAGGAAAAAGAAAAAACATCTCAAGAAATGGTAATTTAACAAAAAAGGAGAAAACAACAGTGGGATTTTTAATTGGTATATCAGGAAGCATTATTGTGGATCAAGGAGGACGCTTTCCAGGCTATAAGCGAGCGTATGTGAATAACGACTATATCGAATCAACAGCGCTCAGCGGCGGAGTTCCTTTTATCTTGCCAGTGCTAAAAGACGAAGAAATGATTAAAGCGCAGGCAGAAAGTATAGACGGGTTGATTTTATCAGGTGGACAAGACGTTAATCCCCTTTTATACGGAGAAGAACCGACAACCAAAACGGGTTCACCTTTTTTAGCACGAGATCAGTCTGAACAGCTATTGTTAAAGCATGTGATTAATCAAGGAAAGCCGGTATTAGCAATTTGCCGCGGCTTACAAATTTTAAACGTTGCTTACGGAGGCACTCTTTATCAAGACATGTCAGACATTAAAGAGTCATTTATCAAACATGATCAATACAACAATACAAGCGACCCTTCTCATTCCATCATGATTAAAGACGGAACACAGCTACATAGTCTTTATGGTAATCAAGCTCTTATTAATTCATTTCACCACCAAGCTATTAAAGACGTAGCGCCAGGTTTTGAAGTTTCTGCATGGGCAAAAGATGGAGTCATTGAAGCCATTGAAAAACGAGGAGAACAATTTGTAGTCGGCGTCCAGTGGCATCCAGAAATGATGGCAAAAGAACATACTTCAATGCTAAACTTGTTTAAACTGTTTATGGAGCATGTGCAGCAGTCGGCTGTAAAAAAAGTCAGCATTTGACGTTTTAATCTACTGCGTCACCAATACAAAAAGGCAGGCCGTTATAATGGCCTGCCTTTTTGCATTACCTGAAGATACGCATAGAAATCTACACAAATTTTCATCTATTAATAAAGAAGAAAAACAGCGCAAGCATCTTTAGCTTTTACAACATTTCAATATACCCTTCTGTTCCATGTACGCGAATTCGCTGTCCGTCTTTTATCAGCCGAGTAGCATTCTCTACTCCGACAACCGCTGGCAATCCGTATTCACGTGCAATGACTGCTCCATGAGTCATCAGTCCGCCAACTTCCGTAACAAGCCCCTTTATCCCTACAAATAACGGGGTCCAGCTGGGGTCAGTAAAGGAAGTGACTAATATATCTCCCTCTGATAGATTAGCATTTTCCATGTTTAAAATGACGCGCGCTCGCCCTTCTATCACTCCTGAAGAAACCGGTAAACCTACAATTGCTTGGGACGGAAGATTTTCTCGTTTGTACGCACCTGTAACAATTTCGCCATGAGACGTGATGACACGCGGAGGTGTTAGCTTTGTGTATAATCGGTATTCTTCTTTTCGCTTGGTGATGATTTGATCATTCACTTTATGTGTGTACACGACTTCTTGAAGTTCGTCAAACGTCAGATAGTATATATCTTCTGTTTCAGAAATAACATCGGCTTTTACAAGCTGAGCGGCTTCTTTCAGCAGAGCCTGCTTATAAACAAAATAACGATTAATCATCCCGTATTTGGGATATTCACGATAACCGATAAAATTTCGGATGAGATTAATCTTTTCTTTTGTTTCTTTTGCTTTTTGTTCACCATCCGGCAATTGCTTCAAGCGGTTTAGTAGCTCTTGCTCTTTTTTCAAGGCTTCCTGCAGGCCTTTTTCAAATTTTTGCTTGCTAGCGTTAGCCTCAAAGTTTTTAATATTACCAAGAATCACGGGGATAAGTGAAGCCGGCTTTTCGCTCCAGCGAGTTTTCGTAATATCGATTTCGCCGGGGCATCGCATTCCGTATTTGCTCAGATAATCATAGATAGCGTCTTGAGTTTTCTCTCCGCCTTCAAACTTAACCAGTTTCTCCAAAAAGTTATCATCTTTTCCATGTTTTAAATAATGAATTACTTCTGGATAAGGACGAATCACATCTGCGACATCCAATAGCGCCAGACCCATTTCTGAAGTAATATTGTTTGGTACAGATTGAGAAAGCATGTCTGCTGCGTTTTTTTCACCTAGCCACGTCTCCATTTTTTCATTGATCCATGATGAAGCATCCATAGCGGCCATAAACACAGCTGAACTTTGTGGGTCAAATAAAATCTTCTTTAATGTCCCGATATCTTCTGAAATAAAATCGACTAATTCCGACCCTGATTTCGTTTGGATGGTTTGCTTTAGCTCTTCTATTGATGCTTGATTCTTCTTGATCAAGTCAGAAACGATGGTCGAGTCGTTTTCGATTTGTGCCTTAGGCTTCGTAGGCGGCACGCTTTTATTGCTTTTACCGGAACTTTGATCATTTGGTAAAGGTTTTATAAAGTCTCCTCGCTCTATTATGCTTGTAAGTGCATCTTTCATGAGCGGATCATGTTGTGCCATGGCACCTAACATCATTTTTCTGCTGTCAGGTGAAGCTAGCATAGGGGTGACATCAACAAACAGCCTTCCACCGGCTGTACGCATCGGTGCATTAGTCGTTAACAGAAAAAAAGACAATCCCAGTGGTTTCATGGCATCGGTCATCATTTGTTGATGTCCAACAGATACATAAACGCGATTTTCCTGATCATGTGCTTCAGGAATTGGATATAAAGTAGTAATTGGACGACTTTGGACAATGTAAAATGTATCATCAGCCAAGCACCATTCAATATCTTGAGGACAATCAAAATAAGCTTCAAGCTGTCTTCCAACGCGTTCTAGCTGTAAAATTTGAAAGTCAGTGAGCGCTTGCGTTTTTTGCAGATCGAAATGAACTTCCTTCGTTTCTGTTCCGCCTTCTTTTAATCCGTAGATAGCTACCTTTTTAGCTGCTATTTTTTTATCGCCGATTTCTCCTTCTTGTACTTTATAGCAATCGGCAGAGACCAAACCTGACACTAGCGCTTCTCCAAGTCCAAATCCCGCATCGATTGATAACAGCTTTCGGTTAGAAGTAATTGGGTCAGCGGTAAATAAAATACCTGAAGCCTGTGGAAAAACCATTCGTTGAACAATAACCGATACGTGCACTTGACTATGGTCAAATCCATTTTTAATACGGTAGGTTACCGCGCGATTTGTAAACAGGGAAGCCCAGCATTTGCTAATGTGCTCAAGGATGGCTTCTTTGCCTCTGATGTTTAAATAGGTGTCATGCTGACCAGCAAAAGAAGCATGTGGCAGATCTTCAGCAGTCGCACTTGAACGAATTGCATAAGCATGCTCTTCCCCAAACTGAGAGAGAGAATGAATAACTGCTTTTACAACGTCAGAAGGAATTTTTATTTCCAGAATGATTTGGCGAATTTTTTCGCTAATTTCACCAATTTGATCTCGGTCATCAGCTTTTAGCATTGTCAGCTGGTTCAGTAACGCTTGAAACGTTTCATTGTGTTCAAGGGCTTTTTGATACCCGGCCGCTGTCACACAAAATCCGTCCGGCACTTGTATTCCTTGAATTTTTGATAACGCCCCTAAATTCAAGGCTTTTCCTCCAACAAGTGAAAGCTGTGTATCTTTTATTTCTTGACAGCTAAGAACTAAAGAGTTCATTCAACATCTCTCCTAACCGGTAATGTTTTATTGATTTTACCAGCAGTAAATGAGAATAAACAGTCTATATTGACGTTTTTTTATGTGATATAATTAAAGTAGGAAGAGAAATACATGCCTTTTTGTTTGCGGTTACATATTTAAAAGTTGTATAACTAACTTATCTAATTGATTCGTATCCTTTTTAAAGCAGGTAAGTACACGTTTGAAGTATTTGTTGATCTTCCTCATTTAGCACTTTCTTTTTAGCGGATAAAATTTCAGCAACTCTCCTCATTTTAACCCTTCTTTCATTTGGTCACCTGAAGAGTCTAGCTCATTAGATGACTAACTCTCTTTTTTTGAACTATTCCGAAACCATAGTATTACGAATGTATCTCTTTGCTCGTTTTCTAGCAAGTGTATAAATAATTACCTGCAGAACAAGCGCCGCAAGGCTTATCAGTACTACTTGTTCGACAGAATTAAAGGGCGAAAAATATTTCTCCCATTTAGAATCAGGAAGCCTTAATGCGTTATAAAAATATGAAGTACTAAAAGAAATTATATTTCCTAAAATAAGTGATAAATCCGCTCTAATAAGCCCACTTAGATAAGACAGTGCTACTGTAACTATGGCCATGATTATATAGTTTACCTTTGAATCATCCTCAAAATCTTTTCACATAGATAAATAAACGTATGGAATGCAATAAATGGTAAAAATTATAAAAGGAAGTATTCTTCTCATATAGTAATCTCTCCAATATTTGGGATTCGACATAGTTTTCTATTATTATAAATTACCGAAGAGAATTTTTTCCAGTTTTTTGTACGCAGAGAGTGTAGAAATACTTATATGTATCATGATCGTTTTTAGAATCATTCCTTAAGGCAAAGTAAAAAAGCACGCTTATGAGTGCTTTTTTACAGCATATTTATTTAAACAGGACGTGTGTTTTAATCGAACATTTTCTGTTTACTGGTAACAATTACTTCTTTATTTTTCTCCTAAAATGGCTACAGGGCTAAACACCTCGTAATGAATACGTTCGTTTGGTATATCCCATCTACGTAATGCTTTAAGAATAGCTTCCATAAACGGAATCGATCCACAGAAATAAAAGACAGCTTCTTTTGAAGGAACAACGGATTGTAACAATTCTAAATCAATATAACCCTCTTTATCAAAATCAGTGCCAAGTCGATCCCCTTCATTAGGCGAACTATAACAGATGAAGGAGGTAACATTTTCGTTATTTCTATTTAGTTGAGCCACATGTTCTTTAAAAGCATGCGTTTTACCATTAATACTTGCATGAAGAAAGGTAACCTTACATGTAGGTTGTTTTTCTACAATGGTATTCAGCATACTAAGCAAAGGTGTAATACCTATACCTCCACTAATTAGCACAACGGGAAGTTCACTGTGATCAAGTACAAAATCTCCAGCAGGAGCTGAGAACTTAAGAGTATCTCCTGTCTGAACTTGTTTATGTAAATAGTTTGACACGATTCCTGCTGGCGCACCGTCATGCGCATCTTCTCGTTTTACACTGATTCGATAATAATCCTTTCCAGGGGCTTCAGAAAGACTATAGTGACGAATATGCGTGTATTTCTCTCCCGGAACATTTGCTGCTAATGTAAGGTATTGTCCTGCTTTATAAGAGGCAATTCCTTTCTCATTTTTAGCTTTTAAATAAAAAGATGTTACATTATCACTTTCTTCTACCTTCTTATCTATATAAAAGCTTTGATATCCTTCCCAGCCTCCAGGTTGACTCTCTGTCTCTTCGTAGAGAGCTTCTTCTAGCTCAATAAAAGCATTGGCAATATATCCGTATGCTTGTCCCCATGCTTCAATAATCTCATCTGAAGCTGTATCTCCTAAAACATCCTTTACTGCTTGAAGTAAGGTTTCACCAACGACTGGATATTGTTCTGCCTTTACCCCTATCGCACGATGTTTTTGTGAAATCCTTTCAATTACAGGTTTAATGGCTTCTAAGTTTGTAATATGTTCCCCAGCAGCATACACGGCATAGCCTAATGCTTCCTGCTGAATTCCTCTTTTTTGATTTGTTTGATTGAACATATTATATAAATCTGGCGCTTTTTCAAATAACAATTCATAAAATCTCTTTCCTATTTGTTTACTATGTTCTTTCAAAACTGGTACTGTTGATTGGACAATTTCAATCGTTTTAGAATCAAGCATATAACATCCACCTTTTAAGAATTTTTCATATGTATTAATCTTTTTCAATACTACAATTTAGTATGGATAAATTTGGATTGTCCTATACGGGAATGAAAATACTAACTCTAGTTACCGTAATGAATAGGTTCTTTAAGAAACAAATTTATTAGATTTGACATTACTTTAATTTGGCTTTTCAACAAGTACCCAAGGAACTTCTATCTCAAAATCAAGTTGAAGTACGGGTCTGGTAAATCCGCCAGGGACAAATTCTAAATCGTTGGAAAAGCCAATATGTAGGTTATTGCTTATTTCAATTGCACCATCTGAATTTATAATTTCAAGAGGTGTTTTGTTAGATACCTTACCTACCATATGATAGCAGCCAATATAGAAGTATAGTCCATTTTCTTGAGGATCAAAATGTGATAAGTGATTACATTGAGAAGGATTAATACCTAGTCGGTTAAAAAACTGAAGCTCTATCTCTGATCGTGACTTCATAGCTTCATAAAAGTTTAGACAATATAGACAATCGCACAAATCCCACTTTTTCAAATACTGTTTTTTTGTTTCTTCAACATCAATTTCTAAAATCCAATCATTAATTTTTATAGTTTGATACAAACTCTTCACTTCCCGTACTTAGGCTATTTAGCAGTTACCTTCAGTTGCAGAATTCTTTAGCTTAATTTATAAGCTGATTAGAAAGATATACGGGCAATTATAACGAATCAGCGAAAGCATCTAATAAGTCTTCACCTTTAGTTTCTGAATAGCTTTTAATACATCTTCTCTATTCTTAGCAAACTTCATCCACTTTGGCAGTCGACTCTCGACACTTAAATAATAGGGATGTGATTCCCTGAGTTCAGCTTCTATATAGCTTTCGATATAATTTAAATGTTCCAGGTTTAATGTCCATAAGGTGTTTCCACTACATTCAATTTGTAAATAGAGCGGAAGTTGAAAATACCAGTCGCAGGGATTTCCAATTAAAATTACTTCATAATCAGCTTTAGGTTCATACGATACTCTTGCTTGTCCGTAACCGTTTGCTTTTATAACTTTGTCTTTTGTGGTTCCGCAAGTAGTACAAACAAACCTTCTTCTGACGTTAGCGACGTAGGGACTCGAATCATCTAAAGCTATGACTTTTGCACAAGAGGCGCAATGTGGACAAACGACTAGAAATTCATATCCTAACCCTATAAGTGTTTTATTTTTATTTAGAAATGTTTTTTTAAAGACGTTTTCTCCCTTGAATTTATTAATTCATATTATCGAAGCGATGGAACTACAACATTGATTTCAGTTTTAATTTTACATTAATCGCCAGAGGCAAATACTAATTTATTTAGCTTTAGTGCCTCTAAGCAAAGGCCCTTTAATGCTTCAGCAAATGTTTTCGTCTTCAGATCTATCTCCGTTGGTTGTCTACAGATAGTCTGTAATGCTTCACATACCTTGATTAATTGATTTATTTCTTGTACAGAAAACAACTTGTCACCATATTGATCTAATCCTGTCAATAATTCAAACGAATCTCTGAATTCTCTTGTTAACAGGTAGTCGTGTACTCTTCCCTCAAATTTTACACATTTAGTAGAAAAAGCTGCTTCTTTCTTATTATCAGCAATACAGAAATCGATTCCTACCATCAGTCCCTTCCTTCCTCTACATTCTTTCTAAGTTTAATAGGTACTAAAAAAGAGGACAGCTAGGTATATACTAAACTACTATCTGTCCTCTTCTGGCCGTACTTTTATCCAAATCTTTTAACGTAGCAATAATTAGGTAACATCTTCTACAAACTCTTTTAGAGAATCATACATTTCTAAAGCGTCCCATTCCCCCATTCCGTGTCTAGCTGTGAAAACTGGGTAATCTACATTCGCTATATCAATAAAGAGCGGGTCACCGCCTATTTCTTCATCATAACCTATAACAAACCAGTTTTCTTGCCAATCTCCTTCTTGATTTCCTATAAGGGAATTTGCTTCTAAATCTTCTCTGTAGCCTAATTGTCCATCTAAAAACTCGCTTTTAAGGTAGATATAATAAGGAGTAGAAAGAGTTTCTCCCACTTCATCTTCAAATTCTACTTTCACTGACGTACCTGGAAGTTCTTTAAGAATTTTATAGATTTTCTCTATATCAGGTTTTATCATTTGCTTCTCCTCTTTAATGATCTGTATGACTTATCGTGGCTGTTACCCATTCTTCTAAGCTGTCTGCTATTACTTCACGCTGTTCCCAATCGTGCCAAAAGGTGATAATTTGGCCGACTTTTCCTCCTTCATCAGGATCCAAGTCTATACAAATATCATCTCCTCCCCCATTCGTGGCAATCGAAATCCAACGTGGATTCCACCAAAATTCTTTTTTTACTGGCCCGATAGGTTCAATTTCTGGGAAATCTTCAAATTCTCCTCCGTCTAAAAGCTCTTTTAATGTTTGCCACGTATACAGAATCTCCTCTAAAGGTAATAGAGTATAATTTTCAATAACCGCTATGTATTCATCACGCTGTCCATTATGTATCATTAACCATTCTTTAAGGTTTTGAGGGAAGGTTAGTCCCATCTTTTGTTCAACCGCTGCAATTTCTGATTCAGCAGCAGCTTCATTAAGCGTTCCTACTGCTTCTGGTCGATTTGTCTTCAACCACTGTTCAAACTCATTCCAAACCTGCTTCATATTAGGAGCCTCCTTATATAACGTCATTAAATGAATCTATGGAAAATGATTAGATACTTTTTAAACTTATACTAATTATGTATGGAAATCTTATGTAAATAAACTGTTTTATTATTTTCTACTACATGAAACGAACATCAATTAGCTCACTTAACCTCATTTTGTTCGTTTGCTTACATCCTTCATCTATAAATACAAATAAACCTCCAAGGGAATCTACAAATTGAATAACTCCTGTTTCCGTTATACATTGCCCGTGGTTGTAATACGTAAGGTATACTTTTTTATGTGTATGAAGAGCTTCAATCAAGGTAAAATTAATTTGTTCCATTTGATCTTCTGTTAAAAAAGGTTGAGGTATTTCTGATTGCTTTTTTATAACTTCTTGTAATCCTCTGTATTGCTCTGGCATAGTGGCGAATGGTCGCCATTTTTTCATTCCTCTGTTTTGCATATCATCTTCCTCCTTTATGCTTTATGACCTCCTAAAAGGCCGTTTCGATAACGAGCTGTTGAATGCTCGAGATGGCTTGAAGCTCGCAAAACACTATTCTTCCCATAACGCATCCGTATTTCATCAATCGTTTTAGCAAGTGCATAGGCTCTTTCGCGCTGGTCAATATCTTCAAATAAACTCATTTGCTCCTCTTCTTGAATAAGGGTGTTCGATAATGAAATCCCAATAGAACGAATTGGCATTCCGCTATCAAACGTATGTAAAATCGTTAAACAATAAGGGAAAATATCTTGACTTAAATTCGAAGCTCTTCCCATTTTCTTTTGCCTTGAGAAGCCCCCACCTGTTTGTTTGCTATATCCAATGGATAAATGGATAGTTTGTGCCACGACTTGATGCATACGTAAACAAAAGCACACATCGTCTAACAGCTCTAATAGCAGCAATTCCACTTCTTTTCGATTTGTATAGTCTTGAAACAGAATTTGACTCTTCCCGAATGATCTAGAGCTCGGAATATACACGTTAGAAATGCGACTAAAATCAATTCCGTTTGCATGTTGGTGGAGTTCTTCTCCCAAGATGCCAAACTCTTTTTGTAACATCTCTTTTGAAGAAAGAGCGAGTTCTTTGATGGAGTGAACGCCCAAACGATTTAAGCGCCTTTCCGTAGCGGATGAGATTCCCCAGAAATCCTTCATTGGGTGAATCGACCATAATTTAAAAGGAATATCTTCGTATCGCCAATAAGCTACCCCTGTTGGGCTATTCTTGGCCTCATGATCTAAGCTCACCTTAGCCAGTAAGAGATTCGGACCTATGCCTGCAGTAGCTGTCAGCCGTGTTTTACGATAAATCTCGTTGATGATTTTATGGGCTAATTCTTCTGGTGTGCGAGCGAATAAATGCAAAGAAGCTGTGGCATCAATAAACAACTCATCAATGCTATACGCATGAAAATCCTCAGGAGCCACATACTGTAATACTAAACTAGAAACATAGTTCGAAGCCTTGACATACCTTTCCATGGATGGGTTTACGACGTGGATATCTTTCCTTCTAGGAATGTCGAAAAGACGGCTGCCTGTTTTGATTCCTTCTTTCTTTAATAAGGGTGTGGCAGCTAACACAACTGATCCCGACCGCTTTGTATCTCCTACAACTGCCAACTTTGTTTTTAATGGATCTAGCCTACGTATCACGCATGAAACAGAAGATAACGATAGGTAGCCTACTAAGTGTAAAATCTGGTATGATTCCATTCTCTTTTGGGCTTTCCCCCGTTCCACACCGTGCGTGAGACTTTCACCTCACACGGCGCTCCAGCAATTCCTAAGTTTGATTTCTACTAAGTCATAAACACTTCATTGGTTTAGTTCATTAGAACAAAGTTAGTTGTTCATAGTAAGTTTTGTTAGTACAGATTAAATTGTTTTTCACAAGAAATCGCAGTTTATTTAATTTCTCGATTTGTTTATCTGTCATTTTTAGTTTGTCCACTAGCTTTTTGGCCAGAGGTTCATTAGTTAGATGTATCAGCTTGTGAATTTCTGATTTTACGAGAATAAGATTTGCGTAGTTGTCGTCCTGCGTTTCATTCCATAATTGTTTGTGATGACAATGCATGTCTGTCAGTTCAAGCTTTTCATTCATAACCCCACATTTTCCGTTTTGTGCAACGAATAGGGAGATTCGATTATCATTGAACTCAATTGTTGCTCTGTCATTAATTACTGGATGTTCCCTTAGCCACCTTAATTCTGCTTCGGTCACGTTTTCCAGTCCTTTATGGATTAGTTTTCGTCCTTCTGGTGTGTACTTATTAATAGCTATACGTTTGCTCATAGGATTCTTATGCAGAACATACGCAAAAGGAAGAATTGGTTTTTTTATGTAGAATCTTATGGTTTTTGATCCGAGATAGGGAATAATTCCTTTATCTTTGCCACTATATTTACCTACCCTTGAGAAACCGAAGGTATCTGCTTTGCTAGCTCTTGGAAGCCGGTTGTACATTTTCCTAGTTAAGTTTCTTCCGGGCCAATGAAAATCTCGACTTACATGGGTGGCAATGCAATAGTAGTTGTGCGCTCCAATCACCATACTGTTGTACTTTCCAATATTCCTAATTATCTCTCGATGGCTTGCTGATTTTTGTAACTTTTTGATTTGGTCTGTTAATTTAGCTATTTGAATTTTGATAGCTTTTGGTGATACATGAGTCTCTGCCACGTATTTGGTTTTCCCCGTGGAAAGACGCTTACCTTTCTTGGTCGCCTTTAAGGTAAAACCAAGAAATTCGCTTCTTTCCCTTTTTAGGTTCGTCACTTTGGACTTTTCTTCAGAGATAGGAAGTTTCAATCTTTCCTCGAGCCATCGTTTACACGCTTTGTAAATCTTTTCGGCGTTGCTTCTTATATTCGTAAATATTTTGAAGTCATCTGCATACCTCACTATGTACATTGGTTTTAGTCTGGTTTTTTTAAGTTCGACATTCTCGTGTGAACGGTTTTGCGCTCCTTGCTTTGTTAGCTTGGGCGTCCTCTCTTTTACCACAAACGTTTCCCATTGTCGGCTTATCCACCAATCAAATTCATTCAGATTGATGTTGGCGAGCAGTGGACTTAATATTCCACCTTGCGGTGTTCCTTTTGTAGGATATATGGTTGAACCATCAGTCATTATAATTGGGGCTTTGAGTATCTTTCGTATAATTACTAACAGTTGTTTATCTCGTATTCCCAATGTCCATAATTGTCGCATTAGCTTTACATGGTTTACTTCATCGAAAAAGCCTTTAATATCGACATCTACCACGAAAGTTAAATCCTGCCGATTAATCTTTCTAACTGAATCTGCAATAGCTTGTTCGGCAGACCGATTAGGTCTGAATCCATAGCTCCTAGGGCAAAAGTGTGCTTCACATATCGGTTCCAGAACTTGCAAGATACATTGTTGGATAAGTCTATCCCAAAACGATGGTATGCCAAGAGGTCTGTTTTTTCCGTTTGGTTTTGGAATTTCCTTACGCCTAACTTTACCTGGTGTGTAATTTTTAAATCGCATTTTAACAGACTTAACAAAACTTTCTTGGGACATTTTTTCGACAGTTTTAATGGTAATCTTATCGACTGATGGTGTTCTACTTCCTTTATTTCGCTTAATATTTCGATAGGCTAGTAGGATATTCTTTTCAGAAACGATTATTTTCATTAGTTGTCGAAAGTTTTCTTTGTTCTTAGCCCTCTGATACAAGTTATCGAAAGTCTCTGTCATACTGTAGTATTCTGAGTTTCGGATACTTTTGTCTTTAAGCCTTTTTCCTACTGAGTGTTTATTCATGGTTTGTCACCGTCCTTTGAAATTCAGTGACCTTTTTAGTCCTACCAGAATCCATGCTAGGATTTAGTGAAATCATGTTTTAACCTTAGTTATTGCCTCGTGGCTGTTCCTCCAGTTCTATTACATAACCTTCATCGGTCGTGCCACTACTTTCATCTACCATTAAAGAGAGTTATATCCTTACGGAATTTTCCCCTCTAACTCGACATGCCTGCCTAGTTTTATTTCACACTATACGTTGGTAGCTTCCGACGTTCCTTTTCAGCTATCATTAATTATACTTAGGTGCTCACTCTACTCCGTGGTTTGCTCCACCGCCTATAACAGTGTAAGAATTAGGGCATCTTCGATTACCTTTGTTTCCTTAAACCAAGTCATCTTTTCAGACCCGACTCATTTCTAAGCCGTAAAGCTATCGAAGCGTACATTCGCGAGTTCGTCAGTGATTTATCACATTCTCACCGTATATAATCCACGGCATACATTACTCGTCCAGTTCCACCGGGTTTATTACTCCCTTTGGCTTTCGGTTACCTCATGAGAGGTACTTCGGGTTACTTTCATGCATACGTTACCCAGCTATGGTCGCCCAAGCCGTTGCTGCGGCTTGAGGTTAGGGCGTATTACCGCAGAAGTTTCAAGGCGTTACTCAATCATTCCTTCTGTCACTGAAAAAGTTGTATCTCTTGTAATCTAAATTCAGATTCCATTGAGATCAATCCCTCCCCGTTAGGTTATTAGCCTAACTTTTGAGATTAACGTCTCGCACCAAAGAATGCTTTCATATCAATACAAATAATGACTCTGTTTGGTAGATATTCATAATCCATTGGAATAACTCCTCAAATAAAGAACGTTTGTTCTCTATTATATACGAACAAACGTTCTTTATTCAATAAAAACTCTAAATTTTTCCCGATTATTGTTACTCTAATAAGAGAAAAGAACATCGCATATAAATCGGAAGAATGGAGGGGTGACCTATGAATAGAAAAATGCCTAATTATATTATCTTTTTATCATGGTTTTTGTTTTTAGTTCTTTTATGGATTATCTTCTCATTTTTTAAAGGTGAAAATGGACAGTGGTGGTCTATGTATCGTTTAAATATAAAGAAATATGGTCCTTGGGCTTTAGAGGTTTCTTACATAAAAATTAGTATTGCTGCTGTTATCTGCTTAGTAATAGCTTATATGGGGAGTTTTGGCTTCAAAAGAAAAAGATAAGGTTAAATAAAGTGCTTTTAAGGTAATATATATCATTCAATTTAATCGTAATAAGCAATAAAGATAAAAAGACCTTAATTAATTTGTTAATAAGGTCCTTTCAGTATATATAAAATTTATGACATATTTTAAAAAAGAAAAAATGGTCATTATTACTTATCCTCTGACTGCTTGAGTGGAGTACCATAAGATAATGATTCAAAGGAAACAGAAACATTTTTGATTCTAGACAGTAATTTTACATTAGAAAAGTACTTTGTTTAGAGATAAGCTGTTGATTGTCAAATCACTAGCTCAGGAGATAAAAGTAAGCATTCTTTATAAGACTTAGAACGCTCCATTTCTTGAAGTAATAAATCAACTACTTTTTCCTTTTAGATGTTTAGCTCATATTAAAAAGTTTTATAAGTTTCGTAGTACTATATTTACAAACTTTCTTGACTTAATTGCATATCATTCAATCAAATTAATTAAAAGGATAATATACGCGATTTGAATATGATTTATAATTTTTTAAAAATAATACCGTTATTAACCTACTTAACGTACGCATTTTGAATAAAAATCTGGGTTTTTAATATTATTTTTATTTTAATAATGGATAATGAACGGAAAATTGATAATTTTTTAAATTTTATCAAAAAAGTTTATTTTTTATATTGAAATATGTAATTTGACTGTTTATAATACAAAAAAGATAAGTTATTTGTAATTTAAGTTGTCTGAAAATTTAATTTTTTATGAAGAATATTATTAATGGGGGTTTCACCTTGTCAAACAAAGTACCGTTTTCTTTTATAGTAATCATTGGTTTAATGTTATTTGCATTATTTTTTGGAGCTGGAAATTTAATATTCCCTGCTATGCTTGGCCAGTCAGCGGGAGCAAATATCTGGTCAGCAAATGCGGGTTTTTTAGTTACTGGAGTAGGCTTGCCTTTACTTGGTGTACTAGCTTTTGGATTCTCCGGAAAGGAAGATTTACAATCATTAGCAAGTCGCGTACATCCTATCTTTGGTTTAGTATTTACAACTGTTCTTTATCTAGCTATTGGACCTTTATTTGCTATCCCACGAACAGGTAACGTCTCTTTTGAAATCGGACTTAAACCTTTCATTTCTGAAAGCTCTAGTTCTATAGCTTTACTCGTATTTACTATTATATTTTTCAGTATCACATGCTTTTTTTCTCTCAATCCTGCGAAAATTGTCGATATTGTTGGAAAATTCTTAACGCCAATTAAATTAACATTTATTGGAATTTTAGTTCTAGTTGCTTTTATTCATCCTATTGGAAAATTTCAAGCACCCACAGAAAAATATGTAACAAACTCTTTTTTTAATGGGTTCCAAGAAGGATATCTCACAATGGATACTCTTGCATCTTTCGTTTTCGGAATCATTATTATCAATGCAATTAAAGAGAAAGGCGCTAAAACAAAGAAGCAAATTATAACTGTTTGCCTAAAAGCTACGGGAATTGCTGCTATTATTCTTGCAACTATCTATTCTGCCCTTTCATACATGGGCGCTTCAAGTGTAGAAAAGCTTGGGCATTTAGATAATGGTGGTACGGTGTTAGCGAAAGTTTCTGATTATTATTTTGGAGAATATGGAGGATTACTATTAGGCTTAATGATCACAGTAGCTTGTCTGACAACTAGCGTAGGGCTTATTACTTCATGCTCTTCTTATTTCCATAAATTATTACCTTCTATTTCTTATAAGAAAATTGCGATTAGCTTATCCGTGTTTAGCGCAATCATCGCAAATGTTGGATTAAATCATTTAATTTCTTTTTCAGTACCTGTTTTAACAGTTCTCTATCCATTAGCAATTGTTCTAATCTTTTTGACTTTCCTTCATTCTTTATTTAAAGGATGTGCTGAGGTATACCAAGGTAGCCTATTCTTAACATTTGTTGTAAGCCTGGTAGATGGATTAAATGATTTTGGCTTACACATCCCTGGTATTGACCAATTATTTACTTACTATCTTCCTCTTTACCATATTGGATTAGGTTGGATATTCCCTGCAATTATTGGAGGTCTTGCAGGTTATGGAGTTAACTTGTTTAAAAATAAAGAGCAATTTACTTCTAAATCAACAAGGTTAAATAAATAAATTTACTTTAATTCTCTGGATAAATTAAAGCATTTAGATGAACACTTTGAAGCCTACTTTTATTACTATTTGGTACTTAGTATAAAATGAAGCTTCAATTAACTTCTAAATAAGGAATATAACTATGGAGAAAACGTCACAAAATTATAGTTGTATGGATTCGTTAGTATTTAGATAAGATTAAAGAAAATTTAATCGAAGAAGATGAATCACTTAAAAATTCTCTTAAATAATAAAGCAAATGTAAAAAGAGTCTTTTACTATACGAAGTAAAAGACTCTTTTTACGCGTTGCTTTTATTATATATGTTTTTGATAAAATATTATTAGATTTCTGCTTTTAGACATAAATAAGCTTCTATATCCCCCTTTTTTGTAAAGATCAATCAAATCTCTTAAGGATCTTAGCTTTTTGAAATTAATTATAAATTAATCTAAGAATGATTCAGTCATTTATTTAAAAGCTCTTATTACATATTTAGGCAAGTTCTCTTACCATTTTTATACTTATTTTAAACTTATATCTATATCATTCTAAAAAAATGTTCGTAAAAGTGTAGAGTTTTCAAAAGACGTTCGTAATTCGTTTTTTAATTTAAACGAACGATGGAAATGATAGATTTTCTATATAATAGAAAAGTCCGTAAAGGTATACTTTTACGGATATACTTCATTCATAGAAGATCCTACATCATTTTGATGAAGGATCTTCTTGGAGTGTCATGTTGGTCATCTTCGTCTAGATTATTTAAGGAACCTATATGTTAACTACCTGTGTATATGGAAATTTACTTACTTCCCATTATTCCAAAGAAAGAATGTTAAATCTGCTTCACACACAATATTATTATCTACTTTAGCAATGCCATGAGCTTTTGCAACAGCTCCTCGGACTCGTGTCATTTCTACCTCTAAGTATAATTGATCCCCTGGACGAACTTGTTTCTTAAAGCGACAATTTTCAATACCAGTTAAAAGGCCTATCTTTTCACGATTATCTTCTTTTTGTAGCATTATCATTCCACTTACTTGAGCCAAAGCTTCAACAATTAATACACCTGGCATAACCGAATAGCCAGGAAAATGTCCACTGAAGAATTCCTCATTAGCTGTAACGTTCTTAAGCCCAATTGCATTTTTTCCTTCTTTTAATTTAATAATTTTATCTACCAGTAAAAAAGGATAACGATGGGGTATAATTCTTTGAATTTCTTGAATATCTAGCACAATTTTTCTCCTTTTAAATATTACCTTTTAATTCTTCAAACACTTTTGAGATCACTTCGTTTGTTGCTTCTGTAACAGCTTCTTTATCTTTAGTCATTTTAGGCACATGAATAGCATCTCCAAAAATGATAAATCTTTTTTTTCTTCCTAATAAGTCTCTTATGGTATGAGGTCCTATATATACTGTTGGTATAATAGGAACACTTGCCCTTGAAGCAATATGAATAGCTCCATTTTTTAAAGCTTTCTCTTCTGAGTTTCTTGTTCCACTTGGAAAGATCCCAACTACTTGTTTCTTTTTTAGCAATTGCAAAGGTATTTTTAAGACACTGGGTCCAGGATTACTTCGATCTACAGGAAATGCATTTAATTTTTTTAAAAGCTTTTTGATAAAAATCTTATCAAATAACTCTTTCTTAGCCATAAAGTGAATAGGAGTCGGATGTAACGCTATTCCTAAACACACTACATCAATCCAGCTTTTATGCGTACACACAACAATAAACGGATCATTTTGAGGAAGTTTTTCTTTGTTTACTGTTTTCATTCTTCCGTTCATCAAAAATAGTATAAGCTGTAGAAATCTTGTTGCAAAGGTATACATTGATTATTTACTCCTTACCTAAATCCCATTTAATAATATGACCTGCGTGGGTAAGGCCTCCTCCAAATCCGTAGAGTAAGAGAATGTCTCCATCTTTTAATTTCCCTTCGTTTATCCCTATTTGTAGTGCTAGAGGAATGGAAACGGAAGAAGTGTTTCCCATGTACTCAACACTAGTTAATGTCTTCTCAACTGGAAACTCTGATCTTTCACATATAGACTCAATCATTCGTAAATTGGCACTGTGTGGAACGAACCAATTTACTTCATTCTTTTGTAGATTTGCTTGTTCTAGCAATTCAGATATCCCTAAAGGGATTGTTCGAGATGCCCACTTATATACTTCCCTTCCGTTTTGCACCATCTTGCCACTCGAACTCAAAGGTTGTCCATGCATAGTAGTAGATAAATTGGTGCGGTATACGTGTTTACCTCCCTTTCCATTTGTACCAATATGCGTAGCAATAAAACTCGGGTGCTCTGCATCACTTTCGACCAAAACAGCCGCAGCTCCATCCCCAAATAGAACACATGTAGTGCGATCTGTATAATCTGTAACCTTCGATAACGTTTCTGCAGTTACGACTAAGACTTTATGATGAAGTCCAGATGTAATAAAGGCATTTGCCATGTGTAATCCATATGTAAAGCCAGCACAGGTAGCGTTAAAGTCTAGAGCCCCAGTTGTAGGAATATCAAAGTAATCTTGTATTTGGGCTGCTACGCTTGGAAATGCATAGTCCGGTGTTGTAGTTGAGACAACGATACATCCTACATCCTTTAACTCTTTCTGATATTGCTCCACTAAGTTTTCAATTGCTTTAATAGCTAGGTCAGAAGAATATTCGTTTTCATCGGCAATTCTTCTTTCCCTCATGCCAGTTCGTTTCACGATCCATTCATCGTTCGTATCTACAATTCTTTCTAAATCGTCATTGGTAAGTCTTTTTTCTGGTACGTATGTACCTATTGCTGTAATACGTGCAGTTGATTTCATTGTATTCACCCTTCTTCATTACCAAGATATATACATTGATATTAGTACTAGGTACTAATAAAGTCAATGATTTTACATGAAAAAATTGTAAATTAAGTTGACTCGATCTTAATAAAAAAATATCAACCTCTCCCGATTTGTACTCGGAAGAGGTTGATAATTAGTAAGATTATAAGAGGATTGAGTTAATAAACGTATGTATAAAATGCAAATTTCTTATACATTCATTTTGTCATTTCTCTTGCATCAAACCTTTATAAATAAGGCATTTATAAAAAGCTGTATAAACGATAAATTTAAAAAGCGAACAAGCCTTTGTGTACCAAGGACTCGTTTTTTGCGTGTGTTCCGAAAAGAGTGATTATGTTAACTACTTTTGTATATCGTACACAGCTTAAAAAACAGAAAAAACTACCTCATGCGGGTAAGATAGCTTTTCTGGTGAATGTTCTAAATAGCCTTATTTGATACTTTGCAGTATCTTGAGTAGTTTGTTCGAAAAACAAAAAAATATTCAGTTCTGAAAAGTAGAAAAAGCTACTTGAACCTAATCAGTAGCTTTCTTTACAAGCAGTCAGTATCAAGGACCGATGACTATGAGTTCAGTCATCTTAAGTAGTTTGCTTTAGTTAGGATCTTTTAATTCATATAAAAAGCAAATACCCCCTGAATAAATGCATTCAAAGGGTATTGACTAGTTCAATTTATAGGTATGTTGAGTCCTTTGTTAAATGATATGCTTATCTTTACAGTTTTATGATTTTATATTTCATAAAAACAAGCTACCTCTAATTCATTTTGAATGGTGGCGAGGTAGCTTATAAGGTGTAACGGAGGAAAGTAGAAACTGTATAGAAAGTATGCTACCCATCTTGATTAGCTTGCTCTAAGGTTGCAGCAGCTATGCAACCTTTACATAGTAAATTTGCAATAACTTCTTGCATAGATATTTAATGTGTTCCGAAAAAAACATTATATTAACTAAAGTTATATATCATGTACATCTTAAAATAATCTAGATCGAAAAATGACCGATGTTTTAAAACGATTCTCAGATGTGAATATTACCTATAGACCTCCAAGATTCGCATAGGATTGGATAAATTTAGGTATATTAATTGAAGTGTTTAGTCCTGATACATATTACAAACTTCTTAAAAGGTGGATGATGTAACATGCTTGATTCCAAGATAATTGTAAGTAACCTGAAGTTTTTGAATCAGAATCACTCTTACCAATTTGATTATAAATAGTTAAACTATTTCAATTACAAATGCTCTAACTATTCCTTACTTTGTAGAAAATTGTAAGATATTTCACCAAAAAGTCGGCTTACCGACCATAAACCAAAGCATAGTCATTAATAGAATGATGTAAATCCAAATAGATCGCTTTAGTTTAGTTGCTAGTTCTTTCTTATTTTGGCCTTCTTCCTTATACTTTCGAAGTGTTGGTGAAAACGCACGAGCCAAAAAGAATAATGAACAAAAGAGGAGAATAAGTGTCATTATAATCCACGGTGTAGTCCACGTCCATGGACCACACATTACAAGGAGAATCCCTGTTATAACAAGAACATGGCCTGTATGTTTTGCGATCCTAACGACAGATTGAAATGTGCTCAAATAGGCATTCATTTCTTCTTCTCTTGAACTATGTAGTTTTTTAACGATTGGCAAGAGAATAAAGAAAGGACCAATAGATAAAATGACACTAGAAACATGAATATATACTAATATACGGTACAACAAATCCATTTCTTTTACCTATCAATCATTAACTGATCTGAACTCATGCACCCATACCCTCATATGAGGAAGCCAAGGCATTCCAGGATGATAAGATAAAATAGATTTTTTATATTCCTCTACTGTATCATAGCCCTCCTGGCGAGCCTCTTCATCTGTTAGCTCACCTAGTGATTGAGAATAAACCCGTTCCACTATAAACTTTTTATCCCCTAAGACCATTATCTCTCCTACATCAGCATACCTTCCATTTCGACGAGTTGCTGTTTTGCTGCCCTTGAGTACTTTATTTACATCCTCCGGCATCGTTACAAGTCGATCAATTGTACATGTTTTTGGTGGCAATTCATTTTGTGCTTCATAATTACTCATTAAAAAACTCCTTTCATTTCTTGTCTCTTATTTAATGTATCACACTTCCAATAACAAATTTTATTTAAATTTATTAGGTGGATGGTTTTCGGGGAAAATAAAAAGGAACCAGAATGTTCTAATTGATGTAGGAAAGTTGTTGAATTTCCATATTCACTTTTTTTATTTAAGACTTGAAACAAGAACATAAATTAATGTCAAGGAGCTGTAAAAGTGAAAGCATTACAGGAATATCAAAAATGGTTAAATTACAAAGAGCTACCCAAGAAACTTTATCAAGAACTACTTGCTATTCAGGGAAATACGGAGGCAATTGAAGAAGGATTCGGAGGTGTTCTTGATTTTGGTACAGCCGGACTTCGAGGAATACTGGGTCCGGGGTTGAATCGAATGAATATCTATACTATTCGCAGAACCTCTTGGGCACTAGCTCAATATATCTTACGTCAAAATGATGGCAAAGATTTGCGTAGTATCGTAATTGGATATGATTCTAGACATATGTCTAGAGAGTTTGCACAAGAAGCCGGACTTACAATAGCTGCTGCTGGTATTCGTGCATACGTCTCACCTTACTTATGCCCAACTCCTGAGGTATCATTCTCAGTTCGCCACCTCCAAGCTGATGCAGGTATAATGATTACCGCAAGCCACAACCCTCCGGAATACAATGGGTTTAAAGTGTATGATCCACACGGATATCAACTGTTACCTGAAGCTGCGTCAAAAATACATAATATCATGTTGGAAAATCAAGATGTATTCAAACTTTCAATCTTGTCTCTTGATGATGCAACAAAGCGTGAATTATTCGAGTGGATTACTCCAAAAGCACGATATATATACAAAAACAATAGTTGATGAAGTACAGCTCCCATCTGTTACTTCTTCTCAAAGAAAGGATCTATCTATTGTCTATACTCCCTTACATGGTACGGGAAATATTCCTGTGCAAGAAGTATTGCACGCATCTGGATATAACAAAGTGCACATTGTAAAAGAACAAGCTGATCCGGATGGTGATTTTCCAACTGTCAAAAGTCCGAATCCAGAGGAATCTGAAGCACTAAAACTAGGTATTGGTCTTGCAAATAAAATTCAAGCCGATATCGTTATGGGTACAGATCCAGATGCCGACAGAGTTGGAATTGCAGTACGTGATCACAAAGGTTCCTATCAGCTTCTCACAGGAAACCAAGTTGGAGCCCTCTTGGTGGAATTTATTCTTAGTCAACGGAAAACAGAAAACAGATTACCTAATAATGGGATTATATTCAATACAATCGTTAGCTCTACACTTGGTCAGGCAGTGGCCTCATCATATAAGATTCCCATAGAAAATACATTAACAGGATTTAAATACATCGGTGAAGGAATTACTCGTTATGAAAAGGAGAATGAGCATACTTTTTTATTTGGCTATGAAGAAAGTTATGGATATTTAATCTCCCCTATTGTTCGTGACAAGGATGCAGTACAGACTTGTTTGGCTATTGCTGAAATGACATCCTTTTACAAAGACCAAGGTAAAACCCTTTTGGTTGTGTTGGAAGAATTATTTCAGAAATTTGGTTATTACAAGGAAGAATTGTTCAGCCTTCCCATCAATGGAGGAAATACGCCAAATCATACAGGATTAGTGATGGCTGAATTACGAAAAAACATTCCAAAAATTGAAGGACTTAAACTAGTATCTATCGATGATTACCATATATTAAAACGAACTCACATAAATAAAAAGGGAAAATTAACTTCTAATACAGAGCCTTTACTTTTACCAAGCTCGAACGTATTAAAATATTGGTATGAGGATGGCTCTTGGATAGCGATCCGGCCCTCAGGAACAGAACCGAAACTTAAAGTTTATCTGGCTGCCCATGGAACAGGCTCCACAGAATGTGAAACAAAAATACAACAGATGCAGACAGCTATCAAAAAACATATAAAATAAAGAGAGCCACATGGCTCTCTTTATTTTTTTACCATTTATATATTCTTTACCCCACAGTGCTCGACCGATGCAAGCTTACATGGACGACTACTTGATGTACTTTACCATCATCCACAAGTTTTAAGTATGGCTGATTCTCAAGTACCTTACCGTCAACTACCCATGTTAATAAAGCTCCATAATCTGGTCTACAATAAACCTCAATTGAATAAGTAGTCTGCCTATATCTATAGTCGATTGTAAACGATTCCCATTCGGAAGGTACACAAGGTTGAATATATAGTTGATCTCCCAGAAGTTTAATGCCTAATACATACTCTAATCCAGCTTGATACATCCAGCCGCCAGCTCCTGTATACCATGACCAGCCACCTCGACCTTCATGTGGATTTGCGGTATACACATCAGCTGACATCACATATGGTTCATTTGCATATATTTGGACGTCACGAGATGTTTGTGTATGATTAATTGGATTAAGCATAGAAAAAAGCTCAAATGCCTTATCACGTCTTCCTAACATCGCCCAAGCTACAATTCCCCAAATAACACCATGAGTATACTGTCCACCATTTTCGCGGATTCCCGGTGGATATCCCTGTATATACCCTGGACTAGGGCTTGTTTTATCAAAGGCCTTTGTCAACAATCGTGCAAGTTTCATATCTTTATCCACAAGCTCACGATCAAACGAAAGCATCGCCCGAGACTGTCGTTCCTCATTCGCTCCCTGAGAAATAACTGCCCACGACTGTGCGATGGCGTCGATTCGGCACTCTTTATTTTTAATTGATCCAAGCCATGTTCTAGCATCAGTATACGCACGACGATACCACGCGCCATCCCAAGCAGAATCATTTAAATGATTCTGCAATTCAAGGGTTATATGTTCAAACTGTTTTACTGTATCATGAGGAATGATATCATTCTCAAATTTTGTAAAACGTTTCAGGATGTCTAATAAGAACCATCCTAGCCAGACACTCTCACCTTTTCCCTTTGCACCAACTCGGCTCATTCCATCATTCCAATCACCAATACCCATAAGTGGAATTCCATGTTCACCAAATTTCAGAGCATGACGGATTGCTCGTAGGCAATGCTCCAATAGTGAATCTTTCTCATCAGATAACACTGTATCTTCATAACGTTCTAATTCTTCTTCTTTTAGAACTTCGCTGTATAGAAATGGAACTTCCTCTTTTAAAATCTCATAATCACCTGTCTGTTCTATATATCGAGATACAGTATATGGAAGCCATAATAAATCGTCTGAGAATTTCGTACGTATACCCTTATGTGTTTCCTCGTGCCACCAATGTTGAACATCTCCCTCTTGATATTGATGGGCAGCATTAATGAGTATTTGCTTCTTAGTAATAGAAGGTTCTGCATGCAAAAATGCAAGTGAATCCTGAAGCTGATCGCGGAACCCATATGCACCTCCAGCTTGATAAAATGCTGTGCGTGCCCACAATCGACAAGCCAAGGTTTGGTACAATAACCAACCATTCATCATTAGATCCATCGCTCGATCTGGCGTTTTAATCTGGACTTGTCCAAGATTATGCTCCCAATATTGAGCAACACTTGTAATTGTATCTTTGTATGCAGAAGTATGACCATACTGTCTAATAAGTGAATATACTTCCTCTTTGGAAGAGGTACAACCAATTAAAAAAGTCACTGTTATTTCATCTTCTGCGGGCAGTTCAATTATAGTCTGAAGCGCTCCACATGTATTAGAGAATGTACCTGTACGATTAGATAATCTCCCCTCTAAAAATGCTGAAGGATATTCTAATGTACCACCACGACCAATAAATTCTCTTCGATCTCCCGTCCAAGAAAATAGCTGTTCAGATTTTCCTGCTAAAGAATCTGGTAACACGATATGCATAAAACCAACCGCATCACGAAATGTCTCTTGATATGCATTGCGAGCAAGCAATGTGTTATGATTCTTATCCCATTCGGTAACAATGTATGGTGCTTGTGCTTCCCTCATGACTCCAAGAACCCATTCAGCGTAATAAGTAATAGAAATTCTCTTCATATTTTTACTTCTATTGCGCAGGCGAAGCTGGATAAGTTTTAACGGATCCTTCAATGGAACCGTTGCTTCCATTGTGTGTACTACATCTCCATCGAGCTGTTCAAATCGGCTAAATCCCCTGCCATGAGTAACTTTGTATTTGTGCTCTCGGCCTGCTGGTTTTGGAGTAGCTGACCATACACGACTAGTATCGAGATCGTGTAAATAAAGGCATTCTCCAGGTTGATCTAGAACTGGATCATTTGTCCACGGTGTAAGTTTACACTCTCGGGAGTTACGCCACCAACTGTATCCAGTGCCCAACTCTGTGAATATGCAACCGAATTGTGGATTTGCTATTACATTACTCCATGGTTTTGGTAAATACTTTCCATTCTGTACATTAATCTGGTACGCCTTACCATCCTCAACGAAACCTCCCCAACCGTTAAAAAATTCACCCTCCTTGCAAATAGTAGATGGTTGCTGTTTCTGACGTATTTTTCGAGAAGAAATTGCTGCTTGCTGTAACGGCCATATTTCTCCTTCATCAAATTGCAATTGCGCACGTAAGCTTGGACCTCCAGCCCGTAGCAAGACCCGTGATACCGTTATAAGAAGAGTTCGTTCAGCCTCTTTCAACTGAGATGCTTTTAATCCCACTATTCGTTTCATCTCTCCAATCCCAAGTGCAGAAAGGTTATCGCGTAGACGGTTCATGAGCTGATCCTGATACCCACCAATAGTTTCATCAAGTACTACCAAGTCAATTTCTAATCCAAGTTTGTATAAATACTGGTGCTGACGTGCTAACAAGATTACAAAAGGTAAATCAGCCAGGTTACTGATTGACAAAACAACAACTGGTACGTCACCACTAATTCCATGTGACCATAGCGAGGATTGACCTAAAGTATTCTGCACAATTGCACCCCCTCGCTCTTGCGTCAGTGGTGGAGCGAAAAGACCTCTTCCTGCCAATAGTTGTGCCACTGAAGCCTGCATTGGTGTTAAATGCATGTGACGAAGATCAATTTGGGAGCGTACCCAAGCTAAATGAAAAGTGCGATCTGCTTGTTTAGATTCACGTAAGCGATGAATAATGTCTAGGACATTCTCACAATTTTCTGCAATCCCTGTTATAATATACACTTTTGCTGACTCTCCGGGTGCCAATTGAATACGGCGTCGCATGATAAAAGCTGGGTCCACTACTGATCCAACAGATCCTCGCAAGCGTGCATATATTCCATTTGGAGATTCCAGCGAATAACCTCTTTTAATAAATTCGGCTCTATCCGTTTCAAATTCGTAATCCTCTGTTTCATCTCCATCAACATAAATGGTATGAGCTGCCCAAGTCTCTTTTTCCTCGTCCTCTCTTTTACGTCTCTTTGCCAACAGACATTGATTGTTTTGATCATGGATGGTTTCTATAAATAACTTGCTGAATGCCGGATGTGCACTGTCTGCCGATGGACTTGCTAGAGCCAACTCTAGAAATGACGTTACTTCTAGCATACGTTCCTCATCACCGTTGTTGATGATGTGAAGGCGTTTTACCTCTGCGTCCACATCTGGAGAAATGGTCAATTCAAGTTTGGAGGAAATGTTGCTATAAGTTCCTTCAAAAGTTGTTTTGTCAAGACGGAACACAGCTTTCGTATCTTGAATTCCTTTATGAGGAAATCTGTTAGCGCTCCATGTTTCCTCCGACTTAGTATCATGAATATAAACAATAGCACCGGAAGTATCGACAACTGAATCTTCTCTCCATCTTGTGACGGCAAGACCATTCCATTTGAGCATACCTGTTCCATCGTTCGTATTCACACTAGTCATGGAACCATTTGACAATACATTAATCTCTGGTACAACAGTGGGCTCAATAAATGTCCGATCTTCATCATTTAACTGACCATCAATTTCAGAAAATCCGCCGTGTAACCCAATTGGTTCCTCAATTAACGCTGCATTTTTAGGCACACGTTCCTGTAAAATCAAATCAGCTGCACACACACGTGCATCAGCATGAAATCTTTTAATCATGATATCGTCCGCCAATAAGTTGATAAGAGTCAGCATGCTCATGCCTTGATGATGAGCCATATAGCTTTGCACTACTTTATATCGTTGTCCTCGTGGTAGTCGGGCTGTAGTAAAATCAACAGCTTCATAAAAACCAAATTCGCCTTTTGCACTGTAATCTTTGAACTTATCCAACGCTGCAAGTCCAGCTTGACCTGAAAACGGAAGGGCCATCACAGTAGCATATGGCGCGACAACTAAATTCTGTTCCAAACCTCGATCAAGTCCAAGTCCTGGAACCCCAAAAGCTCGATATTGATAATTCAATTGATAGTCAAATGCATAATAACCACTTTCTGAAATTCCAAACGGCACTTGATGTTTATTTGCGTATGTTTGCTGTTGATGAATAACACCACGATAGGTGGAATCCCACACCGTATTTTTATAGGTACGCATAATCAAACTTGGCATCATGTACTCGAACATTGTTCCAGACCAAGATAACAGCGTCTTATTTTTTCCCGAAATTGTCATTGTTCGTCCTAATGCAAACCAATGAGAAATCGGAACTTGTCCCAAGGCAATTGCTACAAAACTTGCTTGTCTAGCTTCTGAAGCCAGTAGGTCATAAAGAGTTGTATCTTTTTGATTGGTATCGACATGATATCCTAGACAAAATAGACGTTCATCAGAATTATATAAGGATTTGAAATTAGTCTGCTCAATAAGTTCCTCGATGTCTCTATTGAGATTGTCAATGCGAGATTGAAAATCCATTTCTCGCTGACTCCATTCAGATAAAGCTTGGCGCACAAGCATCAAGTAAGCAACAAAATTTCCGGAATCAACTGTAGAAACGTATTTAGGGAATAGAGGCTTAGCTGTTTGAGTATCGTACCAGTTCAGCAGGTGCCCATTCCATTTTTCCATGTTTGCAATTGTTTTAACTGATGCTTCAATGCGTTTAATCATGGTAAGTGTATCTATAAATTTAAGGTCACGCGCAGCCACTACACTAGCTAAATATAATCCAATATTTGTAGGTGATGTACGATGTGCGACAACCTCCTTCGGATGATATTGTACATTGTCAGGAGGTAGCCACGACTCTTCTGCTGTCACATACTTTTTATAAAATGACCAAATTTGCAGTGCTAACTCCTCAAGTTCTGGACGAGCGCCTTTTAGCCAAGTACGTGGATCCATTTTACGAGGATGGTTCAATTGCTTTATAACAGGTCTAGCTAGAAGCCACATAACAAGAGCAATAACACTTATAATACGACCCGAAGTGCTATCAGAAAACCAAGCTATTGCAGAAAATAAAAAAATCACAATATACCCAGCTGGCTCGTACATGAATACGCGTCCTTTAATAGACCTGCGATCCGTTACTGCAGATGTAGTCCACTCAAGTAGATTGCGCTTACTAATAAATAAGCGATAAAGTGTTCGTATGATAGCATCTACCGCAAGAACAGCCGAAAATGGAAGAGTTATTAGCTGTACAAGACTTTGCAGAAAACTCACGCCAAGTATGCGACTTATGTTTCTGCCAAGAACTCCTAGTACAAGAGCACGCAAGAATGGGAGAAAAATCGTTAATAACACAATTGTTTCCCATACCCATTTCTGACCAGGAAGCAAGAATAGTCCAAGTATCGCAATTAATAAGAGAGCCGGTGTCAGTAGGCTTCGACGTAAATTATCAATTATTTGCCAACGTGTTAATCCACACAAAGCAACGCGCTTATTCTCACCGTGACGGTCCTTGCATCTTACACCCAACCATTTGAGGAGTTGCCAATCCCCGCGAATCCATCGATGAGCACGTTGTTCATAGGCATAGAATGTACGGGGGTGTGACTCGACCACTTCAATGTCAGAGGTTAACCCCGTACGTAGAAATCCTCCTTCAAGTAAATCATGACTCAGTACATGCTGATCTGGTACACGACTAATCAAAGTCTTCCTAAATGCATTCACCTCAAAAATACCTTTACCAACAAAGATTGCCTGACCGAAGAGATCTTGATAAGCATTCGAGACAGCAAAAGCATATGGGTCGATGCCAGGATCTCCGGCCCATAATTCGGCAAAACGAGATCTTTGTGTAGATTCAAAGTTCACGGCGATACGGGGTTGAAGGACACCGAATCCTTCGACTATACGCGTCTCTTCTTTGTTAAGACGCGGTCGGTTATATGGAAAATGAATCGTACCTGCTAAGCGGCTAACCACTCCAATTGGAAGTTGTGTATCGTGATCTGCTGTAAATATATATCGAATTTTTTGCAGAATGTCTGTTTGCCCATGTATCGTTGTATAACTGGTCTGGTCACTACCAGACAAAAGTTCGACGAACTCAACTAGTTTACCACGCTTGCGCTCCCATCCCATATAAATGTTATCGGCCGAATTATATAGACGTGATCTGTGAAATAGAAAGAATTTATTATCCCCATACTGCTTGCGTAAAGCATCAATTCGTCCAATTGCATGGTCGACAATTTTCTTGTCTTCTGGGTGTATCTCTGTAGATGCATCTGAGAAGTCAGCCAAAACGCCAAAATAGATATTTTGTTGTCGGTTTGCTAGATAGTGAATTAGGAGTCGATTAATCACGTCATCCACTTCTTCGATACTTGACCAAATAATTGGCATGACAACCATTGTACTAGCATCATTGGGTAACTTTTCCGAAAAATCATACCGTAGAAGGGTGGTAGGTCGACAATAGCGACAAATGACATCATGTAAAATGGTTATAACCCATTCACTAACAGGCAAAGAAAGAGCAACTAAGATTGCAAGCCAAGATATAAATCGAATCGGCTCGCCATACGATACCCATCCCGCAGCAAACACCATCAATCCAACAAAAAGTAAAATCGCACCTGATAAATATACCAGGAGGGGTTGACGTCGAAGAGAAATATCTGGTAAACGACGTGGACGTGTTATCGAAGAGATTTCCTCACGTATGTCCATGATTCCTTTTAGATCAAGTAAGTAGTATGCTAAGCATGCATTGCGAGGCTGCAAATCTGTTTGATTTGATTCTTCTTGTTTAGATTTAGCAAGTCTTACAGCAGTTTGAGCAACCAACACTTCCGGAACGTCTAGTTGGCGTGCAAATTCTGCAATACGTCCACGAAGTAAATCGCAACTTTGTATATCTAAACATTTATATTCACTAGTTGTATCAGACAACAAAATTTGTTCTACATGCGAAATTTTTGTAAACGTTAATTGCCATGGCAAACGTTCCAAAAGGTGTAAACTCCGAACTAGGTTTCCACAATTAACCTGTAATTCTGTTTGAAGCTGATGCTCAAACGAGACCATCTGCTCAAGACTGGATTCACTGTTTCCTACATGGGCCGCAAGCCAATCTCGCACGGTTTGAATATTTGGTTCCCATTCTCTCAAGTGTTGTACGAAATGTACGACTTCTACTGGTCCTAACTTCTTTTTGCGTGTAGCCCGTTCTAATAAAGAACGGATTCTGATATCAGACATACTCTTTATACTTATACTTCCAAGTAAGGATGTAATAAAATTACACACTTCATGTCGATGCCGTACCTCACGCATTTCTGCAGCGAGACGACGAATAATCATAACACGCATGGCGCTAGGTAACGCCCAGCATTCTGCAACCTTAAGGACGGAAACTTCCTGATAGGATAATAAATAATTTTCAAAAGATTTTACATCGTAGTGTCCATCTACATGCTCTAGATAATCACTGCAAATAGCATATATTCTTGGCATTCCAGTAGATTGTAATCTTGGAAGCTGTTTAAGCATGGTTCTCGAAAGTTCTCGCATAACCACTTGTGCTTGTGTCTCTATGAAATTGATATGATCAAGTAGCCAATCTTCTGCAGGTTGCTTACAATTTAAATTATTGCTTCTTAACTGCTCTGCAAACTCATGCAGGCTGTCCATATCTGATTTAAAAACTGGCCAAAAGCCTTTATTTACCTTATTATTTGTACATAATTCATGAGTTAGAGCAAATTCGTGTGCTCTATCTTTTAGTTGGTCATTGTTTAGAATCATAAGGGCCTCCTTGTAGGCATTATCAAGGAAAATATGCCCTATAAACCATCATTTTATACAAAATATAGAGCTTTGAAGCTCACTAGTTAGTAATAAATCATCTGAAAAAGAACATATTAACTTTTAACAAATTACTTTCTATCAGATATTTTTTAAACGCCACCAAAATCACTCATTTTAACACTCGAAACTATTTTGTGTATAGTAATTAAGCTTTCCCATTGGGGATATCATTCATATTTTGAGCAACATACTTAATACTAGCTTTCCATCAAAAATAGAGCCTCAAAGTTAATGAGGCTCTATTTTTGATGGAAAGTAAATGTTTCTTGATATTCTCTTTCTTCGCCTTTTTCTTTCCACATTATCACAATATTTAAGTCGGTTGCTTTTTCAGACAAACCAAAATTGGAAACATGTAAGGGATGTCCATCTTTCTGAGAAAGCTCCGGGGACTCCATAGTTGGTAAAAGTCCATATTTAGTATTCGAATTGGATTCATTGCGAAATAATTGAACTTTTACATCGTGTACGTCCTTCCCTACGTTTTTCACATTTAAACTATATGTGTGATATACTCCCCTCTTAGCTTGCGCTAAATTAGGGTAAGCGTTGTCAGGATTATTGACCTCTACGGCCCATTGTTTAGACGTTTCTGTCATTGGTAATTCAGGAATAGTTAGAGCTTTAACTTGCATACTTTTACCAAAAGTTAAAAAACTAGCTAGGACAAAGGCTGTAAATGCTATTTTCTTCATCATTACACCTCCATATATATATAGTTTTAGTATGTCGCTCATAGCAAAATATATGTAGATGTACAAATGATTCCGTATGTATTCCACTTCTGAAGATGAAAATCGTATACGGGCTGGTCGATTCGATTTAATTACAGTAGATATGAAAAATGTAAAATGTAAAATTACAAGTTCGTCTTTCGAAATCAAAAACAGAAAAACTCGGACCTCCTGTTTTGCAAAATATAATAAAAATCTTTAAGTAACTATTTTATGAAACGGAGATAAAGATTTCGTTTTACTTCTCATTATATCCCAATCTATCTTCCATTTCCTTTTTGGGAAATTGCTTTATTCACAGTAACCAAATATAAACGTTATAATTATTTATTTTTAAGATGGATTTAATCAGATAAAATTAACAAAAATACAAAATTAACTTCTTTTATATTGAGAAGTAAATGAATAAACTTACTTTTAAAGATTATAGTTTTATCATTCAATTAATGATATAGATTCTCCATCTGTTCTTCTTTTCGCTATCTATAAAATTACTCCATCCTTCTCCTTGGCTAATATAATCATTAAACGTAGCATTCTTCATCACAATATGAACTCCACATTCATCTGCCAATTGTTTAGAAGACTCTCCATCAATGGGAAATGCTAACGATTCATCATTAGTAAATTCGTAACTGGATACCTCTTTCTTTTTTACGTTCTTATACGAATGATATACATAATATAATTTACCTAACCTTATAAAATAGTATGGATACTCTCTGTTAGGCAACTTATTCCCCTCCATTTCTGTATCCTTCAATTGCTTTATAAGTCACTATTACTATCTTACTTGGATTTAAAAAGGTAAAATCCTTCTACGCCAAAGGGTTTCCTTTTTCATGTGTTCCGGAAATGGTGATTATGTTAACTGAAAATTCATAGCAACCCTTTAGCAATATAGAGTTTTTCTTTTGACTTTTAAACTTCAGCTGTAGTGTTCAATTACAGGGCCATTTTCTGGAGTAAGAATTATTGAGAATATTGGACAGTTATTAATAAGAATTAGAAATTATTCTGAATTTTATATAGTAAAATAAGGAAAGCTTTAGATGTAGAAAGGAAGCTTAATATGGGGTCCTACCACATAAATAAAGAAAGCGTACTCTGGTAGAAGAAATTCAGTTAAGTAGTTTAGTATTACAATAGCAATTGGAAGGGGAAGAATAAAATGATTGTCGATTGCCATTTTCATGTAGATGAAAAAATGTTGACTCTAGAAAAAATGATAGAGGGTATGGATAAAAATGATATAACTAAAACAGTGCTAATTGCCTCTATGAGTGAAACAATGTTTGAATTGGATAGCGCTTTTCAAGATAATTTACAACACTTTTTCCGGTTTTTAATACTAAATGCACCTCAAATTGGACTTAAGATTTATGATGGTCTAGTAAAGGATGGCTTTTTGAAACTTTATGGCAACTCATACAAGATTTTCACTAAGCCAAGTAATGATATAGTTGCTACTGCAATTGCTAGATTTCCGGAACGATTTCTAGGCTGGGTAGCAGTGAACCCACTGACTCATGAATCAGTGGAAGAAGTAGAATTCTATCTTAATAACCCCCGTTTTATTGGAGTGAAAGCTCATCCGTTCATGCATGAATATAGTATTAAAGCACTTGATCCAATTGCGGCTTTGTGCGAATCAAAAGGCATACCTATGATTATTCATCTATCTTCAGAAGCTGACTCCTATAAATATTTACCTGAAAATTATCCTAAATTAAAATTAATTTATGCTCACGCAGGTCTTCCGTTTTGGAAAAAACTATGGAAATACGTTAAGGATCAACCAAATGTATTTGTTGACACATCAAGTGATTATCTTAACCAATCGATTGTAAAGAAGGCAGTTGAATCTTTAGGATTTCGTAAAGTTCTTTATGGTTGCGACGGACCTTATGGAATGAAAAAATTCAATAATTATGACTATTCGGCAAAGAAAAGTTGGATTGAATCACTTCATATTCCTGATAACCAAAAGGAATATATTCTTGGAAAAAACTTTTTAGGATTAATTGATTAATATAAGTATTGTTGACGAGAGAAGAGATATTTTAATAGAAAATAAAGTTGAATAAATGACGACATATTATTATTCAGCTAAAGGGCGTTTTAATGACATAAGAATCACAGAAATGATCAAACATTTTTATAAAAGAATAATTCAGTTGAATAATTCAGTTGAATAATAGAAGAAACTCGTCAAAAAAGTAGCCTTTGCTCAACGGGAGCAAAGGCTTGTTAAAATCCAGGCGATTGGGGAATACGCTATTAGTTTGAGCCAAATTAAAAATTCATATACATGTTTTTATATTATATAGGTGTGGATTTTGATGCGGATGACTCCATTATCTTCCTTTAACGGATTTCATTTCGTCACAGCGCAAATCTCAGTATCTATTTTAATGAATTATTTTTTAAACCCTCAAAATAAGGGCTTATGTTTGAACCTTTTATAAAGACTATGATATGTTTTACGTATACATACTATATGGCAATAAGAAATGAGGCATTTAAATATGAAAAAACCTGAATTAATCGATGCAGTTGCTACAAAATCCGACTTAACAAAGCAAGATTCGAAAAAAGCTGTAGATGCGTTGTTTGAAACGATTTCTAATACACTTGCAAAAGAAGAAAAAATTCAACTACTTGGCTTTGGCACATTTGAAGTACGTGAACGTGCTGAGCGCACAGGTCGTAACCCTCAAACAGGTGAGGAAATGACCATCCCAGCTTCAAAAGTTCCTGCATTTAAGCCAGGAAAAGAATTAAAAGAAGCTATTAAATCACTATAAATTGGAGATTAATTATAGAGATGGAAACATCAATTCCAATTTTATTATGGTGTATGTTCTCAAAAAGACTACCCGAGTTAGTTTTTTTGCGTTTAAAAATGTATACTTTATGCTTTTTTAGTTTATATAACTGCAATTATCGACAATAATAAGCTAAAAAGCCCTTTTTACTTAACGCAAATCTATCGTTTTTTTCTAGGGCCTAAAATTAATTTGATTCCTGTTCTTTCTTCATTATCGATTAAAATATTTGTAAACCCAGGAACAACAACCAAATCAACACCACTGGGAGCTACGAATCCCCTTGCAATCGCAACAGCTTTAATCGCTTGATTTAAAGCGCCGGCTCCCATTACTTGAATTTCTACATTACCTCTTTCTCTAAATACGGCTGTAATTGCACCTGCAACTGAATTTGGATTTGATATTGATGATACTCTTAATATAGTATCCATATAAAGTGCTCCTCCTGTTATTTAATCGATTTATTTGATCATTGGAACGAATGTAATTGACGTATCTTTAAATCATATTCATATCCCGATTAAACTGAACTATTAAACCGTTTTCTAAATGGGTGCCTCAATTAAAGGATTTAAGACATACATCTCTTAACTTTTGTTTATTTCCCGACCATTCCCATGATAAATGGAGTAAGATCACTCAACTTTGTTTTATCGCTAAGAACTTTCAAAAAGACATTAGAGACATGTTCAGGTATAGGTGTTCGACTATCTACAGTTGCTGTCAAAAAATAATATAAAAAATCAAAATGATTTCCTCTTTTCATTGCATCACTCAAATAATGAGCATAAAGATTATTATTTGATAGCTTCCTCTTTACGACTGTTCCAAAATCATACAATTCATTAACAGCTGTATTCACAAGGTATTCCTCCTTCTAAAATTCAGACAGTTAAAAACCGGATACCACATAGTTACTATAAACTGAACGAGAAAACTTTTTAACTGCGTGTAGAAAAAACACTCTATTTTCTATAATGAAAATGCTACGTAATATTGCAGGTGGAAGCTGTTACATAAGTGTATTATATTAGAAAATGGGAACTTGTATGGATACGCATAGAAGATAGGGGGGAAGAGAAAAATTATCCCTGTAGCAAAGGATTGTGAATTCCATGGGCAATTTAATTAGCTTGATTTGATGATTTTTGCACTAATACCATATTAAGATGACTAAAAAAATCATTGATAAACTAATAATTAGACTTTCTCCTTACCAGCTTTAAAGAAAATTAGGAGGTTTTATTTTATATATATTCTTTTTTCAACTAAATTCCCCTGCTCTATTTCTTCTAGTAAATCTTTAATCTGCTTACATAAATTAATCCTCAAATTTAACATTACGTTTTCTTTTGACGTCAAATTAGCTCCCTATAAAAAGATTTATAACAGCAATAAACGACCTATTCATCCGATTAGAATCATAAAGTCGCCTACATTATTTTCATTTTCATTTTTTATCCTTCCAGGATTTACATACGGAAATTCATATATTGTTTGGTATGATAAATTCTGCATAAGTATACTTAGATGAAAAGTATAACTATAATTTTTATAGATTTATTTATCTATCTTTAAAAAATTCAGAGGCTGGACCTTCCATTAATAAATTTCCATCTAAGTAAAACTCTACTTTTTCTTTTCCAGTGATTTTAGCCATAGCTTCCACCTCCTTTTCCATAAGTTACTTGCACTTAATATTTTATATTATTCTGAATACTATCGATACCTATTTCCTATATTGGTTTAAAGATAAGTTGGATAAGGTTGCAGGAAGTACAAATTGAATACCGAATTATCCTTAACAAATAGATTTCTTCTTACATCCAAAAGTTTTTTGTATGTTAACGAGCATGTATAATACCTATACTGTTGAAAAGGAGATGAGTGCTAGTTGTATTCTAGGAGGGTAACGAAGTATAACCCCTTAAAAAGAGATAATAATGGTTACTTTCTCAATGATGAATGGACTTGTTTTTCTGAAGTAGGAGTAAAGATAAATATGGATGAGTATTTGAAAGTGGAAAAAAATTATATTAATGCGGTTGTAACATTCATGAATGAAATGAATATTAACAAACTTTATATAAAAGGGTTAGAACAATGGTCTGAAGATATAGAAGCTCAAAATGCAACTGAATTTATATCAAAATTATGGATAGGACAATGGATAAGTATTCAAGAAGTAAAAGAGCTAGTAAAGCTAACATTACGAAATGCAGTGTGGTGTAAATTAGAGTTAGGAAACCAGTTCTTTGTCCATTTTGGCTATGATTATTATATGTACATAGGAACCTCTCACAAATGTTCTAATGCTTTAGAAAAAGTAGTTTTAACAGGTTTACATGTTGAAATGGTTGATTCTCCGTATCTATAACTTTGAAAAATAAATTTCTCAAATGTGTGTTATGTAAAGAATATTAGTTAATTAGCAGGGTTTGTAATTATTTCCTTGTAATAGTAAGAGTAGAAAAGATGATGAAGTAATATTTTACACATGACAAACACACCGGCTAAGTCGATGTCAAATTAGCTAAGAATAATTAGATAGTACTGAACTAGATTATAGGAGGAAGAAAATAGTATGACAAACACCATTGAAACAGTAGAACAGTATATGGATCAAGTAGTGCCAGACAATCGAAAGCATGATTTGATCCAACTTCGCAACTTAATTATTCAAATAGTACCTAATGCTATAGAATCAATTAAATATGGAATGCCTTATTATGAACTAAACGGTTCACTATGTGCATTTGCTTCTCAAAAAAATTATATGAGTCTGTACTTTCTAAATACTCCTATTCTGCAAAAGAATATAGATTCTTTAAGAGACCTAAATGTCGGAAAAGGATGTATTCGATTCAGAAATATTGATCAGCTTTCGATAACTGTCATTCAGAAAATCTTAGAAGAATCAGTGGAAGATAACTTGGCTCGTTATAATGATCATTGCTAAATGCAATATTATTGGATTAATATCATGATAAGAAAAAAGGTATAGTGATAGTATTACTCCTAATCACCTACCGATAATTCGTGTTCGTAACTGAATAGCAGGGTTATATTAAGTGAATGCAACAAGAAAATCGTAAGCCATACAAGGTTGAAAAGAGAAAAAACAGCAGGCTTGTTAGACAGCCTGCTGCAGAAGACAAAATGGTTTTAAGGTATTGGTATTAAACTAACTTTAAGAGTCTGCTCTATTTAAGAAGCGCATATCTTATGGTATTCATTCTTAGCTCTGCGTTCACTCAGTTTAATGAAGTCCTGTCTCAACTCCAATTATACTTCCTATCTTATTTGGATCTTTCACTAAATTCACCAATTTCAACCAGTAACTTTCATTTTTCGTAACCGGTCTAATCGTTTTTGAATGCCCCTAGTAGAACGTCCCATTAATTCGCCTATTTCTTTTTGAGTACGGCCTTCTCCGTAAAACATGTTCCTTAGGCGAGTATCTTCCTCATCGTTCCAGTTTTTGTTTTCATTCCTAGGACGAGTAAGATAATCAATATCCCTTTGTTTATCTACCCAATCTGGCTCTGGAACAAGAGCGTTCTTTGGCACTTTATAAAAATTAATAAGCCCTCTATTCTGTTCAACCCATCCCCAAAAAATCAGTACGTCAATCAACATAAATTCACGCGTTTTCGCTACCATCTTTTTATAGGGCATTTTGTTATTCTTAATCCAGTTGTAAACAGTATGAACATCAACTTGAAGACACTCGGCTAATTCGTAGACTGTAATGTTTGTTGTATTTGCTTTTGCTCCATATACACCCAAACGATTTAACCTAGACTCTAAGGCTTTTACAGTTCTTTGTAAACTTTCTGATATATGTTTAAGAGGTGCGGAGCCGTAGTAATTTAATAGGTACTCATCTTCTTCATCCGTCCATCTACGAACTTTTTCTTTCCATTCAAGATTTAATACTTTGATACGTGTAACAACAGAACTGGCTACTTTCCCTAAATGTTCGCCTATTTCACGATTACTCATGGTATCGATGTTTTCTTTGAGAAAAGTATCTTGATTCTCCGTCCAGTTTTTGCGTAACCGTGTTTCTTCGGTCCGAAGTTTTAATCTACTAATACGTTTATTAACAGATTCTTTACTCCGATTTAAATGTTCGCCAATTTTTTGTAACGTCATTCGTCCATATTGTACTGTAACGAATAAATCTTCTTCGTCCGTCCAGATTCTCTGACTCTTACTCAACGTTATCTCACCCCTTTTCATCTAAAAAATAAAGAAGTCAATAAAAAAGGTGTTAGTGTGTGTACTATCTCCCTTGATGTTCTTAATCATTTTATGGTCTAACTGTGTTGTCCTCTTAAATTATCCAAATTATAGGTCGTGGTATTTGGTATATTTAATAATCTGTAATGTTTCTACCTAAATAAGTGCTACTTTGTCATACTAATTATACACCCTTTTTAAGTAGTAGTATCGGTATGACAAAGAGAGGAATAACCTTTTCAAAAAAATTCGGTAACAAAACCAGATAAACCTCAACTGATATATTTTATTGAATAAAAAAGGAATTTTTTCTCACTCAAGGAATTATCAGTTTCATTTTCTATTATGAATATTTGATGAATGTTATATCTAAGTGTTGATTTTTTTGTGCATAACACCATTGAATCCCTAATCCCTCTTTGCTCTTAAATTTGTTTTGTTAGAATTTGATCAATTAAACCATACTCTTTTGCAGAATCGGCATTTAGAAAATAATCACGATTTGTATCTCTTTCAATTTCTTTTATTGTTCTTCCTGTATGGTAAGCCAGTAACTTATTTAGTCGATTCCTCATACTTAAGATTCTTTTAGCACTAATATCAATGTCAGATGCTTGCCCCTTAGCCCCACCTAATGGTTGATGAATCATAATTTCACTATTGGGAAGGGAAAATCGTTTTCCTTTTTTACCACCTGCAAGTAAAAAAGCCCCCATTGATGCAGCTATTCCAATGCATAATGTACTTACATCAGGACGAACTTGTTGCATGGTATCGTAAATTCCCAAGCCATCTGTGATAGATCCTCCTGGTGAGTTAATGTAAATAATAATGTCCTTTTTGTCATCCTCTGCTTGCAGGAACAATAATTGTGCAATGATACTACATGCAGTTTCGCCATTAATTTCTCCACTTATCCAGATAATACGCTCTTGTAATAATCGTGAATAAATATCATAAGCTCGTTCACCTGTTCGTGTTTGCTCAATTACATATGGGACAAAGTTCATTTGATTTCCTCCATCTTCAAGAATTCAGTTATTTTTATGTGCAATTTGGTTTACGATGATAGCCATTTCATAATCAACCATAATTAATATATGCTTATCTTTTAATTTTAAGGATCTTTAAAATTTAGTTCTTCCTAATAAAGCAGTCCCAAAAGGTACACCTTTTTAGACGATGAAAAAATGATTCGAAAAACGTCTATTTAAATGAAAAATATACTTTTACGGACAAAATATTTAAATCTATTATACGATGTGAAAGTCATTATTATCGTTAACAAAATAAAAAGCAACCTCGGCATTGGCAAGCGAGGTTGCTTTTAATAGGGTTCACACGTAGGTGAATATGAAAGAAATAACTGCAAATAAACAATAGCACATTTTTGCTGGAGATACTATATTTTTCCGTATAAGCATATGTATAAAAGGTGCACTTTTTATACGTTCTTGTTTCTTTCAACTATCCAAAGAACATAGTCATATCAACGATGCATAAAAAGTTGGATGATTCGGGTGAAGAATCCTTGGTGGAAGCCTACCGCCCCAAGGGTTCTTTTGCTTTCTTATCTCCGTAAAGAGACATTATGTTAACAAGAATTGTGCTCTTTCTTTTTGTTAAGGGCCCTTTTGTGGAATAATACTTAATGAGCGAATTAGGTAAATTTTGTTGAAGTAAATAGAGAAGATTGTTAAGAAATGTACTTAAGCTAACGGAGCAGGTTAGTTTAATATTTGGACAATTTATTTTTCTAGGTTTTTCTTAACAATGGATGATTCTTTTTTAACGTGAAATCGCTCTTTTAAAAAGCCCCTTAAATTTCTCCTTATCTTCTGATGTAAATGGTTTTGGCCCCTTTGTACGCTTTCCGCTTTTTCGAGCCATTGCACTCAAATAACGTGTTTGTAATAATTGGTCAATGTTTTCATTTGTATAGCTAGACCCATTATGGTGAAGTACCGCACACCCTTTTGCTAAACCTAGCGAAGCAAGACCATAATCTTGCGTAACGATTATATCTCCTTTTTCTGCTAACCTCATAATACGATAATCCGCAGCATCTGCTCCAGAATCAACATAAATGGTTTCCACTCCTGATGGTTGTTCCGCATTAGAAAAATGAGAAAAACTAGTGACAAGGATAACAGGAATTTCAGCATTCGTACCTTCAGAGATAATGATATCTTTTACTGGACAAGCATCGGCATCAACATAAATTTTCATCTTAACCTCTCCCTGTAAATAAGTTTGAGTTGATGATAATGGCAAATTTAGCCTTTGTCAAACGATAAAGATGGTTTACCTAAAATTATTTAAAAACAGTTGTTCTATTAAAGGGCGCGTTTGTTGAACAAGAAGTAAAATGGTGATGCATATTATACATGACTAATATGTATCACTATCTATTTTTTTATGACTTTTTACGATTTGGTCTTGATAAGCTTTTGCGTCTATTCCTGAACAATCAAGATTGTTCTAATTGTGATTTATAAGAGAAAATGAGAAGCTAATTTGAGCTTACGTAACCTTCTAACTTATAAAAAGGTTAATTACTTTTTGTGCGTATAATAAGGTTTATTTAGTAGAGTAAATAGACGTTTTGTCATTAGTTTTCCTATAGTATAAAAAGGTGTACCTTTTTGGATTATCTACATTGGGCAGCCTTCACCATAGACTACCTATACATAGTTAGATTAAATAACAGCGCCCTGATTGAATTGGGAGATCTTTTTATATTTTTTTCGCTAGAAAAAATATAAGCCTGAAGGCTAAAAAATCACCCTAAAGGTGACTAATCTAGTTAACAGAATAAAAGGCTACACCATTTTGAAATGATGTAGCCTTTTACTTTTAAGTATTAGATGAAATTTGCAAAAAAATAATCAGTTCCTCTACAAATATATCACATTCATATGAGTAATAAATAAATTATTTTGGAATTTCTGCATATGTATAAGCGTAACATTTTTTATGCAGTACGTATTATTCAGCAAAAGCTCGTTTTTTAGTTTGGTTCTGGAAAGAGGCATTATGTGAACTTACTTATAATAAATTGCACTTAGTAAAAAAAGAATCCTTTGCTACAAGCAGAAAAGGATTTTTAAATTTATCGGAACAGGGGGAATACGTTATTAGTCTGGCCAGTTTTATAGATTAATATACAGGAGAAATAAAAAAGTTATATTTTTGATTCTATTAGTTGTCATTTCAATCTTTCGTATTCATTAATGCTCCACAAATCCGTTATTTTATGACCATTTAAGAAGATAAAGCTAAGAGTCTTTGATAAAAGGGCTTTTTAGCATTCTATTGCTGATAGTGGTGACTATGGTAACTAGTTTTTTTGGTAGGGCACGTAAACTGTAGATGGAAATGTTATGCTCAACAAAAAAGAAGTTTTAACCTATACATATGTGGTACACAAATAGTACAGGGCCAATAGAAGAAATTCTAAGGCTATTGTGAAAGGTTAAATACTTAGCTTTATGAAGGGGACTGGTTCGGTTTTGAAAGACGTAACAGCAACTTCAGCAAACGTATTACCCCAATTGACAAGTAGATATTCTGATTTAACGAACGGCACTCTCGTTATGAACCGATATACGTAACGAAAGGGCCTCACAAGGGCAAATGAACATGAGAAATATTCTTTATTAAGATTAGAAGAGCCTGCATCATTTTCGGTGCAGGTTCTTCTAATCTTGATTATATACAGTAGAAAACAAAAAATAATTGATAAGAAAAACACACAAATAGCCCAAGTTTATATATATTGTATCCTCTATGAATCAATGTAACACTTTATTATTATCTTTGTAGGATAATCAGTTAAATGGGTACAACGAAATCTAGTGATTTAATTTCCTCGAAAGAAGTTTTTTTTCACTATCAGTATTGATAATTTGACTCGACAATATACTGTTTAATTCTTTGATTGAAATAATATTACTTAAATTTTTTTCTATTTCATTATTAAATAAATTCTCAATTTCTCTAATCTTAGGAACTAAAGATCTACCATGTTTAGTTAGATGAAGAACAATTTTTCTACTATCTTCAATAGACTGACTTTGAAATACGGCATCTCTATCTACAAGCCGTTTTACAAGTCTACTTGGGCTTTTTGATTCACATAAAAGTAAATTTCCAAGCTCAACAAGTGATAAAGGCTCGTACTCGCTTAGAACCATAATTACCTCACTTTGACTGGGGGTAATATCTAGCTCTTTTTTGAGTAGAGCTCCGAATTTTTTAGTACCTTCTCTTTGAACACATTGGATTAAATATCTAAGTTCATCTGTATCATTCATAAAATATTCTCCTCTTTATTCCATTATACATGACCTATCATTTATATCAATTTAGCATATAAATAAAATAAAATCTATTGACTAATGTAATATAATGTATTAAATTGATTACACGACATCATTTACATGACATTGATGTCGTGTAAATGATAATTGGTGAAGGAGATAACTATGAAAAAAACAGTTTTAGTAACAGGAGCTTCATCTGGAATAGGAAAATCGTTTGCAGAGGAATATGCAAAAAAAGGATTTGATGTAGTTTTAGTAGCACGATCAGAAGATAAATTAATGGCTATATCAAAGGAATTAGAAAATAAATATAATATTGAGACTTATATCATATTAGCTGACTTATCAAAAGAGTATGAAGCTAAAAAAATACATAGTATTGTAAAAGAAAAAAAACTATCTATTGATATTTTAGTAAACAATGCCGGCTATGCTTCAAATGGAATATTAACCCATGTGGAATTACCAAAACAACACGAACAAATAATGGTAAATTCAGTTGCGGTCGTAGACATGTGTTATCTATTCATCGAAGAAATGGTCAGGAATAATGCTGGAACGATTATTAATGTAGCCTCCACTTCAGCTTTCCATCCTATTCCATATATGTCGATTTATGCAGCAACTAAAGCTTTTGTTTTATCATTTACAGAAGCCTTAAGTATTGAATACAAAAATAAAGGTATCAAAATCATTGCTATTTGTCCTGGTGCGACAGATACTAATTTTTTTGCTAATGGTGGAGTTTCATTTGGCAGTAAACGTACTCCTAAAGATGTCGTTAACACCACTTTTAAAGGTATAAATAGAGGGAGAATTTCAATTATTGATGGAACTAACAATATATTTACTAGCATTGTTCTCCCAAAAATTCTATCACGTAAAAATATGGTGAAAATGGTAGGGAATATAATGAGCAAACGAATAGATTAATTATTATTGAACTTAGATTGAAAAATGATTAAATAGTAAAAATCTCATCACGATTATTTATAGAAGTAACTATTTATAGAAGTAACTATTGTAGTTATTGAGTTCAGTTACACAATTAATTGGTTCTGGTGCAAGTATAATACGATTTTAAAAGATTCATTTCAATTATCTTGAAGTTTTTGCACCAGAACGAAAACTTCTCACCATCACATAATTAAAGTGATGATGAGGAATGATTTACTCTCCGATGTTAATGCGTCTGGCACCATAATAAATGGATTTCCAATAAGAGCTCACTTTATAATTAACAATTCGAACTCCTTCGTTTCTTGAAACCACTGCAATTTGTCCATTTCCAACATAGATGGCAGGGATCATGCTATTGGATTCAAAGAATATAAGGTCTCCTGGTTGTAAATCCTCTTCTTTCACTTCTGTTCCTTTTTGAAGCATGTCTTTCCCATAACGAGGTAAGTCGATGCCTACTTGTTTATAAACATATTGGACAAACCCACCGGTATCAAATCCTTCCGGTGATGTACCCCCTGATTGGTAAGGAACATTTAGAAGGTCTGTTGCTTCTTTAACAACTGGGATATTCTTAGGAATGACAAGAGTATTCATTCGTCTAATACCAGCGAATTTTTCCGTATAGAAATTATAGGACAAGTAATTGATTCTCACCTCTGCTGTATCAGTTCTTGAGGCATGGATCATTTGATTGTGTCCTGCATATATCCCCACATGGGATATGCCTGGACGATGCGTATCTTGAAAGAATACTAGATCGCCTACTTGAATATCTTTCTTTTCAACAGGTGTACCTAGCTCCCATTGCTGCTCAGGTGCTTCAGGCAAATAAATTCCCATCGCTTTTTCATACACATATTTTGTAAATCCAGAGCAATCGAATCCATTTGGTGTTTTACCACCTTCGACATAAGGTACTCCCATGTACTTCAAAGCCTCAGTGATTAGTGGATTTTCACGATCAATATCTGGAACTTCTGTTATTCGTTTAGCTCCATAAAAACGACTATTCCAATAAGAAGAATCCTCAAAATCAATCGCTGTGATGCCTTCTGAAGGTGAACTGTAAATCATTTGTCCATTTCCTAGATAAAAAGCCGTGGTTGTAATATCTCCTGTATCCGTATTTTTAAAGAAAAGGACGTCACCAGGCTGAAGATTTTCCTTTGATATGGTTTGTCCTAAACTCCACTGTTCACTGGAGTTATCTGGAAGTTTAAGATGTAAGGCATGTTCAAACACATACTGAACGAATCCTGCAGAACTAAAGCCCTCATCAGGCGTCTTTCCATTGCTTGAGTAGCCAACTCCCACATATTTCATTGCTTCTTTTAAGAGAGGGGATTCGACTTGATAAAGATTATCAGCATCGAGCCGTTTAGCACCAATATACCTATCTTCGTAGTAGGATCCCTCTGTTAGTTCAGTCTTTATGACGCCCTTTGAAACAGAGCTAATGATAATTTCATTATTTCCATTGTAAATCCCGACACTTGTGACATTTTCCGTATTTGCCCCTTTAAAAAAGACGAGGTCACCAGCTTTTAGATCTTCCTTGTTCACATCTTTACCAAGCTTGAATTGTTCTCTTGGATACAAAGGTAAATCTACATCTTTAGCTTCTTTAAAGACATATTGAATTAGTCCACCTGTACTGAATCCCTGATTGGGTTCTTGGCTGTCTGTAAGGTAAGGAACACCCAAATATTTTTGAGCTGTTTCTGAAATACTTAGTTCTTCATCCGCAAAGGCTGTATTTGCGAGAAAAACGGAGAGAAAAAAGACTCCTAGGAATAAACATGTATGTAACCACTTTGACAAATCTCTCACTCCTTCCTTTTTACTTCTCCATTATTTCGACAATTAAAGTTAGATACAATGGTTTGAATTACCTGTTTTTTTCGAAATAATAAACATCTACTAGCAAAAATAGGATTTCATTTTATTAGAGAGGTAAGTTCGATTCCACTAGGAAGTTTTTCACCTCTTTATATCTTCCTCAAGTATTTGCACCAGAACCTCCTATTCTACGATATTTTTTCTTACTTTTAATAGACAAGGATGCTGGGGAATGTATGGAGAAAGACCTATCTTTTATAATATCTCTTCCCTCCGAACTGCAATTAAACTAATTTTTTTATTTTTTTACATTTTTAGGTTTTGGAATTTTAACCTTTTATGTTTAAATGTAATCTTAATGGGTATTAAACCCAGGTTTCTATATTAATTGAATCTAAACATACTGAAGGGAATGATTTAAAAAGAGAGTTTAATAAAGATTTTGATTAACGTTATCTTTATTTTATTTATAATCACAGAAACCAAAATGGAAAAGGGGCTAATCTATTTGATGAATTTTCAAAAATATGGAGCAATTATCCTTTTTGCTCTTATTATTGCTTTATCGTGCCAAATCTCAAAAACAGAAGCTGCTGGGGTATTAGAGCCTGCCAGTGAAGAAAATCAAGTTTACTTACTACAAGAGCAGCTTCTAAAAATGGGGTATTTACAAACTTCTCCTACAGGATACTATGGTCCTGCCACAGAAGGAGCTGTAAAAGAGTTTCAACAAGATACAGGTCTTGGCATAGACGGTAGAGTAGGAGCACGTACATATAAACAACTGATAAATGTGGAACAAATGGCCCGCGTTGTAAACGGAGAAGCGAGAGGAGAAACTTATGAAGGAAAAGTAGCTGTTGCTTCTGTCATATTAAATCGACTTGAATCCCCCGGATTTCCAAAGACGGTTTCTGCAGTCATTTCTCAGACGAATGCTTTTACCTGCATGGATGATGGTCAGTATAATTTGACTCCGAACCATTCAGCATATCAAGCTGTTATTGACGCATTTCAGGGGTGGGATCCTTCAAGTGGATCTGTCTATTATTACAATTCTTCTATAGCTACTAACGAATGGATTTTCACACGTTCTACGGTCAAAAGAATAGGGAACCATCTATTCGCTCGTTAATACAAGGAGCTAAAACAGAGAATGAATCTTTCCTATAAAGCTTTGTAATTAATAAAGATGATTTTTTACATAGACTAAGGAAAGTGGGATTAAACCTAATATAGTAATCTTTATCACACATAAAAGCCCATGGAATTTTATTCCGTGGGCTTTTTCTACGAATGCCACGCAACGGTTCTGGTGCAAAAAGAATTAGATAGCTAACTCAACATGAATGCTACCTATCCCATGAGCAATTTTTATTCGGAATAAAAAACTTTATTCCGAATATTAACGGTATATAAAAATGAAACGTTCGGGAAACACTAAAGTATTTAGTGTATATTATTAGTTTTATAATTTACACTAAATGACGACAAATTCGTTCTTTGTCGTAATTATTAACAAAGAATTTCAATTGTATATATACCGTTCGTTGCTTTCCTTCCCTTTATCACGTTGAATAAGTATTTAAGGTGGACAAGAATGAGATTCTAATCAAAAACGTTATTAAGTTACCTTGCAGTTCTCTAATCTACATCGATTTTTTATTGGCAGAAAAAATTAATAACTAATTTCTAAATGAATGGTATTAATTATAAAAAATTTGTAAGTTTATACAGATATTGATTCTGGTGCAAAAAATACTTAATAGAACATAGAATGTCAATTTTCTTTAAATGAATAGCTTATTGAACTACTCCAAACAATTTATGAATGAATTCTTTTAGATTTTGGACAGACTTCTCCCGTTGGAGAGTTTGTCCTTTTTTGATCATGTGCATAGCCTCTATTCCTGCAATGATTCGTTTGGCCGTTCGTAAAGACTTTAATCCAAGCATTGGACGAATTCGTTTTTTAATAAAGCGATGATCCTGCTCTACAATATTGTTGAGATATTTCACTTGCCTTAGTTGAATGCCTTTAGGCATTTGTTTTTCTTTTTTTAACTCTTGGATAGCCATAGGATAAGCAGGGTTCTTGTCTACAGTGATCACACGAGGTTTAGAAACATGTGAAAAAGCCAAGGCTTTCTTAAAAAAGCGCTTGGCTGCTTGTTTATTTCTTGTTTTACTTAGATAAAAATCAATCGTATCTCCTTCTGAATCAACGGCACGATACAGATACATCCATTGTCCTTTCACTTTCACGTAGGTTTCATCCACTCGCCAAGAGTCGTTCGTTGTCTTAAGATGGCGCCGTACTCGCTCATCTAATTCTGGTCCATATTGATGAACCCAACGCATAATCGTGGTGTGAGCCATCGATAAGCCTCGTTCTTCCATCATTTCAACCAAATCACGAAAGCTGAGGCTGTACCGTAGGTACCATCTCACGGTTAACAAAATAATATCAGATTGATAGTGTTTCCACTTAAATTCTACAGATTTTTTCATACTGATTGATACACGTCCTTTTTAGTTTAGTAGTATCAGTATGTCCAAATTTAAGAGATTACTTGCAAGCTCCCTGAAATTTTTGCACCAGAACCAGTTTTTCTACAAGATAAATAGTTATTGAAGTATTTTTTCTGAAGTAAGTTAATTATTACTCTTCAAATAGATGTATAAAATACTTTTTTATAAACTATTGAAATGTTATTTATTTTCTACTTAGAGTGTGAATACTAATTATTTTATAAAGAGACTCTGTTAAATTTCATAGTTGATTTTTAATCAAATGGCATTGCAAACAATAGTGTTTCTCTTTTATTAAAGAAAAAAGCCAGTGTAAAAACCGGCTTTTTGACTTGCTTGTTGAATTAACGCAACTCCGTAGGTAATATAGGGTCTACTTTCTTATCAGATTATTTATATACCCTAATTTTATATTTAATTATTAATTCGAAAAATTTATAATTTTATGTCACTTTCTGTCGGATTACATAGTTCATAATATAAATTAAAGATAAGATCTTGATAGTAAAAAATGAAAGCGCTTAATAACAGTTTTTATTTTTGTTAATCACACTTCATTGGAGAGATTTCTAAACTAAATACAGAAAAAAAGTTGCTCTTATTTTATCAGTATTAATGACTTAGGGGCATTCTCATCTTTTCAAGTTACACTGACGTATCAACTTCTATTGAAGCTATGCAGACTGCAATATCTAATATAACCCCTTCGTTATAAGGAACCGGAATGGGAGGATATCGGTTTGGTAAAGATTTAAAAAACAACACTTCTAACAAAGCTAACTTACGAGATATTAAGAATAAAAGGATTCTTTAAATTGTTGATCTTCCTTTTTTATAACCACCAAATTTTTTCTAGTTTACAAAAAAATATAAATCTACTTATAACCTTTATAGTCGAAAAATTTTTACAACAAGGAGACAAAACCATGACAGAAATCGTTACACTTATTAATGATTATTTATGGGCTAAATTAATTGTTATAATCTTAGTTGCAATTGGACTATTTTTATCTATTAATTTTGGTTTTTTACAAATAAGGTTCTTTCCTGAAATGATTCGTTTATTGTGGGATGGACGTAAAAACAAAGATAAAGATAAAAAAAGTGTTTCTTCATTACAAGCATTTATGATTGGAATGGCTGCTCGTATTGGTACAGGTAATATTGCCGGTGTTGCTACAGCAGTAGCACTAGGAGGACCTGGTGCAGTATTTTGGATGTGGATTATAGCATTAATTGGATCTGCTTCAGCTTTTGTAGAAAGTACATTAGCCCAGGTTTATAAGGTTAAAGATGGAGATGCTTGGCGAGGTGGACCTGCTTACTATATGGAGAAAGGTTTAGGAAATAGAAAACTTGGTATTGCATTTAGCATATTAATTACTCTATCCTTTGGCCTTATTTTTAATGCTGTGCAAGCTAATACCATTGCTGCTTCGGTTGAAAATGAATTTGGAATAAACAATACCTTAACCGGTGTTATACTTACCATTATTACTACTCTAATTATATTCGGTGGCGTTCATTCAGTAGCGAAATTTTCTACAATTTTAGTGCCTATTAAAGCCGGTGCTTATATCTTATTATCAGTGTGGATGATGATTGCAAATTATGAAGTATTACCAAATGTTTTTAGTGCAATCTTTTCAGAAGGTTTGTTTTCATTTAAACAACTTTTTAGTGGTGTAATGGGTGCTGCTGTACTTCATGGTATCCGTCGTGGATTATTTTCTAACGAAGCCGGTATGGGTTCTGCTCCGAATGCAGCTGCAGCTGCAGACGTTACTCATCCCGCAAAACAAGGATTTATTCAAGCTTTAGGCGTTATTTTAGATACATTTATAATCTGTTCATCTACTGTAATGATTGTTTTAGTTTCAGGCGAGTATCAAACATCAGATTTAACAGGTATTCCATTAACACAAGAATCTTTACGGACGGGAATTGGTGGCTTTGCAGCAACATTTGTATCTATTTCAGTATTTTTATTTGCGCTGAGTACGATAATGGGTAACTATTACTATGGTGAATCAAATATTAGTTTTATGAAGCATAGTAAGAAAACAGTCTTATTATACCGTGTTGCTGTTATCTTGATGGTGTTATTTGGAGCATTATATAGTGCAGAATTGGTATGGTCTCTTGCAGATATCTTTATGGGATTAATGGTTCTAATTAACCTATATGCAATTACTCGATTATCCAAAGTAGCTAAGGCTGTACTGAAAGATTATGTAGCTCAAAAAAAGCAAGGACGAGACCCTGTGTTTCAGGCAGATAGTATTTCAAATTTACCTGGTCGCGAAAAGTTAGAAGCATGGACTGAAGAACAAAAATCTAATAAACAAGTTGTATAAGAAATTACAAAAAAATCCATCTCCTTGTCTCACAAGGGGGTGGCTTTTTTTGTAACCAGAAAATCACATTATGTTAACTGGATTTGTATCTCGTATATATCCTCAAAACCAGAAAAAACTACTGATCCTGTTTCAGCAGTTTTCCTAGTCGTTGAAATATAGATGTTAAGCTGATGCTCTATTGCATCTTAAGTAGTTTGCTCAAAATATTGAATTTTATTATTTTTCTTTTGCTATTTCTTTTCTGTTAGGAGCAAGTGGTGGTTGTTCTAACCATTTATTTTTCACCATAATGTTAAACCATTTTTTTGTTATCATTAGATTTTTGAGAATGATGCCTTCATAAGTTGTTACAAGATCTGTTCGCATGGCTGATGCTAAACCTGTTCCGTGATATGCTTGTGCAGCTTGGAACAAGAAACCAATATGATACATCATTAACTTATCAGAAAAAGGAGAATCTGTTGAAGTTGTTACTTCTGTCTCCCACGATTTAGGAACTGGTAAATTATCTGCGTGCATGATTTTTGAAAAGGATTGTATTTGATCATCAGCTGTTTTCTCCGAAGCCTCTAGAAATTTTCTTACTTCTTTTGATCGAGCGACCTGACTAAATCCAATAGAAAGGGTTTTAGCCATAATGCTTTTTTTAAGATTAAAAGAAATACTTATGATTTCTGTTGCAGTTAAACGTCTGCCTTTCCCGAAAAACCCATCCGAAAAATCCTGGCTAGAAATATATTCAGGGTTCTTAGCAGGATAAAAATAGGGATCCCTCTGAAACTCCCCTTTTTCAAGTAATAATTCAATCGTTTGATGATACATCCTTTTTGCATCATTATCACATGTATCATAGAAGTGACGTAAGTCTTCTCTGACAGACACACCTAATGAGGTTGTATGTCCTAGTAAGCCATGTAACGTCATGATATGTAAATAATTCAAGCAGAATATATCAGTGAATAATCTTTTAGTACCTTTATTGAGGTCAGACTCAGTAAATCCAATTGGAACTGGAAACCCTTCCTTTTCTATAAAAGCTACGATTTGTTTCTTTTGTTTTGCGAAGGTATTGATAGCATCCTCAAAAATGGCCTTTATTGACTCATCCTCAATAATAGAGAACATATATTTATTTACTACATCTGTCATCGTTCCGTTCACATACTCTCCCCATAGTGTTCCTATTTCGGAAGATGTGAGTTTTAACTTATTCTTATCCACATTATCACCTCTTGCATAATATTCACTAATTTAGTAATAGATATGAATTTTTTCTTAATAAAAAGGGGTTTTAGCATGTCATTTCCGATAATTTTTTTATGTAAACTAAAAATGAATCGGATATACATTGAAAAAACAATAAATTTTAATTGTCAATATTTTGGGAAGGATATGAATAAAAAAGCATTTATCGAGTGTATGTAGAGAGGAGAAAGAGTATTTATGACCTACCCTTCTTATGATCAAGTACAAGATATTCGAAGTGACCTAAAGGAAGCCGGATATCAGTATTGGCTTCACTATGACCTATTTACATGGCAATGGTGGGTTTTGCTTATAGTTTCTATTCTACCTTGGATTATATGGGGGTATCTTATTAAACAGGAGCACCGCCTACATGTATTTGCATTTGCTATGTCGATGGGAATCATTTCAATTGTCTTAGATGTAATTGGAGTTGATACATTGTTATGGGGATACCCTATCAAATTATTTTTCATGGTTCCACCCTTATTTCCTGCTGACTTAACTGTCATCCCTGTTGCATTTAGTTTAGCTTATTATTACGGGAAAACATGGAGAAGATACTTCCTATATATCGTTATTACCTCATTTTTATTCTCTTATCTGATAGAGCCTTTATTTATATGGGCAGGAATGTATGAGATACATAACTTTTCTCATTGGCTTTCTTTCATTGGTTTTATATTCATTTCTTTACTCATTAGGTGGTTTTTGGAGAGAATTCTACCACTAAGAGAACAATAAATAAAGAAAAAATACCTAAAGTGAACTGCACCCCCATTGTTAGACAAAGAAACTCTAATGATTTTGGGTTCAGTTCACTTTTCGAGAGGAAGGTAGTTTTTTCTGCTACATTTATTTAACCAAAAGATTGAAGCTTCACGACGTCTTGAGTAGTTGGCTCAAGATACTATTTATTTTACGTTTGTAGTTAGAGAAAGGATGTAAATTAATTTTTGCTGGATGTTCGAACTAAACAGTCAGTAAGAAGGAGAATAGCAAAAGGAATAGCAGAAACACCAAGGATTACAAGAAAGACTTTACGAACTTTGTAATTCATTTATATTGAATCCACCTTTATATAGTAGAGTGAACATTCTATTGGATAGTTTACTCATATAGTTAGTTATTAAACCTATTTTATAAATTGCATTCTACAATGTTTTTTATATAAAGTAAAAAGGAGGAACAATACGCAATGAAATTGTCCCTCCAAAGCAGAAAATGAACAAAGCATGCTGCATATACAATGTTTTGTCATTGTTCGATAGTATACCATGAGAACTATGTTATATATGCTTTGATACATTTATGTATAGAAAATGAAACATCTTGTAGCACTAATGATACTTTATTTACCAAAAAAGCAGCATTCCGTAATATAAAAACACGAAATACTGATTCGTTATCAATTATTTTTTAACTTGTAGCCTTTGAACGTATACCCGTAAACCTTAGTTAGATCAACAAAGCTCTTATAGGAATAAGTAATCGCAACCAGTGTACCCACTTGAACTTTATCATAAAACTTTTCAATATCTACATTATGCATTCTCACGCAAGCTTGTTGTAGTACTTGTTAATGATAATCAAATCTTGATTCGCTGGTTTGCTTGCTGCTTCTGCTTTCCCTTCATTGCCCCCACATAATACGATCATTAGTAACGTAAAAACGGTCATTGACTTAATAAAGATATTTTTCATAAAAATTCTCCTCTTTTTTATATTTTTATATAAAATGAAAAAAGCACCTCCAAATGGAAAGGCGCTTTTTCCGCAACGATTAGTTAATAAATAAAAAGCCAACTTTTCTTTACAGCAAGTTGACCTCTTTTTATACTTACTTTCTACTCCTTAATTGACGATTGTTCTGAGAAATAATAATGCTGCTGAAAACAGTAGTTGCCACAACACCCATAATAGAAAAGAATAATAGCACTACAAAGTGATTATCTGATCGCATAGCGAACCTCCAGTTATTTGTAAACTACTTTTATTATTTGAATAACCTTCATTTTTATTCTCAATTACTTACGAGATATCCGTTTTATTACTTACTGAGAAACGCTCTCTGACGAAATTAACTTTTATTCTACGTATAACTTTGAACTTTGGTCATTCGATGCAAATTTCAGCGTCTTAAAACTACATATAAAAAAAGACCACCCATAAAAGAGAGGTCCTTTTTATTGCTTATTAATTTTTTCTGTGTGACGACAAGAAGGAAAAGCAAAACAGCCAAAAAAACGAGTGCCATTCCCCTCTCGTACGACTAAATCCTGCCCACATTTCGGACACTGACGAGCTTCTGGTGTGATATTTTCAAAGATTTCCCGTGCCTTAAAAACAGGATTAACTTCATTAATAAACTTTTGAAGATCCGCACGATCCACTAAGGTCACATCACATGCAGCTGCAAGCTCTTTTGCTTGTTTCGTGAAATAACTATTGGTCACAACCCAAGCTTGGTTCGCTTTATAATAAGCTTTTGCTGCGTACACTTCTTGTACTGCTGAAAGGTTGACCCTATTTTTAGCACTATACCGTTTGGCTTGAATCACAACTTTTTCTTTACCTTTCATCACTAGATCAGCCCCAAAATCACCTGATTTTGGTGTTATCTGTGGTTTGTATCCTAGTTGTTGAAAAAGTGCTCGCAAATATACCTCAAATTGATACCCATCCATCTTATCAATATAAGGCATACCTGATTGGGCTAACTCTTTCATATACCTCCGTTCACGAATCACACGATAAGCAAATGTAGAAAGTTTAAATAAAATGATGATAAGAAAAAGATAAAATACACTTTGAAACACTTTATCCATTCATTGAAAGCTCCTGTTCAGTTTGTTTATTCCGGAGACGTGATGCCACAGGTTGAATGCTTTTTCCATTCTTCTTTAATTCTTCGTTCCAGTCTTTCGCTCCCTTTGGAATATCTGCTCTTATTAAATCAGCATTCACGATTTGGTTCATTTTGTCAATAAATTCTTTTCCTCCTTGGTCATTATCGACAGCTAACACCATTTCTTTAATGTTTAAGCCTTCTCTTCGAGCTTCGATATAAGACTGTGCAACAGTTTTAGGTTTTAAGCCATTCATACTAATAAGGCGTGTATTCTGCAATTGGTTCTCTTGTATACTCCAATAAGAAAGAAGATCAATTGGGCTTTCAAAAAAATGAATCTTATTTGGATGTCCGACATCGATTGAAAAGCCTGTATACGGGTTATCGTTCGGTAAGACTTGTTTAAAAGAACCTCGTTTATTTTTTATTGAAGCTGTTCCTTGCCGATCCGCCCCAATCACTTTTCCTTTTCCTCCGTGCTCACGCCATTTAAACACGACATTGTTCCGTTTATCCTGGGCGATTAAATCTTTTTGAAGGAGCCAGTTAACTAATCGAGGATCTATTTTACGTTCTTTTATGAGATAGTCTTTTACTTTGCTTTGATCCTTTACTTCTAACTCTTTTGGGTAGCGAAAAGGCTCTTTCGATGGTGAAATTGACGGTTGCTCATGTGAATGAGAAAGCTCTTTATAATCGCCTTTATTAATATCTAACACAGCTTGTGGAAACGACATCCCATAATACATTTGAGCGAAACTGATCGCTCCATACCCTGTTTCATTCCGGCTATTCCAAGCATACATATTCCCTTTGATGAGTAAGCTATCATGTTCCGTATGGCGATAGTACTTTCCTTCTTTTACAAAGGTTTCGCCTTTGGCTTCCAGATACGACAACAAATCAATATCTCGCGCTTTCATAACCTCCTCCTCCTTGACATGTTTTCGTTCTCCCATCTAAATCCCTCCCTCACTTCACCCTATGAAAAAAGGAAGCTTTTCAGCCCCCCTCTTTCTTTTCCAACCATTTGCCATTTTTAGCGTTCTATTTCTTGTGTTTCTTTCCGTTTCTTTGAAGAATTTGCTCCATTACTCCGTGCGAAAAACTTGGTAAACCCATTTTGCGATTTCTCTTTTTTTTTCTGCTTGTCATGATCCTTTTTCTCCATATCTAATGCCTTTTCAAGCTTGGTTAATTTTTCACGTTGAGAATCAGTCAAATTTAATTCTTTCAATTCCTGCAGCACCTCTTGTTTCAATTTGTACACCTTATCAAAGGAATGCTTTTGTTCAAACTCCTTCATTTTGGCCAAACGCTGCTCTTTCTCTTGAGGTGTTTCTTGCTTAAGCTGCTTTTCGACAGGAGCTTTTTCTGCTTCAGCTTCCTTTTTCGCTTCTTTAGAAGAATCTTTTTCATCTGATATGCCTAATTGAGCTAACAAGCTTTGTTTAAACAGCTGCTTATACTGTGTCTCTTCACTAGGCTGCTGCATAACTTCTAGTACCTCTTGTTTGTAATCTTCTTGATATCGGTCCTTCTCTTGTGCCTGTTTTCGTGCTTGAAACTGATGAGAAAGCTCATTCTCCATGCCTTTCAATTGGTCAGGGGTGAAGGTATTTTCCTTTAAAGCACTTGATTTCAACATGACATAATCGTTTTCTGCATTCACACGAGCTAACATACTATCAATATCTTGAGGTTTTTCTTTGTCATGAGCCTGTAAAAACTGAATGTAGCTTGTTTTGAGCTGCATTTCTCGATCTTTCTCTAAAACAGGGTTCACGTCATGACTCTTTAAAAAATCAAGTGTTGTTTCACTTTCATAGGCTTGTTTTTGCCCTCTTTCATTAGTAGAAACAAGTAAAACCTGCGGCTTTTCCTCTCCTATAGCTGATTGTGTTAAGTAAACGGCACCAGAAGGTATGTTTTGCAGCTGTTCCCCACTGATGTTTGCCCAACCTGCCTCGATTTTTTCATTTTGTGGGTGCTTCATGAACTTCTTTAATTCGCGTTTATCTGCAATAAGGGTGTTGAATTGGTCATTTGAAAGAGATGTTACTTTTTTCATTGTCGATTCCTCCGTTTAATTCATATTTGGGCATAAAAAAAAGAGCTTTTACGCTCCCTTACCTTTCGAGTTCCTGATCTTCTTTTTTCTTTTTGGTGGTGCCTGTACGTTTTTGGATTTGCATGTGATTACCCACTTCCATACAGTCTTGAAAAGTAAGAGATTTCTCTTGAACTTGACCATTGATGATTCCCTTCTCGTTTTTAGTGATGTTCGAATCGATCTGATGCTCAAGCTTCACGACTTCCTCTTTTGTCATCCATCCATTTTTGATGGCTTGTGTTTTGGTTGAATAATATTTTTCTTCAGCCGTGACACGATCTAAAATGCTATCTACATTTTGTACGGATTCCCTTTGCTGCTTTTGCTTATAGTCTTCATAACCTTCTTTCATTTTCTCTTGCACGTTTTGAGGAAAAAGAGGATCTGCTTGCTGCTGTTTTTCATCGTTTTTTTTCGGTGACTGATTTTTTTCTCGTTCTTTTACCAAAGTCTCTTCAATTGTTTCAATAAAACCAACTGACGTTTCATGTACTTCTTTTAAAAGCTTGGTTTTATCTTCAAAGCTCTTTCCTTTCGTCCAGTGTGACAGGTAATTGGGTAGAAAGAGGACGCCCAGCCGAACTGTGTTTTCCTCCAGCCCCCGTTAGAACCGTGCAAGCAAGTTTCCCTGCACACGGCTCACGATCAATCATTTCTATCCCTTTATTGTTCCAGCTTTTGAGTGAATATCCTTATGACATGTTGCACACAAATAGACTTTAGGAATATCTTTGCTAGCCTGTCGCCTTGCCTGAATATCCTTTCTTTTTCCTCTCTTTATCATTTTTGTGTGATGTACTTGGAATTTCCCCTCACTTTTCCCACATTTGCTACAGAATTCTCCTTCAGTTTCTACTAATTCAGCTTTAAACTCGACAGAGTGTCCTGAGTTAAGGATTCCAATAGATTTTTCTATTGTTCCATTATCAGGTGTTCTAAACCAAGGCTCATAGGCAATCTTCATTACTTTATTTGCTATTTCATTTGAGGTAACGTATTTAAAGTCGCTGAACTTTCTTAATATATAAGTTTTATATTCGTTATTTGCAATAATCTTTTGATTAGTTGTACCATAAGCTGTAACATTGTTTCTAACATGTTTTTTAATCACTTGAGGGATTTGGCACTTGTATTTCCTACCAATCCAATGCATGATCTTCCAGTATAAGATTCGGTCTAATTTAGAACTTATAGTGCTCCAGTTATTTGCTATTCGGAAGTAATTACTCCATCCACTAATAAGTCTGTTAAGACTCACAATTATATCTGGTATACCTACGCTATAAATTTTCAGGATCTTTTCCATCTTTTCAATGACAGCTTTGAATTTAACTTTTGGAACATAAACCTTTGCAAATCTGCCGTATCCTATTCCATTACCTGACGGTATCTGTACGATATCATATCCTAGAAATGAAAAGCCTTTGGTTGAATGTGTAATCATTGTCTTCTCAGGACTTAATTCCAAATCGAGTTCAGACGTAAACCAAGACATGACTTTTCTTTTTAATTCCACAGCGTCCTTTTTTTGATAGTTCCCCATTAAAATAACAAAATCATCTGCATAACGAACATAGCCCAGACTTTTGTTTGAATGATAGTTTTCATTAGTACGAGTATTAAGGTTCTTCCTTATTTTCTTTAGCTTACGGAGCATATCAACCATTTCTTGTCGATTTCTCAATTGAATTCTTTTATCCTTGGAGTTATCATCAGCAATGTCGTCTTTAACAAAAATATTATACGAAGTTCTTCCTTCTTTCAGTGCTCTGGCCAGTCTTACTACCTTGTTATTGTAGTACTGATAAGGTTTTGAATTTCTATTTTTGTTGTCATCCATTTTCTTACACATTGGTGTAAGAAATTTATCAAACTCATGCAGATAGACATTGGCAAGAATAGGGCTAATTATGCCTCCTTGAGGTGTTCCCTTACTTGTCTCATAGATTGGATATCTTCCATCTGTACCAAAACTTAATTGATAGCCACTCTTAAGGAATTTCGCAATCAAATTAATAAACTTTTCATCTGCAATTCTTTTCCTAAGGAGGTTTAATAATTTACCGTGTTTAATGTTGTCAAAGCACCCTTTTATATCACCTTCCACAACCCAATCGAACTTACGACAAACAATTTTACTTATTGCTGTTTGACAACTTCTCTTAGGTCGGAATCCATGTGAAGATTCTAGAAACAGAGGTTCATATATTGCTTCCAGTATGATTTTAACCGCAGATTGCACAGCTCTATCTTTTAATGCTGGAATTCCCAAAGGACGTTTCTTACCGTTACTTTTGGGAATTTCTATTCTTCTAACAGGTAAAGGACGATAACTATTATCATATAGAGAACTAGACAGCATTTCGATCATATCGTGCTTGTTTTCATTTGTTAAATTTACCTTCGTTATCTTATCAATTCCAGCTGTTTTGGACCCTCTATTTCCTTCAATTGAGTCGTAAGCATGTAAAAGAAACTCTTTACGCGTGACTAATTTATATAAGTTTTTAAATCGTAGGTCTTTCTTTTTAAGAGCAATTCGGGATAGATAAGCAATACTCTCCATAGCGTCAAACATGGGGCTTCGCCTCCTATTCTAAAGTTTGTATTACTTACGGTTGACCTCGTGTCATTCGCCAGCACTATTTTATAGTCACCTATAAAGTAGTGTCTTATATCCTTCGATATAAGTGTGAAAGGGTTATTCCCTCGCTAAACTAAATAGCTTTCAGTAAAACTTTTGATCTTACCTACCAATCGCAGACTACTCTAACACGTCTTTTGGTATTCTGTATTTCCGCGAATATTCACCCTTCTCAATACAGAAAACCTTTGCAGGTTATCTACATAACACGCATATGGAAATCCGTAGGTTGTCTTCCGATGGCTCCACAATCTGTGGCTGTGTGTCACTTAGATGGACTACTTGTACAGAGCACCATCCTCACGATTTAATTTAATCATGTCCTCAACGCCTCGATTATTCGTATTGGTAAGTGCAATGAACGTATCAAGGATTTCTTCGTTCATGGGTTACTTACTTCCCCCACCCATCTCAACTTCGCAATTAACCTGCTAACCATAATAGACTTCCGCACCCTGAAGGAATGGCTTCTTGCCTACAATCCTCTTGGCTCACCACCCCAACTTTCACCCTCCAAGCTGACCCAACTTTATTTTCGGAGCTAAGGGCAATCTTAACTACGGGGGAGGGATTAGGTCGTAGGTACTGTACTACCCTAAGAGAGTGTTACCACTCTCAACGGTGTCTTAAGACACTTTGTTATGCAGACATCGTCTGCCGCCCATCAAGCGAATACTCACTCGTATCAATGCCAAAGTAAGAAGAAACGGTATAAGCTGTCATTTCTGCCTGAAATTCTTTTTCGGCAGCTGTATAGTTTAGATGTGTCTCTTTTGTATGAAGTTTCGCATGAGCTAACTCATGCACCAAAGTCTTTACATTTTGACGTTCAGAGTTACGAGGATTCAACGCAACTTCTTTTGTTAATGTATAAGAAACTCCTTTTGCAGCTCCAAGCTCCTCTTTTGGTTGAATAATAGAAATACCATTCTTTTTGGCAATGGCTTCCATCCCTTTATAAAGTGCTTTGTAGTCCTCCACGTTGCCTTCTAACCAACGATTGGGGAAAATCTTAGGTAAATCACTCGCTTTTGCATTCGTTTGTGAAATTTCAAAAACATGGCCGACTGAAAAGTACAGTCGGCCTTGAGTGACTTCTTTTTTCCCCTCTTGAATGAGCTTCTTTTCTTGAGAAGTAGCTTTAGTAATGGACTTTAATTTCCCATTTTCATCTTTGAATTTGGGAACCGTTTTATTTGGCACAAGAATTTTAATGCCTTTCTCTCCTTTATTGACAGAGAACCCTTTATCTTTCCAAAACTTAAATGACCCAACAGCTTGAGCACCAAAGAACTGTTCCTGAATAAGAGCTGTGTTCGACATGGAGTATTGATAAAACTTGCCCATAAAAGATAAATAGTCTTTTAATTCTTCGGCAGAATGCACCTTCATACATACACATTCCCCCAAAAGAAAGTAGTATTTTGACGTGCACACTTTACTGAAGTTGGGTCGATGTCGGTTGCATACAGCTCAATGAGGCCTATGACTTTGGCCAGCGCGGCTCCAACTGCACCCGTACCACAACACAAGTCAACTATGATGGATCCTGGAGTAGCAAGAAAAGCTGCCTGTTTAACAAGAAACTCGGTGCGCGGGCGTGGTATAAAGACTCCCTGTTCCACTTCTATTCGAATACCGCAGAAATCTGCCCAACCAATAATATGTTCGAGGGGAAGACCAGTTACTCGCTGTTCCACCATGTCGGTGAGTTTGTCCAATGTCTGAGCCTCTGAAATAAGTAACCGAGCCTCATTCTCTGCAAAAACACAACCGGCAGTTCTAAGCTTCTTTATTATAATTTCCTCTGTTTTCTTGTCTATATAATTATGAATCTGTTTCTCCATTCATTTCACCATTCCAAATATCTTATTGAAGTTATATTCATTGATAACTAGTTCTTTGAAATTTAGAGGAGCCCTTCTTCAAGTGTCCTTTAATTGCATAAGCAAGGTGTATATCATATAGTTAGTTAAGTTAGGTGGGAGGGTATTCTTAAGAGTACCTTCCTACCGTAACTAGTAAAGAGTATCGCGTATAATGGAAGCTGCCGAAACTTAAAAGCCCATATTCTCTTAACTATAACCCATGAAATCTAGCAATAAAGTTCATTAAATTAAGTTTTTGGCAATGTATGACTAAGCTCTTTACCAATAAGATTGGCTGAAACCGGTTTTTTTCCTATTTCCCTAGCCCATACTGATAATTGTCCAATATGGTGTATCTCGTGAGCAATCATATGACGCATAACTTCTCCCCAAGTATCAGTTACTATACTTCCATCTGGTTGTGGATCATAAAGAATATTATTTTCTTTTTCTACATTCCAAGACCTAACAAATTCTCTTACCTCAAGCTGAAAGTTTGTATCTAGCTGCCGAACTTTTTCTAAGCTTTGATATTCCTCAAAAATCTCTTGGAAATCATCTTTTCCCTGAAGAATACGAACCCAACTCCACTCTACATCAACAATGTGAAAGAGAGTATGTAGTATTCCTCCTACCCCTCCTGTTCGCTTCCTAAGCAATTCCTCTAGTGGAATATTCTCACACCATTGATACCACTCTTCTCTAACCAACCAGTTATAATGGAACATAGTTTGCAAATTAATTCCTCCCTTTATTGTATTTTTTACTTTGACTCTTTTTTAATGAGGTATTAATTAGTTCGACAAATATTTATAGATACCTATTTCATAGGAGTAAGAGAAAGTAATAAGTAAAGTCGTATAGGCTGTTTTGTTCCTAACTGTATTATGTTAACTAAAGATGTATAAGATATGCAGCTTAAAAACAGAAAAACCACTGGCTTATATCAGTGGTTTTCTGCGATGCATGTTGTCAACTCTATAAACCATGAGGATTTCCAAATGGATGCTTCACAGCGTCTTGAGTAGTTTGCTTAAGATGCATAATAGTATGTATTTTCAATTATAATTATTGAACTTTTTAGTTATTCGTCTTTCTAGATCTTCTAAAGTGTTTCGTAACCAAAGAGTTTGGGCAAATGCTGCTATCATAGATATAAAACCCATAATTAAAATAAAGCTTAGCTTATTATTTATTTTTCGATACATATTAGGTTGAAGCCACCTTTACTTTTTTACATAGTATTCTCCTCCAAATCTTTTTTATTATAAAGATTCCTAGAAAATCCATTATGGTAACTAAACATATATATCATATTCATTAAAAAAATAAATGGTCCACTAATGAATTTATGGGCTATTTACATATGTATTATCTTCTTCAACAAACCGAACAGATTAGTTTAAAAAGCATTTGGTATTAACTAACCATAAATGCATATTTTCTTTCAAAAAAAGAAATTCTAAATAAAAAGAAATAAAAGGAAGTTTAAATATGTCAATGAAAAATAAGTGGTTATTTAATATTGCCATGGTATTATTCTCTTGGGTATCAATATCTTTTTTGGACCGGCGTAGTATAAAAAGATTTTTCCCGGCTTTTATTTTTGTGTTTTTAATAAATTGTATTGATGTTCCTGTTGGAAAGAAATTTAGATGGTGGTCTTTTTATAATAAACCACATTCCTTTATTTATAATGAATTTCCTTTTTTAATAGGTCCAATGCTGGCGGTGGCTTTATGGTCATTAAAATGGACATACGGAAATTTTAAAAAGTTTATTACTCTAAATGCTCTTTTTCAATTATTTTTTGCATTTTTAGCTAAAACTTTATTTGTAAAAATAAAATTATTTAAATTAGTTCGATTTAATGCATTTCAATTCTTCCTTTACTTCTTTTACAAGGCCTTTCTCCTGTATGGATTTCAATACATTTTTGAAAGTAAAAGAAGATGAACATAATCCACTAAAGGTTAGAAATATATATTTATTCTAGTCAAAAAGGGACGAAAAAATTTAGATTCAAAATTAGTTGTAGGACATAAACTATCATATGAATATCAAAAATCTTGTTGAACTAACAAAGGTATTAGTTCAACAAGAATCGCCTATTTAATTTCGGATAACTGTGATTATGTTAACTATCTTTGTATATCATGTGTAATAGATTTCCTAGAATATATAAGCTTAAATCATGTAAATTTTTAACTTTCATGGGATTTATTCGTATATATTATGGGAGGCGGTATTGTGAGCGTAACAAGTATTAACTGGGGAGATATTGCTTGGCAGATTTTTAACCTGGTAGTTTTATTTGGAATTGGAGTTTTTATTTTTAATTTTATAAAGAAATTAAAGAAGAATTAACAACAGAACCTTCTAGAAATGGTCTAGAAGGTTCTGTTAGTTCCTAGAAGGTACATTATGGTAACTAACTATAGCATACATCCTGAACTGATACATAATCTCTGATAAAATGTAATTATAAGGAAAATAACGAGAGAGGAGTTAACGAAAATGAAAAAAAGACTTAAAAGGGAGGAAACTAAGTGAAAGAGATTGTTCGGTTTTTGATACGTTATTTAGGTCGATTTATTTGTTTTTTTCTAATAACTGCTTTTCTTTTATACGTATACGGAGCTATTACTTACTTTCCAAACAGCCTAATGAGTATTTATTGGATAGCCTTATCTTTATTAGTTTTGTTGCTAGTTTACAGTGTATATTTATTTAAAAGAAGTATTTGATAATAAAACCGACTTCTCCCTTAAATAGAAAAGCCGGCTTTATATATAGACTATTATGAGGAGAGCCCTGATTGTTAGATAAAAGTTATATTCACCTCAGTCTATTAGGGCAGTCTTTTTTACACCGATGTAGCTCCTTGTCCACCATCAATACGATAATAAGAACCTGATATGAATGATGCCTTTTCAGAAGCTAAAAATGTGATTAAGTTGGCGATTTCAGTAGCCTCAGCATAACGATTCATTGGTACTGACGCTTCAAAAACGGATTTGGCTTCTTCCTCTTTACCTGGCATTGCATTTTTTTCAATAGAACGCATCATCTGAGTATCAACACCCGAAGGACAAACTGCAACAGAACGTATGCCATATTCTGCACCTTCAAGTGCTGCTGTTTTATTAAGAGCGATCACTCCGTGCTTAGATGCTACATATGAACTCATTCCAGGTGCACCTAGCAATCCACCATTAGATGCCATATTTACAATTGAACCTTCTTTTTGATTCATCATTACTTTCATGACATATTTTAAACCTAAGAATACTCCAATGACATTAATATTTAATACATTTTTAAAGTTTTCAACGGTTTGATCCACAATATTTGCAAAATCCCCATTAATCCCTGCATTGTTTACAAATGCATCAATTCTTCCATATCTTTCAACAGTATCATCAACATATTTTTTTACTTCTTCTTCATTTGTTACGTCTGCAGTCAATAATAAAGCATCGTTAATCCCTGCTTCTTTAACTGCCTTTTCTAAGCTTCCCTTTTTTAAATCAACTAATGCTAGCTTTGCGCCTTCCTTAGCAAAAGCTTTTGCCGTAGCGATACCAATACCGCCAGCAGCACCCGTAATTAAAACAACTTTATTTGAGAAATCTCCCATGATGTATCATTCCTTCTATTAATTATTTATACGTGGTTTATGTGTTCTATGATAATTCACTCTATTATTACCTTATTTATAAATGAAATTATGATAGTGCAGTAACTTTAGTTTTCGCAAAAATCTTCAATATTTATAAGATTGACCACCATCGATTGGAATAACAGTTGCATTTATAAAGTTTGCTTGATCAGACAATAAGAATGCGACTAAATAAGCCACTTCTTCTGGTTTGCCAAATCGTTTCATCGGGTTTGTCTCAACAAATTGTTTTCCTGCTTCTTCCCATTTTTCTGAATCAATTTGTCTTAATGAACCTTCGACCATTGGTGTCATGATTGCACCGGGTGCAATGGCTTTGATACTGATTCCGTATTGACCATATTCAATTCCCGAGTTTCTGGTTAATCCAACTACACCGTGTTTACTAGCTGCGTAACCAGATTGGTTTCCTAAACCACGAATACCACCAACTGAAGCAGTATTAACAATAGAGCCAAAACCTTGCTCTCTCATGACTTTCAATACGCTTTTTAGGCCGTAAAACACACCATTTAAGTTAACATTAACTACTTTTTGGAATTCATCAATATCAAAATCTTCTGTGAGACTTTGTTTTCCTTCGATTCCTGCGTTGTTGAAGAAACCATCGATTTTCTCAAATTTCTCAACTGTTTTATTTATATAGTTTTCCACTGCTTTTTCATCTGACACATCTGCGGTGATAAGTAACACATCTGCATTTGGCACAATTTCTAACACTTTACTTTTTGTTTCTTCTAATGAAGAAGCGTTTAAATCAACGAGTGAAAGTTTTGCTCCTTCTTTTGCTACTTGTAAGGCAGAAGCTTGACCCAAACCGGATCCTGCACCGGTAATTAATATTACTTTCCCATCAAAACGATTAACCATCGAAAATTCCTCCTTTATTATTCTCATAGAAAATGGCAAATAATTTATGATAGATATTCTATTATGTTTCCTTTAATTAAAATATCTTGAAATAAAGATATATAATCACGTAAGTCATCTACTAGTACCCAAGTGGTACATTTAATCCGGCAAAGCTAACTATTTCCTGTTTAAAACTCAAAAAGCAAGAGGGTTCACCTTCTAAATTTATTATTGAGCTGTATATCCACCGTCAAGGGTTAAACTATTACCAGTCATATATGAAGAGTCATCAGAGGCCATGAATAATACTGCTTTTGCCATTTCTTCTGTTTTACCCAAACGTTTTAATGGTGTAATTGCAGCTAAAGCTTGTTTGTCTTCTTCTGGTATAATTGGTGTATCAATAAAACCTGGGCATAATGCGTTGATACGGATATTTTGTTCTGCATATTCAAGTGCAAGTGAACGAGTTAAGTTGATCACGCCGCCTTTTGCAGCGTTATAGGCAGCTGAACCGGGTGATCCAACCCAACCGTACATAGACGCCGTATTAACAATGGTACCACCATCTGTTTTTAACATTTCACGAATGGCCTCACGTGCTACTAAGAAGACTCCATCTAGGTCCACGTTGACAGTTTTGCGCCATTCTGAGTACTCTAAATCGTGTGATGGATGAACCCGACCGATACCCGCATTATTGAAAACAACATCCACTTTACCAAACGTTTCAACAGTTTGTTTGAAAATATTTTTGACTTCTTCTTCACTCGTAATATTTGCCTTTATAAAAAGAACTTCTTGGCTAAACGCTTTTAACTCTTTCTCAAAAGCTTTTCCTTTTTCCTCATTTAAATCTACAAGAACTACTTTGGCTCCTTCTGAAACAAATAAACGTGCCGTTGCTGCCCCAATACCGGATGCTCCACCAGTGATAATAGCTACTTTATCTTGTAATTTCCCCATTCTAAATCCTCCTAGTCATTGAAAGTTATCTACCATATTTAGAATAAAAATGCTAGATATATTTTATATCTGTGCTTTTTTGTTCACAATTTAATTGTACTACTCTGTTCATATTTAACAATCATTAAGATATCATTAAGTGTCCACTAACTAGACACTTATGATAAATCTGTTTACTTCAAGGGAGGTTTTTTCATGCATAACGAACAAAATACAACATCTCAGCGTCAAAATCGCACAAAAAATCATTTAAAGCAAGCATTGATTGAACTGATAAAAGAGAAGGGCTACCATAATGTAACTGTAAAAAACATTGTTGATTATGCTTCCTATAATCGCAGTACCTTTTATATTCATTACTCTGATAAAATTGAACTTGCTAAAGATTTGCTTGCTTCCATGCTTCAAGGGTTAGAATCTTCAGTAGGCAGTCCATATGTACCTGGTCGTAAAGTGTATACAACTAAGCTAAATGCACCGTATTTAAACATCGTTTTCTACATTTATAAAAACCGAAATTTTTTTGAACTCATTAATTACGATGACACCTTACCGGGGTTACATATACAGTTTCCTCAAATGATCTTAAAGATCTATAAGGAACAATTTATTTTTGAAACCATCAACAATATAGCAGTTAATATGGAGTATTTTAAACGTTATACAGCCTATGGATTTTATGGGCTTCTTCAGAATTGGATTCGGAATGGCTTTAAGCAAAATCCAGACGAATTTATTCACGAAGTCATTGATCTAGCGAAAACACATATATACTCAATCGAGTATATTGGAAATAAAAGGTAAATAAACTAATGATTTTAGCATCTTGATTAGTTTGCTCAATACATGTAAATTTGCTCATTTATATAAAAAATAAAAAAGAGGAGTTCAGAAGCATGATCTTCTCTTTTTGTTTATAGGTTCCGGTAACATTGATTATGGTAACTAGCTTTTTATGGAGTATACATAAGGTAATTGAAGAGTATTAAAGTATATGGGAAAATAATTGAGGAATTTTTGTTTTTTTAATACTGTGCAAAAGGATCTATTTAAATAGATAGTTTCAACCAAGGAGGAAACAAATGCGAGATTGTCCCGAAGAATTAGACTTTATTTCATTATTTGAATGTATTCCACTTAAAAAGGACCAAAATGAGAGCTTTTTGTACGATGAGTCCACTTTTATCTTTACGAACGAAATAAACAGGTTCGAAGTGAAAATCTCACCATTCTATAATTCTTTCTCGCTTTCAGTAACGGATTTAGAAGATGATGAAATCTTTTACTACAGACTCGAATCAGTTACAAAGATTGAGATCATGAATGACAATAAAGAAAGCAAAGCAATTCGATTATTTATAGATCAAAGAATTGACCGTTTTATAATGATTATGCATTTAGTATTTAGACCCAAATTTAAAGTTGTGCTAAAAGAGGTTTTAGATTCCTAGAACGCATATCATGGTAATTGTAAATGTATGCACTCATACATGAAATAATAAGGATAAAAACTTTAAAAGGAGAAACGACTTTGAAGATAGAGAATCAGAGATTAGCAGAAAAAGCTTTACAGTATTTACTTGTGGGTAGTCAAATGGATGGAATAAAGTTCACGTGTGAGGTTTCCGCCATTTCCCTGACCTTTACTCACTACGATCGAAAGGAAGATGATGCATTCGTTTTAACGATTGAAACAGAGTGGACGGTATATGATGACGTTCCACTTGTCTACCCATCCTCAGAGAAAGAAGTCCCCGCACATACCGAAGAACAGCATTTTAAGCATATTTGGGATGTTAAGAGACAAAAAGTAGTCAATGTTCAATTAGGTCATCGGTCGCCCCATCTCATTATTTCATTTGAATCAGGCAGCATCTTGTTTGTAAACGGTCACGACCCGAATTATGAGTGCTGGCAACTAGGTGATCATTTTGCAGGTGGTAGTTGTGATTGGCTTTTAGTAGCAACTCCAGGCGATGATATAGCAGTTTGGTCTCCTGAAAGCTTTGAATAAACTTCTAGAATGCTGATTATGGTAACTTTAATAAATACTTAGGAAAGGTGGAATTAATGTTTGAAAGTCAGCCAACTAAAAAAGACTTGATAAATAAATTAGAGAACGTTCTTAAAGGAAAGATGTCTAGAGAACAATTTAATCAATGGTCCTATAAATGGGTTCAAAACCTAGAGAGTAGAAATGTGCTCTCTTCTGATGAAGATCAACTACATGAATACCTTATTTTTTTATTATGTATAGATTTAGAGATTGAACCAAATATATATTTTCATGAAGATATAGAACTAAAAGAATGGATTAAAAAAATAACGCTAGGTATTCCATTAACTTAATATAGGTATTTCAATGATTGCCGATAATACGTTTTATGTTAACTACAAACGTATACTTCTACGGCAGGTAGGTTTGATTCTGTTTCAAAACGCTAAAGGAATAAAGTCAAGGTTTTTCTTTGAATTATTGAAATTGTCTTATTAAAAATGATCAAAAATAGGTTGTAAATGAGCTTCAAGTTCAGACATAACACAAAAGCCTTTGCTTAACCTATTAAAGCAAAGGCTTTTTATTTAATCGGATTTCCTCTTATAAAGAAAAAGCTCCCATTGCAATAGATACAAGAATCATTATAACCGATGTTCCAATAGCCCATGGTAAAGTGAATTTTTGGAATTCCCCGAAATCAACTTTCGCCATCCCTACTAATAGATAGGTTGAGGCAACGAGTGGACTTAATAGATGAACGCCAGGTCCCATAAGAGCAGCTCGAGCAATCTCCCCAGAATCCACTCCATAATTACTAGCAGCTTCTGCAATTATTGGTAGAATTCCAAAGTAATATGCATCATTAGACATAAAGAAAGTAAATAGAATAATATGCATGATTAAGCCCTATTTCCTTTTAGATATTTTTCATATGCCTTCAATTAGATAAGAAAAAGATATCACTCCATCATTAATAACTAATCGATTAAAGAGAAATGATATTAATTAGTTTCTTTTATTTATTAAGAAAAGAAAAAAACTAATTTTTGAAGGTCAATGTGTTATTGCTTAAAGATATTTGACGACAAATGAAAATTCCCCCTTCATATCTTATACCAATTTATGTTTTACTTCTCTTTTAAGAAATTGTTTTATTCACTTTATTTCATCATAAAACTTATAAGCACTAAAAGTTATTTTTTTTAACTACATTAAATACCTTATTGAACTAAAAAGGTATCAGTTTAGTAAGATCCATCTAAGTATAATTAAATTTTATTTTAAAGTATCATGGATCCCCTTCTTTTTCGTACATACTCGTACGGAGATGGTGTTTATAGCTAATCAGTTAGAAGTTCTTACCCAGCATGTCAATGATAAACAATACTATTACTGGCTTCATCACGATTTACTTAGTGCCCAATGGTGGCTAATTGTGATTTTAATTGTGCTCTTTCTATTTATTCTTTATCTGCTCGTTGACCGACAACGAATGGTATTTATTCTCTTAGTCTTTTTCATTAGCTTTGTTGTAGTATGTATAAATTAAAAAATAAATTAACTATTCTAATGAATTATTAATTTATTTTTCATAGATACTTAAGAGTATTGCCATACAATTATCTTAACGTTAAAAACATATTGGATATGAGGTGTTTTTTGACAAAAATTACTTTCAAAAAAAACAAATAATAGTAAATAATTCATGGAGTAAATTAATATAAATTGCACTCGTTTTTTGAATTCTAAAATGTATGGCAATGCTATAGAACAATCAGCTTGTTCTTTAAAAAAAGTTGTGGGAAACCACTGTAAAGAAGGGGAATGTGTATGCAAGAGAACCAAAATAAATTGGGTATTTCACTTAACAAAGTGCCAGAAGTCACAATTTTCTTCTGGATAATCAAAGTTTTATGCACAACTGTAGGTGAAACATTTGCTGATTTTCTAAATTTCAACCTTGGATTTGGGTTAACTCTCACTACTATAATTATGGGAATAGCATTTTTTATTTTATTGTATCTTCAATTTAAAGCAACTAAATATGTCCCAGGGATTTATTGGACAACGGTTGTGCTTATAAGTGTATTTGGAACACTAGTAACTGATAATTTGACAGATGCAATGGGAGTACCTCTTGAAGTTAGTACAATTGTCTTTTCCGTTCTACTTGGATTAACTTTTCTTTTTTGGTACCTGAGTGAAAAAACACTCTCTATACATTCAATTTATACAAGAAAAAGAGAAGTTTTCTATTGGCTTACTATTCTATTCACATTTGCACTTGGAACAGCAGTAGGTGATTTATATTCTGAACAACTAGGTTTTGGATATCTTAAAACGGGAGTAACAGTCATCATTATCATAGGCTGTATCTTTTTGGCATACAAATCGAAACTTAATGGAATTTTAGCATTTTGGATTGCCTATATTCTTACTCGTCCACTGGGAGCATCATTAGGAGATTACCTATCACAAACAAAAGTTAATGGTGGATTAGGTTTGGGAACAACTGTTACTAGTGTTATTTTTCTTTTAGCTATTTTAGCAATAATCGTTTTTCTTGCTATTACAAAAATTGATATAACTTCAAAAAGTGAAATAGTGGATACACGCCAAACACGTGCAAGTAAGAAAAATATTTTGACACAAACCATTGTAGTGCTTTGCCTTTTCTTAGTTCTAAGTATAGGTGGTTATATCTGGCGCAGTAATGATATAGCATCACAATCCACTGCTTCACAAGCTACATTATCTGGGCAATTAAAGGATTTTATTAAAATTGAAAATGACATGCTCAAGGATGTGAATTCAAAAAACTTTACTTCAACGAAAAAAGGAGCAGACGATTTAGAACATCAATGGGACTCGTCGGAAGCTAAACTTAGAAAAGTAGATGGTTCTAAATGGACTAAAATTGATGGAACTATTGTTGTGCTTTCATGTCTTTATATAAGTGCATTGTGTATTCACTCTCTACTTTGCTTAGCTTCTGTTTGTTCAAAACGTTTCTCCAGGTAACGTTGATAAAACCAAATGGCGATAGCAAGCCAGCAACCACTAGCAAAATACCCTCCAATAACGTCGCTAGGATAATGCACACCTAAATAAATACGACTAATACCTATTGTCAGAATCATTATAATGCTAGTAACGATTAAAAGTGTACGTCCCCAGCGAGTAGGAATATGACGCCAGAGCAAGAATGAAAGAACGCCGTAAACAGCAAAGGCACTCATAGCATGTCCACTTGGAAAACTATAACCATTTATTTTGATTAATCGATGAAAATCAGGACGTGCACGATGAAAAAGCAGTTTTAGCAATTCATTAAGAATTGGAGAGCCTACAATAATGGCTATAAATAAAATAAGCTCCGTTCGATGTTTTAATACTTTATAAAGAAAAAATAAACTAAAGAGAGAAATCACTGCAACGGATGGTGTAGAGCCAATGAAAGTAAAACCCTTCATAATAGCCGTTAATCCAGGAGATTCGAATCCTTGAATAAACGATATAATAGAATGATCGGATGCCTCAATTTTTGATCCACTAATTAAAATAGCCATCCCACTAAAACAAAGAAGGGAGAATATGCTTAACATAAAAGCCAGTGTAAATTGGAATTTCAACTTCATACTAGACACCTCTAATTTCTGTCCTTTATCAAGCTACTTTTGATGGAATGTGATAAGGTCTTTTTATTTTTACATTTTAATGTTTCTTTGTTTTTGCAGTTAGGAGTATTAAAAATAAAGAGCTTGTTTTATATGCACATTTATAAAGAGTTATTAAACAGAGGCAACACAATCGTTACATTTGTTCCTTCGCCTTCTTTACTTTCAATGTTAATAGTGCCGTGGTACTGTTCAACCCAGCGTTTGGCTATAGCCACCCCTAAGCCCAACCCTCCCTGTTTTCTGCTCCTTGCCTTATCCACTCGATAAAATCTATTTAAAATATAGGGTATATCTTCTTCTGGAATTCCAATTCCTTTATCCATTACTTTAAGGGATACCTTTTCATTGATTAGAGAACAGTCTATAACTACCTCTTTCTCTTCCTTCTTAGAATACTTGACTGCATTATCTAACAAAATGATCAATATTTGTTCTAGATGTCGAGAAGAAATATTCACATAAAGATTTTCATGTGAATGTTTTATTTTAAACTCATAGTTGCTATACAGTACTTCAAAATTCCTTACAACATGTTGGACAGTCGTCCATACATTGATAGGTTCAACATCTACAGGATTTATCAGACTATTCTCAGCTCGGGATAACTCTAATAATTCTTGCACCAGATTCGTTAAACGCTCTACTTCTTTCAGACTGGATTTCAAGGATTTATCTAGTATTGCAGCATCATTTTTGCCCCAGCGATTTAACAACATCAAATGTCCTTGAATAATGGCTAACGGAGTCCTTAATTCATGTGAAGCATCCTCTACAAACTGTTTTTGCTGTAAAAAGGAGTCTTCGAGGCTATCCATCAACTCATTAAATAAACTACCTAATTGAGCAAATTCATCGTTTTTTTCATTAACTGGAACCCGTTCTTCAAGGCCATTTGTTTTTATTTTTTTCATCGTCAATGTTAACGCTTGAATGTTAGATAGTATTTTCTTTGCTAGAATTGTTCCACCTAAAATACTAAAGATAAGCGATCCTACTCCTGCAGCAATCATTAATAAGAAAATCTTATCCATAAAGGCATCGGACATCTCCATATTTCTAATAATTTCAACCGTTCCAGAGAAGTTGTCGGTGACGATAGGAGAACGAAGAACGAGTAGACGTTCGTCGTTCTTTCGAATCACTTTATACTCTTGATGCTTCACTGTTTTCGGTTGCTGCCAGTTTGGTGAAACATTATTTGAGGTACTAGTTATAACGTTTCCTTTCGTATCAAGAATCCGAATCAGCTGATTCTTCTCATTAATTTTTGATAAGTATCCTTCACTGTTTTCAATTTGGTTTAAAGATAAAGGTTCATCATCAGATTGAATAAAAGCTAGAACTTCTTTTAATTGATGAATAACATTTTGCTTCTCATAATTTAAAATACCGTTATCAATCACAATATATTGAAAGAGGTTATAAGAGAGAAAAAGAAAAAATAAAAACATGGAAGACCATAAAGTTATCTTCCATCTTATAGGTAAATCTTTTATATATGTTATCTCTTTTCTCATTCACGCATCACGTACCCAACCCCTCTAATAGTTTGAATATATAACTCTTTGTCCTCTGCACTTAATTTATTTCTTAAATATCTGACATATACATCTACAACATTCGTTTCAACAACTGAATCGTACCCCCACACTTGTTCTAACAGTATATCTCTCGTCAATACTTTATTAATGTTACGCATAAAAATGGCTAGAAGTTCAAATTCTTTGTTCGTGAGTTCAATAGGCTTTTTTTCTTTTATCATTGTTCTTGATTCCAAATCAAGTTCAATATCTTTAAATGTTAATAGTAGCTTCTGATTCAACATCTTGTTGTTTTCTTGACGTCTAAAAATGACTCGCATCCTTGCAAATAACTCTTCAATTGCAAATGGTTTCGATAAATAATCATCGGCCCCATTATCAAGCCCCATTACCCTATCCATGACACTATCCTTAGCTGTGAGCATAATAACAGGAGTATCCTTAGTTGTTCTTAGTCTTCTACATACTTCAATTCCATTTAATCCAGGCATCATTAAATCAAGTAATATAATATCGTAATTCTGCTTGGTTGCTTTATCTAAACCAGCGCGCCCATCATAAGCTACGTCAACTAAATATCCTTCATATTTTAGTTCTAGTTCTAAAAATTCTACTAATCCTTCTTCATCCTCTATAATTAGTACCTTTTGCATATAAGATACTCTCCTTTGTCTAAAAATAAAAAAACATAGAAACTTTTTCTATCATTAATGAATGCTGATGCTATGTACTCTGATTTTGAAAGATAATAATAAAAAAGATGAACTGAGTTTTTCTATAATTCCTCTTCTTCCTTCAAACCTTTTCTTCAATTTATCAAGTGAAAATTAGATTTCAATAAAAAAGAGATTAAGAATAAATGAAATTATTTCTTAATCTTCTTTAATCAATCATATAAAGCTACTCTCGAGATTCCCCTTAGAACCTTCGATGTCAAACGTCATGGATTCTTACTATTAAAATTTAACTTTCTTTAATGGTGTATCCTATACCTCGAACAGTCTCAATGAGTGAGGTACTAAATCCTTCTTCAACTTTCTTTCTCAAATAACTTATATAAACATCAAGTACATTTGTGTCGCCATCGTATTCATATCCCCATACATTCAGTAAGATACCTTCACGCGTAACCGTTTTATTTTTATGAAGGACTAAATAAACCAATAAATTATACTCCTTAGGTGTTAAGCAGATTTTTTGCCCAGCTCTAGTTACTTCTCTTGATTCGGTATTTATAACTACATCTTTAATTAATAATAATGAGTCATTTTCTGTCTTATCTCTAATAACAAGATGCTTATAACTTAGTAAAGAACGTATCCTAGCTAGCAATTCTTCAGTTTTAAATGGCTTAGTTATATAATCATTTGCTCTATGATCTAATCCCATTACCTTGTCTAGAGTTGAATTACGGGCTGTTAAAAGAATAATAGGCACGTAATTTTCTCTCTTTCTTAATTTACGCAAGACCTCTATACCACTCATTTTCGGCAGCATAATGTCAAGTAGAATTAAATCAAACAAATCTGATAAGGCTGTTTCGAGACCATCTCTTCCATTGTTTTTTATTTTCACTTGGTAACCTTCATGTTCAAGTTCCATTTTTAATATGTTTCCTATTTCTACTTCATCTTCCACAATTAGAATGCTTTCTTTCATCGAACCCCTCTTTTCAAACTCTAGATTTTCACATATCGTTGTTCCCATAACGAAGAGAAGTATATAGCTACCACAAACCAACACCTCATTGAAAGATAGGAAATTTTAAGTGCTGAACATAAAAACATAAGATAAAAGACTGCTATTAAGATGTGATATCAAATTCCCTACCCATTGTTCTTTGCTTTAATAACAATTACTTCACTAATATCATTAAAGTTGGATGAGGGTTTTATAATGGCCAATTGTGTTAGTCCATATTCATCGGGTTTTACTTTAATTACTTTTCCTAAAGCTAATTTCCCTTGAAAAATTGAACTGATAGGAGAGGTTTGAACTTTATCTCCTACATTAACCTCAGCCTCACTAGGAATTTTTCTAATAATTAAATTACCCTTTTTATCATCATAGCCTTCTAATGTTCCATTTACGTTTTTCTTATCCTTTAACATTACCGCCATGCGATTTGTCCTAAGGTTTGAGCTAATTAGTTCTACTATAGAGGTTGACGAGAAAACTTTAGATACCTTCCCAATGACTCCATTTGTACCTAGCACATTCATATCTATTTTTAACCCCTGATTCTTTCCCTTATCAATTGTTATTTCATTGTTCCAATTGTTCGTTGAGCGACCAATTACGGTAGCTGTTACAGGATTATAGGCTTTCACCTTAGCTTCTGTTTTTAGAATTTTTTTAAATGCTTTATTTTCATATTCCAACTTATAAACATTTGCTTCATCCTGATTTTCAGTGGCTAGTTTATTCTTTAAGGTAAGGTTTTCCCGGTAAGTGGAAAATAATTGACTCACTTGTTGAGGTTCACTCCAAGAAACCTTGTCTAGAAAAGGTAAGCTATCTTTGTACAAGCTCCCAACAACAATGAATCCTCCTATAGCAAGAATCCCTCCTATCAAAATATATCTATGTCTTCTCTTCTTTCTTTGAAAACGTATCAAAATGGCACCTTCCTACCAATAGTCATGCTATTTATAATATTATTAGCTGTTTCTTAAAAACTTCTTAAGTATTATCATCTTTGAACTCTTAATAGCTGTTTGACGTTCTCCTTCTTTCAATGAATTGTACTTATTTTCTGGTTTCAGAAGCTGAAGGCATAACGTTATGTTTAAAAAAATTGGCTCATATGATTTAAATTTAATACTGTGTAATGAAATTTAAATGAAATTAAAATGAGAATTCAATGAAAAGTTTTTTATAGAAATCTCATTAAATTCTTATTTACTTTTCATTTTCATTTTATAAAAAGACTGTACAGTTTGAATTGCAATGATAAGGCTTTTAAAGAATTTTTTAGAAAAACTTTAGGTATGTGTGCCGTTTATTTAAGAGAATAAACAGTTAGCACAAGAAGGAGAGAAAAATTAAAAATGCAAGCATCTTCGCCAATGAATAAAATTGCACAAATTACCCTTGTTTTTTGGATTATGAAGATTTCTGCTACGACACTAGGTGAAACCGCAGGTGACTTATTAGCACAAACACTGGGAGTTGGATACGCAGTTAGTACGCTAATCTTTTTTAGCATATTTTTAATTACACTTGTAGCTCAACTGAGCTCTAGGAGATATATTCCGGCCCTTTATTGGACTGTTATTCTGTCAACTAGCGTAGCTGGCACAACAATGTCTGATTTTATGGACCGTACACTGGCATTAGGTTACGCAAAAGGCTCGATGATATTAATCACTATATTGTTGTCGATATTTGCATATTGGTATTTTAGCGAGCGTTCATTAAATATCAATTATATTAGAAATCGCAAGGCTGAAGTACTTTATTGGATTGCCATTCTTTTCTCAAACACATTAGGTACAGCTTTAGGGGATTTTTTGTCTGATACGTCTGGCCTTGGGTACATAGGTGGAGCTATTTTAATCGGCAGCTTACTAGCATTCATCGTTATATGTACCTTCTATACAAAGATTTCTCGTGTATTTTTATTCTGGGTAGCATTTGTTTTAACTCGCCCTTTCGGAGCAACATTTGGAGATCTTTTGACAAAGCCACATGAAAAAGGTGGTTTGGACTTAGGTACGACAGGATCTTCTCTAGTCCTAGCCTCCATTCTTATTGCCTTTATGATTTATACAACATTTAAACAAAATAACGTAAGTTCAGAACAAGCGCTGTAGATTTTCTTTTTTATTTAATACATTATAAAATTCATAAAAAGGAAAAATCTAATGAAGTGACTGATTGCATGAACACCCCCTTTTTCGCACATACTCGTACGGAGGTGGTGTTTATGGTTAATCAGTTAGAAGTTCTTACCCAGCATGTCAATGATAAACAATACTATTACTGGCTTCATCACGATTTATTTAGTGCCCAATGGTGGCTAATTGTGATTTTAAGTGCGCTCTTTCTATTCATTTTTTATCTGCTAGTTGACCGACAACGAATGGTATTTATTCTCTTAGTATTTTTCATTAGCTTTGTATTAGTAGGTATTGTGGATGAACTGGGAAAGTTCTTTGATGTATGGAGCTACCCTCATCAATTCCTAGTGTTTACCCATCGGTTTAATTCCGTTGATTTTGCGGTTATCCCAGTTATACTTACGTTGGTGTACCAATTCTTTAGCAAATGGAAGTTCTATTGGATTGCACTATTATCAAACTTGTAGTCCCACTTATAAGCCCCTACTTTGGATGCTGGCTCATACTTAGCTAAAAACCATTTGTTATTTACATTCATCTCTATATTTTCCTTTATAACCTTTATATTTTGCCATCTAAATAGACTAAATCACAGGTTTATTCTATTTTAATTATATATCAAAATTGAGTTGGGAAACTTGAATATCATATACAAAGTTAGTTAACATAATCACTCTTTCCAGAAAACATGTGAAAAACGATCCCTTGATAATCAAGGGATCGTTCACTTTTTGTTTTTCTTTTTTATCTTTGAAATACCATTGGTTATTGTACATTTTTACCACTTATAGCTTAAACGAGATTGTAAGAGATTGTCCTTAGTGACCCATAAAAAGTTCCCCTCCACGTATAGTGTAACCCTCACTCTCAAAGAGTAGTTTTTTCACACTATATTTAGAGGGGATAATACCAAATTTTACTTATTTTCTCGCATTACTTGGGCTACTTCAGTAAAAATTACGCCTAAGCCATGTGCACCTGCGTCCGGATAACCAAGACTTCTTTCTCCAACCGTACCAGCACGTCCCATACGTGCAACAATCTGTTCGGTTGATTTTGCTCCTTCAACAGCAGCTTCTGCTGCTTTGACAAGAGCATGTTTCAAGCTTTCACCTTCAGCAGCACTTGATGTTAACGTATCTGCATAAGGTACTAAGGCATCGATTAAAGTTTTATCTCCCACAACAGCTCCACGTCCAAAAGAACGTTCTCCTGTTGCTTGAATTCCTTTTACAGACGCTTGGACCATTTCAGCAAATTCTGCTAAAGTGAGTTCGGTTTTAGATTCGGTGTTCTTTCCAGCCGCACGAAACGCTGATCCCCAAATAGGTCCTGATGCTCCACCACAGTGCTCCATGATAACGATAGAACACGCCTCTAAAAAGTTGCCAATATCATTTGATTTATTTTCTAGAATTTCGTGCCATTCAGATTTCAACTGTTTGAATCCTTTAGCAACACTCATTCCAAAGTCCCCATCACCAGCATGGGAATCTAATTCACAGAATGGTATTTCATTTCTAATAATACATTCACTCATTTGGTCAACCATAAAAATAATATTATTCAACGTCAATCGATTTTCCGTTACTACGGAATATTCTTTGTTGGTTTGCACCTCATAGGACACTTTCGGGGCCTCCACGGTACCGATGATTTCATCATAAGTGACAGCTGGTACTTCACCTTTGATTCTTAGCGCAGGAGTATCGCACTCTTCAGATAAGAGACTCTTTAAGTTTTCATCTAATTTCATAATTGAAATAGAAGCACCGGCCATATCAATGGCTGTCATATAGTTTCCGACAAACGTTCTTGCAATCGTTACTTTTCTACGTGACAATTCACGAATGACAGAATGATTTAATAAATATAGTTCTTGAAGAGGTGTGCTTCCAAATCCATTAATTAGGACAGCCACTTCTCCTTTTCCATCTTCTATCCCTATTTCTTTTAATAATGCCGTTACCATGCACTCTGCAAGTTCGTCTGCTGAAATAATTTTTTCACGACGGATACCAGGTTCTCCATGAATGCCAACCCCAAATTCCATCTCATCTTCTGCAATCTCAAACGTAGGAGTTCCTTTAGCAGGAACTGTACAAGAAGTTAGCCCAATACCAATGCTTTTAACATTCGCAATAGCGTTTTCTGCTGCCTCTTTCACTTTTGATAGATCATATCCGCGTTCTGCTGCAGCACCTGCTATTTTATGGACAAGAACAGTACCAGCTACTCCACGTCTTCCAACTGTATATAAACTGTCCTGTACAGCAATATCATCATCTACTTTTACATAATCCACTTGAATTCCATCTTCTTCTGCCAGATAAGCAGCATTCTTGAAATTCATCATGTCACCACTGTAGTTCTTAATAACTAGTAAAGTTCCCTTATCGCTTGCTGTTTCTTTAATGGCTTGATAAATCTGTATTTGAGAAGGTGAGGCAAATACATCACCACAAACTGCTGCATCTAACATGCCCTTCCCAACATATCCAGCGTGAGCAGGTTCATGTCCACTACCGCCCCCACTAATTATACTTACTTTGTTTTTATTAATTTGCTCTTTTTTAATGACTTTATATTTTTCAATTAAATTCAGTTCAGTATGTGCTAGAACCATTCCTTTACACATTTCAAGTACGACATCTTCTGGTTTATTAATAATTTTTTTCATCTTATATTAACCTCTTCTTATAATCATTTCCAATTTGATCTGCTGCGATGATAGCTGCAGCTACTGACTCTGGAGTAATAGGGAATGGCATAGAATAAATAGATTCCTCTGGAATACAAGCTTTATTAGCTACTTCCATTAACTCTTCTTGTGTGATTTGTTCTACTCCAATATCAGCAAGACAAACTGGAAGTCCTACTGCTAAACAGAAATCTAACACTTCTTCTATTTCCTCAGTTGGGGCATTTTCCAATACCAATTGTGCTAATGTACCAAAAGCTACTTTTTCACCGTGGAAGTAGTGGTGCGCACTTTCTAAAAGAGTAAGTCCATCATGAATTGCATGTGCGCCAGCTAATCCACCACTTTCAAACCCTAATCCTGATAATAAGATATTGGCTTCAATAATGTTTTCTAAGGCTGGAGTAACAACATTATGATCGCTTGCAGCTTTTGCTTTAACCCCGTCCTCTAATAGAGTGTTGTAGCAATGTTTTGCTAAAACTAACGCTGCATTTGTACCTTTTGCTGGTGCACATAAGTCCTCACGCACTCCACAAGGTAATCCAGCATTTACATTAGAGAAAGAACGTGCTGTTGCTCTTGCTTCGAAATAAGTGGATAATGCATCTCCCATACCAGATACTAAGAATCTAGTAGGTGCATTAGCAATCACTGTTGTATCAATCAATACAACACTTGGGCTTTGCTTAAAGTATGCGTAATCATCGAAAGCACCCTCTGGTGTATATATAACTGCGGAATGACTTGTAGGTGCATCTGTAGCAGCGATTGTTGGGACGATAATTAATCCCTCTCCCTCTGCCACACATTTTGCTGTATCAATTGCCTTACCGCCACCTAAACCAATTGTACAATCACAGTTGTTTTCTTTTGCTATTTCCTGCAATCTAGAAATTTCTGGTCTTGAACATTCGCCATTGAATCCGCCTTCAAAAAATGTAATACCATATTTTTCTGCTGTTGCATCTAATTTGTCTTGTACACGTTTAATATCTTCAGGATGTGCTATTAAAAGTGCAGAAGTACCAAATGTTTTCACGAAATAACCTAGGTTTAAAATTTCATTTTCACCTTGAATGTATTTTGAAGGACTAATAAATGCTTTCCTCATAAGTAAAACCTCCTAATTGACTTTGTAATCCCTTACAATTGGAATTTTACTATCTTTTGTCCAAGATTACATTAGTCTTAAATGACGAGTTTTTACAACCTTTTATCGTATTTTTTTGCTCTCTTCATTTAATATGGTATTATTATGACATTATTTCAGGTAAAAATATTACCAAGTTCATGTTGAGCAGAGATGACCTTTATCTCTAAGAACTCTTTTATTTCATGAACTAAAGAATAAAGAAAAAGTATTCTCAAATAGTTGATTTAAACTACCACAGGGTAAGTAAGGGAGATAAAAACATCATTGAAAACTACTTACATGAATTTAGATAAAATACTAGATTTAAAAAAGTGGCGAAATCTTCAAGATTCGCTTGCTCTTGTTACAAAATTAGCGATTGTCACGGTTAACTATAAAGGAGTGCCCATTTCTCAACACAGTAGCGTACGTCCATTTTGTGAGACTATGCGTAAAAATCCTAATACAGCAAAACTTTGTGAAAAGTGCGATGCGCGGGGAGGACTAGAGGCAGTCAGAACCAATGCTCCTTATATCTATTTATGCCACTGGAATATTGTCGATATTGCCATTCCCATTATAATTGATGATAAATATGTAGGTGCCATCATGGCGGGAGAAGTGAAAATTAAGGATGGTGACAAACATCCTCCCTTGGAACAAATGCTTACTGTTCCATCAAAGGGATTTGAACAGAATTTAAATAATAATGAGGAAATACAGCGTCTATATGATTCTATTCCTACTCTATCCTATACAGAAATTAACGACGCTGCTCAAATGTTATATAGGCTTTGTAACTACATTGTAGAGGAAGCTATGAATAAAAACTTAATTTTAGAAGTATATGAAAAGATGGCTCCAGTAAAAGAGAACCTTTCTACTGAAGACATTTCTTACGGTTATTCTCTAGATAATATTCAAAATATAAAAAAGGAATTAGCCAACACAGTTACTAATGCTTACGTAAAAACGTCTATTAACGATCACTTAGTTTGTAAAAACAAAGTATTACAGCCAGCCTTTGACTACATTTATAAACATAAAAGAGAAAAAATATCTCAACAAAAGATGGCTGATTTATGTCACATTAGTACAGGTTATTTCAGCCGTATATTTACCAAAGAAACGGGTATGAATTTTTCTGTTTTTATTTCTCTCAAAAAAATAGAGTGGTCCAAACAATTATTAGAAAAAACGGATTTGTCTATTGCACAGATTAGCGATGAATTAGGTTTTAACGACCCCGGGTATTACATCAAGACATTTAAAAAATATGAAAATATAACTCCTAACGTCTATCGGAAATATTATCAAGAAAAGCTGTAGAATTTTCAGTCCTGATGTAAGAAATATATATAACTTTTCCATACTGATACTATTACTCTAAAAAGGGATACTCTCAGTATGTAAAAGCAAAATCTCTTTAAGTGGAAACACGATTGATTTTTATCTGAGTAAAATAAGAAATAAACAAGCAGCATATTAAATAAACAAATTTTTTATTTACTCCATCCACTTCATTGGGAGCATATCACACATGAATGAACCCATACAAAAAGACACCTTGATTGCCAATATCGAGGTGTCTTATACTTTTTTCATAAAAAATAAGAACTAATCAGCCGTAGAGGCCTCTTTTAATTGGTTTAGCAATTGATCAATGGATTGGCTAATTACAATGGTATTTTCACTGGTGAATCCTTCTTCTAAACCAACTTGAATCATAAGTTCTCTTCCTGCCTCTATATCTACAAGTAAAGCTTTTATTAAAAATTGTTCTTTATATATACTTGCACTTACCTAATCACCTATTGCTCTAATTTGCTACTTTTTTATTTAACACTAACTATATTTTGGCTTTCCAACAATGTTTTTTCCTGTAAAATCCAATTAAAAGCTCGGAATCCCCTTTTTAGGATTTGAATAGCTCATTTTTTATATCGAATGCGTGTTATAATACATTTTGTAGATGCAAATAAAATTTCCATTCCTAATTTCATAGTTAAGAAAAGTCCTCAATTTATGAGGACTTTTTTATAATTAACATAGAGATATTCAATTTTTAAATTAGAAATTAAATATTTACCCTACCACCAGAATGACAAAAAGGACAAACATGATGACTTGTTTGTCCTTTTTACATAGATGATATGTAAGATTTAATTTGCTATCAATCACTTATTTGTTTTAAACGTACTAAAGTTAAACAGTATAACAGCAATAATAAGCTCTATGATAGCGCCTATTTTTCTTTTAAATCAGAGGTAGGCATGAAGAAAGAGACATTTTACAATAAGGTAAAAGTATACGGGGCAAGGAAGTAAAGTCTTCTTCGTTTCCTAATCTTATTAGATGTCCTAACAAAATAAGTGACTCAACAGTTTGTTAATAATCAAGCTTATAGCTTTAATAAAATCACATTAATAAAATCACAGTTTTTTTAAAAATACGTTGATTTAAAAAAACACCCTGAATTAGGTATTCTTCATTTAGATATTCATACTTCCAATTTGGATCATGTTCAACTACTGTAATGTTCATTTTTTTCCCCCTTAATCATTTATTACATGGACAATATAATAAATGATTAAATTAATTCAAAAATCTTAGTATCTCCTAAATTATAATATGTGCCTTCCTATAAAGTACCCTTATTCTCCAATGCCATTAACGATGAGGGTGCTTTTTTCTATTTGAAAAATTCATGAGTGCTTGCCAACTGTATGATACAAGTATGGTTTGATAAAAATACATAGCGAACAGGTGTAATTAACATGACAGAAAGGAAGAGGGGTCTTCTGGCTGCAACTCCAATCAAAATATCAAATAAAAAAGAGCTTATTTCTTTTGCAAGTTTACATAAGATAAATTATAAGAAGTAACAAACCTTTAAAATTCCTATTATTAAAGGTTTTTGTATAGTTGTAATTCAAATGTTGTAAAAGAAAAGTTCCTAAAAGGATAATAACTCTTGCCTTGTTATATTCTTTAGGATAAAATACAATACTGAGATATATTCTCACCATTTTTATTCTGATTTGAAAACCTACTGTACTCTTGTTTGCACAGTAGGTTTTCTATTATAGAAAAGCGTACAATTCAATCACAGTACAAATGATTGGAAAAGGAATGATTAACTACTAAATAGTGATAATTGTTATCTTTATGTAAAATCTAATAACTCTTCTTATAGCTGTAAGTAGATAAAAAACATATTGACATTTAATTTCAAACTAACTAATATGATATACATTACATACACTTTAATTTAATAAACAAAAGCTAAGATAGGATCTTAAGTAATCCTAATCTCCCTGTTATAGAGAGCTGATAATTGGTGGAAGTCAGTACAAAGGTTAGAGATGAAATTCACTCCTAGAGCTTCCTCTTCTAATGGTGTTTTAGAGAGGACGGATAAAACCGTTATGCTAATTAAGAGGTAAGATGTTTTTACAATATAGGGTGGTACCGCGAAATTTTCGTCCCTGCTGAATAATTCAGCAGGGACTTTTTTATGTTAAAAGGAGGGCATCATGAAAGAAAATACTGCATCAAAGAATACGTTAAAAAAGCAATTATTACCGCGACACATTCGAATGATTGCTATTGGAGGAATGATTGGGACAGGGATTTTCAAAGGGAGTGCTGATACAATTGGATTAGCAGGACCTTCGGTTATCTTTTCGTATCTATTTGCTGGACTATTGCTTCTTATTGTAATGGGAGCTTTGGCTGAAATGGCTATTGTATACCCATCCCACAATATGAAAGATCTAATTCAAAAAGCTTTTGGAAGACGTTTTTCTTTTGTAACGGGAGCTACTTATTGCTTTATGTGGCTTACTGTATGCGTTATTGAAGTCATCGCTGCAGGTAGTTTTCTGCAATATTGGTTTTCTTCTATCCCCTTATGGATTCTTTGTCTTATTTGTTCAATTGTACTTATTTTAATTAATGCTACAAGCGTAAAGTCTTTTGGAGAAATTGAGTTTTGGTTTGCTGGTATTAAAATCTTTATTATTATTGCTTTTATTTTATTAGGTATAGCGATACTATTTGGAATTATGCCAAGCAATAATTCATCTTCTCATTATCTTCATAATTATAGTGATTTTATGCCAAATGGCTGGAAAGCCGTTTTCTCTACATTACTTGTAGTCATTTTCTCGTATGGAGGATCAGAACTCATTGGTTTAACTATTACAGAAACGAAAGATGCTGAAAAGGTATTGCCAGGGGTAGTTAAAGGCGTTATGTGGAGAGTAGTTCTGTTTTATACTTTGCCTATTTTTATTATCTGTGGCTTGATACCATGGGATAAAATTGATGCAAATGCTAGCCCTTTTGTCCAAGTATTTGAAACAGCCGGGCTTCAAGGGGCTTCTCATGTTATGAACTTTATTTTATTAACAGCTGTCCTTTCAGCAGCCAATTCAGGTATTTATGGCTGTACAAGGATGCTTCATTCTTTATCTCAGTCGGGAGATGCTCCTAAAAGTTTGTCCTATGTAAATAAACAAGGCGTACCTGTTTACAGTTTAGCTTTCAGTGTCCTATTTTTATTATTGGGAACGTACCTCGTATACTTATATCCTGAAAAAGCTTTTTCTTATTTATTAGCTATTCCTGGATTTACAGTTTCTCTTATATGGATTAGTATTTGCTTAGCTCAGCTAAAGCTACGTCCTCAATATAAAGAAAAACCATATTTTAAACTTTGGGGCTTCCCTTATTTAACGCTTTTTGCCGCATGTACATTAATTATTAGCTTCATAGTCTTTCTCATAGACAGTGCGAATAGGTTAAGCTCTATAGTTTGTGTAGCATTCGTTCTTGTAATGGTAATTCTTTCATTTTTCAAAAGGAACACCAAACCTACTTCTCTTGAAGTACCGAATGATACCAATTAGATTTTACATTCTTCAAAAACTTAAATCAAAAAAAGATACTTTATAAAGTATCTTTTTTTGATTTATAGAATCACTCGCTTCATCTGAGAGCATTTTTAGTGATTTAACTCACGATTTGTTTTTGGGATTTTTGCTCTTCATTCCAAGCCTCTAAGGTTTCAAGGCCTGTTAAGTGCAAGATACTCTTTGCATCTCCTTATAGTTGTTTTCGCTGTGAGTGTAGTTTATTCCTTTAGCGTAATATGCCATATTCGTTTTGAACAATTCTTTCATTTTCTGCATAGCTTGTAGATTAAAATAAGCAACATCGATTTCCATTAAGTACCCAAAATGGTGATGTACGATTGTGTTTGACATACCTTTGTTATCCACACTGTAAATTCGTTAATCATGTTAATTAACTCACTAATGTACTTGTTTTTGTGATGATCAAACTGTTTGTACGTTTCCTCTACTTTGCTAAAATCAATCCATTTCTTTAGTTTAATCATAGGCGGATTAGTGCTCAAAAAATACGCAAGTTCTTGCAGCTGATTACTGATCCTCAGCCATGTTTCTGCTTTGATTTCTGTCACTTGGGTAGGTTGATACTGTGGCACATACTTGCAAATCGTGGTGTAGAAATAAGCAAAAGCTTCATCAGCAAAATAGACCGATTCTTTATTCCAATACTTTGCATTGTACTCACCTGGTTTCACTTCTATATAATAAGCATTTTCGACCTTGTCCACATTGGTTATCATTTCAAAAGGAGATTCCATAGTAACACCTCTTTTTTAGATAACGTTAGTATGTCCTTTTTTATTAGTGATTTACCTAAAAATTACTCCTAAGTTAATATCATGTACTTTTATTTTTTTAACCATTTATAAAACATAGGTATGATTGCCTTTCCTTTGAATAGGTTAGTTGTAAAAAACCATATAGCCGAAAGGAAGTAGCAATTATGCATATAGAAATGAATATCTTATTTACTTTAGGTTCTTTACTGGGTTTATTAGTAGGAGGAGGAATTCTCAAATTAGTAAACCATCTGGCAAGGGGAAGAATCCAATTTATGTATGCTATATGCGGTGGAATCTTATTGGGCTTATTGTTCTTTGATATCCTTCCGTCTACTTGGCATCTATATGATTTAAGAGGCGTTTTATTAGGAATTGTAGTCGGATATATCATCATGCTATGCATTGATCTCTTTTTGCATAAACAAAACAGCGAAATTTCACCCTTACAGGCACTTATCTTATTAACGGTTGCTATCTTTTTTCATAATGTCATCACAGGTATTACCTTTGGAATAACAGATATGCACCAATCAGCTTCTGTATTCGCAGCTACCCTTTTACATCAGGTCCCAGAGGGGATGGCAATTATGACAGTCCTCTCTATAGCAAAAATACCGAACACCTTCTTTTTACTAATTATAGCCCTTCTATCGCTGTCCTTAGGAGGCAGTTTATTTATTGGTGAAAGTGTACAAGTTTCCTCACTTAAACTACAAGCTTTATCGACTGGTGCAGCAATCGGTACACTGTCTTTTGTTATCTTTCATGAAATAATTGGAAATACCATCAAGCACTTCAGGAAATTGCATGTATGGCTACTAATTTCGCTAGGATTCGTAATTATTTATGTTTATCAATATTCCCTTTCATTATTTCATGGCCATTAGAATGATTAAGTTTAAGTGTCAAAAAGACAACTGCAAATGTATGCAGCTATACCTCATTCTGATCATTTATAAAATTAGAACATTCATGATTATGGTAACTAGAAATGAGTGTTATATATAATGAAACCACAGGAGACAATACAATGACAAAAAACACCTTAAATCATGGCATTATAATTTTATTAGAATTTTATCCAACTTGGTTAGCATTACCTCGTGAAAAAAGAAGAGAGCTTGCAGAGGATTTATATTCAATAATCGAAAAATACAGCGAGAACGTTAAAGTGAAGTTCTTTGACGCTGATGCCTTTGGAGACGGTACTTATACGGATTTCATCTTTTGTGGAACATCAGATTTAAAAATGTATCATTTTATGTGGGAAGAAATTCGTGATACATATGCCTATTCAAATGGTTACTTTAAAATGAAAAAAGTGATGATGGGCGTACAGAATGCCTATCAAAAATTCGAGGAAGAAGTCTTAGAAATGGGTTCTGAACACAAATAAAATCTTAGTGTAGCAAAAGATGAAGACGAAATAGATCTTACATTTAAAAAAGGCTGCACAATATTTTGGGGTTATTACGATAGCACACCTATCATTTCTACCTCTCACAACAATCTATTGTCATTCAATTATTAACTCATCCTCAACAAACATCAATGGGGTTGAATTTAAATATAAAAAGTAAATTATAGATTGTATCCTTTAGACCTTTTAGTTAACTAACATGTATATAATGCTATTTATGACTATGAAAAAGAAGCCACGCTATCTTAGTGGCTTCTTCCCACATGTACAATGTAGTTACTATTTTAGTTAGACCATTTTTCTTCACTATCAATCCATTTGTTCTCATTTAAATCAAACGATTCTATGTCATCATGAAAATTAAGATAAACAGGCAGCTTAATTTCACTGTCGCTGGCTTTATTCCAGCAAGAAATAAACCAGTTTGTAATTAATTCTTTCTCAGCAGCAAATATTTCTTCTTCATTTGCTTCATAGAATTCCCAAAGCTCACCCGAATGCTCGTCGGCTAGCTCATAGTATTCAAACTCTTCAAGTAATTCATAACTTCCTGAAAAAATGGCACGATTGTTCCTTTCATAGAAAACTTCGTTCGCTTCATTGTCCATAGAAAACATCATAATAGACAAATCAAATGGTTGGATAAAGATTTCAAAGTCCAGTAAATCAATGCCTTTATAATAATGAAAAGTATGTACTTTTTCGATATTGTTAATTAACTTATCTTCATTTTGCTCAAGTATTCTCTTTAATGAACCAATATATGAATCAACCGTAAATAACTCATTACTTTTATTTTCTTCTTTTGTATGCTTCCAAGTATTAAAACGCTTATTAATCTTTGTTTTAATAGCCTCATAATTGTTCCACGTATCTTCTACCTCATAAAGTGATTCTACATGAGGAAATATATCTTCATAATCATCTAAATAAATTCCTTTATCGAAATCAAAATAATCTTTTGTAAAAGCCTTTCCTTCTGCATTCAGCATATCGCTTGCAAAGATGCCATCCCATTCCGTGTAAACTTCAGTTCCGGTCATATTTTTTTGTTTGAATTTTAGGATCTCCTGTGCAGCTTCTTCTTCAAATTCTTTGCTGTATAAGTTTTCTTCAATGATCCATCCAAGATACATTCCAGTATGAACGAACGCCTGCTTTTCACTCAAGTTATTTGGGAAATCTCCTTCGTAATGCCATTTAGCTTTATCATAAACGGTTGTCATAGACCCTGTCTCTTCTTTCTCTGCATCTTCTGTCAATACATTTTTTTCCTGTTCACGACTACTTTTTTTATTTAACGAGTCTTCACAACCTTGTAGTAATAAAATAATAGATACAAAAAACGGAATACACTTTAATTTATACAAAATTCCCTCCATACATTAAATCAAAAGTAAACGATATACTGCATTATATACTGTAGAGGCTAAACAATATATATTTTAACTGATAAAAATAGGATTATAGTAAAAAAACGTGGTTGAGGTAAGGATGATTACCAGTAACAATTGTGTTAAAATTTAATATCTATCCACTGTCCTGCTACCACTTTCTCGTATGTTCCCCACTGAGGAGAACTAGTGTCTATCCCCTTAACTCTTACTGGTTCAATAAGGTCTTCCTGACAATTCTTCATAGGGTTTGATACATACACCCAGGATACCTCATTATTTGTTTCTTTTAAGAATGTCCGAATAAAAAAGTCCTCTGCTTCTTGCAGTGTTTCGAAACTATAATCTCCGATCGAAGGTTTATCATCTAGCGTATCGTAAAGAAACATAGTTACTTCATCTCTAAATTGAACTATCATAACTTTCTTAACATTGTTTATAGGTATATCTAAAGCTATATATTTTCTCATTGAATCTCCTAGTTTAAATAAACTTTCACCTAACATAATAAATATTGTGAGGTGCATTAGCTATTTATAAATAGGCTACAGAATTCTTGTTTTGAACGTAGCCGTAAATCTTAATAACATTACCGTTTGCTTGTCCTGTAAGCTTTTATAGTGCCAATTAATATGGTCAAGTTCTAACTCTATTTCAATTAATTGTTCTATAACTTTCTCTTTATCTAGTGAAGAGCTAAGAAGAGCTTTAATTAACCGCTCAATTTTATTACTACTCTCAGATATGTCATTTAAATCTAAATCAGTCTATTTATTAAAATAAAAAGCACCTCAATTAATAGATGCCTAGTTTTTATTATTATTTTTCTTCTGTAATCATAAACTGTACCACGTTATTTAAATTGATGTGCACTAACTCTTTTTCATTCGAAATGAATCTTTCATATTTTGTTATATGACTAATGACTTCTTTCTTTGATGTGGCTTCGAATTTTAATTCCTTTGTCCTGCCATTTATAAATTCGAAAATAACTTTAAATTTAAGCATAGGTGTATCTCCTCATTATCTACTTATTATTTTTGTTTCATTAATTCTTCTTCAAAGAAAAAAACACTTGAATATTTAGTAACCGTATAAGAGTATCTTTTTATGTTTTTTACATAATGACTTTTTAAGATTGTTACTAATTCATTCGATACTCTTATAGTTACTGTTTTTCCATTACTAAATATTTTCACGCTTATATCCTTCATCTTCTCTCCTATTAAAAATAATAAGATTATCGTATTATTCTTATAATAGAGCTGAGAAAAGCTTACATCAACCCGTATAGATTTTCCTCATTCTGGTATATGGGCTCAAAAAGTATATAGTTATAAAATAGTAAAGGATTATTTTCTATAGATTTTTTTATGACCTACTGTCGCTTTTCTACCTCTCCTACGTTCTGCTCTTGCCTTTTTATTAGCGAACAGAGCCAAGGAATGCTCGCTATTAATGATGGGTGGGAAAAATGTGTCAGTCCCTAGTCATTCCTACTATCTTTGGGCTAACATTTACATACGCATTAATGCACCATTAGGCTTTGGTAACTCCTCAGCTGTTATCAGATTCATTTTACAAAAATGTTCAAAAAATTGTTGTGCCAGCTCTCTTTCCTTTGGGTCACTTTTTAACTCAGCTATATCAAGCAAAATTTGAGCCATCCATAAATTATCAAAATAACGGTATTTACCTGTATTCCATGTCATTTTTTGAGATGACCTTTCATTTACATAATATTTCCAGAAAGGCATCTGATCCGATTCCTGTTCTGTAAGTTGGAGTCTGTATTTTGAATGAGCAGGAATATATCCATCTTCACAAAGCTTACCGATAAAATCTTCATTCACCATATAGACGCCTAAGATACGTCTGTCTTTTTCAGGCATACTGGAATCTATTGCTGTTAACAAGACAGCACTATTTTGGTGCAAACGGATGGGTTTGGTTGGCTTCCCCTTGTTATTACCGCTTTTTATTACGCCTGAAAAAACCTTCCACTCTAAAAGAGAACTATTCTGTTCTTCTGTGTTACACCAAAAAACCATTTGTGATTCAGAATGAAGTTTATGATTTTTCATAAGTTTTTCAAGTCCCCAGCGAAGTTCTTGGTTTTTTCGTTGTAGTTTTTTTTCCTCTTCCTTCTTCCGTTCTTCCTCGTTGTGTTCCATTTCCTTTTTTTCTATAATTTTTTCGAGTGAATGAGCAACACTTTTATCATGCAGTTTTAGATGCTTTCCAAATACATCGGGGAAAACAAACTTTTTATTTTCCGATGCGAAATGTATTTCAATACTAGAATCATTATATTTAACTATACTACCTATCCCAAAAAGCTTGTGTGTAACTTTCTTATTGATTAGATTCATTATTTTAGACCTCCTTGTAGAATAAAAACTCGGTTACTATTAGATAGTAAATTAATAATTTTATTCAACTAACTTACCTTTAAAGCTCACACAACTGTTTGAGTGTTTTTAGTTTAAAAAAGTATTGAAAAAATGTATCCATAATTCTATCTGAAAAAAACACAGCGGAATTTGGAATACGATCGAAAAAACAATTGTAAAACTATTATAACATTTTTTGAAAATATTACAAATTTTTCATTGACAATATATTTTAATCTGAGGTAAAATGGAGTTTTGTTATTTATAATAACTCGAAATAAAAGTCTCCAACAAGTCACGAAACTTCTGGAAAGTCCCTATAAATAACAACTTGATTACCGGTGATAAGCGAAATGATTCCACCATTAAACTAATCTTTAAACTAACCCTCATTACGTTGGAGGCTTAGTTTAGGGATGTACTACTACAGTAAGTGTTACAAGTAAAAAGCAAAAGAAGAAGATATGAATATTATTACCAAGTGTTTAGAAATTCTCATATCACAAATTCCGCGCATTATTCAATGAAAATAAAGTGGTAAAAAAACACCAATTCATATAAATGATTATTACTCCTTTATAAGCTATAATATAAAATGAGGAGTAGTGATGTTAGTATGTATTATTACGGCAAAAGAAATCAAGAACCTTTAGCTCAAGAACAAACAGAGGTTTGGGAATGTACGGTAGAAGATTGTAAGGGCTGGATGAGAAAAGATTTCTCTTACGACAACCACCAAAAATGCCCTTTGTGTGGAAATCACATGGAAGCTGGAGAACGGCTTATTAATAAAATTCCCCTTAATCCCCATCGAAGATAATTTGTACCAAATTATTTAATTTAATTGAAAATATAGTTAATTCATTTGCATTTGCTTTCTATTTCTATTGTATGTTATAACTAGTTATACCTTGTATCGATCGTCTTGTCTAAAACCCAGGCTTTTTTTAAAGCCTGGGTTTTCTATTGAACTAATAGTAGATAAATCATGGTTTTCTAATTATAAGACCACAAAAAAAGACTCCTTCATAAGGAGTCCTTTTTGTTATCACTTTTAATTATGCTTTGTGAACGTTAGCAGCTTGTGCTCCACGTTGACCTTGCTCGATATCAAAAGTAACTTTTTGACCTTCTTCTAATGATTTGAAACCTTCACCTTGAATAGCACTGAAATGAACGAATACATCGTCTCCGCCTTCGATTTCAATGAAACCGAAACCTTTGTCTGCATTAAACCATTTTACTGTACCTTGTGTCATAATGTTGCCTCCTGCTGTGGAATACTCCACAAATGTATTACCTCTCTTGCCCAATCATACTATTTCAAGATAAAAACTTCTGTTTAAGGTTTTTTCTTCTCTCAATCTTATACCGAACAAAAATAAGTTAAGTATAATGTAACACATAGAGATATTCATAGCAAATAATTGCTTTTTTCCATTCCTTCACAAAAAACAGTATTATGAGAAACGCTCAGAATTGCAACGAGTGGACAATGACCCGCGAAATAAAGAATATCTTCTTCTGGTAGCTTATCAGCACAACATTTCAACACTTATGCACCAGCATCCCCTTAACTATGTATAGTTAATTTATGGTTAAGGTTGTCCAATATAGATAGTCTCAAAAAGTACACTTTTTGGGATTGTGAAAAAATGACTTAAAAAACAGCTATCCCATCCGAAAAAGTATACTTTTTCGGACTCCTAATTCTATACTTTATTCAAACACTAAAGGAATAAAGTTAAAAAATTTATTGGAATTAATAAAATTGCTTTAACGAAACTCAAATAAAAGGTTAATTAATACTTTTTTATGAATTAATTTACTTTTAATTTATTTTTAACCATATTTTAATGATTCAATATAATCATTGGATTATAATGGAATTACCAAAGTGATTATCCTTCTTTCAACTTGCTTTCTATCTAAAGCAAGTCTTTTTATTTATCGGAATGAAAATGACTAGAATGATATAGGTTGCACCGTATCCACATATTTCATTAGTAATCAAATTAAAATATATTTCAAATATACAGAGAAACGCTCTCTGAGGGAATGAACTTTGGTTTTACATATAATAAATGGTTCGACATAAATTTGAGCAATTTAGAAGCTCTTATTTTCTTCTTATTATTGATTTTGAAACACTTGCTTTTTGAAATTAGTTAACCTAATGTCACTCTCAAGAACTACAAACGCCTTTCATCAAGAAGTATTTATAACGTGCTATATTTAATAAACTTCATTTCTATATACAATCCAAAAGTTACTAACATATATACTGATAAAGCATGGAAATAGGAGAGGATATTCTTGACTAAAAATCATCCATATTTAGATGAGAAAGTTATGACTATAAAAATCGTTACTGAAATGACAGGTTTATCAGAAAGGCAAGTTCGTTATTATGAAGAGCGAGAGCTTATTTTCCCGAAACGAAACTCTTCAGGTACCCGAATGTATTCCTTTTCCGACATTGAAAGGTTAATGGACATCGCAGAAAAAATTGAAGATGGGGTTCGAACACGAGAATTGCGTAAGGATTTATTTTAAAATAGGTAAATTTGATTTGTTCTTTTAGTCTTTGTTCATGTTTACTCAATCCGTATCTTCAATATTTAATGGATTATTTTCATTTTAATTTTTATAAGTGTATATAAAACAAGATTTTTATGCATCCCATTACCATTTAGCCTAGAGAGAAACATTGATACATAAAGAATGTATAAAAATTTGCATATTCTATAAAAATGACTCTGTTAGAACCCTTACTCCCATAAGGGTTCCTTTTTGGGTTGTGTACCGTAAAGAGGTATTATGTTAACTGAACATTCATAGGTTATAGAGTCAAAAAATAGAAGGAACTACTGTCCCTCAACAGTAATTCCTTGCTGTAATATAAATGTATTTTGGATGATCTAATTTATCTGAAGTAGTTTATACAGAAAGAATGATTGACGAATAACTCACAGAGATAGATTCTTTTTTAGTTATTTACTAACTTCCACTACGAATGGAACTATAAAGACTTTGTTACTGCGCTGAAACTCTCCCCAAACTTTATAGACGCCAGGTGAAGGGAAGGTTGTATGGAACATAGCATTAGATCCTTTTACCCTTTCATCCATCGGATGTACGTGCAGATATTTTGTTGCGTCTTGATTTAGAATGACAACGTGTCCTACAGCTCCAAGGTATGGTTGTAAATCCTGAATAGGCTGTTTGGTTTGAGCGTCTTCAAAATAAAAATTTAGCATAGTTTCCTGATTCGCTTTTAGCTGGCTATCTATTTTAAGAGACACTTGATTCCCATTAACAGTTTTTACTAATTTCTTATCAGGTGTAAGGCTAACAGGAGGTGGTGTATTTCCCCTAACAGAAACCGTATGCATTTGAACTGTATCCGATTGTCCTTTCGGTACAAAGTCAGCAATTAACTGAAATGATCCTCCCTGAGTAAACGTAACAGGTACTGTGAACACACCTTTTCCCTTATAAGCAGGATGGATGTGTTGATATTTTGACAAGTCTTTGCTTGCAACAATCAGATGCATTTTCTTTTCGTGATTTACCTCAAATTCGGAAATAGGCTTCCCTTTATTATCTTTGATTGTGATTGTTAACTGGTTGGTTGTATTAGCCTGAGGATAATGTTCAAACTTCCAATCGGTTTGTACTGCAACTTGTTGTTTTTCTTTTGAAGAATCGTTATGGTCCATGTTTGCCATGTCGTGTTTCATCTGCTTATGTTCAGAATCCTTATTACATGCTACCAAAGCAATCATAGTTAAGAGAGATACCACGACAAATAGTAACTTTTTCATATATACACCCTTTCATTGTAATAAGTACTGCTGTCCACTATTTATATCAAATAGATGTGGAGAAACTGTGCAGACCTATCCATACTCAAACACAGGATTAAGCAACTACCGATAAGGAACATTATGGTAACTAAACATGTATAGGGTATAAATTAAAAAAGATTTTATTATTACCTTAAAGGTATGGACGAACTTTTCTGCCCTCCAATAGTTAGCCTTTATGTTATGATTGTTGGTAGTATCCTAGGACAGAAATGGAGTGGTCATAATGGTAAGGAGAAGATAGGTAGCCTCCTGTAATAGACGTTTAAGTGATCTTAGGAGGCTATTTTACTATATAGGAGTTGTTATCAGTAATGAAACAAAATAAATATGATGTTGAAAAATTCTTTTCTGCTTACGAGCAGATGCCACGTTCTATTAAAGGGCTTGAAGGCGCTGGTGAATGGCATGTGTTAAAAGCATTAATGCCAGATATGAAAGACAAAAAAGTACTGGATCTAGGTTGTGGGTTCGGCTGGCATTGCCAGTTTGCACATGAACAAGGAGCACGTTCAGTAATCGGTGTTGACATATCTGAAAAGATGCTTGAAAAAGCTCGTGAAAAAACAAAGGACCTTTCTATTTCATATATCCAAATGCCGATAGAAGATATTGATTTTAAGAAATCAGAATTTGATGTGGTCATTAGTTCGTTAGCTTTTCACTACATCAAGTCATTTGAGGAAGTTGCTAAAAAGGTATGCAGCTTTTTAAAGCCAGGTGGTACATTTCTTTTCTCAGTAGAGCATCCGATTTTTACTTCTCGGAATGAACAAGACTGGTACTATGATAATGATGGACACCCTATGCATTGGCCTATCGATCATTATCAAGAGGAAGGGATTCGTCATACGTCCTTTTTAACCGAGGATGTAATAAAATATCATCGTACGATTTCTACTTATATGAATGATCTGATTCGCACAGGTTTTACAATCAATGCAGTGAAGGAACCAATGCCTTCTGATGAAATGTTAGAAAGTATACCTGAAATGGTACATGAAACTAGAAGACCGATGTTTTTAATAATCTTAGCAGAAAAGAACTAATTTGTTTCATGAAGAAGAATTAGTTAATTAAATAATGAAAGGGTGTCCTAACTTACTAAAGGACACCTTTTTTGTTTCCTAGGACTGTGATTATGGTAACTTAAATTAGCTCTGAGCTTTTGTAATATATGTTTTTACTGAAGGTGGTTGGTATGTATTAAATTGATTAAGTAACCCATGTGGTTCTGTATCTACTAGAGCCATAGAACGATATTTTTCCTGTAAAAACTGTTCTTCTGTCATATGATTAAATAATGATACAAGTGGTGTGTAATAGTTATTAATGTTTAAAAGTCCACATGGTTTCTGATGTAAACCTAACTGAGCCCATGTGAAAATTTCAAAGAATTCCTCTAATGTGCCTGGACCACCTGGTAATGCAATAAATCCATCCACTAATTCTGCCATCTTGGCTTTCCTTTCATGCATAGATTCAACAACAATAAGTTCCGATAAGTTTTTATGAGAAATTTCTCTTTCCTCAAGAAAGCTCGGCATAACGCCAATTACATGTCCACCTTCTTGTAAAACGGCATCAGCAACAGCACCCATTACACCGACACTTGCACCTCCGTATACAAGAGCGATATTGCGTTTAGCAAGCTCTCTTCCTAGAGCTTTTGCTCCTTCAATATAAAGATCAGATGCCCCTTTACTTGAGCCACAAAATACAGCTAGTCTTTTCAAAAGTATCCCCTCCTAAGTAAATAACCCTTATCGATTATACATAATGATGGAACATTTGTTAAACTTAGGAGGATTTTTAAAAATGGAAGGTGGAACTAATCAATGAATGTAACAGAATTTCAACAATGGGTAAAGGACTACTACAAGATGAGAGGCTGGTCAGACTTAGATATTTTTGTTCGAATTGGCTTTCTAGCTGAAGAAACAGGTGAAGTAGCACGAGCTATTAGAGCTTTAGAGATCGGGAGAGATAGACCAGACGAAGTAGAGGGTACTCTGGAAGAAAATAAGAGAGAATTGACGGAGGAACTAGGAGATGTATTAGGCAACTTAATTGTGATTGCCAATAAGTATGATATTCCTCTAGAAGAGATATTTCAATCTCATAAGGATAAACTTGCAGAACGATATTCTAGTTAAGGGTTAGGATTTACATGCTAATAAGTACCAAGATATATTAAGCAAAATACATATTAACAAAAGGGAGACAGCATATATAGGCTCCCTTTTGTTAATATGTATTTTTATAAATTTTTTTATGTAAACTTGCTTTATATATGGTATTCATAATTTAACGTCTCTTTTTTTCGTGATCTTTTTGGGTGTCTTTTACTGTTTTAGCCATAGCTAGAAATATAATTAATGCAATGATGATACCCAGTATAATACCTCCGGACAATAGGCTGAGCCCCCTTTAAAATTCCTGTTTTTGTTAATTATATCATATAGATTAAAGAGATTAAGTACCTAGAAACAACATTATGCTGACTAGAAGCATAATGTATATTTTGTATATTTTTCTGCTTCTTAGTATCAAATAAAGGTAATTATATCGACTTGTTGAACTCTTATCTTAACTGATAGTTAAAGGAGTGGTATTCAACATGAGTACCTATTTATATCGAGTAAATGCTTTTTCACAAGATTTAACTTCTGGTAATCCAGCATATGTAATTCAATTAACTAGTCCAATCCATAAACAGTTTATGCAAGCGATTGCTAAAGAGTTAAATCTACCTATTACAGCTTTTCTCCTAGAGCAACAGTGTAACGTATATGAGTTAAGGTGGTTTACTCCTTCAGAGGAAATAAAATTGTGTGGGCATGGTACATTAGCAGCTGCTCATATACTCTGGGAGGAAGGTATTATAGAGGATCAACACCCTATTACATTTACAACAAAATCCGGTCATTTGAAAGTGGAAAAAGTAGAAAAAGGGGTTCAATTAGCTTTCTCTACCGATGCACCTACCCCTATAGATATTACATCTACCATCCAAAAATTAGTAGATGTACCTATTTTAAAGGCTGCCCAAAACAGTGATCGATACATTATTGAAGTAGCAGATGAAGAATTATTGAAAAGACTTGTACCTAATTTAGACCTCCTTGCTACTCTGCCTGTTACAGGTTTAGTCGTAACAAGCCCTTCAACTAAGTATGATTTTGTTTCTCGTTATTTTGCTCCTAGAATTGGAATAGAAGAAGATTTTGTTACGGGTTCAGCCCATTGTGGTCTAGCTCCATATTGGAGCCAAAGGCTAAATAAAAAACAATTATATGCTTTCCAATCTTCTGAAAGAGGTGGAGAGTTATTCATTTATTATCAAGGTGATTTAACTTACATAACTGGTAAGGTTATTACTATTTATAAAAGTCATTTTAATGAATTGTTACTCTAAGGATATAGAAACATTCAACAACAGAAAGAAGCGTTAGAATCAATTCGGACGCTTTTATGTATGCGTATTTTGCTTTTGTAAGCTTATCTTTGAAATTTTTTCTGATTTTGTATCAAAATGAATATTAACTATAACTTCAAACTTCTTGTTATTTTCATCAAGCCATAGTTTGAATGTCTCAACTGAATAATTCCCTTTCTGTTCTCGCTTTACGTGTAGGTAATCATAAATTTTAGCTGATGGATATCTTTCTGTAGCTTTTTGCATAGCGATCTTTCCCCACTTTGCATGTGAGGGAATCGCTTTTTCCGCATTTACTGTGTTGATGTTATTAGGATTATTCAAAAAAGGTATGAAAATAAACAGAATACATAAACAAGTGGTTATTATTGTAATATCTTTTAAAGGTGGCATATTACAATGAAAATGGCACTAATTATTTTATTGATCTTTGGAGGGATGAATTTTTCTTCAATACTTGTTCCGGCGGAGCAAATTCAGGGGCCGTCTCTAATGAAAATGGTTGAAAAATTCAAGCCGTCTAATGCAATTCTTATAAAAGCTGACAGACCTTCATCCGCAAAACCAATTCAATTTTATGACTTTAATCATGATGAACAAAAGGAAATTATTATTACCTATGAAATTAAAGCAAAAGAACAACCCTCTCCTTCTCAATTTGGAGTAATGATATTAAAAAAAGAAAAGGATGGAAATTGGAGAAAGCTATTTAATGACCACGTTCAAGGAGTAGATTTAGACTTTTCAGTACTAGCTGATATTACAGGGAATGGTGTGAATGACTACTTATGGGGAGTTACAATTGGAGCAGCAGCAGGAAGTCAACTTAAAGTTATTCATTGGAATGGTACATCATTCAAAGAAATTGCAGACGAACCTTACCACAAAATAGATCTCGTAAAAGGAAACAAAAAGCTTGGTATTACAGCTTGGCATATGTACCTTGGTGATAGTCATCTTGTAGATGTATTGAAATGGAATGGTGAAAAACTAGTTTATGATCAAGAATTATACTCTACATATTATCCAATTATTGAAAAGTTTTATAAAAATAAAATCAGAAAGTTGGATGCCTGGTATTACTGGTATTGCCTTGCAGATGCTCAAATAAAAGCGAATTCATTTGATGAGGCTTCTAAATCCATAAAAAAAGGCAAATAACCCTTGAATCAATACATTCAAGGGTTATCTACTAATTCAATTTATAAGCACGTTAAGGTCTTTATAAATCATATGCCTGTTTTTAAAGTGCTATGACTTTTTGTCCTTTAAAAAACAAACTACCTAAAAATAGAAAAAACTACTGGGACAGCAGTAGTTTTTTCTAGTGCAAACTATGTTTTTATTGATGACTTTAATCATCATGAATAGTGTAGTTACACTAATGAATTTTATTCCTAGATAATCGATAAGAAAGAAAGCTGCCAGGGAGGGCAGCTTTCTTTCTTACAAGGTTGCAGTGGAAGACGCCGTTCAGACATCTTGAGTAGTTTGCTCAAATGATAAAAAAGTATTCAATTTAGGCAAGTTGCCTGATAAAGAATGAAAACATATAGTGTAGTCAGAATGCTTTCAGCTCTGAATCCGTATTTTTTATAACTTCCCTGATCTATAAAATTAAAAAGCGCTTTTCCGATAAAAACATTCATGACAGCTAGCTAAAGCTTATACATATAGTAAGAGATAAATTGACTGAAAAGGTGATTATTATTCGGAAAATACTGGTTGTTCTAGTCGGAAGCTTATTGTTAAGTATAGGAATTAATGGATTTTTAGTTCCTCATTATTTGTTAGATGGGGGAACAATTGGGATTGCTCTCATCCTTCACTATTATTTTGAATTTCCTACAGGTGTGATGATTATTATTTTGGGTTTTCCATTATGCTGGTTTGCTTGGGTTTATGAAAGAAATTATTTTTATAATAGTTTTTATGGTTTAGTTATTTCTTCTTTATTGATTGATTGGCTAGAACCTATTAAAGACCAGTTTCAACTTCCTGTTTTTCCTAGTGTAATTCTTGGAGGAGTGTGTATTGGGACGGGGATTGGTCTTATGCTTCGATATGAGACAAGCACAGGAGGAACAGATTTACTAGCACAACTTATATCAAAAGCTTTTTCTTTAAACATAGGGATGGTTATTTTAATTATAGATGGTTTTATCATAACAGCAGGTCTTCCTTTATTAGGACCTAAAACGTTTCTTTTTTCATGTTCGACAATTTTCATAGGTGGAATGACGACTTCGTTAATTACTAAAAAAGAATAATTTGGATTATAAAATTAGTATCTTCTATCCTCCATTTTTTGCACTTTCTTGATTTTTATAAATTTAAAAGGCCCTTATAATAATTCTGAGATTGACTAAAGGGTTCTCTTTTATGGTTCGTTCCTAGAGAATCCATTATGGTAACTAAAAGGCGAAAAAGCTACCTTTGGGGAAGATGGCTTTTTCTACTGATAAATAAATTAGGTTGTAAGTGGAGTCCTAAAAGACTTCTTAAGTAGTTTGCTCATTATATAAGTTTTTATCAAAGTTATTTTATTACTCAATTGGACCAAGCATCTGTTGGGCCATATCTTTATACTCTTGCATCCCAGAGCTTTTAGCAAACTCAGCAACAGTAATTGCCTGTGTTGTTGCTAACTCTATGATATGCTCTTTCATAAGTGGCCACGCTTTTCCCCCTGCTTTCTCATATGCAGTAATAGCTTTTTCCAATCCACCTTCTCCAGTAAATAAATAGTGAGCAAGAAAATCACGAGATACATCTGTAACGGCTACTTCGGTCCAATCTATTAAGCCAGTGACCTCTGATTGGTGATTAATTAAAATATGCCCCGGATGAATGTCACCATGGCTAAGGCCGGTATAGTTTGGCCACATATCATCATTAGCTACCCAGGCTTCCCAACGATTCAACAAATTATTACGCACCTCATATTCATCTTTTACTTTTTGCATTTTTTCTTTCATTAACTCTCTTGCTTCCGTTGCCGTATAAACCTTAATACCAGCCTTCTTTACTACGTTTGTTGGCAGTTGATGTAACTCTGCTAACATGCGTCCGAATGATTCGTAATATGTGGATGGAATATTTTCTATATCTAAAACCCACTCGTAATTTTGAATTTTAGGATTAATGGTACCCACAGGCACTCCGTCTAATAATCTATAAGCAATGAGTTCATCGGTGGAAATTTCCCAATTGGGTGCTTGAATGGTTGTATATCGATTTACAGCATCTAAAACCATCTTTTCTTGATTAGCTTTTGCCATAGAGTCTAGTCTGCGCGGGATTCGTAAAATCCATTTTTGTCCCTGCTCATCCTCTGCATGGGCAACTTGAAAATCTAAGCCTGATTCATTCAATTTCATTGTTTTTTCGATTACATTTAGGCCTTTTCTTTTTGCTAATTCTTTAATTTCTAGTTTATTCATCTTAATTATCCTCCCATAAATATTCAATTTTTTTTACTTTGTTCGTTGCCCTTTTTATTCTCTACAGCTCTTCTTCTCACAACTAATGTTATCAATTAATAGCTATTTATCAGTATAAATCAACAGTTAGAAACACAAAAAAACTGCAGAAATCTCTGTCTGCAGCTTAAAGTAACCAAGTATCAACCTCCATGTACTCAGTAATACCTCGAAGAAACCATAACAGTAGATTGTTCAAGGTAAATGAGTGCATTTTTAGGTTAGGTATAACAAAAGAAAGATAGATGAACCCACCTTTCCTCATGTCACACATTGCTATGTCCGTTGAAGATTATTAAAAATGGACAGACTGATCCTGTTTACTCTGCAAGTATTAAACAGAGCCTTTGAACATATTAAATTACTTGTTCAAAGTACGGATACGCAATCTGATTGAAGCAGTCATTTTTAATAATCCTCCTTATTGTAGAATACTTTCATTTTATAACATAAAATTATTATTTTCCATCCCCCGATAAAAGTCTATTTTACTTATCTAAAAGGTCTATTGCTAGGAGTAATGTTTGCACGAGAATTAACATATTAGGTAATACTTATCAAAAAATTTACTCTATAAAGATTTATACTAATACTCTTCCGGTAATGATCATGTTAACTAGATATGTATGCGGTATTGATGTTATTAAATAAGCTTATAAGGATTACCATGCTTGGGATACAAACGAACAGATCAGTTTGGATTTAAATAATATCAATACAGCATTGAATTTACCGATATTATGAAAAATTTCCTGGAACAGTTTAACACTAATCAAATAAACTGTTTCTATTAAACCATTTTGATTTTATTTGGCAGAAGTAAATAAATTTAATACTTCTTGCTTACTCGTGTTTGTTTTACACTATATAATGAAAACAATTAATTGACTATTTTTATTATGAAAAGGTTGGAGCAGGAAATTCATCAATTTTGATACGAAGTAAACTATAAGGTTTCTCTCGTAAGTCTTTTCCATAATGAAATCTAGGCTGTCGATGTAATTGGTTTACAATGACATACAAATATTGATCTGGGCCAATTGAAAAAGTATCCGGCCACAAAATTTTCGGATCATGTGCGATAGTTTCCATTATGCCATTTGGCAATATCTTACGAATACTGTTGTTTTCGTAATCTCCAGCATAAACAGTTCCCTTTGCATCGGTGATCATTCCATCAGACGCACCTTTTTCTCCCCAATACTCCACATGATAAATTAAATCTTTATCTGGTATAGTTCGGTCCCTTAGAACTTCTGTTGAAATCGAGAAAAGATGACGACTGGTTAGTGGACAAAAAAATAAAACTTTGCCATCGGGAGAAATTGCTATTCCATCAGAAGCCAACCTAAATGGGGAAGTTGAGCCATCTATGTTTCTATTCATCAAAATTTCACCTTCTACCTTCGGTAAAAAATAGGGATCGGGTGAAGTTGATTTTTCTCCATTTAATCGTCTAAACGCGTTTCCATTTGATAAATCTACGACAATAATAGCTCCTGGTCCTCTTGAAGAAGAATCCGTTATATAGGCATAACCTGCTTTTCCAACACGAAAATCAAAACGGACATCATTCAGATAAGTTGTAGGTAGAACAACATCTTCTGTAAAGGTATATACTTTTCTTATTGTATTGGTTTCTAAATCAACAGCGACTAATTTTGCTCCCCCTTTAATAGGTTCAGAAAAATTGGGTGCCGCTGTATCTAATATCCAAAGCGTTCCCCTTCCATCAGCAACTACACTTTGGACACTGATGAAAGTCATTGTGATATTTTCGGAGTTAACCAAATTGGTTTGTAAATTAGGATAAGACTGCAATTTATCCTGAATAATTTCCGCCACTGTAAATTTAACATCGTCTCCCCATTTCGGAAAGCAAATGAAAATACGACCGGTTTCTGAAACAGTAACACCTGTAGGCATAGCCCCATAAAATGCATAAACTAGTTCTAAATTACCGAAATATTTTTCACTAGGTAACATAGGTTTCATAATATCCTCCTCAAACATTCAAACGGGATATCTCATATATATGGTTTATATTTTTTCTAATGCATATTTCTTAATAAGTTTTTCTATACGAAAAGATGATTGAATTGATTGTTTTCGAAATTTAATAAGTCTGTCAGAAGAAAGGAAACATTTTAATTTAAAGGTCTCCAGATGAAGTAGAATTCAATTAGCAGGTAGCGAAGTTCAATATTCCCGAATCAACATTAAGCTGTTATAAATAAGAAATTAGGAAAATTTTCTTTTTTAACTTTATGAAGAAATGTATTTAAGCTAAACTGCCTCTTTAGCACAATAAGCACTTCAACCTTTAGCAATTTAAGTCCACTACTCTTTTATCATAGCTTTGCTTTTTAAAGAATTTTCGTATAAAGTGATGATTACATAGAATACTGTATCAGTCAGTGGTTTAATAACATTTCGGAGGAAAAATGCCAATGAATACAAAAGACTTAAGAAATATCCATGCCCTCGTAACAGGTGCTTCAAGCGGCCTAGGATTTTCCATGGCGGAGGCTTTGCTTCAAGCTGGAGCCACGGTGGCGTTAGCTTCTAGAGTTGGAACTAAATTGGATCAAGCAGTAGAGAAATTAAAGCGTGAGGGTTATCCTGCTGTTGGAATTCCTTTGGATGTTCGATCAGAACAATCCGTCAATAATGCGATCAAATGGGTGAAAAGAGAATGGGGGAAGCTCGATGTTCTCGTCAATAATGCGGGAATTGGGATGAGGACAGTAAACCCGCGTTTTTTAGTCGAGCCTCAGCCATTTTTTAAAGTAACACCAGAGGGGTTTCGAGATTTAATTGATACCAATCTCACAGGATATTTTTTAGTAGCTCGAGGGTTTGCTCCTTTAATGATGGAACAAGGTCATGGGCGAATCATTAATATTTCTATGAATCATGAGACTATGAAAAGAAAGGGTTTTGTACCTTATGGACCATCGAGGGCAGCCACTGAATCACTCTCATATATAATGGCCGAAGATTTAAAGGAATATGGAATTATGGTGAATATGCTTTTACCAGGTGGTGCCACTACTACCGGGATGATTCCGGACGAAGTTCGAAAAGAGATTGAATCAAAATTCCAGCTATTAGATCCAAGGGTTATGGCCGAGCCGATTGTTTTTTTAGCCTCAGCTGCTGCAGAGGGAATCACAGGTGAAAGAATAGTTGCCACCGATTTTCAAGACTGGCTTCTTAAAAGAAAATAAGTTTTTAATCACAGGGACGGATCCTTTCCTCTTTGAAAAAGTAGAGCTGTCCCTATGATTATTCTTTTATATTTTATAGAATGTCCAGCTCCAGCACGGGTATAAGCCAATCCGTCAAGAAGACTAAAGAGCAAACCTTCTCGCTAGCTTGTCTAGAGTCACGCCTCTCATCTACACGCTTCCGCTTTTGTTCCTTCGGGTTCTGCATAGTTTTATAACATCTGTTATCCATAGTCAAGGAAAGAATTCCTTCTTCAACTAACTTGCCCCATTACTTTAAGTACATTCCTCCACCAACAAAGAAAGCGTCGCCCATGACAACATCATCAATGATGTCAAAATTGGGCTTACTGCCGTTCAATTTCCCCGACTCATCCCCATTCATATAGAATCGATATCTCATAGATCGCAAACCCCTACAATTAATTTTATTTTTAATTTTACTTTTAAGTACTTCTCGTTCACATCGCTTATAATACAGGCATTTCCGTACAATGGTATAGTCGTTTTCTGTAATTAATTTAGTGAAAAAAAGAACCCAAATTGAGTTCTTTTTCACGGTGGCCGTTTCTATTTTAAATAAGTGAAGAAGCGATTGTACATATTAAACATTTGCTACCCGTTAGTTTAAGTGAAAATGTTCATAACCAGGAAACAATTTTATATCAAAATAGAACCTTGCTTATTCACTGTTTACTGATCTAATTTTGGAATTTCCTTAGTATAACCTCCTACATCAAAGATAAACTATCTTTGTGGAGGTGCTAAAATTGGATCGGAAATTTGAAATAAACCTTGTAAAATTCCTTTATTTCTTTGGTATTAGTTCTTTTATATATTTAATAAAAAAACCACTTGCAAAGGAATGGCTCCTTGTTTTCTTTATAAAAAGTTACTATGCATCATTGGTCGATAATCTGGTTGTAAAAAGAGGCTATGTTCAATATCCCACCCGATTTCCAAAACAAGTTAAAACAAGCGTGTTGTTTGATTACATAATTTTCCCAATTACTTGTGTCTTTTATAATCAACTAACTAAGGATTCCCGCATCATTCAGTGCCTTTTAAAAGTTCTGTATTTCAGTATACCTATGACTATTGCTGAGCTATGGTTAGAAAAAAATACACGTCTTATTAAATATAAAAATGGATGGAATTGGACAACTACTTTTTATTCTCTCTCTTTTTCCTTATTATTGGTTAGATTTACAATGTCTGTTATAAGACTTATCTTCAATAATAAGTACGATTTATCTTAGATAGAGGTGTCAATCAATAATAAGAGTCAAAAAGAATATAGGGACATTTGAAGAATGATTAAATCTGCATATTTGTTTCAATTATTCACAATTTCTTCTCTACATTAACTTAAATATCCTACTGATTTTCTGTTAATAAGCACCGAAAACGGTCAATTATATGGAGAGCTTTTTTAAAAATGCATAAACGTCTTCCAGAGAAAGGAGTAAATGAATAAACGTTATAAAAATTATAGTTTTATCCTTTACTCTATATGACGACAAATACAATGTTTTTCGACAATATAAGTAATAGTTAAACTATTTTTAACTATTACTTATATTATTATTTACTCTTATGAATAATGTAACAACAAATATTATCTATATTTTAAAATTAAAAGGTATTAAAGATTCATTTAACAAGTTATTTTAAAATTATCTAACGTTTATTATTTTTATAATGGACTTCATTTCGCCACAGAGCAAATCTTAGTATGAAGATTCCCGGAAAAATAGGAATTCTTCTTCTTTTTATCTAATCTTATTAAGTGACAAGCTTGTAGAAGCTATGATATGTTAACATCTCTACATATTATCTAAAAATAAGAGGATGAGGTGTTTGAATATGAATAAAACTGAACTAGTAGATGCAGTTGCAACACAAGCAGAACTATCAAAGCAAGATGCTAAAAAAGCTGTGGAAGCGTTGTTTGAAACGATTTCTAACACACTTGCGAAAGAGGAAAAAATTCAGTTGATTGGATTTGGAACATTTGAAGTACGTGAACGTGCAGCTCGTACAGGTCGTAACCCTCAAACAGGTGAGGAAATGACAATTCCGGCTTCAAAGGTTCCTGCTTTTAAACCAGGAAAAGAATTAAAAGAAGCTGTTAAATAAATATTCCTTATAAGCAAGTCCCCTCTAGAGCTAGACTTCTAAAGGGGGCTATTTTTTATGGTGAAAAATCTTTAAATACCTCCACCTAAATATTATCTAATCAAGGTTTCTATTTTCTTGAGTCGTCGTCTTAGAGTTAGAGTTAGAGGTAGGCTCTTTGCCAAGTCTAGGCTTCCAATTTCCTAACTTGTTTTTTTAGTAATCCTTTAAAAAATCATGTTTCTTTTTTTGTCTTTTATCCCTGTTTTTCATAAAAACTCACCACCTTTAGGTTACTTAATAGATGTAATTTATCCTTATTATAACTATGGTGAAAAACCCACTCTTTATGCTAAATCTATAAGTAATAAGTAGTTCATCTTGCTACTAAAAAGTATACTTTTAGGTATTGTCATAATTAATAATAATAAAGAAAGAAGGTTAATAAATATTAACCTTCTTTTCAGACTGGCGAGAAACCTTTTAAGTTCTCGTTGAAAGGACTTTATTATTTCGTAGAAGAAGCATCCTCATTCTCAGAGGTAGAATCTTTCTCTTTGAAGTTAGGTAGATGTTTTCCATGAACATTATTGATATTGGCTTCATCAGAAGTATATCCAGCAGTATTAAATCTGTCATCCCCTATTACAGGCTGAGAATTGTTAGACTGATTTTTCATCATGTACCTCCTAGTTTGGGTTGGATAGGTTTAGTATGCTCATGTTCACATTATTTCATGAGGATGCACTCAACGTTTTACTTCTATTCAGTCGAAAGGGTTGGATATTTAATCAATGTAAGGATTAAAATGTTTCATTAAAATGAGTTTTGATTATTACATATAACATAAAAAAAGGATGTATTTGTCGTCATAAAGAATAAAGTGTAAAATATTAATTTTCAGAAGTTAGTTTTTGTCTTTTCTCTTGTATATAAAATAGATTACCGATCTAAAACCTATACAATTTTCCTTTTATTAATTAGTCATTAACTGAGTAGGTTTATTTTTTTATCTAAGTATAAGTATACAACAAAGTTTTAATAGGAAAAGATTGTCCTTACTTTCAACCGACTTGTTTCTCAGATGAATAATTGCTTTTGTTTTGTTTTTCTTCACCTGGTAATTTCATAAATACCATCAAAATAGCACTAGCAAAATACAAACCAGCAAATATCCACATGACTCCGTGTACACCCATGCTACCAATGAATGTTCCCACAATTGCAGGTGCAATAAAGTAAGACATTCCAGCCCCAAAACTTACAATAGCCATAGCTGAGCCCTTCTTTTCAGGTGCTAATGAACTTACTAGAGCAGAGAGTGGTACATAACCACATAGAACGATTCCAAAAAATATGCCTACCACAGTTAATGCCCAGAAATTATGCCCGAACATTTGAGGAGTATAAAGCATAACCAGAGTCATTACACCGCAACCGACACTGCCAATCCACATAATTGTCTTTCGCCAACCTAACCATTTGTCACTGATATAGGGAATGATTAAGTTAAAAGAGATATTGGCCACCCACATAGTTCCCCATACTTGTAACCATTCTTCTGTACTGTATCCATATTCTGAGGACAAGTATAGAGGGAAAAAGATTGGAAGAGCACCTACGCCGGTCGAGTTTATTATACGAACAACTCCTCCTATTGCGATTTTTGGATTTTCAATACAAATAGTTAGTCCACTGAGTAAACTTTTCAATTTTTCCTTGCCGTTACCCTCACGTTCGTGTACTTGGCCTTTTACAACAACAACTCCAATTAATCCACCGATTAACACCCACACGACTGCACTCCACATTAATCCGATATATCCGATTTTCGGAATCATATACGCTGGAAAATAACTTCCAACAACATAAAGACCGCCACTCCATGCTGCCCAAAATAGCCCTATTGCCGTAGCTAAAATACGGTCAGGACTGCGATACGTAACCCAAACTAAAAACGAATAGCAAAATAAAGGATAACCAAATCCTCGAATAGCATAAGTTGGTAACATAACTGCATAATTATGCGGTTTTAGACCATACTCAATAAAAAGAATTTGACCAACTAACCAGATAGCCAAGCCTGCTATCATAACCTTTCTTGGTCCCCATGCTTCTGTAAGGACACCCGAAAAGTAGGAGGCGATTGCTAATATAGCTCCGTATGCTGCAAAGAGAGTAGAAGATTGTTGAACGGTTAAGCCATGTTCAATAAGATACGGTGAAAGCCAACCATGTTCGAGACCATCTCCTACCATAAAAATTAGAGTTGCGATATAGCCCCAAATCATAGCTGATGGAAGACCTTTGGTGTTTTGCTCTCTTTTTGAAATCGCATTCATTTTAATCACCTCAAAATTATATATTTAACAATGCTAATAGTCACATTTACTCATTAGATGGTTCTCTTTAATGGTTAATGATAAATACCCAACCGAGTATTTATCATTAACCATATAGGAAATATACTGTTACGCCCACCACATTTCAGTTAATTGTTCTTTAAATTGTGCGCCTTTTAATAAAGAGATGGCCTTACTTAATCCTTCATCTAACGAAGCTAGCATATCTTCATGTTCAATGGATATCACATAGTCATATCCTACCGCACGAAGCGCACTCACCATATCTTTCCATACTTTTTCGTTTTGCCCATATCCTACGGATCTAAATGTCCACGAACGATTCAAAGTATCACTGTAATGTTTTGTATCTAATACTCCATTAACACTAATATTTGCCTGATCCAAATACGTATCTTTTGCATGAAAATGAAAAATAGCCTCTTCTCGACCAAGTTTTTTAATGGCTTCTACTGGATTAATCCCTTGCCAAATCAAATGGCTTGGATCAAAATTAGCTCCAATACTTGGCCCAGCATGTTCTCTTAATTTCAAGAGAGTTTCAGGGTTATACACAACAAAACCCGGGTGCATTTCAAGCGCAATTTGATGGATACCGTGTGACTCTGCAAATTTCACTTCCTCTTTCCAGTAAGGAATGACTACTTCATTCCACTGCCAATCTAGGATTTCCGTATATTCCGGCGGCCAAGAACAGGTTACCCAGTTCGGATTTTTGGCACCTGGGTGGTCACCTGGGCACCCAGAAAATCCATTAATCACCGGCACTTCTAAACGTTCAGCTAATAAAACTGTTTTTCTCCACACATCATGAGCCTTTTTGGCAACCATCTTATTTGGATGCAGTAAATTTCCATGACAACTTAGACCACTTATTGTAAGTCCTCTACTTATAAGGGCAGCTTGAAATCTTTTTAATTTCTCTGGGTTCTCTAGTAATTCATCGGGATTACAATGACTGTTTCCTGGAAAATTGCCTGTGCCCAATTCAACGGCCTCTACACCCATTTCACATAGTTTGTCCAGCATCTCTTCAAAAGGTAAGTTTTGATAAAGAACTGTAAACACCCCTAATTTCATGCACGTACCTCCTGCTTTACCGTCACCTTCATCCATTTTTGTTGTTCATGACTTGCTAAAATGGCGTCGGTAATGCACATGGACATATGTCCATCTTCAAATGTCGCGAAAGTGGCTTTATCACTTAAAGGATTTTTACCTTCTCGAATAAAGGTATAGAAATTCAACAATCCATTTTTTAATGCATCTGGCCAGCCTTCATTATGGCCCCCAGGATGATGAATGGACGATTTTGCTTCAGGATTAAATAAAGCAGGATCTGCAAGAAGAGTTTGATTTGGTTGATCTCGATAGCCAATCCACAGCTTTTCTGGTTCTTCTTGATTCCAAAAAGCAGAATTTTGACTGCAAGCGATTTCGAAGCTTAGCCTATTTTTTCGCCCTGCACTTACTTGAGACACAGTAAATAAGCCTTTTACCCCGTCTTCAAAACGTACAAGAACAGATGCATAGTCTTCTGTGTTAATCGGAATATCTTCATATGCTTCTTCTTGTCCTTTTTGTCCCCCAAAAGTAGATCCTTGAGAAGTAGATTTTTTTCTTACTGGTATAACAGTTGCTAGATCAGCAAAAACTTCGACAATTTTTTTACCTGTTACATATTGAACTGTATCACACCAATGAGAACCGATATCCGCTACCGCCCGTGATTTCCCTCCGACTTCGGGAGCTAAACGCCAATTAAAGTCTGTTTCGAACAATAACCAGTCTTGTAAATAACTTCCGTGCACTAAGTTGACTTTCCCTAACTCACCGTTTCTGATCATCGTTTCTAATTGTTTTACAATCGGAAATTGGCGGTAGTTAAAGTTTACGCCATGTACGACCTGGTGCTCTTTAGCTAATTTCAATAGCTCGGCTGATTCTTCACTAGACATAGCTAATGGTTTTTCCGATAACACATGTTTGCCTGCTTGAATAATTTCTTTATTAATTTGAAAGTGAAGGTGATTAGGTGTACAGTTATGAACAACTTGAATATCACTGTCTTTTAACATGTCACGATAATCCCCATAAGCTTTCGGAATTCCAAGTTCAACCGCTTTTTGTTCCGCTACTTCTTGACCATGTTCTGCTAATCCAACTACTTCTACAAAACCAAGTCTTCTGATAGCCTCAATATGAGTAGGTCCAATAAACCCTGTCCCAATAACTCCAACTTTTATTTTTTCCATTTCTTTCTCCACCTTAATAAACTGTATTTTCTATAATTTCTGTTGTTTACGTAGTAGCTAAAAAGAGAATTAAAACCTTTATAGCTGTTTGTTGACTTGTCTTTATTGATCCGAATCACAAATCAACAACTCTATTTCTAATAAAGGCTAGTCTACTAGGACTAGCCACTACTAAACTATTATTTAAGCTTTCACTAAATTTTCTGTAAGATTAACCCATACACCTTTTTCAGCTGATTCAAGGATAGCATCTGAAATAACAGCGATTTGATAACCGTCTTCAAAATCTGGTGATACGCTTGTATCTTCAGCGATTGATTTGAGGAAATCATATGTTTCAATAATTTTTGTTTCCCCGTAGCCAATCCCTAATGCTGGGATTGGCCATAGACCTTCTCCATATGGATGTGCAGGTCCTGTATAAACCGTTCTGAATCCGCGGCTATCACTTGGATCATCAGAGAAACATACTTGAAGCTCATCACGGCGTTCATAGTTAAAGTATAATGAACCTTTCTCTCCGTGAATTTCAAATGTTAAGAAGTTGTTGCGACCCCAGGCATTACGAGTCGCTTCAATACTTCCTACTGCGCCGTTATCAAATTTAATTAAAGTTGAAAACTCATCGTCTACATCAACTTTACCCTTTGGTACATCAGCTTCTGCTTTTACTGTTCCTAGTTTATCTACACCGCCACTTTGAATCGGTCTTTCACCAATCCATGTCTTTGCAACAGCCATTACCTCTGAAATGTCACCCACAAGATATCTTGCATAGTCGATCACATGTGTTCCGATATCACCTAATGCACCTGAACCAGCTCGTTCTTTTTGGAAGCGCCATGATAAAGGCGAGTTACGATCCGCAGACCAGTCTTGCAGGTACGTACCTCGGAAGTTTAAAATCTTTCCGATTCTTCCTTCCTCAATATATTTTTTTGCTAGAGCAACGGCCGGTGTTCTGCGATAGTTAAATGCAACCATATGTTTAACACCTGCTTCTTTTACTGCGTCAAGCATTGTTTTTGCTTCTGCTGCAGTTCGTGCTAAAGGTTTTTCTGAAATGATATGTTTACCTGCTTTGGCAGCTGCAATGGCAATCTCTGCATGAGAGTCATTTGGTGTTACAATATCAATAATATCAATTTCAGGATCTTCTACTACCTTTCTCCAATCAGATGAATAGTTTTCAAACCCTAAACGTTCCGCTGCATCTTTTGCTAACTCTTCGGTCACATCAACGACTGTGTGTCGTTGAGGAATTGCTGGTGCTGGCCAAAAAAACATTGGCATACCTGCATAAGCAAGTGCATGCGCCTTCCCCATAAATCCTCCGCCAATCATACCTACGTTTAACTTTTTCATTTTTATTCTCCTCCTATGAAAGTAGTCTATTTATTCGGATCTACTACCTTTTAAATAACATCTGCTATATCGTTATGGTAAATCAGATTCCAAGTTTCTAATATATTATCTCTGTTACTTTCTCCTTGACCTTAAGACTTATTTGCCGTTTCAAAACTTAATAAGAAGTTAAAGCTGATTTCTGCTCCTTTTTTCGGATCATTATAGCTGTCTAATTCTACTGTAAGCCATTCATCATACCCAATCCCATCCAGCGCTTGGATCATCTGGTCAAACTTTTGATGTCCTTCTCCTAAAGGAAGAAATTCTCCATTATAATAATCTTTGAAATGAATATATTTAATGCGATCTGCATATTTTTTAATTACTTCTACCGGATTCCCTCCACCTGCTTCGATATGCGCTGTATCCGGACATAAATTAATCGTTGTTAGTGCCATTAATTTGTCCAGCTGGTCTGGGGCCTCTACGTTTGTTCCTAAATGCGGGTGATAGCTTGGAATAAGATTATATTTCTCTGCAATTACTACTACTCGATTAAGCGCATTGCCTAAATCAGCGTAATCGCTTTCTAAAATACCATTCGTACGGATAGCTCCTCCGCCAATTACTAGATGCTGCGCTCCTAGTTCAGAAGCAAGAGCTGCAACCTCTTCAATTTTTAATAATTCCTCTTCCAAAATATCCGGGAAAATAAAATTCCCTCCAGTGTAAACTCCAATAAAGTCTAAAGAGTAACGGTTCAGCAATGCTCTAAATTCTTCTTTTCTATCTTTAAATTCCATTAGATTTCCGTCAAACATTTCAAATCCTTTATATCCAACTTCTGCAATATCTTTTAAAGCTTCTTCTGTTGATCCATTTGCAAGGTAATAAAGGTCTTTTATCGAAGTGACTCCGGCAGGGTGCCCTACTACCCCGCCCCACGTATTTGTCTGATATCCTAGTTTCATGGTTTCTCCCCTATCTTTAAAGATTCCTTATGAGTGCATAGTGTATTAATACTGGGATTTCATCACCTCCCTAAATTAATTTAGATAAGAAATAATTGAACCAAAATACATGTAATCGATTACAAAGTATTCTAGACAAAGACTGTATTTTTTAATTCATTATAAGAAGAAGTTGTTTTTACTACCTGTACTTGTACTTGATTGTACTTATCAGAAATCTAAACTAAAAATCCCTTTTTAATCGGATATTAAATAATTCTTTTTCCAACCATTTGTAATCGATTACATCTTAATTTTTAAAAAACAAGAAGATTTAAATCATCAGATACATTTTCAAAAGAACTCTTATTCCCTTATGAAATATGTGTTGAGCATGAATCACGTATGATAAGCTGATCTTCCATTAGGTATTGATGTCTTTCAATTTCTTCCTTATTCATCAACTTTATAAGTAATTTCATTGCCATCGTGCCCATCTCAAAAGCTGGCTGTGAGATGGTTGTAAGAGCCGGTTTGAAAATAGATGAAAATTTTATATCATCAAATCCTACTACGGAAATATCATGTGGAACACTTAATCCTTTTGAAGAAATAGCATTTATAGCTCCAAATGCCATCTCATCATTGGCTGCGAACACGGCTGTTGGAAGATGATTAAGATCCAAAAATTGATTCATTATATTAAAACCGCTTTCATAAGAAAAATTACCCTCCTGCACTAGAACGGACTCAATTGTAAGGTTGTATCGTGCCATTGTCTGATAAAATCCTTTTAATCGATCCTGGCCTATCACTCCATCTAGAGGACCTGATATAAATCCTATTCTTTTATGTCCCAGCTTAACCAAATATTCTGTTGCTTTTTGAGCCCCACTGATATTATTAATAGAAACGGTGGGGATGGCTGAACCTTCTATATATTCACATGCCAAAACTACAGGATATTTGAGAGCCATTTCCTCAATGTTCTTCGATTTCATTCTCGCCGTTAGTAAAACCATTCCATCAGCTTTTTTTTGGAGAAGTATGTTTAAATACCCATTTTCTCTTTCCAAATCATTGCCCGTATCCCCAAGCAGAACTTGATATCCGTTTATGACGGCTACAGACTCAATTCCTCTTAATACTTTAGAAAAAAAAGGATTTGTTATATCAGGTACAATGACTAGAATCGTTTTGGTTTCTAATGTTCTTAACTGGCGAGCTAATGCATTTGGCTGATAGTTTAATTCTTTAATTACTTGTAATACTTTCTCAGTCGTTTCTTCCGTTACAGTGTTAGGTTTACTTAGTACTCTTGACACTGTAGCAGTTGAAACATTTGCTTTTTTTGCTACATCTATTATTCGCACCATTTTACGACTCTCTTTTCTTGTTCTTCTCTATAACAGAATTGTAATCGCATACAAAATTATTGTCTAATTGGATTCAGACAACATTTTCTGAGATTCAAACTCTTTAAATTTCCTTTTAAGCGTCGTTTTTATCCATATAAACAAAAAAACAACAAATTAAAAAAACTCAGCACTTATTGCTGAGCTCCATGTTTATAATAATTTGTACCTTTGCAGATTGTCTACTTTATGCTTGGAAATCTTTGCAGTTTCCTTATAATCTTTAAAATAGGCTTTATACATTTGACCCGTTGCTTCGATTCTTGTTAAAAGTTCCACATTTATAATATAAGATCTATGAGATATCATAAACCTAGAATCAACGGCACCTTCCAAGCTAGTTAAAGCTTCATTTGTCTCAAATTTACCATTTTTAGTATGAATGACAGATTTCCGATCAAGTCTTTCAATAAAGATAATTTCTTCTAATGGAATAAAAACTATATTTTTCTGCTGTTTAATCATTAAATCCTTTTTAAATGAATGTTCTTTATCAACTAGTGAAATAGACACTTGGGAGGCTCTTTCTAAAGCACCATATAAACGATTTCTATCAATTGGCTTTAAAATATAGTCCACTGCCTTTACGTTAAATGCCTCAAGTGCATAATCATCATGCCCCGTAATAAAAATAACTTGTAAAGTCGGGAAAAGTTCTTTACATGCTTTAACCGCTTCCATCCCATTCAATAAGGGCATTCCGATATCTACTAAAGCAAGATCCGGTTTTTCTTTCGTAACATAGTGTATCAATTCTTCACCGTTGGCGGCCTCTCCGACAATTTTATATTTGGATAAACTCCCAATAAAGTACCTTAACAATTTTCTTGAGGTAACATCATCGTCTGCGATCAATACTTTCATCTTGTTGTTCCCCCTTTTCCTTAGCGCTTCTTGATTTCGCAACACTTTGAATAATATCTGGAGCATCTTCATGATAAACGAGCTGCCAAGCATCAATTACATTTTCTTTCATTACTTTTAGAGACGGAACGGCTACATAAGGTGGCGCTTGTTTTCCAAGTAGGCCGTACCCTGCTAGAATCGCTTCGGCGACTCCTTGCTGGTATGGTAGCTGGGCACCTAGTCCTTTAATAGGTCCATCCTGTGCAATTTCCAAGGCGACATTCATACCCAAATCCATTGTCGTAATGACTAAATTGCTTTTTTTTGCAGTACGAGTTGCCCTCAAAGCTCCTTCAGCCGGTACATCCCATACAACAAAAATACCATTTAAATCCTGATGTTCAGCAATCATAGCGGATGCCACTTTTTCTCCATCATTCGAATCAGTAATGCCCCTGCGATCGACAATTTGAATGTCAGGGTACTTTTCCTTTATAGTTTTTTCAAATGCTTCCGTTCTTTGTTTGGTTGCAAAAAAATCAGCATCATGATAGATAATCCCAACCTTACCTTTTCTATCTAATTTTTCAGCCATGATATTGGCCGATTCAATGCCATTTCCATAATTGTCAGCTGAAACAATACTTACATAATCCTTCCCATGCTGCAAACCATTCGGTGTATTGTCCATAAACACCAGCTTCACACCAGCTTGGGCCGCTTTTTGATATACGCTTGCAGTCAATTCTGGATCAACTGGAATGCTCACCAGGATATCCGGGTTTTTGGCTAAAATGCTTTCAATGTCGGCTACTTGCTTTTTCCATTTAAATTCTGCATTTGTCACGGCTACTACCTCAATGCCCATTTTCTCAAAAGTAGTTTGCATTCCTTCCAATTGAGACCTTGACCAATCACTTCCAGTATAATGCATGGCAATAGCAGCCCTATATTTCTTTTTCTTAATTTTTTTTAGCTCTTTCAAAGATAACCGAAGTGTTTTTGCTGAGACAGCTTCCTCGCCATGTGGTCCTGTACTTAAAATTTTATGATCTGGAATATTTTGATTAATTGTATTGTTTAGCGTTTCACTTAGGATTGTCAAAAACTCTTGTACATGAATGGGCTTTGTTAAATAGTTATTAAATCCTTTATCCAATGTATATTGAATATCCTTTGGCATTGCATTGGCACTTACAGCGATGACAGCAATATCTTTCGTTTCTTTGCCTGCTTTTAAAATTTCAAATACTTCATATCCGTTAATATCTGGGAGGTTAATATCAAGAAGAACCAAATCTATTTTTTCGTTTGCTACAATTTCTATTCCTTCTTTTCCTGTACAAGCTGATAAAAGCGTATAGGAAGGCTGCGATTTAATGATGTTACTTACTAAGTGCAAGTTGGATTCGTTATCTTCAATATATAGCAAACGATAGTTATCTTCCTTCCTATTATTTGTTGGAGGAAATTTAGTTTGTTCACCCCATTGTATGACAGTCTTTAAATCATTTGGAAGAGGAAGACTAAAGCAAAACTCACTTCCTGTTCCTTTATTGCTTGTTACATTAATCTCCCCTCCCATTAGATGCACCAGCTGTTTAACTAAAGATAACCCAATCCCTGTACCTTCTTCTTTTGTACTTTCAATTCGATAAAATGGAACAAACACTTTAGTATATTCCTCTACAGAAAAACCCACACCTGTATCTACGATATGAATGTACTGCTTATTCTCTTGTAAACGACAGAAAACGATGACTTTTCCATTTTCTTGATTGTATTTAATAGCATTATCAAGTAGGTTCAGCAATATTTGTTTAAGACGTATAGGATCAGCAAGAACGATCATATCTTCCCATTGATCCAGTTGGCTATAAATACTGATATTCTTCTTCTTAGCCAATGGTTGTACAATGTTGATACATTCCTTGATGACAGTTAGAAGATGAACTTCCTCTACAGAAATCTTTAAATTTCCTGTTTCTATTCTTGACACGTCTAAAATATCATTAATTAAACTTAATAAATGGCTTCCTCCACTTAAAATCTCCTGTGCAAAATCACGCTGTTGTTCATTTAAAGATTCATCCATCTCCAATAATTGAGCAAAACCCAGAATTCCATTCAGCGGCGTACGCAGTTCATGACTCATCTTAGACAAAAAACTTGATTTGGCCATGTTCACTTTTTCAGCTTCTTCTTTTGCCTGAATAATAACTCTTTCCATTTTTTTTTGTTCTGTGATATCCTCAAACTCCCACAAGTAGCCTACAAAATCATTTTCCTCATTTAAAGGAAAACAATTGTAGCGTAGTGTCCTACCTGTATCTATTTTAATTTCTTTCGTAGTTCTCGTTCGTTTTTCTGTATTTTCGAACTTATTTTTATTAATTTCCTTATCAAAAAGATAATGTAAATCCGAAGCCTGCATCCCAATATGGCAATCAACTTCCCCCTTCAACTGGAAAAGTTCATAAAATTTCCTATTTAAGAGCCTTATTTTTTTATTGCAATCTGTTACTGCAATCCCACTATCTAACCGATCAATCAAACTACGCTGGAATGCATAAGAATTCATTAATTTTCGTTCTTGTTCTTTTTGAAGAATGTCATCTTCCATAATCTTTTTGTTAGTAATGTCCACACAAGTTCCGACTACTTCTGCTACTTTATCCTTATGAAATAAAGGTCTTAAATAAATTACATAATAGATACCTCTAAATTCACCTTCATATTCAATGTACTGTCCTTCCCATGCTTTTTTGTAATAACCGTTTAGTAAATTGGCAGTGTCAATATCATCCCAATAAAAATCATGAAGCGTCTTTCCGACGATATCCTCTCGATTAAAACCCAATGTATACAGTAATTCTCCCTCGGCAAAAGTATGAATAAACTCGTTACTTCTTTGTACAAACTTAAAAATCATCCCGGTATCAGTAAAGCCTGGTTGTGAAATATATCTGGAATCCTTCATTTGTTTCGCCCCTAGTTAGTTAAAAAAATATAATATGGATTCTATATGATGAATCCCTTACTTTACGTTCTTTACAGTGCTTAAAGATTAATTTGAAACCAATTATTCATTTGTAATGATTATTGTAATCGCTTTACAAATTATACTTTTCTTATTATAAGCTTCACTATATTGATTAGTCTAACAATACTTACCCATGGGGCTGCCAAACCTTTATTAAAGAAGGAAGGGATCAAAACAGGGAGTCGTCTTTTTGACATTCCTAAAAGGAAAGATATTTATGTCGTTAATCCGTCTATGGAACTTTACATAAAAGCTTCGAATTATGAATGCCCATTTTTCTTCATCTGTTCTTTCTGCTTTTAACGGGTCATCAAAACCCCAGTGAACTTGTTTCACATGTAGAGGAGTTACAGATCAATGCTCTACTGCGTATCCGCATAGTGTCACAACTAAAGTAGTATTATCAAGAATTTCAGGATTGATTACATAAGATACTTGGTTTGAGATATCGATTCCTACCTCTTTCATTACTTTTATGGCATTAGGATTTAAAGCATGAACTTCAAGCCCAGCACTTTTTAGCCCAACTTTCTGCCATGCCATATTTAAATCAAAAAAATTTGATGTAATTAAAAGGGTTTCTTGTTCAGCTAACCTATCAGTTAGCTAACAAGAAAAAAACTATCGAAGCGTTTAGCCTCTGCTATCATAAATGAATTAATTTTATTAATTATTAGAATATTAAACAAACCAATATAATTCACCTATACAAAAATTATAGAATGTTTTCTCCTATATTCGGAACAATAACTTTGTATTTACGTAAAAAGGAGGGTAATCAGAAATGGATATTCAGAAATTAGCCGATCATGAGTCATTGGATCTACATGAAGTTATTAATTTTAAAACCCTTTGCTTAGCGAAATCAAAACTAATGCAAGGACTTGTATTTGATGATGATTTGAGAGCATTGATGCAAAAAGATGTTGAACAATCGATACAAGCGCTGGGAGAATTACAGGCAATTTATCAACGTGCACCTTTTGAAGCCCCTGTTCCTCAAAACCGGCCAACACCAATAATAAATTAAAAAGGAGGTAAATTCATTGAATCATGACTATTTAGATCCTATAAACTCGCTACACGTACCAGAGCTCGCAGATACCACATTTGCGATGGACTTTCTTCTTCGTGCCAAGGAAGGTGTTCGCAATATCGCAGTCGCATTAACGGAGTCCGCATCACCTGATGTTAGAACTCTCTTACGAAAACAGTTAATGCAAGGAATTGCCATGCACCAAGAAATTACAGAACTAATGATCAGTAAAAAATGGTTCCATCCATACGAATTAAGTGAACAATATCAATTAGACCAACTTTCTGCCAACAATACATTGATGATTGGCAAAATGAATCTATTTCCTGTTGAGACCAATAGAAAAGGTCTGTTTGACCGAACACCTGATGAACACTAACACTGGAGGCTATATATCATGAAGGCAGTAACGTATCAAGGCATTAAAAATGTTGTAGTCAAAGAAGTTCCAGATCCAAAGATTCAAAAACGAGATGACATGATTATTAAAGTAACCAGTACAGCTATATGCGGATCTGATTTACATTTAATTCATGGCATGATTCCTAACCTGCAAGAAAACTATGTGATTGGCCATGAACCAATGGGAATCGTCGAAGAAGTTGGTCCAGATGTGACGAAGGTAAAAAAGGGAGATCGTGTCATTATTCCTTTTAATATAGCATGCGGTGAATGTCTTTACTGTAAAAACCATTTAGAAAGCCAATGTGATAATTCCAATGATAATGGTGATATGGGTGCCTATTTCGGATATTCTGGTACGACGGGTGGCTATCCAGGTGGGCAAGCTGAATATTTAAGAGTACCATTTGCAAACTTTACTCATTTCAAAATTCCAGAGACTTGTGAAGAACCAGATGAAAAGTTAGCAGTTATTGCCGATGCAATGACTACTGGTTATTGGAGTGTTGACAATGCAGGCGTAAAGGGTGGAGACACAGTTATTGTTCTTGGCTGTGGTCCGGTTGGTCTTTTTGCTCAAAAATTCTGTTGGCTAAAAGGAGCAAAGCGTGTCATTGCCGTAGATTATGTAGATTATCGTTTGCAACACGCCAAACGTACCAACAAAGTTGAAATTGTAAATTTCGAACATTTTGAAAATGCAGGAATGCATTTGAAAGAAATGACGAAGGGCGGCGCTGATGTTGTCATTGATGCAGTTGGTATGGACGCTAAAATGACTGATATGGAGTTCCTTGCGAGTGGAATGAAACTGCAGGGCGGAGCATTTGGTGCGTTTATCATGGCTTCACAAGCAGTACGTAAAGGCGGGACAATCCAAGTTACAGGCGTTTACGGTGGCAAATATAATGGATTCCCAATGGGAGATATTATGAACCGAAACGTCAATATTCGCTCTGGACAAGCACCTGTGATTCACTATATGCCATATATGTTTGAATTAGTTTCGACCGGAAAAATTGATCCAGGAGATGTCGTGAGTCATGTACTTCCACTTAGTGAAGCAAAGCGTGGCTATGAGATTTTTGACACCAAAATGGATAATTGTATAAAAGTCTTGTTAAAACCTTGAGGAAGGAGGTAGAAAAAATGAATTACGCCTTACATGAAGTTCTTGAGGTCCATGAAATGGCTGCATTTAAGACCAATTGCTTGACTAAGTCCAAAACGATGAGAGGGTTAGTTACAGATCAGCAATTAAAAGATATTATGCAACAAGATATTGATGTATCTGCGAGACAATTACAAGAATATGCTTCTATCCTTTCCAACGCTAAGCAGTAAAATAGGAGATGAATGAACATGAATCCAATTATTGAAAATTTAACTGGCATGAATGCACTATCGGATCAAGTGGTTGCAATGGATTTATTGATTGCAGCTAAAAGTGGAGTTAGAAATTACGCCATGGCAGTTACAGAGGCAGGAACACCTGAAATTAAAGAAATGCTCACTCGCCATTTAGTGGAAGCTCTTGATATGCATGAACAAATTTCTGCATACATGGTAGAAAAAGGATGGTACCACGCTTGGGATACAAACGAACAAATCACTTTAGATTTAAATAATATCGATACAGCATTGAACTTACCCACTCTATAAAAATAAAATAGGAGCAGTTTAACATTACCAACCTAAACTGTTCCTAATAAACCATTTATATTTAAATAATGGAAATATACGATTGCACTCGCCATTTTCTTTTACGATTACAAATTTGATGTCTTTTCTTTTAGAATTAGAGATAAATGAAGCCAATTACGAACTATTGGCTTCATGCTTACCCGTTCAAAGATTAAAAAATGAACCAATTATTCTTTATACCAAATAGTAGTATCAAATAGTAGTATAAGGAAATTAATCAATTTTCATATGAAGTAAACTATAAGGTTTCTGTCCTAAATCTTTTCTAGAATGAAATCTAGCCTGCAGATGTAATTGAGTCAAAATGACATACAAATATTGATCCGGACCAATTGAAAAAGTATCCCGCCACAAAATTCTCGGATCATATGCGATTGTTTCCATTATGCCATTCGGCAACATCTTACGGATACTGTTGTTTTCATAGTCTCCAGTATAAACGGTTCCTTTTGCACCTGTGATCATCCCATTAGACGCACCTTTTTCTCCCCAATACTCCACATGATATAATCCATGTCCGGTATCGTTCTGTCTCTTAGGGATTCTGTTAAGATTGAGAACAGATGACAACTGGTAAGTGGATAAAAAAATAAAATCTTTCCATCGGGAGAAATCGCTATACCATCAGACGCCAATCTAAAGGGAGAAGCACCGCTATCTGGATTTCGATTCATCAAAATTTCACCTTCTACTTTCGGTAAAAAATAAGAATCCGGTGAAGATGAATTTGCTCACCTTAGTGGAAAAAGGGTTCAATTAGCTTTCTCTACTGATGTACCTATTACATCTACTATCCAAGAATTAGTAAATGCACCTCTCTTAAAGGTTGCCAAAAATAGTGATCGATACCTTATAGAAGTAGCAAATGAAGAATTATTGAAAGGACTTGTTCCTAATTTAAACCTCTTTGCTACTCTGCCTATTACGGATTTAGTCGTAACCAGTCCTGCAACTAAGTATGATTTTATTCCTCGTTATTTTGCTCCTAGAATTGGAATAGAAGAAAATTTTGTAACGGGTTCAGCCCATTGTGGTCTAGCTCCTTATTCGAGTCAAAGATTAAGTAAAAAACAGTTATATGCTTTCCAATCCTCTGAAAAAGCTGGAGAGTTATTCAGTTATTATCAAGATGATTTAGCTTATATAACTGGTAAGGCCATTACTATTTATAAAAGTCATTTCAATGAATTGTTACTCTAAGGAAAAAACATTCAACAACAGAAAAAAGGGTTCTGGTGCAATAATTTCATTTTTTTCTAAGAGGTATAACTGTCCTGTTGGTGTTCAATCTTATAAAGTTATTCCAAATAGTGGATGAATGAATCTGACTGGATTTTCGACAGACTTCACCTCCTGATAAACCTGTTTCTTTTTCATCATATGCATGACCTCTATTCCAGAAATAATGGCTTTTGCTGTACGAAAGAGTGATTATGTTAACTAAACATGTATACGATATACAGCTTAAGGACAGAAAAAACGCTGGGCCTATTCAGTGGTTTTTTTTGTTTATTGAAAGGTAGTCGTAAAGTGATGATTCAATCCGTCTTAAGTAGTTTATTTAAAGAAATAAACTTTATGAAAAAAGATAGAAAAAGCTAATGAAGCCTTGAGGAGTGAACCTTGTTCTTATACAAATAACAAAGGTTATAATTTACTTAATAGGCTTGGATAAAGTAGCAATATAATGTTTAAAGACTACAAAGAATAAAAATGATATAAAAGGCAACTCTAAGAAAAAATAAGCTTAGGAGATTATACATGAGAACAATTAAACCAACTAAAATAGGCTCAAAAAAGTCAAATTTCAATGGAAAATTGACAGCACCAGAAATGGGAAAACTTTGGGCAACCTATATGGGGAACAGCATGTCTAATTGTATTTTAAATTATTTTCTACAACATGTTGAAGATCAAGACATAAAAAAACTAGTAGAACATGCGAAAAGATTAACTGAAGAATTTCAAAGGAGTGTAAAGGAAATCTTTATCAAAGAAAACATACCTCTTCCACATGGTTTTACGGAGGATGACGTTAATCTAGGTGCTCCAAGATTATTTGCAGACGAGTTCTATGTACATTACTTAAAATATGCAGCAAAAGCAGGACTTAGCATTTATAGCATTGCTATACCTTTGATGTATAGAGAAGATGTACGCAATTTCTTAACTTATTGTATGAACTCGACAATGGAATTAGTGGAAGAAATTAAAACAATTTTAATGGATAAAAGCCTTATTATTGAACCACCTATTATTCCAGCTCCAGAACAAGTAAGAATTGCCGACACTGATTATTTGAGTGGTTTTGTTGGAGACGTTCGTCCTCTACACGCATTAGAAATAGCTCATTTATACGATAATATTGAAAATAACGTAACAAGCAAAGCCTTAATCATGGCCTTTAGTCAAGTTGCCAAAAGGGAAAAGGTTAGAGACATATTTATAAAAGGGAAAGACATTACAAATAAAGCAGTTGAACGTTACATGGAAAAACTTCACTATGAGAGCTTACCAGCTCCAGGATTTATTGATCATTTAGTCACCACTTCAACTTTTGCACCTTTTTCTGATAAATTAATGCTGTTTCATAAGGTCGATATGTTTTCCATGAAAATACGAGCATTTGGGAATTCACTAGCTGTAAATGGAAGACATGATTTAGCGTTACTATATGGAAAGTCATTAATGAATATAGCAAATTTTGTTAAGGATGCATCAAATATTCTGATAGAGAATGAATGGATGGAAATCCCACCCGAAGCTGTAGATAGAGAAAATCTAGCTTCAAAATAGTATCTTTGATAAAAGTGAGAAAACAACAAAAAAGCCTTAATAAAAGGGCTTTTTTGCATGTGATTTCTGATAAAATCCATTATGGTGCCTAAAGAAGATACGACATCAAATGGACCTGCAATGGGAGGCTTGAGCCGATGCGTGTTGAAAGGGACTCGCACGGTTCTTAGGGGAGGCAGGGGCAGTGATGCCCCTAACTTACCCGACTTAACTAAACATGTATATCATATAAAGCTTAAAAACAGAAAAACCACTGCTCCCGTACAGTAGTTTTTCTGTTACACGTATTTTATGTTTAAGTACTAATGCCTCATGACGTCTTAATTAGTTTTACGTATATTTAACACTTTATTCGTATTATCCTAACGTTCTAAGATCTTTTGCCAGATAAAGTGTTATCTTTTACATACATTTCATAGTGTCCATTTATGTAACTAGATACCTTTAAATTAAGTAAAAGAGCTTTTAGGTTAACTATTTTTTCAGTATCTAACCCACACTCTTTTGCTATATCTTCAATCCCCTTTTTACTGATTTGTATGTTATCTTCCAAATCGGTTACTGTTTCTTTACTGTACTGGAAAGGAACTTCATCTATAACTTCTGTAATTAATTGATCCTGCCCTTCATACTCTAGTCTCCCTTTGACTGCAGCATGTTTTCCAATTAATACAGCCTGCTCCTTTATATCCGACAGCAGAATCATTAATCTAATTCGTTGATTCATTAGAATATGGTGTTTATCAAAAATAGAGATAATTTTGGTTTGATAATCATCCATGGTTGTATGAAGTTGATGTTTTGCTTCTCTTATTACTTCTTCGCTGTTTTTAATAAGTATCATACTCAAATTCTCTACCCTCCCCGTATCATACATACTTTCATTATAACAAACTATAAAAAGGGAACGTCATTTTTCACTATTTATCACGATAAATAATGTACATAAACAAATATTATCATGGATTTATTAATCATTAACATTGATTGTAGGGAAATATACCGACTCATAGTTTTTAAAGATTTACACCAATAATAAGCGACCTCATTAATTTCAATTAGAATTATAAGGTCGCTTATAAGAAATTCTGATTCAATTTTTGTATTTTTTCCGTTCTTTTATTGCAAAGCAATTGTTTTTTTATCAAACTCTCGTCTCATTTTTAACATGTATATCAATTATACTGAGCAAATAAATAAGGTAAGAATTTAATTTGAATTGCTTCTCTTCAATAAAGTCAGATAATATTAGAGTAGTATTACTAGTCACTCCAATTTACATTTTATCTCTTTCTCATGCATGATGACCATGATTATTGTTTTGACCCATTTTGCGCATAATAAAGCTTACAATTAACACTAAAATAATCGATCCAATAATAGCTGGGATAATTGCAAATCCACCTACGACTGGTCCCCAATTACCTAAGATAAGTCCACCTAACCAGGCACCAATAAAACCAGCAATAATATTACCGATAATTCCTCCAGGGACATCTCGGCCTGTAATTAAACTAGCAAGCCAACCGATAATCCCTCCAACAATTAGCATCCATAGTATTTCCATTAAGAATCGTCTCCTTGTTAAAAGATTTAGTTGACTTTACCCCTAAATGAGACGAATTAATCGTGGGATTTTTTTCTTATTTGGAGGCTTTTCTCTCAGTTAAGTAGAAAATTTCACACAGATTTCTTTAAATAGTTACTAAGTGCTAGTCCTATTCACCATATGAATTTCCTAAATAAAAATAATCCATATATCATAAATTTATTTGTTTCTATGGGTCGTATAATTCGTTTTATGTTAACTAGAGATCACTAAGATATCATCGCTACTATGCATATTAGCAATGATCTGTCATTGTCTCCTTTTTATTTCGTTTAAGTGATAAGAACCTATTCTTTTATATAAAAAAGAGAAAAACAATCCGATTTAAAGATCAATTGTTTTTCTAAACAAATATATAACTTCTACTATCTAGATATTCTTTTTTCATATCCATATTTAAGTACTTTTTTTAAAAATACTATCTGATTGTATAACTCGTTCTTAGTAGGTAGAAGCCTACACTTATCATAATCCGCAATTAAACATTTAATTTCCCTATACAATAGGAAACGTTCATAGTTATCGAGCATCTCCTTCCCTCCTGATGTTATATCTTTTACATTACCCTTTCGACACATATTGACACATGATCTCTGATAATTTACATTATGGTAACTAATCTCTTATATGATATATATCTTAAATCAACTTAACTCAAGAAAGCTAGGAACTTTAATCCCCTAGCTTTCTTGAGTTGCTATTGCTTGTTTAACAGTTGCATAAGTTTTAATAGAGGAGAAGTCAATGCCATTTCTAACAACTGTTTGGGCAAGTTCAGGTCGTATACCTGTCATCACTACCTCAATACCTTGTAAGCGAAGAACACTGTAAATATCAAAGAGGTAACGTTCAGCTATACTGTCTATATTTAAAATACCTGAAAAATCAACAATTAGATACTCTACCTTCATTTCAATAATTTTCAAGATAACATTCTCTAAGATATATTCAGCTCTTTCTGAATCAATAGAGCCAATTAGTGGGAGAACAGCGGTTTTATCTTGAATGGGGACCACAGGAACAGATAATTTCAATACTTCTTGTTGCGCCTTTTGAATAATTTTATCTTTCACTTGTTCAAATACTACAATCGTTTCATTAATACTTATATCGAGCAAATAGTTAAATCGTTTATTAATAAATACAAATTCTTCTGAAGAAAGTCCATGCTCTATACTTATTTTAGTAAGGTAATCGATGAAGACTAGGCGCGTAGGAGGATAGCGTGTAATAATAATAGAGACTCTCTCCCCTTGAGATGCTGTACGCTTACCATTGGTCTTACTCCATTCAACAAGTCCTTCAGGTACGTTGTTTTCACTGCTATGGAGACTTTTCCCTAAAAACCTAATAAATTCAGTATAGACGATAATTGCTTGTTCAAGTTCCTCCTTTAGAGCCTCAAAGTTAGGGCTTTGAGAAATTTTTTGAACAATTTCATTTGCTAACATTTCTGCGTTATCATTTAAGTATCTAGCAACGCCTATAATCCCTTTCAATAATTGTCACTTCCTCATCTTCTTATTCATGAATACGTTTAGTTAGTCATTTTATCTCTTGCTTTCTCTATTTATTGTTTTTGACACGAATAAGTAGATCTTCTATCGCCTTTTGTAAACTTGATTTTATAGTCAAGCTACTAAAATCAATACCTCTACTTACAATGGTCTGTGCAACTTCCGGACGAATTCCTGTCAAAATTGTTTCTACACCGAGAAATCTTAAAGAGTCTATCACTTTAAAAATTTGATCTGCTACCATGGTATCTATAATATAAACACCCGACAAATCTACTATTAAACGTTGAAGCTGCAGTCTGTTTGCTGATTTCAACGTTTCTTCCATTAGATAATTGGCTCTTTCCGTATCTATATTTCCAATAAGAGGTAACACAGCGATTTCTTTGGCTAAAGGTACCACAGGAACCGATAATTCAAGAAATGTACTTTGCGCACGTTCAAGAGTTAATTGATAGAAATGCACATAACTTAAACTAAAGGAATAAGCTGCATGATCGAGAAGAGGATCAATAATTCCGCCTACTTCAAATACAGTATCTATTGACATCTTATCTTTCTTTATTACTTCCTTTAGTGTCTCCCATAAGAAAGTTCGATAATACTTTGTATCTTTTAACGCTTCATCCAATGAAACCTTCAAATTGAAAAACATTTCTCCTGTTTCTTTTCCCCATTGTGTAAATTTTTGGAGTGCTGTTTCTTCATCTAGATGATCCCTAAGAACTTCACCAAATAGACTTATAAAGTGAGCACGAATATTAATAAGTTCAACTTCAAAAGGAGCCAATTTCTTCTTTTCTTCTTCTGTAATACCACTAATTCTACTCTCATGTACCTCATTAGCGATTTTAAATCTATATTCTAAGATTTTATCCCCTAAAAATCCTATTTCATCTTCCATCTTTTCCTCCGAAAAGCCTGCTGAGGCTATTATTTAGTTTTTATATTAATTATACCACCACGTGTCAAAATACTTATTTTTTCGTTAATTTCTTAGTATAAAATTCTCTATTATCATCTTTAGTACTTATTATACAAATTTGTTACAAAGGGTAAAAAATCAAAGTCGAATTCGTCTGCTATGATATGATTAATCCAATAAATAGAAATCTTGTATGTTATACACATCATAAAAATAGACGTTAAGCTGATGCTCTACGGCAACTTGAATAGTTTACTCAATATATTAAAGGACGTTCAACATCGGAATATGTAAAATTAACACAAATAAGAATATCTTATTATTCTATAGGTTTTTAAATTTTTTTGCTAAAATCACTCTGAGGTGAACTATGAAAACAGTTAATCCTATATCTAATTCTAAAAAATTTGATATAGGTCATGTCTTTTACCGTTTTGAAGATAAACAATTTTACATAAATAATTTAATGAGTTTTATTAAGAATGGATTAGAGAGTAAACAACGTATATTGATAATTGAGAATATGAGGGCACTTCCTCTAATAAAAGCTAATATTGATAAAAAGTTTAATCATAAACAAAAAGAATCTATTCGTTTAATTAATAATTTTGATTATTACTTGGCAAATGGTGATTTTTACACCAAAACTATTCTTAGTCATTTTCAAGAAGATTTGTCTATGTTGAAAATGAAAAATACAATGATAAAAACATGGGCTCACGTAGAATGGGCTTCAGAGAAACCAGATGTTCTTTTACTAGAAGAATTTGAATCAACTGCCGATAATTTTGTTAAGGAGGAAGGTATGGTTTCAGTTTGTGCATCTGCTGCTGATTCTTTATCTTGTACTTTGGATACTACTCTGCAGCAATTACATCAATACATTATGACAGATCATAACTTTTTTATTTCCCCCTTTTACAATGGGTGAAGTTATTAAAAGTATGGCCAACAATCTACATATTCATGGCTTTTTTGGTTCCTATATCGTGTTTTATGTTAACTAAAAATATATAGTATTTACATTTTAAGAAGAAAAAAGCAACTGTCCTATATCAGTGGCTTTTTTTGCAATGAATGCATGTCGTCAACTCGAAAACAGAATGAAAATTTCCAAATAGACACTTCCCAGCGTCCCAAATAGTTTGCTCAAGACATTGAATTTTATAAATAAAATTATACTTCTAGGAGAAGTTAAGGAGAAAAAGAAATGTTTATAAAATAAGTTTTAAGACTAGAACTTTTAAATTATATATATTACTATTGGTGTTTCTGAAAAAGCTCATGATAAAGTGAGGAAGTAGAAAGTGAGGTCGAAATATCTATGCACTTCCCTCTTAAGGAACCAGTTCTTATATTTGGTTTTGCTGTATTAATTTTTTTATTGTTCCCTATACTCATGGGGAAATTAAGAATACCTGCTATTATTGGTCCCATTATTGCAGGTATTATCGTTGGACCAAATGGGCTAGAAATATTAGAACGAGATTCGACTATTCAATTGCTTGGAACAGTTGGATTGCTGTTTATCATGTTCATAGCAGGGCTTGAGTTGGATCTTGATGGTTTCAAAAAATACCGAAATCGCAGCATTTTGTTTGGAATGCTCTCGTTTTTAATTCCATTAGTTCTTGGAGTACTCATAGGGTTATGGCTTCATCTCAGCATGCTTTCAGCCATTCTATTCGGTAGTATTTTCTCTACCCATACCCTTTTAGGATATCCTGCCATTAGCCGGCTAGGCGTGGCGAAAAACCAAGCTGTCACCACAGCAGTTGGCGGTACATTATTAACCGATAGCTTGGCATTACTTTTTCTTGCCGTCATAACAGGGGCGTCTGAAGGTCATTTAACAGTTGGATTTTTTGTATACTTGATTGTTGCAACGGCTCTTTTTGCGGTAGTTGTTCTATTCTTAACTCCTTACCTGACAAAGTGGTTCTTTAAACGTTCTAATAATGAAGGAACAACAGAATTTAATTTTGTTCTAGCCATTTTATTTGTTGCAGGAGCAATCTCTTTATTTGTTGGATTAGAACCAATTATCGGCGCATTCTTGGCTGGTCTGGCTTTAAATCGGTACATTTATGACCATGGTCCGTTAATGAATCGAATTCGTTTTACGGCAAATGCCTTATTTATTCCATTTTTCTTGTTATCTGTAGGTATGTTGATGGATCTTGGCGTTCTTATATCCAGTCCCAAAACATTGTTAACCATCGCATTAATTACCATTGTAGCAATTGGAAGCAAACTACTTGCCAGTTGGGTTACCAGTAAAGTATATGGTTATTCCAAGACTGAACGTAACGTTATATTTGGTCTTTCCACTACTCATGCAGCAGCAACACTAGCCATCACACTTGTTGGATATGAATTTGGATTATTTGACCAACAGATCATCAATGCTGTAATTATTGTTATATTAGTTACGTGTATTCTTGGCCCTTACTTGTGTGAAAAATATGGAAGAAAACTAGCTGTTGCACAAGATAAAGAATCACTGGATGATACACTTCCAGAACGTATATTAATAACCATTACGAATTCAGACACAATAGAATCTTTACTTGATTTAGGATTTGTTCTTAAGAAGGCGAAAAAAACAGAAGAACCGATTTATCCCCTAACAGTTATTCAAAAGGATTTAAAGCAAGCGGATCATGAAGTAGCACAAGCTGAAAGAATGCTTGGACACGCTCTCACGTATGCATCAGGAGCAGATGTTCCCGTTAGGTTATTGACACGCGTAGATCATAATATTGGATGGGGTATTGAACGTGCTGCTACAGAAGAACGAATCACAACAATTATCGTAGGATGGGATGGTTCAGTGAAAGAAAGCCAAAAGGTCTTTGGTAGAGTTATTGATAATTTCCTTGAACATACCTATCAACGCTCACTCATTACAACAATTAAGCATCCGTTGAATACGATGGAACGAGTGATTCTTATTCTGCCAAATAATATCGTACACAAGCCAGGATTTGAAGATTCAATTGCAATTATTAAAGATATTGTATCCCAACTCAATGCGACAATTCAAGGTCTTGTCATTCGTGATGACTTAGAAGCTTATAGAAAAGCTTCGGAACAGGTACACCCTAATGTCGAAGTCGAGTTCCAATCCATTGATTGCTGGAATTCCGTTTACAAAAATGGTTTGAATGATATTAAGTCAACTGATCTTGTGATTTTATTAAGTGCTAGAAAAGGTACTGTGGCATGGCACCCGGAATTAGAAACATTACCTAAAAAGCTAGCTTCGATGAATCTTGAAAACTTCATCGTGTTCTACCCAACAGAAATGAAGGAAACAGATATTCGAGGCTCACGTGGTACAGAAATTCCCAAAGAATTACTTCTTAAAAGTGATTATGAAAGCTAATGATGTTTTATATGCCACAGTGTGGTCTAATATATCATTAAAAAAATTTAATTGGCTAAAAAATAAAACCCTTGTCACATCTATATTTGTGGCGAGGGTTTTATTAGCATCACATGTAATCTTACACCTTTTAATTAATAAAAAAGTTCATTGATTTGTAATAGGTTGTTACGACATACGAGTCTTTATTTAGCAAATAGATAAAGACTTATTAATTTTATATTCCTTTTGGTTATCTAAAATCGGTTTTATGTTAACTAAAGTTGTAGATGACATTCACTTCAAAAGTAAAAAAACTCTCTATTTCCGTAGAGAGTTTTTCTACTACAAGAATTATCTATCATATAGGTTGACGTGTTGGAGCATCTTGGACAATTTGTTCAAGAATCAAATTTGTAATCCTCTCTAATAAGATCTGTATTTTTAAATGGAGAATCAACAACAAGCATTATTTACAGGTAGCTTTTCATTTGGCCCAACGCTATCCTCACCCTTATGAACCTCACTATCAGATTTCGTATAAAAGAATTCCCATTCATTCCCGTCAGGATCTGTTATCCAAAACTTATCTTGTACAGCATAGCAGCAAGTTGTATCCATTTCTTGACGGGCAAAGAAGCCTTCTTTTTCTAATCGTGATTTATGGGAATGGATTTCTTGGGGAGTTTCTACTTGGAAGCCGAAATGATTCACTTGATTACCCTTTACTTCGTCCTGTACATTTAAAGTGAAATTTAATCTTGGCTCATCTAATAAGAATTTAGCATAATCTACTTTCGTTTTCACAGGATGAACGCCAAATACCTTTTGATAAAACGCAATGGACGCCTCTAGATTTGTTACATTAATTCCTACGTGAACATATTTCATTTACACTTCCTCCTTCGCATGATAAACAATATTATTTTGAATGTATTAAATTACGAGCATGAGCCGCTTTTCCTTGTATCTTTTCTAAACAAGCAGCAAAGCTCCTCAGATAACAGGTGATTTACCTCTTTATCATTTAAATCATAATAGCTCCATGTCCCTTTCGTTTCTTTTGTGATGAGGTTTGCTTCTAATAAAATCTTTAAATGATAGGAAAGTTTAGATTGAGACATTCCAAAGCATTCAGTTAGATCACATACGCATGTCTGTCCTCGCTGACAGAGCTCATACATAATTTCTAATCTCTTTTGATCAGCAAGAGCTTTAAATTTTTGTTCGTACTGTTTAAATGGGTGCTTTTCTTCATTAACTTTTTCCATTGTCATTCCCCTTCATCAATTTTTTTTGATTTAAAGTTCAAAGCTTTCGGCAGCTTTTTTAAAGTTACTATATGTAGTTTCCCCTCTTAGCATAGGATCTTGATGAAAAAAACGCTGAAAGATTAGGTTTTGTGCTTCCTTATGGTTCATCCCTTGAGTGTTCATAACTAAATGAAAATAGGCTCGAAAGTACGTAACTGATAAGTTTCCAGAGTTGTTGACTCTCACTGCTTTCATCCTCACTTTTATAAATCAATTTTTTTTGATGTATTCATCATATCTGGAAAATTTAGATAAATCAAGGTATTCATCAACTTTTTTTGATTAATATTTAAAATGTATATTTTCGTTGAATATATAATAAAATACTTATATAATTATATTTGAAAATAAGGAGGCGAGTCATAATGGATGTAAAAGCGCAGGTAGAAGTGGAAAAAGCAGTACAGATACTGAAGCTGCTTGGAGATAAGACGAGATTGTCAATGATGAAGCTGCTCCAAAATAACGAGTGCTGTGTTTGTGAGCTAGTTGAAATTTATAAAGCAAGTCAACCGGCTATTAGCCAACACTTACGTAAATTAAGAGATATCGAACTTGTAAGTGAAAGACGAAAAGGACATTGGATCTTCTATTCCTTAAATAAAGAAAACAGCTATTATCAGTTTGTCCTTGATATACTCGATTCTTTGCCAAGCGAAGATGAACGATTAAAAGAACTAGAAAAGCAAGGATTACGTATTAGTTGTTGCTAATAGTAGGAGGTTTGTAAAGTGGTATCAGTTATAGTAGCTTCCCTCATTTTCTTAGTGACATTGATTTTTGTCATTTGGCAGCCGAAGAACTTGTCTATTGGCTGGTCAGCATGCGGAGGCGCAGTATTAGCTCTTTTAGCGGGTGTGGTTGATTTCCATGACGTGCTAAATGTAACTCAAATTGTATGGAATGCAACATTAACGTTTATTGCAGTTATTATTATTTCCTTAATTTTAGATGAAATTGGATTTTTTGAGTGGGCAGCTTTACATATGGCACGAGCTGCAGGAGGAAATGGCGTTCGCATGTTTGTGTATGTATCCCTACTTGGAGCTGTAGTAGCCGCATTATTCGCAAATGATGGAGCAGCCTTAATTCTAACACCTATTGTACTTGCCATGGTACGAGCACTAAAATTTGAAGATAAAATGGTCTTTCCTTTTATTATCGCCAGTGGATTCATTGCAGATACAACATCGTTACCTCTTGTAGTAAGTAACTTGGTCAACATTGTATCAGCTGATTTCTTTGGTATTCGCTTTTCTGAATTTGCATCACGTATGATTGTGCCAGATCTGTTCTCACTTTTGGCAAGTATTGTTGTCTTATATTTGTACTTTCGTAAAAGCATTCCTAAGAAATACAACTTAGATGACTTACAGAAACCGGTTGAGGCTATTAAAGATGAAAAAATGTTCCGTTTATCAGGAATCGTTTTATTCATTTTAGTTCTTGGTTACTTTATTGGTGAGTTTTTCGATGTTCCCGTTTCAATTATTTCAGGAATTATTGCAATTTTATTCTTAGGAATAGCGAGAAAGAGTCCCGCTGTTCACACTAAAAAAGTGTTAGCAGGAGCTCCATGGGCAATTGTTTTCTTTTCCATTGGTATGTATGTGGTTGTCTACGGATTACGTAATGTAGGGCTAACTGAAGTATTAGCAAGCCTTATTCAAACAGCGGCTGACCATGGATTGTTTGCAGCAACTATTGGCATGGGATTCATTGCAGCCATTCTTTCATCGATTATGAACAACATGCCAACCGTGATGATTGATGCTTTGGCCATTGATGCAACTTCTGCAACAGGTACAATTAAAGAAGCCTTGATTTATGCAAATGTCATTGGTTCGGACTTAGGACCAAAAATTACACCTATTGGCTCTCTAGCCACTCTCTTATGGCTCCACGTTCTTTCGACAAAAGGAGTTAAGATTTCTTGGGGAACCTATTTTAAAACAGGTATCATCTTAACCATCCCAACATTGTTTATTACGCTTGTTGGTTTATATATTTGGTTATCAATTATTTCTTAACATATTATAAAGGAGATTTTACACATGTCTAAAAAAACACTTTATTTCTTATGTACAGGTAACTCTTGCCGTAGCCAAATGGCTGAAGGATGGGCAAAAAAATATCTAAATAACGATGAATGGGATGTACGCAGTGCAGGATTAGAAGCTCATGGATTAAATCCCAATGCTGTAAAAGCAATGAAAGAAGCTGGTGTTGATATTTCAAATCAAACATCTGATGTCATTGATCCTGAAATTTTAAATAATGCAGATTTGGTCGTTACATTATGTGGCCATGCAGCAGATCACTGCCCAGTAACGCCTCCCCATGTGAAGCGTGAACACTGGGGATTTGATGACCCAGCAAAAGCTGAAGGAACAGAAGAAGAAAAATGGGCGTTTTTCCAGCGTGTACGTGATGAAATCGCTGAACGTATTCAGCGTTTTGCTGAAACAGGTAAATAATTAATCAAGAAGCAGTCTATTTGTGTAGACTGCTTTATTTCTTCCTGAAATCTGTTTTATAGTAACTGGGAATATGAGGAATACGTTATTAGTCTAACCAGATTTGTAGATTCATATACATACAAATTTAAAAATGCAGATTGTAATCGATTCTACTTCTATAAAAAGCGTCACTTATTGTTACTTATTGTTACTTATTTAATTTAACTTATATAAAAGTAAAAGTATAAACTTACTTTTTATAAATATAAGATATTCTTTTAGCTAGTTTGTAGAAAAACTTTCGCCTTTACAATTAGATGCGTTTATTGTATGATTACACAACAGGAACATTTGTTCGATGCTAAGGGTTTAGAGATGAATAAAGGAACACCGGAACAAACTAAGACAGTTAAACACAAAATTTTCTCGCACGGAGCAAAAACATTTGAGCCAACTCTTATTATTTATCGAAATACCTTGGCGTTTATTGTAAACGTAATAACAATCGGAGGTTTCAAATTATGAATGATAAAAAAGCAGCACTAGATATGGCTCTAAAACAAATTGAAAAACAATTCGGTACAGGATCAATTATTAAAATGGGAGAAGGCACACATACAAAAGTTGAGGCATCTAGCTCAGGCTCATTAGCTTTAGATATAGCTCTTGGAATTAATGGTTATCCCAAGGGAAGAATTATGGAAGTTTACGGGCCCGAAAGTTCAGGTAAAACAACCGTTTCCTTACACGCAATTGCAGAAGTACAAAAAAATGGAGGTCGAGCTGCCTTTATTGATGCTGAACACGCACTTGATCCGGTTTATGCAAGAAAACTAGGTGTAGATATTGATGAGTTACTGTTATCTCAACCAGATACTGGTGAACAGGCACTTGAAATTGCTGAAGCATTAGTTAGAAGTGGTGCTGTAGATATTATTGTTGTTGACTCAGTAGCAGCATTAGTTCCACAAAAAGAAATTGAAGGAGAAATGGGAGATTCTCACGTAGGTTTACAAGCTCGTTTGATGTCTCAAGCTCTTCGTAAACTATCTGGAGCAATCAATAAGTCTAAAACCATTGCCATCTTCATCAACCAAATCAGGGAGAAAGTAGGCGTTATGTTTGGAAATCCGGAAACAACGCCAGGTGGAAGAGCACTAAAATTCTATTCTTCCGTTCGTCTGGAGGTTCGCCGCGCTGAACAACTAAAACTCGGAAATGACATAGTTGGTAATAAAACAAGAATTAAAGTAGTCAAAAATAAAATGGCACCTCCTTTCCGCATTGCTGAAGTAGATATTATGTATGGAGAAGGTATCTCAAAAGAAGGAGAAATCTTAGATATCGGCTCTGAAGTAGACATTGTTCAAAAGTCTGGATCTTGGTTTTCATATAATGAGGAGCGTTTAGGACAGGGACGAGAAAACGCTAAGATTTTCTTAAAAGAAAACCCTGAAATTAGAGAAGAAATTAGAAAAAGAATTATTGATTTCAAATATAGTGATAATGTTAATAACGATAACGATAGCGAAAAAGAAAACCAATAAAAGCATAAAACACCTTTCCCACGGCTTGAACTGCCCCCCCATTATTAGATAAAAAAACTCTAATGATTGGGGGGTTTTTATGTCAAGACTATTGATTTGTACCTAAATAAACACTACTCATATAGAGAAACAGCATGAATCTTCTTGCAATCCATTGGTATATTTACAACGAACGCACCTTTCTCTTTGTTTCAATGAAATAAAAAGTATAATCAGCAGATAGTGAAGTGAATAATTTTTCGGCCTCAAATAGAATCCCAGCGAGTAACTAAATAAAGAATATCTTCTAAAAAGAAATTCTTATTAAAAAAGCCTAGGTGATACGATAGTAGAACTTTCTATTTCTGCCCCCTTCCATATCCATCGATTCGCTTTATCTCTACTTTTATTTAGGTACACATTATGATTAAGTTGATTATATTTATTTGAGTAATGAAGATTGGCCAGAAGCAAATTAGATTTTACTGAAACCATAACATTATTGTTGATAGTGTTATGAGTTGCATGATATTGCATCAGTAATTGGCCACCATCCATGTTCATCGTATCATTTCCATATAAAATATTATGTTCAATAAGAGTATTTATCGTCCCTCCACGTTTTTTATCATAGCCTCCAATGGAAATTCCTGTAAAACGATTCTTATAAATCATATTCCGTATAACTTGAACATTGCTAGTTTGTTTACCATAGTGTTCACTTGCGATTTCTATTCCTAGATCGTTATGACTTGAAACGTTATGCTCAATAATAACATCTTTTCCTCCGTCTACGTAGATTCCGCCAGCGGAGTATTCATATTTGTAAGCAGGGTTTGAATAACTGCTGACGTTGTAAATATGGTTTTCACTAATGAGTCCTTCACGGGCTCGGTCATATTTCTCAATAGGAGCTACTTTTTCAAAGCCAATTACGTCAATCCCAATATTATCAACGTTTCGAATTGTATTGGCATTGACGATAAAATCTTTAACATTCCCATTTAGAGTTAGCGCTTCACTAAAACCTAAGGTCAGGTTTTCAAGTAGGTTTCGCGATATTTTAATGTTTTCTAATGAACGCGGCGCTTTGGATCCATAAAAAGCTATTCCATGAGCGTTTCCATTTTTATGTGCAGTCTTAATATCGAAAATATGATTATTAATAATTCGAAGGTTCTTTCCACTTCCTTCTACTAAAATACCACATGGTGTATTTTGTTCCTTAGAAGTAGAAGAATGACCTATATTCAAACCTTGAATTGTTATGTAGCTCTTATTTTTTATGCTAACTAGCCCTCCATCTGTAGAACGGCTTTTTATTTTTTCTCCACTAATAAGAGGCTTTTCACTTTTATAGTTCCTGAAGATAATAGGCTTTTGTTTAGTACCTGAACGGCTAATAATTAATTGTTCATAGTAGATACCGCCTCTGATGTAAACGGTAGTTCCGGGCTGAGCTGCTTCACTTGCCTTTCTTAATGTTCTAAAAGGTTTGCTTTTAGTACCTAGGTTTTTGTCATCCCCTGTAGGAGAAACATAAATTTCATGATGTATTATAGGAGCTGCTGAAGGTTGATTAGCTGCCTCAACCCTTTGATTTATACAACACAGTAAAATAAGAAGAATACCAACTGCTTTTTTCATAAGATCCTCCTTAAAGTTAATGAATTTCACTTGCAAGATTTTTAAATTGTACTATAGTTCTTTTAATAAGGATGTAAATAATCGCACTATGTCTTATTATTTTTTAAAACTACAACAATTTTTACATTTAAAACGGAAAGTGCTAAAGTAATGCTAGAATGTGGAGGTTTGAGAAATGAATAAGGAACTTAAGTTACGACCTTTGGAAAGAGAAGATTTAAAATTTGTCCATGAACTCAATAATGATGCAAACATTATGTCTTATTGGTTTGAAGAGCCTTATGAAGCTTTTGTAGAGCTACAGGACTTATATGATAAACATATTCACGATCAAGGTGAGCGTCGTTTCATACTTGAAAAGGACGGGGATATGCTTGGATTAGTGGAATTAGTCGAAATTGATTATATTCATCGTAGAGCAGAGTTTCAAATTATCATTGACCCTACGTATCAAGGTCATGGTTACGCCATGGTTGCCACAAACCTAGCAATGAATTATGCCTTTTCGGTATTGAATATGCATAAACTTTACTTAATTGTAGACAAGGAAAATGAAAAAGCAATTCATATCTATAAGAAGGTTGGTTTTTCTATTGAAGGCGAGTTAAAAGATGAATTTTTTGTTGATGGAAGCTATCATAACGCTATAAGAATGTGTATGTTTCAAAAAGAATATTTACAAACCAAAAATAAAAACTAAGGTTGAACTAGTATAAGAGTCCTGGTCACTAAAAAAAGAAGAAAGAATGAAATTGGGCTTCTGCTATAGGGGTGAAAAATCCTGGAGGAGAAATGTGCAAACCATTTAAATATGATAACATTGTAAATTATAGAAATCATAAGGATGGTATTATGAGTACATTTAGTCCAACAGGATTGCTATTATTCTTAATAATTATTGGTTTAATAGGATTCCTAGCTTTTAAAGTTGTTAAAAGGTTAAAAAAGAAATAAGTAACAAGAAGGACCTGCTATCAAAACAGTAGGTTTTTTTAATAAGAAGATACATAATACCAGTTTTTATGTACTTTTTTTATTTGTTTAAAATCCCCGTTAAAATCGCTTTTTGAAGGTTTATTATCGTTTGGGTTATATACAAATCCCGAAAAATTGTCTATCATCCCACGGTATGTAAAGAAAAGAATTGATTTAGCCTTTCCTTTTGTTTCTACTACGATGTCGCCCCCACCTTTAGACAATTGAGTATACTCTTTAGGTAATTGAATAAGTGATGGACTATTAGGTACATTAGGTTTAATAACACCATTTTCTATTTTAGTTGCAACCTCTTCTCTCTTATCTTGATGGATTCTAAAGTTGAGATCTAAGTTGATTTGATTGAATGGAAAGAAAAACCATAATAAGATAGTAATGAGCTGAATAACAAACGGCTGCCACTTTCTATTTTTTAAAAGATGAATCAATGTCCATATAGTCATTATGATAAAGAAAGCATATACAAATAACCAAATAGGTAACATTAAAAATTCTGTTATAATATCAATCAGATCCCACTGGAACAATGACACTAAAATAACTAACAAACTACTAATTAACGATAAAAGCAACAATCGATTACGTTTCACACATTTTCCTCTTCCTAAAATAATTCTTTTTTAACCTTAATTATATATTAAAATCCTTATAAAGACGTATATATAATTCATACATAATCTGTTAACATAATCACTCTTTCAGAAAACATCATAAAAAAGAACCCTTGATGAAGGACGGGGACTGCCAAGGGCCCTTTTTCCGGAGTATGCAGCTTTTTATACATTGTTGACTGATCAACGTTTTCTCAGTAGGTGGATGAGAAACTAATGTATAAGAAGTGCACCTTTTATACATATGTTAATTTTAAAAAATATAGTATTTCCAGGTGAAATTGCCTCTTTTTTTAGTAAACTTTCATAAGATATTCTGATAACACTCAAAATTGAGAGGATGATCTATTAACGGATTAATCTGTTAATAGATCAGAAAGCAACCTCACTTTAATACCTGTGAATGAGATTGCTTTCTTTTTTCACGTATTTACTTTTTATTTGCTGTTAGTACATTTTGGAACAAAATACAATTAGAATGCTTTCAGAACTTGGGCATTTGCAACCCATTTTTTCTGTTTTTAAGCTGGATATGATATACAAATTTCTATTCTGCATGCTTATAAACATCCGGTCTCAGGCTTTCAAATATTGGGATGTATTTTTGTTGTTCTGTAACTTTCTGTATATGGATTTCCGCAGTTATAATCTCTTCTTGATCTCCCCCCTCTTCTACAATGTTTCCATTTGGATCAATGATCATTGAATGCCCCGCGTATGTGTTGCCAACATGATTTTTATTATTTACATTTCCTACACTGTTACATGCAATGACATAAACACAATTTTCTATAGCTCTTGCCCTCAATAGTGTTCTCCAATGGTTTATATTTCTGGTAGTCCATTGTGCAACGTAGAATATGACTTTTGCACCTTGAGACGTTGGGTAGCGTGTGATTTCTGGAAAACGTAAATCGTAGCATATAATTTGACTGGCTTTTATATTGTTAATCTCAAAGACATCTGGGACTTCATCTCCCCCTGTTAAATAATGATGTTCATCCAACATCGGCACGAGATGTATCTTATCCTTTTGATAGAGCAGCTTACCCGTTTTTGATACAGCAAAGGCTGTATTATAAATATTTTCATTTCTTTTATTTGAAACTGAACCTGCAATGATATTCACTTGATGGTTGATTGCTAAACGTTGAATAAAGGGAAAAGCTCTCTTTAAATCAATATCTGCTTTTTCTGCTACATTTTTTAAATCATAACCCGTATTCCACATTTCAGGTATCACAACAATCTCAGTATCTATATGAAGCTTTTCTTCAAATAAGGACTCAATGCGGTTTTCGTTTTGCTTAACTTCTCCTTCTATAATCTCCATTTGAAATAATTGTATTTTCATTTTTCTCCCTCTTATTCATATATAAATTTATAAATAGGATATAAATCACAGTTATATTTGACATCCTCGCCATGTGATGAAGAAATAATAGAAGGTTTAATTTCATCTATAATTCGCCCGCTATTAATATTTTCACCCATATCAACTGTAAACTTTCGAATCGGTGGATGTAAGGATTCAGCATTAGAAAAGAATAAGTCTCCAGTTAGCAGCACATTGTCATCTTTATGATGGTATATCACATGTCCTGGTGTATGACCGGGCGTTAAATATACATCTAAAGGTAACTTTTTAATGATGTTGTCACTTAAACTTTCAACTTGATGTTCCACGCCTGTTGTTTCCTTTTCTGCCTTGTTTGGATATGGCTTTTCGCCATTGATAAAAGGCGTTTCAATTTCGTGTGCGTAAATAGGAATATTTAAATTATCTCTTAAATACTTGGCGCCATTAATGTGATCTAAATGGCCATGTGTCAGTAAGATACTTTTGGGGATACCTAAAGATTTTGCTATATTTAACTGAGTATGTGCATAGTCTTTCATTCCGGTATCAATGATATGAACATTCTCACCATCTAGCACGTACCATGTATTGATTTTGACTGGAATTCCCACAATGGTTTTGTAAGTAAGTTTGTAAATATGGCTAGAGATTTGGACAAATTCCAATTGATGCACCTTCTTTTGTTTTATTTGACAATATAAGTTTAGTAAGAAAAAATAGACGTAACAAGAAGGCACAATTTTGTTACTAGCCATTGAGGTGAGAAAATGTCAGACTTTAAAAGTGATCAATACGGTCCTTGTACGTTAACTGTAAAACATGCTTGTCCAATTGAGTTAACGATGCATATTATGGGTGGTAAATGGAAAGGTATTATTTTATCTTTGTTATCAAAATCACCCATGTATTATAATGCAATGCGCCGTGAAATACCGGGTATTACCCAGCGCATCCTTACACTGCAGCTTAGGAATATGGAAAAAAACGGATTGATTGAAAGGGAAGAAACAAACGATAACCCTAAAAGGGTTTTATATTATTTAACAGATCTTGGAGAAAGTTTTGTTCCAATACTAAAATCTTTAGAGAAGTGGGGCAATGCTTATATAAGTCAGCAGGAAGAAGAATTAAAAAAATCTTAACGCTTTAAATAAACTCCTTAACTATATTTTACTTCTTTTTAATGATGCCTTGTTTTTTATAATGTAAGGACTTAATTAAGTGGTGTCCATGAAACTATACTAACTCCACCTCTTCTTTAATTAAAACGAAAACTTATTAAATGAGAAGAGCCTTTACCATGACGGTAAAGGCTCTTCATACGCTCTTCCCTGATGGGAATCTCTTGTTATCTTTATCTTTATTTTTAATTAAGGTCTATGAAAATCGACTGTTTTTTCGTCATCTCCTGTTCGTTCAAACCATCCTCTGAAAGCCCAGTTATCATAACCTCCATCGCCTTCATTAATAAATGTTCCTTCTTCAAATACCCAGACACCATACGTAATACCATCATAATCTACGGTATCAAAATATTGAACACCTTGTAATTGATCTGAATTATACCCTTGGCTCAAATTCATAACTATTACATTATATTGTTGACCTGATTCAAAGAATGCTTTTTCCATTGCTCCCTTAACGAACCCACTTCGATTGTCGGCTGTTTTAGCCGCATCTGCAATCGCTTGTCCTATGGCTACGGGATCAACTGTTACGTCTCCTCCAACTTCTGCAGCTTCTGCGGAGCCTGCAGAACCTCCTAAATTCGGTAGAGCTAATGGCGTCGCTAACACAGCTAAACCTACGGCAGAAGCTACAACAGCTTGTTTCGCTTTTCTCATTTGATCTCCTCCTATTTTTAGGTGATTCTTAGAATATTTACCCTTTATTACCAAATCAAAACAAAAAAGATACTATAATTAAGAATAGGAGATGGATAATTTTATTCTTTTAAAGCTTTTGTTCAACTAAACCTAAGCTTATAAGTTTCTTTCTAAAAGCTCCCTACTTTTTCTGCCATTTCTCTCGGTGAATATGGCATCTCATTTTTGAGCCACCACTCCACTGTGACGCCGTATTGGAAAAAGTTGAGGTAGCTCATTCAACATGATAACCAACTATTATTTAATGGATTTAGTTGCCAGATAACAAGGCATATATTCAGTGATTTTCCCCTTGTGGTGATGATCTTCATAAAGATCTTGTAGGGTGAATCCAGCTTTTAGCTGTCCTCCAATTTGAGTTTCTAAAGAATGACTAAACTGTACACCGCCATTCTTTATAAGCTCTTCATCATTTTCTACCGTGTTTTTAGTTCCATCATAAGGTAATTTATTAACCACTTGTAATGCTTTCTCACCTTCTCCAAATAAATAAAGAGCAGGGTTTGCAAAGCCAGATAGCAGAACGCCACCTTTTTTTAGAACTCTAAAACATTCTTGCCAAACGTGTTCAACATCTTGAATATAGCAGTTTGATACGGGATTAAAAATCATATCGAACGTCTCATCTTCAAAGGGAAATGTCTTACTCATATCGCCTTTAACTAAATCAATAGAATAGCCTTCTCTAGCGGACACCATTCTTTCTAATTCTAATTGTTTATCAGAGTAGTCAAACACTGTAACTTCTGCATGCTGTGCTGCAAAGACTGGGCATTGCTGTCCTCCTCCGCTAGCAAGTCCCAATATTTTTGCTTTTTTAAATGGAATAAACCAGTTATGTGGAACAGGCTTACAAGGTGTTAAGTAAATATCAAAAACACCTTGAGTTGCATCTACAAAGTCTTGATGATTAATAGCTAATGACCATTCTCCTCCAGCTGAAGCCCACTCATCCCACATTTTTGAGTTAATTTTTGTATAATCAGCTTTTTGTGACATAGTTACTCCCCCTTTACCTTTTTTAGTATTTTGTTTAATTTTACCATGTCACTAGAAGAATAATTTAGATGTACAAATTAATTTTTTCTGTTTCAGATAATTAATTTGTACTGGAGAAGTACTTAATAGATATTTTTAAAAATAAAAACACCCTTTTTAAAAATTAAAAGGGTGTTTTTATCTTAAGTATAAAAGCTTGTATATAAACAAGATACGAGTTTTATTTTTAATGACTTGTCTCGAAGCTTTCAGCCATCATTAGGTCATTTTTGTAGGCAGCCATTGCGAGTTCATATCTCACCTTTTGACCCGCTTCTACAAAATCTGCTTCCTTCACAAGTCCTGATAATGAATATTGGTGACCTTTAAAATCTACGTTCAGTTCAGTAATTTGATTGAATTGAAAGCTCTCTATAGGAATTCCATTCACATCTTTCAACAAATATTGACCATATTTCTCGTTACATGTTTGTGCTACTTGCTCCATTACTTTGAAGGCATCGTCCGGATTTTGCCTATAGTTGAGAATAAGACTTTCATTTACTCGGCGTCTTCCTCGGGTTCCGTTCTGTAGTTCCGTAATGTTGCTATATGAGACTGTATAGAGGTAACCGTCATACTGACGAATCTTTAAGTAGCGCATGGTGATTTCTTCTATTTTCCCTTGGCGGTTTCCGTTGAGAATAACATAATCTCCGTGATGGATCTGGCGTTCAAACAAGTAAGTCAGTCCCATTATATAATCACGGATAATATGCTGGAGGATTATTGCCAAGGCACTGGCCAACACTACTGAACTAGTGAGTATCTTTCCGAAGTCAAAGAAATGGCTAAGCACATAAATAAAGAAAAAAGCCAGGCCTACTACTCTTGTCACCTGATTAGAAAAATGCATCAGCGTCTCTTCTCGTTTTTCATCTAAGAAGCTCGTTTTGTCAAAGAAAAGCTTAATGAATTTGCGAATAAAATAAACGATAAGTATAATCAGCAGCGCTACCGTTAAAACCTTTACGGGAAACTGCTGGAAGAATTCAGTAAAAACCAACCTATCCACTCCTTATTTCTAACACTATACCAAAAGAATGCACGTAAAAACAAAAATCTTCTGTTCTTCATAAACCTTAATGATAATAGCACGGTTTCATCAAAAAAAGAAGCGTAATCTATGCTTCTTGAAGTTGGGTATATTGATGATAATCTCTCAATTAATTGAAATTAAAGGGGTAAGGTGAACTGTAATAGACTAATTTTCTTCGTTTTTTTGTAGACTATTCTTATATATCTTTTGACTTTTGCAGGCTTTCTAATAAAGACATTCCTATATGTTCATCATTATTTCTACCTAGTCTATAATTAGCTAAAACGACGGACGCAACTTTCTTTTCTTTATCAATCCCTAAAAATGAGCTGAAGCATCCTGTTCCACCGCCGTGCAACACTACATTATTGTTTTTCTTTAAAAGCAACCATCCAAGACCCATATCAAACTTCTTTGTTCCATTCCCGTGTTTTTTATGACAAAAAGAAAGATATGGTTTATCTTCATACATATTTATTTTTGCGTATTTAAGTAAATCGTCAGCGGTTGAGGATACCGCCCCGGCAGGTGATATAAAATTTTCCTTGTCCCACTGCCAGTTGCCACAATTATTATTTTTGCGGTCATAACCCTGTAGATTATTATTTGAGCTGCCTAAACAAGTATCCTTTAGTCCGAGCTCATTATGAAAAAAGTCATTCATGGTATCCCAATATCCCCTGCCCGATACCATTCCCAACACGTACCCAATAAGTGAGATGCCGAAATTGGAATATTTCCATGAATAATCTACTTCTTTCAATTTATTACTTTCGATTAGCATCTTCATTTTGTTAAAATCCATATGCAGCGGATTATTTTTGTTCAAATCACTTCCGCCAAAAATCAAACCTAAAATTATTTTAAAATATTCCCGTTTATTTAAAGGTAAGCTTCCTGAATATCCAGAAGAGTGAATAGCAAGGCGAAGCAATGTGGGATAATACGTGTCTTCTTTAATTTCTTTTATGTATTTTTGTATAGAGTCATTTATTGACAGCTTGTTTTCAGATACATACTTTGAGAGCAGCGATACAGTGAAAGTTTTCGTAATAGAACCAATTTCATAATGATATTTTTTTGATGAATCTATTTCACCGCCTTCGTTATAAGTTTTTGTAACAGGATTATTGTCCTTTAAGTAGCCAACGGTTAATTTTAAGTGTTTTTTTCCTTTACAGGTTTTATTAATTAACCGTAATGTTTCATCGCTGATTTCAAACATAATGATTGCTCTCCCTTATCCTTTATTTTTAAAATTTTAAAAGGATTAATCGATATGCTTTAAGTTAGATTAGCCTATCGAGTTTTTTTATATATTCTTTCTCATATTATCAATTGCTTGAACTCTTCGACTTTCAAGCTCCCTTATTACTCTCAACTGTAATTCATTGTGATCATCATCCATTTTGATGTTGCCTTCTTCTTCAAATCCATCATGTTCTTCCCCATCAAAGCTATAGAGTTTCTTTAAAAGCTTCCACATTATTTCCAGCTCTTCAGTTGAGAACTTTTTAAAAAGTTCTTCCAAAAAGAAAATTCCTTTTTCTGAGACAACAAGCAGTGCCACTTTTCCCGCTTTTGTAATTTTTACGTTAACTGCACGCTTGTCTTTACTGCTAGGAACTACGTCAACATAACCCTTCTTTTCCATAATGGTAATTAACTGTTTGACGCTTTGTTTTGTGGTTCCTAATTTTCTAGCGATATTATTCAATGTTGTTTCATCTTCAGGTAAATGAGCAATTGCCACCATCGCCATATGCTGTCTTGATGTTAAAAGTTCAAGAGATTTATCACCTTTTACTTGGATTTTATTTGCCAGAGAAAATAAAGTAGCGTAAGTTTGCTGCATTAAGAAAAGCTCTTTATAAATATCCATATTCAGCCTCCATTTTAGACAATATAATGTCTAAAATAAGAGTATTACACTTCGAGAATTTAGTCAATATATTGTCTATTTTATTTTAGAAACATTCGGATTATGTGAACAAATAAAAAAGCAAACTCCCTATCACCAGAGGTTGCTTTTTATCTTATTTTAATTTTGACAATTCTAAGGAGACTATTCTGTTACACTAAATTAGGCAAAGAAATAGTGGCCGCTCGTAACCAAAAGTTGTCCTTTCTTTATCTAATTAGATAACTAAAAAGGCAATCTAATTTAATATTACTCTAAAAAAATGTAAGAAAACCGATATGAAGTAAAGGAGAAAAAACATGAACCAACACACACAACCTTTAAACCAGATATCAAAACGTGTATTAAGGGATAAAAACCAACAAAAGCAGCAAGTTGATCTTCAGAGTCACTGAAAATCAACTTGCTGTTTTTTTGTATTGTTCATTAATATTTTTAATTATAATCATCATTTATCTATATTTTACTAATAATAAACGGTCTTTTATAGTTAAAATATACACTTCTTGTGTGAAGCTGCGCTTGATAAGAATTCATATTGGAGATGAAATGTATGATAACTATAAATAAAGCCCAAAAGCAGAATCTATTTTCACGAACAAATGCTAAAACATCATCTACTGTTTCTTTATGGACTGGAGGAGTTGCTTTTACTTTTCTTTTTGCTTTACTTGCTTATGGCTTAGCGAAAGTCCCAGGGTTTAATCATATCGGTCCACTAGCCTGTTCAATTATAATGGCAGTCATTTATCGTCAAATTTGGGGGTACCCTGAAAAAATAAGATCTGGAATTGAATTTTCTTCTAAAAAGCTGTTACGCTATGCGATTGTTTTATATGGACTAAAGCTTAATATTGATGTTGTTATTCATCACGGGTTAGGATTGTTACTTCGCGATGTGGGAACGGCTGTATTTGCGATTGTTTTAACGGTTTTTCTAGCCAAATGGATGAAGGCTGATAGTGGTTTATCCCTTCTTTTAGGGATAGGAACAGGAATATGCGGTGCCGCAGCTATTGCGTCTGTTTCTCCGATTGTAAAAGCAAAAGAAGAAGATACAGCTATCGGAGCTGGTGTTATTGCTTTAGTGGGAACCCTATTTGCGATTGGATATACCATTTTAAGACCTTATATACATTTAACAAATATTCAATATGGAATTTGGTCAGGCGTAGGTCTCCATGAAATTGCCCATGTAGCTCTAGCTGCAGCACCGGCTGGACGCGATGCCCTAGCTATTGGACTGTTGGCTAAGTTAGGCAGAGTGCTCTTACTTGTGCCATTAAGCTTTATCTTAATGTACTGGATGAAGCGAACAGGAAAAATTGAAAAGGATACGAAGATTGAATTCCCTTGGTTTTTAATAGGTTTTATAATCATGAGTATTTTTGGGAGTTATGTCGTCGGTAAGTATTTTATAATACCTAAAACGATCATGAATGATATTTCAACTCTAACTACCTTTCTTTTAACAATGGCTATGGTCGGCTTAGGGTTAAATGTAAGTATGAAGGCTCTTCGAACAAAAGCATTAAAGCCGTTGATTGCGATGTTTATTACCTCTATACTCTTATCATTCCTTACATTTTGGACGATGTAAAGATAAGTAAATTAGAATAATTAAGTAACAACTAATACTTCCTATACAACTGTTAATGTGAAAAAAGTTTCTTATTTATCATGTTTTAAATCTCTTCCCAAATTTATGGATTAATTATAGAGAACTCTAAACCTATAACCTAAATACTAATGGTAGTTCCCTCTCTAATAAACAGTTTCACTTAAAAAACAATCTTTATTGCAGTAAGTAGTGCTGTAAGATGCGCTGTATTTGTATATACTAGGGGTTGTACTGCTGAACTTGATGTTGTTTTAAGAGCAGCAAGCGGATGAAAAGCCAAAGCATCTCCTGCCCATGGAATACAGTAAAACAGAGACACATTTAGAAAATACATTGACGCCTCTGAATCAGTCATGGTATAAACACAATAGGAGAGTTTAGTGCTTAAAAGCATAAAAGCGATAAAGTTTAAAATAATACTCATATAAATGAATACATAGGAGGAAACAACTACCATGGAACATAATAGCAAAATTATAGACTGTACCATTCGTGACGGAGGTTTAATTAATAATTGGGATTTTAGCGTTGAATTTGTGCAAGACTTATATAACGGCCTAAGCGCAGCCGGCGTTGAATATATGGAGATCGGTTATAAAAATTCACCTAAGCTTCTTCAAGCAACCGAGCCCAATCCATGGAGATTTCTTGACGATAACTTTCTCAAAGAAATTATCCCTGAGAAAAAGTTTACGAAGCTATCTGCCTTAGTAGATATTGGGCGTGTAGATCCAAACGACATCCTGCCGCGTGAACAAAGTATGTTAGATATGATTCGAGTGGCATGCTATATTCGCGAAGTAGATAAAGGCTTAGAGCTTATAAAAATGTTTCACGATTTGGGCTATGAGACTTCACTTAACATTATGGCACTATCTAGCGTACCGGAAAATCAGCTTATTGAAGCATTTGAAATGGTAAAGAAAAGCCCTGTAGATGTTGTATATATCGTTGACTCCTTTGGAAGCCTAGACCCTGCGGATATTGAGCATCAAGTGAAAAAGTTTCAAGCCATGATTCCTAGCAAACAGCTTGGTATCCATACGCATAACAACATGCAGCTAGCTTTTGCTAATACATTAACTGCGATGCGTAATGGCGTTACATTCCTTGATTCATCTGTTTATGGTATGGGCCGCGCAGCTGGTAACTGTAACACAGAGCTGCTTGTTAGCTACATACCAAAACCAAGCTATGAGATGAAACCGATTCTTGGCGTAATTGAAAAGCATATGCTTGAAATGCGTCAAAAGTGGGAATGGGGCTATATCATTCCTTACATGATTTCTGGCGTACTGAATGAACATCCACGTGTTGCTATGGCTTACCGTGATAGCGAGGATCGTGACAAATTCATAGATTTTTATGACAAAGTAACGTCTCCAGAAGTTACTACGTCTCCAGCATCAAAATAAGTTAAAATGCTAAAAGTACCTCTGTTAATCGGGGTACTTTTTTGTTTTCGTACAAAAAGCCCATGATTGTATAGCATATACTTAAACTTTGATAACCTCGATCTCGACAATTAGCTAAATGTAAGCAGTCTTGCTCTTCTTAAACTATTATTTATGTATATAAACCGGCGTTCCAATAGGAACTGCAGAGGAAAGTTCTAGAATATCTTCATTGTCCATTCTGACACATCCATGTGACATATCTCTGCCAATAGAAGCTGGATCATTAGTCCCGTGTATTCCATATGTAGGTTTTGACAGTCCCATCCATAAGGGACCAAATACAGCTGGAGGGGTAGTATCTTTATTAATAATTTTAAATTTTCCAGTTGGAGTTGGAGTGATCATTTTCCCTACAGCAATAGGATATGTCTTTACTAATTTAGCTCCATCATATAGTTTTAATTGATGCTGCTTTATTGAGACATCTATCCTTTTTGCCATAGCACTGCCTCCAATCTCTTATAAGTTACTATAAATAGAATTATTTTATTGTTAACCACGTATATCGAATAACTGTTAACTGAAAAATATCTAAATTGATCCATAAAAATTAGTGCTATTTATACCGTTCTAATAGTGAAAAATTTCTTTAAAAGCCAAGGCCCTGGCGTAAATCCAAGCGTTAATTGCCAAGCTCCTATTGCTTGCAAACCAAATTTACGAACTAACACCATTTTTTCACTCATGCTTCTTACATCTTCAAACCATACTTCATGCATCTGTCCCGCTTGATCTCTATACTGAAAAAATGGTGATTTATACTCCTTAGAATATTGGATGGGAGACTGATATCTCATCGCTGTTTTAATCGCATTTTGATTGGATATAGCGGATGCTACTGTGCCAGGCTTGTAAGGAATTGACCAGTTATATCCATACAAAGGGACTCCAATGATAAGTTTTCTTCGCGGAACACTTTTTATGGCAAATTCTATTGTTCTTTTTACTTCAGTAATAGGTGCAACAGGCCCTGGTTCACTGCCTGCATGATGCCAATCATATGCCATAATGAACATATAGTTAACAACGGCACCTATTCCCCCGTAATCATATCCTTTTAACCAAGGAATATCTTCGCTTGTCTTGGCTGGAACCGCTATGGTCAGCACGTATCCGGCAGGTTTTAAACGTTCACCCAGCTGACGTAAAAATCCTGTAAAAAGATCTCTATCCTCGGCCTTTACACGTTCAAAATCAATATTCACCCCGCCGTAGCCTTTTCTAGATACTAAATAAAAAATATTATTCACAAGATTGTTTCTTGCCTGAGGATTGTTTAAAACTTGGTGGGCAAGATCAGAACTAAATCCTTCAGAAGTTAGATTAGTAATCGTAACTAACGGTGTAACTCGGTTTTTCCAAGTCGTTTCAATCGCTACTAAATCGTTTAAATTATTCATTATATCTCCATTGCTGCCAAAATGATATTCAAAGATAGAAATGGACGAGGAATAAGTTGCAAAATCAGTAATTAAACTGCGGTCTAACTCTGGATTTCGAACAGCATAGTATTGCAGTGTACCTGCAATGTAGTTTGATATGTTAGGAATTTTTATTTTCATTCCCACCTGCAAATAATTATAATGGACTGAAGGATTAGCCCTTTTTAATTGTTCTAGGGACACATAAGCTTTTTTAGCAATGCTGCTCATTGTATCACCAGGTTGAACTCTGTATACATAAGAAGCTATAAGTAAGGCTTGACCTGGAACAATATTCGTTTCTTCTAACCCATTCACACTCCTAAGCTGCGCAATGGGATAATCATATCTACTGCTTATTAAAGACAGGGTATCACCAGGTTGAACTATATGAACAAACATGTTTTCTCCTCCTATGTACTCTTTATCGAATTATGTTTTATTCCGTGACAAGTTTAAAGAAGCCATTCAATAAATGTATATGAGTATTGTTTGTTTATATAACTGAGTTAATTGAGGGGGAACCTTTTTACACACTCCCCCCTCCATTGCGCCCCTAATATGGGTAGAAATGTTCCAAAGATTATGTCAAAATCTATGTATCATAAACGTATGCTTTTAGCGTACTTGAAAAAGGATGATTGTTTGTCAGGTAGGATTACGTTAAGAAATAAAACTATTTTAAACAATATAAACAACGCGGCGATTAATGTTAGTCTTAATGAATAATTAAAATCGAAAAACCTTCCCCTCTGTTAGGTAGAAGGTCATTCGTGTAATTGAAATGTCAATGTAGTCTCTGTAAAAAGAATTCAATTCTTTAAACGGAAGTGGAAGAATACAAGTAAATTTGAGTGACATGACTTATTTGAGAGCTAGGCCTCCATGCCACAGATAAATTAAAGTCCTTGACCTACTTTAACTTTATTTTCACCTGTACTCCTATAAGCCCATATGATAACCGGAATTAATATCAAAGATAGAATCCCTCCACTTAATGATAAAACGGCATAACTTGATTGAGCCACAACCATTCCGGATAAAGCTCCTCCGGAAGCTCCCGCTAAAGCAATTAAAACGTCTATAGTACCTTGTGTTTTCGCACGTGTTAATGGTTCTGTAGCATCCACTATTTGAGCTGTCCCGCTAATTAACCCTAAGTTCCATCCTAATCCAAGTAACGATAGAGCAACCAATAGAAGAACCATTGAATCACTCGGTGCCATAGCTGCTACCAGCCCAGCTAAAAGAAGGATAATTCCTGAAGCAATTGTCATCGCCGTTCGTCCAATTTTATCAATTAAGACTCCTGTAAATAATGAAGGAAAATACATAGAACCAATATGAAAGCCAATTACAACTCCTACTTCAGTTAGCCCGTGGCCATGATGTCTCATGTGCACAGGTGTCATGGTCATTATAGCAACCATGACAATTTGAGTAAGAACCATAACTGTGGCCCCAACAGCCACTCCTTTTTTGTTGGTTGATTGCTCAGTATTTGTTAAATTTTTTTGAGTATCACGTTCTTGTTTATTCGCTTCTATCGCTCTTGCAATCAGTAACGGATCCGGACGCAGCATAATATAAAATACAAGACCAGCTACTATATATGCAACTGCTGCTAAAATGAAAGGTCCCGCAAGTGCTGGGGCACCAATAGAAAGAGCAAAATCTCCCATTACGTCAACTAAATTCGGACCTGCAACAGCTCCAAATGTAGTGAAAACCATGGCCATACTAACAGCGGTCCCCCGTTGTTTTGCTTTGGCTAAATCTGTTCCTGCATAACGCGCCTGTAGATTAGTAGCTGTTCCTGATCCATAAACGAGGAGCGAAAGAAAAAGAAGAAAAATACTATTAAGGATGGCAGAAAAAATAACACCAATCGCTCCAACTCCCCCTAGAATAAAACCCGTCGTAAGTCCTGCACGACGCCCTTTTTTTTGAGAGAGCTTTCCTACTAACCAAGCAGCTCCTGCAGATCCTAAGGTAAATAGCGCCGTCGGTACTCCTGCATAAGCATCTGTACCAAGCATTTGCTGTGCAATAAGTGCACCGACAGTAACTCCTGCTGCCAATCCTGCACCGCCAAAGATTTGAGAAACACTTACAACAAATAAGGTGCGTTTATATAAAGCTTTTTGTTTCTCTGGTGAAGTAACATATTCTTGTAAACAAGTTGATTGGGTGTCTAAAACTTTTACATGATCCTCGTTTACCATCATAACCTTCCTTTCAGAAAAACTCATTCTATTTTTAAAAATATTCTCACTAGATTTGGATTATCATAACACGCATAAAAAAACCATACAATATTATAATTGTATGGCAAACAATATTATATATAGTCGTTAAGTAAACGTTTAAGGATAATCAATCCTTGCTCAAACTCTCCAATCGTTTTCGGTGCACAGACAGCGATCCTTACAGCTCTGTCTGGACAACTGTTTCCCACTACAAAGCGTTCTGCTGCATACACTTGTACGCCCTGCTGCGCATCTAATGTTTCAAATTCAGCACGTGTAATTTTCTAAATATTGATTTACAATTCGATTTCTGAGAATAGCTTGTTCACGATGATTCTCTACTAAGGGTTCAAATTGATTTGACACAATAATACGTGCTGTTAGCTCTGCTAATAATGGTGAAACTGATATGTTTAAATTATAAAGTGCCTTTGAAATAGGCTCTTTAAATCGACTAGGCGCTGCTACATATGCTAGTCGTAACCCTGGTGCTATTGATTTTGATAAACTCGCAATATAGATGACTTGTTCTGGTGCATACGATGCCACTGCTGGCATTGGTTGCTCATGATGGAGATGATACGTTGCATCTTCAATAATAAATTGGTTATATTTTTTTGCAATCACGGCAAGCCTTTCTCGGTTTTCCACAGACATACAGCAAGCAGTTGGATTATGATAGTCTGGTATCAAGTAAATGCCTTTAATATGGTCATTTTTACATGCATATTCAAAAGCAGTTGGACTCATTTCATAATTCTTTGATTTTATCGGTACTAATTGTATACTAAGCATAGCTGCAACCGTTTTCAAACCTGGATAAGTGTGATGATCAACCCCGATGCGATCTCCAGGCTGACAAAGACTCGCTAGTATTGTAGCAATTGCATTTTGTCCTCCATTTGCAAATAAAATGTGATCAACTGTTGTTTCGAATCCGCCTCTTCTCATCAGCTTTACAGCTGCAACTTTTTGCCAAAGACTTTCACCTGGCCTCCCATAACTAAACCACTTTTCGTAATCAGTCTCTTGTAGCATATCTTTTAGTTGAAGGAGAAGCGGCTCGTATGAATCATTGTCTGGCAGTGTCGCGCCCATTTCAATTAAGTGGCTAGGCTTTATATCTTCGAGTAAATACGCATTCGATAACGCATCATACGATACGAATGTACCGCTTCCAACAGTAGCACTTAATAAACCCTTTAGCTCGCACACTTTAAATGCTTTTGAAATCGTACTCAAATTTAAATCTAAATAATCGGCTAGCTCTCTCTGTGGAGGAAGTTTTGTTCCAAGTAATAAAACTCCCTTGATAATATTCCTGTTCCAATTGTCCTGCAATGGCTTGATAAATAGGCTTTCTTGTTTTATCAACAGATGGTTTCCAGCTCATCGGATAGTTTTCAAACGAATTAATCGGCATAGTATCCATCCTTTTTTCACACAATTATATACTTGTACTGTTTATATCACAATTATCATTATTAATAATTTCCAAGAATCCATGGTTTTTGAGACTTGATTATGATCAATTATTTTAACGATTAAATGCACTTGCTCATAATTTTCTACACCTTTTCTCATTTTTCTAAGCCTCTTGTGACTACTACGAAGAAAAATTTTTGTCCTACTGCTAAGAGTTAATAGAGGAGAAGCACATGCTGAAGGTACCAACTCACGCATGTGAAATATCTTAACCTTATCCTAGAGCAGGATCAACAGGGGATGATATTTTTAGAAGCTATCTCCTATTCAATAAAGGAGTCTTTTGTAAAGAGGAAGTCCGTTCTTTCTTAAACTTTTTAAAATTTCTTGACCTTAATAGTGCTTAATGAAAAATATATTTTTCAGTCTAACTACTGATAAATCTATACAAATCTTTACCTACTGTTGTAGATAAACGTTTACACTTTAACTTGGGTTCCTTTTACTTATTTCTTTTTTTCCATTTTATAACCTGAATGTTAACGCCATGGTCTTCTTGAGTTGATATGGTGAATTCGTCCATTAATTTTTTCACCCCTGATAAACCAACGCCTAACCCTCCTGACGTTGTATAGCCACTTTCTAGCGCTTTTTGAATATGTTTAATGCCTGGTCCTTTATCTATAGCTATTATTTTGAGTCCTATTTCAGGTTGTTTCTCTATTATTTCCATTATAATTTTTCCGGTAGTGGCATATTTATATATATTTCTGGACAATTCTGAAATAGTCGTAATAATTCGGGCTTGATCAAGTGTGCTGAAGCCTAAGCAGTTAGAGAACATTCGCCCTTTCTGACGCGCTTCTACTATATCCACTTCAGTTTGTATCTCAACAGTTAAAGGTTCCTTTCCTTCATCCGATTGAAATAGCATAAGTATCACCACTTTCTTTATTTTAATAGTAGTAAAAAAACAATAGGCCAAAAAGAAAGGTTAGATAACCTTTCTTTTTGGCCTACATCTAGTTCAGTGCCTAGCTTATCAGTGCCGTTATGAAGTTGGGTTTAAAATCAGAAGAATTGTACTTTTATCTTTATGAAAGTCCCATGCTACTAGTATATCTGTTACCTTTGAATCTAAAATTACTTCTAATGATTGACTATGTTCATAAAGTAGCCTTTTTTCGAGATTTCTTTTAGCCAATGTAAGGTTTTCTTCAAATCCTAATTGAACTAATTCTTTCTCTATAGTTACCATAATACCTTCCCTGATTATAAGAAGTGTTCTCTGATCTAATAGATAAGAAGAAACATTGTGAGGGAACTTTTCCGCTTTTTGAGTTACTTCCTCAACTTCTTTATGCAGCAATTTCTGATTTCTATAGGAATGATTAGCTATGTTTTCTTTATCAGAATGGATCATGATAAACATCCCAGACTGCAGCTCTAAATTCCAATCATAATAAAATTCTTTAATATCTAAATGTATATTTAATTGTATATATCCTTTTATCTCTTCAATTAAAGTCTCCATTAACAAATCACGTGTTTTTTGAACATAGATAACTTGTCCCTTGTCTAACAAAGCCTTTTCTAAAGGTAATAAAAAGGCTTTAAAATAAACGGTTATAAAAGGAGGAGAAATGACGGTGAATACACCTCCAGGACCTCTTCCAAAGTTTTCACGAAGTAACCTTCCCATATAGCTACTTAATTCTTTTTCCAGTTTCGTTTTATCCATAGATGGTGCACCTAGTTTCTAGTTTCATAAGGTATACTATTCGTGATGTTTTATGAAAAATCCTTCTTCATCATAAGATCATTTTCGGTAATAAGAATTCACTTTTTATAAAGTGTAAACGAGGCATACTAGTATACCTTTAAGAGATTGGTTTCTGTTTAGCTTTGTATTTCCTGTGTTTAAAGATTCTTCTTTCATTTAAAATTACAATTTTACTTCCATAGATAATGGTACTTAAAAGTAGTATATCCTTGCTAATTTCTTCTTTGTATAATTCATTGTCATACTTTTGGTAATCCTGCAACAATCGACGAAGCTCTTTTATAAACAATACAATCTCATGATTATCAGCCATCCCGACCAAATCCTTTCTGTTGGCACATCCTATTTTCAGGTGCTGTTTTAGGGGATTATTCCGTTATAAAAGGACTTACTCTTTTTAGACAACAAAAATAAGCCGAAAAAGAAAAGGTATGTCCTTTGCTTCCTCGGCTTATTTTTGGCACAGTGTGTCCAATTCATTACTGCCTCATTAATTTTTTGGTTTTAGGATAAGCGTAATGATACTATTATCCTTTTCAAAATCCCAATCTACAAAAATATCAAGAATGTCTGCATTTAATATCTCATCATAGTCATCGTTTTGTCGTAAGATTCCTTTTTCCAAAGGACGTTTAGAGATGCGTAAGGTATCATCAAAACCCAACGAAATTAGCTGCTTTTCAATAGCCACCAGTATTCCCTCGCGTACGATGACCAATGTACGATCGCTTAATTTATATGAAGAAATTTTTTCAGGTCCTTTTTGGGCAATCTCACTCATCTTTATAATTCGATCATGAATTGCTTGTTTTCCTGGGTAAGGGTCACCCTCAGTCAAATCGGCTTTCAAATCGTCCAGACACACTCCCACAAAAATTCCGGAGTGGTGATCTAAATTCCAATCATAATATAAGTGCTGTATGTCAAGGTCTGTAATCCCTTTAATTTGCCCAGTGATTTGAGGTTCAAGAGTCTTAGAGAATTAAGCTTTGGAAACGTGCAAAAAAGCCAAAGCTTTCTTAAAAAGCATTTGGCTGCTTGCTTATTTCTTTCTTGCTTTACTTAAATAAAAATCTACTCATCATTTAACAGACCTTTATTAAGAAAGAAGGCCGTCCTCCCTGACCGATTTCTTTCTTAATAACCCTCTATTTAAGAGAGTAGCAGCACCGGCAGTAGATCGGCGTTTGATGGATTCCTCCATAATTGAACCGGAACTATTTTGTTATAATTTTTTCAGCCTTCTCCCTTTAGCTCTACCAATTTTTTGTTTAATCGCGGAGTGTACATAACTAGGAACCCTGATCGCCCGATAGTATAGATGATGAAAGCCAGCCATAGGCCATGATTATGCCAGATAGGAGTTGCTGTAATCTGTATAATGATATAGACAACCATCGCGTAAATCATAGAATTTCGAACGGGAGCAATTTCAGTTGCTCCTGTAAAAACCCCATAAAGGACAAGGCCAAAACAAGCAACAAAGGGGTAGATGATAAGCCATACTCCATACGTAAGTGAAAGTTCAATCACATCAGGCAAATTTGTAAATAGCCCTACAACCTGCTTTTGAAAAAGTGCATATAAACTAGCTATAATAACAGCTGTTATTATCGACCACTGTCTAGACAAAGTAAGTGTTTTTTTAAATAATTCTTTATCATTTGACCCTACTGCTTTGCCAACTAGGATACTAGAAGCATTAGCAAATCCATCAAAGAAATAAGCCATTATATAGTGAATTTGAAATAATACAGCATTTGCAGCTAGAAATTCTGTGCCAAACGAAGCACCTTTTGCTGTGAACATATTAATAACGACTAATAAACAAATAGTTCGAATAAACAAATCCTTGTTAACATTAAACATCCTCTTCGTAGAATTTGTATCTATAAGTGCCTGAATGGATGGCATTTTCCATTTAAATGGAGATACTTTCAAAATAATGAATAATCCTAATATGAAGGCTGTAACTTCAGCAATCAAGGTTGCTGTAGCAACTCCTTGTACGTCAAAAGAAAAAACATGGACAAAAAGAATAGCTAAAAGCATATTTAAAACATTTGTTAGTATCTGTAAACATAAAGATTCTTTAATCTTAGCCATCCCCATTAACCAACCAAGAATCACATAGTTCATCAGTATAAAGGGTGCTCCCCATATTCTAATTCTAAAATATTCTACTGCAAACCTACTTACATCAGCATCGGGAGAAATCACTAGGAGAGCCGCATGTTCAATCGGCCATTGTAAAAGAATAAAAAGCATCCCTACTATTAAAGCTAATAAAAACGGGCGGGATAAAGCAAGTACTCCCTGATCTGGATCGCTTGCCCCATTTGCTTGTGCAGCAAAGGCGGATGTACTAACTCTTAAAAAGCCAAATACCCAATATAACGTATTAAAAATAAGAGTTCCTACCGCAACTCCTGCAATATAAGCTGGAGCTGAAAGTTGCCCGACAACCGCGGTATCCACCGCACCTAATAAGGGCGTAGTCATCGTTGAGATTGTCAGGGGAATCGCCAAAGTAAGATACGTACGATGATTCATCCAACTGGCCTCCTTCTATCGTTTCGAGTTAAACATAACAGCAATAGCCTCGATTACGTGGATGAAATCGAGGCCTTAAAATGCATGAGTATAGTAATATCTTTAAATTAAATATAATTGCTCTTTGTTCTAATCGAGCGAAAACGTGGATGCTCGGCAAGTATAGAACCTCTCATCTCTTTTACCACAGGATTTTCTGAACTAAAGAACTCATTTTTCGAATTATAATGTTCAATTAATTCTCCTTTTTCTAATACACCTAATGTATCGCTAATCATGCAAGCGGCTTTGATATCATGTGTAATAAAAAAATACGATAAGCCAAAGTCTTCTTTTAACTCTCTTAATAGTTCTAGAATAAGAGTTTGCGTAACCATGTCTAGACTGCTTACAGATTCGTCTAAGACAATGAGCTTCGGCTTAAGAGAGACTGCCCTTGCAATATTGATTCTTTGCAGCTGACCACCACTAAATTGATGTGGATATTTTTTTAAGTCCTTTTCACCGAGTCCTACTTTTTCTAATAATTCAATTACGGTTCGTTTTTGTTCAGCTAATGTTAATTTCTCATAGTTTTCTAACGGCTCTGCAATAATACGTTCAGCGGTCATTCGGGGATTAACTGCTGAGTATGAATCTTGAAAAACAACTTGAAGATCACGCCGAATTTTTTGGCGAGTGTACTTATCTACCGTATAGATATCATGTCCTTGAAAAAGAATCTGTCCATGCTTTGGCTTTTCCAAACCAAGGATTACTTTTCCTAACGTACTTTTACCGGCTCCACTCGTACCCAACATTCCTAAACATGTCCCTTCTTCAATAGAGAAGGAGATATCAGAAAGTACTTTCTTAGAACGATTTTGCCATTTGAAAAAAGTTCGATTTCCGTAGCTATGAGTGACTTCATTTACTTGTAATAAACTCACTTGTTCACCTCTTATAAAATGCTTTCCACATATCAAATTAAGTTGGTCATAGGTTCTTCTAAATATAATGTTGGTCTTGCATTTAACAGCTTCTTTGTATACTCATGCTTGGGTGAATCAAACAGCTGAAATACACCTGCTTTTTCTACTATTTTTCCATGCTGCATAACGGCTACTTCATCTGCCATTTCAGAGACAACTCCTAGATCGTGTGATATTAATAAAATTGCTGAACCATATTCGGAACGAATTTTATCCAAATGACGTAGTACATTCTTCTGATTATTTACATCTAACGCGGTGGTCGGTTCATCAGCGATAATAACAGCTGGATGCAAGCTTGCTGCAATAGCAATCATTACTCGTTGAAGCATACCCCCACTTAGTTGAAAAGGATAGTATTTCAAAAGCTTGCCAGGGTCAGGTAAGTTTACTTGTTTCATTGACTCAATAGCAAGCTCTGTTGCCTGTTTTTTATTCAAGCTCGTATGAGAGCGAATAGTCTCAACAAATTGGTGCCCAATAGTAAAAACTGGTGTAAAAGCATTCATCGGGTTTTGCATAATAAACGCTATGTCCTTGCCACGAATCTTACGCATTTCTTTCTCAGCTAAACCGTTTAATTCTTGCCCTTTTAGCATTATGCTCCCTTCAATTGTTGTTTCCTTACGATTAAGGAGCTGAAGAATAGACATACTTGTGACGGTTTTACCACAACCGCTTTCACCAATAAGACCAAGAATCTCCCCAGGCTTCAGTTCAAAATTGATATCTTGAACGAGAGTTGTAATACCGTTTTTTGCTTTTATTTGAACATGTAAATCTCTAACTTGTAATACTTTTGACTTGTCTGTTCCCAACTTTCTTCATTCCTTTTTAAAATCGACGTTTGACACCGTAACGCTCTGATAATGCTTCGCCTAATAGATTGAATGTAACAATAACAAGCATAATAGACAAACCTGGATAAAGCATCAGTTCCGGATTCGTCCGAATATATGATTTTCCTTCGTGAATCATTGCTCCCCATTCAGGTGTAGGAGACTGAACGCCTAATCCCAGAAAAGACATAGCAGATATATCCATGATTGCCCAGCCCATTTCCAGTGTACCCATTACGACAAGCGGGGGTAACACATTGGGGATAATATGATTTTTAATGATCTTCCATTGAGAAGAACCACTGATCTTCGCAGCAGGGATAAAGTTCTGCTCTTTCAAACTAAGGGCCATTCCTCGGAACATTCTCGCGTAATAAACCCATTGTACAAGCATCAGCGCTAAGATTACTTGTGACAGTCCAGGACCAAATATACCAACCAATCCTAATACAAGAATAAGGCTTGGAAAAGCCATAACAGCATCGCAAAATCTCATTAAAACATGATCGACCCAGCCACCTTTATAACCTGAAAAAGTTCCAATAATTAAACCAATGGCTAATGATGAAATGAAAATAAGTATAGCAAAACCTAATGAGATGCGTGCTCCATATAAAATACGTGACAAGTTACATCTTCCTAAATGATCGGTTCCTAATGGGAAATTCCAGCTTGGAGGCTGCAATTTATAAGCCAAATTGACGGCAACGGGATCATTTGGTGTAATCCAAGGGGCCAAAATGGCGATGATAAAAAGAATACCTAATATCGTTGAACATATGGGAATTACTTTTTCATTTTTAAATATCGTACGTATACTTGTTATCATCGATGTTGCCCTTCTTTCCTGGAAATACGTGGGTCGATATACATTTGAACTATATCTACAATTAAGTTACTCAAAATAAATAAACTAGCCGCTATTAGTACATAGCATTGTATAACAGGTATATCACGATTAAAAATAGCTTCAATGAAATAACGGCCAAATCCAGGCCAAGAAAAAACCGATTCAACGATAATTGTGCCCGTAAGTAATTTCCCAAGATTCATTCCAAGCCCAGTTATCATTGGAGAAATAGCAATTCTCAGCACATGCTTTGTCATAATCGTTTTTTCTTTAAGTCCTCTAGTTCGAGCAAATAGCACATATGGTTGCTGCAAGTTTTCAAGAACACTGGCACGTAATAATCTTGTATACATTGCTATTAAAGGAAGAGCTAGCGTAATGGAAGGCAGTACAAGATGCTGCCATGTCCCAATCCCTTCAACTGGAAAAAGGTTAAGCTTAACAGAAAAGAAAAAGACCAATATATAGCCCAGCCAAAAACTTGGAATAGATGCACCAAAAAAGGAAAGTAAACGACTAAAATGATCAATAGCGCTACCTTTCTTTACTCCCGCCAGAAATCCAAGAGGCACGCTGACGAACACGGCTATTAATATACTTACTATAGCTAGTTGGATGGTCGCTGGTATTCGATATATAACCTCATCCCAAACCGGCTTATTCGAAACATAAGATATGCCAAAATCAAGTTGGCATATCTTCATAATAGAGTTTGCATATTGAATAAAGAATGGTTGATCTAAACCAAACTCATGTCTTTTTTGAGCTAAAATCTCATCAGTCGGCTGGATATGGGCTGCTGTTAAATAAGCTTCAGCTGGATCCACCGATGAAAGGTGAACCATTCCAGTCGTGAGAAGTGTGGCCAAAAGAAAAACTGGAATGATGGACATAATTCGTTTCAGTATATAATTGCCCATGAAAACCTCCTGCTAGTTACTGTTTGATGCTAATTCCTGTGAATGGATTCTCGTCACGATTAGCAGGGAAATTAAAATTCGTTACATTCTTTTGATAAATGGCTGTTTTCTTCATATACGAAATAGGAATAATAGCTCCTTGGTCTTGTATTGACTTTAAAATAGATGAATAGAGCTGTTGGCGCTCTTTTTCATCTGTTGTTTGAGGAACCTTCGCCATTTGTTTAATTAATTCATCTTTATTTGGATATGCTGAAATAGCTTCATTAAACCCATACCCTTTTGATGAGACAATGTTTAAAAATGTATGAGGATCATAAGGAGCACCAAAATTACTATAGAAATTAATATCAAATTTATTATCTTTAAATCTTTGAACTTGGTCTGGTAGTTCAACTCCCTCAATGTTTAATTTCACACCAATTGCCGCCCATTCAGATTGAAGAGTTTCGGCCATTGCTTTTTGAATTGATTCTGCTGAATCATACATTAGGTCAATTTCAAGTAACTTTCCATCTTTTTCACGAACTGTTTTTCCTTTAGGGAGTTTCCATCCTGCTTTGTCTAATAGTGCCTTTGCTTTTTCTACATTATACTTTACCAACTTCACATCAACATCTTTCGTGTAAGGTAAATTTGCAGGTAAGATATGGTCTGCTTTTTCTTCTAAATCTGAAGTCACTCCTTTAACCAAAGCTTCTTTATTAAAACCATAATGAAGGGCTTGTCTTACACGTTCATCTGAAAGCTGTTCTGTTTTTGTATTCATAACAAGCTGTCTTGTGGCAATTGGTTCAGAAACCCTAGTTTCATATTTTCCAGTAGACTTTAATTGCTTAAACGTGTCTAGACTGACAACTCCTTCTCCATAAATCATGTCCAAATCACCTTTTTCAAATGCGAGTACTCTCGTTTCCGCATCTGGAATAACTTTCACTTTGATTTTTTCTACTTTTGGAATCTCTCCCCAATAATTTTCATTTCGTTTATAAATAGCATATTCGTCTGCTTTATACTTTTCTAAAATCCATGGACCTGTACCTACCGGTTTAACGATACCTTTTGAAGTATCACCATCTTTAGGAAAACCAGCTTCACCCAAGAAACGAACTGGTCGAACTACAGCTAGCTCTTGAATTGTTGGGTAATATGGTTCAGTCAATGTTAATTTAAAAGTATTTTTATCCACTACTTCTGTTTGAGCTATTTTTGTAATGAAACCCAACCAACTATGTAATTCTTTATTATTCAAAATAGTGTCAAAATTCTTTTTAACAATTTCTGCATTAAAATCTGTTCCATCGGAAAATTTTACACCTTCACGCAAATGAAACGTGTATACTTTACCATCCTCAGAGATTTCCCATGACTTAGCTAGATTTGGTTTTATCTTACCGCCGGCTTGATAGCTCACTAACGGTTCATATACCATAGATTGAGCAAATAATTGTGAAGGATTGTAGACATGTGGATTCATTTCTCCTACATCTCTCGGCCAAGCAATCGTAAGCATGTTATCATGATTGCCTTTCGATGTTGATTCCTCATTATTAGCGTTTGAACAACCAACTAATAATGTCGACAAAATTAAAATAAACATAAAAGCTAACTTAATTTTCAGACTAATTTTACCCTTAGACATAACGGTGTCTCCTCCTACTTGATGTTGATAATCGTTTTCAATTGTAAGCAGGATTGGCATTCTTGTCAATGTAATATTAAAAACTTTATTTTCAATATTGTTATCCCGTTTGTGAAAGTAACTTTCTAATAAAATAAGCTAATCCTTATTTATATGTATGATATAAACTTAATTATTGCTTAATATATAGAATTAATGCTATATCTTCTTTGTGTAAATAGATATTTCCTACTTTTTTTGGAATTTACTGCTTTTTTATTTACGTTTGTTTGTATAAAAAGGTGTAGATCTTTAAATTGTCTGCTTTAGATATTCTCAATTATGGCTTATGTATTATGCCCTCTTTTAACATATTATATTGGGGTAAAATTCCTTTTATCACCCACTTTGTTTATACAGGTTTGTTGTTGAAAACCTTGCTTTTGACAAATAATATATTTACTTTGACTTAAATGATGGGAAAATATGAAGATTTTCGGAATAAATATATTGGTTCTTTTATTGACAACTGCAAACCTCCTATAATGGATGGTTTGTTAGATTAGAGCGTAGATTCATTTTTGAGGGAATGAGTTATAGCATGTAGTCAAATTATTGTTGGGGAAATATAGCTTTATCTTTTAATTGATGTATCGCAGGGACATACTAAAAAATGAGGTGATACTATGGAAATAAATCGAGCTAAGCAAATTCTTTCTTCACCCAAGGAAATTGATGTTCATTACCACGGAGTTCCTATTTGGATTAAAAGTGTAGATGAAACATCAAGTATGGCTACCGTTCATGCGAGAGGAACACATGATGAAGACCGTATGGTTCCAGTCCTTGATTTAGAAGAAAAATAAAAAGTCAGAAAGGAAGAATGTGGAATTTTCACATTCTTTTCTTCCATCTTCAAATAGAACCGAATAACTGATACCATATTTCTCTAAGCTTTATTTATAAGAAAAAAGAGGTGCAGCATGAAAGAGAAAAAAGAACCACAATTCAGAAGTGGCGAGCTAGAAAATGCGGAACTAAAAGGCTATTATGGAATGGATCCTGAAACTAGCCTTCAATCTGTTAATTTTGCTACGACAGAGAACCTATACTTAAATGAACATTACCAGGAAGATTCTAAAGAAAATGAATAAAGAGGGAAGAGAATAACTGATCTTTATTTCTTTAGTTATACATTTTTAATAAGTTGTCAATAAAGGGGTTGTAGATACCATATTTCAATCTTGGCTTATTCTTACTTCTGCAAAGATATTACCTAACACATAACGAATATAAAGAGCCAATTGCTTTACGCAAGTGGCTCTTTGCTACGTTAATTGAATACACTTGAATCCCTAATAAATAATGGCAGATAGCAATCTATAAGTGATTTAGATTATTCTTTAACTAATTTAACAAGCATATGAGCAAGATGATGTTGTTCTTCCTCATTTCCAACTTTCCATAACTCATGTAACAAGTATTGCTCTTCATTTTGTGGCTCCTCATGCGTTGCGAGATAATCAGCTGTTTTTTTAGCTGCTAGAGCTAATTGATTATCATTTAACCCTAGTTTCTCACCTTTTGTGACTTTATCTCCTAAGTAACTTTTAAATTCGTTAAAACTAGAAAGGATGTTGTCTTTCTTCTCTTGACTCATTTCATTTAGTTTATCCTCTACTTTATTTTCAACGGTTTCAGTATTATTGTTCATTTTTCATTCTTCTTCCAATTAAGTATTAATGTTCTTATATGGTAAATCCCCCATTTACAAGTATGTAAACATTTCGTAGCCTACTCATATATTAAGTAGAATAGTTAACGGGCTTCAAAATAGTGAACACTTCTTTTTTGACGAGTTTGAATAGAAGATATTGGATATTAAAAAAGAAAAACTCCCCTAGTGCGTTAAGGGAGTTTTTCTTTTTTTTTAATATTAAGGGTGTAATTGCTTGTTACTTACATATCATTTAATATTTTTGTAGATATTTATTATAACCTATCAAATGATTTCAAGAAAGTAAAAAATGAAAGCGATTACTTTAAATTTAAAATAATAAATGAAACATAACTGTTTTTTATGAGATGTATTTTGGTTTTGAAAAAATACAGAGCTTAAGCTTAAATGCTCTAAAGTTTCTCTTATATATTAATATATAAGAAACTTTTATTCTTTATCGTTTCGTGGCACAGCATTAGAAACCATAGAAGTATCTCCAGTATAATATTTATGCTGATAAGGATCAGAAGACTTAGCAGGCTTTGTTACAAACTCTTTCTCAAGATCATCTAATTTGGTTTCATCTGTATTGTTCTCTGATACCTGTTCTAAATTATTTGATTGATTATCGCCCATATAAAATTCCTCCTTTTAATTAAACAATGCTCATTGCTCATTAAGGATACATTTTTTAATAACCTGGATATAAATACTGTTTTTATTCTATACTTTCCTGTGCTTTTTCTTCATTTAGTATATATTTGAAATAAATATTTATTACTTTTTTGAAATTGTGAACGATTTATTTATACCTTTAAAATTCATTATGTTAATTAAGAAAGTATGTTATATTCACTTTAAAAAGCAGAGACCGATTGGCCCTGCTTGTTATTTGACTATCACTTTCCCTACCATTCCACTATTAAAATGATACCTACATATCAGTTCATATGTACCGGGGTTTTGTGGTTTCACGGTAATGGTTTTTTCTTTTCCAGGCTGGACTTCAGCGTCAATTCCGAGTTTTTCTACTGTGAAGGTATGCTCTTTCTGACCTTCATTTTTCAATATCAATGTTGTCGTTTTTCCACTCGGGATAGTGATGGTTTCTGGATTAAAGTAATCATCGTTCAACTGAACCTCTATGGCTTTCTGTCTTACCACGTCGGATTCGGCCAAAACGCCGAGTGATCCTGAAGTCATCACACCGATAACCATCGCACACAAAACGACTAATCCCATTAACCACTTTTTCATAGACATTTGCATTCACTCCTTTCATAAGCCATATTCTTTTCCAATTCATAAAATAATATCACTATTTTTTTGTGAATGAAGTATTATTTTTCCTTAATTTCAATTTCTGGAAAGCACAAATAGTTATGAACGTTGAGAGAAGCGTGAGTGCTAAGAGAAGAAAATAGCAGGCGTAATTAGGAATGGATAATTTTTATAAAAAAAGCCTCTCAATTAGGTCTCTTAGTTAAATTACCTAACTTTATAAAATAGTATTGATACTAATAGAACAGTTACAATCATATTCTTATAAAAGAAAACAATAAAAAGGAGTGTCAAGTTAGTTGATAAAAGCTAAGGTTAGTTTACGGCCTATTGTTAGTAAGATAAATTTACCTACCGTGTTGAAAACAGCTATACTTCCTGGTGACTCATTTGAAAGCTTATTTATTGCAGCCCAAGTAGGAGAGATCTTTTACATAAGAGACGAAGCTATACAGACTTTTTTAGATATTCGCTCACGAATCATAAAATTAGGTACGTCTGAACCAGGTGTTTCTCGCGGAGGATATGATGAACGAGGATTGCTAGGGCTAGCGTTTCATCCAGAATTTTATTATAACGGTCTGTTTTATCTTCATTACTCAGTAGCTGGAACACAAGGCCCAGGTGCACTTTCCGAACATTATAGGCCTAACCCGTGTGATCCTAAAACTTCAAACTTAAGGTGGATAAATAGAGAAACTAACTATGATCATATTGATACAGTGGAAGAATGGGTTTTCCAACCATATGCTCAGCCTCAAAAAAGACGGACGTTACTTAACTTAAGAAGACCATTTTTTAATCATAATGGTGTCAACAGCTTAAACTTTTCACCTGAAACTGGAAAACTTATCTTAACAATCGGAGATGGTGGATCAGGCTATGACCCCTTTAACTTAAGTCAGGATGATATGGAAATTTACGGGAAAATAATTGAAATTGATGTAGGTAAGAATACATTTATCTATAATCCACCCGTAGTCACACGTTTTAGTGAACTCCCCTCACCTATTCAGGAAACTCTTACGCTCATTGCTAAGGGTGTTCGCAATATAACGGGCATTTCATTTCAAAAATTTTATAATCAGTACATCAAATATGTGGGAAATGTTGGACAAGACGTGGTAGAGTCGATTTTTTCATTTGTTCATTATAAGCCAATACCTGTTCCTCAACTTGTTCAAGCTTCTTTAATGAGAGCTAAACCCAGCCAAGAAGGATTTATTAACCTTGGCTGGCGGGGATGGGAAGGAGATTTTCCAACTTCGTTTATAAAAAGGTGTTCTGAAAATCCGGCCTTGGATGAGAAAATAATTGCTTATTACAATGAAGCGGTAAAAACTTCAGTGAGACGTCTTCAGCCTTTAACTAGTTATTTTCACAAAGATCCCCGCCCCAATAAATTTGGAGGGACCTCCCTTACAGGAGTTCAGCCATATATGGGGAATAAAATCCCTAGCTTAACAGGAAGCGTTATGTTTACGGATATTGCACAGGTTAAAGAATCTCAATCCCCAGTTAGAGGAGTTTTAGCTTATACCAAGGCAGGTACAGATTGTAAGCTAAATGATTTTAGTGTTGTGGAAATTGATTATAATTTTGGTTCCCAATCAGCTTACTACGTTAGTTTGGGAACGAACCTGGATCAAACCAGGCTTTATTTAGGAGTTTATGGCTCTATGAAAGTGTCTGACTTTAATCAAGGTACTGTTTTTGAAATTGTTCCATGATTTATATTTATAAAATTCGACTGGGTATTGATTTTCTCCCAAAAATTATAGCTTAATTTTTTCACCAGCTATTTTGTAAGAATGAGCAAATGAACTTTCTAGAAAATAAAAAAGCCTTTAATCAATAAAGCCCATAAAAGATTCATTTTATGGGCTACAGTACATACCTTTAGAAAGATAAAGAAATTTATCTTAACGGATATGACCTATTCCTGTAAAAGTAAATGCGACTTATTAGTCCTCCCTCTTAATTTCTTTATATATTACATGTAAGAGTTGACATATCAGGCAATGATCTAAATCTCTTACAATGTAAAAACAGTTAACCGAGGTGAAATTCATGTACTTTTTAAAGTCTCTTTCAAATGAAGTAAACTCTGCGCGGCTTTTTTTTAATAGACTATCTAAAACTAAGCAGCTTGTATCAGGCGCTCTTTTCGCCAGCTTAGCAGCCTTTTTTCAATCAGCAGGAGGTTTCTTACCAGGAATAGGAATTTTTATTAGCCCATTCTCTACTGCACCCATTCTTTTTTGTTTTACACTTTCGCTCCCTTTAGGATTTATTACCTATATACTAACGAATCTGCTTCTTCTGATTACCCAGCCAAGTGAACTTATTATTTTTCCTTTTACCACAGGAATATTGGGAATGGGCATAGGAGCTGCTTTTTACTTTTTTAAAAAGAGATTGTACATTATTATAAGTGGGGCCACCCTATTAACTGTTGGGATTATTACCCTATTGTACGGTTTCAAATTCCCAGTACTAGGTCCCGTGATTTCTAAAAATTTTTCTCTTTCTACTACTGGTTTAATTTTTGTATTTACTTTCCTTTATAGTTGGATTTGGGTTGAACTCAGCTTAGCTTATTTTAAAAAATTAAAAACCTTTATTTCCTAGTGAATCTACAAATTAATCCCTTAACAGAGATAACTCGTTAAAATAATGGAGAAATCCCAATCAGCTTTTTAGAAGAACGTCAATTAGGACAATCTCATCTAAACTTTGTAAGGCTCTTTTCATTATATTTTCAAATTCAACTAAACTATTTGCCTGTTCCCCTTTAATTCCAAAGCTTTTTGCCAGTTGAACAAAATCTGGGTTTGTAAAAGTTACTCCATAGCTCTTACCAAACTTTTTGTTCATCATTTCCTGCTCTATTTTTAATGTAGAGTCGTTTAAAACAATAATGATGAATGAAAGCCCTAAGCGCTTTGCCGTCTCTATTTCAGCAAAATTCATTAAAGCTCCTCCATCTCCAGTAATACAAATAGCTGGATCATTAGGGCAGGCTAGTTTAGCTCCAATTGAGCCTGGTAGAGCAATACCCATGGAAGCTAGACCATTTGATATAATGAGCCTGTTAGGGTTTTTAGGTTGATAAGTTCGGGCTATAGATACTTTATGAGCTCCCACATCTGAAATCACAATTGTTTTCTCTGAAGAGAGCTTGTCAATAATATGCAAGATATTCTCGATTGTCAAAGGCAGCAAATTGCTGTCTATCTTTTTCTCTTCAATGTGATAAGATTGCTTAATTTGTTCCTGGAGATTACCAGAGGGAATCCATGGTTTAGAAGGAATATCAAGCTGATTGAATACTCGTAAAGTTTGCTTTATATCTCCAACCAATTCGACCTCTATAGGGTAATATTCATCTACTTCTGCGGGTAAAGTATCTATATGTAAAATTGGTGTTTTTTCCGTGTTCCATTCTTTGGGTAACCTTTCGACAAAATCAAACCCAATTACAATAAGTAGATCAGCTTCCTTTAAGCCTGCGAGCACTTCATCTTTTTCATTAAATCCAAACGTAAAGAAGTTTTGTGGATGATCTTTAGACAATACACCTTTAGCCATATAACTATGGGTAACCGGTGATTGAAGGCGTTCAATAAATGGTTGAAGCTCATCCACGGCTCCCTGTCTAACAGCGCCGTTACCGATAATAACAAAAGGTTTCTTATACTGCTTAATAAGAGTATTGGCAGCCTGAATGGACTCCAATATAGGTATGCTTACGGGTATAGATGTAGGTAAAATAGGTTTAATGGGAACGATTTGAGTTGCTAAGTCTTCTGGCAATTCTACTACTACGGGTCCTGGCTTTTCCATTTGTGCAATTTTAAATGCTTTTCGAATAATCTCAGGAAGCGTTTGTGCATCTTTTATCTGAACACCCCACTTCGTTGCCGGTTCCACCATTTTGATAATGTCCATATACTGATGCGAATCTTTATGCTGCCTTCCCAAAGCAGCCTGTCCTGTTAAAACAACAACAGGGGAATGGTCTAGCTTTGCGCTAGATATACCTGTCAATAAATTAGTAGCTCCAGGGCCTAATGTTGATAAGCATACCCCTACTTTGTTTGTTAACCTTCCGTATACATCTGCCATAAAAGCAGCTCCTTGCTCATGCCTCACATTCACGAATTGAATCTGTTTAGAGTTGGATAAAGAATCAACAAAATCCAATGTCTCTTTACCAGGTATTGCGAAAATATATTCAACTCCCTCATTTTCTAAACATTGAACAAGTGTGTCGGTCACTTTCATATTGTTCGACCTCTCTTTAGATAGTATTGTGACAAGCTTATGTAAAAGGAATAGCTCATTAATCTTTATCTCATTTTTTTAGTTTTAACTCGCAAAAATCCCAAATATATGCAAGGAAATCCTATTCACTAACTATTGTTTATAGTGTTGCCATTAGGTTCTTATGTTAAATACATTTTTTAGAGAATGTATAAATAATTGGATGAGTCAAAAAAATTGGAATGAAATTAAACCTCAATGACTGTTTCTTTGTTAGTGAACAAAAAAAGGCTCCCTCAAAAGCTGAAGCCTTTTAAATTAAGTCATTAAGGTTTGTAAAGAGGAAACATCAATGTATTATTTTTGTGTTTGAAGATTCTTTTCAAACATATCGATAATATGAAGGAACCTTTCAGCCTCTCGAAAAACATGATCAGCTAAAAGAGGATGAATAATACTTTTAATTCTACATTCCTCAATTAAATCTCTTGCTGTTTTTTTAAAGTCTCTAAGGGAAGCCACGGAAACACGATTCTGATCAAGAAATTGATCCAAAAGAGGTACCGTTTGAGATTGAGGCTTCATAGACTCTAAATCTCTTGCTTGAAAAACTAATTGATCAAAATCGTGACTGAAGTTTCTCGCCATATCTACAAGTTTTCTTTCTGATGGATCAAGAAGATGGCCTATAAATTGGGCATGATCAGCCATAATTCTTAAAAAGAAGACATTTTCCTTTATAATGGCATCAGCTAGCGGCTTCAATTTCCCTTCGTTTAATTCAATTAATCGTTTTCTAAAATAGTTGGCTTCTCTACTAGTATGATCAACCAAAAGAGGAAAGTTATTTGAGCCCGGTAGTTGACAGGTTAAGATTAAACCTAAAATTTTTCTCTTAAATGCAAATATACCTGTGGCTGCTTGTTGGACTTCCGAATTAAATCTTCTCATTTGCTCCGGATCTGTTTGATTAGTAAATGAATGAGAGCGTTGTTCAATATCTTCAAACAAACGATAAAATTGATTCGCTTCCTGTATTAATTGTGTATCCTCACATCTAAAACCTAATCGAAGAAACAATGAGTGTTCCTTCATAATCCTTGACCAAAAACGAATTTCATCTAAGGATTGTGCAACAAATGCATTAGTCATTATTAATCCTCCTATAATTGTAAATTAGTTTCATTCTAAGTTATTCTGTTTTATGTCTGGACATGCTTAAGCTCACATAAAAATTGGTTTTACTATATTTTTGAGGAATGGAATAAAAGATTTTGATTTTAGCCCTTCTCTCACAAAAAGAACAGGTACATGTAGAGTAGTGAATCTTCTTTACATGGGGGGTTTTAAGACCAATAAGTCCCTCCTTCACATGCTGATTACATACCATTAGCATATGCTTCACATTTTTCACCTCTTTTTCTTCTAGAGTTTTATATAAACATATGAGACAAGCAATAATATTTATGAATGTATAAATACAAGAGCCTAAAATTTCGAATTCTCTACTATCACCTTATAGAAAGGTATCCTCTGTAACCCTTCATCCGTGTGAGCTGATTGGGAGTGTGGTAGTACTCTATAAAGAATTATTATTAGAAAATAACATTTTGAGGAATGTAAAAAATGCCATATACAAATAATAAGACGGATCATTTAAATTGGAAGGAGCAGCTTTTATGAAAAAATTGTTATGGCTGGGATTTATTTTGTTATTTTCGCTAAACATGCTGGTTGACCCAAGTAGTACTCGTGCTCAAACACAAGAACATCGTGTTAGTCAATCTCAGGTAAAGTTTGAAAATGAATTCAGAAGTCTTTGGATGGATCATGTATTGTGGACAAGCAATTATATTACAAGTGCAACAACAGCAGGATCAGAAGACCAAAAACAGGTGTTGGCAAGGTTATTAAAAAATCAAGAAGATATCGGGAATGCTGTGAAGCCGATATACGGAGAGAAAGCTGGGAATAAACTTACGGATTTGCTCAAGGAACATATTGTGATTGCTGGCAAGATTGTAGATGCGGCTAAAACGGGAAAGAAAGCCTTGGTGAATCAATTAAACAAAGAATGGTATAGAAATGCTGATGATATAGCAGCGTTCCTTAGCCAGGCCAACCCTTATTTAAAAAATGAAGATTTGAAAAAATTACTGTATATGCATCTAAAATTAGTGACAAATGATTTATCTGCAAGCTTAGAAAAAGATTGGGAGGCAAGAATCGTTGCAATTGATGAAGGAGTCTCACATATTATCTTAATGGCAGATACTATATCTGCGGGAGTTGTGAAGCAGTTTCCAAAGAAATTTAATAAATAATTTTAATAATATCCAGTATTATTTGAAATTTCTTCATAAAACACTGCACCTGTAAGGGCTCTTTTACTTGATGACTCTAAGAAACCTTATGTTTACTAAAAAGGTAAACGTAGATATTCTGCATAAAGCGTCATAACCAAAGGTTTATTAAATTTAAACACTGGGTATTATCAAATCAAGACGATGTGTTAAGAGTACCGCCCGTGCCTAGGGTGTGTCCTTCTCTATTCTATAAAAAATGGCGCCTAAAACGGCGTCATTTTTTATTTGGAAACAAGTTTACGGATTTTAGTGCGAAGGTTGTATTTATATGAAAAAGGTATATAGATTCCTATCTAATAGAATGTATTTTTACGCCACTATTCAAAATTTTTTTGAGTGAACTTCCTTTTCTTTAGGAAAGACCGGTTCCATTGTGCTCTCTCATCTAATTTAGGTTCATATTTATGAATACAATGCCCTTAATAATTGTGTGAACAGTGGCTAATACTCGACTTCTATCATTTCCATGTTTAGAAGATCACTTATAAATATTTTGAAGGTTTTGCACCAGAACCTCATTATGATGTATATAGTCATACCCTTATTACATTTTAATGGAATGAGTGATGATAAAAAAAGTTAAAAAGATCAAATTAATTTAAGTTTAAGATGTCTCTATTGGGATAATATAATAAATAAGCTAGATTTAATGATAATCTGGTTTATTTTCTATATTTTAGGAGGCAACAAAAAATGGAACACGGTAAAGTGAAATGGTTTAATGCTGACAAAGGTTTTGGATTTATTGAGCGCGAAGGTGGAGAAGATGTATTTGTTCACTTCTCAGCTATTCAAGGTGAAGGTTTTAAATCCTTGGATGAAGGTCAAGAAGTGACTTTTGATATCGAACAGGGACAACGTGGACCACAAGCGACAAACGTAAATAAAGCATAAGAAACCATACTAAAAAACAGACTCTATTTTCAGAGTCTGTTTTTACTTAAAAAGATTTTTATATCAACACTTATTCATCAATAATTATAGTTCACGTTTTTTTAACTCTTCTTCAAAGAAAAAGGTACTTGGGTATTTGTCGACTGTATAAGAGTATCTTTTCATGTTTTTTACATAATGACTTTTTAAGATTGTCACTAATTCATTTGATACTCTTATATTTACTATTTCTCCATTACTAAATATTTTCTCACTCATAGCCATTATCCTTTCTCGCATCAAAAATAATCAGGGATTATTTTCTATATGTTTTTTTACGGCCTACTGTTTCTTTTCTCCCTCTATTTCTCTTACGCTCTGTTTTTGCCTTTTTATTACGAAGTGGTGCCACTTCAGTCAATTGGACAGAGGTCATATTTGATTCTTTTGTTAAGAGCTTTAAAGTGGCTGACAGTAAAGAAACAGAATCCACTTCTTCTAATAGCTTTTCCGCCATTGGCTTATATTCCACAAACTCGCCTTTGTCGATAGCGGTCAAAACCTGGTGAATGATTGCTTCCTGATGCCCTGCCATTACCTCACTAGAAGTAGGAGGTGATTGTCTAGACATTTTGGTTTTCGTGACATCTTCAATCACTTTTAAATGATTACGTTCTCTTGGAGTTATAAAGGTAACTGCCAATCCCTTAGTACCTGCCCGTCCTGTTCGGCCAATACGATGAACATAGCTTTCAGGGTCCTGAGGAATATCAAAATTATAGACATGGCTAACACCTGTAATATCAAGTCCTCTTGCTGCAACGTCGGTTGCAACCATAATCTCAATCGTATGATTCTTGAATTGACGAATTACATCGGCACGTTTGGATTGTGTAAGATCTCCATGAATGCCTTCTGCTGCATACCCACGCTTTTTTAGTCCTTCAGCAAGTTCATCCACACGTTTTTTTGTGCGTCCAAACACAATAGCAAGGTCTGGTGATTGAAGGTCTACAAGATTACAAAGAACATCAAATTTTCGATTCTCTGGAATTTCCATATATTGCTGCTCAATGTTCTTTACCGTTAACTCCTTCGCTTTTACTTTTACGAGTTCAGGATCGTTCATAAATTTCTGGGCTAGACTTTGTACTTGCTTCGACATAGTTGCTGAAAATAGTAAAGTTTGATGGGGAGAAGAGATGCCACCAAGAATCGATTGGATATCTTCAATAAAGCCCATATTTAACATCTCATCTGCTTCATCCAGAACAGCTGTACGAATATGATTTAAACGAATGGTTCTTCGCTTCATATGGTCCTTAAGGCGTCCTGGGGTTGCCGAGATAATATGCGGTCTGTTTTTAAGGGCTTTAATCTGACGATTAATATCCTGGCCTCCATAAATGGGTAGCGTTTTAACTCCTTTTACCTGTCCAATTCGATTTAACTCCTCTGCTACTTGAATAGCCAGTTCACGTGTCGGTGCTAAGACTATTCCCTGAATCCCTTCTTCACCAAGCTCAACCCGCTCTATAAGGGGAATGCCAAAAGCTGTTGTCTTTCCAGTACCGGTTTGAGCTTGTCCAATTAGATCTTTACCCGTCATAGCTATCGGAATAGCTTCAGCCTGAATCGGCGTAGCCTCTTCAAAACCCAAGTTATGAACTGCCTTTTCAATGTCCTTGCTTAAATTAAAATCAGAAAATTTTTTCATTTTTTCGTGCTCCTTCTCTTACTTAAATTCAGAAATGAGAAAAGTACTCTTTAACGAGAGATATTATTTATTCATTTCTGCGTAATGGAAATCCGTGTTATTATTCACGAACATCTTATTTTAGCGTATCTATACAAGGCGAATTCATGCCTTATTTTATCCGCGCTTCCGTGTATTTATAAATTTTTATAGGATCTATAAAGTGTGGTTTAATTTAGAAAGATATGGTTCTCACTATTTCTTTTTTAAAAGGTATACTATTTAGGAGGAGGGATGATGTAGTTATGTATTATAACCATAGGAAAAAAAATCAAGAGCCCTTACCTAAAGAACAAATAGAGATTTGGGAATGTGAATCAGAAGAATGTAATGGTTGGATGAGAAAAAATTTCTCTTATCAAAAACAGCAAAAGTGTCCTTTATGTGGCCATAAAATGAGAACAGGAGAACGGCTTTTAGATGCGTCTCCTAATCCCCATCAAAAATAATTCATGTCCGTCTGTTGTATAAATCTATAAAAAAATTACGGCACTTCTTTAACTGAAAGTAAACTTCTTACCAAACAAACATGCCATATTTGCTTTGTATTTCTAGTGTATGGTTAACTAGTTCATACCTTGTACCCTACGTATGACCCAGAAACCAGACTTAAAACGCTGGTTTTTCTATTATAAGGAGATTTTAAAATGAGATATAATATGTCTTTTGCTAGCTAGTGAAATCAAAAGTAAAAAAGACTCCACCTAGGAGTCTTTTTTACTCATTTTAATTATGCTACTTTATGAACGTTAGCAGCTTGTGCTCCACGTTGGCCTTGTTCGATATCAAACGTCACTTTTTGACCTTCTTCTAGCGATTTAAAGCCTTCACCTTGAATAGAGCTGAAATGTACGAATACATCGTCTCCGCCTTCAATTTCGATAAAGCCGAAGCCTTTGTCTGCATTAAACCATTTCACTGTACCTTGTTCCATAATAGTGCCTCCTGGTGTGGAATACTCCACGCTTGTATTACTACCCTTGTCCAACCATACTATCTTAAGATGAAAATTTCTATGGAAGAGATTTCTCTTCTCTCAATCCTACACCGAACAAAAATAATTAACCTAAGCGTAACACACAGAACCGAAGATAGCAAATACAGAAAAATAGATAAAATTTTAAAATGGAAATATATGTATCACATTAAGAACTAATTTAAGGTTTACTAGCAGTACATAAATTCAATGGACTTTCACCATTTTTGCACCTCTGTAGATTACTTACAAAATAATAAGCGCATTAAGAAACCTGCTGTTTTTGTGTATATGAAATTTTTCATAAAATTGATATCTTGGGCATAATACAGGATAGACACTTGGTAGAGGGGGGATTGTGTGAGACTGAAGGATGGAAACTTTTATACAGATAGTAGAACCAATAAGGTATATAGATTAAATGAAGATAACAAAGGAAGTTGGTACCTGAGTACTCATGATGATGAAGATAATAATCAAATGTCAAGAACTTCAGGGCGTAACATGATGAAAATGTTAAAGAGTTTTTATAACAAAGTGAACGACAGTTGAAAATTTACAGCTCTGGAAAACAGCATAAAAAATATAAAGCTAGCTTAACACAGCTAGCTTTATTTCTAATTTATAGAGCTAGTTATCATAATGTTTTTTGGGGATTAAGCAACAATACTAACAAAAAATTTTTAGCCTTGCCATTGGGAATCACCTATTATTTAATTTCGATTGCAGAAGCCTTGTTGTCCCAATCGGATGCCATAATACCATTTCTATATTGTTTTTTGAAAAATCATCTATAATTGATATTGTTTTAATCTCATATTGAGATATATAATAAAAACAAGAAAAAGAAAACGCTTTCTATATTTAAATACATTGTTACTTCTCAAACTATAAGGAGGATTTAAAATGAGCCAAGTGGAAAGAAATTCTAAAGTGCAGAAATTAGTTGAGTATCAAAAATTCAATGAAGAAGAAGTTTCGAAGATGACAGATCCGCAGGTTGAATATTATCACTGGCTCTATTTTGATGATTCCGCTTATGATTATATGTAACTCAATTATAAAATAAGAAAAAAGCACAAAAACGTTTGGTTCCAACGGGTTTGTGCTTTTTTCGTTTCTTTAATTATGCGATTACTCGTTTTTAACACCATTTCCTGTGACAACAAAGTGAGGGCTGCCTTCCTTCCGGTTGAAAAGTCTCCAGAACTCACTATATTCATCGTCTTCTGACGTATTCGGAAACACCTCTAATAAATAACCTTGAGATAAAAAGATCTTTAGCCCTCCTACTTCGTCCGAGTCAACTCTTTCTACAATCGTGTGTTCGTTTATATCTTCTATAATCGATTCAATTCGTTCGCTGATTTTCCCCTTCTCTTACTTCGCTGATTGTCTTTATAAATTCACGCTCAGTTACTCCTAGATAGGAGTCGGAGCGACGAACATACACAATCCTGAGGTTTCTGTAAGGTTCAGGTATTGGAAAGAGTTGTACTAACCCTTCCCTCTCATATCTCTCCGCTAATGACCGTGCTATAAGTGTCACACCCAGACCAGAAACTACTGTCCCCATAATCGTTTCAAGTGTAGCAAATTCCATAATTTTTGGTGATATTATTTGTTCGTCTTTTAACCACTGCTGTAGTCTTTCTCTATATTGGCAGCCTTCATTAAATAAAATGAATGGTAAGTGCAGTAACTCTTTGGCAGACTGACTCTGCTTCTTCCCTTTTTCATTTGCACTGCATACAAGTACAACTTCTTCATCAAAAGCCGGAATTTGATCAAGCGTTGACACATTTACTGGTTCTGCTACAAATGCCCCGTCTAACTGAAACTTAAGAACTTTCTCTATTAATTGTGTACTTACTCCTGATACTAAAGAAATATCCACATTTTTATGCTTATTATGATAGGAAGAAATGATTTCAGGAAACCCTACTACCGTTTCAACTAATCCAATACATAATGATCCAACAAGGTTACGCTCATCTTGAAATGCTTTCTGTATTTCATCCATCAGCCGCATCATTTGTTCTCCATATGTTAAAAGTTTTCGACCTTCTACATTTAATGTCATTCCTCGTCTGTGACGATGAAACAATGGGTGTCCAATTTTTCGTTCAAGAGACCGAATACGTGCTGTTACATTTGGTTGGACATAGCCTAGCTTATCAGCGGCAAGGCTTACACTGCCGTATTCTGCTACAGCCATAAATATGCGTATATCTTCTACTTCCATAAACATCCTCCTTTCCACTTACATTCATTTAGGTATTAATAATAGTGATATCTACAATCATTTATCATTATTTTACAAGATATCAAGCTCTAGATAAAATAATGACATCTGAGTGCTACTGCAATTATTTAGTAGCAATTACGTAAAGTTCTTAAAATGAGGTGACTGAAAGGAGGAAATCTGATTGTTTTATTTACTATTGTTTCTTGCCATCATCTTGGAGGTAATCGCAGTATTTTTTCTTAATCTTACAAATGGATTCACAAACTTTGTTCCTACTGTTTTCGCCATACTATTTTATTGTTCTTCAATTGCTGCTTATATGCTACTTAACGCCAAAGGTGAAGTAGGAGTAGCAAGTGCTTTGTATGCAGGAGGAGCAACCGTACTTGTTGTTGTCACAGGTATTATCTTTTTTGATGAAACTATTTCCTTATCTAAAATTTTAGGTGTTTCTCTTATTATAATCGGTGCAGTTTCTCTTAACATTAAAGGGAGCTCTAAAGAAAGAAGGACAGCGTAATGGGATACGTATTTTTAACGATTGGCTTAGTTTTAGGCATTGCAGGGCAAATGTGTGTAAAACTATCTAAAGGCTTTAGACAAACTGTTCCCACGATAGGCGCATTTCTACTCTTCATTGCTTGTATTTATTTTATTTCTCTAACGACACACTATTTTGAAATGGGAATCGTTTTTGCTATATGGGCAGGGCTGACGATTGTTAGTACAACGCTGTTAGGTATTTATATATTTAAGGAATCAAAAAACAAAAGAAAGATTATCTCGGTTACTCTTATTATTACAGGTGTTATTATACTGAAAGCTTTCTAATAAAAATAAGATAAATAAGGCCCTTACTTAACTTATAAGTAAGGGCACCAATGCAACACGGTCCATCTCTTCTTCTAATTCATGTATTCGTTTTGATAATACACTTTTCAATTTCACAGCCTCTGCTAGAGAAATTTTAGACATAGATCAAAGCTCCTTTATTCATAAACTTAATTTTTACTATTTTATTGTTGTAATACCTTCTCATAATAAGGAGGTGTTGTGCCACTTCCGCCATACCCTGAGACACTGCTGCGATCTACTTTATAAGACATTACATAGTGTCCTTTTCGTTTCCCTTTGGTCCAGTTTTCTTCAAAGGTCACAAGGTATAACTCTTTATTTATTTTTTTAGTACGAGTGCTTCTTTGAACGTGATATCCCTCAAACGTTCCTTTCCATGTTCCAACTGTATCAGGAAATAAATCAATATCTGTTCCTTCACCAGTTGTCGCAAACTCTATGGCATCTTCTTTGGTAAATGGCGGAAGACTAGGTGATATCGCTTCTAATATACTCCAACTGAGAAGTAAAAGAATAAGAGGTATAATTAGCAATAATTTTGTACTTTTTTCCCTGTCAATTCTTCTTTCTACCCACCAATCTATACATGCATATAACATAGCAGCTGCCATCCCGTAATAAGCCAAATATGTATCTTGAAAAAACAAACCGTTAATTAAGCCTAATATGCCGTGGAAGAAGACAAATAGCCACCTCATGTTGGGAAGCCATTTCTTTCGAATAGCGTCCAGTATAACTGAGACAAAATTTCCGTATACAGCAATAACTGCACCTACATAAAAAAGATATACAAGGAACCACCCTGCCATGTCATTTCCAGTATGATACGATAGTTCTTCTCCATCAGTTAGCTGTTGAACCAGACCTGTTATTGCCAAAAGGTAAGCTAAAATAAAGCTTGTAGAAAGAGTTGTTATCGTCTTTCTCAAAATCACATAATCTTTTTCACTTTCCATAAAGGGTACCTTTTTCTATTTATTTCTATATATTTTATATTAAATCATATTTCGTCATTTAAAGGCGACTTACAAACAAAAAATTGTGATTGATACTATTTATTTTAGTGGCTTTGTTATAGTAAAACGTTAATCACAGAAGTACATATATTAAACTGATTTGTGTTAAACTGTTACAAGCTTAATACTTTGAAAAAGAAAGGCCGGAAAAAACATGACACAAACGAATACAGCATTTCGTGATGCGCTTATCAAATCACTGCGAGGTGAAAGAGGTCATCTTCCGACGATTAACGCAATAACTGATATTAATATGAAGCTTGCTTCACATAAACAAGAGGAATTACCTTATTCTATTTATCAATTAGTGAAGCATATGAGCTATTGGCAAGACTTTTTACTTGCCCTTGCTAAAGGAGAAAACCCCGAAAAACCGAAAAGTGTGAGTGAAAGCTGGCCCGAACATCCAGCTCCGTCTGATGAGGAAGAATGGAAAAAGACGATCCAGCATTTTTGTGATGGAATTGACGAAGCTTGTCACTTAGCTGATACATTAGCAATCGAAGAACCTCTGGATGCTTGGCCAAGTGAGACCCCAGGGGGATTACTGCGTAATATTGCTTCTCACAACAGCTATCATCTAGGTGAAATTGTCATTATGAGAAGATTAAACGGAGCATGGCCACCGCCAACAGGAGGCTTTCCTGCTTAATAAAAACCGATTGAGACACAATGATTGGCAGAAATAAAGCCCTAAGAAGCGTCGATTAGACACTTTTAGGGCTTTATTTTAGTTATGTGCTATTACCTTTTGTTTTATCTATAAATCAATCGATTACTGAATTCGATTTTCAGCACTCTAAAAATCTTTGTCTTCGTGCAATTAGTTACCTATAAGAATAATGTGTCGGACGAAACAAGTCTTCTTCTGCATTTCTGACAATTGAAAAGTGTACAACATTGTAATGACCATTTAAACTTTCACTATGATGCTTTATAATTTGTTCCGTACTTAAACCTGTTACGGCTCGCTGATGAATGCCCACCCCATTGATCGTAGCTGTTTTGACTGCACTATCTATACAGTGTTGTCTCTAAATTTATGACAAGCTCAGTGAGCAACTTAACGAATGTTCTTTACCCCTTGGTCTTTTAACTAGTTCCCCTCCACAGTTAGGACAAATATACATCGCGTTTTCACTACATTTATCACAAAATGTACATTCATGTATACAGATATAAGCAACAGAGCTATTTTGGAGTTTCTTATTGCACTTTTCGCATGTATTTCTCATTTCTAAAGCCATTAAATCCCTCCTTTTGATATAATTAAATTGTATTCTATAAATTTCTATTTTTACATATGTTTCTCATTGTATTACTAAGTAATAACTTTAATATTGACGGAAAACCTACTATTTTAATTTATAATTTAAAGCGGGGTATGTTTTATGGATGAAATTGATAAAAATATATTACTACATCTACAAGAGAATGCTCGTTTGTCCGTTACACAGTTGGGAAAGCTGGTTGGTTTATCTACCCCTGCTGTTAATGAAAGGGTAAAAAAACTTGAAGAAAAAAATATAATAGATGGATATAGAGCAATAATTAATCCTGAAAATTTTAATAAACCTGTAACTGCTTTTATTTTATACAGCAATACAAAATGCAAGCAATTCGTAGAATATTGCAAAGAACACCCTGAAGTTATCGAATGTCATCGTTTGGCAGGTCAATACAACTACTTAGTAAAAGTTTTAACTAATTCCGTTCAATCTCTTGAAACATTCATTAATGAATCTATGGCTTTTGGGCAGCCATCTACATTGATTAAACTTTCCTCACCAGTTGTTTATAAAGCAATAAAGTAGATTATAATCTACTCTTTTTTTATTACTAAATCTATTTAAGGTAATTCTATTATAAGAAGAACATGTTCTGTTGATAGCCGCCTTTTTAACTGATCAGCTAGCAGGATTAGAAGTGCATAGAATTTACAATTGCAGTTATCATACTGTCTGTTCTCGGCAGGTATTTTTCTATACGTTCATATGTTACAATAGAGAAAGAACATAAATTAAAATTATATGGTCTCTTTGTACCCTGAGTTTCCTTATAATGGAAAGAGGTACTTTTATGAATATACTTGAAATAAAAAAAACGCTTTATACTCTTGTTCAATACGAGGATAGTGCTATTACTCATACCATTCCTCAAGTACTGGAACTGTCGTATTGTAAAACATCTAAGATTTTTCAAATCACTACACTTACGGATCAAAAAACCTTAAATTATAACGATTATGATATAGATAACGCTTCTGAAGCTTTATACAAGATCTTAAACTGAAGAAAGCGATTCAATGATTCTTCTATCTTTTATTTAACAAACGTGCGATTGCACAATATGTTATTTTAAACCAAAGAAACTCCTGGTATATGTTCAGGAGTTTCTTTGGTTTTTCTAATGTATACAAAATACAAATCTAATTTAAAAAACCATCTAAAAATATTTAAAACAGCACGAAACCGGAAAGACGATGCCACTATTTCTTTAATTAGAAACTTCCTCTGAAAGGGTTAGCACCATCTAAAGATTCATATCATATGTATCTTTAAAAACGTAAAAGTGGCTTTAGTTATTTTCATTTTACAGATTATTTACTAGAAGTAATTCCTAAAAAATGAAGTGCATTTTTTACAGTAGCCATTGTCCGGGTAGAATCTAAATTAATACCTAGCTGTACAGCAGAGCGAGATAATTCTGGCCTTAATCCTGTTAAGATACATTGCACTCCAAGTAGTGACATAACGCTATTAATTTTAAAAAGATGCTCCGTTACAATTGAATTCAATGTATAAATACCGGAAAAATCTATAATTAAACAATTTACATTTTGCGTCTGCACTTTTACTGGAACGGCCATTAAAAGTTGGTTTGCTCTTTCCTCATCTATGGATCCTACTAAGGGAAGTACAGCGATTCCCTCTAAAAGAGGAACAAGGGTTGTAGACAGTTCATTTATTTGCTTTATTATTTCTTTTTGTCTTGTTTCACTCTCTTTTTTTACCGTAATATCTCTCACATAGGTTTGGATTACTTTTTTATCCCCCAGCAGCAAGGGATGACAATATAATTCAACATTAACAGTTGTCCCGTCCAATCTAAATATGGTTTCCTCAATGAGCTCTGCTGGGCGTTCATAAGCAGATTGGATTCTTTTCCTTATTGCTGCTTTAGATGTTTCTTGAAATATATCTAAGGGACTTGCACCTATAATATCTTCCCTTTTTCCTCTAAAAAAATGTTCAGCTGCGTGGTTAACATACATAATCTTATGATTTGAATGAATAATGAGTGGATCTAACGCATATTCAATGACTTCCTGATAATCAATACCCGAAATGTTTTCATTCATAATTTTCACTCCTTAATATGAAGGTTAGACTACTATTTCAAATTTATCAAGGGTTCAATTGCTTGTTTAAGATCTTAAAAAACGATAATAAAGTTTCTTTTGAAGTTATAAATAAGAAATAGTAAGAAAATAGAAGATTAAAAGGTCGTCTGTCCTTTACAGAACAAAAATAAAAACAGCCCTTAGAAATGAATTCAAGGGCCCTCTCTGCATTTATTTAAATCATACTTTCTCACGAGTTAAATCATGGTGTAAGGCTGTATCAGGAACTGTAGGATTAGGATAATTTATTTTCACTTCAAACGGGAATTCTTTTTGATGACGAAATATATTAATTCTTCTTTTAGATCATTTACAGAGTTTTATCTTTTCCTCTTTTCCCCTTTACCCTATTCTCATTTGAATGAATCGTTTGATCTCTATTTCTTTTTCTTCTACTAAGAAAATAGATAATAAAACCTACTAAAACTAATAAAGTAATTAGAAGGATACTTGTAGGAAAGTATAACGTCCCTATGTGGATACCAAAAAATTGAATCATTATCCTTTCACCTCCATATGAGATTAGTAAACGACTCTAGTAATATACTTTGCGTTCAGTATCTTTCCGATTCATAAACCCTTCGTACAGAAGAACAAATATTATATATAAAGCAACATGCTAGTATGATTTACTAATAGTTCTCGATCACTTAGTTTCTTCGAAAGTTATTGCAAGGAAAAATCATTACACATCTTTTTTTGCAATAATGATTATACGTTCTTGTTTCATTTCACCGACACATTGTTTAGCTTCTTCTTGGGTTAAACCTAACGAGGCCATTTTAGAATGAAGTTCATCTTCACGAGAAAATAACTTATTAACTGCAGATTCAAAAACTCCTTGTTCAGAAGCTCGATATTCTTTTGTATTTGTTGTATTTGTTAAATATTCCGAGCGCTCTTTATTATAGGTCAATAAATAAATTTCACTTTTACTAAACCCGTTGGCAAAAAACTCTTCAATAAACTTATTTGCCTGACCACTATTTTCTGCTACTTTAATTTCCTTCACTATTTTCTCCTCCTCTATCCCCATAGAATATGTCGTTCTACTAATAGGTGTATCCTTCAGCAGCCAATTAAAACCAATTTATTCGGATATGGGATAAAAGACTATAAAATACCATCTAAATATTGTATAAAATGGGGTAAATTATCTACTTCTAAGAGAATAAAATATAGACTTCTTTTCCTTTGTAGAAATATCGAAAGAGAACTTTTTATGTAACCTTGAAAAAATTCCCCCTCTATTGTCAGAGGGGGAATTTTAGTTAACCTTTCGCTAAATCTAACGCTTTATCTGCCTTTTTTAAATCGTGATTTACTTGTTCTTCTACATCATAGGCATGATACATTTCATTATCAATCATATATTGGGCAATCTTTTCATGAAGCTCGATGGCTTTATCTAATTGCTTTTTTAATACCTTTCGAACTTCAGGCGTCGCCGTTTCTGTAAGCGCTACCGCGTATGTTCGTACACCATTCTTAGCTGATAATAATAAATCAGTCGCGATAGCAAGATCATCTAACGTTTTAGTAAGAGTACTTTTAGTGGCCATTTTTCTACCCCTCCTATTTATTGAGCTTTCTTTAAGATTTTTTTCAATTCTTTAATCGCTTCAGTAGATGTTTGAACATCTTCTTCAAGAATCTTTTTTAAATCCTCATCCTCTACCAATTCCAACATAGCTGTTCCTTTTGTTACACATGATGTTTTAAGCGTTAAGATTTCATGAACTTCTAGCGTTTCGTGCATAGCTAGTCCCTTTGCCATGTTTGCATCCTCCTTGTCATTTTTTTGACTTGTGAATTATATTCCCAAACCATTTCCATTTAAACAAGTATTGATTATTTTTTTGAAATTTTAGAAAGAGAAACAGGAATATTAAAACTAACAAAAATAATAAATAAAATAATCCGGTTCGCTTGCGCAATAGTTTCAATTAAAAAGTGCGTTAACCCGGCTTGGATTAACGCACTTGATCGTTACGCTTGAAATAACAAAACTCACTTTTCTATAGAATCTAAACATCCTTTTAAATGCTGAAATGAGGATCCATTTGGACGGAAAGAGTAAGGGTGATTGGTAAATTCAGGGTGCGCATTACACTCGATTACCTTCTAGGCCGATGATTTTTCTGATGACTTATTGCCCGGTGCAAACCAACCTAATAGAGCAATACCAACTAATGCTCCATAGAAAATTAGAGTCCAGATAGTGCTATGAGGAAAATGAGGATCTAAGACACCAATATCTTTATGCGCAAAAGTAATAACAGCAAGTTTCACCCCTACCCAGGCAACAATGGCGTATGCTGTCGTTTCTAGAGCAGGTCGCTTTTCAAGGAGTTTTACAAACCAGGTCGCTGCAAACTTGATTAAGATAAGACCTGCAATCCCTCCAAGAACTACAACTGCAAACTGCCCTCCGTCCATACCACCGATTTCTCCAAACTGTGAATCCGGAAGTCCGAGAGCTATAGCAACCGCAGCTAAAATAGAATCAATGGCAAAAGCTAGGTCGGCTAACGCAATTTTTCCCACCGTCGGCCAGAACCCTTTTCCAGCAGACTCCTTTTCATCATCATTATGAATATTCTCATTGTGTTTCCCAAACCGTGCCTTAATGACATGCTTTAAACCTAAATACAGAAGATAAGCTGCTCCTATCGCCTGTATCCACCAGACGTTGGCGATAAATGAAATGGCAAAAAGAGCTCCAAATCGAAAAATAAATGCCATAAGAATTCCGTAATTAATCGCTCTTTTCTTCTGATCCTCGGGTAAATGTTTAGCTATAACTGCTAGTACAAGAGCATTATCAGCTGATAATAATCCTTCTAACCCAATTAGAATCAATAATGCCCATACGTATTCGAGCCAAATAGATTCCATCCATTTTTCTCCTTTCCAAAATGTAAGCTGTTATACTAAAGGTTTTGTTTACAATAGAATAACCATATATGCTACAGTAAACTCTAAAAGATAAGATTTTCATTTTTTTAACACTAATCAACAATTGAACATCTCTTAAGATAAACATAAACATAAACACGAGTTCCAGTATGTCAGTAAATAGTTTATGTCAACATACTTACATAGGTTAGAAAGTCACCCTATTATTGTTATGCCCTTCCCCTTTTCTCAAGAAGTACCTGTGAACAATAAAAAAAACCGGCTGTAACATATTAACCAATATGTTACAGCCGGTTTTTATAGTGGAATAAGAAAATTAATTAGGACTAATCCCTACCCAAAAAAGATCCACTAGAGCCTGAGCCGTTTTTTCAGGGCCTCCTAATTCTGTAATTAATTCTTTTTTGTTCCGAATCATTGTTACCGTGGAAAATGTATGCGCAAGCAATCTGGGACTTGCTACGACGATTTCTCCGCTGTTTGCAGCTTGCTTGAATACGTTCTCTAATGCCTCATGTATCGCTTTCTCCGCTTCACGAATTTCATGAATATGACCTTCTGTAAGCGAAGAAGTCGCTTCTTGCAATAATGTTTCAAAATCAATATGCGGTCTTTTTAAATGATCCAAGGTTACCTCATATAATCTGTGTTTCAGCCCTTTGGAGTTTTGTAATAATTTCTCTGTCTGTTTTGTGATACGTTGGAACATACTTGATACCGAAACGGTAAACAAAGTTGCCTTATTTTTAAAATAGTAGTAAACGCTGGCCTTGGTCACATCGCTTGCTTCAGCCACTTGCTCCATTGAAACTTTTTCGTATCCATATGCCATAAAGAGATGGGCAGCTGTTTTTAAAATTTGCTCTCTTGTTATATTATTTTCAGTTGTTATTTTAGGTCTGCCAGGCTTTTTTTTCGGCTTCTGATTCGTATTCATAAGGGCCCTCCTTCTAGTTCAAGAAATTGGCACATTTAAACTAGTTGATTAATTAACCTTCTGGTATATATAATTATTGAAGGTTCTATATATATTGTAATAGAAACAAACAGATTTGGAAATGAGGGAGAATTAATGAAAGAATCACCTTTAGCAACATTCAGCCGATTGATGACTGGAAAAGTGAGTCGTTGGGTTGTTATTGCCGTATGGATTCTGGCAACTGCAGTTCTAACAATTGCTTGGCCTGCCGTTAATAAAACGGAAGTGAACAATGCACCAAACTTAAGTGAGAATTCACCTTCTGTAGAGGCTGAAAATCTCATAAAGAAAGAATTCCCTAACTCTTCAGGGGTTCCTGCCCTGCTTACATGGCATAAAGATTCAGGTTTGAATACCGATGACTTAAAATCTATTCAGCAAGTGGCGGCAGATTTAGAAAAGAAACCGTTAGAAGAACAAACGTCTACCCCGCCTTTGCACAAATTACCGTTAGCAGCTTTACAAAATATGATTTCGAAGGACGGTACAACGCTTGTACAGCCCATTTTCTTTAAAGAAAACGTTGAAACGGATGTACTAGAAAAAAATCTAGACACGATTAAAAAACAAGTAAAAGAACAGGTTTCATATGATTCTTTTGCTACAGATATCGATGCAAAAGATAAGCTAAGCACGCGCGTTACCGGACCTGTAGGAATTCAAGTAGATGCAACCAGCTTATTTGAAGGAGCAGACGTTTCCTTACTAATCGCGACAGTTTTATTAGTCTTAATTTTACTTCTTGTAATTTATCGTTCCCCAATTTTAGCGATTATTCCTTTAATCGGTGTAGGTTTTGCCTATGGGGTTCTGAGTCCGATTCTCGGTATTTTGGCAGATAAAGAATGGATTACGGTTGACTCGCAGTCCATATCCATTATGACGGTCTTGTTATTTGGAGCAGGAACAGACTATTGTTTATTTTTAATTTCTCATTATCGGGATGAGCTTCGCAAAGTAAAAGATAAGAGACAAGCACTTATTAACGCCTTTAAAGGTGCTTCAGGTGCTATAGCTATGAGTGGATTTACAGTTGTCATCTCTCTTCTGGCCTTGATTGTAGCAAAATACGGTGCTTACCACCGCTTTGCAATCCCTTTTAGCTTATCTATTCTAGTTATGGGATTAGCAAGTTTAACACTTATTCCCGCCCTGCTTTCGGTTATGGGAAGAGGTTCTTTTTATCCTTTCGTTCCTCGTACTCCTGAAATGGAAGAGGAATTGGCGAAAAAGAAAGGAAAACCGGTGCGTGACCGAAAAGAGAAAAACCGTTTCGGGAATTGGATTGGTAATGTGGTTACGACTAAACCATGGACAATCATTGTAGCTTGTCTAGTCTTTTTTGGAGCTTTGTCCATTTACTCAAGTCAAATCAAGTACACATATGATTTATTGTCTTCTTTCCCTGAAGATATGCCTTCTCGTGAAGGATTTACCATTATCTCTGATGCTTACTCTCCTGGTGAACTAGCACCGGCACAAGTAGTCATTGATACGGAAGGAAAATCGGTTGACCTTGAAAAAGCATTAAAGAAAAATCACCTTATTAGTACCGTTTCTGCACCTCAAAGTGGTACAAATAATGAGGATTTAAAAGTATATGACGTCACGTTTAATGTGAATCCATATAGTATAGAAGCAATGAAAGCTATTCCAGACTTGAGAGATGCAGCTGAAAAGGCACTGTCACAGTCCGGAGTTTCCGCAGTCAAATCCAAAGTATGGATCGGCGGTCAAACAGCTACACAGTATGACACGATGACCACGAGTGATAAAGACGACAGTATCATTGTCCCATTAATTATTATTTTCATATCGCTCCTGCTATTAGCTTACTTGCGTTCCATTGTAGCCATGCTTTACTTGGTTGGAACGGTTATCTTGTCCTACAGTGCAGCCTTAGGATTAGGCTGGCTCATTATTCACAACATCATGGGGGCAGATGCTATCCAAGGAGCGATTCCTTTATACGCATTTGTATTTTTAGTGGCGCTTGGTGAGGATTATAATATCTTTATGATCTCAAGCATCTGGCAGAAAAAGAAGCACATGCCATTAAAGCAAGCAATTAAAGAAGGCGTAAGCGAAACAAGCGGTGTTATTACATCAGCTGGAATCATTTTAGCTGCTACCTTCGCGGTTCTAGCAACACTGCCTATTCAAGTTCTGGTTCAGTTCGGAATTATCACAGCTTTAGGTGTTTTGTTAGATACATTTATTGTGCGACCATTCCTTGTACCTGCGATTACTACGGTTTTAGGAAAATTTGCTTTCTGGCCAGGTAAAGTTGAAATGGTATCAGAAAAAGAGCAGTAAGTATTTGAACAAAGATGTTATATATATAATTTACTATGTAGCTTCTATGAATATGAAAACAAGAAAAAAGCAAAGAGAATATTCTCTTTGCTTTTTTACTTCACTTCCATCTATTCTCTTTTTTATCTGTTAGCTTTACGGTAAACGGAAACAAGTTATAACCATCCTTAAGTTTCTTGTCCAAGCGTCCTTAATAGATTAAAAAAGGGTGTGATTCTATTAACTTTTTACATATTATCACAGCGGCTGTTATTCTCTCTTTTGTTGGTGTGATCTTCAGAGTCATTTACCGCCTATTAATTGGAGAAAAAGGTGTGCAAATAGAAAGTCTCACCGGTCTTTTCATTGATTTTTTATTCAAATAATTTTAATTTACTATTTTACTGATTATTGAAAAAAAGAATTAATTCAGTAGTTAGCAAACGAAATACTCAATACAAGTTCCAATAATCTAAAATGGCCTTTAACACAACTTTCATAAAAGCAACTATTTAGGTTAAATTATTACTTAAGAAAGATATGCTACTGAAGGTCATAACTTGTTAATAGGTGAGATTGTTCAAAAGCTAAATAATGGTGCTTCTTATGAAGATATTGCTTCTTCCATGAAAATTACTGAAGATATATTGAGAAATGATTTAAAGAAAATCGGAGTTCACTATGATAATAAAGAAAGAAATCTGGTATTCACAGGATACGAATCTGAATATGAGAATACACTTTGTATTTGTTACTCTGATATCAGGAAACTCTCTACTTAACATTTTCATTTTAAGGTGATATAGTGAGCTCCCGCTATAAAAGTGTGGGTTAGATTTAATCCACGCTTTTAACTAGTCCTACTCTATTAGAGACTACGAAAACTAACCATTTTTAGTCATCTTAGATTCGTTCAAACTAGCCTCTTATTGCCGAGTCGTTATATTCCCTATCCTCTGCATTAATAAAGATTCCTTTGTATGTTATGAATCAATTGAGCTTTCGCCTCTTCTAATTCTCTCTCGCTTTCATTATCATTATTTAATCAATTTATTGCACGATTTTCAAGTTAACATACATATCATATAGAGAAATAATCAAGACAAATCTATATTCCATGCTATAACAAGTGTTACCAGTAAATAGGTGAAAGATCCAATCAAGTATCGAATGAAGTGATTCCTCAAAATTAAGAAATGTTTTTTATTAGCTATTCTTTTTCTCTCTATTAGTTGAAGAAGACTTTAATTTGGTAAAATATTGGAGAGGCTTTTCATTTTCTTATTCAGCTTCACTATCTAGATTTCTCATTTCCTTAATAAATAACTTTACAGCAATGGACGCTTCTTTTAATGCTGGAACTGCTAGTGCGATTTCTCTACAAAACCTTGGTTCTAATTTTTTTATAGCAATTCCTTCAGGTACACTTGTTAATGAAAATTTAGGAGCTATGGCCAAGCCTAAGTCTTCTTGAATCATTTTTAATAGAGTATTGATATGAGAAACCGTAAATTCAGCTCTTAATTTCACTTTAGCTTTATTAAACATATCTATAATGGGAGATTCAAACCCTCCTCTGCACAAAATTAATGGCTCATTATCTAAGTCATTAATACTAATAGAATTTTTTTCAGATAAAGCGTGAGTTTTTGGTACTAAAACTACCATTTCATCTTTAGCAATTGGCACAATATCCATACCTGTGCTTGGCAGAACGATAAACCCTATATCGATAGCTTTAGATTTGAGCCAACTTTTAATTTCATCTAATGTTCCTTCATGAACAATTAGCTGGAGAGAAGGATATTTTTGTTTAAAAACTTTAATGATTCCGGGTAAAAATTTCGTAGATGCACTAGGAAAACTTCCTATTCTTATTGTTCCTACTTCAAACCCCTTTTCAGCTGCTACTTCTTGTTCCACTTTTTCAATATGATTTAATACTGCTCGAATATGTACTAAAATACGTTCCCCAATATCAGTTAAAAGTAGACCTCTTTTACGATCCCTAAGAAGCAATTTAACGCCCAAATCAGCTTCTAAGTTAGATATTGCATGGCTGACAGCTGGCTGAGTCATATTCAAAACATGACTAGCCTTTGTAAAACTTCCCGTGTCAATAGCTTTTACTAATACTTGAAGTTGTGTAATTGTTATCATAAGTGATTACTTATACTCCCTATAAAAAACATTCATTTTCTTTATTCATCTTCCTATCGTATCATGTTTAATGTAATCATAACAAGGAGGTTTTATCATGAAGCAATATTCTAAAACGCGAATTGGATTTTTTCTTGCATTTCTTGTTTTTATGTGGGGAATAAACTGGCCTCTAACGAAATTCGCGCTGCACTACTCTCCACCACTTTTATTTGCAGGTATACGATTGTTTATCGGCGGAATCATATTACTCATAATTGCCGTTCCTAGATATAAAATGCTTCGTTTTAAAGAGACATGGCCTATTTATTTTATATCCGCACTATTTAATATCATCTTATTCTATGGACTCCAGACGATTGGATTAAATTATTTACCGGCCGGACTTTTTACCGCGATTGTTTTCTTTCAACCAATCTTAATGGGATTATTTTCTTGGATTTGGCTTGGTGAATCAATGTATCCCTTCAAAATATTAGGTCTTATTTTAGGGTTTGCGGGCGTTCTTGTCATTTGTCTTGGAGGTTTAAAAGGCCATATTTCTATTACAGGCATTTGTCTTGCATTAGGTTCTGCTTTAAGCTGGGCTTTTGGTACTGTATTTATGAAAAAATCCTCTAATAAAGTTGATGGAATTTGGCTTACTACACTGCACATTATTATTGGTGGATTATTTTTAATGGCTTCCGGAACACTTACAGAAAGCTGGTCATCTATTTCATGGAATCCGGCTTTTATCGCCGTATTGTTGTTCATATCCGTGTTCGTCATTGCTCTGGGTTGGCTTGATTTCTTTACACTTGTTAGTTCAGGAGAAGCAAGCAAAGTTTCCACCTATACTTTTTTAATCCCTATTATTTCTATTACAGCAAGTTCATTATTTTTAAAAGAACCAATTACAATGAATCTACTAGTAGGTCTCTTATTAGTCATTTTCAGTATAATATTTGTCAGTATAAAACCGAAAACCTCAAAGCCTCTCCTAGTATCAAAATAAAAGAAAAGGATGGCCCTTTGGATCATCCTTTTCTTTTTCATAACTTCCTCTCAAGGTTTACTTGCTCATTTATTCATTAAAGGAACTTATTTTTGTTCTTTTTCCTCTTCTAAATCTCTTTTCAGCCAATAAATAAGTTGTTGTTCACGTTCTTTGTTCATTTTTTTTGATTGCTGCTGTGACCATTCATAAAATCCTTTTCCCGTTTTTTGTCCGTAATTTCCCTCATCTATAAGATTTTTCATCTTGCTAAACGATTTATTATGATTGCTTAAATCAGGGAATAGATAGGCTGATATAGAATCAAATACATCTAGTCCTCCCATATCAGCTGTCATAAATGGGCCTGTCACCGATAAACGTCTACCTATACTGTAACAAACGGCTTTATCAATATCCTCAATTGAGGCCACCCCTTGCTCAAGAATATATTGAGCCTCACGGAATAAAGCATATTGCAGTCGATTTCCAATTGAACCAAGGATATCTTTTTGAACCACAATAGGCTTTTTATTCAAGTTTTTAAGTAATTCAAGCGATCGATTAACAGTCTGTTCTGACGTCTGTTCTCCACGTATTACTTCTACAAGAGGGATCAAATGTCCTGGATTCCAAAAATGTGTAACTACTGTTCTTTTCGGATATAATGTAAGAGCAGCAATATCAGTTGGACTCAAACCGGATGTGTTACTCGCAAGTATTACATTTTGGGAACATAATTCATCTAACTCTTGAAACATTTTTTGTTTTAAGTATAAGTTTTCTGGAATTCCTTCAATCACGAAACTCGCATTATTTACACACTCTCTTAACGAATTTGTAAAGTAGATACGTTCTTTTATATTTTTTATCTCATTAGAATCCACTACCTCATACGTTGTCAACAAATTCAATTTTTCATCAATACCTTGCTTCCCACGGTGAATATCATTATCATCTATTCCCCAAATTTTTACGTTGAAGCCTGCTATAGATGCAGATAAAGCGATAGAATGCCCCATTGTACCAGAACCTATAATTGCTAATTCTTCTTTAAAAACACTCATATTGCTGTCCACCCTCCATCTACTTTAATTGTTTCTCCTGTTATAAACTGAGCTAAATCGGAAGCTAAAAAAAGAACTGCTCCTGTAACATCGGAGGGCTGAGCCAATTTTCCTAAAGGGATACGGGAGACAATATCCTGATAAAATTCCTGATCTTCAAACATTTCCCTCGTAAAATCTGTCTCGATAAAAGTAGGAGCCACAGCATTTACTCTTACGTTATAGGGGGCCCATTCAACTGCAAGTGCTTTTGTTAACTGAACTGCGCCGCCTTTACTAGAACAATAGACAGAGCGCTTAATATATCCTACAAAAGCCATTTGGGACGCCATATTAATAATCTTTCCTCCTCCTTGTTCTATCATATGTTTGCCTACTCTTTGTGCACAGAAAAAGGTTCCTTTAAGATTGGTGTCTATGACTTGATTCCAATCTTTTTCGGTTACTTCTAGTGCTGGTTTTGCAATATTAATCCCTGCATTGTTTATGAGTATATCAATATTACCTAATGTAGAAACTGCGTTATCTACCATTTCATGCACACTTTGTATATCTTGTATATCTACTTTTAAGTAGAAAGAATGGGGATGAATCCGCTTTAATTCATTTGTAGTCGACACTAAATCTGCTTCGTTACGCCCTATAATGACTACATCTGCCCCTTGTTTAGCGAACGCCAAAGCAATATCCTTACCAATTCCCTTACTACCTCCAGTAACTAGCACTTTTTTTCCTTTGAGTTCAGAGAAATAAGTCATTATAATCCTCCTTTTATTAGATTCATAGACTCTATCATCAAACTAAACCAGTTAAACTATAAACAAGGATTACAAAGAAGCATGCGAGTGTTTTAAAAATAGTCACTGCAAAGATATCTCCATAAGCTTGTTTATGGGTTAATCCAGTAACAGCAAGTAGGGTAATTACGGCTCCGTTATGAGGTAAGGAATCCATCCCACCCGATGCCATCGCTACGACACGGTGCATAACTTCAGGAGGAATATTATATTGTGTAATAGCTTGTATATACTTATCTCCCATAGCACTCAGTGCTATCCCCATTCCGCCAGATGCTGAACCCGTGATTCCAGCTAATACGTTTGTTGTAACAGCTCCATTAATAAGTGGATTTGTAAAAGTATGTGAGATGCTATCTCGTACAGTTGCAAATCCGGGAAGAGATGCAATAACTCCACCAAAACCATATTCAGAACCTGTATTCATAGCTGCTAGCAGAGCTCCGCCAATACTGGCATTAATACCTTGTTGAAATCCACTAGTCACGCGCTTCCAATCATAGGCAAGTGCTGTAAGAATACCTAGCACTAAAGCTAGCTCTACCGACCAAATTCCTGTTACTGTTGCTAAGTCTACTTTTCCAAAGGCTTCTAAACCTAACTTAGAAAAATCAAAACCTTCTGGGTACCACTTTGGAATAGATATAGTGAAAAATTTATTGGCCACTCCAACTAAAATCAGAGGAACAAATGCTAATACCTGACGCCCGATACTAGCAGAATTAGTAGAAGGAGCAGCTGACATATTAACTGTTTCAGCAGCAATAGCTGTCTCTTCCCCAGCGCCATTAAAACCAAAATAATCTTCACCTGCACTTTGAGCTTTTTTACGGCGTCTTTCCAAATAAAGAAGTCCTAGGCAAAGTACAAAGAGCGATCCGATTATTCCTAATATAGGAGCTGCATAAATATCTGTCTTAAAAAAAGAAGTCGGTATTACATTTTGAATTTGAGGTGTTCCCGGCATAGCATCCATTGTAAAAGATAAAGCTCCTAAAGCAATGGTTCCAGGAATAAGTCGCTTAGGAATGTTAGCTTCTCGAAAAAGGTTTGCTGCAAATGGATAAACGGCAAACGCTACTACAAACAAACTGACTCCGCTGTAAGTTAATATTGCACACATGAGAACAATAGCTAAAATAGCTCGTTTTCGACCAACTAAATTTATGATTGTTTTGGCTATAGATTCAGCAATTCCAGACATTTCAACTAACTTTCCGAAAACTGCTCCTAATAAAAAGACTGGAAAATAGTTCTTAATAAAGCCAACCATCTTTTCCATAAAAATATTAGAAAAGAAAGGTAAAGCATAGCTAGGTTCCGTTAATATAACCGCAAGTAATGCACATAGAGGTGCAAAAAGAATGACAGAAAAACCTCGGTAAGCAATAAGCATTAAGAGCCCTAAAGCAAGTATAATGATGACTAAATCCATTGTTTCTCCCCCTATATTTCTCGTCGCAACTTATTATATTTTCTTTCTTAGTTTAAATTTTAGCCTTTAAACCATATTAAGCTCTAGTAATTCTACCGCTAACCCTCTAAAAGCAAACGCTTTCAATATTTTAATAGGGATAATCAGTAATTCATCTAAAGAACAAAAACTTACTGAAAAAGGATACATAAAAAGTTTATGCATCCCTTTTATTGGTTATTTTGCTGTTACTTTTCCATAACGACGTACGCGAAGTAAAGCTTGTTCAGCATGTCCAGAGAAGTTCTCTAGTTGACAAAGGCGTGCTGCATATTCCCCAATATGCGCGCTAGCTTCTTCTGTAACCTTTTGATAAGTACATGTTTTTAAAAATTTACCTACCCACAGTCCACCAGTATAGCGTGCAGCTCCTTTTGTTGGAAGCGTATGGTTTGTACCAATGACTTTATCACCATAAGCTACATTTGTCTCAGGACCTAAAAATAAACATCCGTAATTATTCATGTTTTCTAAAAAATAATCTGGGTTTTCAGTTAAGATTTCAACGTGCTCAAAAGCTAATTTGTCTGCTTCTATTAAAGCTTCCTGTTCATTTTCTACAATTATGATTTTGCCGTAATCCTCCCATGAAACACGTGCTACATCAGCTGTTGGAAGCTTTTCGAGCTGACGCTCAATTTCTTCTACAGTTTCTTGAGCTAACTTTTCAGATATTGTAATTAATGCTCCTGGTGAAGTTGGTCCATGTTCTCCCTGTCCTAAAATGTCAGTGGCAATCATTTCTGCGTCTGCTGTTTCATCAGCTACAACTAATGTTTCTGTAGGGCCTGCAAAGAGATCAATTCCAACACGACCATACAATTGACGTTTTGCTTCTGCCACATAAGCATTACCTGGCCCTACCAGCATATCTACAGGTTCAATTGTTTCCGTACCAACAGCCATGGCAGCCATTGCTTGAATTCCCCCAAGAATGTAGATTTCATCGGCTCCTGCTAAATGCATGGCTGCTACTGTAGCTGATGGAATTTCTCCTCCAATAGGTGGAGTACAAGCAATCACTCGTTTTACTCCAGCTACCTTTGCTGTCAGTACACTCATATGTGCAGAAGCAACCATAGGATAACGTCCACCTGGAATATAACATCCAACACTTCCAACTGGAATATTTTTATGGCCTAAAATAACGCCAGGTAATGTTTCTACTTCAATGTCTAGCATAGATTTTCTCTGTTCTTCAGCAAATCTTCGTACATTATTTTGAGCAAATTTAATATCTTCAATTGTTTGCTCTGGTACACTATTCACAATCTCAATGATTTGTTGATTGCTCAATCTGAAATTTTCCGGAGACCAATTATCAAATTTTCTTGATAGTTCTCTAACTGCACTGTCTCCTTCGTCCTCAATTTTTTTAATGGTTTGACTTACTGTTGCTGATACTTGCATATCATTTTGATTAATTTCTTCCTGACTTTTCCCCTGTTTGAAAACTTTCGCCATGACAAATCTCTCCCTTTATTTGCATACGTATGCATTAAATTCATACTTCATTTAACAGCATCCCCGAAATGCATACGTATGCATTTTAAAACAGAATTTTTAAATCCTAGTAGTATTAATTTATTTAATAAAAAGTTATTTGCATACGTATGCATTTTTAGTCGTAAAAGAGATATTATGTATCCCTTTTTTAAAAAAACCTTATTGTTTACACAATTCATACTATTGTGTCTACTAAATCATAAATGATAGCCCTTTCATTGTCAACTATTTTTGAGAAGTTTTACAGACTTTCTCTCAAGAAGCTTGCCTGAAAAAAGTAGAGATTGAGGCTTGGTCGCTTCTCCATCCACTGTATTTAATAACATATTAATAGTTGCTTCAATCATTTCTTTTACTGGTTGCTGCCAAGTTGTTAAAGAATAAGGAGGCCAAGAGGCCATTGAAATATCATCAAATCCTACAATTGACAATTCATTTGGAATAGATAGACCTAATATTTTAGCAGCATCTATTACTCCTAAAGCTATAATATCATTTGCACAGAAAATAGCATCCGGACGATTTCTATTTTTTAGTACACGCATTGCTACAGAGTAACCGGCTTCATAAGTGTAATCTCCTTCTTCAATTACCGGTTTTATTCCTTTTTGTAAAAGAAACTCAACGAATCCCCTCTCACGATCACGACTCGTTGATGTATTTGTACGACCGGTAATATAAGTGAACTTTTGATGACCTTGTTTATATAAATACTCCCCGATTTTCATGCCCGCAGAATAATTATCACAACATACAGAATGACAGGAAGAATCTTGGGTATATCGATTGAAAAGAACAATAGGTATATCATGTGTAGAAAGTTTGGAGACAACATTTGAAGATAGCAAAACGTCTGTCACTATCACACCCTCTACATTGTATTCAAGAAATTGGGATACTTCATCTTGGGTAATTTCATCATTCTTTGTATGAAAAAAAAGTACATGATACCCTTTTTCATACAAACTTTTTGTGAATTCATCGAGGATTTCTGGATAAAAAGGGTTTTGAATATTACCCATTACAAGTCCAATTATGTTAGTCTTATTAGTTATTAGCCCTCTTGCTAAAGCATTTGGACGATATCCTATTTTTTGGGCAGCTTCTAACACGCGTTTTTGTGTCCTAGGAGACACTTTGGCACCTGGAGTAAATACCCTAGAAACCGTCGATTGTGATACATTAGCTAGCTTAGCCACTTCTATTGCATTAATTTGTTTTTTTTTCACATTTACCTCTCCCTGTTCCCTATATAGTACGTTTTCTTAATATAAAAACTCGTTAATAACTAGATATACTTATATTATAGATATTTCCCCCTTTTAACAATTGACTGTTATATTATTATTATCATTTTTTGAGAAAAGGTAGTATAAAAGTGTTTTAATAAATATTAAGAGGAATTAAAATAATCCCGTGACATTTCAAATTTTAACCAAATGCCCCTATAATACTATTAAAACACAAAAAAGTCGCAAAGCCTTAGTGGAAAAGGTCTTTGCGACTATGTGATTTTTATTTCACTTGCATTACTATCAAGCACATTTATTTTTGGACAATATTAATAAGAATTACTCAAAGCTTCCCCTTTGTCTCTAAATATCTTTTTAGTAACGAGCTGTAACCATTTTCTTTCTTGTATAAAACTCTACGCCATCTGTGCCGTTTGCATGAAGATCGCCGTAGAAAGAGTCTTTCCAGCCTGAGAATGGGAAGAATGCCATAGGTGCCGGCACCCCTACATTCACTCCTAGCATGCCTGACTCAATATTTTCACGGAACTCGCGTACGCTTGCGCCGCTGTCTGTATAGATGCAAGCACCGTTTGCAAATCGGGAATTATTTGCTACCTCAATTGCTTCTTCTAGTGATTTTACACGCACAATCGATAATACTGGTGCAAAAATCTCATCTTGCCAGATTTTCATTTCTTGTGTGACATGATCAAAAATAGTTGGCCCTACAAAATAGCCTTTATCTTTTACTGCACTATCTTCACGGCCATCCCGAACTAAACGAGCTCCTTCCTCTATGCCTGATTTTATGTAGCTAAGCGTACGCTCTTTGTGATTTTCACGAATAACAGGTCCTAAGAAGACATCTTTTTCTAGGCCGTTCCCAATGACAATGTTGTTTGCTTCTTCTACTAACCGATTGATTAATTTATCCGCAATTTCCTCTTGTACCGTTACAACAGAAGCGGCCATACAACGCTCACCTGCCGAGCCGAAGGCAGCCCCAATAATTTGTTTTGTTGCTACGTCTAAGTCAGCATCATTTAATACGATTGAGTGGTTTTTAGCACCCGCTAATGCTTGAACACGCTTTAAATGTTCCGTACCTTTTTTGTATACGTATTCAGCTACTGGCTGAGAACCTACAAACGAAATTGCTTTCACTAATTTATGTTCAAGAAGGCCATTTACCACATCATGCGCGCCGTTTACAATGTTTAATACGCCTTTTGGCAATCCAGCTTCTTCGAATAATTCTACTAATCTTGCAGCTAAAAGCGGCGTACGCTCAGATGGTTTTAAGACAAATGTATTACCGCAAGCAATCGCAAGCGGGAACATCCAGCAAGGAACCATCATTGGAAAGTTAAACGGTGTAATTCCTCCGATTACGCCAATTGGATAGCGGTACATGCCAGATTCAATGCCTGTCGCGATATCAGGAAGCTGTTTCCCCATCATTAAAGTAGGGGCGCCTGCAGCAAATTCCACGCATTCAATCCCACGTTGTACTTCACCATACGCTTCATTAAAGCTTTTTCCATTTTCAATCGTCACTAACCTTGCTAATTCATCCCAGTTATCTACTAATAACTGTTGATACTTAAATAAGATTCGTGCCCGTTTTGGAACTGCTGTCTTGGACCAGCCCTTAAATGCTTCATTTGCAGCTCGGACAGCTTGATCTACATCTTCTTTTGTTGAAAGAGGCACCTCTGCAATAACTTCACCCGTTGCAGGGTTATAAACTGGTTCTGTAAGACTTGTAGATGACTCTACCCATTCACTGGCAATATAGTTTTGAATTACTTTTGTATTAGTTGTAGTTTCCATTTTCCATTCTCCTTTTTAGATAAACTAGTAGATGTTTAAGATTCAACGGTATTTTTGCTTCCTGAAAAATCGTAGTTATAGCAGTAATAGTACAAATCCACTATTTCTTGATGAGTAGGTACTTTTGGGCTATTTCCTGGACTGCCGCTTGCTATTGCATCCGTTGCCATTTTATCAACTACCTGTTGAAACTCTTGTTCATCTATTCCCCATGCTTTCATATTAGGAATATCTAAGTCACAACAAAGTTGTTTTATTTTCTCAATAGCCACATCAGCTAGCTCTTCTTTGTTTAATGATTTCGATTCTGGATAAATTAGATGTCCTATTTTTGCTAGCGAATCAATAGCAGCTTCCTTTGTAAATTCAAGTACCGCTGGAAGTAACATTGCATTTGAAATACCATGAGGTACATGAAATAAAGCACCAATTGGACGGGACATTCCATGAATCAGCGTCACAGAAGCATTACTAAAAGCAAGTCCAGCTTCCATAGAAGCAATGGCCATTTTTTCCCTTGCGTCTGTATTCTCTCCATCTTGATAAACTTTTCTTAAATGGTTCAAAATAGCTTCTATCGATGAAAGAGCCAATGTTTCCGTTAACGGTTGAGATAAACGTGATATATAAGCTTCAACAGCATGGCAAAGTGCATCAATTCCCGTTGCTGCTGTAACTTGTGAAGGAGTAGAAATTGTGAAAATTGGATCTACAATCGCTACTTTCGGAAGAAATGCTTGATGTTTAATCATCATTTTTATATCTTCCTTAGTATTCGTAATTACTGTAACATTTGTTACTTCCGAACCCGTTCCAGCCGTAGTCGGAATTGCAATAAGCGGAAGAGGATCTTCTGTAATTGGAGACTTTCCGCCTTCAAAATCACCAATATAACCACCATTGGTTGCTACTACAGCTACAGCTTTGGCAGCATCAATGCAGCTTCCTCCACCTATTGCGATAATAACATCGCATTGCTCTCTTAAACACAGGTTTAATGCTTCATTAACATGTAAATCCGTAGGCTCTGTATTAACATCTAAGTATGCAGCATAAGAAACATTTAAATCCTCCAGTATTTTTTTGCAACTTCTTACATGTCCTATTTTTTCCATAACACGATCACTAATTAAAAGTACTTTCTTTCCATAAGCTCTCACTTGCTCTCCAAGCTGAGCTAAAGAATTTTCACCATAAAAGACTGAGTTAGGCATACAAAATTTTGAATACCCTTTCATAAAATCCCTCCTTACATTAACGTCACTATTATTAATGCAAGAACCGTGCCAAATATAAATGCTTCATTTCAAAGGCTTCTTTTAGTTAAAGTGTCCATTTTTAAATACATAAGTGTTTGATATATGTCCGATCACAAAGACACTTGAACTATAATCCGTATTTTTTTAATTTTATGTAAAGAGTAGAACGCTGAATGCCAAGAATTCTCGCGGCAGCAGCCTTATTACCGTTCACGTCGGCAAGCGCTTTCAAAATAGTGTCTTTTTCACTAGATAAAATATCTTCTCTTACCTTTTTTAAGAGTTTGTTTGTATCACTAGTTTTTTCTGTTGTAAAAGAGCTTGTATCTTTTTTTCGAAAATGAGTAGGTAAGTCTTTTTCCGTGATTTCTTGATTTTCTACTAGACTCACTAACATTTCCACCGTATTAACAAGTTCCCGTATATTTCCCGGCCATTGATATTCTTGTAAATACCGCATTGCTTCAAAAGAAAAGCTTTTTTTAATGATTCCAAACTTTTCACAAAAATTTTTAAGGTGGTGTATGAGTAATATCTGAATATCCTCTTTTCTTTCTATAAGTGGTGGAATACTCAAACGAATAATGTTTAAACGATAATATAAATCTTCACGGAACTCCCCCTTCTTAACTAGATCTTCTAATCTTTTATTAGTAGCAGCAATAATTCGTACATCTACATGTTGACTTTTCATTCCTCCGACTCGCTCCACTTCTCTGTCTTGTAATACTCGGAGTATCTTAGCTTGCATAAGTAGGGGCATGTCTCCAATTTCATCTAGAAATAAGGTACCTTTATGAGCTTGTTCAAATTTACCTGGCTTTCCTCCTTTGCGTGCTCCTGTAAATGCTCCTTCCTCATAGCCAAATAACTCTGCTTCAAGTAATTGTTCTGGAATAGCGGCACAATTGATACTAACAAAGGGTCCTTCTGAAAATGGGCTAGAATAGTGAATTGCTTTTGCGAATAATTCTTTTCCCGTGCCACTTTCTCCAGTAATTAATACGGTAGAAGGCGTTTTTGCTGCTTTTCTAGCAATCTCTTTTACGGTTTGTATTGCAGAACTTTCTCCAATAATTTGATCAAAATGATTGTTATTCTCTATTGGTTCATGATTAGGCAAATGAGCTTCTGTTACTTTTCGGGACAATTCCTGCATACGTCCTAAAATATTATAAAGCTCACTGACGCCTTCGAAGATAAGCATGCCAATTGCTCCTACAATTTTCCCTTCCTTTCTAATCGGAATGCGATGAACAATCATGTCTTGACCTTGGATACGTTGAACATAACCTCTTTCATCTGTCCCCGTCTCACTAACGATATGCACTCGGGTATTCTCTATAATCTCTGTGACATGTTTTCCAATAGCTTCTTCACGTTTTTTTCCTAAAAAACGGCAGTAAGCCGCATTAAACTCCTTAATAATTCCATCCGTGTCAACAATAACAATACCTTCGTAAGCGCTTTCTAAAACAGCATCTAATGTTTCAACAGCATAAAGATTTTCTTGTAGATGCTTTAGATAGAAAGAATACGAATGAAGAATATCCATTTTAGTTAATACCCCGACCAATTTTTCTTTTTCATCTATAACAGGTAAAATTCCCTCTTGTACTTTCCAAGCTGTGTCAATGGAGTCATATGGGCTAACACTGTTTATTGAAGGCTTCATAACTTCTTCAACTTTGGTATTTAGGGAGTGGCACTCAGTCAGGGATCTTATTAATTCCGAAGTTGTTAGCATCCCTACAACTTTCTGCTGTGGGGAAACAACAGGTAATCCCTCAATACCGTACATATCTAGTAAATGAAAGGCTTCCTTTAACGTTTGACCTACTGTCAAGTTAGAAGAAAGAGGTCTCATCCATCTATGAACAAGTTCGTTATTTTCTATTTGGTTATAATCAAGGGGCGCATATTTATTAAAATCTTGTAGCATTATTCATACCTCCTAATCTTAGCTATCAATACAAATGTAGCATTTATTATACATAAAGTTTTTGGAGTTGTCTGTGTTTTAGACATAAAAGAAATCTCTTATTACCTGTCTAATTATATTCAAATTGGTAGAAAAAGCACCAGTTTAAGATTACATACGACGGTTATATTTCAGCTTTTAGCTGTTCTGTTACATGCTTATCTCCTTATTCAAAAATAAATATGTAGAGGAGGTTAAATGTGGTATTGTCAATTTTTATCTTAGCTTATTCTTAGTTATTTCTTACATGTATTGGAATATAGACTTAAACATTAACTATTTTATCATTCTAGATTTTATCGCTTCTACTTTCACAAATTTTCCAAAAAAAAAAAAAAAAAAAATAACTTACCGAGAGGTGGATTGTTCGTAATGCTATAGAAAAATTTCGATAAAAATGAAATTAGTATTTTACTTTTAATTATACTCGCTTTTGCTATGTTCGCTTTTCTTTCTCAAAGATTGTCCCGTCACATTACGTTTTTAAGCTTATTATGGGGTTCAGCTAGTAGCATACCCTTCGATTTCACCCTTGGAAGGAGTTTTGTGGATACTTATACAGTAAATTACTAAGAACGCTACGAATTATTTGATTTTTTGTATCATACCTTATTCTCTCCACCCAACTATTTTTCCAGTTGTATTACCGATATGAATAACAAAAGTCATAAGAGTTATATTAATAAAAACGCTAAGATAATATAGAGCTTCTCTTCTTGCTATAGGATATATAAATGACCATGGAGGAAAATATGAATAAAGTCTTTTTCATTTTTATGATTATTGGTGTACCTCTTTCAATTATTGGTAGCATTTTTAATTGGAATTATATTTTCATGTTCTTTATTTATTGTGTGACATTAATTAGTTTGGCTAATTACATCAGACGTTCTACTGAAAGCCTTAGCGTTGTGGTAGGTCCAACAGCAGGGGGATTACTGAATGCTACATTTGGCAACGCTGCAGAAATTATTATTTCGTTTTTTGCATTAAGTAAAGGACTAAATACAATCGTCATTTCCTCCATTACTGGAGCAGTTCTCGTTAATCTACTTTTTGCGAGCGGAATATCAATGATTGTTGGAGGAATTCGATTTAAAAAGCAAAAATTTAGTGTGTTTAAAACACGACATAATACCTCCCTTTTAATGTTTGCTATTATCGTAACTTTTGTATTGCCATTTATCTTTGCAAAACGCTTGGATGATAAAGATATGCAGGTTCTATCAACTTCTTTTGCGATTGTGATGCTGACCATTTACCTGCTTGCTCTTCTTTTTAAACTTGTCACGCATAAGGGGATTTTCACTGGAAACGCAGAAGAAAATGGAGAAGAACCAGAATGGGGAAAAAAGAAAGCAATCGTTGTGCTTGGATTGGCCACAATTGTACTAGCTTATATTAGTGAAAAACTTGTTGGCACCATTGAGCCAGTAGGTGCTGCCTTAGGCTGGAGTCACGTTTTTATTGGAATTATTGTTGTGGCCATAGTGGGAAGTGCTGCAGAGTACGTGTCAGCAATTGCAATGGCCTATAATAACAGAATGGACGTAATGGTGGAGATTTCCATTGGTTCAACCGTCCAAACGGCTATGTTTGTTGCTCCTATACTCGTTCTGTTCTCATACTTGTATGATTTCTTGCCTCTTGTGTTTAATACAGCGGAAATGATTGCGATGATCCTTGCCGCTCTCATGACGGTGACCGTTGTGAACGACGGTGATTCCAACTGGTTCGAAGGTGTTTTACTTGTTGGTACCTATATTGCGATAGGCTTCAGTTTTTACCTTTTATAGAATTAATCTCGCAACAAAGAGGAAATTTTTAAACATAATCAAAGTCTTTCTATATCAATGATGCATAAACGAGCCCTTCATAAACAAGAGCTCGTTTTTTACGTATGTTTTATCTATATAAGTATTTAAAATATACTAAACACTTCTATTTATTAAATTTTTTAACTTTTTCGTCCAAGATCCTTCCATATTAATATTTTTTCATCTGGAAAATTCTCTATCTTTTCCTCTTCCCTTCCATTTGCGGCTTTATTTTTATTTATAAAGTCTCTGCTACTTTTCGTTTTATACTTCTCTTGACCTGCTAATCACGAGCAAACATGATTCCATTTAACAGTTAAAATCATATATTCAGGTTTAATTACATCTTTACTAGCATCAACCTTTACTTTTTCTTTGAAATTCCCTTCTTTATTTAACCTTGCGTCTCTCACTGCAATTCCATTTTGATTATTTGAAGTGTCTAAATTAATCCCAAAATCTCCTACGGATTCTACCTCACCACCTAGATAATTTAAGTTCATTTGAGCTATTTCTTTACTATTTTCAACGGGATATAACGTAATAGTAGCTGACCAGCTTTGAGTTTCACCTGAAAACTCTAAAGGATCCTCAGCTTTACTTTGACATCCAACTAATGAAATAAAAAAGAAAAGACTAAATAAAGCAATATAAAACTTTCTCATGCTCTTCCTCCATGTAAACACCATAATGTCATTTTTACTACCTTATATTTTATTAAAATATATATCTTTAGTTAACATGGCGTAGAATATTATCTAACAAAGAACATATTTAAGATCTTTTTTAATAACTGTTCGTAGGTTTTGAAAGCCGCACTAAATGTGGAACGTTTCTTTTCATTTCCCATCATAACTTTATCCCCTTTTATCTTAAGCGGGTATATTATATACAAGTTTATACAAAATGAATTGTCGTTAGTTTAAATAATGAAGGGTCTCCCAGAAATAATTCTGAGAGATTAGTAAAAAAAATTAACCTGTAAAAAAGCTTACAACACCTATTAGCACAAAAAATATGAGAATTGCAGATAAAATGAGCACAACTGTAAAGATAGGTTTATACTTTGTTCTATTTTCTTGATTACTTATCTTATTATGTAAATCATCTAATTTTCTTTCAATTTCATCCAGACGTTTTTCCGTGTTAATATCCATCACCTCCTACCTTTTATACGAATTACTTCTACAAAAGTTTCCTAATTACTGTATTTTAAAGAATATATATGTAAAAGCCGTTTTAAATTGTATTTATAGTTAGTTACCGAAATCCCCTTTTCACATAGTAAACTTTCTTTTTTTTAATCTTAATCTAAATTAAAAGTGAAATGGACTTACTTGTTTGATAATAAACGAAATGATAAACGAAACAGAAATTATTGCCGCTAGCTGCTTTGGATTTTTGTAAAAGACTCCGCATAAAACAGCATACATAATGAATTCTTCAATATAACTTACATATATATAAAATACTCCAACCGCTAAGGAAAGACTTAGCAATAACCCCATAGGCAACGCTGGTAATATCCAAGCTAGACGTAAATTATTTTTAGCCATCCATACAATAGCTGCTAGAAACGGAGACGCTAGTGCGATACTTCCCCACAGTAAAAAATAACTAGTTGGAAAAGATCCAAATAGAAAAGCGGAATATATATAATAGCCTGTTAGCATTCCTATAAAGAACATGAATGTATTAAGAGCCGCACTAATTTGGCTTTTACTATACGCGGGCGGCTATAAGGGTAGCAATCAGTACCCAAATACCGGCCCTAGAACACAAATCCCCAAAGCACGGCAGAATATTCATCCACCAGCTTCCATCAACACCTGCGATGGTATCTAAATATTTGGCTACTATCCCCAAAGCTGTACCGAAGACTAAATAGATAATAGAAAATGCAAGTTTGTTTGTAGACTTAACTATTCCAATAGTAAACTCCCCCTAACCAAAGCAAATCTATTAAATTATTTTAACTCTTTCGTCCAAAAGCTTTTGTATCAATATTTTTGTCATCTAGAAAATTCTCTATTTTTTTCTGTTCCCTTCCATTTACACCTTCATTTTTATTCATAAGTGACTCAATTTCTGTTTCAGAAAAATCTCCTTCGCTCATACGCTCAACCATGTCATCGATTGCTTGATCCAGTTCATCCAAAATTTGATTGGAATCCGTAATAAAGCGGCTAATTCTCTCTGACTCTTTTTTATATCCTTCTGGTAGAGTGTTGTGCGAGATATATGTGGAAAAGTTACGATCATTTTCTTTGACCAGATCGTTTAGTTGTTCAAGTTTTTTCGCTTCAGCTTTAGTTAGCTGTTGATCGGAATCCATCATTTCTTCAAATTGATCACTGGTGTTGAGTAAATCCTCGTTAGCATCTAAGTAAGTCTTTATACTTTCTTTTATTTCCTTTTCATCAATTACGGCATTATTTTTTGATGAACTAAATGTGGAAGTTGGTAATACAATTTCTTCACTAGCTTCTTTTGTACTTTCCTGATAAGAACAAGCACCTAATAAAAAAATAATCATTAAGCTAAAACAAAATTTCTTCAATTCAAACGCTCCCTTTAATAATGTAATCATACCATTAATTTACATAGAAAATTTTAACATTAAAATCCCCTTAGGGCTATACATCCAGAGGCGTACATTACAAAAACATCCTCACCTAACTGAATGTAGCAAAAAATGTTAAGAACAAAGATTTGTTTGCTGTTATAGTGAACATAAGGTAGGTGGATGTAAATGAATTATGTAACTTGTATACAGAGAACGCTAGATTACATTGAGGAGAATTTGGAGACACAAATTACTTTAGAAAAGTTAGCAGAAATTGCTTGTTTTTCTCCTTTTCATTATCACCGTGTCTTCCAAGCCATGGTTGGAGAATCAGTGATGGATTATGTGAGAAAACGAAGACTTACACGCGCAGCAGAACGCTTATTTTTCACAGATGAAAAAGTCATTGATATCGCACTTGATGTTGGTTTCCAATACCAAGAATCATTTAACAGAGCGTTCAAAAAGTTTTATGATGTTTCACCGAAGCAATACCGTAACGCAAGGAGAATATCTGGACCGCTGCGGGGAAAAGCCTACCTAACTACCACACTTTTGTCAGGAGGAAATAAGATGGAACCAAAGCTAGTCACTAAACCTGCTTTTTATGTCATTGGATATGAGCTAAAAACGAAAAACGAAGGTGGCCAGAATAATAAAGACATTCCTGAATTTTGGCAACAGTACATGCAAAATGGATTAGGCTCTAAAATCCCCAATCCCCTAAACGAAAACGCGGAGCTTGGCATTTGCACTGATTTTAATCCTGAAACGGGTGAATTTGTTTATGTAATTGGCATGGAAGTAGAGGAAGGCACTCCAGCGCCTGAAGGAACAGTTTACAGAAGCTTCCCTGAACTAGAATATGCTGTATTTACTACACCAAAATCAAATGAAGAATCTTTTACTTCTTCCATTCAGTCCACATGGAATTATGTTTTTACAGAATGGTTTCCAGAATCAGGTTATGAGCACTACGGATCAATGGAATTTGAACTGTATGATAAGAGGTGTTATGGTTCAGAAAATAAAGAGATCGACATCTACATTCCTGTGAAAAAACAGACCGTTAAAGCATAAAAGAGAGTACCCTTTCTTAATAGAGAAGTAATGTAAATAGAAATTTATCTATCATATTAAAAATATTTCTATACAAAAGCCCAATCTCTAAGCAATTAAATTTAGGATAGGGCTTTTTGTTATTTCACATTAGAAATTTTGAAATTCATCAACGTGGATATTTGCTTCCTTTACAATACCGATATAAAAAGCTCCAAGTATACAAAGCAATATGGGCTGCTTTGTATATCGAATTACTTAACTTTTTTTAAAATACCTCCTGATTTGTCACTGAATATAAAGTCATATTAGCTGGCTAGCTTTGTCTTTCACCTAAACGCTCTAAAAGATCCTTAGCATTACTTTGATACCCAACTAATGCGAAAAAAGAAGATACTAAAGTTCCTACATGTACATATTTTTTACAAATTATAGAGACAATAACAGTGCTCATTGCATACACAAATATTCATTCATATAAAAGGTGGTAAAAAGTGCGACAAAGATATCTTCTAAGAGAATCTAAGGAAAAAAAGACAATAAATTATTCAGTAACTCCTCTATATGATGATGTAAATAAAAATATAGAGCGGTTATTGAACGAACTAGGAAATAGTTCTGATGTGTCATTTCGAATAGTGGAGTCTCCATACCAAAAAACGGTAAAAGCAGCTGTTGTCCACCTTGATGGATTAGCAGATGAAAACATTATAAATGAGAATATCATGACTCCTCTTATTCAGTGGCTTAAGGAAAGTAATCAAGTAGTAACCGTCAAAGAGATAGAAGAACAAATATCCCAGATATTAACTGTATCTCAATTGACTATAAAAGAGAATTGGCATGAATTTATGTCAGCCGTTTTAACTGGTGATACGGTCATACTACTGAATGGAAGTTCTAAAATTTTCATTGGCAATACAAAAAAACTTCAGTCCCGCGCAGTAACAGAACCAACCAGTCAAACTGTTGTTAGAGGACCTAAAGATAGTTTTACAGAGAATTTACGAACTAATACCTCCTTGATAAGAGCTAGAATTCAGGATTCTAATTTACGCTTAGACAGCATGAAAATTGGAAGCGTAACCCAAACAGATATAGGGATCATGTATATTCAAGGGAATGCAGATGAACGTATTGTAGAGGAAATCAAAGAACGTTTAAAAGAGATTAAGGTAGATGGGGTCCTTGAGTCGAACTATATTGAGGAATTTATCCGGGATGATAGGACCACTATTTTTCCACTTCTATTAAATACGGAACGACCTGATGCCGTTGTAGGAAATTTATTAGAAGGTCGAATTGCTATTATTGTACAAGGAACACCTTTTGTATTAATTGCGCCTGCTATTTTTTCTCAATTTTTCCAGTCTCCCGAAGATTATTATCAAAATGACTATATTTCTTCCTTTTTAAGGATCTTGAGATTTGGTTCTTTTTTTCTTTCTATGTATGCGTCTGCTATCTATTTAGCATTGATTACGCATCATCAGGGACTTATTCCAAACACATTAATGGTCAGCTTAATGGCGCAAAGAGAAAGAGTTCCTTTTCCAGCAATTGTAGAAATGGTAGTGATGGAACTAGCTTTTGAGATGTTGCGAGAAGCAGGAATCCGAATGCCTAGAGCAATCGGACCAGCAGTCTCCATTGTAGGAGCACTAATTTTAGGACAAGCAGCTGTAGAAGCAGGTTTTGTATCGGCTGCTGTTGTGATCATTGTTGCTATTTCTGCCATCAGTAATTTTACACTGCCATCTACTAGCATTGTCAATGCGGCCCGTGGTTTTCGGTTTATCTTGATTCTAATTTCAGCATTTATTGGCTTATATGGAATTTTGCTTATGACCTTATGTATATGGCTTCATATAAGTAGTCTAAGATCTTTCGGTATCCCCTACTTTTCACCTTTTGCTCCCTTTGATTTTAAAGAGCAAAAGGATACTTTAGTTCGATTCTCTTTACCATCTCTGTTGAAAAAACATCAAAATAAATAGACGTCGTATAAAGATGAATGAGGATAGAAAATGAAAACTTATCTTTTGCTTTTATGGATCGCTGCCATTTGTTTATGCGTTTCAGGATGTTCGAATTATCGAGAATTAAACCAAATAGGAGTCATTATAGGAATGGGAATTGATCAAAATGACAGTTCGGAACAACCTTATAAAGTAACCTATCAGGTTATTAATCCAAGTGGTTTATCACAAGGCAGTTCGTCAGGAGGACAGGGTCTTCCTGTCATTAACTACACAGTAACTGCCAAAACGCTAGTGGAGGCATTAAAAAGAGCCTCCGTCGTCATTCCAAGAGAACATGTTACTTCACATCTTTCGCTTATCGTTGTAGGTGAAAAGTTAGCAAGAAGTGACCTTAGCTCATTATTTGATGCTTTGGATCGAGGCAAACAAGCCCGTACCAGTATTCCAGTTTTTATTGCACGTGATGGGACTGCGGAAAAATTGCTTGGTGTGATTGAACCTTTTGAGGTTACTCCAGTTAAAAGCATCATAAGCACAAGTCAAAATGCTCAAAAAGTGTACGGAATAGTTAGCAACGTACAAGCATATGAAGTGATTTCTATGCTTGGGAGTGAAGGAAAAGATCTATCTCTTCCTGGAATCAGCATTAACAAGCCCTCCCAGAGCGGCGAAGAAGCAGGAAATTTAGAAAGTACAAACCCAAGTGCGATGCAGGTAAAAGGATTAGCTATGTTTCGAAAAGAAAAGTTAGTGGGGTGGCTGGATGGTGAAGAGGCTCGATCTATCCAGCTTGTTACGTCTAAGGTGAAGAGTACAGCCCTTGTTTTCCCTTGCAGTATAAATGGAAATAGCACACTTACAACGACCGGAATAAAAAGCAAAATAAAAACAAAAATCCGCCATGGACAACCTGTTATTCATACAGATTTGAACGTCATGGGAGAAATTACGGAAACATCATGCCGGAAAGATTTAAGCAACCCTAAAGTATTAAAGGAGTTGGAAAAAGAGGTAGAAAATGAACTACAAAAGGAAGTTACAAAGGCTATTACCATCGCACAAAAAGAAAAGTCAGACATATTCGGCTTTGGTGATAGCTTATCTCGAACCAATCCTAGTTATTGGGGTCAGCATAAACAGAACTGGGAGAATCTATTTTCAAGCGCTAAGATATCGATGAATGTGAACGTCAGTATTGTAAATACTGGCATGCGAACAAATCCTTATGAGGTAAATTAGATGAGGAGCTGAAAAAGCATTGACTAAAATAAAAATCGATGGATTTCAATTATTTTGTATGATGTTTATCTTTATATTAGGCAGTACGTTACTTTTAGATATTGGAAAGGCTGCTAGGCAAGATGCATGGATAGTCCCCCTTTTGGCTACTATTTTTGGCTGTTTACTGTATTTAGTCTATATCTCCTTATATAAGAAATATCCCAATATGCCTTTGACTGGCTATATCATTAAAATTTGGGGTAAATACGTAGGCAGTGCTATCAGCTTTTGTTATATTATCTATTTTGTTTATATTGCTTCCAGAGTACTACGAGATTTTGAAGAATTACTAATTAGCTCTTCTTACTATGTTACATCGATTATTACGCTGGGCATATGCATGACCTTTGTGTTAATTTATAGTATTCACTTAGGAATAGAAGCATTCGCACGAGTTACATGCTTATGTTTTGTTGTTATTTTACTGACTCTTTTTATATTAAATGTTTTGTATATAGTAGGAGGCTACATCAAGGTGGAGAACCTTCAACCCGTATTAGCGAATGGATGGGGAAACATAGGGAAAGAGTTAGTCCCTCTTGGCATTACTGTACCTTTCGGGGAATTGATTACCTTTACTATGATTCTTCCTTATTTAAATAAAAAAAGTCAGGCTGCAACAATTGGTTTGTCCGCCATTATGATAGGAGGAATTGTCTTAACCATTAATTCAATTATTCTTTTGTGTGTACTCGGACCAGAGACTGTTTTAAGATCCTCTTTCCCGGCTCTTACAGCTGTGAGTTACATTAACATAGCTAGTTTTATTCAAAGACTGGATACCTTTATTCTTATTCTCATGGTCATTTTAGGTTTTGTCAAAATAACCATCTATTTCTTTTGTGCAGTGATTGGCGCGGCTGATTTGTTTCGAATGAAACCTTCTGTTACAAACATTTATTTAATTGGCGGTGTTATTTTTTTCTCCTCACTGATGATTGCTCCTAGTTACCAAGCTCATATAAATGAAGGACTCAAAATTGTTCCTTATTTATTGCACCTCCCTTTTCATATAGCAATTCCCATCCTATTGCTGATTACAGCATATATAAAACAAAAAATAAAGCCTACCCTTTCATGAGAAGGGAGGCTATTGTTTTTTTAAAACAGGAAAAATGCTAACAGCAAGGAATATTATAGCAAATAAAATAACCAAAAAATAATCTTCCCCACGGGCAATTACAAAATATTGTTTTAGGTTATAAAACGATTGAAACATATAGTTTCCCTGAAAAACGTCGATGAATACAATAAGAACATAAGCCCCGAGCAAAATGCATAAGGATGGAATTATTTTAGCCATTATATCAGCCTCACCTTTTTCTTTTAAATTGCGGTAAATAATATAAAAATATACAAGACGTCCATGAGATTTAATAATATTTATTAAATGATGAAAAATAATTGATTTTCTGCAAAGCAATCTGTTATAAAAGTTTAACGCAACAAGAATTGTGGACATTGATCTCCAAGGAACTTTGTTCATTCTAATGCACGATTCTATTTTTATAGACTCTTAAGAAATAGTACAAGCCAAGCAGAAGTAATCCTACATTTGTATAAACATAAAAGATAAATCCATACAAAAAGTTCTTTTGAGCCAATGAATCAAAAACATAATGCAAAGAGTGGTATAGCGCTACATAGATTAAACAAAGATTCCAGAAAATATTTTCTTCTCTAGAATAAATCTCTCTTAGTAATAAAAGAATGATCCACCAAAACACAAGTATGGATAATGTACTGAGTAAGTTAATTGGGTAAGTCTTATAGTAAAAAAATACGCGCTGCTATAAAATGAAAGCATCGATAGTAACAACATGAATAGTGGCTTTCTAGAGTATTTATTGGTGATAAAAAAGTACAAGCCAACTAAAATAGCAACAAAAAAATAAATGTAATTTAACGAATTTCCCATCTCAAACCTCAAAATTTTTATAATTTAATACTATGATATTTAAGTTTCTAATAAAATCTTTTATGTATTGGGTGAAAAACACTGCACCTTATGCTACCTTGCCTTTTTTATGTGTATAATACTCAAAGATAGCAATCCCAAAGGAAACTCCAAAAGCGGTTGAAAATGCTGGTAAAAGATCAAAATTAGAGGTAAACAGAATATTAATCATTAAGTTTCCTCCAAAGAAGATTAAAAAATATACCAAGAATTTCAAAATAACTATTTTCAAGAATTACCCTACTTTCATAGATGTCGTTTAGATTGACTGCTGATTCAGCACAGATTTTAAAAATCACGAGATTATAAATATAACCAATATATGATTATATTTCCATATATTTTTGCTGGACATAAAAAAGAACCTCTTTAAAATAGCGGTTCTTTTTTTATAACAGACAAGATATTTAGTTACGGTAATAACAAGAATTAAAATTTCATTCGCAAGCTTTAATAAAGATAATCTTCTTACTACCTATAGCTTTTCTACCAATTCATCAACACGGACACAAGTGAATCCTTTTGTTTTCACTGTTTTTAATACATCTCTTAACGCATTAATTGTGTTTCTTGGAGCGTCGGATTCCGCCCCGAGCGTATCTCCGCAGTCGTGCAGCAAAATGACGTCCCCGCCTTTTATGTTGGCCAGGCGTTGTTTAATCTTTTCGCTTCCGCCAGAGGTTCGCCAATCTTCCGCCATGATTGACCATAGAATAATCTTATATTTACCTCTTCTCATAAAATCGAAAAGGTTGAGCATTCCCCAAGGTGGGCGATAATAAATAGGTGTAACTCCAGTGATAGATTTAATCACCTTGGCTGTATTCTTAAGTCCATTTCTAACTTTCCAAGGCGCCATAAACCAATTAGAATGATGGACGTAATTATGAATTCCAATTAAGTGGCCTTCATTATGCATGCGCTGAATCAGTTCAGGATATTTCTCTGCTTTAGTACCTACCACGAAAAAGGTGGCCTTTACCTCATTTTCCTTCAGTAAATCAAGAAGGATTGGCGTATAAACAGGATTCGGACCATCATCAAACGTAAAAGCAATTTTGGATAAGTCCCTTCCCCTTTTAACTACGTTCACTCCTAGACCACGTGATAGGACATACGGAATAACGCTGTATAATAAAATTAAAAAAATAATAGCAGAAATTATGAACCCCATATTATATACTCACCTCTATCTCCTTTTGCTTTTGTATCGTTTTACTACTTGTTACGTTGCGTAATGGACCGCTTCTTGCTGCTCCGACAATGACATGGAGAGCGTCTATGGATGATGTTTTGGTTTGAGATTTTCTCATTCTTTGCTTCATCCATTTTAAAGGTGCTGAATCGCAGACAAGATTTTCAACTTGCGCAATTAACTCTTTTTCTGACTCTGCAGAAAGTGCGAATCCTGAACGACATAAATAATCCGCGTTGTCTTCTTCCTGTCCTGGTAACGAATGATAAATTAATATCGGTAAATCCATCGCCGTTGCCTCAGAGGTTGTTACTCCCCCGGGCTTGCTGATCATTAAATCTGAAATAGCCATTAATTCCTCGACCTTTTCACAGTATCCAAGAATTCTCACTTCATGCTTCGAGTCTTTTAATTCCCACTCTAATTGTGTTTTTAATTTCTTATTTTTACCACATACTATAAAAAGTTGAATCGGTGTGGAAATGGATTCTAATGCCTTAAAGGTTGAAATCCCTTTCCCAAAAAATCCGTCGCCCCCTCCCATGATGAGCAGGGTGAACATATTTGGATTGATCATATATTTATCTAAGAGAAGGTCTTTTGGAAGAACATCCATAAATCTTTTCCGTACAGGTATTCCAGTGTTTTTAATTTTGTCTGCCTCTACTCCTAACGCAATTAATTGATCACGCAGTTGGGCAGAACCTACCACATATTGATCTGTATAATCCGTGATGATGGTTACTGCTGGAATATCAATTAACCCTTGCTCTTTTAATTTTGATATAATCCCGGCGGCAAATGGGTAGGTACTGACCACTACTTTCGGTTTTATTTCCTGTATAATTTTAAGCACGGTTTGCATTCCCGACAAAAAAATCGAATTTAACTTGATGGAAAACGAATTTTTTACACGAGTTTTTTTATACAAAAAGCTGTACACTTGAGGAAACTTCTTAATGCTTTTTTTGTAAATATAATGGCTGATTGGATAAAGATTGGGATGAATCCATTCCATGATGTCCATGGTAATAGGCTCAGCATCAGCAACCATATCATTTACCGCCTCGCTTATCGCATTAGCCACTTGTTTATGCCCCTCTCCAAATGTAGCGGAAAGAATGAGGTATTTATCCTTCTCACGATTGTTCATGACTTTTCCCTCCTTGTAGTTTGTATGCTTTTGCTATGTGGTAAAGCCTGGGCTGTTTCCCACACCTTTTTGTTCTCTTGTTTATACGATTAAAGAATTACTCTACTTGGAAAAGAGTAAGCATTATAAAAAATTAATAATGGGTAGTTACCCTTTTCAATTAATTTGTAAGATTTATCTTTTCTTCTCCTCCATTACATAGATTGTTTAGGAACTCCTTACACTATTTATTAGAAAAATAAACGTTCTTATGTTGACCTTTCAAATACCACATTTTCAGTCTACGGTTTGTAATTAAAAATAGGCTAAAAATAACATTAAAAATCAATGAAAAAGAAAGTTTTTTTTATAAATAGTGCTACATTAAAAGAAAAGCAAAGGTGAAATTAACCTTTTTCCTCCTCTTATTTTCAATCAAATTCAAGCATATTTGAGTTATTCACTATGCTTTAGGCAAATACATATTATGAAAGAAGGACAAACCATGGATTTTATCACATCTTATATAAATCAATACGGATATATCGTGCTGTTTCTAGCATTGATGCTGGAACTTCTTGCACTTCCTCTTCCAGGGGAGCTTCTCATGGGCTACGCTGGGGTTCTTGCTTTTCAAGGACATTTAAGCTGGGTGGGAAGTATCCTGGTGGCTGGTATGGGGAGTATGGTTGGAATGACCATAGCTTACGGGGTAGGCTATAAGTTAGGGACTCCTTTTTTTGATAAATACGGACTGGTCTTTCGTGCTTGAAAATGATGTTGTATATGGCAAAATCATTATGACATAGTATCTCAAATGGTTTAGGAGTGTTATCTATTGCTTTCCAGCTATCATCAAATGAAAAATCACTCACTGAATCATGATAAAGACGGAGCATTTTCCCTATTTCTATTAAAACATCGTCAGACCACATATATTTCTTCAAGGGATAATTACCAGCTTCACCTTCAATAAATGACAAGACCTCTCTCCCTTTTTCATCAATGCCTAAAAATTTTGGTGCATAACTAAAACCTTTGTTCTCTAAATGCTTTAATAGCTTATGAAATTTATGACTATCTGATTTTAATTCTCGTCGTACAGTATCTCCCGAGCGATAAACGTTAGAGACATTCCCTCCTCTTAGCACTTCTTCGTCCTCAAAGCTTGACATATAAACATTCCTCCTGAATATATCCTATTTGTCGTCAATAAGTGAAAATGATAAAGCATTCGTCATAAATGAAATATCTCATTTTACTACTGATGATTTAGAAAAGCCCGTACTTTTTCTTTTGTAGCCCATCAACAATCCTTTGGGACTGACTGATAAGTTGTAGAAACTCGGTTATCGTCATGTTACGTTACATTATAATAAAAAAAGAATCTTCATTCGAAGATCCTTTTAACTGCTTGTTTCATACAAAAATCCGCTAAAAAGTGGAAGGCCGCTACTATGTTAAATCACCAAAAGCCTCCATCTGAGTGAATAATTTGTCCGGTAATCCATTCTGATTCTTCACTTGCTAAAAAGATAACTAATTTTGCGGCATCCCGGGGCTCTCCAAGTCGCCCCATCGGGAACTTTGGCAGTAACTCTTCCTTTAACTCACTGCTCATCCAGCCAGTGTTAGTTGGTCCAGGATCTACAGCATTAACAGTAATTTTAAGAGGTGCTAATTCAATAGCAACTGATTTAGTAAACGTAGAAACAGCCCCTTTCGTTGCAACATAAGCCAAATTCCCAGGCTCAGGTGACTTATCTTGACCTGAAACCATATTAATAATTCGACCGCCATGCTTACCTTCTATTAGACGTGCAAACTCAACAGTCAAAAGACACGTACCTCTAACATTCACGTTATAATGAGCATTAAGAATATCAGCATCTATAGAACGAAAATCTACGTCCACAGAATGTGTTGCGTTATTTACAAGGATTGATGGAGAACCTAGTTTGTTTTGAACTTCATCAAGCAGCTTTCTTGGTGCATCGGGTTGCGATAAATCCAATTCCATTGATTCACATCGCACTCCCAGACTGCGAATCTCTTCCATAAGATGTTTCGACCATTTAAAATCATCTTCATTGCAATAATCCATTAAACGATCATACTTTGACCAATGAGTGAAAAAAATATCTGCGCCTTCTCTAGCTAATTCCCTGCATATTTCAGTACCAATACCTTTTGCCCGACTAGCACCAGTAACAACCGCAATTTTATTTATTAACCGCTTCATAAAGCATCTCCTCATGAGAACGTTGAATTCATATGCTCACCAATAGCACACGAATTCAGCAATCCTTTATATGTATATTAATCTATCAAGTTGTAATAAATGAAAAAATGTAATTAAAGTTTAAAAGGTATTTTCTCCATATTAATCATTCATTCTTATTTCACCTCACATAAGTATTTTTCCATACATGCATTCAACTTTCCTGCCTTATCAACATGTTACAGACAGTACAAGCTCAATCCCCCCTAGTCTCCAACAAGTTTAGGCTCTTTCCTTAGTTACATTTTTAAGAACGTTATATTTTACTTTTTAGTAAAAAGGTAAAGAGATAGACAGAATAATGGATTTCCTAAATAAAATTTCAAAAGGAAATATCCTTATTTTAGAGAACTTAATAAAGGGCTGCTTTTCATTTCTCTAACATTTAAAAGGAGGTACACGAATGAATGAACAGATACTGAAAATTAACAACGTGGAAATTTGTACAGAAAGTTTTGGAAACCCTAACAACCCGGCTGTACTGCTAATAATGGGAGCAATGTCTTCGTTAGATTGGTGGGATGAAGACTTCTGTCTTCGTCTTGCCGAACGGGAGAGATTTGTTATTCGTTATGACCATCGTGATTTAGGGCGATCTACCACTTATCCACCCGGTACTTCTAACTATACAATAACGGATATGGCTGATGACGCAATTGGTGTTTTAGACGCTTATTCTATAGAAAAAGCTCATATTGTTGGAATGTCTTTGGGCGGAATGATAGGTCAGATTCTTGCTCTTAGATATCCGGATCGCATAGACTCCCTTACTTTAATTGCATCAAGCGTATTTGGAACGGAGGCGGAAAAATTGCCCCCAATGGATCAGCAGATACTTGATTACCACACGAAGAGCACTTCCATAGACTGGTCAAATCAAGAGGAAACCGTTCCCTACCTTGCAGGTGGATGGGAAATTTTAAGTGGGACAAAACCTTATGAAGAGGAAAGAATGTATAAGCTAGCAGAAAGAGAAGCTGCCCGTGCTAAACAGCTGCCGAGTAGATTTAATCATGCTTTGCTTCAAGGAGGCGGACAATATTATGACAGGCTGAGTGAAATTAACATACCTACGCTGATCATTCATGGAACAAAAGACCCCGCACTGCCGTATGAACATGGGCTTGCTCTTGCAAAAGCTATTTCTCATGCTAAATTAATAGCTCTTGAAGGTACAGGACATGAAGTTCATAGCGAGGACTGGGAACAAATTATCCAATCAATTGTAGGGATTAGCTCCTAAAAATAAACTGGTTTGCATACTAAAACCAAAAGGAAAGTCGTTAATTCAGAAGAAAATTCAATTGATTTTTATCTAAGTAAAACAAGAGACATGAAGACTTCAAAGCGCTTTTTTAAGAAAGCTTTGGGGTCTTTTTATGTTTCAAATTTTCTTCTACTGACAGTAGACAAAACATCCCCTACAGCAAAGGGTGTTTTGTACAAAAGTACCTACACCTTTTCAAAACATCACATTTACGATACACTGATATTCCGTATAATATCCACATAAGGGTATTTAAGTAATAAAATGGAGGTTTTCATGAAATACTTTAAGGTGTTTTTTTTGTTTAATCTTATTAATCCTTGTAAGCATAACAGGCTGTTCTCAAAAAGAAGAAGTCACAAGTATTAACAATGTTGATGTAAAAAAACTTAAAGACCACAGTGGAACTTATGTTGGATATAATTCTAACGTAGTAGCTATCATAGGGGCGTTGCCTGGAGGAGAAACATTTAAAGAAATTGATTTACATAATAAAACACCAAAAATAATGTATGGTACTAAAGAGGGCTCTTTATCAGAAGATGAAATATTAAAATATTGGTTCGACGGTAAGGATACACTTGAGAAAAACTTTCTTTATAATGCTATTTATTTAACGATACTAATACCTAATGCTGGAGGGTACAGTTTTAAAATAGATGATCAGAAATTCTCAGTATCTAGGCAAGAAATGAAACAATTCATTTCCAAAAACATTCAAACTTTACCAGATAGCAATGAGTTATTTGATAAAGAAAAAGCACAGCAATTTATAGATTATAATAAAGAAAAGATAAATAAAACAGCTAAATCGGCAGCTATTCGACAACAATTCTTTAAGAATGTTCCTATCATAAAAAAATAGAAAACAAATAAAGAGCCTTATGTAAGGCTCTTTATTTGTTTTCTATTTGCCTTTGTGCTTGGCTTTTGCCTTTTGTTTTTTTATAAAATACTTTTGTTCCTTCAGCTCTTCACGATATTGTTTAGCTTTCTTTTTTCTACTTTTTTTCTTTTCTTCGTACTCCTTCTTCACGGCTTCTTGAGCTTTAGTCGAAATACCAACATTATTTATCTCTTTTGCTACTTGGCGCTGTAAGCGTTTTGGATTTACCTTTTTATTAGATTTTATTTTTACATCAAGACCTGCATGAACTGATTGATTGATCACCTCTAGCAATCTGTAATTAATAAAGTCTAATATCTCTGTATCTTTTGGTTCTGCTCCAAATACATAACGAAATGCTTTTAACTTACCGCCTTCTACAACTTCAATAATTCCTACCCAAAACTGACCATCATGGTAAATCGTTAGTGACATAACGATTCCCTCCTCTAAACATACTATGAAATGATGGACATCCCGAGGAGGGGAAGGTCACTGACATTAATTTATTAATGCATCCGGACTACCAACCGAATTGTGTTTTTACATCCCATATACAAATTTTAACATAAAGCTATTTAATATCACTACCTTCTTTTATTTGTCGCCAAAATTCATTGCAAAAAATAAAACGCCCGCCATAATAAATATTGGAATTACTACAAAAGAGATTAAACTAAAATATTTTATTAGCCCTTTTTCTTGTTTTCCAAAAGCTATTATTCCAAATGAGAATCCTATTAAGTAAACAGTAATACATACAAAATTTTTGATCTATGTATGGGTGTGAAATATTGTCCAACACCAACAACCATTCCAAGCAACGATAACCACAGTGAATATTGACTAAAACGTTTTTCCAATTTGGTCCTCACTGAACTAGGTACATGTTTATATGGCCCATTTAGTTATCAGTTACTATAATGTACTTAATCATCGGTAGAAAAAGAGCTTGGATGAATCACTCCAAACTCTTTTTTCTATAAAGAAAGAAACCTATTACCGCTCCGACTACAGCTATAACTACACTAAAACGAATTAAATGAATAATAAAATCACTAAGGTTTAAATAAGTTGTTTCTGTTGCACCATCACCGACTGATTCAACTTCTTTATATGGGATTACAAAGAAACCCATTGATCCTCCTAAAATAAGGCCATAGAAAAAACCTTTTTCTATAAATTTCAACAAGAAACTCTTCTCCTTTCAAAAATGCTCATTTAATGAGTTATAGCATTCCCTATAACTATTAAAAGGCATTTATTTATCTTCCATAAAAATTATTTAATTATGAATTTTATTACATATAATCTATATATTAACATATGTACAGATTAAAAGGGAGACTAACGTATAGTCTCCCTTTCTATAAAAATTTAATAACTTTTAAAAATGCTATTTACTTAAACAGTCTTTCAAATTAAATAAAAGATCCAGAAAGTCACGAAGCAAGGAAGCTTTTCACAGCAGTTAAAAAAGCGGATAAGTTTCCTACATGCACCTCATGTCCAGCCCCTTCTATCGTTACTAATTTACAATTTGGGATGCGCTTAGAAACTTCCTGCAATTTATCTTGAGGAATATGGCTGGATCCTCCTCCTATGATGAGAGTAGGTGCAATTATCTCTGTAAGACTTCCCCACCATTTAGGATTGGGGTTGTTTAACTGTTGAAGAATTGAAGGTACAACCTCCCAGTCAAACGGTAAAGAACCAGGCGGTTTGGCAGGAGTTTCAAACTTTTCTCCTGTAAAAGGTGGAGGAGTGTCTTCAACAATCAATTGATCTACCCTTTCTGGAAATGTTTCAGAAAAAAGATAGGACACCGTACCACCCATAGAATGCCCAATCAACGTAAAGCTCTCCAAATTCATCGCATTTACAAACTGAAGTAAGTCATCGCACATAAGTTCAAACGTATAGGTGCCGGTTCTCTCACTTCCACCGTGTCCTCGCTGATCTAAAGCTAAAAACCAATATTCCTTCCCTAATACAGCTGCTACTTCATCCCAAGACTCTGCACTCATTCCCAAAGCGTGAAGTGCAATAATGGCGGGTGCCGAAGCTTCACCCGCCTCTCGATATTGAAATGTTAAACCATTTAGTTCGATTTGATTTACTCTCATTTCCAAATCAGATCAACTCCTAACTCAGATTTCACCAATTAAAATCTAGTTTATTAAGGTTCATCTATATATTAGTGAAGGAATGAAGATTTCCTTCACCTCTTATCTTATTGGGAAAGATATTAGATTATTTTATGGATCCTGTTTAATTCTTTAGTCAGCATAATGCACCTAGAGTTTTTTACTTTCGATACCTATATAATTTAAACCAAAAGTACTGCAAGCCAATTGAATAAAAGATTGTAAAGGAAGAGACATAAATTTATCTTTATGCCAAAACATTTGTGTATAAAGAGGCGTATCAACTTTAGTACAAGCCAATTCTTTTAATATGCCTTTCTCAAGCTCTCCTTTTACTACTACTTCGGGCAATATGGCAATACCTAAATCTAGCATGACGCATTGCTTAATAGCTTCCACGCTTGCAAATTCAAATTTAGTTGATGTACAAATACCCGCCTCGCGAAACAAGTTTTCCAATACTACCCGGTATGAACACCCCGACTCAGTATACAAAAGAGTCTCATTTTCAAGATCTTCTAAGTAGATATCCGCTTTATCAGCTAAAGGATGCTGAGGAGAAGCAATAATTTTTAAGTCTTCTGCAACAAGACATTGTGTATGTAGATTTGCATCATGATGCTGAATAGGCTCCATTGTAAAGGCGATATCAAGAGTGCCGTCTAGTAGCTGCGCTCTTGTTTGTGCTTGAGAGTAAATGGGCTTAAAAATCATTTTAACCTTTGGAAATTGATCCTTAAACTCTTTTAATATTGGAGGTAACCTATACGTGCACTGGCTTTCAGAAGATCCAATAATAAGTGTACCCGCAGGCTCCTCCACTCCACTTACAGCGTTTTTTGCTTCCTTAGTCAATTGAATCAGTTTATCAGCGTATCTTTTAAATTCTCTACCTGCCTCTGTTAAAACCAAGCGCTTCCCTAAACGTTCAAATAAAGGCGTTTCAAGTTCATTCTCAAGAGCTTTTATTTGAGCGGTAACGCTTGATTGAGCAAAGTTCAAAATTTTAGCTGTATATGTAAAATTTAAATTTTCTGCAGCTGTTTTAAATGTAATCAGTTGTTTTATTTCGATTTTCCTCACCTCTGTATAATCGGATGTTTCGATTGATTTAATCGTAATGTTCATCTGTAACGATTGCTAATTTCATTATAAAATATGGTAAATCAAACCACAACATACTAAATATAAAGAGATAAGGGGAAATCATAATGACTACAAGAAAAGAGAGTAAAAAGGAATCAATCAGTTTAACACAAAAAGATACAAGTGAAAAAAACTTCAAATACTATTGGAATGAAATTATTCGAGCGCTTATCATAACTAAATAAGTAAGGCTAATCAATTTTATTTTTGGTTAAAAAGGCTATATAAAATAAATCCACATACAAGCGCTTAAATATAAAAACAATAGTCCGCTAACTCTGTATATCGTCAGAGTTAGCGAGCTATTAGCCTATTTAAATTTAAAATCATGTTTATTGACTTGAATCTAATCTGAATTTGGCAATATCCTTTCCATCTTGGGAGATAATGAGTGTACCCTTTAACGCATTAGCTTGTAACTTTTTTAGTTTTTCTTCAGTTGGCAAAAGAGGTAATTCATTATTTTTTTGTTTTGCTCCTAAGGTATAATTAAGAGTAAATTTACTGGTTCCTTTAGATGGGATCTCTCCTATACTCATACCAAACCCTAACTTACTGTTATCCATATCATAAATATTTGAACCAATTGCTTCTTTTACAGCTGATACTAACTCCTTATCTGGTTCTATGCGAAGTTTTGTTTTATCAAGATCAGAGAGAGCCATAATATTATTGGACGTGTTTTCCATCGTGAATGTATAGTATAACTCGGTTGGAACGATACGTTTACTTTTATTCTTTTTATCAGGTACTATCATCTCCCCGACGATTTTTTTATCATCTGTTAGCCTTACCTCTGTTTTTTGTAATTTTAAGTGCTCGACATTGTTTACATACTGTGTATTTGAACAAGCTGAAATTATAAATACTAGAAAAGCAATAAATAAACTAAGAGAGAACTTTTTCATAACGCAGCCCCTTCTTTATTCCAACTATATTTCAAGAGCAAAATAATACATCCTCTTTAATTAACATAATGGATTTTGTAGACACTTTAGCGTCTTTATTGACGAGAATATAAAAACCACATAGGCATCTCTGTATTTTCAATTAGTAGAACTTGTTTATGCTTATCATCACCTTTAATCGCATAAATAAAGTCACCATTTTGTGTTTTACCAAAGGCTCTAAAATATTTCTTAGAGTCATACTTTGTTTGATCAGCCATCTCCGTGCACTCATAATTTCCATATGTATTACTTAAAAGCTTTGTGTTAAACATATTATCGTCTTTTCACATCATGACTCCTTTCAATTTAAGCTGCATCCTTCTTTTTTAATTCCCAGATAAGAGCACTGGTGGAAATAGCTCCACCTACCGCAAAGAGATAAGAAGAAAACGGTATTGTTTCATGTATGAATAAACCTCTTACTCCATAAAAACACAGGATAATAGTGCTGATTAAACCAATCATAAGCCGAATATTTTTATTAATCTTTTTCTCCCCCTTAGGATTTTCCCTGCACCTGATCCTTTATCATAAGTCCAAATATAGCCAAGAAGTTTAATGCAATCAGCAATCCATAATAAAAGCCAAGCCCTTCAAAAAACAAAGAGAGAATAGAAAATATTATAGATTCAAAGCCAAATAACATAATAATAAGGCCAATTCCTTTAGCGAGCTGTTTTTCATCCTTAGGTGTAAATATCCTTCCATACCCAGCAATGAAATTAGTATTACCTTTTTTCCATACACGTTTCCCAATATAAATAATGAAGCAGCTTACTAAACATATAAATAATACGTGCAACATCAGATATTACCCCTTCTTTACACACTCTAATTTAACATATATAGTATATTTTACCATAAATAATTTACAAATATTATGTATTAAAGGTGGACTCATAAAATATAACACTATAAAATATATACATTCTAATTATGGATATCTTAATTAAACAAGAACTCACTGAAGAATATAATAAAACTGAAGAAGTTGTGAAAAGCGCTTTTTTAAATGAAGAATACAGCGATAAGAAAGAACATTTTGACGTGCCTGAAGAATTCTTTATGGCCTTAGAGTTAACAGAGGGATTATTAAAAAATATGCAAGGTGTTGTGCATTACTCAAAAGCTTTTTCAAAGTAAGTACTAACTGATTAATTAGGTTTTACGTAAAGGCTGCCTGGAAAATAATTTTATAGTATTTTCTGTGGACAGCCTCTCTTTTATTTACCTGATATTATTAAAGCGGTGGGTTTTCCACACCTAAATGAACCCAATCTTCTTTTGGAGGTCCATAAACTCCAGCAGGTTTTAGGCCTGCTTGACGCATAAGAACTGTAATTTGACCTCGGTGATGAACAATATGCTTGATTAGTCCCATTAAGATTGCCGCATTTGATTGCTTTCTACCAAACGCTTCTTGCGTATGTTCTAAAGATTCATCTGTCCATTGCTGTTCAATAATTTTAGCAGCGTGAGAACTTACATTTTTGAAGGTTATAGCGATTTCCTGGGCAGAAGATGGAACGCTTGCTGTACTTTCTATCCTGTCTATACTTAATCCAAACTCAGTTAGGTAATCTGGAATATTTGTTGTAAAATGCCAAGCGATTCTTCCTAACGTACGTCCTTCAGGGTAAACTTGTTGTTTCAACGAATCATCTGTCAAGCTATCCAAAACTTTTTGAGTTAGCGTGGCTTCGCTGTTCCATTCTTTGATAAAATCTGAAATGGTGTTATACATGTAAAAAACCTCCTAATATAAATCTAATCTAAATTAACACTTAAATAATATCATAGAAAAAACCAGTTGGCTTATTTACTAAAGAAAGGAGATTCTATGTTATTTAAAGCTACTGCTCAAAAAGCTATTGTTTTTCCTTTATTACTTTTAAATAATTTATTACTCATTCAAGCAGTTCAATATAAAGCACTTGATTTTTTACTTCTTTTTGCTATCCTTTGTTCGTTTCTTTCCCTTTTCCTCAGATATGAATTTCAGATAGACAAAGATACTTTAACCTATAGAACATATATATTATGGTTTAAAGTATATGCAAAAACAGTTAAACCAACGGACATTAAAAAAATTGTATTTAAACGGTTAAGTTGGAAAACAAAATTAGCAGTAGTAAAAGTAGAAAACGGGTGGAATATGCGAATAGCATTATTTAATCCACCAAATGTTTTTAAGGAATTAGAAAGATTTGCACATGAATATGATGTAGATATTCAAAAAACATCAGATTATAAAATTCTAGAGAAAACGTCCTGAATTTCACCGCGTTTAGAATACATTAACTTTACGTATGGGTGCATAATCAGCATCTATTCATTTCTAATTAAGACGCTTTTGGACCTCTTTACTCCTACAAAAAATTAGTAAAGAGGTCCTTCTATTCTTAACCTACTATAAGCATCTCTAAGTTTAAACACTTTGTCCTCCCTCCTCACATCAACCTCAAGCCCTACATAAAAATAGGCTTCAAGACCATTCTGTTTAACATTATTTGGATATACAATTCGTATATAACGCTTTTTAAGAGGTGATGATTCTGTATATATCAAAAAAGGTTGGCATTTTAAGCTGGTTTGCTACTTGCTTGTATTTTTTAGTTGAACCTTTCTTTATTTTGACTTCAACTGCTCCCTACAGTGTTTTAAATCACGCAATGAGTGATCTTGGCGTAACTTCTTGTGGAACCTACACCTATTCAATTGCACCTCATGAAATTTGCTCTCCTGACCATTTCTGGATGAACGTATTGTTTATTATAAACGGATTAACACTTTCAATTGGTGTTCTGTACATTTCACAAAACCTAAAGAAAACAAAAATAACCCAACTAGCAACAGCTTTTATTCTTATATTAGCTTTAGGTAACATTGTTTCAGGCTTTATACCGGCTGATATAAATTTATTTTGGCATTCAATATTCGCTCAACTTGGCATGATCACTGTTTTAGCTGGTCTTTGGATATATGCATCCTCTTTAACCAGCGGCAAGTATTGGACTTATGGCTGTTTAGTCTCCTTAATAGTCATCCTCATACTCATCATGCTTGTATTTTTTGTTCCTATGCCTACCGGTCTGCTGCAAAGATTATTCTATTTAGTAATCTTTATATGGGGCACCGTGCTTTCCTTTATGTTAAACAAGTAATCCATTATCATTCCGTTTCATATGAGCTTACAAGATTACGTTCAACTACGCGTAATTTTAAATAGCAAAAAGTCCATAGAGGCATCCCCTATGGACTTTTTATACGATTTTGTTAGATAAATTCTCTTAATAATTCTTTAGATTTCTTTCCGCTAAAACCAAAATAATTGCCAATAAGCTTGACGTATTCTGTGTAGGTAACTTTTCTATTTAAAGCAGTTTCCCACCACCTCTGTGGATTATAATAGCGACTTCCACTAGAACAATAGGTTAATTGTATTTGGGTATCCTTAAATTCTTTATTAAAGTTTTTTTCTGCCCTTTTCATATGATAGTTGGAAGAAACAACGATAGCGGATTGAAAATGATAGTTCATCATTAGCCTTTTTGTGAATTTAGCGTTTTCCGTAGTACTTGTAGCGTGATTTTCTAATATAATTGAATCCTCAGGTATCCCTGATTCCTTGGCTTGATGATAAAAATTATTCTCTTGACCATTCGAAAGGATTAAATGAGCCGCATAGCCTTTTTTATATAATTCAATTCCCTTCTCCAGTCGATCATTATCACCACTTAACACAATAATCACGTCAGATTTTACCGGCTTTTCGTTTACCACAAGCTCTTTCCCGGCAAACAGAAAAAAAATAATCCCTAATCCCAGCATAAATATACTAATTTTTATCCTTTTACCTTTAATTTTTTGCATATAGACCCTCATTTAAAAAGTTCACTTCATATCGTATCATAAAGCTCAATATTCATAAAAATAAAAAGGTAATCTCCAAAAAAATTTTAATTCTTAACCTTGATCTTAGCCTTCTCGTTCTTGGTAACTAGTGCTTTGTAGTTTATTAGAAGACAGATTTACTTCCTAAATAACGAGGTGCCCAGTAAGAATTGCTTAACGATGCAATAGTTACACCAGTTGAACTTCCAGCATGAATAAACTGCCCGTTTCCAATATAAATTCCAGCATGTGAAGGACCTCCAGTAGTATCAAAGAACACAATATCTCCTACATTTGGAGTAGATGTATTTTTTCCTGACTGATACAAGGTAGCTACTGTTCGCGGTACAGTTACTCCACCTCCATTTTTAAATACATAATAAATGAAACCACTGCAATCGAAACCACTCGGAGACGTTCCTCCCCAAACATATGGTACGCCTATGAATTTTTTGGAATAAGCAACAATATCACTAGCTGTCGCTTGCGTTGAACTATTGACAGTTGAAGAACCAGTGGAGCTGCTAGATGCGTTATTTAAGGCATTTAAAGTAGCCGGACCTACTATTCCATCCACGGCTAAGCCATGATCCCGTTGGAAATTCATAACCGCAGTTTGAGTAACTGTACCAAAATATCCTGTTGGTGTGGCGTTAAAGTAACCTTTGTCCTTTAACAGTTGCTGTACTTTTTCAACTTCATTACTAGTCATTCCATATTTTAAAAGTGTACCGTTTGTAACCGTACTTGTTGAATTACCTATTAACGCTTGATATGTATTAGATCCTACAATTCCATCAGCGGTTAAACTATGAGAACGCTGAAAGCTTAAAACTGAATCTTTTGTAATTGAACCAAAATAGCCAGTCGAAGTAGCTGAAAATATCCCCTTCTGTCTTAAAACATCCTGTAATTCTTTTACGTCTGGATCTGTCATACCTTCTTTTAATAGCTTGTCTCCTAAAGCTGCCTGGCTTATTGTTGGTAAAACAATCAATGATGAGCATAGAGCTAATGAAGAAATTATCTTTTTCACTAAGTATATCCCCCGATGTTATATTTTTCTTGTTCTTGACTATAAAATTTTAGCAGGGAGGAAGAGAAAAGAAACAACCTATTTATGAGTTTTTTGTGACATTTTCAAAAATCACTTGATTTATTAGGAGGTAATTATTTGTTTTGTCATATAAAGTATAAATATACTTATAATGGTTAAACCTGTTGTTCTTGAATCTCATTTTTCTTTTTAATTATGTGACGCTAAATCGTGAATACAATAAAACACCTTTCTGTAATGGTGGACACCAAAAGGAAAGATAGGATGCCAGCGCGAAGAGATAGGAGGAATAATGTGAGCAAATTAGTATTTTTGAAGCGCCGGTTTAAATACTTACTTATTAAACTATTAAGATTAAAAGATCATTCACATAAAGTTGCGCTAGGTTTTAGTCTAGGTTCTGTTGTGAACTTTGTTCCTACCTTTGGATTGGGCCTTATAATATCCGTAGGTTTAGCTAAATTATGTAAAGGAAACAGCATAGCAGGTCTCATTGGTGGAATGTTTTTTATGTGGGCCTTTCCGTTGATGTTTTACTTGAATACAGTAGTGGGAGGATATATATTTCCAATCGACCTTGATCAAACTTTATTTCAAAGTGCAGATGAAAATTTGGCCAATCGACTAGAACTAGGAGCGAAAGTAGGAAAGAATTTTTTAACTGGAATGTTTCTTAATAGCTTTTTGTTTGGAAGTATACTCTATATTGTTAGTTACTATATTATAAATCAGTACAGAGGCTTCCTCTTACACTACATCTATAAGAAATGGATAGTAAAAAAACACACTAAAAAAACGGATAATTAGCTCAATTTCAACATTTATTTTTAATTGTAAAGCGATATAGCTGAACATTTTTTAAAAAGGCATAGAGATAAATTAGCCCATAATTGATACCTATGGTTATCAATTATGGGCTATACGATCTTTGTTTCTGTTTTAAGATAAATATGGAGGAAATAAAGGACTGCTCTCATTCCTTTGTTGAAGATAATACAGTTTGTTTCACCCATTTTTTTCGATTTCTTTGGTCAATTATCCATTGATATAAACTTTGTATACCTAGTATCAGAGAAATTATGACACCGCTAGCTGCCAGGATTAATGCAAAATATTCTACAGGATTGTACGCAAGTATATTTCTCCATGTGATTTTTCCGATAAAATCATTTACTATAAGCCCCATTCCAAGCATTTGACCTACTACGGAATAAAGAGTCAAAATCAGCAATAACAGGCTGTCTTTTTTCGCGTTAACGTTTTCCCGGTATCTAAATAAACTCTCTAGAGATTGTTTAGCTTCCTTATATAACAACTCAATATTGAAATTTTTCCTAAGAAGATAGAAAATATCACGGCTTCGGGACTGAGATACTATTTCAAGCGAAAAATAATTGGCGGTAAACGAATTAATGGAATAAATTAATTTTTCCATTTCTTTCACGTCTTTTTCAATATTTAGCTCTGTATAGGTATTAGCTAATTTTAATAAAACGATCTTGTGAAAAAGATTTAATACAAGCCCGTAGTAAAATTCTCCATAAAACTGATTAGCTAGATCAGGAGTTGTACGTTCATCTTGAATCGTTATACAAGTAAAAATATGTTCTTCTATCAGAAAATAAGTGCTAGGAGCCCAGCGCTGATAAGCATGTTTTTGTAAATAATCTTGAATGTAAGGAAGGTTATTAGCATGAACATATGGCTTCCCCTCTACAGTTAAGCCGCAAAGACTTCCCATTCGATAAACATCAACTACATCGATTTTTTCATTTTTCTCTAATGCCACTAAAGATTGGACATACATTCTTTCATCTTCAAAAAAAAGAAAAGGTTTCAAAATAAGAATTTTCCTTTGAATCACCTTCAAAAAAGCGGGAGAGCCCCTCAAAGAGGTTGTTAAATACAAATTCCCCTGCTCCCTTGTATATCTTGCCATCGCATTCAATTTTTGTACTGCTATCTTTTCGTGTTCGTGGTTCTAATACGCGAAAGCGATCTGCGAATTCTAAAGAATGAGACAATGACATAGACGTAAAGGGTTTCAACTCAGTTCGAATGGTTAAAAACCCAAGTTCATAAGGACATGTAGTTAAATCAACAGAGTGTATTTGAAAAGGAATGCACTCTGTATCTGTAATTAACTTACCTCTTATATTTAAAAGTTTTGAATATCTATGAAGGCCTTTTTCTTTTTCTGAATGTGGAAAGAGTATCTTATTAGTGAAAGACAAATAATACGCCTCCATATCACGATGTGAGACTTTAAAATCGCCGTAATATGCACATTCGTTTTCTAGTTGATTTAACTGAAATAGCTTAAATCCGCTCTTTTTTAAAAAAGAGGAGATAGTAGATTCCGTTCCTTGCTTTAAGGAAAAAGGGAAAACAAATTGAAAGAGAGCTCTGTCTATCTTTTTTTCTTGGATATCAATTTGCTGCATTTGCTCTAATGTACTCCTTTCAATTATATATATCATTTACCATTTTGTATCATAACGATCGATAGTAAACCTAATATATTTTTTCTTAATAAGAGTTCATTCAATTTAATAATTTAAAAACAGTAAAACAGCTCCACGTAAAAATAAGTAGCCATACTATGATAATAATTGAACCCGCAACCCAATTTTTAGGTCGTTCATTTTGAATGAGCTCTTCTGCTTTTATTGCGCAGTCCTCTATAACACTTGTAGGTAGCATCTTCAAAGCAAGCATAATTCCTAAAGGAACAATGATTATATCGTCAATATAGCCTAAAACCGGTATAAAATCAGGAATTAAATCTATTGGACTGAAGGCATATGCAACAACACAAGCAGTAAATACTTTGGTATACCAAGATACTCGTTCATCTTTATAAGCTAAGTATAAGATAAATAGCTGCTTTTTTAACTTTTTAGCCCACAGCTTTAATTGATTAAGCATGTTTCCTATTCTCCTTTGCTATATATCTGGACGGTTTGATGTAATATAAAATTACTTTTATTCTCTTTGATACCTGCATATTTCTCTTATTAATAAATTTAGAACTATAAAAATAACTGATTAATGCAATCATCTTGATTTACAGCTAGTTTGGGAACAGCTTGAATAGGAACCCAATAATACGAAAAGATTAGTCCTGCATCTTCACCTTCAGAATTAACCTCATGTTCCCAGTGTTCTGGAACTTCTTCGCTAACTGCTAAATGAAAAACATGTCGTTCATGATACTGACTTTTACCTTCATGATGATAAACATATGTTGTCAATTTTGTTACTGATAAAAACTCCATTAATCCAGATTCTTCTTTGACCTCCCTATATAAAGCTTCTTCAATTGTTTCTCCCTGTTCTACAGTACCTGCTGGAACTTGAACTCCTGCTTCTGGATAATCTTTGTGTTTGTAAACTAATAACTCTGTATGATGACCATTAAACCTAGTTATGTAAGCCATAACTTTTGTTATCATCGTTTTACCCTGCATATTCGCTTCCTCCTATATATAGATACTAACCGTACAGATTTCTTCATCAGCAAACAAACTTCTTTAACTCCCAAGAATAAATCAGGCATATTTTATTACATCTATTTTAATTGCAAAAATAATTAGTTTCAGTGTTGTCATAATAAGCTGCTTTTACGGAAGGTTAACTGGTATGGGAATTGGAATGGTTAGTTTTGCTATTCTGATAGGATCTGTAATCATCATATCAGTAAGTGAAGTAATAGGAAAAGGCAAGAATCAGATTGATTCTTGCCTTTTCTGTCTTTATTTTCTTTCAAGAGAAGGTTCTGATACATTTTCGTATTCTGTAATTTTACAGATGCGATTTTCATGACGGCCCCCGACAAATTGGGTTGTTAACCAAGTCTTCGTAATTTCGCGGGCTAAACCTGGTCCAATTACTCGTTCTCCCATGGCTAAAATGTTCGTATCGTTGTGTTCACGCGTCATTTTAGCTGAAAAAACATCATGAACGAGTGCGCAACGAATTCCTTTTACTTTGTTAGCGGCAATACTCATGCCAATTCCCGTACCGCAGATTAAAATTCCAAAATCCGCTTCTCCATTTGCTACTCTTTGGGCAACTGGAATCGCATAGTCCGGATAATCGACTGAACTGCTGCATTCACAGCCTAGATCTTCATATATTATGGACATTTCATCTAGCAGATTTATAATCTCTTTGCGAATGTTTATCCCGCCATGATCTGAAGCAATTATGACTTTCATAAGATTACTCTCCTTGTTCAGCTATAGTCTTAATTAAAATTCTAATGATTTTTGGGGTCTCTTTTTACCGCTACGTTATTTCCTAGAACAATCCTCAGAACACTTCCCGTACCATGTTTTAACCCCTTCAGAGTTGTCTACATTCTCAATAACTTTCCCACATACTTGACAAACGATAGTTCCCTGTTTTACATTAACCTGCTTATTCATGTTTATTTCCTCCTTTTTATTAGAAAAATTCGTTTGTATTCAAATACATTTCTTTAGAGACAAATTCGTTTTATCTCTATTTTGATAAATCATTGTATGTTAGAAAAGATATTCTTAAGCTAGAATGGTATCCAGTAAGCTGTATTTATCATCATTACTAGATAATTTCGAATGAACTTTTTCAATATCTACATTAATCAAGTCATTTTCTTTAATTCCTACGGCTCTACCAGAATACCCTTTTAGTAATAATTCTACTGCTGTAATCCCCATTTCACTTGCTAATATACGATCAAATGCGGATGGCTGCCCTCCTCTTTGAATGAAACCTAATATACTTGTCCTGACGCTAATATCTAATCGATCCTCGACATATTTTTGTAGGTCTTGAATATCGTACATTTTTTCAGTAATTAGGATTAGGTTATCTTTTTTGCCACTTTTAATTTTCTCGTTCAGTTTGGAACATATCTCTTCAAAACTTAATTTTCTTTCCGGTGTCGAGATAATTTCTCCTGCGCCTGCTAAAGCAGAGTACAGGGCTAAATCGCCGCAATATCTTCCCATTACTTCCACAATCGTCGTCTTTTCATGAGATAAATCTGTATCCTTAATTTTACCGAGGCACTCTAATATCGTATTTAAAGTAGTATCAAATCCAAGTGAATAATCTGTGTAAGATAAATCATTATCAATCGTTGCCGGTATACCAATGACATTTACACCTAATTCGTGTAATTTCTGTGTTCCTTTAAAAGAGCCTTCACCGCCGATTACTACTAAATGATTAATTCCATAATCCTTTAATATACTTAAGGCTTTTATTCTGCCCGACTCTTTCATAAATTCTGCGCAACGGGAGGTTTTTAAAAATGTCCCTCCTTTATCCGCAATGTAGTCTACATCCGTAGAGGTTAATCTATGAAGTTTACCTTCTATTAAACCTTGGTAACCACCCTCGATTCCCATTACCTCTATGTTATGATAATCAGCTGTTTTTACTACTGCTCTAATAGCAGCATTCATTCCTGGAGCGTCTCCGCCACTTGTTAAAACTCCTAGCTTCATCATTGCCATACACCCCTGTTATTCTTATCCATGTAAGAAAGTTGGCCGACAGCCTCTAGAAACTAATTGTCGGCCCCTCCTAGTAGTACAAATTTCTTTCAAACAAGAATCAACTAGTTTTTTCTAATCGATCGACTGTATTTTTTTTAATAGCTCTTCCTGATTGTTTTAATAAAAAAGCTACGATAAAGGACGCTACGAACATGCTAATACCTAGAAATGTCATACTAGCATTAAAAGATCCTGTTAGATCTTTGATGTATCCCACGATATATGGTCCGAAGAAACCGCCTAGATTACCAATACTATTGATAAGAGCGATGGCACCTGCAGCAGCAGCTTCCGTTAAGAAAGACGGTGGAATTGCCCAAAACGGAGAATATGCTCCGAACGCTCCGCAAAGACTGATCGTTAAGAATACAAATGATAAAACAATGTTCGTACTTGCAACGTAGCTACTAATAATCAATGCGACGCCGCTTGTTACTAAACAAGCAACTACGTGAAAGCGTCTTTCATTTTTCTTGTCAGAGTGGTTACTAACCAACATCATGGTTACCATTGCACAAACATACATTAATCCTAAAATCCACCCCATAGCATGTGTACTAAGAGAAGTAGTTTTAGATAACCCCTCTGAAATTGTCGGTAAAAACATGACGATGCCATAGTAGCCAACCATCCAGAAAAAGTATCCTAAAGATAGAGTTAATACGTCACGATCTTTTAAGGCCTGAGCAAACGTATAGTGTTTGGCTTCCTGTTTTTCTAACTTCTCTTTTGTTGTAACGTCGATTAACCATTTCTTCTCCTCGTTAGTTAACCATTTTACATCCTCAAGCTTATCGTCAAGATAGAAGAAACATATAATACCTAGGATTAAAGCTGGAATCGCTTCCAAAATGAAAAGCCACTGCCATCCAGCCATGTTTAACCAGTCAATACCTAATAAATAAGTAGAAAGAGGAGATCCTATTGCATTAGCACCAGGGATCGCAATCATAAATCCAGCAATTGCTTTTGCATGATGTTTTGTTTGATAAAAACCACTTAGATAAAAGACCATACAAGGATAAAAGCTAGCTTCAGCAACTCCTAAAAGAAATCTTGCTGTATAAAACTGCCATGGTGTTTGGATAAAAGCCATCAAAATAGCAATTACTGCCCATGTAATCATGATTCTACTAATCCATCTTCTAGCCCCAACCTTCGTCATCATAGCACTGCCAGGTACCTCTAAAAGAAAATAGCCAAGAAAGAAAATCCCTGCCCCTAATCCAAAAACAGCATTAGAAAAACCTAAATCTTCATTCATTTGTAATGCAGCAAACCCAATATTTACTCGATCAAGTATAGATATGGTAAAACATAAAAATAGAAATGGAATGAGCCTTAACGTTACTTTTTTAGTAGTTGAACGTTCTAAGTTAATTGGATCCAAAATAATTCCTCCCTGGGTTACCATCTTTCTCCTCTTCATGTTCTTCGGTCTTTGACCTGAGTATTTGCTCTAGGCTAATTGACAGAAAGAATTAAAAGTTTATATAAAAGATGATTGATCTATTTCTAAGTCTAAGTAAATCTAGTCCCTACTTCTGTAATCCCTTTCATATGGAAATATAAAAAAATGAAAAGCGAAGTATCCCCCTGTATTATTTATCATTTAAAAAAGTAAGAACTATTAGAAAATATCATACACCAAAACCTTACTAGCGATATGAAAACACTATAAATCTACTTTCTAATTTCTATCCTAATAATCCAAAACATTTGTAATGCACAATAATGGTAAAAAACGCTTACATTTTCGAACCCTTCTGCTAATCTCTTCAAAAAATATCGAGCTGTAAAGAATGTAAAGAATAATGAATTTTAAGATTTACATTACCTCCGTTTTATAGATTTAGCTACTTGTATACTAAGTTACCTTATATAAACAGTGTACTTACATACCTATCAATTGTCAATATAATTATTAGATTAAATATTTTCTGAATTTTATTAAAAACGAAAAGAAATATACAGTTTGTTTGGAAAGAAAACACTGAATCTTGACCATTTTATGCTGTCTTTTTAACAGCAAAAAGACAGCTACACTTTAGCTGCCTTTTGACTCTATATTTGGTATTAGTTTAATAAAAAATTAGTTAGAATTAAGCTTTCCAATAGCGATCATACAAATTTCGCATGTGAAAATTCATGATTCTCACAGCTTCTTCTTCATTATGTTGTTCAATTGCATTAATAAGTAATTTATGTTCATTAAAATTAACTTCTCGATAGTCAGGTCTAGTGACGGTTCGATCTCTTATAAACTTCCACATTTCCTGCTGTTTCATTGCATTGCTAATAGCTGCCATAATACTAATAAATAAATCATTATGAGAAGCCTTCGCTATGCCGTTATGTAGGGCTTCATCTGTTTCAGGTACATACACCCCTGCGTTCGTTTCTTCCTCCATCTTATCAATTGTTGCGCGCAGTTCCTTAATATCTTCTTCTGTAGCTCTCAAAGCTGCAAAACGTACAATAAGAGGCTCTATGTTCATTCTTGCTTCTACAATGTCTTCAGGGGAGGTAGATTCCGTTAAAAGTGTTGATTGAGAATTTTCAGCTTCTGTTTGAAACTCTTTAACGTATACACCTTCTCCTTGACGAGAATAAATAAAACCGTTCAATTCTAGGGCGCTAAGGGCTTGTCTAACAGGCACTCGGCTTACACCAAATTGTTCACACAACTCCCTTTCAGCAGGGAGCTTATCTCCTACTTGAAACGCTCCAGATTGAATTTCAGAAAGAATTTGATTATAAATTTGAATATATAATTTATTATTGGAAACTGGATTAAAACTAATGGAAATCACTTCTCTCTATAATTATTAACTCATTTTATTCATAATTAAGTAGACATAATTATTATATACTGTTCTATTTTTAGGGGCAACAAGCCTAGCATCTTCTAGCAAAAAAATCCTTATTTATGTAGTCAGTTTCTCATTTTACTAATGATTTTATCAATGAACAGCTATACAGGCATACCATAATGGCATGCCTGTATAACGAACCTGAATATTAATCCATATGTGAGCCACCGTTTATATCAATTTCTTCTCCTGTAATATAAGAAGCTTCTTTTGAAGCTAAAAAGGCAATTGTAGCCGCGATTTCTTTCACTTCACCTGGTCTACCCATAGGAATACTATCAATCACAGACTTTGCATCTTCTTCAGGAAGGGACTTCCAAATTTCTGTATTAACCAATCCAGGAGCTACACAGTTAACCGTAATGCCATCTAAGGCTACCTCGCGCGCTAAGTTCTTTGAAAAACCTAGCACTGCTGCCTTAGATGCCGAATAGTGAGGCCCCCCAAACACGCCTCCACCTCTTTTAGCCGAAACAGAAGACAGGCTTATAATTCGACCGTACTTTTGATCTTTCATTGTTTCTAATACTGCTTGCGTACATAGAAACAACCCAAACATATTGACGTTAAACACTCTCGTAATGTCTTCAAGCGTCATATCTTGAACGGTAACCTTTTGAGAAATCCCTGCATTATTAATTAAAATATCAATTCTACCGAATTCTTCAAGTGTTTTTTTAACCATCGCATCGCAAGAATCTTTACTTGTTACATTTAACTCTATTCCTAAGGCTTTGCCGCCCGCTTCTTTTATTTCATTTACTGTATCCTGAACACCATCAAAATTAATATCTGCTATAACAACAGCCGCTCCTTGCTCTGCAAGTGTCAGGGCGATTGTACGTCCAATCCCTTTTTTGGAACCGCTACCAGTAATAATTGCTACTCTCTCTTTTAAATCAAACATATTATATTTCCCCCATCTTGTTAGCTTCTTCTATTTAATTTAGTTAGTCTTAAATCAGTTCTTTAGCTGTTTTAATAATATTTTCTACAGTAATTCCATTTAACTCTAATAGTTTTTCATAAGGCGCAGATTGTCCAAATTGATCCTGTACACCAATTCTTCGAACTGTACCTTTTCCTTCTTCCGCAACTACTTCACATACGGCACTGCCAAGACCATTTAGAATATTGTGATCTTCAACCGTAATGATTTTTCCGATATTTAAGCAGTCAACCACTGCTTCTCGATCTAAAGGCTTAATAGTATGCATGTCTAGTAATTTCACAGATATGCCTTGTTTCTCTAATTCTTTAGTTGCCTCTAAAGCGAGTCGTAATGTATCACCGTTGGCAATAATAGCGATGTCACTTCCATCTTTAATTTTCTTGGCTTTTCCAATTGTAAACTCTTCATTTTCATCGTAAATCATTGGAACCGTATCGCGAGTAAAACGAAGATATACAGGTCCGTACACTTGAGCAGCTTGTTCTACTAGTTTTCTAGTAGAATAATAGTCAGCTCCCATAATGACGGTCATATTTGGAACCGATCTTAATACTCCCATATCTTCTATAGCTTGATGACTTCCGCCATCATTAGCTGGCGTTAAACCGCCGTGTGAACAAGCAATCTTTACATTTAAGTTAGGATAGCAGACTTCTTGTCTAATTTGTTCAAGCATTCTTAACGAACCAAAAACCGCGTAAGTGCTTACAAAAGGAATTTTACCAGTCGTAGCAAGTCCAGCTGCTAACCCAGCTGCATTTTGCTCTGCAATACCAACATTAATATGCTGGTCGGGTAATTGTTTGATAAAGTTTACTGTTTTACACGACTTTGCAATATCTACATCAATGACATAAATATTTTTATTTTCTTTCCCTAATTTTACGATTTCATCTCCAAAGGCTTCTCTCGTAGCTTTTTTTACTGTAAGATCTTTTTCTAGTATGCTCATTACCTTAAACCTCCTGCTACTTCTTCCATTGCTTGATGATATTGTTCTTCATTAGGAGCAACCCCGTGCCAATCAGCCACATCCTCCATGAACGAAACGCCTTTACCTTTTACCGTGTCACAGATGATACATTTTGGTCTTCCATTCTTCGCTACTCTTACTTCATCCAATGTTTCTACAATCTCTTCCATGGAGTGTCCATTAATTCGCTTTGTTTCAAAACCAAACGCATCAAATTTTTTCTCTAAATCTTGCAATGGCATAATTTCATCACAAAATCCATCGATTTGAAGTCTGTTATTATCTACAAATACAACTAAATTATCTAATTGGTACTTAACTGCTGTTTGAGCAGCTTCCCAAATTTGTCCTTCTTGACATTCTCCGTCTCCTACTAAAGAAAAAACTCTATAGTCTTTAAAATCTCGTTTCCCTGCGATTGCCATACCTACGCCACACGAAAGTCCTTGTCCTAGTGAGCCTGTTGAAATATCAATACCTTTGCACTTTTTCATATCTGGATGCCCTTGAAACGGAGAACCGTATTCTCTTAACGTGTATATCATTTCATAGGGAACGAATCCTCGTAAAGCTAAAGCAGAATATTGAATGGGACAAACGTGACCTTTAGAAAGTACAAATCTATCACGATCTTCCCAGTTAGGGTTGTGCGGATCAACATTCATTTCTTTAAAATAAAGCGCTGCCATAATATCTGCTGCAGAAAGTGAACCTCCTGGATGGCCAGACTGTGCTCCATAAATCATTGTAAGAGCTGTTTTTCTTAATTGAATGGCTTTTTCTTTTAATTCTTCAATACTAATTTCTTTCATTTTAGTCACCTCATTAATTTATGACTTGCTGTTTTCTAAATGATATATCCATTAAAATATAATTTAGTATACTTAGGTAACTTGTATACTAAGTAGCTTTGTGACTTAAGTGTACATCTGAAATGCGAGTTCGTCAATAACAAGATTGAATTATTAGAATTTTTTTATTTAAAACAAGTCATTTTTGAAGGAACAGATGAATTCATCTGCCATTTTGTCTAAGATTTTTAAGCGAAAAAATAAGTACTGCTCCTATTTTAGAAGCAGTACTTATTTTTTATTGATTGATTAGTAACTGGTGTATATAACCAAAAGCTTTATCAAAAAACAACTATGCTTTTGCACTGGAATTATTGCTGCTTATCATGTCTTGGCTACCAGATTTAATGTTTTTAGCTACTAGTATACCTACTATCCCCGATACTCCTAAAATAATAAAGATGTAGTTATAGCTTGTAACGAGAGCAATAAGCGTGGATGAAACAATACTTCCGAAATAACGAAACGTTGAGTAAATGCCAGAGGCTGTACCAGATTGCTCTTTACTTACGGAGTCCAGCGAGGCAACCTGCATGCTTGTTAAACCTATTCCTGTAGAAAAACCTCCAATAATTAAAGCCACTATAAGAAAAAGAATAGATCCAACATTCTCTAAAGATAAAAAAAGAATATTAGAGACGATAATCATAGCAAAAGAAAATCCAATCACTTTTTTAGAACTAAACTTATTGTTTAATAATCCTCCTATCCAGCCGCTTAAAGACATTGAAATCGAAAAAACTGATAAAACAAGCCCTGTTTGCGCTGTAGATAAATGAAATTGAGACTTCATTAACAGAGGCATAATTAACAAAATCACATACATAACAAAATTGCTAAGCATAATAGATAAATTAGCGCTTGTAAAGGTGGAATTTTTAAATAAAGAAAAATCGATAATCGGGTTTTCTGTCGTATTTTCTCTTTTGATAAACAAGATTGTAGATAAAATAAATATTATTCCCATTATTAAAGCCTTAGTAAATTCTATACCGTGTGTCAACAAGATCAATAAAGAAATACTAATTGCTAAATAAATGGAGCCTTGAATATCTAAAGTGCTTGTTTGCTTTTTAACATTAAATTTAGGAATCATAACTATTCCACTGATTAAAGCTAAGAAAAGAAAAGGAACATTCACCCAGAATATAGCTTCCAAGTTGAAGTTTTCAAGCAGTACAGACCCTAGCAATGGTCCAATTGCAGCACCCAAGCCCATTCCCATTCCAAATACACCTAAAATTTTAGGAAGCCTCTCTTTTGGCACCACATATCTAATGATTGCTATAGTGTTTGGAGTAAGTAAAGCTCCTCCTACTGCCTGCAGTGATCGAAAGATAATAAGGGAAATGAGATTAGTTGAAAATATACAGCCTAAAGATGCTATAAGAAAGAACACTACGCCCCATAAATAGATATTTCTGTTTCCATATAGATCTCCTAGCTTTCCAGCGATAGGCTGAGTAACAGCCATTACAATTAAATAAATAGTTACTACCCACGAAATATTTGCAAGTGGTTCATTAAAATGAGCTGATATGGTTGATAGAGCAACGGCAATCATTGTCGAATTTATTGGTACAAGAAATGTCCCAATTAGTAATGAAATAATCAAGATAAGCTCTTTATGTTTACCCAAACATTATTGCCTCCTTTTAATGGAGAGAAATTCCTTTTATAAACGTTTTTATACTGTTTTTTATCATATTTTGATAATCTGCATGTAAGGCTTTGTCTCCAAAATTTAGTTTATACATAAAATATCCCCAATACGTACTTAGGAAAATCTCCGCTTGTGTACAGCAATCTAATTCTTTGATATATCCTTTCTTTTGCATTTCTTCAAAGTATTCTTTTAGTATTTCTTTCGTATCATTAATTTTTTTTAAAATTTCTTCGTGCGCCTGTGAGAAAATTAAAGGGTCCTTTAAAGCAATTGAAATCATGTCTCGGTTATTATCAAAGTCTTTTAGTAACAGGTAACCGAAATTCGTCAAATCTTTTTCAAGCTCCCATTCAATTGATTTATCAAAAATCTCAAGCGAAAAGCTTGTTGTTTTGACAATAGCTTGAATAATGCCTTCTTTATTGCCAAAGTGGCGAAAAACAGTTAATTCATTAACGCCAGCTTGTTCTGCAATTTCTCTAGTGGTAGTACCTTTATAGCCTTTTTCTTTAAGCAGTTCTATTGTAGCTTTTGTTATCTTCTTTTTTGTTTCATCTTTTTTCATGTTAATCATCCTTTATGCTTCCTGAATGTAAGTATTTACTTTCCATTAGGCAGTATATAAAGGAAAAAGAGCTGTTGTCAAATGGAAGCGAAGAGAATTATTTATTCATTTAAAAGCGTGACAATTCCATTCGTACCATCGACCATAACCATATCGCCATCCTTTAGCTTATCCGTACTTATTTTCGTACCAACCACTGCAGGAATTTCATATTCACGTGCAATTATTGCCGAATGAGAAAGAATACCTCCAGCGTCAGTAATAACAGCCCCCGCAGTCTGAAATAAAGTAGTCCAAAGTGGAGTAGTGGTCTTACATACTAAAACATCACCTTTTTCCAGCTTGGAAAATTCCTTCGTATTTGAAATGACTTTTACTTTTCCAGTATATGTTCCCGAGGAAGAGGCTAACCCTTTAATAGAATGTTCGCTGTTAGCGTCATTTTCCTCAATAGCTCCCATATATTTCTCAGCTTCTTTCAGCTGAGCTGGTTCAGGGACGCCGAAGTATTTAGGCAAATTAGACATTTTCTCATGTTCTGCGTGTTCTTTTTTACGTTTCTCAATTAATTCTGTCATGTCTACTGGATTTTCTAAAAGAGACTCTAGCTCATCAAGATATAAGAAGAAAATATCTTCTTTCACTAGAAAAACATGATGATGTACTAGTAAATTACCTAGCTTGAGTAGGAATAAACGGGCTTTTGCATCCAACATTGCATCGATATAAAAATGATGGTCATCTCTTATAACGGATGCATCTAATGCCCAATGATAATATTTTTTAAATTCTTCTTTATGTTGGCTATCCTCTATCTGCATCAACAATTCATTATAGTTCTGTTCACGTTTTTTGACCGTCTGTTTGAAATTCTCATCAAAGTTGTAACCGTCATTAACATATCCTTGAATAATCGATAATGCGTGAAGAGGATTCTCTAGCCAAGTTTCTCCTACAAAATCGTGACTTACAACGCTTCGATATCCATACTGTTTTAGAAAAGCATCTACTTCAGCCATAAAGCTTTTTGCTGCTTTATTTTCCTCTAATTTCTTTAATAAAGTTTCTGTGCATTCTTCTTGAAAGATCTTAGTAAGTTCCGCATCGCCTTTAACTATTAAAGCAAGTCTAGAAAGCTGTTGATCCGTTTCCAACGATTTGTTCATTTTCCCGGTTAATAGCTCATAAACATCATGTCCGGATTTTTTATTTGTAAGGTTTTTATAGTATTCTTCAACTATAGTATTTAAAGACATTTGAGGCATAACAATGTCAAAATGCAAATCATATGCCGTTTTATAAAAATCAGTCAAACTTTGAAGAATCTCTTTTCCTCTCTGAAGGTTGAGATTTTCCCAGGTAGAGCTATCTAATTTGTCATAGTAAGGTAAAAATTGTTCCTTAATAATTTGATTCATTCGTTTTGTTAAGACTGGATAAATACTTTCCATTAATTCTTTATGTTCTTGGCTTCTCTTATCAGAATCTCCTTTAAAAGGCTCCGTTCTTGTGTAGATATGTCCTTTATACACTTTTAAATTAAGTCTATTAAATATAAAGTTTAACTTTTGAAAACTAGAAGCTGTTCCTTCAGAAAATGCCGGAATAATAAATGAAGCGTACAAAGGACTAACAGCATGAGAAAAACTTGTGTCATTTAAAATCCAAAACTCTTCCATATCCTCGAAATTTAAAGATATATCTTTTTGGAAAGGAGTTAATTCTTTGGTCTCTGTTAACGTGGTAATCGCTCTTGCCTGTAATAGATATACTTGATTGTCTTGAATACCAAACTCTATGTCTACGGGATGTTGGTAAAGAGCTTCTACTTCTTTTGTTATTTCGGCCAATTCAATGATTTTCTCGTCTGTTAAACAAAACTTTTGCTGCTCATCTTCCGTTGTTTCGATTTCTTCAACGCCTTCAACAAGTGGAATTATTTTTACTTCCTTTAGCCCTTTTTCTTTCTCTATCTCAAAGGTTTGTTTATTAACCAGGTAAACATCAGGTGTTACTAAGCCCGATACGATTGCTTCTCCTAGTCCGTAGCTGGCATTAATCATCATTTCTTTTGTATTATGAGTGACGGGGTTTTGACTGAATATGACTCCCGATGTTTCGGACTCAATTAACCCTTGAACAACAACTGCCATTGAAACTTCATCAAAATCAGCATACATATTTTGAGTATATTGTTCGACTCTTTCAGTAAAAAATGAGGCCCAGCACGCTTTCACTTTACTCAAAAAATCCTCGGTACTTTTCACATTAAGATAGGTTTCATACTGGCCAGCAAAAGATGCGCCTTCTAAATCTTCAGCACTGGATGATGAACGAACAGCTACTGACGTATAAGAGCACTTTAGGTTTCGAAATGCCTCTACGAGATCCGATTCAATTTCAATAGGAATTTCCCCGTGCAAAATTCTCTCGTGTATATTATCTGTTTGACGATCAATCTCATTCCATTCGATATATCGCTTTAAAGCTTCCGTTTGAATAATAAACCCATCTGGAATCGGTAAATTTTTTCTTTTCATTTTTATAAGGTTTAAAGCTTTTGCTCCAACTTTTTCATTCGCCTCGTCCACCTTTTGAAAACTTAAACTATACATTAAAAATATTCATCCTCCTACAAAACAATTTTAAAATGTAAGTAATTACTTACTTTATATTTATTTTAATTCTTTTAAATTTTTATGGTCAATAAAAAGTGGTAAAACATTTAAAAAATGCATATTTAGTTGTGCTTTATTTTAATTTCACTTAAATAATATTTCTCTTTTTTATTACATTTTTTAACTTTTATTAGTCTTTTTTATTATAAAGTCTAAATAGTTAACCAATTAAAAGGTTAATAAAAGAAATGCAAAAAACCCCATCTAAATTAAGATGGAGGTTTTCCTCTTTTAATAGTTGGGTTAACCATTATCTCCGAGTTCTTACAAGCTTCCACTGGCTGAGTGTCAATTTTATCTTATACCCTCTAATACATAAGTGAGCGCTATCAGATTTACGAATCATATGCGAAGTCATAATCAAAAATCTCCTTTCTCATAGAATTATTTTTAATATAAAACTATTTTGGAAATCTTAACCTAAGCATAGCTCAGTATTGTAAACCATTTATTAATGACAAGAAAAGATTATGTAAACATTTTAAATTGCAAGGGAACCGCTCATTATTTATGTTTCAACTTCAGTAGATTTAGGTCTATAATTGAGACATTAACCATCTATAATGGTTATGTACGAGGATCTTAGATTGACAAGCTACTATTTATGTTAGATACAATAGTTTTTAACTCCTTCAAATCATCTATTACCACATCAGCCTGCGCAAGTTCAGCTTCTTGAGCAAAATCAAAATTGCACCCCACTGCCATTAAACCATTATCCTTTGCAGCATTGATATCAGATAGGCGGTCTCCTACTACTGCAGCGTATTTGATATCGTATTTCTTTATAATCGTTTTGACTAACTCTCCTTTATCGAGAGTTTGGATTTGTTGAATACTAAATGTCTCTGTCACCCAATTATTCAAATCGTAATGGTCTACAATCGCTTCTAAATATTCCCTTAAACCGTTACTTGCTATGTAAATGGAACAATTATTTTCTTTTAAATAGCTAAAGACCTCTTTTACATTGGGATATAAAGCACCCTTCCCTTTTCTTATATTCTCCACTAAGCTTTTCAAAAAATAGTCATCCGTATACTTTCTCATTTCACCTGAATGAATAGGTAATAAAGCTTCCCATACTTTTGGTAAAGGTACACCCATAATCTCACGATACTTATCAATAGGAGTGCCAGTATCCCATTGATTGAGTGCACGCAAATGGTTAAAGGTATCATCAAGTGATAATTCTAAAATCTTATCTGTTTGAAACAGCGTTCCATCCATATCAAAAATCAGTGATTGCAACATTAAGTATCTCCCTCTTTCGGCAGTATTAAATATGTATTTATATATAATACCATAAAAAGGAAAACCCGCAGTTGTTAAAAACCATAATGAATGTTCTCAGCACAAAAAAGCACCTAATCATTTATAGGTGCTCTTTTTCATTTTGCAAATAGATCATTATTACTCATCCTAATTATTTATTTTTTGAACCAAAATACCTCCAACTTTACTATTATCATCTAAAGAAAACTCAATGTTGAGTTTATGAGTTTTATCAAAATACCCTATTATTGTTGCTCCGGTATCTTCTCTTTCGTAATAATTTTCTCCATATGCCCTAATGACATCTTTTTTGCTGTCACCAGTATGTATTCCCTTTTCCGTACCATACTTGTTACTAAGCAAGTCATATCTGCTGACTTTATTATTTACAATTTTAAATTCAACATCATACTTTTCTGTACTTTCTCCGTAAATGTAGGTAGTATACGGAGGCTGCTCCGTAACCTCTATAAATTTTGGTTTCTTCTTTAAACAACTGGCTACGTCATATTTAGAACTTCCTATTGATACTGATTTAACGTTTTCTAATTGAAGGTTTGTGCTTTTGGTGCTTGAATAGTATTTTTCTTTAGGCGTAGAAGATGGATCGCAGCTGGCTAATAATAGTAAAATGAGTGGAAAGATAAACAAAAAATAATTCTTAATGCGCACTGTTAGTTTCCTTTATATCGTTTGTTTTTACTCTGACTCTCAGCATTTTCTAATCTATTAACTATTTTTCTTTTGCATATACAAGTCAATCGAATAGAAAACACTAACTGCAAAGTAATACATGGCAAGTATAGCTAACGTCTCATAGACAGATTCCGCAGCGCTATTTTTCACAAAAGAAAAAACAGTACGCACTACAAAGAAAACGATAGGATAGACTATAAATAGAGAATTAAATTTACGATTCATAACAACACAAAATTCCTTTATTTGGGTATTTAAGATTATTATAACATATAATTTTCTTTTTTATTTCTCTCCTACGTATTCCATAGGTTTTTCATTTACATAATACTGTTTATCAACATTACAACATCAAAAGAAATTCTTATTAGTAGGTCTTCTTTTGATTATCCGTTGTTTTCGATTTCTTATCTAAGATGAATTTTAAATGACTACTAAAGATGAATAAACCGCAGATAACCATCAACCAGCGCGTAATCCCTTGATTTATAGGATCAAAAAGGTTTAATAAAGAGCTATTCCTAATCCTGATAACATAGCTAGATAACGAAAAATCAAGTCTCATACCGCTACTGTATGCAAAGATACCCATTTCAGATCTCCTCTAGCAAGACGAAAAGAATCGTACCAGTTTTCAGTCGTTACCAATAAACTTTTATAAGAAAGTTCCTTTTTCTTTAAATTTTTGATTTCTAGAATAAAATCTAACATATTTTCTTCCTTAGGCACTTGAACAACCCGCTCTATAAATGTTCCATTAGGATTTTTTCGTTTTATAAATTTTTTCCCTTTCTATTTCTAACTCGGGCCGCCCCCTCATATTCCTTCCCCCTGTGTATTAACAAATAATCTCAGTGCTAAGTAGAAATCTATAATTGGTTCAGTAATTCTTCTAACTTTTCTTCAATATCAGCTTCTAAACGATTTTTTGACAAATCATACAAAGTGCCTGTCCCTTTAAAATACCCACTAAAGTAATACCACAATTGGATGTAATGAACGTATGCATCTTCTTCATCTGTAAACCCATCAAAGTTTATTGCCACTTGGGAACGATATTCTTTTTCTAAACACTGCTTCGAACTTAGATTTGGTAGTTGGTCGCCATCAATATCTCGGCACACCCATACTTTTAAGTTCTGCTTACCATCACGTTCAAATTTACTTCTATATTTGTGCTGAAGACTTTTGCAGTATGTCTCTCCTACTTCTTCCAACTTCACTATATCTCTTTTTAAAGTCTCATTTATTTCACTCTCAGGGACTAAAATGTATTTGTCATCTGCTTCCTGATCCTGTTTATCCATAAATAGCTTTTTCAATTTATCAAACAAGCTTTTCCCACCTATCTAAAAAAAGAATATAAGCATGTTAAATTCGACTAAACGAATCTCATTTCCTTCTCTGAACTGCGTTTAGTCGCCATAACTAATATAATATCAGCTACTTCCTTACAAGTAGATTCTTTTCCTGGAGTGCTGATTTTCTGACATACTTGTAATTCGATATTTTTTACAGTGAGCACATATGTTAAAGTGTAAAGTAGTGAAGCGAAAGGAGTAACGACAACATGGCTCAACGAATCGTCAATATGTTTTTATCTGTTTTAGCTGCTTATGGAACGTTAATTCTAACGAAACACATGAGTATTGCAGATAATATCTTTGTGACACAGATTGTTCGTCTGATCATTTGTATTGTGGCTGTTATCATTGTGACAGGAATTACTACATACATTTTCAGAAATAAATCTTCTAATAAATAAAAGGGCAGCTATTTAGATAGCCGCCCTTTTTGTTTTCCTTAATTCTCATTTTATTTCACCCTAAAGAAATGGGGATGTCTCAATCAATCATGAGACATCCCCATTAGGGTTATAGATACTTTTATGCGTTTAAAGCACGTACAAATTCTTTTGCGAGGCTGATTGTAGACTGTGGATTTTGCCCTGTTAAAAGTTTTCCGTCTACTTCAATATGATCTGTCCAATTATCTTTTGCAATAAACTCAGCGCCTAGCTCACGAAGTTATACTTTATTTATCTTTTAAAAAACTATAAAAGTGTTTTAACCATAATAAAGTCTATTTGTTCTTCGTCTCCCATATAAAACGAGTGAGATCCAGTTTGAACAAATCCCTGTTTCTTGTAAAAAGCAATCGCATTTTTATTTTTTTCCCATACGCCTAACCAAATTTTCTTTTTATTAAGTGTCGTTGCTATCTCTACTGCTTTATTAAATAAATGTTTACCAAGCCCTCGTTTTTGAAAGCTGTTACCTATATAAATTCTTTCAATTTCAAGCGCTTCTTCCCCCATCTCTTCAGATTGAGCATCATCCGTATTAACCTTTAAATAACCTGCAATTTCATGATTAACATACATAAAAAAGAATTGCGAGGACGTATTTGATAGTTCTTTTTCTAACTGTTCGACTGTAAATGCTTTTTCTAAATAAGCTTTCATGTTTTCAGGTGAATTTTGATCTTTAAACGTTTCATTAAATGTTTTGTAGCTAATATTTTGAAGGTGATTTACATCTTCAAGAGTACATTTTTTTATATCCATCATCACTGACATGCGCCTCTCCTTTATATCATTAATAATTTCTCTTGTTTCCTTTTTTGACAAACTCCCAATCTGTTTCTATATTTTTTCTTACTCTTTGAACCAGCTTAAGAATGGTATCTGCTTCTTCCTGGGTAAAACCTTCTAATGCCACTGTATCCGAATAATCATTTTCTCTTTTTATAAACGGATACACGTTCTTCCCTTTTTCAGTGGGAAAAAGGTTTTTATTTTTTTTATTGTGGAGATCGTCTTTCTTCTCAATAAAACCATTCATTTCAAGCTTTTTTATAGCCCGAGCCGCTGTTGTTCGATCTACTTTTATCATCTCAGCTAACTTTTCTTGAATGATTCCGGGATTTTCACATATTCGCACTAAATACAAATACTGCCCCTTAGTCAGGTCATACTCTTTAAATTCTATATTACTAATCGAATCCAATGCTCTTGCTATCATTCCAATTTCACGCAGAATTTCACTCATAAATATCTCCTTTGTACATATTTTTGTTGCAAATACAATAAAAATAATATAAGTTTAATGTACCTTGAAATAGTTGCATTTGCAACAAAAAAATGAGTAAAGGGGCTGATTACAGTGAAATATGCTATTTATGTAGGAGGAATTTTACTATTAACTCTGGGAATTGCTTTGACGATCCAATCCAACCTAGGAGCTTCACCTTTTGATGCACTTTTAGTTGGACTATCCCTAAACGTAGGTCTTAGCGTTGGAAGCTGGGAAATTATACTTGCCTGTGTTTTAATTTGTGGTAATGCCCTTTTAAGCAAACAAAAGCCGGAAGTACTGGGACTGTTAACAGCATTCATAACGGGTCTTGGTATTGATTTATGGCTTTTTTTATTACAGAATTGGGCTCCCTTTGAAATGTGGTACAGCAAATTATGTTGTTTTGGAATTGGCTTAATCATTATAGGTGTAGGAACCTCAGCCTATTTACATACAAACTTTGCACCCATTCCAATTGATCGCTTAACATTAATCATACAAAAACTAGTTAAAACAAATTTATTTCTCGCAAGAACATTGATTTACTTCACATTTTTACTAGCTGCGATGCTTTTAAACGGACCAATTGGTGTAGGAACGTTATTAACCGTGTTTTTAGGCGGCGTGCTGCTTAATTTTTTTATGCCCATTACTAAAAGAGCATTAGACTGCATATTACCAAAATCTCATACCTCACAAAATCATATTCAAGATAACAAGCGTTCCATATAGATACATTTTTATTACTCAACTATCATAATATATTTGCACCATAGTACTAGATATAATAAGAGCAATGAGGAGGAAACATTTAATGAAGGAAAGGAGTTATTATTAATCAATGATTGTATTGTATGAAGATAAGTATAAAGAAGCAGTTATTCAACTAATATTGCATGTACAAAATGTAGAAGCTGGTGTAGGTATTAGAGTTGAAGAACAGCCCGATATTTTAGACATTAAGTCAAACTATCTCCATACCGGCGGTAACTTTTGGGTAGCTTTGAATGATAAGCAAGAAGTAGTAGGATGTATTGGATTGCAAAAGAAAACCAATGAAATAGGCATATTAAAGAAATTTTTTGTATACAAGCACTATAGAGGAAAAGAGTTTGGAATAGGAAAAAATCTTTATGCTTCTTTACTTCTTTTTGTGCAGAAGCACGGGTTTTCTAAAATTATTTTAGATACTCCATCTCAAGCTACTCGATCACATAATTTCTATAAAAAAGCTGGGTTTAAACAAGTGACCAAAAAGGATCTGACAGTTCAATATGATTATCCAGATCGAAATTCTCTTCTTTTTGAGCTAGATTTATCTAGCAAACAATTACATAATTAAAACGGAGAAAGCAGGTTTCCAGTTAGAGACCCGCTTTCTCTGTGTGATTATCTATTTATTTGCCTCAGCTCTAATAATAAAACGATGTTGTTTTACGTCAAAGAAACCTTTAGACTGTATAATTCCATGTATGTTATACAACCCTTCGATATATGTTTCTACATCAAAATTAGGAACTTGCCAAGGAATTGCCTTTAAATAAAAGACGAGCGCTCCGATATCATAAAATCTCTGTACAGGAAACTCTTCTTTGCAAGAAATGACGTTAAAAGAACTTTGTTTAAGTTCTTCTATTGCTTTCTTTAAATTCCAGTTGGAAAACTCTTTATTTATTGGAGCCCCTATACATTCATTGATTCGTGAACAGTCTAACCCGCCTACTTGCTGAGTGAAGAACGTGCCTTGGGTTGATAAAATTCGGTGTACTTCCGAAGCACAAAAAGATTCGTGCTGGTTCAAAATCAAATCAAATGTATCATCTTTAAACGGTAAATTTTCGTCTTCAGTTCGTTCAACAACTTTGACACCAAGCGGTTCTAAACGTTTTTTAGCGATTGGAACGTTAGGTTTATATCCTTCTGTAGCATACATAACGTGAGGAAAAGGCTGTAACAAAGATAAAAATTCTCCTCCTCCTGTTCCCATATCTAAAGCGGCATTAGAGTCTTGAATAAGACGAAAAGCTTCACTTCCGTATGACCACGAAAGCATGTCGCTATCCATACGACCAGTACGAGTAATAATAGAAAAATCCCATCCAGTAAAATCAACATTTGTATTGTTTACAGGGTTTAAAAAATGTTTGTCCGTTATCATATTAAACTCCTCCTTTTTATAGCTAGCATTAATCATCTATCCTAAACTAGTAAAAGGCGGACCACGGACATATAGACAGCGTTGTTATGTTTCATGTGCTAACGTATTCACACTAACCGCTCCTTTATTAAAATTACGTATGCTTCATTTGTTTGTCCATTCATATGTAATATCGGGTAGTTTCTCTTCGTTTTCACATCCTCTTTTTATAATACTGAAGCCGTGTTTCTCGTAAAACCTCTGGGCATTTTTATTTCGTTCAAATGTACTTAATATTAATTTTCCATTTGATTCTGTCTTGGCTCTTTCGAGTAAATGCTGTCCGATTCCTCCTCCTTGATAATCTACATGAACGTACAGTTGGCTAATTTCGTCAGCATGATAAGCAATCATTCCTACTATTTGTTCATCCATTAACGCTAATTCAATTTTATAGTGTGCTGACAATATATGATTTAAAAAATAGACATGACGGTCAAAACTGTGCATTTCCTTTTGTTCAATCGCTTTTTCTTTACTATCTCTCCACATTTTTACCGTTTGCTCAGCAAATTGAGGATGATAGTGAACAATATCAACATTAAAATGGGCCATACATTTTCCCCTTATCTGTCATTGTGCTATACGTATTCTTAATAACGATGTCTAGATATTCCCTTCATGTGGTTGAAGCCTGTCAAAATCTTGTTTTAATAAAGAATACATGTACAAATCATCAAATTTTCCACACGTAAATTCATAGCTTCTTAATAGGCCTTCTTTTATAAAGCGATGCTTTTTTATTAATTTTTGTGAAGCAGCATTAGCAGGCTCTATTAATGCTTCAATTCTCCGCAAATTAAAATGTGTAAAACCATATTTTATGACAGCCTCCAATGCCTCATTAGCAATCCCATTCCCCCAGTAATCTTTGCTTAGCTCATATCCAATTTCTGCACGGCAATGGTTATGAACTCTATTAAGAAACCCGCAGCTGCCAATAATGTCGTCTTGTTCTTTAAGAGTAATACCCCATCTTATTCCAGATTTTTCGTTTAAGATCGATTTATACCACGCAATCTCATTTGAAGCATCCTCAACCGTTGTAAAAGGCTCTAGACCGTAGTGTTTCATTACTTCTTTATCGGATAGGTATTTTAAAATATTGCCTGCGTCTTCTGCTACAATTTCCCTTAGGGTAAGCCTTTTTGTTTTAATTATGGGAAAATAATTTGACACCTGTACCTTCCCTCCTCTTATTCATTCATTAACTAAACGGAGCTTTTCTCACAGCTTTATCTAATTTAAATAAGCGTTAGTAAGGAATTTCTTTTATTATTACTGAACTCCTTTTTAATTCTAAATATTTGTCGAGAAATGAGTAAAAAAAGCACGCATAACTTCATTTTTAAATCAGCACTGTCATTTCTTTTATATTTGTTAGTTCTAAAAATTAAAGGAATGAAAGCTAGTAATGAAGAATTCTTTTCTAACTAGTCTAACTGAGAAAATAAGGAGAAAAAGATGAAGCTGTATGGCGATTTTGAAAAAAAAGATTGGCTAAACGTATTAAAGCTATCAGAAAAAGAGCTGCCTAATGCATTTATTATTCATGGTGAGTGGGAATTCCAAGATAATATAAATTTATGGAAAGAGATCTTATCTACTGATATTCATACGCCTAAATGGAACACGGTAATAGGTAAGTTCAATAACAGAAATATAGGATTTGCGAATGTATACGGCAGTCCGATGGCGTCAAACATTGTACATCAATTTGCTGGCAGCGGAACCGACTTATTTATTCAAACGGGATATTTTGGAGGTTTATCTTCTACTATACAATATGGCGATATTTTAATTGTATCTGCAGCAAAAATGCAAGATGGCGTATCACACTGGTATTTACCAGAACAAACGCTTGTAGAAGCTGACAAAGAGTTAGTGGAAGCCGCCTGTAGGTATTGTGAACAAAAAGGCTACAGCTATATAAAAGGACATGTGGTCAGTATGGGTGCCATGCTGATCGAGACGCATGACATGGTAAAAGAATGGTCGCTTGCAGATTTTCTCGGGGTGGATATGGAAACAGCTACCACTTTAGCCATTGCTCATAAATTCAACAAGCGCGCTGTCGGCTTATTAAATTTATCAGATCTCCTTCTTCACGGTGATACTGTTTATTCGTATACAAAGGACAGAGAGTTAATAGAAAGTGAAACTGATAAAGCAATTCGCGATGTGGCTCTTTATTTAAGTAGTAAATTCTAATAGCGTGCTGTCTTATAAAAATTTTTGTATTACTGATATGAGTAAAATCTATTTGGAGTAGAATGCTCAGTTATACTATTCTTTTTAGAAGTATAGCTCTATATGACTCTAAAAAATGGGATAGACTAAAAAAGATAACCACTTATAAAAGCGATTATCTTCTGCCTGCTTGAAAGTATAAAAATGAACCTTATAATAAAGATACGAATTTTTCTGCACTGTAAATGAGACAGTCATTGTGAATTAAGAAGCATTCAGCACGCTCTGCTCCTTTTTTCCTTTTTCTTTAATTAGTAAGACACCTAACAACCCCATCATTGAAAACAAAATGGGAATCATAAAAGCATAATGATACCCGATGTGCAGCGAGCGTTCGGGAAATAAATCCAGAACATTTCCGAAAATACTAGGTAATAATACGGCGCTTAAAAAGCCTCCCATATTGGCAAAGCCTGATACAACCCCTACTTCTTTTACGGAGAAGGATTGACGTACTACGGCAAATGTCAAAGCGCTTGCGCCGTTTCCAAAGCCGATGATAAAAAGCAAAATAACGACTAGCATGAATGAAGGTTTCACGCCGGATAGTAATAATCCAGTCCAGCTAAGCACCACAATAAGGTGAATAAGTGAATAGATTTTTTTAATGGAATTTAACCTGCTTGTTATCCAGCTGATTAAAGGGCCACCAATCATAGCGCCAAACAGACCATACATAATAAGCTGACTTGCATCAGCGCGGGATAAATGGAACACATTCATTCCATAAGGAACTCCCCAAGAACCAATAAAACCGATATATGTACCGACTACACCAAAATGACAAAGAAATGTTGCCCAGGCTTGGCGAGTCGTCATCACTCTCCTTAGGATCCCCCATACGCTTTCCGGAGTCTTAACAGAGGATTTATTTGCTTTAGCATCCTCTTGAAATAATCGTTTAGGTTTTATCACTAAAACGACATAAAGCAGGTAGGATACCGCCATTAAAACTAGACCTATGCTAAGAAAAGGAACTCTCCAGCCTGAAAATGAAATCCACATAGACAAAGGCACGGTAGCTGATAATGAACCTACACTTCCTACCAGCCCAATTAAACCTAATAGCTTTACAAACTCATTTCCCTTAAACCACTGACTTAAAATTAACACTAAATTGACAAAAATCATTGAGTCTCCCGTACCGACTAGTAAACGAGAGAAAATTAACACATATTCGTTAGGAGCCGTGCTGTAGATAAGACTTCCTATTCCAGTTAAAAGCGACCCTATAATCAAAAATCGATTGGGACCGTATCGGTCAGAAAGTAAACCAATAGGAATCTGAAGGCCTGCATATGCTAAAAATTGTATACTAGTCATTAACCCTATAACAGATGCTGAAACGTGAAAATCTTTCATTAACTGTTCTGTAATAAGTCCAGGGGCTGTTCGTTGACTGACAATCAAATAATATGCTAATAAAGCGGTTCCAAAAACAACCCATCTGTAACTACTTTCCTGTTTGTTCATTTTGACAGATCCTCTCATGTATAATTTTTTCTGCGTAGAAATGCTGGTATAAAACGTTTAAGAGATGAAGATATTGATAGAATGAAGGTCTGTTTGATAAATAAGGCGCTATTGCAGCCAGATCTTCTTTTTATCCTTGTTTTTCCTTTCTATCATAATTTTAAGTTTTTAAACGTTATTTTTCAATGAGGGATGTAATCTTGTATACCTTTTGCAATTTTCTTTTCACTATTAGGCATCCGAGTTAGAGTCGTTCTCGCCATTTTTCGGGTGTAAAAAACCTTAATAATGACCCATAAATAACCTATATTACACATAGAGCTTTTAAAAAAATTCTTCTTTCACTGTTTTGCCGGTGTTCAATAAGTTGGTATAAAACTTGCATGTTTATCTATGAACTCCTATTAAAGGAGGAGAACTTTATGAAAAAAGCTGAACGTAAAAAAACATTAAAAAGCAGGTCATTACTTGTGCTGTTCTCGCGGCATCTCTTTTACTTCCAATCTCCACTTCCGCTGCTTCTGCACCTTACACGTTTTATCAAGTCGGAAGTACCGCAGACAAAGCGACTAGTACAAGCTTTGGACAAGTCTATATGGGAGGAAGCACCGATGTAGATGAAGCGTTCAAATGGATGATTCAAAAGGCAAACGGCGGAGATTTTTTGGTTATAAGAGCGACGGGTACTGACGCCTATAATTCATATATCTATGACCTAGCAAAAAGTATAGGTAAGCCCCTTAACTCTGTTAGCACAATTGTCGTTGATGATTTAATAAGAGCAGGCTCAGACTCTTCTTTGATTGATAAAATTAACAAAGCAGAAGGTATTTTTTTTGCTGGAGGCAATCAAGCTGATTACATAGATTTCTTAGAAGGCTTCCCGGCTCTTACAGCATTAAATAACCGTATTACGCAGGGCATTCCTTTTGGAGGAACGAGTGCCGGCACCATGATTCAAGGTGATCACATTTATGATTCTATCTCAGCAGGCTCTACAACTTTAGATTCGAAACAGCGCTAAACAACCCGTATAGTTCTCTTATTTCTTTTACAGATTATTTGATTCAAACACCGCATAATAACAACATTCAAACAGACACTCACTTTGAACAACGAGATAGAATGGGGCGCTTTTTAACATTTCTTGCACGTAATATCCAAGACGGAGAAGAAACTAGAACAAGCGCAAAAGGAATTGCTGTTAATGAACAGTCAGCACTGTTGGTAGAAAAAGATGGTTCAGCTAAAGTAGCAACACAGCCAGGCTCTACAAATGCTGCTGTTTATCTGGCTAAAACAAATAAGGCGCCTACTACTTGTATAAGCGGTCAGCCTCTGACGTTTAATAATATTTCTATCTATAAACTATTTAATGGCAGCACTTTTAATCTTTCCACTTGGACAGGTTCTGGAGGGTTAGCTTATACTTTAAACGTAAACGGCGGCGTTATTACTTCTTCTACAGGAAAAGTTTACGGCGGAAATCAGCCGTAAACGCCGAGTTTATGACTACATTATTTTATAAAAAAAGGGAAGCTTAATTAGTTAAGTTTCCCTTTCCCCTGTATATCAAGGATGAATCAAGTGCTGTTTTGTTTTTAAATGATATAGATAATGCAGTCCTTTTTCTGTTATTTTTGTTCCTGCTCTGCCTCTGCGCTTTATAATATACTCTTTTTCTTCTAATACATCCAAACGGTTTCTCACCTGCTGTTCTGTAAGAGTAAAGCCTTTTAAATGCTGGGTGATCCACTTTCTGCTTGCTGCTTTTCCTGTATCATTACACTGTTTTATCGTTTCTAACAGGGCATGATTTTCTTGAAGTTCAATTAAGTCAAACGATTGATTTTCAACTTCATAAAAAGAATGGTCCTCTTTTCGACTACTAAGCCTATACTCTACGTCTTTTGCTTTTACTTCGTTTTCATCGCAGACGGTAAGCAAATACTCGATGACTCCTTTTAATTCTCTTATATTTCCTAACCATTCATATTCGATAAGCAGCTTCATAGCTTCTGGATGAATATGCCTCCACGTTTTTGATTTAGAAATAAAGTGATGAATGAGTAAAGGAATATCGGTTCTTCTATATCTTAAAGGAGGAATGATTAAGGATAATACATGTAAACGATAGTACAAATCTTCTCGAAACAAACCTTCTTTCATTTTATGTAGTAAATTGTTGTGAGTAGCTGCTATTATCCTTACGTTGATCGGAATAACTCTTGTGCCTCCCACCCGTCTAATTTCTTTTTCTTGAAGCACTCTTAAAAGCTGGGTTTGTAAACGCGGACTGATATCACCAATTTCATCTAGAAAGATCGTGCCTTTATCAGCGCTCTCGAACAGCCCTTTTTTACCGCCTTTTTGCGCTCCTGTAAAGCTGGCTTCTTCGTACCCAAACAGCTCGCTTTCTAGCAGCGTATCAGTCATGGCACTGCAGTTAACGGCAAGAAACGGTCCATTTTTACGTGTAGAATAATTGTGGATAGCCTGAGCAAACAGCTCTTTTCCTGTACCGGTTTCTCCTTGAATTAAAATAGGATACTCAGTAACCGCCATTTTTCGGGAAATTTCAATTGTTTTGAGCAAAGCTGGGTGTTCTCCGATAATATCTTGATAATCATACTTAGCTGAAAAGCCGCTTTTTCTAAGTTCTGACTGCGCTTTTCCTTCTATTTCAACAGCTTGATTAACACTTTTAAACGTTGCTACCGTAGTATTGCTCTCCTGAATCATAGACTTATAGATAACCATTTCGTATCCGTTTATGTTAAAGTACTGACTTTTCTCGTCCGACAAAGTAATAAACTCCACAAGGCCTTCGTCGAAAATTACATTTTGAATTTCATGATCTACAACATCAGAAGAAGATAGCTGAAACAATGATTCTAACCTTTTATTAAATAACGTAATTCTTTTATTGAAATCCACGGCAAGAATACCATCTTCAACTACATTTACAACACTTTTTACATGCAGGTGAAGTTCTTTCATTTGCCCCTCTGCTTCTATTAGTTTTTTTTGCAACTCAATAATATTTCGTAAATAGCGATCCCAAATAATTGAATGATTAGACTGATTAAAACCAAATGATTTTATAAGTTCAAAAATGGTAGCCATGTCAAAAAGCCTAACTCCTATATCAATTACATGTTTTACATATGGCGGGCACAAGTGAACCTCACCTGGAGAAACAGCAATTTCAACCCCTTCGTAATAGGTCTTTTGCTTTTTAAAAGGAATAAACTGAACATGATTAATCCCTACTTGATAGAGAGACTCTATTAACTTAAGAGTTTCTTTATCATCATCGTTTACAATTAACACCTTTGTATGGGCAGGGATTTTCAGCAATTCATTTATATGTTTATGGTGAATCGTTCTATTTCCTACAATTTCATGTGCATGCTGAACGTCTAATCTGTCCTTCATTTCGTGCTTTATACTCTCCGATGAATAAAGGACAACATCGCCATCAATTTTTCCGGGTAATTCTTCATCAATCGCAAAGCATTCAATAGAAATGTAATCTCCTAACAACTCTTTTAATTGATTATGTAAAATGATTCTAGTTTGCTTGCTTCCTGTTATTAAAACTAATTTCTTTTTCATTGTATGGACACCTTTCTACAGGCCTTTAACTTGACTTGCCTTCAGAGATTAGTTTATGGAATATATACCTATCATTTTATACTTTGCTGCGCATTTCATCTAGCGGACGTTTGTCCCTATTACAAATAAAACAAGTAGAAAAAAGAACCTCCACTTCAATAGATGGAGGCACGCTATGTCAAAGCTCTACATGCATTTAATTACTTTCTGTTTTCTTTTTATTTAATAGCTACTTTTATTGGTTTGATATCTAACGTAACTTTCACAATGGAATAATCGTCTTTTTGACCGTCTGTATAAGCCCAATAACCATTGCTTTCAGCGCTTTTTCGGAAGGTAAGCTCAAAACCTTTGTTTTGGTTAAACGCATAGCTCTTTATTTCTTTACTCTGGGCATTATCAATAAGATCGTAAGCCAAAAATTTTCTTAATACACCGTGCGGAGAGAAAAGACCCGTGTTCGGCCCAATCTTTTCACTGTAGTATTCATTTTTTCTAGTAGATGTTTTAGCTGGGTTTATTACGATCTCTTTTGTTGTCATATTTACTTTGTCGCCTGGCGTAATACAAGAGATAAGAATATTTTTGTAATCACTCGGAAATTTGTCATTTGCCTGTACCTTCGCTAAGTCAACTAGCGTAATGCCGCCTCTTCCCACAACTTCTATTTGTTTTTCTTTATTATTTACTACCATAGCAGTATCTTCATCAATTCCGTAAGAAAGCTGATTTTTATTTCCTTTTTCATATGCTGTTGCAATAAGACGTCCGAGTCTTGCTTTGTTGTCAAAATGCTGATCTACAAGACCGTATTGGAAAAAGCCAAGACCTTTTTCCAAATAAGCAGGCCCGCCTTCTTGCTGAGTCATATCATCGTATGTGTCTGTAAATCCGTATGAAAGCGCTCCGTAGCTATCTCCGCCTGCGAGCATAGTATTACTCATAATCGCCGCGCCGGCGCTCGTACCGCCAAGTACTGCTCCATTTTTATACGTATGCCATATGGCTTGTAAAACTTTTGAGTCCGAACCATTTTCATTACGCAACGAGCCCGTAATCAAGGTTTGATCTCCTCCTACAAACCAAATGCCTGTTAGTCCTTTAACTTTTTGCGCTAGTTTATCACTATTCATATTTGCTTTCCAATTCGACTCATTTTCAGAAGTTCCTTTAAAGTCATGGTTTGAAATAGGTAAAACTTCTATATTTTCTGCCTTCATTCCGTATTTAATTAAATCTTCTTTAAAATGACTAGAGGAATCAAACTTAGTACTCGCTGCAGGCACAATTCCTATTTTGGCCTGTTTTCCTCCTGCAAGATTAATAAACTTGTTATACACGCTTGAATTGCTGCTGCCAAGTGCTCCTCCTGCAATTAAGAGATTACCTTTAATCGAATCGTATACAGGACTTTCAGATGGAGAAAAGGTAGATTTTTTATAAGTTAAACTAGTTTCTTTATCCGGCTGGAATTTAACGGTTTTGGGCGTAATATCCATTCCTACATTTACGATGGAATAATCATCTTTTTGTCCGTCAGTATATCTCCAGTAGCCGTTTGTATCACTATTCTTTCGAAAAGCAATTTCATATCCCCACCCTTGACTGTCATAAACATAGCTGTTGGCAGATTTCATCGATTCATTGTCAACAAGAGAATAGGATAAATAAGCCTTTAATCTTCCATATGGCGTAAAAACACCCGTAGCAGGCAGTGCGTTAAAGGAATAATATTCAAATCCCTTCGTTTCTACTTTATCTTTTGGAAATTCAAATGACTTTAAATGATAGTTAATTTTATCTCCAGGAGATAAGTAACTAACTTTTATGTTCTCTAAACCTGAACGCGCTTTTTGCTTAGATACAAAGCTCGAAGCTGATTTTAGCTTAGCCTTGCTCATGTCTAATACAGCTACTCCGCTTCGTCCAACGACTTCAATTTTTTGATCTTTATTATTAACGACCATAGCCGTATCTTCGTCCACACCGTATGCAAAGTTTTGTTCTTTGTCGCGTTCAGAATTATACGCAGCTACTGCAAGTCGCCCAAGTCGTGCTCGTTCATCCATATGCTGATCGATTATGCCGTGTTGGAAAAAACCCAGCCCCTTTTGAACTGATAAAGGCTCGTACTCTTTTTTACCGTCTTCCCCTTCATTTACATGCTTATTTGCCTTGTTTCCTATACTTTCTTTTAAAGCTCCTAGACTGTCTCCCCCCGTAATCATGACGTCACTCATAATTGCAGCTCCTGCACTTGTACCTCCAATTACTGCTCCTTTACGATAAATATCCCAAATAGCTTTTAACGCTTCGGAATCGCTTCCATTATTTTGCCGAAGGGAATCTACAATTTTTGTTTGGTCTCCTCCAACAAACCAAACTGCCGTTAGTCCTTTAATTGTACCGGATAACTTCTTATCGTTTACTTGGCTCTTCCAAGTTGATTCATCCCTTTGTGTGTCAGAAAAATCGTGATTTGAAACGGGAAGTATCTGAATAGAATCTGAGTTTACTCCGTATTTCACGAGGTCTTTCTTAAACTTTTCAGAAGACTGCAGCGTTGTGCTAGCAGCTGGAATAATCCCTATTTTGGCTTTTTCTTTTCCTCCAGCAAGCGAGAGGAATTTTTCATATATGTCGTGATTAGATGTTCCTACACCTCCGCCTGCAATAACAAGGTTGCCTTTAATGTCCTGAGTATTGTCTTGTGCTTTTGCAAGCAGCGGTGTACTCAAAGAAGAAAGTAATGTAAAGCTGATCAGACATGAAACAAGTTTCTTTTTCATTGGAATGCCCCTTTCCACGCAAATTTCAATAGCTCTTTCTAATTAGCTCATATCCTTTCCACAATACGTTCGTTAAATGATGCTTCGCTGCTTAGAGTCTAAAATCTGTTATTCAAACGTTCCTTTCACAAGAGGAACACCATCTTTTAGCATCATCTTACCTTGAGCAAAAACTGTTTTAATCGTTAGCGTCTCTTTATCTAAAAGGACTAAATCTGCATCTTTTCCAGGTTGAATATGCCCTTTATTGTACAATTTTAATACTTTAGCAGGGTTAGAGGTAATAACTTGAAGAGCTGTTTCTAACGGTACTGATTCCTCTAATACTGCATCTCGTACTTCTTGAAATAAAGAAGACACTTTTCCAACTTGAAGACCTTTATAATCTCCGTTATCATCAAAAAACGGCAGGCTCGCGTTTCCATCGGATGAAAACGTAATACTCGAGATCGGAACTTCTTCTTCAAGCATGATGCGTAACCCTTTGCTGCACTTCACTTCCCCTTCTTCTAAAAAATGGGGAATGGTGCTAGTCGTCAAATCTACATATCCGCCTCGTTTCGCAAATTGAATTCCTTCTTTAAACAGCTCTTCATTTCGATTAATGTGTGTAGGATGAAATTGACGAATTGGCAGGTCTGTTTTATCTGCAATTTGATTTAATAAAGATAATTTTCGTTCTCCATCTCCTACGTGAACTTCTAATATTCCAGCTTTTCCTGATAAAATCCCTCCATTGCGGGCAGCGGAAGCCACCTTTACCAGTTCTTCAAATGTCGGTTCAGAGGAACGGTGGTCAGAGATCGCAATTTCACCTACTCCAATAATTTTATCAATTAAAATAAGATCTTCCTCGATGCTGCTGGTTAACGTTTTTACCGGTATTTGATAGGAACCTGTGTGAATGAAACAGCTAATCCCTTCTTCTTCTAATCCTCTTGCTTTGGCCAGAAGATTTTCCATTCTTCTTGTTGTACCGTCTGTTCCAAGTACACCTACAATAGTTGTAACACCGGCAGTCGTTGCATCGGTTAACATTAGTTCAGGAGTGCGTGTTTTATATCCACCTTCTCCTCCTCCACCAATAATATGAACATGTGAGTCAATGAAGCCTGGAGCTATAATGTGATTAGCGGCGTCTACAACATCAATAGGAATGGACGTATTTAAATGCTCAATATAATCTTTTATAAGGATGATTTTGCTGTCTGCAAGTAATACGTCTTTTTTTCCTAAAGGCTGTGGTGCATATACTTCTGCGTTTTTGATTAAGGTTAACAACTTCTATTCCTCCTACTAGTAAGCTCGACTTGCGAATAATATTTTTCTATATAATTTTAATGCTTAAAATGGTCCGTAATTGATAAAATAAGCAATCACAACGGCTATTAGACCAATCACATATTGAATAAGGACTAACGGCAGCACCCATTTTGCCCACTTTGTCCATGAAATTCCCGCAATCGCTAAGCCAGCCATTAATGTTCCAGCCGTCGGGAAAATAATGTTTCCGATGCCGTCTGCAAAAGAAAAAGATAATACTGCTGTTTGTCTTGTAATATCAAGCAAATCTGCAAGCGGCGTCATGATTGGCATTGTCAGCATCGCATGACCTGTTCCAGATGCTAAAATAAGGTGAATCAGCGCTTGGAAGTTATAAATTCCGATAACGCTTAAATATCCCGGAATATGTTGAATGGCTCCAGATACTTGATGAAGCATAGGATCTACAATATGACCTTCATTCAAAACAACAAGAACAGCACGAGAAACTCCGATAACTAGCGCTCCTCCAACTAATGCTGCTGCCCCGTTTGTAAACGACTTAACTATATTTTCAACAGACAGTCTCCCAATAACCCCAATCACAATAGTCAAAATGACAAACAGAGAGGCAATTTCGGTAATGTACCACTTATACTTAATAACCCCAAAAGCAAGAATTACATAGTTAACAAGAAATGCTGCCATAATCCATTTATGCTTTCTAGTTAACTTGGCATCGGAGTTTAAAAGTTTATTTGCATTAGTTATGCTGTATTTTCCGTATGTTCCAATCGAAGGACTTTTTTTAACTTTCATCGCATATCGATAGACAAACCATACTGAAACAGCGTAAACAACTACGAATAAGATAAGGCGAAAGCCCATTCCAGAAAACATAGGAAGCTCTGCTACTCCTTGTGCAACACCCACTGTAAACGGATTCATAACGGCCGTAGTAAAACCAGCTGATGCTCCAATTAAAACAATGGCAGTTCCCGTTAATGCGTCGAACCCAAGAGCAAGTGCCAGCGGAATTAAAAGAGGAATATAGGCTAGCGTTTCTTCCGCCATTCCCATTAAAGATCCTCCTACCGCAAAAAATAGCATCATAACAGGAATTAATAACTTTTCTCGGGTAGCAAGCTTTTTAGCCATCGTTGTAATTAATACATCTACTGTACCCGTAGCACTTAGTACACCAAAGAAACCGCCAATAATTAATACAAAAAAGATAATATCGGCTCCTTCTACCATTCCTGTATGTATCGCTTTGACCATATCAAAGAATCCAACTGGCGTAGAATCAATCCATTTAAACGACTGAGGATCTACCGTTGTTCGTCCGTCTACTTCTACACGTGCGTATTCTCCGGCTGGCAAGATATACGTTAAAATAGTAGCAATCACAAGAAAGCCTAACAATAAAGCAAAAACGTTTATTTTCCTCTCTTTTTTCCTTACCTGATTTAATGAACTCATTTCTTTTTGCGGTTCACTCATTCTTCTTCTCCCCTTCATTGTGAAATAATAACTTTAAACAGACTTCTCGTTCTTTAAAAGCAGCTTCCTTATCTGCAACTACATATTGCTCCTTTCTTTTTTATTCCTCATATACAGTACAAGCAATTTTCGTGCCAACGGATAACCGTTTAATTTTCTGAATTATGATATAATTAAATCATGTTTTAGGTGGTAATTGGGTGTTTTTTTAAATTTAATATCACCAATTAAGAAGCTGTTTAATAGAAAATCTGGAGCACGAAGCATTAGCTAGTTCTTTTTAAAAAAAGCAGCAAAAAGAAAGATAAAAGAATTTAATCTATAAACATAAAAAAATACTATTTTATTATTGTCTTTCCTTTAAGTAGATTAATACTATAAAACTTCAATCTATTTATAAAAGCATTGCGCATAATGAAAGGGTGTTCAAATCAATGACTGTTTATCGTATAGGGGTATTGGCCGGCAAAATACAGAAGGATTTTGTGCCGATCGTAATATGTTTTCTGGACACGGGGAATGGCAAATTACAAAAGACGTTGTGGTGACATCGGGCGTATTTACGCGAAAAGCCGTAGAAAGAATTGCGCATGAAGCTTTTGCATTGGCTATGCAGCGTCGTAAAAAAGTAACAATCGTACATAAAGCAAATGTTTTAAGATTAAGTACCGGACTATTTCTAAACGTTTGTCGAGAAGTAGCTGAGCAATATCCTGAAGTAAAAGTGGACGACTATCATATTGATGCTATGGCTGCTCATCTAGTACGCTGTGCAGCCGATTTTGATGTCATTGTAACCGAAAACATGTACGGTGATATTCTTTCAGATTTAGCCGGCGAGCTTGTAGGGAGCTTAGGATTAGCCCCTTCTCTTAATGCAAATGAACATATGGCTATGGCACAAGCAGCTCATGGTTCTGCGCCAGATATCGCAGGTTTGAACATAGCAAACCCAACCGGTATTATTTCTTCGGGGATTATGCTACTGAGATGGCTGGCTGAAAAACATACGGATCACAAACTTCCAGAAGTGGCTGCTACAGTAGACTGCGCTCTTTATCAAACGCTCCAAGATGAAGTGAAAACAAAAGATTTAGGCGGACATGCCTCTACGTCGGATTTTACAGAAGCTATTTTAGATAGAGTAAATTCCCTGCAAAAATAACATTAATTTATCCATTCTATAGAGGTGACAATAATGAAAAAAAGAAAGATTATTATGGACTGTGACCCAGGTCATGATGATGCCATTGCAATTATTTTAGCTGCTGCACAACCAGAATTAGATATTTTAGGGATTACAACTGTTTCAGGAAACGCAGAAATAGAAAAAACGACGCTGAATGCTTTGAAGGTGTGTGATTTAGTATCGTTACATAACGTGATTGTTTCAAAAGGAGCAAGCGAACCAATGATGCGCAGACGTGAAAACGCGCCTAGTATACACGGTGATTCAGGATTAGACGGCCCTGAGTTCCCGGCTCTCTCTCGCAGCTGGAGCGAAGAACACGGAGTAGATACTATTATACGAATGGTCAAAGAGTCAGAAGATCCCGTTACGCTTTTGCCTACCGGTCCATTAACGAACATTGCTTTAGCTTTAATAAAAGCTCCAGAAATTAAAGAAAATATTGAAGAGATTATCCTTATGGGCGGCGGAACCTTCGGGAACTGGACGCCAACAGCTGAGTTTAATATTTGGGCAGATCCAGAAGCGGCTAAAAAAGTGTTTGATAGCGGCATTCCACTGATAGTAATGGGGTTAGATATTACGCATCAAGCCGTTGCAACAGATAATGTTATTAACCAAGTGATGAACATTGATAATAACGTAGCAAAAAAGGTGGGTGAATTATTAGCATTTTTTAAATCTACCTATAAAGAAACGTTTGGCTTTGATGGTCCTCCTGTTCACGATGTATTAACCGTTGCTTATTGCATAGCTCCAGAACTATTTACGCTAAAGGAAGTTAATATTGTGGTAGAAACACGCGGAGAATACACGGCTGGAACGACTTCAGTTGATTTGCTTGGAGTTACAGGAAGGAAAGCAAATGCGAAGTTTGGTTTAACCCTTGATGTGGATGGATTTTGGGATCTGATGCTTGAAGCTCTTAAATCATATTCAGCTTCGTAATGTTCATTTAGAAAATAAACTTTATAAACGAGAGGCAGCACCATAGCTGAGTTGGTGACTTGCTGGTGCTGTCTTACGTTTATTCATACTATCTAGCTGTTCTTTTCGCTTTTTGATTGAGCATTACCGTAATGATTGAAGCGACAATAACACCTGTAATTAAACAGTTGGATAGATCTTTATAAATTACTCCCATTACTGTCCCGCCTATAACGCCTACACTAATAAGTGAAATTCGCTCTCTTTGATTCATGATTTACCCCTCCATCTTTTTTAATAAAACATTTAATTTATGAAGAGCGAAGTGCAGGTCTAATTGCTCTTCTTCATTTAACTTCGCAAGATTTGTATGAAAGTTACTATAAATCCCTCTCCATTTTTCTTCTTGAATACTTTTTCCTTTAGACGTTAATGAGACTAAAACTGCACGCTTATCTCGCGGATCAGGCATTTTGATTAAATATCCTTCATTTTCTAATTCACTGATAACATTCGTTAACTGTTGTTTGGCAATATTTAATCCATTACTAATTTCCTTAATATTCAAATCTCTTTTTTTCATATACATAAATTCAACTACGTGATTTTGTAAATGTGTTAATTTCACTTCATTCTTGTTTAAGTTCTTGAAGTTTTCAAATAAAACCGGTATTAAAGCGATATATTCCTTAGCCAGATTTTCCTTCATAAGATGTTCACCTTCTTTAGTAAATATATTATTACTAAATTCGAATAAAAACAATAAAAAATGTTTATTTTAGTAAAAATATATTTACTAAAATCCATACACACTTCTAAAGTTATTTTATCCCACTCTCAACAATCGTTTATTAATCTTATAAAAATAGCCATATAAAAAAGTAAGGAAGCACACTTCCTTACTTTCTGTTTGCAACGCCCGTTAAAAAATTCAAAAACACGTGTACGCCTGCTTTCACGGTAATTTCTCCTACATCACGCAGCGGATCTAGACATACAATATCCATTGCTTGAACAAGTGGATGACTCCCGGCGGTGTATACTGCTTCAAACAACTCATCTGTCCTCATTCCGCCTGTCGTTCCTGCTGGAACTCCCGGTGCGTAAGCGATATCTAACACGTCCATATCAACTGTTAAATAGATCATGTCTACCTCTTTGCTCAGCTGTTTTAATGCTTCTTTCACGGTATGATTTATTCCTGCTTTTCTTGCTTGCAGTAACGTTACATAATGAACGCCTTTGCTATCTGCATATTCCTTTAACGATTTTGAATTATAAAACCCGTGAAGTCCGATATTCCATACATGAGCTGCATCAATAGTATTGCTTTCGATTAAATTTCGTATAGGGGTTCCGTTAGAAGGACCGTTATCTTCTAAGCTGCGTAAGTCAAAGTGCGTATCAAACTGTAAAATCCCTATTTTCTGTTCGGGATGTGACTCTTTCCACCCTTTTACTAACATAGCTGTAATAGAATGATCGCCTCCAAGCATAATAGGTAGCACATGCGAAGGAAGTCAAATCCGTATCATACTCAATATGATACGGGTTAAAGGATTTCCAGAGCTTCCTCATGGCCATTGGCGTCTCACTGGCTCCAGAAGCGCTAATGGAAGATCTTGAAAGAGGCACGCCCAAGACCGTAATATCTATCGATGTAAAGTCGACGCTGCTTCCATCTTCAACTGTCTGAATCCAATCACTTACTTTTGGGTCAGGAGTACTTTGACGCTGCCAGCAAAAAGGCGGTCGATCAAGCTGTGGGTACGGATAGTTCATGTAAAACACCGCCTTCAACCACAACTTTTCCATCTTTTAATACCGTGTCTACAAGGTTTACGGCATAGTTATACTGCAGCGTTTGGTAATTGGGAGCGTCAAATAGCACTAAATCGGCTTTTTTACCTACTTCAATACTTCCGATTTGATTCCCTTTGCAAATGGCATGAGCCGCGTTGATCGTACAGGCCGTTAAAACTTCTGCTGGCGTCATCTTCATCGTTAAACAAGCTAAATTCATAATAAACGGCAGCGATTCCGTAGGAGAAGATCCTGGGTTTCGATCTGTAGACAAAGCAACCGGCACTCCTGCTTCGATCATTTTTCTAGCACGCGCCGGCTCTTCCATTAAAAAGAATGCAGTACCCGGCAATAGAACGGCTATAACTCCGCTTTCAGCCATTTGCTTAATTCCTTGATCCGATGCTTTTAACAAATGATCCGCAGACACAGCTCCCACTTTAGCCGCTAATTCTGCCCCGCCAAAAGACACAATTTCATCGGCGTGGATTTTAGGTTTTAGTCCGTATGCTTTTCCAGCTTGTAAAATACGATCTGACTGTTCAACTGTAAACACGCCTTCTTCACAAAATACATCACAAAACTCCGCTAGCTCTTCTTTTGCAACGATTGGTATCATTTCTTCGATAACGAAACGAACAAACTCATCTTCATTTCCTTTGTACTCAACTGGCACCGCATGAGCTCCCATAAAGGTTGAAACAACATCTACTGGATGCTGTTCATTCAGTTTCTTCGCTACTTTTAATTGTTTGATTTCATCTTTAAGATTTAAACCGTACCCACTTTTGGCTTCGACAGTTGTAACTCCGTACTGCAGAAATTTATTTAAACGTTTTGTAGATTGCTTGATTAGCTCCTCTTCTGTTGCTTGTCGTGTACTAACGGTTGTTTGTAAAATTCCTCCTCCCGCTTTTAAAATATCAATATACTTTGCCCCGTTTAAGCGCATTTCTAATTCTTTTTCACGACTGCCGCCAAACACAAGGTGAGTGTGGGGATCAATCAACCCAGGCGTTACGATTTTTCCTTCGGCATCAATTATATTAATAGGTTCATGGATATGCTCAAGGTATTCCTGCGCTTTGACGTCAGGCCCAACAAATACAATTCTTCCATTTTTCACGAGTACGCTGCCATTTTCAATAATTCCTAGATCTGACATTTCCTCCGCTCGTCTAGGCTGACTTCCTCCTTTAACCGTAATGACTTGTGCAGCGCATTTGATATACGTAATAGTCATACGTATCCCTCCTTTTTTATTCATTTAACGCCGGAATTTGTATTCCTTTTTCTTTTGCAGTTTGAATGGCCTTATCATAGCCGGCGTCTACATGACGAACAACACCCATGCCTGGGTCTGTTGTTAAAACACGTTCTAGACGTTTGGCGGCTTCTTCCGTCCCGTCTGCTACTACAACCATTCCAGCGTGAAGAGAATACCCCATACCTACTCCTCCTCCGTGGTGAACAGATACCCAGCTTGCGCCTGCTGCCGTATTTACTAATGCATTCAAAATCGGCCAGTCTGCTACTGCATCACTGCCGTCTTTCATCGCTTCAGTTTCCCGATTTGGCGAAGCCACAGAACCGGCATCTAGATGGTCTCTGCCAATAACGATAGGCGCTGACAGCTCTCCGGACGCCACCATATCATTAATAATTTTTCCAAAGCGCGCTCTTTCTCCGTAGCCTAGCCAGCAAATACGAGCCGGCAATCCTTGAAACTCAATTTTTTCTCTCGCCATTTTAATCCAGTTGCAAAGATGCGTATTATCCGAAAACTCACGTAAAATGACTTCATCTGTTTTATAAATATCCTCTGGGTTTCCTGACAAAGCGACCCATCGAAACGGTCCTTTTCCTTCACAGAACTGCGGACGGATGTACGCTGGGACAAATCCCGGGAAATCAAATGCATTCGTGACACCTTCATCCAACGCCACTTGGCGAATATTATTGCCATAGTCAAAAGCAACCGCGCCTTTTCTTTGCATCTCTAACATGGCTTGAACGTGAATAGCCATACTTGCTTTTGATTGTTTTATATATTCATTTGGATTTGTATTCCGCAATCTGTCTCCTTCTGCTAAGCTGACTCCAATCGGCAAATATCCGTTAAGCGGATCATGTGCCGATGTTTGATCCGTCACAATATCTGGGATAAATCCTCGCTCTATCATCTCAGGAAGAATCTCGGCTGCATTTCCAACTAATCCAATGGAAAGCGCTTTGCCCAATCTTTTTGCATCTTCAGCTAACGTGATCGCATCAGCTACGCTTTCGACTACCGTATCGCAATATTTTGTTTCGATACGTTTTTCAATACGCGTGCGATCAACATCAATTCCAATTACAACCCCGCCTGCCATCGTAACAGCTAGTGGCTGTGCGCCTCCCATTCCTCCTAATCCAGCTGTTAGCGTAATCGTTCCTTTCAAAGTTCCGTTAAAATGCTGGTTGGCACACTCAGCAAATGTTTCATACGTTCCTTGAACAATGCCTTGGCTTCCAATATAAATCCAGCTTCCTGCAGTCATCTGTCCGTACATCATTAACCCTTTTTTATCAAGCTCATGGAACGTCTCCCAATTTGCAAAAGCAGGAACAAGATTTGAATTCGCTAATAAAACACGCGGTGCATCACTGTGGGTTTTAAAAACCGCAACTGGCTTGCCGGACTGTATAAGAAGCGTTTCATCTTCTTCTAAGTCTTTTAACGCTGCGACAATACGATCGAACGCCTCCCAGTTACGGGCTGCTTTTCCGATTCCTCCGTATACGACTAACTTTTCCGGATGCTCCGCTACTTCGGAATCTAAATTGTTTAGAAGCATGCGAAGAGCAGCTTCTTGTACCCAGCCTTTTGTCGTTAGTTCTGTTCCACGGGGTGCTTTCATTCCACTTTGTTTTGTCTCCATTTTGTTTTCCTCCTCTATAAAAATGAAAAACTGTTAAACTAACATTTTTATTACAGCGCTAGTTCATAATTAGTATCTTGCACAAAGGTTTTGAAATCAGCTGCTAACGCCTCAATATCGCGTGAGAAAATTCGGTCTTTAATAATGGTTGGTACGGTTTTTCTAATTCTTGAGTAAATTTTTCTTGTTTCTGAAGCAAGTTTATCCACTCCTTGAATATCGGCCGCTTGAGCCGCACAAATTGCTTCAATTGATAAAACTCTTCGTGTATTTTGGATAATTTGATAAGCATGACGTGCAGCAGTCGTTCCCATGCTGACATGATCTTCTTGATTCGCTGAAGATGGGATGGAATCGACACTTGATGGATGCGCTAATACTTTATTTTCGGAAACTAATGAAGCAGCAGCATATTGAGTAATCATGAGCCCAGACTCTAAACCAGGATCTGCACTTAAAAATGCTGGCAGCCCGCTAAGCTGAGGGTTTACTATTCGTTCGATGCGCCGTTCAGAAATATTCCCAAGCTCCGCCATTGCAATTCCTAGAAAATCCATAGCAAACGCAATGGGCTGCCCATGAAAGTTCCCTCCAGAAATTACTTTGCCGCTGTCGGCAAAGATGAGCGGGTTATCGGTTGCTGAATTAATTTCAATTAACAGCTTTTCTTTTACATAATTTAAAACTTGATAAATAGCACCATGAACTTGAGGAATGCAGCGCAGTGAATACGCATCTTGCACTCTTATTTGACCTTGAGAAGTAGTTAATTGACTGCCTTCTAAATACGAAAGAATTCGGGCAGCTACCTGCTGTTGTTCCGGATAAGGTCTTACCGCATGAGACTCGGGCATGAATGCATCTAAAATGCCTTGCAGACCTTCTAACGTCAGTGCTGCAATCCCGTCAGCAAGATCTGCTAGCTTTTGAGCTTCAAGGTACGAAACTACTCCTACAGCTGTCATTGCCTGAGTGCCGTTAATTAAAGCTAGCCCTTCTTTCGCTTGTAATTGGATAGGTTTAAGCCCAGCTAGCTTTAAAGCTTCTTCTCCTTGCATTCGCTGATCATTATATACAGCTTCTCCTTCTCCAACTAACAGCAGCGCTAGATGTGATAATGGAGCTAAGTCACCGCTAGCTCCAAGTGAACCTTGACTTGGGATAACCGGCACTATATTTTGGTTTAAGCAATCGATAAGCAGCTGCAAGGTTTCCAGTCGTATGCCGGAATACCCTTTAGCCAATGCATTCGCTCGTAACAGCAGCATCACTCTGCTTACTTCTAAAGAAAATGGTTCTCCTAGTCCGCAGGCATGACTGCGAATTAAGTTAATCTGCAGATCAGCTAAGTCCGTTTTTGAAATAACCGTATCGCTAAACTTTCCGAATCCAGTATTTACTCCGTAAATTACGTTGTTGTTCGTAATACTCTCTTCAACTAACGTTCTGCTTTTTTGTATATGTTCAACTGCGTGATCGCTAATTTTCACGGAGTATCCTTGGTAAATAACTTTGTAGATTTGGTCGAACGTCAGTGAATTTCCATCGATTTGAATAAACATCATACCCGCTCCCTTGTTAAACTGTAGACTACCTTTTCTTTTTGAATACAAAAAGGGGCTATATCAAAGAGGAAACAAGCTCCTTTTGATATAGCCCCCTATAAACTAACCTACTTACACTATGGGCTTTTATTAATAATCAGCACTTCACCTTATACATACAAACAATCACTAAATGACTAAATCACTATACACTTTAAGCTGTACAACTTAAAGCAACTAGGGTACCTACACTAAGTATTACGCTGAATTAATCATTTGTCAATTATTATTTAAGAAAATTTTAAATAATCTGAAATAAAATCGTTATTTCTTATAGCAGCGATGATTCACGGCTGCACATTCTTATTTCTTTAAACGTTATCGGACGTTCATGTCACTTGGGTGCGGACCTTTGCGGCGATTGCTGTTTAACTCATTAATCTCTGCCATATCATCGGCAGTGAGTTCAAAATCAAACACGTTAAAGTTTTCTTCTATTCTAGACGGTGTAACTGATTTAGGGATGACAATTGTGTTGTTCTGTAAGTGCCAGCGCAATACAACTTGAGCCGGAGTTTTGCTATGTACTTCAGCAATTTTTTGAATGACTTCGTCTTGTAACACTTCTCCTCCTTGATCAAGGGGGCTCCATGCTTCCACAAAAATATTATGTTTGGCACAAAACTCTTTTAATTCATTTTGAGCTAGATACGGATGGCACTCAATTTGGTTTAAAACAGGTGTTACATCACATTCGTTTAACAAGCGCTCTAAATGCTCAATTTCAAAGTTACAGACGCCAATTGCTTTTACTTTTCCATCGTGATAAAGCTTTTCTAATGCTTTATACGTCTCCACATACTCATCATATTGAGGCGTAGGCCAGTGAATCAAATATAAATCGACATAATCAAGTCCTAATCGTTCTAAGCTTTCGTCAAATGCACGTAATGCATTTTCATAGCCTTGATCGCTGTTCCAAACTTTTGTTGTAATAAACAGCTGTTCTCGAGGAACAGAAGATTTTTTAATCGCTTGACCTACTCCTTCTTCATTTTTATAAATCATGGCTGTGTCAATAGAGGTATACCCAACTTCAATTGCTTTTGACACTGCAGATGCTGCTTGGTTATCTTCTACTTGCCATACGCCAAATCCAAGCTGAGGCATTTTTAAACCGTTGTTTAATGTAACAATATTCATTTTACACGTCTCCTTTTTTGTTAAAAAGTTCAAAGTTTTAATGATGGTGCCAGCCGATCAGCATAGCAACCTGTCCCATTATAATGCCGACTGGGATTCCTATAATCATGGCTCCAAATCGAAATTTAAAAGACCATGCGCGCGGCACAAGGGAAAACAAATAAATCATACTCATCGTTGCCATACATGTACTGCTAAAAAAACTGATGACAGTGTGTAAATTTGGCATTACTTCTCCTCATTTCACTAGAACGTTTGCGCCTTTTCAATTTCATCATTTATCTTTCGTTCTAATGCCTATGTTTTCGCAGCCGACATAGTTACATTCGTCAAAGGGTTCCGTAATCCTGCTTTAATCAGTTAAAAATACTTTACCTACGTAACTTTTTTAGTTAAAACGAATATGTGCTTTTAACTTCAAAGTTGTGTATAATTTCTGTATATTAAAATAATAAGATTTTTTCACTATAAAGAACAACTGCACATTCTCTGTAAGGCAATCATACATATTTGCAAGAGTTAACGAAAGGAATGGATATAAAAAATGGCGATTGAAAAAGTAAAAGCATATTTTAAACAATATGGTATGGAGAATCGAATTATCGAAATGGATGAGTCCAGTGCTACTGTAGAACTGGCAGCGCAAGCTTTGAAATGCGAGCCGAAACGGATCGCAAAAAGTCTTTCTTTTAACGCCGAAGGAACTGTTCTATTGATTGTGGCAGCAGGAGATGCAAAAATTGATAACCGAAAATATAAAGAAGAGTTCGGAACCAAAGCAAAAATGCTTGGAGCAAGTGAAGTAGAAACGCTGATTGGTCATGCTGTAGGCGGAGTATGCCCTTTTGCCGTTAATGAAGGCGTTCACGTGTATCTAGATGAATCTCTGAAACGTTTCGTCACCGTTTTCCCTGCCTGTGGAAGTGGAAATAGTGCAATCGAATTAACAATACCTGAACTAGAAGAATTTTCGAAATGCTTAAAGTGGGTTGATGTCTGCAAAGGATGGAATGAATAATTTAGGTAAATTACGGTACATCTATACATAAAATAAATAAATCAGCACGCCAACAAGCTGAAACAGTTTTTTGTTTCAGCTCATTGGTGTATCTAAACGAATTTATGAAACAGCTTAACCCAACCTAGGTAAGAAACCCCTAAGAGAAATACAAAAAGAAATAGTAAAGGAATGTTCCTAGGGATAAAAAGCCAGCCGTCTAACGTATTCCACAGAAATTCACTTTTATTTGCTTTTCTCATCATTTTCACCTCAAGCAGATTTACTATTTTGTATTCAAAAATTCTTTTACATAGTTATATACAGTATCTTCAACTTATGACCTTTTTTCAAGAAAAACGTGCACGGAAAATTGATTGAATGTGAATCTTTTCAATTTATATCCGCTATGTACTCATCCATCATCTTAGTTTCATCTGTAAAAAAGAAGAAGCCTACATTTTTAGATGCAGGCTTCTTCTCGTTGATTCAGTCTTTCCTTTGTTTTCCTAGTCAGGCCCTTTCGTTACGTATATCGGTTCATAACCAAAGTGCCTTGCGTGAGATACGAATATCTACTTTCAATTTGCGGTAATACATTTGCTGAAGTCGCTGTTAAGCCTTTCAAAACTAATCAGTCCCTTCATACACTAAGTATTTAACCTTTCACAACAACCATTTGCATGATAGCTGCTGTACTATATGTGTACCCCGTATTTATATAGTAAAACCTTAAAAAACAATTTTTTATTATATAATTTTCTAGACTTCAAAGCAAAGAAAATTTAGATAGTATAGATGAAAGACACCCGTCACCTATTAGCTCCTCTACTGTTCGTACTCAAGCGTTCAAAGAAAAGCATCCGCAGTGAAATTCATCAAATTTATTTAATGTATGATTTCATCAATTTTTTGAAATGCATCTTCAAGTGAAGTATATCCATTTGTTTCTCCTTCGTTACCTTGAACGGTCCATTCTTGCTTTTCTACTGCTAGTTTCCCGTCTTTATCTTTTATATAAGGTCTGTTAAGCATAAACACATGATCATCCTTTTTTACTGTGTAGCCAAGATAATAGTGATTACCTTCTCCTTCTTCCTCATATACGGAGACGCCTTGAAGGTTATATTTGTTTAAAATGTCATCCATATGATGAGTCAGTTCACTTATAGCCGTTTCTCTTTTTACATATTCCACATTTTATACCCCTTTTCATTTTGATTTATGTTTAGCATTCCCTTGAGCATATTCAATTACACTATATTTCAAACCATTCATTATGTGAAATTTCCCCTGTATCGGCATTAAAGAAGTTACGGCTTGTCATTTGATATAAAGAAATTTAATCTACCTCCTCTTACCTTGTTATAAAGAAAAATCATTTTTTCTCTTTCGTATCTCCAATTAGTTATCATAGAAAAGACCCTCATATCCACGACCTCATTTCATTCTTAAACAATCAAAAACCGGTTAAGAAAAATAAACTTAACCGGTTAATGCTGATGTTATTTAAAATTGATACGATTTAAGATTTTTGCTTTTTGAAAGTGAAAGATAGATTTTGACAACTCAAAGATCGTTCCGTTCGTTAAGCACACCGTATTTTCGATAATCAGTGCTGGGTCGAATGGGTCGATATGAAGGAGTTCAGCACTTTCTTCATCAATTTTTTCGCAGTTAATGACTTTGTCAGCAAACCCAATGTTTAATTTTAAGTGATCTATCAGGTAACTATAAATAGAATTTGATGCAATATCTTCATTTAGATAAGGTACCACATCTTTTTTAAAGTAACTGATTTCAATAGAAAAAGGTTCTTCATCTACAATTCGCAGCCGCTTCACATAATATAGCTTGGTTCCGCCTTCACACCGTAAACCTTTTGCGGTTAATTCATCAGCTTCTACCACGTGCAAAGAAAGAATTTTTGTCTCAATTGTTTTCGACGTTAAGTCTTTCGTTAATCCTCTAAGACTGCCTAAATTAATATAATCTGTGACTGATTCCTCACGCAAAAACATGCCGCTTCCTTGGACTTGATAGATATAGCCGCGATTGACGAGCTGAGTCACTGCTTTTCGAATTGTATTACGGCTCACTTCAAATTTTTTTATCAATTCTTCTTCCGTCGGTAGCTTTTTTGTTTGATCAAACGTCCCTTCTCGAATTTCCCTTTCTAAACGATCTGCAATTTCTTTATATTTTATAGCCATATAATCTCCCTAGTTTACATTCTCAATCATTTACTGCTTCTATTATACACAAAACCTCTTGATCAAAATCAAGAGGTTTTCTTTTTACTTATAGCTCTTCTCCTCTCGTTTCAATAATATGCTTGTACCAATGAAACGACAGTTTTTTCTTTCGATTTAAGTTATCGTCGTGATCTACGTAAATGAATCCGTATTGTTTTTTATAACCATTTAACCAGCTTAATAAATCAATAACAGACCAAGCGTAATATCCTTTTAGATGAATGCCTTCTTTTATTGCGCGCTTAATCACTTTTAAATGTTCTTCAATATATTTAATACGGGGAACGTCTACAATTTCACCATCAATAATCGGATCTTCATCACCAAGACCATTTTCTGTTACGTACATTTTAATATCACCATAACGCTCTTTTAACATATGCAGCCCGTCTAAAAATCCTTGAGGGGAAATTTCCCATCCCCATTTTGTATAGGTTTTATCTGTCATCTTTACTGTGCGATAAAAGCCGTCAAACGATGGATTTCCAGGAGCTAAAGTAGATGTTTCCCTCGAGTGCTCCATAGACGAAACAGCTTCTTGATTTTTCTCTACTCGAATCGGTTGATAATAATTAAGACCAATGAAATCATTGTTTTCGGCATTTCTTTTTAATGTATCTAGCTCTTCTTTCGTCCAGCTTGGGGTCCATCCGTTTTCTTTTAATTGCTGTACGACGTAAGATGGATATTCGCCTTTTAAAATCGGATCATAATACCAAAACGTTTCGTATTCATTCGCGTGTCTAGCAGCTAAGATATTTTCCTTTTTATCATCAACACTGTAAGCCGGTAAGAAGACATGTGTAATACCAATTTCTCCATACTGCTCCAGCTGCTTATAGATCTCTACGGCTTTTGCATGTGCATAAAACACATAATGTGTAGCTTGAAAGTACTTTTTTTCATCGTTTTGGATACCAGGCGGATGTGCTCCTTTTAAATAGCCTAATCCGCAAAACATAACGGTTTCATTGAACGTAATCCAATGTTTAACACGGTCTCCAAATGCCTTAAAACAAACCTCTGCATACTTAACGAAAGCATCGGCTGTTCGTTTATTCGTCCATCCGCCGTCTTCTTCAAGCGTCAAAGGCAGATCCCAGTGATACAGCGTTACAAATGGAACAATTCCATACTTTAAGCATTCATTAATCACTTGATTATAAAATTCCAAGCCTTTTTCATTCACTTCTCCATCGCCAGTTGGCAAGATACGTGCCCATGAAATAGAAAAGCGGTACGATTCTAGTCCCATCTCTGCCATTAACTTAATATCTTCTTTGTAGCGATGGTAATGATCAATAGCTACATCTCCATTTGTGCCTTTATATGTTTTTCCAGGAATCTTTGAAAAAACATCCCAGTTTGTTTCGCCTTTACCGTCTTCATTCCAAGCTCCTTCTATTTGATAAGAAGCTGATGCAGCTCCAAATAAAAAATCCTTTGCGAATTTCATTATAGCACTCCTTATTTTCATACTGACTTTTTAAATTCATTCCAATATATTAAATTTATAGGTACAAATTTAATATTGATTATATACTTATTTTTTGCATTTGACTACAAAAAATGTAATACAAAGACCTTTTTATTTTTCTCTAATTTAAAGAAAAATTTCGTTATCTTACTCATACTTGATAAAAGAACAAAAAAAAAGCCTGCTTTGAAAAAATTGATCAAAACAGGCTATTTATTAATATGACGGATTAACGCTTTATAATAACTCTCATCGTTATTAAACTTTCGTTTTCACATATAAATAAAGACCATACTCTGTGGGAACAGCAGGATAACCCATTACAAGCGATTTTAAGTTTTTTAAAACTTTTGCTATTCCTCGTTTTAATAATATTATATTAATTTAGGAAAAAAACGTTATTACCAAAGGATTCTTCATTCAAAATGCACATTTGTTTATAATTGATAATTGATATAAAAAATAAATTAATACACTTTATTTCGTTAACTAGAGGTGTTTTTGTTAATGACCTTCTTGAATTTTAAAATTGTTTCTACTGCTTTTTTATATCCTCCAGCCTCTTTTAATGATTCTCCAATTTTGCAGCTGCTTTCTTTAAATGATGGAAATACAATCGTTATATCTCCAGGACACGTCATGGTATTTTTCTATCAGTAAGAATAACTCCATATTGATCTTTCCACTTTTTTGAAATTTGTTCGATTTCCATGTATCTTGGAGATTCCTTATCTATTTCTCCCCTGTTCTTCATAAACATAGAAAAAATTTGGCTATTAATTGCAAAAGTTGTACAAGAACATACTTTGGGTATTCGTAATATATCAGCTATAATCCATCCGGCAGCGAAATTATTATCATAAATAACATAATCGTACTTTTCCGCTCTTATTTCTTTTAAAACCTCTTCTATAATCTTATCCATAGCCCTTCCCATATGCAAAAGCATTTCAAGAGGATCTATTTTCTCTGCCATCCTTTTTCTGTATTTATATGGAGTAGAAAGTTTTCATAAGGACGAAATAAAGCGCCTGTTTTTTCAATCTTGTTTCTATATTCTTCTATGCAGTAATAGACCACCTCTTCTCCCTTTTTCACAAGCTCTTCTACTAATGCAATGGTAGGATTAACGTGCCCTTCACCGGGAAAGTTAAAAAAAGAACATTTGCCATCTAACTCCCTCCGTTTCTCAGCAAATAAATATACTAACCTTGTTTAGAATAAATTTTCTTCTTATCTAGTGTACAGTAAGAATCAATTTCATTAAATGTATAAAACAAATATCAAGCAAAATGACCCTATTATTAACTTTTAAGGTTTTATAAAGAGTTAAAAAATTAAGATGGGCAAGTAGCTGATTCTTTAATGCTTGGCTGTGGCTGTCTAGGGGGAATTCGCTATTTCGGCACTAAGATGCCAGGTAGTAAAGGCACTATAAAAACGATTTCTGATGCAATCTGTTTACATGAAGAGGATTACGGAATTGCGTGGAAACACAAGGATTGGAGAATCGAGGAAGTAGAAGTACGTAGTTCACGTCTCTTGACCATTTTTTCCGCGTAACTTTTTCATGGATTTTTCAGGTCTTTCTATTTTTCAATTCTTTTATAACGTGTAGAAGCAAAGCGCCGGGTTTCTGCAGAAAGCAGCTGCTTTACCAAATCTTCGCTAATGATTCTTTTGATTTTTAGTTCCATTGCTATTAAGCCCCCCATTTCTCCCTTTTTTTATAAAAGCAATAAGGAGGAGAAAAAGTGGAATTACAATTTCTAGAGAAAAAAAGAAAACAATGCCACTTGTAGACAAAAAGGAAACAAGTTGTTGAAAATTGGAAGATATCCACAAAGCAACTATAACTTGGAGAAAACCAAATGGAAGCACAAATGGCTTATAATCACGTACGTTTAGACACTGCGCTGTCCCAAGTGTAAGTACATAATAAATGGCTGAAACTTTAACAAAAATACCTGTAACCCAGACTGCCATCACCATTGATTCGACATGTTCAAAAAAATTAGCTATGCTGATATACCTTGAAACACTTATTACGGGATAAGTGTATTCTTGAGTAGTGCTGCCTAATACAAGAATGGTAATTAAATTTGTAATCACCATAGTTAGTACAACAGCTACAATAGAAATCACACCCAATTTTCTTGCCTTACTTCGATCTTTCAAAAAAGGAAGAAAAAAAGAAATATAAAAAAAATCGTTAAACCATGACTGAATAGAAGTAGCTCCTTGTAGAGATGGTAAAATACCATTCCCCATGATAGGAAATATATTATCAATTTCTATATCAGGTAGCAGTAGAAGTACCATCAGAAGAAGAGGAAGAATAAATAATGGAAGAAAAACTTGTGTGGCACGTGCTAGCACCTCTACTCCTCCGTATACAACGAACATGCAAACTAACACCATACTGGCTATTACTACAGGTATAGGGGTTTTCGGAAGAAAGTTTGCAATGAACTCCGCGTACTGTCGTAGAACAATACCATTCAAATAAAGATGAAAAAACAAATATATAAATCCAATAGTCTTTCCGGCAAGCTTTCCAATAATACGCTCACTGTACTGAATAATATTTTCATTAGGATAAAACTTGTTTAATTTCAAAAAAATACCTAATGTCAGAAAACCAATGAGGGAGGCCCATATTGGTGATAGCCAAAGATCTTGCTTCGCATCTTTTCCGGCGACTGATGGAAGAGTCAGAATAGCTGTAGCTAATACAATAAAGTATAGTAACATCGCCATCTGAAGAGATGATATTTTCCCTTTTTCAATCATTTCTTTTTACCCCATTCTATTTTTTTATTATCTCTAACAAATATTTAAATCGACAAAATATTGTGTGTGTTATTGATTTATAGGCATATGATTACATTTTCCTTTCTAATTATTTTTTCCGGATAATAGCAATGAGTAGTAGTAAAACCGGAATGAACGTCATAATGAATGTTCCGTAAAAAGGAAATATATTACCTAAAAATCGAGTTAATTCATACATGCTAGGAGTTACCCATATACCGAATATAATCACCAGAAAACCAAGTGGAAATACAAGGGGGCGGTAGTCAGATAGATGTAGCCATTGGGCCGTTCCTAAGACAAGTGCATAGTAAAATACTGAAAGTTTAATAAATATTCCCATTACCCAAATAGTAATTACAAAGGCTTCAAGATGTTCAAAAAAAGTAGCAACACTAATGTAGCGGAAAGCAGTAAACACCGGATAGATATAACTGGTTGCTGATTCTCCAAATAAGAATATGTTCACTATATTGGTGTAAACCATGACTAACATAGTGATAACCACCGAGATCATACTCCACTTCTTTCCTTTTTTATGATCTGTCAAAAAAGGAAGAAGCATGGAGATAAGAAACATTTCGCTAAACCAAGACTGTGGTACAGCTGCTCCAAGGATCGAAGGCATCATACCATGCTCCATAATTGGAAACATATTCTCTGGTTTGAATTGAGGTATGAGTAGTATAAATAGTAACAGGGGAAGAAGTATAAAGATTGGAACGAACAGTTGGGCAGATCTTCCCAATACTTCCACGCCGCCTCGTACAGCGAAAGCACATACAAGAACCATGCTCCCAATAACTACAACCATCGGGGTTTTAGGCAAAAAAGCATTAATAATGAAATCTATATACTGCCTGGATATGGTGCCACATATATGCAAAAAAAAGAACAAGTAGACAAACCCAAGCACTTTTCCTGGAGTCCGACCAATAATATGTCTACTGTATTGGATGATCGATTCCTTCGGATAGAGTTTATGTAATTGATACACAATAAACGCCGTAAAAAATCCATTGAGTGAACCTAAAATTGGCGAAATCCACATATCACGCCCTGCATACTTGCCCGTAATGGCTGGGATGGTAAGAATAGCGGTTGCTACTATCGTTGGTACGATCATAAGCGCCATCTGAAATGAAGAAATTTTCCCTTTTTCGATCATTCTCTTTTCTCCTTCTTTTTCCGTATCTTCTATGCCCCTGCTATTTCTCCAACATCTTACCAAGTGGTTTGAAAAGCATGTCAATCATCTGTGTAGGACCTGGCATATCCGGAAAGAACAGAAGGAGGATGGCAAGCAGCCATCCCATCGTTGTTAAGATCACAAAGGCTGCTTTCTCCTTTTTCTGATTTCGATCCATTTTTGGCCATTCATACAAAAAGATAAGAACCACGCATACGGTTATTCCTATTACCGTTATCCACTTCATTTCTTTTCTACCTCTTTTTCTTTCAAGCCCGCCGGCGTAGTAGATAAACCAGGTCGGCGTACACGCGTTTTAATATCTATTTTCACTTCCACATCCGGAAGGACTGTATCCCAATGATCTTTGACTTTCGACCATTCTTTAGGGTATTTTCGATGAAACGCATCTGCGAAACCAAATGCGTCCACATTCATCCCTTTCTTCACTTGTTTAAGAGACTGGTTAATGCGTTTTTTGATATCTTTTTCTACGTCTTTCTCCACTCTCTTCGTAATTTGTGGACTCATAACATCAAGATCACTGCCATTTTGCACAATTGTCCCTTCCGATGTGATCCTCGCTAGGATCTTCCATTTTCCATTCTTAAGGGTAGGGATGAGTTTCGTCGTTTGTCGAATAGGGTCTAGCGAGATGGATTCTCCTTTTTTAGGATTTACTGTAACCGAAGTCACTTCGATTTCATTTCGTAACCATAAAAGTCCTCTGGTAGCCTTAATATCAACTTGACCGATCATTTTATCTTTCTTAAAAATAGCAGTCCCCATTATATAAGCAATCGTTTCCTGTGGTTTCCCCCCAAGAAACGGCGGTAACTTTTTAATTAAAGGTAGGAGAGCCACTCCAGAATCCCCTGTTAACATCTGTTCAAAATCTTTCACTGTGACATCCATACCAATCTTCATCTCAGATAACTTTCGTAGCACTTCTCCCTCGTATGATTCTAAAGGTGGCTGTAATGCTAGAACATCGGCTGCCTCTCCATAACTGACAAACAAATGAGCACGTTCCCGAGGTTCTGGATGGCGAAGTAAATAGTCAATTTGCTTATGAATACCACCATTTCTAGCAAACTTCTCACCGATAATATACGCTTTGCAGTGACCCCAGAAGATTTTACGTGGGATTTTTGTCTGCACCTTTGACATAGCATCTGCTATATTTTCTCCAATTGCCGATCTCACCAAACTCTCGGAGCCTGTTCCTGATGCTCCTCCTCCCTGCTGCTGACCATTCACAGCCTTAGGAATCAAAATTTGAACAGTAAGCCTAATTCCCCCCCCTTTTTCTTTATCAATAGCAGCCCCTAACACAAGCGCTGTGTCATTTACTTCCCTTCTGTCCCAGCAACCGCTCAGTAGAAAGCTAGCCAAAAAAAAGAGAAGAATGGTCAACGTTTTTATGACGTTTCGAGATAGAAAGAGATTCATTCTTGTTCACATCCTTCTCATCATGTATTTACTCTACTATTCGTCTCCTTTACTGGAATTTGGTTTTTGTCTAGGGGACTGTCTGTATGAGTTGAACTCCCCGGTTAAATGGGGGCGTGTGTCCATTTTCCACCATGGAGCTCGAATCAAGGCATCTTTCAACTCACGCCCCTTCACCGGAGCGATTGGTGTCAAGTATGGAATCCCAAAAGAACGCAACGTACATAGGTGAACGACGATTGTAATCACCCCAAGCATAACTCCAAGCAAACCCAACGTTCCAGCAAGCAGAATGATAGGAAAGCGTAGCATTCTTAACGCAATTCCTTGCGTATAGTGTGGCACCATAAAGGACGAAACTCCTGTAATCGCAACAACAATGACCATTGGAGCAGAAACCAGACCGGCCTGAACTGCAGCTTGACCGATGACCAAAGCGCCGACAATACTAACAGCGGCACCGACCTGTTTTGGAAGTCTGACTCCTGCTTCACGTAGTGCTTCAAATGTAACCTCCATCATTAATGCTTCAACAAGTGCTGGAAAGGGAACACTTTCCCGTGAAGATGCCACGCTAATCAGCAAGGCCGTCGGCACCATCTCTTGATGGTAGGTAAGGACTGCTACATAGAGCGAAGGTAAAAGAAGAGAAAGTACCATAAATACAAAGCGTAAAATGCGGATGATTGAACTAATCATGTAGCGTTGGTAATAGTCTTCAGGCGACTGAAGTAGGGAAAAAAAACTAATAGGCGCAATTAAGACAAAAGGAGTACCATCCACTAGAATCACTACACGCCCCTCTAAGAGATTAGCAGCAGCTACATCCGGCCGTTCTGTATTGACAAGTTGAGGAAAAGGAGAATAGGAATTGTCTTCAATCAGTTCTTCAATATATCCACTTTCCAATACACTATCTATTTCGATGCGCTGCAATCGATTTTCGACTTCCTCAATAAGGGTGTGATCCGCAAGTCCTTCTATGTAGGCAATTACAACATCGGTGTTAGTATAACTCCCGATTTTCATCGATTTCATTTTGAGGTGAGGACTTTTGATCTTCCGTCGGAGGAGGGAAGTACTGACTCCTAATGTTTCCACAAAACCTTCCCTTGGTCCCCGTACAACACTTTCTGCGGTTGGTTCTTCAATCGATCTCTTTTCCCACTTTGCCAACCCCAAGGCAAGTCCAGATGCTTCATGTTGTACGAAAAGCACAGGGTTCCCGATGGAGATATTCTCTATACAATCTGCGAACGTCTTAACTTCTTTCATCTTTGAAATGTGTATCTTTTTCTTTAACATTTCACGTAAACTACGAACCCTTTCTTCTGTTTCTGACGTAAGTGGGGCGAGAACATTCTCATCAATCTCCTCAATATTAGATAAACCCTCTATATAGATAAGGACGGCTTTTGTTTGTCCACCTATTAAAAACGTCCGAAAGACTACATCAAAACAGTCCTGATAGATGGAGCGAAGAACCTGTAGGTTTTCATCTAAGTCTAAAGAAAGCAGTACTTGTTGCTCGTTAATCTGTTGATCCGTATAGAGTTGTTTTAGCTTATGGAATCTTCTTCGAACCTTTCGAAACAACATAGACAGCTCCTTCCTTTTATGTAAGGTTGCATAGAAAAGCGTAATGAAACCTATCCTTATCTTTTGTTGTATTTTCCAAAATTATTATATCTAGTTAAAAATTTCATTGATTATTTAAACTTAACTCTTTTTGTATGTTTTTTCGTTACAAATTATATAGATAGTAAAGCTTAGATAAGAGCAGTTTTTTCTATTTTTAGCCTGTATAAAGTATTTATTTCCAATCTGTATAATGGACATTATAGGAAATCTTATTAGTAATTGTTAAATCTAAATCTTTTTTAGTGTGTATAGTGCCACTATACTAATCCCATACTAAATACTAAAAGAAGTTATTTGAGATTAAACAATACAGAACAAATAGTTAATTGTATTAAGTTAAATGTAAGATGAAAAAAAATTTCAGTTTTCATCAACCGAATTAACTTTAACTAAAAAGTAGTTATTAATCGATTTTGGAGTGAGAAATAAGCATGCCTTTTGTTGAAATAGACACTAATCAATATTTGTATTATGAAGAGTATGGACAGGGTATACCTATCATCTTTATTCATCCACCTGGGATGGGAAATAAAGTGTTTTACTATCAATACGATTTATCCAAGCATATGAGAGTCATCTTTCCTGATTTAAGTGGTCATGGACAAAGCCCAAAAGCTGCACAAACTGTATCAATTCCCTTCTACGCAAACGAAATATTACGCTTTATGGATGCATTACATTTAAACAAGGCCATTATATGTGGCTATTCTGCTGGCTGTCTAATTGCTCAAGAGCTTGCTATTTATCATTCCGATAGAATAGAATTATTAATTTTCTCAGGAGCATATCCTATAGTAAGAGATATGCCTGGACAATTATTACATAAAATAGGATTATATATGGTAAGAGAACACCTAAATATATTAATAACAAGCATTGCTAGAAGTCATACCAGAGACAAGACACTAAGAAGAAACCTAGTTAATTATATGAAAAAAGCCGATCAAGAATCATGGTATCAGTATTATAATCATTCATTACAATATAACTGTTTAGACAAACTTCATCGTTTAACAGTACCTTTGTTGTTTATGTATGGTGGAAAAAAGGATTGGACTATCCGCTATATGAAAGAGTATAAAAATAAATGTAAACATGCTGAATTCTTTATTTTTACACAGCAGGGTCACCAACTGCCTACAAAAAAAGGGATTCAGTTTAATGAACTAATTACAGGGTTTGTCTTAAATAAATCCAGTTTATAAAGCTAAAAGGCACTTGAAAAATGAAGAATCCTAAAATCCCATATGTATAAGAACGGATGATAAACTACGAAGACTGATAAGGTTGCTCAGCTCATCAGTCTGAATATATATTTCACAATTAAAAATAAGACGCTTCGGAAAATCCCTTAGCCGCTTTAGCTTATTATCATCACTATCCACAAAAGTCTCCACCATAACAACTATATAATAATCACTAAAAGGATAAACAATGTGACTTATAAAGCTAATCCAGAACCGAGTCTACCACAATTAGATATTCAAAACGCTTCATTTATATATTGGAACATGATGATACTTTTATTTTTCGTTTCATTACCTTTAAAGCACCTGGGAATTTGTCAACGATAGTGCTTGTCAAGCTACCAATGAAGACTATCAGAAGGATAATGATGTCCTAGCCAAATCCTTGAGAATCCCGTTAACAAGGACAATCCCAACATAACTAACCCAAGAATACGTTTATGGAGAAAGATAGAAGTGGATACAGCAAAAGCAAGCAACGTATGTTTACTTAAGAATGAAGAATCCATCTTTGAAGGAATGAGTATACCGACACGGCGCTCCATAAATGGACGAGGCTTAAAATAAAAACATTTAATCAACGTATTAATAAAGTTGGATCAGGTTCAGCTTCATCCTTTTTATCATTACAACCAAAAAGAAACCCTACTGATAAAATGGTTGATAGGAGACCAAATAAATATTTTCTTTTCTTCACTTATTCTTCACCCCTTACAGTAGTCGTATATCTATTAAGATCCACATTATTCTTTTAATAATTACAGGTAATAATTTAAAATCCCAAATAGGGATAGTATCATTTTCCGCGTATATATAAGTAACATCGTCAAAAAATAAAGCCGTTGGAAGAACGGTTTCTTTCAAACAACTATCAAAGAGGGATTTGCATAATGAACAACTTACAGGGGCTAACTTCTTTATTTAATTTTAATGGAATGTTTGGAAAGAGAAATAATAACAGAGTCATACTACTTTCACTTTTAGGTGTAGGAATTGGGACTTTGGCCATTTGGCTAATAAGAGGGACGGGGAACAAAATCGCATCTCCAACCATGCAAACAATGAAGAGTAGAAGCCAAATGAAAAACAGTTTATCTAACCAATAATAGACACGCATACTTTCTCTACGATATATAAATTAAAGACTAACGATCAGTTTAATTATGGGAACAATATATTTAATGTACACCTGTATTAATAGTTCACCATGCTGATTACAAAAAATAAAAGCCCCTAGATTTTTGTTAAATCTAGGGGCTTTTCAAACTTACTTAAACTTTTTATTCTCTAATACAATCATTTGGTTCTTCATTTTCTGTTATTAAATGGGGAATATAATATTATTCGATGAGATAAATTACTGAGATACAGAGGTGGAATATGAAACAAGTTATTAAAAATATTCAAAACGATCAGCATTTTCCTTTTACATACGATTCACGCCCCATGGCTGAAAATATGAAACGTTACAGTGAGTTTTACAATCTTCCAACAGAGGGGCTAATGTATCGCTACGGATTTGAAACGGTTGCTCATGAACGGTTGTTTATCCAATCTTTTCGTCCCTTACAGATAAAAGCTCATATACTCCTTCTTCATGGCTATTATGATCATGCTGGAGTACTAAGTACGGTTATTCGTTTTTTGATTCAAAAAGGGTTTCATGTGTTGACATTTGATTTACCAGGACATGGATTGTCAACAGGAGAACGAGGAGCCGTATCGGAGTTTTCTCTCTATGTAGAAAGTATTCGAGAAGTCATGCGTAGACACCTGTCTTCAAGCTCTCTACCTATCTATATTGTAGCTCATAGTACTGGCGCTGCTGCTGCAGTCGATTATATACTGAATAACCATGAAGCATCTCAGGTTCGAAAGGCGGTCCTTGTCTGTCCCCTCGTTCGTCCTTATCACTGGAATGCAATCACCATTTGTATAAAGTTCTTAAAAGTGTTCACCACGAATTTGAAAAGGATAATTCGAAACAATTCATCAGATTCAAAGTTTTTGCATTTTGTGAAGAATGATCCGTTACAGTATGATCAGCTCCCCCTCGGTTGGGTAGAAGCCTTGATAAGATGGAATGAATTAATTAAGGAAGGGAGCCCTAGTCCTATTCCTATTCTCATCCTTCAAGGAAAAAAAGATACAACAGTGGATTGGAGGTATAATGTTGGTTTCTTACTGAAGAAGTTTCCAAATATAGATATTGAACTTATAGAGAATGGAAAACATCATTTATTTAATGAAAAAGAGCTGATAAGAGAAAAAGTGTTTACTTCTATCCATCGTTATTTAACAGGTAACGTGTAAACACAGGTTCCGAGAACAAAGTATATAATATCTGTCTATTATTCGAACGAAGGGAGTTTTATTGATTAATGAACATCGAAATATCTGTGTAGTTTTTTACTAGTGTCTACTTGATGCGGAGCAGACCACTTGAATAAGAAGTTACATTTTAAGTTTTCCTGAAAAAAGCCACCTCACAGCAATGAACGATCATTGCAGTGAGGTAGCTTTTGCTAATAAAATCTTTAGAAATTAGCAGGTGCGTGGGGTAATATGCTGCACCCTCATAGTTCAGTTAAAATAATCGGTTCACCGTTTGTTACAACAATCGTATGTTCACATTGTGCTACAAGACTATTATCAGGTGTAACAAACGTCCAGCCGTCGTCTCCGCGTTCAATGATATGATCAGCTTTCATAGAGATAAACGGCTCTACAGCAATAACAAGGCCTTTTTTCAAAAGGGCTTTATCCATTGGATCATAATAGTTTAAAATATGGTTAGGAGCGTCATGCAAGCTGCGGCCCACACCGTGACCCGTTAAGTTTTCAATAACAGCATATCCGTTTTGATGTGCAAAGTTAGATACAGCACGACCAATTTGGTTTTGTTTTGAACCAGCTTTTACTTTTTTCATGGCTGCCCAAAATGCATCTACTGCAGCTTGGCACAACTTTTCTTTTTCTTCGTCTTGCCCAATAACAAATGAAATACCCGTATCTGAATAATAGCCATCAAGTACGGCAGATACATCCACATTGACTAAATCGCCATCTTTTAATACTCGGTCTCCGGGAATACCGTGAGCCACTTCTTCGTTTACACTAATGCACGTTACACCTGGGAAATTATATTCTTTTTCAGGTGCAGAAATAGCACCGTGTTCATCCAATATTTTTTTACCGATCATATCAAGCTCTTTTGTTGTCATGCCTGCTTTTGCTTGGTTTTTCATCTCTTCGCGCGCAAGTGCAACAATGCGTCCAATTTTGCGTAAACTTTCTAAATCTTGTTCGTTACCAATAATCATAAAAAACACTTTCCTTCCTCGAAATATATATCCTATCCGATTTTATCATATTTCTATGAGGATTTTTCAAAAGACCTTTTAAGAACTAAAATGTACGATTAATTAGACTAGTAAGATATTTATCATATGCTAAACTTTTGTTTCTTAACCAATTAAATCCACAAAAAAAGAGGTTGAGACATACCTAAATCAAACGAATCTAAAGACGGACAAATTGGATACATGAGCTGAACCGCTTGTTACACCGCTGTGGATTTCCGTGCAAGACTTCGCTTTCCGCGGGCAGCCGATGAGCCTTGCCCTCCAATCAACAGCTAGAAGCACCTACATACATGAAACCTGCGTTCACCACAACAACAAAAAATCCGAACGATTAATAAAATTTATTAATCGTTCGGATTTACCTTTAAACAAAATAATTTTGCTTCTTTCTACATGATCGGCCTTACACCTTCATCAACAAACTTATTTCCAGGTTTTTTAAGCTCCAAATGGTCTCTTAATGTGCTTCCTTCATAGTCTAACCGAAACAAACCTCTCTCTTGTAAGATTGGTACAACAAGATTTACAAAATCATCTAAGCCAGATGGAAGCAAAGGAAACTGCAGCATAAATCCGTCCGCTGCTTTTTCCTGAAACCATCTTTCCATTTCGTCCGCAATTTGAATGGGGGTTCCTACAAAGTTATCTTTCCTTGCAGCACCGAAAAATCGCGTATAAAGATCTCCTACCGTAAGTTTTTCCCTTGCTATAATTCTTAGCATCTCATCAAACTGACTTTGAATGCCATTCACGACTGGAAATTCCACCTCTGATGCAGGAGTATTTAGGGCATACTTGGTAAAATCCACGTTCCCCATATACCCAGAAACGAACTTTAATTCTTCATATGGATTCACTAGCTTTTGTAAATCGCTGTATTTTTGAACCGCTTCTTCTTCTGTTCCTCCTACAATAGGGGAAATACCGTGAAGAATATGTAAATCCGCTTCTGTTCTATTGTATTCAGAAAGCCTTGATTTAAGGGATTTATAAAAGCTTTTGGCTTCTTCTATGTTATCTCGGTGAGCAAATACCACTTCTGCCGTTCTTGCCGCTAAGCGCTGTCCCGGCTCAGAAGAACCGGCCTGAACGATAACGGGCTGTCCTTGGACGGAACGAGCGATATTTAACGGCCCTTTTACAGAAAAATACTTACCTTTATAGTTAAGTTCATGTACCTTTTTAGCATCAAAAAACGCTCCGTTTTCTTTATCATATAAAAAGGCAGCATCTTCCCACGAATCCCATAACCCTTGAACAACATCAATAAATTCTTCCGCACGTTCATAACGGTGATCGTGTTCCCAATGAGTATCACGGTTAAAGTTTAACGCCGTTTCACCTGTTGCATCTGCTGTCGTCACAACATTCCAGCCCGCCCTTCCTCCACTTACATGATCGACAGAGGCGAACTGACGCGCTAGTGTATAAGGTTCATTGTAAGTAGTTGAAGATGTGGCAACAATGCCAATTTTTTCAGTAGCTGCTGCCATTGCTGTAATGATTACAATAGGGTCAAATCGATTTAAAATCTGAGGGTGCGACTCTGCATTTACTGCTAAACTGTCGGCAATAAAGGCGATATCAAATTTTCCTCTTTCAGCGGTTTGTGCAAGCTTTTGATACACAGAAACATCGATGCTTGCGTCAGGCTTTGAATCAGGATGACGCCATGAAGCTACATGCATACCTGTGCCAATCAAATATGCTGCAAGTTTCATTTTTCGTTCCTTGGCCATTTTCCCACTCCTATTTTGTACTTATTTTGTTTTATACGTGTCTTTGTACGTATTCAATTCTTTCAAACTAATAAACGTCGGAATATAATTTCCTTTGTATGTTTTTTTAATAAAGGCAGCCGTACTTTTGGATTGATACACTTTTACTAGCTTCTTTAAATACACTTTATCCTGATCTTTTTTTCTTGCAGCGATGACATTAATATAGGGCTTCGCTGTTTTATTTTCATGAATGAGTGCGTCCTTTAAACTTAGACCCGCTTCCACAGCTACACCGTTGTTAATAATGGAAGCCGCCGTATCTTGCATAACGCGGGGAGTGCTTGCAGAATCGACGGGAACAATCTTTAAATTTTTAGGGTTGCTTTTAATTTTATCCTCTCCTCCGTTACCGTCAAAGCCTTCGACCACTGTAATTAAATCCGCTTCTTGCAGTAAAACTAGTGCTCTTCCCCAGTTGGAAGGATCATTTGGAACAGCAATTTGAGCACCGTTTGGAATGTCTTTTAATGATTTATATTTTTCAGAATAAAGACCTAGAGGGGCAATGATGGTCGTTCCAATTGGCACAATATCCGTTCCGTTCTTTTGATTAAATGAGTCTAAATAAGCAACGTGCTGAAACGCATTTACATCTATTTCTCCTTCAGCTAAGGCTTGATTAGGATCGTAAGCTGAAGAAAAATTCACAAGTTCTATATCCAGGCCTTGTTTTTTTGCTTTCTCTTTTATAAATTCCCACGTCCTAAGTTCAGAACTTCGAATGCCTACTTTAATTTTAGCTTCTTTACTATTGGCACTGGATGAGGAATTAGAACATCCTGTTATGACGAGGATGAACAACAGCAGAAGCAGAAATATCGGTTTTTTCATTTATAACTCCCCTTTTAAAAAGCTTGCTTCTAATACGTTTTTACACTCTTCTAATCTTGCGTTCTATGATGTTCCCTAAAGATTGAATACCTTGAACAATAATGATAAGAAGCACGACGGTGACTACAATAGTAATCGTGCTGAAGCGCTGATAGCCGTAAGTAATAGCTAAATCGCCAAGCCCTCCGCCTCCGATAGCACCGGCCATTGCCGTTGCTCCAATTAACCCAATTGTGACAGTTGTTAAGCTTAAAATAAGAGAGGGAAAGGCCTCTGGAATTAAAAAACGGAATACAATTTGAGTTTTAGAAGCACCCATCGCTTGCGCTGCTTCAATAATACCTTCATTTACTTCAAGCAAAGAATTTTCAACGAGTCTAGCCATATAAGGTCCAATATGTAAAACAAGCGGAACAATAGCCGCTGTTGTACCGATAGTCGTTCCGACGATGAACCTTGTAAATGGGATGATCGCTACAAGTAAAATAATGAACGGAATCGAACGAAAAATATTTACAATAGGATTTAAAATTGAAAAAATAACTCGATTTTCAAGAATATGACCCTTGCGTGTTACAACAAGTAGAATTCCTAAAGGAATTCCAATTAAAGCCCCGAAAAGCAGGGAAGCACTAACCATGTACAGTGTTTCCCACAAAGCCGCTAATATCAACTCTTGGCTTACTTCTAACATTCTCAACCACCTCTTCTATTTTTATATTTTGCTGCAGTGCATATAGTTCAGCTCGATCTATTTCTTCTTGTGTGCCAATTAATTCAATAATTAAATGACCAAATGGAATCCCCTGTAACTCTGTAATATTTCCAAGTAAAATATTCACCTGTACATTAAAGCGCTTAGATAAAGTTGAAATTACAGATTGACCCGAATTACTGCCGAGAAAGTTAATCTTAAAAATCTTCTGATTTGAATTTGTAGTTTGAACTAATTCATACACGTTTTGTGGAATGTCATCTCGAACAACCGACTGGACAAAATTTTTAGCAATTTCAGTACGTGGACTTGAAAAAATATCAAATACATTTCCTGTTTCAATAATCTTCCCGTCCTTCATCACAGCGACACGATTACAAATTTGCTTAATGACTTCCATTTCGTGTGTAATTATTACTATCGTAATTTGATATTCTTCATTAACTCTTTTCAGTAATTTCAAAATAGATTCTGTTGTATGCGGATCTAATGCCGAAGTTGCTTCATCACATAATAAAATAGAAGGGTTCGTTGCTAATGCACGCGCAATGCCCACTCTCTGTTTTTGACCTCCTGATAGATGATCAGGATATACACCAGCTTTGTCTTCTAAACCTACAAAATGAAGAAGTTCTTCTACACGTAGCTTTATGTCTTTTTTTGGTTTTCCACTTAATATAAGGGGCATTGCTATATTTTCAAACACTGTTTTTGAATTTAATAGATTAAAGTGTTGAAAGATCATGCCGATTCTTTTTTTGTTTTTTCTTAGCTCCGTTTCAGACAACATTGCTAAGTTTTCTCCATCTACGATCACTTCACCTGACGTCGGGTACTCCAGCAGATTAATCGTTCGAAGCAGTGTGCTCTTCCCCGCCCCGCTTAATCCAATTACCCCAAATATGTCTCCTTTTTGTATCGTTAATTCAATGTCTTTGAGGGCTTCAACTTTCTTTGAACCACTCTCAAATATTTTTGAAACACGTTGAAACTTTATCAAAAGAACCCCTCCTTTTCTTTCAAACTGTCATTCCTATTTCTCTTTTACTCCTATACTTAGAAAGCTGGAACGACTGCGCCATCATATTTGTCATTAATAAACTTTTTAACCTTGTCTGTCGTAAGTGCTTTTGCTAAACGTTGAATATTTTTATCATCTTTTTTCTCTTTCGTAGTCACTAAAATATTCACGTAAGGAGACTCTTTCTTTTCAATAATTAACGCATCTTTAGTTGGTTTAAATCCGCCTTCAAGAGCGTAATTCGTATTGATAGCTGAAGCTTCTACATCATCAAGAGAGCGGACAAGGAGCGGACCATCTACTGCAACAAAGTCTAGCTTCTTTTTATTCTTTGAAATATCTTCAACCGTATAAGAACTACCACTAGGTTTCTTGTTTAATTCAATGATTCCATTAGCCTGGAATAGCTCTAGTGCACGTGAAAAATTCACTGGGTCATTAGGAACAGCAACCTTTGCTCCTTTGGATAAATCATCAATTGATTTTATTTTTTTAGAATACACTCCAAACGGTTCAATATGAACGTTTGTCACGTTGACAAGATTTAATCCACTGTCTTTATTCGTTTGCTTTAAGTATGGCGTATGCTGAAAATAGTTGGCATCTAATTCTCCATTTGCTGTTTGTTCATTTGTCTGTATGCCGTCTTTAATATTTACAATGTCCAACTTTATACCTTCTTTTTTCAAATCGGGTTCCACATACTTTAAAATTTCGGCATGCGGCGTGGAAGCTGCTCCCACTTTAAGAACTATATCTTCTTTCTTGTCACTATTTTGGCCAGATGCTTTTTCTTTATTTCCACACCCTCCCACAACAGTAATCACTGCTAATAATGCAAAAAGCCATACAAATTTCTTCATTTCTCTCTCTACCTCCATCATTTGTGATGTATTAAACATATGGCGTTAATCTGCGGCCACTAAAAAAGACAAAAAATCTGAGGTAATCCCCGTCATTTTTGTCTCCATTCGTCTGGTCGACTGTTCTATTTCCGCTATAGGTTTAACAAACATTTTTAAATCCGATAATTCCAATAAGAATTTTAAATCTTTTGAAAAATATACCAAACATCTTTTTGACTGTCAATTTAGTATTTTTAAACCTTGAGATTACATATTTTATTTGTGCTGGCTGTACTTGAGTGCCTCAATCGAGCATTAGATAGAAAGTCTAAAAAACCTAACCAAAATGTTTATGTTACCCAAAAAACTGACTTTACAAATAGGAATAATTAACTTAATATAGACTTCATATTAATCAGGCCGTCTGGTCAACCGGAGGCTCTTCAAACGTATCCATAGCGTTTGAGGAGCCTCTTTTGTTTTGTAGACAAGTATTAAAATTTTAAAAATGAAATGAGGAAAACAAATGACAAATGCAACTGTACAAGAATCTTCTTACTACATAAAAAAAGCTTCTTTACTCGCTGAAGGGTTTGCTAAAGATGCCGCTGAACGCGATAAAGCAGGCGGAACGGCAAAAGCACAAAAAGATGCCATTCGTAACAGCGGCTTACTTAAGGTTTTAATTCCTATTAAATACGGAGGCGAAGGTCAAAGCTGGTCTGTTGTGCTTCGCATTGTTCGGGAACTAGCCAAAACCGATGCTGCATTAGCACATTTATATGGGTATCACTTTCTTCACTTAACAACTCCCCACTTTTGCGGATCTCATGAGCAAAAGAAATATTATTATACAGAATCTGCTGCCCATAATTGGTTTTGGGGAAATTCATTTAATCCAATTGAACCTACTTTGCAAGGAAAAACAGAAGGAGATACAGTCATTTTAAACGGACGTAATACCTTTAGTACAGGGTCCCAAGATTCTGACCGTCTGTTAATTCTATGGGAAGAGAATGGTCAACCATACGTAGGTATAGTTCCAACTAAACGTTCAGGCATAACGATAAACGACGACTGGGACGGTATGGGTCAAAGACAAACAGATAGCGGCTCAGTTACTTTTAAAAATGTAATCATACATGCTGAAGAAATTATCAACTTAACAGATTCAGAACGGACTGCATTCTCTACATTTGACGCTATTATATCTCAAATTGTATTAGCAAATGTTTTTGTTGGAAGTGCTGAAGGGGCATTGGAAGAAGCCCGTCGTTATACACGAGAAAAATCTCGTCCCTGGTATTTGAGTGATTATGAACAAGCTGTTGAAGATCCTTTTATTCAGCGTCGCTATGGTGATTTTTGGGTTGATATTCAAGCTGCTGTCACCTTGGTAGAAAGAGCAGGAGAAAAACTGGATGAAGCTTGGGCCAAAGACAAAGCCGTATCTGCAGAAGAGCGTGGAGAAGTGGTTCTTGCTACAGGGGCAGCAAATGTATTCGGAACAAAGGTTGCTTTACACGTTACAAGCAGTATGTTCGAGGTAATGGGTGCCCGCTCGGCTACAAGAAAAAATAATTTTGACAGGTTTTGGCGTAATGTACGTACTCATTCTCTCCATAATCCAATTGAGTATAAAAGAAAGAACATTGGACGTTGGGTGTTAACAGGAGAATACCCGACACCTACTGATTATTCTTAATAACTCTATAAATTTTAAAAGACAAAAACAATAAGGAGAAATGGATATGACTAAAAAACGAATATACCTTAATGCTTTTGAAATGAATTGCGCCGGACATTATTCTCCTGGACTATGGACACATCCTGATGATAGATCCTCTACTTATAAAGATGCTGAATATTGGACGCATTTAGCTAAAGTATTAGAAAAAGGACACTTTGATGCCATTTTTCTTGCTGATGTGTTAGGAACCTATGATGTGTATCAAGGTTCACGCGATCCTGCTGTACGCCAGGGAGCACAACTTCCAGTTAATGACCCTGCATTTTTAATTCCCATTATGGCACAAGCAACAAAACATCTAGGTTTCGGGTTAACAGTGTCCACAAGTTATGAACATCCTTATATATTTGCACGACGTATGTCTACTTTGGATCATTTAACAAAAGGACGTATAGGATGGAACATTGTTACTTCTTATCTAAACAGTGCCGCTGTTAACACTGGATTGAATCAACAAACAAGCCATGATGAACGCTATGAAATAGCGGATGAATATTTAGAAGTGGTATATAAGCTATGGGAAGGAAGTTGGGAAGACGATGCTGTATCTGTAGACAAAATTAACAAGGTATATACAGATCCTAATAAAGTTCATGATATTCAACATAATGGTTTATATTATAAAGTTCCAGGAGCTCATTTATGCGAACCATCTCCGCAAAGAACCCCTGTTCTTTTTCAAGCGGGCGCTTCTAAAAAAGGGCGAGCATTTGCTTTGAAACACGCTGAACTCATGTTTATTAGCGTGCCGACAGCTTCGATTGCAAAAAACTATGTTCGAAAAATACGTGAAGAAGCCAAAATCAGCGGGCGGGACCCTGAGACAGTTAAAGTCCTTTCTGTATTTACACCCATTATTGGGCTAACTGAAGAAGCAGCAAAAGCCAAATTCCATGATTACGTACAGCATACTAGCTATGAAGGCAGTTTGGCACTTTTAGGAGGATGGACTGGCATCAATTTTGACGAGTATGCTCCTGATGAAAAAATAGAGTATATACAAAGCGATGCAATTCAATCTGTTATTGAGACCTTTACAAAAATTGATCCAAACAAGCAGTGGACCATACGGGAAGTGGCTGATTTCGTAGGAATAGGCGGCCTTGGTCCAGTAGCCGTTGGAACACCGGCTCAAATTGCAGACGAGATGGAAAAGTGGATTGATGAAACGGATGTAGATGGGTTTAACATTGCTTATGCTGTATCTCCTGGTACGTTTGAAGACTTTGTTGAATATGTTGTTCCTCTACTGCAAGAACGCGGCCTTGTACGGAAAGAATATGAATCAGGTTCTTTTCGGAAAAATTTATTCGGATACGATCAGCTGCCGGATCATCACCCGGGACGTCAGTATCATCATTACTTTTCAAAGGAAACCGCTACGTCTAAAACATAAAAAATTCAGACTTAAAATATTGGCTAAATGGTCAACCTGAGGCTCCTACTCTCTTATTCATTGAGAAAGAGCCTCTTATTGTAGATAAATCCTTTTTATTATACGGTGGAGGAAAAATATGAGTACTAAGATAACGTCACAATTAGCTCCGAAAAAAAGACTAACATTATTTGATGCAGTAAACTCTACATTGGCTCAAATTGCTCCAGCAGCAGCCATTTATTATGGATTACCAGTTATTTTTCTAGCGACAGGTACCGGCTCTCCCCTCACATTATTAATTGCCGCATTAGCAGTAGCAATGGTCGGGTTAAGTCTAACGAACTTCTCTAAGAAGTATCCCTCGAGCGGGTCACTTGTAAAATATATTGGTATGACGTTTGGCAGCGTAGTTGGAACTGCCTCAGCAATCATATTTATAGTTGGAACATTTTTTCTTGCCGCTTCAGCATTTATTGAATTAGGTGGTTGGACAGCCGATTCGCTAGCGCTATACGGAATTCATATTCACTGGATTATTCCTACGATTCTTTTAACTTTATTCATATGGGGATTGACAATAGTCGGAATAGATCGTTCTACAAAAATTGCTTCTGTAGCATTAATAATAGAAGTTATTGTTCTATTAGTTGTTTCTATCTTGATTTTATTCTATCCTCCTGAACCACTATCTTTAGAACCATTTCATTTATCTTCTATTAAAGGTGGACTCGCGGGAATTGGTTTAGGTTTCCCTTTAGCTGTTTATCTATTTATTGGATTCGAAAACTCTGTAGCACTGGCAGAAGAAACAGAAAATCCAGAACGTAATACATCTCGAGCTGTTTTAGCCAGTATTGCAATTATGGCTATCTTCTATATATTTGTCACATATTGTGTGATTCAAGGGTTTTCTAATAGTGCTTCTGCTCTAAGCAAAAGTTCAAATCCATTTATGGAATTGGCAAACAGGTATTTAAATGAACTTGCTATCTTTGCGATTATCGCTGGGTTTACTAGCATTGTGGGGATGTCCATTGCTTGCTTAAATGCCTTTTCAAGAATTGCTTTTAATTCTTCTAAAGAAGGGTTAATTTCTACCAAATTTTCAAAGGTATCTAAATGGGGAACGCCGATTGGAACTTTAACATTAATTATGGGAATAGGTTTAGTGCTAGCAATCCTCTTCGGTATATTCAGTGAAAATTGGGTCGTTGGATTTGGTTACGTAAGCACGCTAGGTACCATCCCTATTCTACTAATTTATTTAATGCTTAACTTAGCTGTTATATTTAATAAAAAAGAAAGATGGCCATTTCATCGTAAATTTATCTTTCCAATTTTAGGATTAGTAAGTATTAGCCTTCCTATTTGGGCTATGGTTCAACCTGGTCAGCCGCTCCCAACGGGTTACTTTCCTTGGGCAATATTAGCAGTATGTATAGTCAGTTTAATTTACTCGTGGTTTAAAGTAAGAAAAGGAAATTCTAAAGCTTCTGCTATAAATCCATTAGAACCATTCAGCACTCAACGGAAATAGTGATGAACAATTATCTGTCATTCACCCGTTAGTTATAGAAGAACTAAAGATTTGTTCCATTTAAATAAGAAGCTCACGCACCTAGAATGCGTGAGCTTCTTATTTTTATAGTCAGCTGTCTTTTTTTAATTTCCTTGCTGAATAATTCCCCAAGGACTGTATCAACTGAACAATAACAATCAAAATTAAAATGGTTGTATACATAACAGTGGGCTCAAAACGTAAGTGTCCGTATTGAAAAGCAATGTCTCCAAGCCCTCCTGCTCCAACAAGCCCTGCCATCGCCGTCGCCCCAATAAGACCAATAGTAGCTATTGTCAGCCCAAGAATAATACCTGAACGTGCTTCTCTAACAACAACATACCAAATAATTTTTAGTGTTGAGATTCCCATTGATTGATAAGCTTCTATAATACCTTTATCTACTTCAAGTAATGCAGATTCCATTAACCTAGCTATATAAGGGGCTGTATACACAACTAAAGGGACAATAACACCTTGTACGCCAATTGTAGTACCTGCAACTAGTTTAGTGAATGGAAGGATGAAAAATAATAAAATGATAAAAGGAATGGATCGAATAATATTAATAATCCAGTTGCACGTTCGATATACCCACACATTTTCAGCTTGCCCACCTGGTCTTGTCATTACTAAAAAAATTCCCATTGGTAAACCAATGATGATGGCAATAATTAACGAGATAATGGTCATCGTAGCGGTTTGTAATAAACCTTCCCAAATTACACTTCCCCACTCATTAAAGAAAGCAGCCATTTAGTTTACCTCCTCTACAATTACGCCTTGATTTGTTAAGTATGTAATCGCTTGTTCATATTCTTCCTTTTCACCACGTAAATGAACGAGTAACTTACCAAGAGTGTGGTTTTTTAGCTGTTCAATTCCCCCTGCTAATATGCTTGGCAATACATTAAATTTCCGAGAAACTAAAGCTAAAGCTGGTTCTTCTGAAAGCTCATTTCCAACAAAGTGCAAAGAAACCAGCTTACCGGTACTGCGATAAGACGCCATTATTTCAGACGGAATAGTGAAAGTATTTTCAGATTCTACAAAGCGCTTTGTTGTCGGATGCTTAGGGTTAGTAAAAAGGGAAACGACTGTACCTTGTTCTACGACGTATCCATTTTCCATAACTGCAATTCGGTCACAAATGCGTTGTACCACATTTAACTCATGCGTGATTAAAAAGATTGTTAATCCAAGCTCTTTATTAATCTTTAACAGTAAGCTCAAAATGGCTTCGGTCGTTTCGGGATCAAGTGCACTAGTTGCTTCATCGCTTAATAAAATCTCAGGTTCATGCGCTAGCGCACGAGCAATAGCAACACGCTGCTTCTGTCCGCCGGAAAGTTGTGAAGGATAATGATTTTGTTTATCTAAAAGTCCTACGATTGATAAATATTTTTCTACGCGTTTCTGAATTAATTTTTTGTTTACGCCTTCTAGCTTTAATGGAATCGCTATGTTGTCGTAAACTGTTGCCGTTTTTAATAAATTGTAGCCTTGAAAAATCATGCCGATTTTCCTTCTCGTTTTCTGCAGCTCTTGCTTACTTAGCTTTGATAGATTTTTTCCATCAATGATGACCTCTCCAGAAGTGGGTTTTTCCAATAAATTAATACAGCGAATTAATGTGCTCTTTCCAGCTCCGCTATATCCAATAACACCGAATACTTCACCTTTATTAATCGTTAACGAAACATCTTTAACAGCTTCTACCGCTTTTCCGTTCACTTTATAGGTTTTAGAAGTTTTCTTCAGTTCAATCATTCTAACCCCTCCTTAAAATGCCGGTACAACAGAACCTTTAAATTCTTTTTCTATGTATGTACGAATTGTATCTGAATGATAATATTTTTCTAGTTTATCAATAATTTTATCTTGTTTATTCTCTGTACGGACAACAAAATAGTTTGGATATGGATTATTTTTTATTTTTTCATGATAGATTGCATCATCATTAATCGATAAACCCGCTCCCATTGCAAAGTTTGTATTAATGGCTGCTGCAGCTACCTCATCCAACTGAGAAGGAAGTTGAGACGCCTCTAGTTCTACGATTTGAAGATCAAGCTTATTTTCAGCAACATCTTTTTTAGTAGCCGTTGTTTTCACACCATCTTTTAATTTAATAACTCCTGCAGATTCAAATAGTTTTAGCGCGCGGTATTCGTTGCTTGGGTCGTTTGGTACTGCAATTTTGTCTCCTTTTTTGAGCTCACTAACATTTTTTAAGCTATTTGCATAAATACCCATCGGGAATGCTACTGTTTTGAACACATCTGTAATCTTATAATTTTTATCTTCCACTTGCTGCTTTAGAAAAGGCAGGGTTTGATAGTTATTACTATCTAAATCATGTTGATCTAATGCTGTATTAGGAGTGTTATAGTCATTAAAGACTTTTACCGTAATATCAATACCATCTTTCTTGGCTAATTTTTTCACCTGATCTGCAATTTGCTGGTGAGGTCCACCCGTTACACCGATTGTAATCTTTTTCGAATCTAATGCTTGTGCTTCTGTTTTACTGCAGGCTGCTGACACCAACAGCGATGCTGCCACTAAAGTAAGTCCAATTGCTTTTGTTACTTTTTTCATGTTTTTATTCTCTCCTTTATTTTCTTCATAAAAAAACGCCTCCCTTAAAGATTAAGAGAAGCGATAGTTTACGATCGGTTCTCTTATCTTCCAATGCACATAATATGCACATTGCTGGATTTAGCACCAAAACAATACGTGTATTGTTGGGTTGCCGGGCTTCAAAGGGCCAGTCCCTCCACCGCTCTTGATAAGAGTTGTTTTTATAAAGTTTTATTTACATTAATTTAACTTTATTATCCGAAAATTGTCAATGTTTATTTTTAATATAATTTTCAGTATAGGAATAATAAAAGATTTATATAAGAAAACTCAATTAAAAGATGATTTGTATAACTTATGATTTCTCTTTTCTTATTCTTATATAGTGAATAGCTTTCTATTACTTAAGCAAGAATACTTTTCTTTGCATTTATGACATTGACAAAAACAGGAATACATCGATATAATTCATATTAATTCTATCGGTAATATATAGTTTGTGGAATTCCAAATCTTATTTAAAAATTTTTTACTGTTAGAATATACTTCCTCTATTGTAGTAGTAAGTATATGTTCACTGCCTACTGGATCACCAATGGCACCGAAAAAGCTTTTTAGCAGCTTTTTCGGTGCTTTTTTATTATTCGTCACACAGAAATTAGTATCGGGAGGAATAAAACGATGAAAAAATTATACTTTACTTTAGCTTTTGCAATTGGACTTATTATGGCTTTAGGAGGATGCTCTCAAAGCTCTAGCTCAGAAAATAGCGATAAAAAAGTAGTCAAAGTTGCTTTGAGTGATGAAGTAAATCCGCCTTTTCTATTTACGAACGACCAGAATGAGCCTATTGGATATGATATGGATTATTTAAAACAGCTTGAAAAAAAGCTTCCGGAATACAAATTTGAATATACGCTTGGGGAAGAAGAAACAAATTTGGTAGGTGTCTCGACGGGAAAATATGATTTCGCCATCAATTGGTTCTTTAAAAACCCTGAACGTGAAGAAAAGTTTCTTTATCCTGCACATGAATATGGTTATTCTTTAACGGCCTTAGTGACACAAAAATCACGGAATGATATCAAAACACTTGACGATATGGTAGATAAAAAGTTTCCACCCGTATCTGCTACAGGTGGATTGCGCGCTATTTTGAATGCTTATAACAAAGAACATGCCACTAAGCCTTTAACATTAGAAAGCATTGATAACCCTTCTACGGCAGAAAACTTAAAGTTAGTGGATAAAGGTAAAGCGGATGCTATTTTTTTAAACGTAACAACATTTAACGAAGTACAAAAACAGCTCAAATTAAATTTAAAAGTAGGAGGCATTGTATCAAAAGAACCAACTTGGTTAGTCTTTAATAAAAATAATCAAAAACTTGCTGATGAAATTGATAAAGCGACAGTCAAATTAAAAAATGACGGGACGCTAGAAAACTTGGCTGAAAAATGGTTTAAAGTAAATTTCTTTAAAGACTTAAAGTATATTAATCAGCAAAACTTCAATTTCCAAGATTAAATGAGTATAAGAATTCATCATTAAGGCGGGGTGAGATATGATTAGTACTGATTTTCATGATTGGTTAAAACTATTGTGGCAAGTGGTAGATAAACTTCCTTTAACACTATTTATGTTAGGCCTTTCTCTACTTTTTTCGTTGCTTTTAGGTTTCGTGATTGCCCTGATACGCATTCAAAAAAAGCCTGTTCTTTCTAAAATGGCTACCATCTATTTATCTTTTATGCGCTGTACACCGCTGCTTGTTCAGCTGTTTCTTGTATACTTTGGCCTTCCTCAGCTGCTGCTCCTTGTCCATATCGACATTAACAGCTGGAGTCGCGTCACTTTCTTGGTGATTGCTTTTTCCTTACATACTGCCGCTCCTTTATCAGAAGTTATTCGTTCAGCATATCTCTCGATTGATAAAGGGCAGTTCGAAGCAGCGTATAGTATAGGCATGAACTATTTTCAATCCTTAAGAAGAATTATCCTTCCTCAAGCGTTTGTAGCAGCACTACCTAATTTAGGAAATGCTACGATTTCATTATTAAAAGATACTGCACTTGCTTTTAGCATTGGGATTATTGATATTATGGGGCAAGTTCGCCTTATTTTGGGCAACAACTATGGAATAGGAATGTTTGAAATTTATGTTACGATTTCACTTGTTTATTGGAGCATGTGTATCGTAATTGAAATCATAGTCAGTTATTTAGAGAAACATCTTAAAAAAGGCAGGGTCAGCATCTCTAAATAACCTGCACTAGTAAAGGAGTGAACATGATTGCCTATTATTGATTTGCGATTTGCTTTGGAGCAAACTCCTGAAGTCTTAAAAGGTGTGCCTTTAACACTAACAATATCGATCATTTCAATGGCGTTAGGAAATATTTTTGGTCTTTTCATTGCGGTATGCAGAATATATAAAATTCCACTGCTAAAGCAAATAGCTGTTATATACGTCTCATTTATGAGAGGCACTCCATTGCTCGTACAGCTCTATGTATTTTTCTACGGAATCCCTATTTTTATAGAATTTCTAAACGAGACTCAAGGATGGCACTTAGGTGGGGATACTATTTCACCTTTAATTTATGCTTTAATTGCGTACACATTAAATACCTCTGCTTATCAATCAGAGGTATTCCGTTCTTCTATTCAAACCATTGACCGTGGTCAATTTGAAGCTGCATATTCAATAGGAATGACTACTTTTCAAGCTATTAAAAGAATTATCTTCCCCCAATCTTTAGTAGCCGCTATTCCTAACCTTGGAAACATTTTTATTAGTTTAATTAAAGCCACTTCTCTTGCTTTTGCGGTAAAAGTAGTTGAAATTATGGCGATATCTAAAGTCATCGCCAATGATGGGTATAGATATTTAGAAATGTATCTGGTCGCTTCACTTATTTACTGGATTCTTTGCTTTTTCTTTGAAAGGCTGTTTGTAGTCATTGAGAAAAAGCTTAGTTATTATGAATTAAGAGAAGAAGTGCGTTCAGCTTCTTAGTCCCCCTAGAAAAATCACTATAAACTGATCAAGAAAGCTGCCTTAGTCAACGGCAGCTTTCACAATCCCTTAATCCACTATTTCAAGCTTCACTTCATTAAACAAACTAGTAGAATTCCACACATTCAACCCCGCATAGCCTTCTGAAAAGGTATGGTCCACTGCATCAATCACAAGCTTATCATCGAGATAAACTTGAATGTGTTCTCCTTCAGCCGTTACTTTCAAGCGATAATCCGTATTTGTCTTTAAATCCAACTTTCCCCCATCATCGTAAATAATGAGATCCTTGCCTATTCCGTCTCTAAACGCAATGAGTTTTACTTGATTATTAAGCACATCTACATTCGCAGCATAAGCGTTATTTGCCTGTTCATCCGAACGGAATACTAGCGCTCCTGCTCCTGTAGAATTTGAAACAGAATCGGCTAACACCTTTATCTTTGCCTCATATATAAAATTCTTTGCTTTTTCTGATGATAAAGCAAAGGCATCTTCTTTGCTTCGTCCTTGTTTTCCATTAATCGTATCGGCCCATAGTCCGCTAATGCTTTTCCACCCTGATAAGTTTGTATCAACAGGACTTTTATTCCAAATAGATTTTAATGGATACATCTTTAGAGAATTCAATTTTACACCTCCTCCTTTGCTATAAAGCCTTATTTTATTGCTTGAAAGCTTTGGAAAGAGCTGATCTGTTATTACTTCAGTGCCGTCATTACCAAATACTTCTACAGATGACTGGTCTACAAACATATGAAGCTTAACCTTTCCGTCTTTTGGAAGCATGGAAACAGAGTGTTTGTCTTTCACATTTTCACCAAAATCAAAACTTCCAGAGTTTGTTCGGTCAACAAATAATCGCTGCTTGTTTACGTTATAGCTGACTTTTGTATTTTCACTGCCTTCTTTTTGAATTTGAAAACCAAATTCTTGTGCATCTGTATTTGAAACATCGAATTCTGCAATGATTTCATATTTGTTTTCCTGTATGCCTGAAAGAAGATTTTTGTTTTCAGTAACCATCAGATTCTTCAACACCTTTTTTTCTTGCTTATTGCGAATTGAATCAATTGAAACAGGTATTTGTTTTAAACGAAGCCCTTTTGCTGTTTTGGCGAGTTCTATTTTTCTTGGGATTGACATAGAGCTTCTCCAAGTAGTAGTTGGGGTATTGTTGGCATATTGCCAGTTGCTCATCCAGCCTAGCCAATACTTTTCTCCGTTATCTCCTTCAACTCCGCTCCAATCTACAGCAGCATAAAAGTCGGCACCATAATCTGTCCAAAGCACTTCCTCTGGCGGGTTTTCATTTTTAAATGTTTTTCCGTCAAAATCACCAACAAAGTACTGCATACCTGAACCTCCAGCTGCCGCTCCATCATTGATGCTGACCTGCAGCACCCATTTTTTCTTTGTGCTGTCTCCATCAACCGGCAGTTCAAGTAAAGTAGGACACTCCCAAATCCCTCCGTTGCTTCCATGAGTTGATTTCACCCATTCTCCTGACACAGTATTCCAATCTGAAAGCTCTCCGCCTTCCCTTTGTTTAACTTCCTCCGGTTCTTTTGCTACACTGTCTACTTTATCCGGCATTTTTTCTGTATTAAATACATTAACATCATCTAGATTAATATGCCCCCATCCGCCTACAGCTTGATCAACGGCTTTAATGTACAGTACTTCTCCTATATACTTAGAAGCATCCCACACGTAGGGCTGATACTTTTCATCTGCAAACTTTGTATTCGCTTGACGAATCAATTCTTTATCGTCAGATGCTCTGACTAAGGAGACATAGCGGTTTGTGGGGTCGTTTCCGCCTCCCATTAACAAATTGATTTCACCTGAGCCGCTCAATTTAAAATAAGACGAATGTAATTCTCCAGTGGCATTATCGCCATCTTGCTTATCAGAAAAACCCCATAAATGATACTTTCCTTTTTGTTCAAAAAGACCGCTCCAATTTGCGGTTGCATCCGTTACATGATCGTTTGTGAATGCATTTCCCTTTATCGTTTTCCAGCCGGTGAGATCTCCTGTTTCAAAACTTTTATTTTTAATTTCTTTTTCATCCGTATCAATAAACTTAGTTATATTAACGTCTTGAAACTGGACTGAAGATTGATTAACGTGTAGTCCAAACAATCCTTTTGAAAAAGTTTCATCTTTTGCAGTAAGGGTGAAGTTATCGTCTATATGCAAATCAAGTTTATTTCCCGATGCAGTTACTTTTACTTGATGTGATTTGCTCGTATCAATTTTTTCGTTTGTTTCGGCAAGGACAGTTGAAATGCCATTTTGAAGCTTTACTAGTTTGACTGTATCTTTAGAAGCATCCACGCTAGCTATATATCCGTTTTTGGCTTCCGCGTCTGCTCGAAAGAGTAGTGCACCTGAACCATTTGCATCTAAAAATGTCATATTTGACTTGAAAATGAACTGATCTCCCTGTTCTTCACTTATGATATATCCATCGCTGTCAGATTTACCAAGTTTTCCAGCAGCAGTATCATTCCACGTTCCAGTAATAGGTTTCCAGTTAGATAGATTGGTTATAAAATTAGATTGATTCGTAAATTTAACATGACGAAAGACAGCTGTGGAATTCCATGCTGTTAATCCAAACTGACCATTTTCAAAAGATGCATCACTGCCTTCTAGAACCTGTTTGCCATTTAGCAATACCTTAAAGTAGTGACTGTTTGCTTCTACTTTTACATGATATGCTTGTGATGTATCAAGCCTCATCGACTTTGAAACAACGGTTGTTACGTTTCCTTTCTCTACTTTGTTAAGTGTTAAGAGGTTCTTTTCAGCATCTAAATTGACGGTATATGCGTTTGTTGCGTCTTTATTAGAACGAAAAACAAGACCGCCTGCGCCTGCGCGTCCATTCTTTTCTACAAGCGTAATTTCTCCCTCTAGAGCAAAGGATTGACCTTTTTGTTCGGATAAAGTATATGAGTAGGCACCGCTTTGACCGTTTGCTTGGATGCCTCCATCAGGTCCAAACTCACTTGCGTATTTCCAATTTTTCAAGTCAGGTGATGTATAAAACATAATTTTATCTTTAGCAGCTAAAGACATCACCCACTGCTTGGTTTGGTCGTGCCAAAACACTTTTGGGTCGCGCCAGTCAGGAACTGGGGGATTCGGCATAACAGGATTTCCTTCATATTTGGTCCACGTTCTTCCGCTGTCCGTGCTGTATGCTAGACTTTGCACTTGTCCTTTGCTGCCCGAGTGTGTAAAGATAGCTACCATTGCTTCTTTTCCAAACCCTGCGGTATTATTCCAATCGATAACGGCACTTCCTGAAAAGATCTCTCCGTTCTCGTCTGGAGAAAGTGCAATCGGCAGGTGTTTCCATTTCACTAAATCTGTACTAACTGCATGCCCCCAGTGCATAGGCCCCCAAGTGGTACCGTAAGGATAATACTGATAAAAAAGGTGATACTCTCCGTTATAATAAACCATTCCATTTGGATCGTTCATCCAGTTCGCTTCTGGAGAAAAATGAAATTGATTCCGGTATTTTTCTTGATAATACCCTGTATTATCAGCTAATACAGGGCATGCAGAAAACAAGCTTATAGAACAAGCGACTCCAATCATCAATAACTTTTTAACGGTTCTTTTCATCTTCCTTTCCTCCTTTATTTGCATACTGGTTATATAAAACATTTTCACCAGCAGATGTTAGAAGAATAGATGACTCCTCTTATTTATCAACCTAAAAAGCCTATCCAATAACCTCCTATACCAATTAAGAAAATACCGAAAATAATAAGCAGCGGATTTGTACCTTTTCGAAGCATCCATGCTACTAATAAAGTTAGCGCTAAAGGAAGTAGCCCCGGTAGAATACTATCAAGTACGTCTTGCACGGTTTTTACCACAACTTTACCAGAATCATCTTTGATCCTAGAAACAACCACTGGTATATTAATAGTGGTCCATTTCGAAACCAACGCTCCCATTACGAAGAGTCCTAAAATGGATGCACCTTCTGTCAGTTTTTGAATTCGATTGCCTACTAAATCTTTTAAAATTTCTGTTCCTTTTAAGTAGCCATATTTTAATCCATAATATTTTGTACTTAATCGAATTGCATTAATTAAGATGAAAAACAGCAGTGGCCCGGCAATATTCCCTCCTAACGCAAGCGATGCGCCTAGGGCTGCGAGAACTGGTCGAAGCGTTCCCCAGAAAATAGGGTCTCCTACACCAGCAAGCGGGCCCATTAATCCAATTTTCATTCCGCTGATAGCTTTTTCATCAAAATCTTTTTTGTTTGCCATTTCTTCTTCCATTGCTGCCGTGACGCCGAATATAGGTGCGGAAATCCATGGGTGTGTATTGAACCATTCTAAATGACGTTTTAATGCTGCATTTCGCTGAGCTCCTGGTCCATATAAGCGCTTGATTGCTGGAATCATAACATAACAGTAGCCCATTGCTTGAACACGCTCAAAGTTAAATGAACCGAGTAAAAAATTCGAACGAATGAACATGCTAAAGATATCTTTTTTCGTTAATCTTTTTTCATTTTCCATCTCTATCCCTCCCTTAAGTTCGCCGTTTAGGCATCTAAATCATCGTCATCATCATATACTTGTTCGCTCCCTGTAGCTGCGGGAACGCCTGCCGGCTGCATTTGATTTCGCTGCTGCATTACTTGCTGATAAAGAAGTGCTAAACAAAGACCCAGCGCTCCAAATCCTACCAGGTTAAACCCTGTAAATGCCGCCAATAAGAACCCGATATAGAAAAAGGGCTTTAAATGAGGAATGTTCATCATATTGATAACCATGGCGTATCCTACGACCACGATAATTCCTCCTCCAATTTGCAGGCCTTTTGTAATAACTTCCGGAATATTTCCGAGGAAAGTTTGCACGGCGCTTACGCTGATTAATGTAACAATTAAAGTTGGAATCATAACGCGGAGAGCTTGAAAACCCATAGCAGTAATATGCATAATTTCAATTCCTTTAAAATTTCCTTCTTCCGCATACTTATCAGCTCGATGAATTAAAAATACTGTAATGGTACGAACAAAAATGGTGAGCACTTGCCCTGCAGCTGCTAAAGCTATGGCTACCGCAATGCCTTCACCAATACCCTGACCAGCTGTGATAACTAAAATAGTTGAAATAACAGAAGCAATAGCCGTATCAGGTGCCATCGCCAATCCAACATTCATCCATCCAAGAGCCATTAATTCCAGTGTTCCACCTAAAATAATGCCGGTTTTTAAATCTCCAAGCACCAAGCCTACTAATGTGCAGGCAATGAGAGGACGATGGGATTGCCCTTCGTCCAACACGCTTGCGATGCCAGTTACCGCTGCAATGACTAATAATAAAATAATTTGTATGGAAGACATAAACTCATCTCCTTATTTGATTTTTGTTTCATTTCTCAGTAGTTGAATAAAATTTTCACTAGAATCTGAAGGTAATTGGCGCAGCTCAAGCTTTACGCCTAGTTCCTGCAGTTTCTCAAAAGCATCGATATCTTTTTCGGTAACGCTTACAGATTTAGTGATTTGTTTTCGGTCATTAGCAAAACGCATGCCGCCTACGTTTACTGTCTCAATAGGTACGCCCGCTTGAACAAGAGCGACAATGTCTGCGGGATTTTCAAACAGCAGCATGGCTGTTGTATCCTGATAACGAGGGCTGTGAAATGCTTTTGTCATTTTAGAAATCGAGACAGCGCTCGCTTTTACATTCGAAGGGGCCACAGAAAGAATAAGCGTTTTTCGCATTTCATCCGCTGCCACCTCATCTGAAACAATGATAATTCGATCTGCTGCATTTGTTTTGATCCATCTTGTTAATACCTGCCCGTGAATAAAGCGGTCATCAATTCTTGCTAAAACGATTTTCATAATAATCCATCCTCTCCGATTTGGTTTGCTTGCTGGATTTTCTCCAAATGTTCACTGCACACTTGAAAACTTTCTTCATTCACTTGCTTTAATCTTCCTAGCATCTCTTTTAATGTAACGTGTTCCCTCATGGCTAACACTTCTAATAGCATAGGCAAGTTAACTCCGGATACCATATCCGCTGTTTTATTTTTAAGGATATATGGAGTAGCCGCATTGTAGGGTGTACCTCCGAAAATATCGACTAAAAAAAGCACTTCATTTTCTAAGGGCATTTCCTCTAGTGCCTGTTTATATTTTTCTTCAAGGGTTTGGATACCCTCTCCTTTTAGAAAAGGTACGGCTACTACGTGATTCTCTTCACCAAATATCATTTTGGAAGACCCCTCTAACGCTGGCGCGAAATCACCATGTCCACTAATAATGACTGAAATCATGTACACTTGCTCCTCTCTTTTACGTTCTACACTTATTTATTGCAAGTATCGTGCCAACAAAGAGTATTAAGCGCTTTCATTTATTTTTCAATACCTTTTTCTGTGTTGTTGATACAGGTTTCTTAAAATAAACAAACCTGTATCAAAACGTCATGCGTTTTAATACAGGTTTTTCTGTTATTTAAAAAGTGGGATAAAAAAAGAAACTAGTGGCATATAAATCAAACTAGTTTCTCAGAATTATAATATGATTTTTACATTTCATCCGCAAAAATGGTGGCAATAAATAATTTTTCATCTCTTGTTAAGGTAAGTTTCAGCTTTTTTTCGACGGCTTGTAATGTTTTTTCCGTTTTTTGATAAATATTTTCTAACTGATGAGTGATTTCTTCATCCTCTGGAAAAGTAAGAGGTTCATTTTTTATCATTCTTTCTAAAGCAAAGGCTGTATGCATCACAATTCGAATCATAACAGTGTTGCTTAATTCCATTTCTAACTCATCTTGTACATGACTTAACCACTCTAACAGAATCTCACTTATGAGGTACGGATTAATAAATAGAAGGTACTTTCGCAAGTTTTCTTCGCAAAGTTCGCGCACCACAATATTCGCTTCGGTTTTCTCGTCATCATAGCGTATCGTTTCTTTTGTAATTGCCTGTTGAAGTATTCGCTCTCCCTGCCCTTCAATGAGGACTTCTAATGATACATGAGGCGCATCAATCCTTGGATTTTTAGTACCTGCTGTTGCAACAATTTCATATTCTTTTTGAATTTCTCGAATGTTTGCTGCTAATTTAATAGAAGAAACGGTTAGAATTTTAATAGGTTCTTGAGATACTTTGCGTGAAATAATCGTTAAGATTTTTTCTAATTGTTTTGCTGTACCGCTTCCTGTTGTACAAATAGAAACAAGTGCTTTCTTTTTTCCAAACACGTGCTGCTGCTTATCTATAAATTCCATAAAGTCTTTTTGCACCGAATCAAATATGGCATATAAATTTAAATCTAAATAATTTACTTTTCTAACAGTGTCTAACACCATAGACGTCGTCACATTGCTGATGGTTTTAATTTTAGTCCCTGTTTTTTGTTCCAACTTGCTTTCTAACATGGCAAGCGAGCCCATGTCCACAAGCATTAATACGCCTTCTCCTTCATCTACTTTCTTAATTCCTTGGATTAGCCTGTCTACAATTTCAACCGGAGATACCGTCAAAGGCACATCAATAGCTATAATAGGAGTGCTTCCTAAAAGCTCCGTAGCAACTTCAACCATAGAAGTTGCCGTGCTGTTTCCATGCGCAGCAACTACAATCCCTACTCGTTTATTTTCTTCTAACGTTCGAATCGATTGAATAACCATTGTGAGATAAATGACTTCTATTTCTGGCACGCTAATGTTAAACCACTTTTCAATTCGATTTTTAAAAAGCAGTGCTACCGCATATTCTTTTGGATATGTTTCGCGAATTTCATCTATCTCCTTTGTATTTAATACGTCTACTTGTTTTTTTCGCTTTAAAAAGGATTCCATATGCATACTTAAAAAATGAATAAACCTGCGATCAAATTTACAGTTCAATTCTTTTTCAGCCAACTGTTTTAATTCTTTTGTAAGCTGAATCACATCGTCTTCTACGAATTTCATTAAATTAGAGCTCTGGCCATTTTTTTGATTAAAAAAGCTCCGAACATTCAAATGAATGTCGGTAAGAATATACTGATTGATGTCTTCTTGAGATAAACCTTCTTTTGTTAAAACATCTACTTTTTCTTCTATTAACTGATATAAATTAAATGATACGTCTTCCTCCATTTTTATTTCTTGGCTCTCCATAGCCGGGGAGATAATCGTTTTAAGGTTTACATATTCAGAAATTTTTTTGCTGCGCTCCATATTTTTACTATTCGAAATCCAATCTCGTTTAATATCATCAGGCAGATCTCGCACTGTAAGTTCCACCATATGTTTACTATCAAGGTTATTTAAAAATCCGTGTGCGCAAACGAGCTGCACATTCGACTTTAACTGCCCTACATTCCCGAATTTTTCAGTGTGGATTAAAGCATTTAATACATCAATGTGGACACTTAGCTTTTTATTAATTCGTTTAGCCTCTTGTTCTAAAAGAAACGTGGTGAGGCGAATTTTTTCTTTTAAAGACCTCTCTTCTAATGAGGGAATATGGATAGTCATCGGAATTCTTCTTAAGAAAGTTTGCAGTAAGGCTGAACCGGGATTTTCAGTTGTAGCACAAATAATTAATACCTTAGACGTTCGCTTGTGATCTGTTTCCCCTAGGCGATTGTACGTACCTTGATCAATGAGGTAAAAAAGCATTTCTTGGCCTTCGGGAGGAAGCCGGTGTACTTCATCCATAAAGAGAATCCCTTCATTTGCTTGTTCTACTAAACCTACTTTACTTTCAGTTGCTCCAGTGAAACTCCCTTGCTTATGACCAAATAACTGAGAAAGAAGTAATTGAGGATTATGGTAATAATCAGCGCAGTTAAAGGTAATGAACGGGGCATCTGTTTTTAGCCTCTCTGAATATAAGGCAAATTGATAGATTCGTTTTGCAAAAAGAGATTTTCCCGATCCCGTGGGACCTAATAGCAGCATATGTAATCCATTAGGCGGGTAAAGAACAGCAGCTTTTGCTTGAGAAATCGATTTTTTCAAACTGCCTGTAGCTCCAATCATTAATTCAAAAGGATTAGCAGGAAGAGCTTCTTCTTTTCCCACATTAGATAGCTGCTCTAGTTTTTCTACTTCCATCTTATTCGTATCCCACTTTTGACGACAAATGGTTTCGACAACCTCTAGCGGAACGTAGCGAACGGGGAACATTTTAATTTTGATTACTTTTTGCATGCGGACAAGTTTATTAAGTTCAAGACTTACATTAGATCTCTCTAAATCTAACTGTTCAGCAATTTCAATCGCTGAGCTTCCTTGTTTATGTAAAAGTTCCACTTCTGTAAACTCTTGAAAATTACTCAACAGCTGATTGTATACCTTATCAATTCGTTTCATTAGAAGCACCTTCTTTATTTTCAGTTCACGATTGGGATTTTCTCTTTCAAAGAAATGATCATTCCCTACTACTACAAGCTATTTCATCTACAAGTACCCTCATGTCATACTAATCTATGAAAACGTTTCAAACCATTATATGTAAATATATTAAGTTAGTCAAACCTGCATGTCAACCGGTTTCATTCTTAAAGTTATAGTCTGTCTGAATGTTTCATTTTCTTTAAATAACTATTAATGTAGATACTGCTTTTTTATTTTAATCACCGCTGCGGTTACAGCACATTTTTGATTAAATAATAAAACGAAAGAAAACAGCAGCAGTTGTCGCCATCTTCTTTCGTTTTTAAAAATTATTTATCCGTACTTAATTGCCCTTGTGGTAAAATACTGTTTTTCACAACAGCTGTTTTTGATCCTTTAATATTTAACAAGAAGCTAGGAGCAAAAGTAGAATGTTCCTCTGAATAGAAGCCTCTGTTTGTCATGTAACTTGTGATTACGACATTGTCTCCTTTCACTTGTGGAACTGCAAAATGTGAATACGTAAACGTTTTGTCATTAGGGTCGAGGTCCATATGTAAAACAAGTCCTGTATCATTTAGCGGCTTGTATTTTCCTGTCAGCGTATTTGATACGTACCCTAGCATATATACATCATCTTGGCCGATACCATCAATAGTCATTTTAGATCCGCGAGAATCTGTGAATAAGTACCATTTCCCATCTTTTTTAAATACATTTGCGCGTTCAATTTCATCTGTCACCGTGTTTGAAGTAATCAGTGGATCCATTACTTTTTTCAAGGTATAATCGTTATTTAGTTCAACAATGCCTAATGCACCGTTTGCTAAAGAGGCTTTCTTTTTATTAGAGCTCTGAAGTAATTTCTCTTTTTCTGATTGGAAAAATGGATTATTTCCACCGTAGTAAGCTCGATTGTAAAGGGAATCTTCACCTTGATAACCATCTTCAGTTCCTGTGTTTGCTTCAAACACAAGGTATTTATGCCCTTTATCCTCTACATAGTGAGGATCTCTCAACGTATGATTATCTCCTGAACCATATGCGCCTTCGTCAATAAACTGCTGAATATTTTGATACTTTTTACCATCCCCATCAAAAATGGATTTATGATCTTCAACACCTTCAATTTTTAACGTATCTCCACTTGGCTGGGATACATTTACTTGAGCTGTTGTTAAGGTTTGTTTTCCATAGTTTGTACCTGAAAAGTTAGTATAGAATAAGCGTATTTTTCCGTCTGATGTTAAAGTAGCAGATCCTGACCATTCTTGTGTTTGCTTTTTCAAATGAGGATCATTCGGTACAAATTTGTCACTGTCTTTGAACACTCTTCCTGCATTTTTCCAACTGTCAATCGAATCTTCACCGATTTTTTGATAAAACACATAAATAGATGTATCATCAGCATCTTTCGGATCACCTGCTAGTGCAAATACAACTTGGTAACCATGATAGTTGGCTACTGTTCCGTCAGCATTTTGCAGAGGCCAGCTGTCCCATACGTCTAAATCAATTAAATTGCCCGATTTATCATACCCTTTTGCAGAGGCAATATTTTTGATTGTTGATTTATCAAAAGCTGGAACTTTAAACTGTTCGCTTTTTTGCTGCTGAGGAATTTTCAGCATGTTATCACGCGTAATATGGGAAACTCCATAATTATTGTTGGTATCTTTATGATTGCTTTCAGCAGCCCATGTTTGAGATCCAGCACCTACTAACAGAGCTGTAGCAAAAGATAAAGCTGTAGTTTGCTTTGCGATTTTCTTAATATTCATCTGTTTTTCTCCCTTTTGTATAATACCTTTTCTTGTGTCACTCACAAGCAATTCATTTTCTATGTATCGAGAAGTAATATCAATCTGGCGAAATAACAGAACCGGTTCCATTACCTTTCCAAGATTACTTGCATAATATTGAAAAGTCAAATAGGTAAAATGGAGTGATTATCTCATTTTTCTCCCCTTGTATTTTTTATTTGGTTATAAAGTCTTAAACCTTCAACTTTTTGATTAAATGGGCAAATTCATCATCATATTTAACCTGCTATTTTTTATAAGCTCTTCTACAGCTGTTAAAGTAAGCCATTTTCAAAAAAATATCGTTAATGTATTTTTTGTGAAATAGTGGAATAATTTATTATATAATAGTTCCTATTGGCAATAATAAGAGACAAAAGAATTAGATGATTACTTTTCAATTTGATTCTTTTATCCTGTTAAATTTTATGTAGCTTTTCACGAGAAATCGTTATCATTTTAATAATCAATAATACATTTTTCAGAAAATCAAAAAGAGCTCTTTATAAAGAGCTCTTTTTGATATCATTTATGCTGTTTTTAAATAGCAGTTCTTATTTAAATGAATCAAGTTCCGCAGTACGTTTGATAAGGCTGATTAGACGGAGCAGACGGTGTATAATACTCTGGCTGACCCGGAGATTCATATGGGCTAGAAAGCACTTCAAGAAGGGTTTCCATCACGCTGTAGTCTTCTTTTTGTGCTGCGTCTAACGCTTCTTCCACTCGGTGATTTCGAGGGATGACAGCCGGATTATTATTTTTCATAAGCTCTTGTGAATCCGCTTTAGATTGTTGTTGTCTACCTAGTCTTTTCTGCCATAGCTCATGCCACTGTGCAAACTCTTTGCTTTTAAACAGATCACTATTTTCTAGCTTATCGAAAGTTAATGCACGAAACGTATTTGTATAGTCAGCTTCATAGGTTTTCATTATTGTAAGAAGCTCTTGGAATAATGCTTCATCTTCTTTTTCTTCGTTAAAAAGCCCAAGTTTAGCCTGCATACCTGCCAGCCAGTTTTCCCGATAGAATTTTGGAAATTCCGTCACGGCGCTTTGCGCTATTTCAACTGCTTTTTCTATATCTTGATCCAATAGCGGTAATAAAGCCTCAGCAAACCTCGCAAGATTCCACCCTGTAATGCCTGGTTGATTTTGATAAGCGTAGCGCCCTTGTACATCAATTGAACTAAATACAGTTTCTGGATCATAGGTATCCATAAATGCACATGGTCCATAATCAATTGTTTCTCCACTAATTGTCATATTATCCGTATTCATGACGCCATGAATAAAACCAATAAGCTGCCATTTGGCAACTAGGGTAGCGTGACGCTTAATCACTTCTTGAAGCAATGATAAATATTTTTTTTCATTCTTTTCTATATGGGGAAAGTGACGTTCTAATGCATAGTCAGCTAAAGCTTGAAGGTTTTCGACCGTTCCCCATTTTGCAGCGAACTGAAATGTGCCAAAACGAAGGTGACTGGAAGCTACACGCGTCAAAATCGCCCCCGGCAGTTCTTTTTCACGAACAATGGATTCGCCTGTTGTTACGACTGCTAGGCTCCGAGTAGTCGGAATACGAAGAGCATGCATGGCCTCACTAATAATATACTCACGCAGCATAGGTCCTAGAGCTGCACGACCGTCTCCTCCGCGGGAATAAGGAGTTCGGCCTGAGCCTTTAAGCTGAAGATCTACTTTCTCACCCGAAGGCGTAACTTGCTCCCCTATCAGCATAGCCCGGCCGTCTCCTAGCATGTTAAAGTGACCAAATTGATGCCCCCCATAAGCTTGTGCAAGCGGGAAAGCACCTTTTGGGACACTGTTTCCAGCCAAAATGCTAACTCCTTCTGGGCTTTGCAGCTGTTCTTTTTGTAACCCTAGAGATGCGGCTAAAGAGTCGTTAAATTTAACTATTTTAGGTGAACTCACTGGATTAGGATCAAGAAGCGTAAAAAAGATGTTTGGTAACTCCGCATAGCTATTACGTAAATTCCATCCTGTTTCTTTTTGATTAGTCATCGTATCTCCTTTTCTTTTTGTGTCTTAAAACATAATTCTTTCTTTACTGATCGTTGTTTTATAAGCGCAGTAGCCCTTCTCTGTCCTACTTTCTTCTGGGCATCTTAGAGCAGGACAGTTTCTCTTTCATTCATTATCTCTTTTACTATTATATCGTATTTGCTCGTACTTTTAATCTAAAGTGCCTTATCCATTTATATACCTCCACTTTGTTGACGGGCTATTAAATGCTCAAAAAAGAAGAAGTATTAATATACTTCTTCCTCTGTATTTTACCCCCAAATATCTTTTAAATTCCAATACGTTAACTCTTTTACGATTACGTTTCCTCCTTCAGTAAATAACTCAATTCCGATCCTGCTTTCTTTTGGATAAATACGGCTCGTCATGGTCGCTTGTCCTTCGTTTGCAAATACTTCAACGGAAGAACGGTCCACAAATATTCGTAAAGCTAGTGTCTCACCTGCTTGTAACGCTACTTTCCTCACTCCATCTTCTTTTCCCGAGTGAGTACAGTCAAGCAATAGCTTTTGCTCATTAAGGTTGTAACACATAAGCGTTTCTTCGTTGTTTATTCCACGAATTTTTATTCCTACCGATGAAGCTTGGCAGTCCGCTAAATCAAATACAGCTTGTATCTCTAGCAAGTCTTCATTTACTTCTACTACATAGCTGTTAGAAAGAGCTTTATTGGTTAGCATATTATACTGAGTTTTCCGAAGTGATGTAAGCTCTTGGACGGGGTTCATTAACACTTTATCCTCTCTTAAAGTTAGTTCTCTCGGAAGCGTTAGCGCACCGCACCATCCATCCTCTTTCGTTGGCATATTAGCTTCCCACATGTCCATCCAGCCAATTGCAATTCGCCGCCCTTTATCATCTAAAAGCGTTTGAACAGCATAAAAATCGTGGCCGTAATCTAATTCAGTAAATGACCCATGATGAAATGTATTGGTTTCGTAATTATATTCTCCAACTAAATATCCTGTTTGGAAAAGGTTGTGATAAGAATCACCTTTTGCTTCTATCCCTTGAGGAGAAATCATTAACACATGCTTTCCGTCTAACTCAAAGAAGTCTGGGCACTCCCACATATACCCTAGATCTCCACCGCTTTTAGCAAGAACACCAACATACTCCCATTTTCGTAGATTTGAAGATCGGTATAAGATAACACGTCCCTCTTTTTTCTTTGTTGAGTTTCCTAGAATCATATACCAGAAATCTTCGTGCTTCCATACTTTAGGATCCCGAAAATGATGAGAGCTATCTGCTGGCGGCTCAGCAATAACTGGGTTGGTCTCTGCTTTTTCAAAGGTAATGCCGTCTTTACTAACAGCTATATTTTGGTTTTGAAAAAAAGTATCCAGCTCTTTGTCTATATAATTATGTCCTGTATAAATTAACGTAAGCTCTCCTTCGTTATCCACGGCACTTCCAGAAAAACATCCATCTTTATCAAATGTATCTCCAGGAGCTAAAGCAATCGGTAAATGCTGCCAATGAACAAGATCTTTGCTTTTGACATGTCCCCAATGCATCGGTCCCCAATTCTCGTCATATGGATGATGTTGATAAAAAACATGATATTCTCCTTTATACTGAACCAACCCATTCGGATCATTAATCCAGTTCGCTGGCGCCATAATATGATACCCTAACCGGTATTGATGATTTACCTTTTTCTCTGCTTCATTTAATGAATGCTGAGCTTGTTCGATTTTATTTATCGTTAACATCATCATATCCCCCTATATAATCTGCGTTTTTTCTTGTACATCTTTTCTTATAAACTTGTGTTTTTTAGAGTTTAGTAGTGTAAACATCGAAATAACGTTAAATACCAAAACCATACCTCCCATAATTAAATAGGTACGGGAAAAACCTACGCTATCATATAATCCTCCGGCTATAGGTGAAAGAACTGAAGCACCTATTTGTGAAGCGAATTGGAATCCAACCAAATAAAGTATAGAAGATAGGCGCGTGTCAAAGTTAGCTGCCAAATATTTAAAGATGGCAATGAGCATAATAGGAAGTTCTAATGCATGAATAAGTTTCATCGAAGATATTCCAATTGGACCAACAACAAGCCCTGACCCAATAATACGAAACCCCATTAGAAATCCTGCTAAAATTAAACTATTTTTTGCACCGATCTTATTTACAATAAACGGTGCTGCGAACATCATTCCAGCTTCTAAAAATACTTGAAACGAATTTAAGTAGCCAAATACTTGGTTACCTATCGATTCAGTAGGAAACAAAGATGCATAATAGATAGGAAATTGCTGATCGTATACCCCATACACGCACGTAACGCCAACAACATAAATCATAAAAAACCAAAATTCCTTCAATAAGAATAAATTACCTACATCTCTCAGCCTGACGGATTCAGCTTTTTCCATTTCATAGCTGCTCATTTCTACTTTTACAGAAAAAATAATAGCCATTAGGATAACCGCTGAAACAGATGCCACCCAAAAGTTAATATGGGGATTAATATTAAATAGTTGTCCTGCAAAAAATGTAGCTGCAGCCCAGCCTAATGACCCCCACATTCTAGATTTTCCGTACTCAAATTTATATTTTCGGCTGACTTTCTCTATGTATGTTTCAATCGCTCCGATGCCCGCCAAAAACGCTACTCCTAAATATAAGCCTCCAATAATAGCTCCTATCAACACATTGTATTGAAGCAAAGGCCCATAAACAAAAATATAAAATGGTCCTACAAACACTAAAAGACAGCTAATAAAAAATAAAATATGTTTCTTTAAACCTATCCTGTCAGATATATATCCGTACAAAGGCTGCATACACAAAGCAAAGATAGCGTTTACAGAAAAGATTAAGCCTGTAGCTGATCCGTTCAACTTAATCTCTTGCCCTAACCAGATAGAAAATAAAGAGTAGCTAGACGACCACGTAAAAAAGAAGAAGAAAAAATATGCACTCAGCTTCCAATATAAACTTTTTGAACTTTTCATTTTAGTTACCCCTTTAGCTTAAGATATAAAATCTTTTATCTAACAAAATGAAAGCACTTTCAATTTGATTTTATGTCAACCGGTTTCATATGTCAACCGGTTTCATACTTTATATTGCAAAAAGATTGTATTAGGTGTAAAAGTGGGCTTTGTGGTATGTTTAAATTGTTTAATAAACCGTTTACAATTCTTACATAGATTTTTATCGATTAAAATAAAACGTAACGACTGGAAAGCTGCTTGCTTGATTGCATTTATTTTAAGGCTTTTACATGTCTGATATATACTGTAAAAGCAATGCTTTGGAGAAATTAGGAGGAAACTAGATGAAAGCCAAAATTAGTGATGTAGCAAAAATTGCAGGTGTTTCACCGACTACCGTTTCTCGTGTATTAAATAACCGTGGTTACATAAGCAAAGAAACGCGAGAAAATGTTTATAAAGCAATGAAAGAAATTAATTATTTCCCAAATGATATTGCGCGTTCATTATTTAATAAGCGAACAAATTTAATCGGTATGATTGTCCCGCAAACGAGCAACCCTTTTTTCGGAGAGTTAGCCTTTCACATTGAAAGTATATGTGCTTCTCTTAACTACAAAGTACTTCTTTGTAACAGTCTTAATCGAATTGATAAAGAAAAAAAATATGTAGAGATGCTCATTAGAAATCAGGTAGATGGTGTTATTGCCGTTACTTATAATAGAGGTATTTTTGATTCGGAAAGTCAAAGTCTTCCTGTGGTAGCAGTGGATCATTATTTATCGAAAGATATTCCTACCGTATCTTCTGATAACTATTCTGGAGGAAAACAAGCCACGGAATTGCTCATTTCAAAAGGTTGTAAGCATATTGTTCATATTAACGGCCCCCTTAAACTTGAAACTCCAGCTAACTTAAGAAGGAAAGCTTATGAAAACGTGATGAAAAAGGACAGAAAACAGCCTATCACGTATGAAATTTCAAATACCTTTGACCGCAACATTCAGCGAGAAACTATTTCTAAGGTTTTCGAAGAACATCCGGAAGTAGATGGTATTTTTGCAAGTGATGACTTACTTGCAGCTTTAGTAGTTGCGGAAGCACAAAAAAGAGGAAAAAACATCCCAAGAGATTTAAAAATCGTGGGCTATGACGGAACGGAGGCCAGTCAGACTTTGTTACCTGGTCTAACTACAGTTCAACAGCCCATTGAATCGATTGCTCAAACAGCCATTGATATTTTACTAAAAGAAATTGAAGGAGAATTCAGCAATATACCTCGTGAAATCTGCCTTCCCGTTAAGCTTCTAGAGGGACAAACAACGTAAAAATACGTTTTTTATAAAATAAATATCAGTTTGTTGCATATTCTTCTTCCTTTGTTCACACCTTAACGTTACAGAAAGGAGTTGAATACAATGGCAAACAACAAAAGCAGCAATAATAATGAATTATTAGTATACGGAGCTGAACAAGCAATCGATCAAATGAAATATGAAATCGCTAGCGAGTTCGGAGTAAATTTAGGAGCTGACACTACTGCACGTGCAAACGGATCAGTAGGCGGCGAAATCACAAAACGTCTTGTACAATTAGCTGAGCAACAACTTGGCGGCGGACGTTTCTAAGACAATTTCATACACACCATGACTTAAGGAAGAATGGATATCCATTCTTCCTTTTCATATATTTACTTTCCATCTTTATATAAAAATTATTATTCTTCCTCCTCTTTACTGACTGATTTTGTTTTTCCTTTCTTTAGTACAGCGCTGATTCCTAAACAACAGACAGCTGCTATCCATCCGGAGATGAGAAAATAAACGGAAGTATTTGCAAAGAGTGTGCCTATTAAAATAAACAGGCCTCCGAGAATAATAAAAAAGACGTGACCCTCACCATTTCTTTTCACCTTCATCACCTCTCCCTACCTATACAAACAAATGTTCAGATACAAAAGAAACTTCTTGATAAACAAGAAGTTTTCTTCGTGCGTTCCTTTTTAAATAAAAAGTAAAGGTGTTTTCTTTTTATTTATTCAACGAAACCCCTCAATATTCTTCTCAATTACATGCTATTCAATAATTTCTGCGGTTTTATACTCTTTCATAAATACATCAATGACATCTCCTGCTTCTTCGTTCTCCTCCTCCATTTGAACGAGTATTTCGTTTTGTGCATTTACCGAAAGGATTCTGACATCCGACATTCGGTTTATATCCAGCTGCAGTTCCAAATCTCGGGCAACTTCATCAGCTTTTAGTGAATCTTTAATAATATATCTGTGGCTTCTCATAACATTCGCTCCCTTTACGTTATATGAACGAATATAGTTTATCCAAACTATCAGCGCTCAATGACATTTTTCTTGTATCTTTCATTTAAACAAAACAAAAAAACGGCTTTTCTCAGCCGTTTTTTTGTTTTGCCTTTCACTTATCAAAAAGCATATTTATTTCTTTATTTGACCGTTCTCTGTATCGGGTATCATACGCTTATTTATTCCGAATGCGTAAAAACTAATGACAACGAGAGCGAGGAAAATAATCCCTACAATAAGTGAAATACGCGTTTCATCATTAAACCACATGCCTACAAGCACCATTAGTAAAAAAGCAATGGTTACATAGTTTGTTACAGGCGCAAAAGGCATTTTGAAAGGATGACTGTCCATTTCAGCACCTTTAGCTTTACGGAAACGAATTTGGCTGATAAGAATAATAAACCAGGGAATCATTCCCGGAAGCACGCTAGCACTGTATACATAAACAAATACATTCGGTGGAGCGATGTAGTTTAAAATAACGCCAATTACTAATCCAATCATAACAGCAAGTGTACTGTAAATTGGAACACCGTTACGGGAAATTTTTGTAAAGAATTTAGGTGCTTGACCGTTTACACCAAGCGTATAAAGCATGCGTCCTGCACTAAAGATTCCACTGTTACAGCCTGACATCGCTGCTGTAATAACTACGAAGTTAATAATACCTGCAGCTGCCGTAACGCCAACTTTAGCAAATGTAGATACAAATGGACTTCCTAAAGAATCTAACTCATTCCACGGATACACCGTCACGATGACAAAAATTGCTCCAATATAAAAAATTAAGATTCGCCAAATGATGCTTTGAATCGCGCTTGTTAACGTTTTTTTAGGATCCTTTGCTTCACCAGCTGTAATACCAATTAGCTCGACTCCTTGATAAGCTGCAATAACAAGAGATAGTGCAAAGAAAAAGCCTGACCATCCGCCTGCAAAGAAGCCGCCGTGTGCCCAAAGGTTTGATAACCCAATTGCGTCTCCGCCATTTCCAAAGCCGAAGAAAATCAACCCGAGGCCTGCAATAATCATTAAAATAATCGTTACAATCTTAATCATCGCAAACCAAAATTCAAATTCTCCAAATGATTTCACTGAAATTAAGTTTGCTGCGCCTAAAATCAACATGGCGATAATACCTGGTACCCAAGCAGGTAGATGCGGGAACCAGTACTGCATATATGCTCCTACCGCTATAATTTCGGACATCCCTACGATTACCCATTGAAACCAGTTGCTCCATGCAGTCATATAACCTGCTAATGGATGAATATATTTGTGGCCAAATGTAGCGAATGAACCTGTACTTGGTTCCATGTACAACATTTCGCCCATTGCACGCATGATAAAGAAAATAAACATTCCGCAGATTGCGTAAGCAAGTAATACCGATGGACCCGTCCACTGAATTGTGCTTGCTGATCCCATAAATAATCCAACGCCAATTGTTCCGCCTAGCGCGATCATTTGAATGTGACGGGATTCTAAGCCTCTTTTTAGCTCTTTGTCTGCCATTCCATTTCCTCCTCCTAAACTTGTTATAGCTCTGTTAGGAAAGATACTTTTTGTGTCTGATGGAACAGCTATCGTTTTTAAAACCTTCCATTTTTTACCTAGTACCTTTACAACTAAACTATTTTTTCTATTTTTAGCTATTCGACTGTATAATTACTTATTTTATAATAATAAATTTTCCTCAGAAATACAATTGTTTTTTTCAGAAAAACACTCAACAAAACCTTTCACCTTTGTTAAATCAATCATCTCAGTAAAATAGTTTTTTATTTCAGTATAATTTAAATTTTATGAATATTAAAAATAAATATAGGCGTAGGATGCTGGAACACTCTATTTCTTAAAGATAAGGAAATGAAACCGCTACTTAATCGAACAAATTCCTTTCTTCTACTTTTACGTTTTTTCTTTCTCTTCTTAGGGAAAGTATCCATAGAAAATAGAGATGAGGAGGGATTTTTCATGTGGCAAGCTGCGATGTGGGGCGGCATTTCAGGATCAGCTGTCCTTCTTGGTGCTTTGGCAGCAGTTTTTTTGCCTATCGGCAAAAAGATAATTGGTTATATTATGGCTTTTGGGACAGGTGTATTAATCGGAGCATCTACCTATGAGCTGCTTGGAGACTCGGTTCATAACGGTGGTTTAAAAGCTACTTCCCTTGGTTTTCTTGCCGGGGCTGTCGTTTTTACTTTTTTAGACTATCTAATTTCACGTCAAGGAGCGAATAAAAGAAAGAGGTCTACCAAACAAATGGCTGCGAATAGTTCTGGAATTGCTATATTTATAGGAACCGTAATGGATGCAATCCCAGAGTCCATTATGATTGGAGCTAGCTTAATTGAAAATGCAACCGTTAGCTGGCTTCTAGTTATCGCTATTTTTATAAGTAATATTCCTGAAGGACTGTCAAGTACGACCGGTCTAGTGAAAAGCGGATTCTCTAAAAAGAAAATTTTTTTACTATGGGCAGCTGTTTTGTTCATTTCAGCTTTTAGTTCATGGACAGGATTTGTTTTTTTAGACCATGCATCTGAGACACTTATGGCTGCTATTGCTGCTTTTGCCGGCGGTGGTATTATTGCTATGGTAGGTTCTACAATGATGCCAGAGGCCTATGAAGAAGGAGGTTCTATTACGGGATTAATTGCTGCACTTGGATTACTTGCTTCACTGATACTAGATCATTTTTCTTAATCGTCTTCATACTACTTCTATCGTTTCCAAGTAGAAAGCAGAAAACCTTCTACTTGGAGACATATTTCCTTATCACATTATTGTGAATGTGTCTTCTTAATAAGTAAAATCGTAGTTTTCTTTTATTTCCCGAGTAAAAGCTTTCCAATCCGTAGCTTCAAATTCTGCATTGCGTGCTTTTAACTCTTTTTCCATTCCTTGAATCTCTTGAACAGCTTCTATAGTTCTTTCACTTCCTGGCCCTACTCTCCAAATTAATTCTTTGTATTCTTGTATTTTCTGTCGCAGCGATGCGTTATCCATTTCTACATATTTTGACATGTTTCTAAGCTCCTTTTTCTTATTTCTATTAACCATATCATATTTCATATAAATTTTTTTAAGATTAATTTTAACTTAATAAATACTACTATACAGGGCTTCGTGGTCTGATAATTTTGAGAAAAATCTAATTTTTAGAAAAAATATAAAATAACCAGTTTAATCCTTTTTTGACCGGGAAGACAGACTATGAATTCAAATTTATTAGGAGGGATGCAAGATGGCAACTAATAAAAAGAATGAAAAAATGAGCCGTGAAGAAGCAGGAAGAAAAGGTGGAAAAGCTACTTCCAAAAATCATGACAAAGAGTTTTACCAAGAAATTGGTGAAAAAGGCGGAGAAGCTACTTCCAAAAATCAAGGTAAAGAATTTTACGAGGAAATTGGAAAAAAAGGCGGCAGATCCAGCAGCAGCCAGCGTAATAATTAACTAGTATTTGAAGTATATAAACAGCTCGAAGAAGAAAAGTTCCTTATAGTATAAGCCACAGGAACTTTTCTTCTTCTAACTAATCTTCTCCATCTCTTTATGGTAATGGGCTAACGATTGATCTTTTATGGATGAGAATAGCTCTGAATTAATAAAAGGAATCAATTTCTTTCCTATCTCCCAAGCATTACATTCAATTTGATACAAAAGACCTATATCTTCTGTCTGATCAAATTTTGCACTCAAAGATAAAAGGTCTTCATCTAGCGCATGACCTAATTCGTGAGCTAAAATAATCCATTGATAAGATTCTAAACACTCATTTGAACCAAACAAGTGCCGACACTGTATTTTAATATCTTTTTCATATAAAAAAATAGAATGCGTGCTAGGAACGTACTTTCCGCCTACACACCGCGTTCCAGGAAACTCATCTTCAATAACTAGCTTTATTGTTGGATCTACTCCATGAACAAAATCATGTAAATTCATAAAATCCCCCACTTCTTTTCTCCAAACTTTAATTTTTTCCCAAAAATACATGTACAGGTTTACCATTATACATACGTTTATCTAAAATAACGTATGTATGATTTTTTTTCAATATGTACACAGCTATACATAAAAAAAGCAAGCATGGCTGCTTGCTTTTTTATGTATTAAAGCGGTGCTTCAACTTTTATATTGCCCACGTATCCTTACAGTTTTATATGTAAAATTTTATTAACGATATCGACTCGAATATTCGAGAATGCTGCGCAGCATTTGACTTGTACTCTGTGATTCATTTGTGCGTTCTTTATATTCAAGAGGGCGACTAGGAGTTGACTTATTTTCTTCTTTATATTGAGAATTTTTGTTTTCTGACACGTTTTTTCACTTCCCTATCTCTATTTTATCCAGAGCAGCTCAAAGCTGCTCTTTTTGTTGTCAATCTTTTATTTGTTATGACGGCTTACCTTTGCTTTTTGAAGCTCATCTGTATGAATATCGTTTGATAAAATACTTTTATTCACATTATCGACAGCAGCTGCACTGCTGCTGACTCCTTGGTTTGTGCTTTTATTTTGTTTACTCATTCCATCCACCTCCATGTGTAACATCTATATCTTATGGAGTTATAAAAAGAAAATAAGAGGTAGTATTAGGAAAATGACCTGCTTTTCTTTTTGCTTGCATCCCTCAAATTGAATAAAAAATAAAATCTCCATATTTAACAGAATGCACCAGAAATAAATGTTCATACTAAGAGTAGAAATTCTGCATATTCATTTTGAAAATATAGGAGGAAATAAGTTTGAGTACAAATAGAAACACACTATCCATTTTTGCTTTAGGCGGCATTAATGAAATAGGAAAAAATATGTATGCGGTTCAATATGATGATGACATCATTGTAATCGACTGCGGCTCTAAATTTCCTGATGAAAGTTTATTAGGAATTGATTTGATTATACCTGATATTACATACTTGCAAGAGAATCGAGAAAAAGTTCGAGCACTGGTTGTTACGCATGGCCATGAAGATCATATTGGAGGTATTCCTTATCTTTTAAAACAGTTGAACCTTCCAATTTATGCAACAAGCCTTACCCTTGGATTAATTGACATTAAACTCCAGGAACATCAATTATCTGCAGAGACGGAGCTTATTGAAATCAACGAAGAGTCAGAAATTACATTAGGCAATATTCCGCTTTCTTTTTTTAAAACGAATCACAGCATTCCAGATTGTCTTGGAATTGTCTTTCATACGCCTGAAGGAGCTGTTGTGCATACCGGGGATTTTAAGTTTGATTTAACTCCTGTTAACGACCAATATCCAGATCTTCATAAAATGGCAAAAATCGGCAGTGAAGGCGTACTGGCTTTAATATCAGAAAGTACAAATGCTGAACGCCCTGGATTTACGCCTTCAGAAAAGCTAGTTGGCAAACATGTAGAAGAAGCTTTTCGTAAAGCAAAGCGAAAAGTAATTATTTCTACTTTCGCCTCCAATGTTAACCGCGTACAGCAAATTGTAGATGCAGCGATTAAAACGAACAGAAAACTTGCGCTGCTAGGAAGAAGCATGGTTAACGTTGTATCAGTTGCGTTAGAGAAAGGGTATTTAACCATTCCTGAAGGGATGCTAATTGAACCTTATGAAGTACATTCACTTGCGCCTGAACAAGTCGCTATTCTCTGCACTGGAAGCCAAGGCGAGCCGATGGCCGCTCTATCTAGATTAGCCAGCGGAAATCATCGACAAGTAGAGATTCTTCCTGAAGACACGGTCATTTTATCAGCAGGGCCTATTCCTGGCAATGAACGTAATATCTCTCGTATTGTCGACAGTCTTTTCACACTCGGGGCTCATGTGATTTATGGTTCAGGAAGCGCAACAGGTATGCACGTATCAGGACATGGCTATCAAGAAGAACTGAAATTAATGGCTACATTGATGAAACCAAAGTACTTTATCCCGATTCACGGTGAGTTTCGAATGCTTCATCACCACAGCTTATTAGCAGAATCTGTAGGGGTGGAAAAAGAGAACATTTTTATTATAAATAACGGTGATATTGTTGACATCAAGGGCGGAACAGCTGTTCAAACAAGAAAAATCCCTGCAGGCAATGTATATGTAGATGGGTTTGGCATTGGAGATGTTGGCAACGCGATTTTACGTGACCGCAAACAGCTTTCAGAAGATGGTATGCTGGTTATTGTTGTTACTCTGAATAAAGCGGAAGGGAAAATTGTGTCTGGTCCAGATACCATTTCACGAGGCTTTGTTTATACAAGAGATTCAGAGCAGTTATTGAAAGATGTTAATCGACAAGTGACTAAAATTGTAAATCAATTACAAAAAACTCATGTTCACCAATGGAGCATTATGAAAAAAGAAATCAAGACAACGCTTGGCCAATTTTTATATAACCAAACCAAAAGAAGACCTATGATCCTTCCCATCATTATTGAAGTTTGATTACTCAAGTAAAACTGCCTTAGTCCCCACTAAGGCAGTTTTACTTTATAAATCCGAAGCTTAGCCCAAAGTTAGAAGTTGCCCTTTATAGTTTATGAATAGGCACTCCCTTTATATGTATGGTTAAAAGTGTTAGGTGTATTTCTTCTTTTTTATCCCATTCTATAAGAGAGATATTTCACCGTGAATATCTTGTGAAAGTATCCTATCCTTGAGGTGATTATGATGAATGATAAAAATCAAGTAGATCAGCATTCAGAACTATTCCGCCACAACTGGACGAGACCGAAGCGTTCAAAGTCCCAAGTAAATGGACATACAGAGATGTCTCAAACGAACATCATCTTGCGAAGTAATGCAAAAGCTCATCGTTGGTAAGGATACACTTCAACAAAAAAAGACGCGAACGCGTCTTTTTTTTATTATTGGCCGTCTGCTCCGCTTTGAGTTATCTTGCGAATATGACCATCTTCATAATTATTTTCTCGTAGCGCTTTTGCTTTGTCATCTACTATTTGTTTTTGATCTACTTGTGAAGAAGGAGTCTGCTTGTTTTTTGGCATAATCATAACCACCTTTTATTTTTGTAATTGTACAACGTGCATAGTGTCCCTCATAAAGATTAAATATATGTTAGCTAGTGGCTTCTTCTTCTTTCCACTTATGGCGCAGTTTTAAAATAACGAGGCTTATAACAATTAAAAAGCCTAAGCTTGCAAAGAAACCTGGCCTGCTTGCAGATTCTAACAGCGTACCGCTTACTGCAAGCAGGATTAATAAGAGGCCAACAGCTTGTTTTACTTTATCCCAAACGGTTTGTTTGATTAAGCGATGAAAAGAAATTAAAATAAAGAACCAGTTATAAATCAGCATCAGTCCCGCTGCTGTTGTAATGTACTCATAAATTTTCCCGGGCAATAGCAAGGAAAGAACAATAGAAACAACTAATCCCGCTGTTGTTAAAAGTAAAGCCGGTAAAGGAAATTGCAGCTTTTTCTTTTTTTGTTTTGAAAACAATGCAGGAGCATCTCCATCTTCTGAAAGAGTGACAATCATTGTTGTTACAGAAAAAAAAGACGCCGACATTGTTGAAAACCCAGCAACAATCATTGCTCCATTAAAAACATGAGGAAAAAATGGAAGATGGTATGTTTCTAAAGCCGTTATAAATGGACTTTGATTTCCATGAAAATCATGAAATGGCACAATTAAAATAGCTAAACTCAGTGAAACAATATAAATAATTCCAAGGAGAATAAGCATACTTCTTCCCGCTTTCGGTGCGTCTTCTTTTTTTTCTAAACGAACCGTCATGATCCCCATGACTTCGATGCCGCCGAAAGCATAAAAGGCATAAAGCAAAGCGCCCCATAAACCTAAAAACCCGTGAGGAAGTACTTCACTTATCGTTCGCGGCAATCCTTGTTTGGCACCTTGGTCAAGAAATCCAAATAAAGCGAGACTAGCTAATACAATAAACATTAAAATGGCAGCCACTTTTGTAACAGCAAATACATTTTCCATTCGTTCAAAGCCTTTTGTTCCGATTAATACAACAGCAATGCCTAAAACAGCATAAATAGAGGCAAAGACCCACAGTGGAATACCGTCAAACCAAAAACGTGTAAAAAGAGATAAAGCCGTGAGCTGACTCCCCATGATCAGCATCTCTGAACTCCAGTACACCCATCCGCTGCTAAATCCTGCCCATCTTCCATAAGCTTTTTTAGCATAGGAGCGAAACGAACCTTTTTGAGGATCTTGAGCACTCATTTTAGCCAGAGCGTCAAATACAATAAATGTACATACTGCTGCTAGTAAAAAAGCAATTAATACAGAGGGACCCGTGGCTTTTATTGCAATACTTGATCCTAAAAAATAGCCTGTACCGATTATGCACCCTACTCCGATTAAAGACAGCTGCCACCATTTTAATTTCCCTTCAACCTGACTTCCGCAGCCTATTTTCTTTTTCATACTATCACTCCTTACACCTCGATGTAGTGTGTGATAGTTTGAAAAATTTATGCGTAAAAAGAGGCAGCTTTCTACTATTTTTCAGCAGATAGAAAACGCTTTAAATTTAGTTCTGCTTTCTCCCCTTTTAAATAATGAATTGCTGTACAGCTTGCCAGCCGAAATATATACCAAATCCTATTAGAGAAAGGCCGGATATAACGGAAACTGCAGTCAAAAATGTCGCTGCTAAGTACCTTCGAAAAGTGCTTGCTAAAGCTGCCATAGCAATATCCCAGCATAAAATCCCTGTAAAAATAGCACAGCTGTATAAAATGAGCTGTTCTGTTTCGTATGTATTAGCTGTTTTGGCTAAAACAGAGCCATAAATACCAAGCCAAAAAAGAATAGTAAGCGGGTTTGTTAATGAAATTAAAAAACCTGAAAAAAAACACTTTAATACCGAATCTCCTTTTGCGTTCCGATGCTGTGTAATTTTCCCTGTGCTCATTAACCCTTCAATACCGGTATAAATTAATACGAAACATCCAAACGAAAAAAGAAACGTTTTCATAAAATCGCTGCTTAAAAAATGAACGGACCCAAAATAAACCACAAGCATATAAAGAGCGTCAACCGATGTTGCTCCTATCCCTAAGAACCAAGCATGTAAAAAACCATTTTTGATTCCTTTATCAAGCTGAGCGGCGTTAATTGGACCGATTGGTGCGGCTAACGATAGCCCTAATAACATATAGCTGAAAAAAGCTCCCACATGCATCCCTCCCTGCTTCTGAGGTTTTATAAATTGAACTATGATAAATGTATGCAGCCTGCTTAGCTTGTACTACGTAATTTTTATTTTATTTCTAAATCCTTTTGTATAGCTACGAAAAACCAGCGCATGTTAACTGTAAATACTATACAGAAGGATGAGAAGCATGAATTCATACACTCATATTAAAGAAGCATTACAATTAGCTGAACAGGCTGTTTATCAAGGGCAGATGAATTTGGATGCAGCCAATTTTCAAAAAGCTCAAATGCATTTGAATATGGTTCAGCAGCAAATTAATGAACAAAAAGAAGCGGCGTCTGGTGATAAAGAATTAAGACGAATGGAAGAACACTTAAGACATTTACGTGAAGCGCAGCAGGCTATTCAACAAAATTTTTAATAAGGATAATAACCACCTTTTTTCACTTTTATACGAAAAACTAAAAAAGCTCTACGAACTCACTGAGTTCGTAGAGCTTTTGATCTTCACCTGCAGCTTTTAAGAGCTGCGTAAAGAGTATCATTTTTTCTTTAGCCTTATACATACTTTCCGTAATCAGGACGAGCAATTTCATCGAAATTCTTCGTAAGCTTCAATAAATTAGTTGAAAGCCATTCTCCGGAAACTGGTTTTCCATGTCCGGTCACCGCCACAGATGGATAAAGTGACTGAAGCACTTCAACTGATCTTTTGGCAGATGCCCAGTCCGTAGTTAAATAACGAGGAGGTCCACTAATTTCCAATTCTTGCTCTAGTACATCCAGTAAATATTCTTGCTTAGTGGTAACAAAAGCATCTCCTGCGATAAGCGCCAGATCCTGCTTTCTAAAAAGAGAAATATGTCCTGGAGAATGACCAGGGGTGTGAATCCATTCCCATTCCGGCATATGAGGTACGGAGCCGTCGGCTGGTAAAGCTTGCACGTGAGAGCCTAAATCAATGGCTTCCGTTGGAAATAGTGGAGAAAGCTTTGCCACGAGCCCGCCTTCCACTGTACCATCTGGTGTAGGATAATTTTTTTTACCCGTCACATATGGAAGTTCAAGTGGATGTGCATATACCGGTATATTCCACTTCTCCACTAGTTCAATAATAGATCCAATATGATCAAAATGTGCATGTGTAAGAATAATTGCTTTTGGTTTTTTTTCTTTTCCAAACCTTTCTTCTGCCTCTTTGATAATCATAGAAGCCGAATTAGGCATTCCCGCATCCACAAGTACAAAACTATTTTCTTTGTCTGGATTTCCTATAAAACATACGTTAACAATCTGTGTAGTGTAGCTGTAGATATCCGGCGCCACTTCGACTCCTTTTCCACTGGCTATAGAGCTCATGGGAATGAAACTTTCCGTTGATGAACTTCCGTGCATCTCTCTATTCAATTTATAATTCCCTCCTTTAACGTGTCACTTCGTATACGTGATACACGTTTATGCTATCCACCTTTGCTTTCGTTATTCTTTCTTTAACTGGCTTTCTTTTATGTATCCATAAAAAAAGAAAGGAGAAAAACTCCTTTCTTTTTTTACACCAATTATACTTTTGCCGGAACTTTAACGCCCATGATCGCTTTTGGCTCTAGATATTCTTCGATACCAAATGCTCCCCACTCGCGTCCAATACCAGATTGCTTAAATCCACCGAATGGTGCAGCTCTGTCTTGCTCGGCATCGTTGACGATGATTTGACCAGCTCTAATATTTTTAGCAACATAGTCAAGTGTTTCTTGGTCTTTTCCGACCGCATAGCCTGCAAGTCCATAAATTGTATCATTTGCAATTTCAAGAGCTTGCTCTAGATCATTATACGTAATAATAGTTGTTACAGGTCCAAAGATTTCTTCTTGTGCAATAACCATATCATTTGAAACGTCGGTAAAGACTGTGGGTTTAACAAAGTATCCTGTCTCTAAGCCGTCTGGTTTGCCCGTTCCGCCAGTAAGAAGTTTTGCACCTTCGTCCATTCCTTTTTTAATATAATCCTGTACGCGATCCCACTGTTTTTCCGCTACGAGCGGTCCAGTTACGTTGTCTTTATTTAATGGATCACCAACTGGGAATGATGGTAGAACCTTCTTCACTGCTTCTTCAAATTTTTCTTTCATAGAGGCAGGAATGATAATGCGCGTTGCTGCCGTACATACTTGCCCTGTATTCATTGCAATGTGTGAAACTGCTATTTTAGCCGCTTCTTCTACATCCGCATCCTCTAATACAACTAGCGGTGATTTCCCGCCTAGCTCAAGCGCTACTTTTTTGATTGTTTTAGCCGCATTTTGCATAATTTTTTCGCCTACAGCACCTGATCCTGTAAATGATACAAAATCAATGTCCGGGTGAGAACTAATACCGTCACCGATTGTGCTTCCTGTTCCGTTTACAAGGTTAAAGGCACCTTTTGGTACACCAGCTTCATCAATGATCTCTGCTAATATCATCGCTGCATACGGTGTAAGTTCTGATGGTTTTAATACCATTGGACTTCCTGCTGCGATAGCTCCTGCAATTTTAGTAGACGTCTGATTTGTTGGGAAGTTCCATGGGGTAATAAGTCCGCTTACTCCAATAGACTCCTTCACGACCTTGTAGCTTCCATGATCTTTTTCAAATGTGTAATCTTCAAGTGCATTAGCTGCTTCTTTAAAGTGGCTAAGTCCCATTTCATAGTGAACTTCTTCTGAAATCTTTAAAGGAGCGCCAAGCTCTTCAGTCATAACTTCAATAAGCTCCTGTTTACGCTTTTCATATCCTTTTGCAATATTGCGAAGCATTTTAATTCGCTCTTCTTTTGTTGTTCTTGAAAATGTGGGAAGAGCTGCTTTAGCTGCTGCCACGGCTTTATCTAGATCTTCTTTTGTACCTAAACTAATTTTACCAATTGATTTTTCAGTAGCAGGATTGATCACATCTGACGTTTCGTTTCCTGTTGATTCAATCCATTCTCCGTTAATGAAGTGTTTTAAATTTGTACGCATTGATTTGATCTCTCCTTTTAGTTTGTTACTTTTAGTTTGTTAATTGTTGAACTATGTCATCTAGTTTTTATCTACCCGCCTGTCTGCTTCTCAAACACCGCTTCTATTATTTTTGTTTCTTTCACTGCCTTATCCCTTTTCCAATCCGCTTTTCGCAGCTGAAATTATTTTCCCCCTGAAGCTTTTTAGTTCTTTATAACAAACAGAGATTGAGTCATAACGAAATCAATCCCATCTAAAGCTGAACAATTGGGATAAAGGAGCTAGTATGGATTATTTGTTATACCCCTGTTGATTTCCGTGCAAGCCTTCGCTTTCCGCGGACGGTCGATGAGCCTCCTCATCGCTTACGCTCCTGCGTGGTCTCACTAAATGGAACCTATATTCACCATAACCACAAAAAAATCCCAACGAGTTTGATTCTACGTCAAGAATCTCGGTTCCTCGTTCGGATCTTCCTTTAACTAAAACACTTTTGTTTTCCCCTCTTTTGTATTAACGTACTTCTTGTAAACGATGTACCACTCTGCTTTCAATTAACGGTTCTGTTTGCTGTCTGTATTGTTGATAGTGAGGTGTTTCAATGTGAGCCTCAATATCTTTTTTGCTTTCCCATTTCTCATAAAAAACAAATGTGCCTGCTTTTTCTGTATCCTGGTGGAGAGTGTATTGAATACATCCTTTTTCTCCTCTTGATGGTTCAATAACTTTTACTAACTCTGATCGAAGCTCTTCTTCTTTTCCTGGCTTGGCTTTCAAAATGGCGTTAATAATAATTTCTGACATCGTTTTTCCTCATTTCTTTAAAAAATATTTCCTATAAAAAGCTTCCCTCTTTTTGTATTTATTACACTGACCATCATATTTTTTGTATGATGATTGATTTCTCTAGTCCAAGACAGCAAAACATCCATGTTATCTACAGCGGTCTTTCTTGATGCTGTTGATAAAAAAGCCTGTAGGCTATAAGCCTACAGGCTTTTTTACATCTTATTTCAATAATTGCTTTACGACTGCTTTTGCTACACTGATTGTTGACTGAGGATTTTGACCTGTTATTAGGTTGCCATCTGCTTGTACATTATCTGTCCAGTTTGGAGCAGCTACTACATTTGCCCCAAGTTCACGCAGACGTGTTTCCAAAAGAAACGGCATGAAGCGGTCCAATGTTGTTTCACGTTCTTCATCATCTGTAAACGCAGCGACATCTTTTCCTTCGACCAACGGCTTTTCATCTGATAATGTAACACCTACTAAGCCTGCGGGTCCGTGGCATACAGCGGCTACTACTTTGTCTCCTTCGTATAGTTCACGAATTAAAGCATGGAGCGTTTGATTATCTGGCAGATCAAACATTGTGCCGTGACCGCCTGGTAAGAAAACAGCATCGAATTTAGCACTGTCTGTAATTGTATCAAGTTTTAGGGTATTCTCTAGATGCTTAGCTGTATTTAAGATTTCTTGAGAAGTCTCCCCTTCAAGGCTGCGAGCATCCACCGGCGCTTTTCCTCCTAGAGGACTTGCTACCGTAATCGTAAATCCAGCTTTTTCGAACTCTACGTACGCTTCACCAAATTCTGAAAGCCAAAGGCCTGTTGGATGATTTTCTTTCATTTTGTCAGCCGTTGTTACGACCATTAATATATGTTTAGACATAGTAACGTCCTCCTGTAAATAAAGATAGTATTTTCTGTTTCCGCCTTACACACTATATTGTAAAAGAGGAATTACTATAATACAAATTAGAAAATATCTGCTTATCCATAAATATTTTTATAGATAATGTGTCATTGTTAATAAAGCATCTCCGAAAGAAACAACCATATAACACCTGAACTTATTTTTTATACACTCAAAAAAACCGCCCTTTTGAGTAAGCGCGGTTTTTCCAGAAAAGCATAGAATCTGTCTTTTATTTTAAAGAACAGATTGAGCGTTCATTTGTTTCACTTTCTTTTCTCCCGTTCTTTTAAGACTTACCATAAAAATAAACGAAATACAGTACAGCCCCGCCAAGTACGTCATCGCTACTGTCATATCATAGCTTTGCAAAAGATAGCCGACAAGAATGGGTGATAACCCTCCCAACGCTCGCCCAAAGTTAAAAATAGTGTTCGTTGCAGTGCTGCGCACTTCTACTGAATAGTGGCTGCTGATCAATGCTCCGTATCCCGCGAACATTCCGTTTGAGAAAAATCCGACTACAGCTCCTCCTATAAGCAGCCCTGCACTTCCTTCGGCATACGAGTATAAAAATACCGCACAAGCTGAAGCGAGAAGAAAGATTCCAAAAGTACGTTTCGAACCAAAACGATCCATAAATTGACCAAATGTTAGCATGCCTATAATCATTCCAACGGCTGTACTGATTGTCCAAAGAGCTGAACTTGAAACAGAGAGGCCTTGTGATTGCTGAAGCATAGACGGAAGCCATATCATGAGTCCGTTATAGCCTGCAATTTGAACTGTAGCCATCACTGCCAGCGAAATAGTCGTCATCGCCGTCCTAGGCGTAGCGAATAATTGACGAAGCTTACCATTATTTTTAACAACCGCTGTTTTCTCTTTTTGAGCTTGTAGCCACTCAGGAGATTCGTTTAAATTTTTTCGTACGATAAAAGCAAAAATGACGGGGATAATTCCGACAAAAAACAGAGCTCTCCATCCGAAAATCGGCAGGATCAGAGAACTTAAAAGCGCCGCAAGGATCACTCCAAATTGTGCGCCAATACTAACATAGGATGAAGCTCGTCCTTGCTTATGTTTCGGCCACGCTTCTGCTACAAGAGCCATACCGATCCCGTACTCTCCTCCAGCCCCAATTCCGGCAATAAATCGCGAAGCATACACTTGTTCAACATTTGCTGCAAAACCTGTCAATGCCGTTCCGACTGCAAATAGAAGAACCGTGTAGGTAAAAACCCGCACTCTTCCAAATTTATCTGCTAAAATTCCGAAGATGACTCCACCTATCAGCATTCCTATATTCGTAATAGAAGAAATAAGTCCACCTGTTGCTAAATCAATGTGAAATTCAGCAATAATCATTGACATAGCAAACGAGATAAACATAACGTCCATCCCTTCTAACGTCAAACCTGCTACTGATGCTACAACTGTCTTGTTACGATAATTCATGTTGTTCCACCCTCCAGTGTATTCTTTCTGTATCAACGCTCTTTCTTTTTTGAAGGAATGGATAAATAACATATCTCCATTCTCTTTTGAAGCCTCTCTGGACTTCGTTTAAAAGAGGTAAGTAACACATAAAAGCCCTTTTGTCGCAGAGGGCAAAAGGGCACAGATAGGCATAGAAGCAGTAAATAAGTGATCCGTCCTTTTCGGCCTCTCTGGACCGTCTTAAAGGCAGTTATTATATTAATCATTATGTTAACACGCCGCACAGAACCTTTCAATAAGAAAAATATCTTCTTTAAAGCAGCTATGTACATCTCTCACTTTTTACATTCATACTATTTCGTTCATTATTTTTTAAATATGGTTAAAACCAAAGCCTAATGTATCATGTTCAAAACCTTTTTTAGGCGCACCTATCGTTCCATACACACAAACGCTAATCCATTCGTCGCTTGATCCTGAAAACTCAATTTTTCCTCGTACGATTGAAAATGTGAGTCCGACCGTCCGTAAAATATCACCCAGCTGCAGCGTTCCTCGACTAACTCCTTGAATGGCTTCAAGTATAGCATGATAAAGAGCGTGAACTTCCCGGTACGACTGGGCATTAATAATTTTATTTGTCTTGGCGCTCGTTTCAATTGCCGCCACGACTTTAGACAGCTCCATCGCTCCCACTTTTCCTACTGTGTAGCTGTATCCTCTCTCATTGATTTCCTTTTCAATACCTTCAGCTAGTTCCGTATTATGTAAAAGAACGAGTAAAGATGTTAATCTTCCCATTGAAAAATCATTAACTTGTTGAAATTTATTGCTCAACTGTCATTCCCTCCCTTCTATCCCCTTATTATTTTAACAGACGGTACCTAAAAGGGTGCTGATTATTCAACGAACGAGCGCTCACTTAAAGGGTTAGGAGATCTATGTGTACTGTCCACCACTGTTACGAAGTAGAATTTGCATAAATAAGTAACCCACCGTTTAGTAAGCGCTTACTTTATTTCTAAGGAATAAATCATTTTTCTCTACTTACGTTAAGACAAGCTGTGATTCAACTTTTAACTTTCCCAGCATCTCTCTCGTCATTTTTTCTAGGTTATATTCTGCTTTAAATCCCCACTCTTCCATCGCACAGCTGGAATCTATATGGTTAGGCCAGCTTTCAGCAATTGCTTGTCGAACAGGATCTACTTGGTAATTCAGCACAAATTCCGGAATCGTTTTTCTGATTTCAGTCGCCATTTGTTCTGGATCAAAGCTCATGGCAGAAACGTTAAATGAATTTCGGTGCTTCAGCTTAGAACCGTCTGCTTCCATTAGTTGGATAACAGCATTTAATGCATCAGGCATATACATCATATCCATATATGTTCCTTTGTCAATATAAGAGGTATATCGCTTATGCTTAACGGCTTCATAATAAATCTCAACAGCGTAGTCCGTTGTTCCTCCACCCGGAGGCGTTACGTATGAAATTAAGCCTGGAAAACGTAGCCCTCGTGTATCTACTCCGAATTTATGGTGGTAGTAATCGCAAAGTAATTCACCCGCTACTTTATTAACACCATACATCGTGGTAGGACGTTGAATTGTATCCTGCGGCGTCCAGTCTTTTGGAGTCGTTGGACCAAATGCACCAATTGAACTTGGAGTGAAAAATTGACACTGAAGCTCACGTGCTGCTTCGAGCGCGTTTACTAATCCGCCCATATTTAGATTCCAAGCTAGAAGCGGTTTTTGCTCGGCTGTCGCTGATAACAGCGCAGCCAAGTGAATAATCGTATCAACTTTATGCTTTTTAGCGATCGTAAATAACGCAGTCTGATCCGTTACATCTAAAATCTCGAATGGACCTGAAGTCACGACATCGCTCGTCGTTTTGCGAATATCAGTGGCAATAATATTTTCTGAACCATATATCTCTCTCATTTTCGTCGTTAACTCAGAACCGATTTGCCCTAAAGAACCCGTTATTAATACTTTTTTCATGTCAATATCCTCCTCGTGTACTGCCTAGATTAAACGTTTAGATTAATTTCATTTCCTTGCCTACCTTTTTGTAGATACGAAGTGCTTCATCTAACATTTCTTTCGTATGAGCAGCCGTCGGCATATTGCGAACGCGTCCTGTCCCTCTTGGAACGGTTGGGAAAACAATTGATTTAGCGTATACCCCTTCTTCTATTAATCTCTCACTAAAAATCTGCGTTTGGTTTTCATCTCCTATGATGCACGGAGTGATAGGTGTTTCACTTTCTCCAATGTTAAAGCCTAGTTCTTTTAATCCTTGCTTTAAATACCGGCTGTTTTCCCACATTTGCTGCTGTAGTTCTGTGCTTGTGCTTAGGATTTCAATTGCTTTCATACAGGCAGCAGCCGTGCCTGGTGTAATAGCAGTCGAAAACAAAAACGGACGACTTCTTACTTTTAACCAGTCGATTAAGTCTTTTTTTCCGGCCACGTACCCACCTACAGCTCCAATCGCTTTTGATAATGTTCCAATCTGGAAGTCTACTTTTTCAGATAAGCCAAAATGTTTGACTGTGCCCATGCCGTTCCCTAATACGCCCGACCCGTGAGCATCATCTACGTATGTGATTAAGTCAAATTCCTCTGCGATTTCTACAATTTCCGGAAGCTTAGCAATGTCTCCATCCATTGAGAATACACCATCGGTAATTACCATTATTTTATTATATAAACCGGATTTTTGTGCTTCGCCTGCTTTTGCACGAAGATCTTCCATATCTGAATGCTTAAAAGGAATAATTTTTGCTTTTGATAGCCGGCATCCGTCAATAATTGAAGCGTGATTCAGCTCATCTGATAAAATCGCATCATGTTTATCCATAACCGCGGAGATGGCTGCCATATTACAGTTAAAGCCAGACTGATAAGCTATAGCTGCTTCTGTATGCTTAAACTCGGCTAGCTTTTCCTCTAGCTTAATATGAATATCTAGAGTTCCATTAATCGTTCGGACAGCTCCAGCCCCCACTCCGTATTTTTCAGTGGCTTCGTTGCACGCATTAATAAGCCTCTCGTTTGTAGCAAGACCCAAATAATTGTTGGATGATAAATTAATTAATTGCTTTCCCTCAATTTGAATCACAGGTCCGTTTGGCCCCTCTACCGGATTAATGACATTGTATAATCCTTTATCTTTTAAATCTTCTAAATTATTATTCAAGAATTCTTTTAAACGTCTGCTTGTCATCTTCCATACCCCCTCATTGTTGTTCAACACGTCTTATAAACTTCTCTTTTCCCCATTAAAAGATTAATCTAAGCACTTACAGTATATGAGTTAAAAATCAAGTGTATTCCTGAGAAAGACAAATGTTTCTTTTGAAAGCGTTTAAAATTCAATGCTTATAGAATTCATAATAATAAACAACTAGGTAAATGTCCATACTAAAAAAACAAAAAATAAAAAATTTTCTGCATTGATAAGAATCTTTCTTATTATGAATGAGTTTACGGGAACGTTATCAGACAATATCTTTTTTATTTTCTTTCTTTGATAATTCTTTTAAGGAAGAGACTGATATATAACGAAATCAATCCAATCAACAGCTAGAAGCAGCCACATACATGAGACCTACATTCACCATACCCATAAAAAAATCCGAACGAGTTTGGTTCTTAATCAAACCCGTTCGGATGGTCCTTCAACTAAAATACTTTTGTAACAGCCTCTTCCGTTACTTTTGCATAGATATGGTCTTTATTTTTTTATGTTCGTTTTTTACTAATAAGCATGAAACAGCAAAGCTTAGTAATGCAGCTAAAAACGTTCCACTGTAAATAATGTGAACACCCGATGCAAGAATTTCATGCAGCTTTGACAGTTCTTCTGCTGGTACTCCACCTGTCTCAAACGAAGCATTTAAATTTTCTTGCCCTAATTTCTTTGCTTGTGAAAGTGTCACTAAGTTAAAGATTGTACCAAACACCGCAGAACCTAGCGTTTGACTAAATGTATTTGTAAACGTATTAAGAGCCACCGCTACTCCTCTTTTGCTAGCCGGGACCGCTGATTGAATAACTAGCATAAAAATAGGCGTAATAATACCCATTCCTAACCCAAGGACCCCAACGGCTACATAAATTAAAAATACGGGTGAGTGGGTGGAAACTAAAAACAGCATAAAACAAGCCGTACTTCCAATTGCCGTGCCCAGCGTAAGGATGGAGTGCGTTTTAAGACGCCCTACTAAATTCCCTGAAAGCAGTGAACCAATTGTCCAGCATACTGGCATAGGCATTAATACAAAACCAGCAGCGGTTGCACTTTTCCCCAGCACTCCTTGACTCCAAATTGGAAGGTAGACCGTAATACTAATAACTACTGATCCCACAAGAAGTGTTAATAAGTTTATAACAGATACACTTCGAATGGAAAACAGTTCAAGCGGGATAAGAGGTTCGGGAGATTTCTTTTCTATATAAATAAAGCCAATGAATGTTAGAACAGCTAGAACAAATAACCCTATAATGGTGAGATCTCCCCAGTTTTGATGCTGACTTCCGGTTAAAAGCGCATATAAAAACGCAATTGTTCCCACTGAAAACGTCACCGCTCCAATATAATCGATATAGCGTTTTTCTTTTACCACTTCTTCTTTATAGTTTACTAAAAGAACAAAAAAAGCCATTAGTCCAAACGGTATATTTAAAAAGAAAATATAGCGCCAAGACAGCGTATCCACTAAGAATCCCCCAAGAAGAGGCCCGAGAACTCCCGAAACTCCCCAAACTGCGCTAATCCACCCTTGCGCTTTGGCTCTTTCTTTTGCTTCTTCATACAAGTCGCCAATAATAATCATTGTAAGCGGCATAACGACCCCGGCGCCCAGCCCTTGGATAGCTCTATAGACAATTAATTGCTGCATCGAAAAGCTAAGTCCGCAAAGTATCGATCCGATTAAGAAAATAATGATTCCAACAAGCATAACTTTTTTGCGGCCGAATAGATCCGCTAACTTTCCGTATATAGGTGTAGATACAGCAGTTGTCAGCATATAAATGGCATATACCCAGCTAACTAGCTCAATGCCCGACAAATCACTTGTAATTCTTGGAACAGCCGTACTGACAATGGTTCCTTCCATTGCAGCTAAAACAGTGACAAGCAGCAGCGCTGTCATGATTCGTTTCCTCATCTTTCTCTCTCCTTGCAACTGCGGGCATACCATGGTTTTTCTTATAGAAGATAAAAGCGGTTTCAATATACGGATACCCTTTTAACCTTTATATGTATGTGATGCCCCGCATATAGTTGCTGCCATATGCAGCCAAATAATTATTTTACTATAAATTTTTTCAAAGCGATAGATAATTTCAAAAATATGACTTTCCTCTCATTGATAGAAACATGCTTACATGATGTTTTATTTCCTTTTTAAATTGCAAAAAAGCATCCCGTAACAGGTATTACGGGATGCTTTTTTGTAATTTTGTATGATTAGCTTAGTCGGGGATCTTTTAATAAACGTTCCATTTCTTCCATATGATTTGTTTCATCTGCAATCATATCTTCAAGCTTTACAACAAGCTCTGTTAACCCTAACTCTTCGGCTTGCTTTTTACGCTCTTCGTAGCGCTGGATAGTTTCTTTTTCAGCCTTGCTCGCTTCTTTAAGCATTTCCGTCACGTTTGAAACGTGCTTCACCTCAGCCGGCTTTGTTGTTGGTTCACCGCCAAGGTTTTTGATTTTTTCTGATAAATAAAGGGCGTGTCCTTGCTCGTCAGGAATTTCTCCTTCAAAGAAAGGTTTTAAAATTTGATATTCTAGGCCGGTTACTGTAGACGCATAGTAAGTGTACTGAATAACCGCCGAATATTCACCCGCTAAATCGGTATTAAGTCCCTCTATTAGTTGTCTCATTTTCTCTTCCATTTGAATAAACACCCTTTCATTTGCTGTTAGTAGACATGTACCCTTTCTACCTAGTCCTAAACCGCAATAAGGCGATATTCTGCTCTTTCTTTTTAAAAGTAGGGAAATTACTGAATGGAGCGAAGATGTTTGATTTCTATATTTTTAAAGAGAGCCGTTCCTCCTTGAGAGAAAAGCGTAATTCCTTGGTCGTTGTGACGCGGAAACACCTCGCTAGAATGCACGGTTTTTCCATCATCAATAAAGACTTCAATGCTTGTTTTATCTACCAATATCTTCAAATGAACATTTTTCTTGCCTGCATCAAAATAATCACGGCTTTCCACATACTTTTTGCTTTGATCAGGCTGATTGCTATAGCTTCTGTTCACATACGAGACGTTATCTTTTGCAAAAATGCCCACATCAATGTGCCGCTTTTGATCTGCGGACTCTCGAAGTCGTAAGCCTACATTTTCTGCATCTGACCATGAAATATCTGTATCAAGCTGATAAGCTTCACCTTTTATCTTTAACTTTTTCTCTCCGTTTACTTCTACTTGTTCAAGAGAGTTTGTTGAATCAGTTAGCTGATTTAATTCTTCAACAGGCTTTGATAACAGGCTGTATTGATCGTCGTCTTGTTTTGAAAGCGTAATTTCACGGGTTACTGAATCGAAGCCGTTAAACCCTTCTTTCATCGTTGGCGTCTTATCTGGATAATCCCAGTTGTTCATCCATGCAAAAGCGTAGCGTTTTTCTAAGGAACCTGTATTTTTACCGTCTTCAAACGTGACTGCTCCGTACCAATCGAAACCATGATCGAGCCATTGTGGCTCGTCCATATCGGGAGTGAATGTTGTTCCATCGTAATTTCCTGTCCAATAAGCATAGGTGTTTGGCTTTCCGCTTTCTTTTCCATTTGCACTTGTCCCGAGAACCCACTTAACTGTCCCGTCATCTGCCTTCATTTGAAAAAGATCTGGACATTCGGTAATGGCAATATCTTTAGTTACAAATCCTCCCGTATACGTCCAATCCTTTAGATTAGAAGATTCATAAAATCCAATTTTTTCACCTTCTGACATGACGAGAACCCACTTGTCATGTTCATTATCCCATATGACTTTGGGATCTCTAAAATCTTTGGTGCCTGGATTAGGCATAATAGGATTTTTGCTATATGATTTAAAGGTTTTTCCTCTATCGGTACTATACCATATATATTGTTCTTGCTTTTGTCCATCGGCAGAAGGCTGGGTCATAATCGCTACAATTGCGTCTTTACCAAAGCCTGCTGTGTTATCTTTATCCTCTACAACGGATCCGGACCATATATCGCCATTTTTATTTGTATACTTTGGAATAGCTACTCCTTCATCTTTCCAATGAACCAAATCTTTAGACGTTGCATGTCGCCATTCCGTCCCGTTCCCTTTAGGATAATCATGATTGTATAAGTAATAGTAATGATATTTCCCGTCAAAATAAATGGGCTTTTGGGGATCATTTTTCCATTTATCAGGCGTACTAAAGTGATACACTGGGCGATAAGTGGATTCACTTTTATTCTCTTTTTCTTTTCCTTGGTCTTTTGTATCCTCTTTTTTGGATACGGTTGCTATAATGAGTCCGGCTATTACAACTAAAAGAACGGCAAGCGTTATCCATTTATAAGCACCTTTTTTCTTCAAAAAAACCCCACCTTTCTCTTTTTTGTCTACATCGAATAAAACAAAAGAAAATGGTGATTACAATCACCATTTTCTTTTGTTGCTATTGCAAAGTGCTCAGTCTTCATCTACTGTTAACTGACCTTGCTCAAGAACACTATCTTTTACAACAGATGTTTTTGAACCGTCAATATTTACTAAGAAGCTTGGTGCAAATGTAGAGTGGTTGTCTTCATAAAAGCCTCTGTTTGTCATGTAGCTTGTAATAACGACATTATTACCTTTTGTTTGCGGTACGGCAAAGTGAGAATACGTAAATGTTTTATCTTTAGGATCTAAATTCATGTGAAGAATTAATCCTGTATCATTTAAAGGCTTGTATTTTCCTGTTAACGTATTTGAAACATAGCCTAGCATATAAACGTCATCTTGTCCGATTCCATCAATCGTCATTTTAGATCCGCGAGAATCGGTGAACAAGTACCATTTTCCATCTTTTTTGAAAATGTTTGCACGTTCAATTTCGTCTGTAACTGTGTTTGATGTAATAAGCGGCTTCATTACTTTTTTGAGCGTATAGTCATCATTTAACTCAATAATGCCCAACGCCCCGTTTGCTAAAGAAGCTTTTTCTTTATTAGACCCTTCAAGAAGCTTTTTCTTTTCAGATTGGAAGAAAGGATTGTTTCCTCCGTAGTATGCTCTGTTATATAGAGAGTCTTCGCCTTGGTAGCCATCTTCTGTTCCAGTGTTAGCTTCGAAAACAAGGTACTTATGTCCGTTGTCTTCTATGTAATGAGGATCTCTTAGCGTATGGTTATCCCCTGTGTCATAACCGCCTTCATCAATAAACTGCTGAACCGTTTGATAAATCTTTCCGTCACCGTCAAAGATTGACTTGTAATCTTCTACTCCGTCAACTTTTAACGTATTATCGTTTGGCTGAGACATGTTTACTTGAGCTGTCGTTAACGTTTGTTTTCCGTATTGTTTACCTGAATAATCCGTGTAGAATAAACGAACTTTACCATCTTTTGTTAACGTGGCAGAACCAGACCATTCTTGTGTTTGATTTTTAAGATGCGGGTCATTCGGAACGAATTTATCGCTGTCTTTAAACACTCTTCCAGCGTTTTTCCAGCTGTCAATTGATTTGTCTCCAGCTTTTTTATAGAAAAGATAAACAGACGTGTCATTCGAATCTTTTGGATCACCTGCTAAAGCAAACACAATTTGATATCCATGATAAGTCGCTACTGTTCCATCAGCATTTTGTAATGGCCAGCTGTCCCATACATCTAAGTCAATTGTATTTCCCGATGCATCTTTTCCTTTAGCAGAAGCAATGTTTTTAATAGTTGATTCATCAAAAGCAGGAACTTTAAACTGATCACTGTTTTGCTGCTGTGGAATTTTCACCATATTATCGCGAGTAATATGCGAAATGCCGTAGCTATTATTAAAGTCTTTGCTGTCATTTCCTTTAGCAAATGTTTGATATCCCCCGCCTACTAGTAGGGCTGCAGCCAATGTAGCAGCAGTTGTATGCTTAGCAACTCGTTTCATTTTCATATGTTTTCTCCTTTTGTGTTAGTAAAGAATATAAATTTATTAATTCAATTAGCTATTAAAAACCCAAAAACAGAACCGGTTCCGTTCAACCAAAAGATTACTTGGATAAATGACGAAAGTCAAACATGCCAAATGTAGCTATTTCTGATTTTCATCTTTTTCATTGAGCTGTAACTAGGACCAAAGTTTACGTGTAAGGGCCTTTTTTATGTAACCGTTTTTCCAAAAAAAGTGTACGGCTTTTTTTACATTCCAAGCCACGATTTCCAGCCGTTGCGTTTTATACTTTCTACATGATTAAACACTTTATCTTCCCGGCATTGAAAGCGCTATTCCGTTTTTTATACTTTCCGACCATTCTGTTTTCATCAATCTCTTGAAAAATCAGTACTTTTTTTATTAGCCGGACATGAAAACGTTCTATTCTTTTTCCTTTCTGAAGATTAGGATGATAATAATAAAGGTCTAAAGTATGTTTTCAGAAAAAAATATTCCTTCTTTTTACCTACTCATTTTTATCTTTTTTAATGCATTATACGCTCTCTCTTTTGTAAAAAGAGAGAGCGTATAATGCATTTTTTAAATATTAAGAGTCTAAGCCAGTTGCTTTTCCTTCACGGCTGGAATCAGCTGCTCCAAATAAACGGCCGGTTTCTTTATCAATTTGAATACCTTGAACATTTCCGATTGGGAATGGCTCATCTCCAAAATTAAATCCCATGGCTTCTAGCTCTCCTTTGGCATTCATATCCACTCCGGCTTCCCAACCGATAAGTGATCCTGTACTATTAAAAATTCTTGGTTCTTCAATCGCTTCTTTTATATCCATTCCATAGTCTAAGACATTCATAAGCGTTTGAAACACAGACCCTACAATCGTTGGTCCGCCTGGAGATCCTAAAGTGAGTACAGGTTCGCTGTCTTTAAAAACGATGGTTGGACTTTTACAGCTAACCGGACGCTTTCCTGCATCCGCTTGATTTAACCCTCCAGGAATAGCATCAAAATCAGTAAGCTCGTTGTTGAGTAAAAACCCATGGTCTTTAACCATAATTCCTGTACCAAAAGGATGTTCCACAGTTGATGTACAAGCGACAATATTGCCCCAGCGGTCAACTACCGTGAAGTGAGTTGTTTCACTAAGCTCACGTTCAGGTTCATAAGGCTGACGCACAACGTTCACTTTTTGGCCTTTCTCATAATCCCACGGGTTGCCAAAATCAACTTTCTCATTTTTATGCTTCCAATTAATTAATTTTTGACGTTCCTTTATATATTCGTCATTTAAAAGCCCTTTTAATGGAATGTCACTGTAGACTGGATCTCCAGAGAATGCAATTTTATCTGAAAATGCAATGCGCATAGCCTCTGCAAACAAATAATACTTTTCCCAAGATTTCACGTCGTACTGAGACACATCAAAGTCCTCTAATAGCTTTAAGATTTGCAGCACGGTGGTTCCTCCTGCACTAGGCATGTTGGAAGAAGCAATTCGGTGTCCTTTATAATCTCCCCACACGGGCTCATCAATCTTAATCTGGTATTCTTTCAAGTCCGCCAGTTCCATAAAACCGCCGTGCTCTTTGATCGTTGAAATAATGGCTTCTGCAATTTCACCTTCATAAAAAGCCTCGATACCTTTTTCTTGAAGAATGCGGAAGGTTTTAGCAAGATCTTTTTTATTAATCATATCTCCTTCTTGCATAGGCTTGCCGTTTGGGGAATATAGCTGCTTAGCATGTTCTCCTAGTCGGTAGGCATATGTTTTTAAAATATCTCCAAGAACCCAGTTTGTTTCCACACCTGCTTCTGCTGCTTTGGCAGCCGGTTCAATCAATTCTGCAAGGGGTTTTGTTCCATACTCTTTACGAGCTGCTTCCATCGCCTTTAAAATCCCTGGAATTCCAATTGCTGTTGCATGAGTAGAACGCTTTCTAAACGGAATAACTTCTTTATTTTCATCAAGAAACATTTCAGGATAAGCTGCTTTAGGAGCCTGAGAATGCCCGTCAAAAATTTTAGTTGTTTTGCTTTCATTGTGGTATACCATAAAAAAGCCGCTGCCTCCAATACCGGTCATCATCGGTTCTCCAACGTTGAGCCCAAACTGAACGGCAATTGCTGCATCAATTGCATTGCCTCCGGCTCTTAGCACCTGTTCTCCGGCGTCTGTTGCAATTGGATGAGCACTGGCTACCATTCCTGTTTTTCCAACCGCTGTTTCTCTTCTATATGAACTCTTTCCTGAACGAGATAAACTCTTTCCATTAATCATCTTTTACAACCTCCTAGTTACTTACTTTATCTGGGATATTGGTAAAATACCCTATTGCTTTTGAGATAAAACTGTTTAAATTTGTATTGATTACTTTAGCCATCCTATTTATAGACCAATATCCCTAGCGTATTTTAAGCCTTTGAAAGCCATAAAATAGAAAAAGCGCCAACCCTTTTTGTTTAAAGAAAAGGTTAGCACTTTTTGCGTTCTCTAACGTTTATACACTTTTACACTTGTACCGAAGCTACTTCATTATTTACGTTTAGCAGGTCATAAAGCTCTTGAAGCCTTCCTATTTCATAGGTTGAATTCCAATTTGTATCATTCTTTTTTTCCTGAGGATTAAACCAGCACGTGTCAATACCCGCTAGCTGCCCGCCTTGAATGTCTGCACTCAAAGAATCTCCAACAATTAATGTTTCATGTACGGACAACTCTTTTATACGTGAAAAAACATAATCAAAATATTCCTTCATAGGTTTTTGAAAGCCCGTATCTTCTGAAACAAATACTTCTTTAAAATAAGGATATAGACCTGAGTCCTGAAGGCGCTTATATTGCGTAGCCGATACGCCATTTGTAACAACATATAACTCATAGTGACAGCTCAGGTTTTTAATTACTTCAATTGCTCCGTCAATTAGCTGATGACCATTGTTCAAATACGTTCGGTACTCCGCTTCAAGTAGCTTTCCGTCTTTTTCTATTCCATATTCTTTACATAGAGTAGAAAAGCGAGTATTTACAACTTGCTCACGGCTTATTTTATTTTCTTCAAAAGCTGTCCATAACCCCTGGTTTATCAAGCTATAACGTTTTTTGCTTTCCTCAGTCAGCGGAATATCGTGGTTAGCAAAAAGAAGCTGTAAAGCCTGCTCTTCAGCTGCGTTAAAATCTAAAAGCGTATTATCAATGTCAAATAGCAGCGTTCGGTATGTTTTCATTCTTCTCTCTCTCCTTCAACTAATCTATTACTTTGTCTACTCGTATATATTGTCGTTTGCTAGACAGCTCAGTTTTTCCTTATCTTTGAGAATAATGGAGCCTTTCTTTTTTTCAATAACTCCTTGCGCTACAAATTTCTGAAGAACACGATTTAAATGCCGGTAAGTCGTTCCGATTAAATTAGCTATATCTTTTAAGCTTTCTGTTTTTTGATTCATAACCAAATGCGATTCTTCACAAAAAATAGAGAGCAAGTAACTAGCCAGCCGCACTTCAACTGGGTACATTAAATTAAAGCTTAGCGAGTTCGATTTTGCGCAAAACTTTTTTGTGAGCATTTCCAGTAAAAACGTCAGCAGCTGTGGATCATTGCTCGCATGCTGTTTTAATCGTTTGTATGGTATACCGATAACAACTAAAGGTGAAACGGCTTCAACCGTATTCATAATATCAACATCTTGTACATACTCAATATCGCCTATTACTTCAAGGGGCTGTTTAAAGGAAAGAACAAGCGTCTTGCCTTCGGGCGATATGGTATAAACTTTAACCTTGCCTTTCATCAATATGTACAAACAGTGAGACGCATCTCCTTGAGAACAAAGACGTTCCCCTGCCTCGACATCATACAATGACAAATGCGGTAGTAACTCTTTTTTGAAAACCGACTCTAATTTATAAGTATTTATATACTCCATCAGCTGTTTCTCACTCGTAATTTCCCTCATGTTTTCCTCTCCATCATAACGGTTTCTTTTATTAAACAATAACATTTCCTAAAATAAAAAGGACATATGTCTCAAATAAATTTTTAATTTTTACGTTATGTTCATAGCTCACTTTCAAGATAAATATATACACAAAAAAGACTCTAGCTTGTTCGCTTAGAGTCTTTTTTTGCTAAACGCTCTTTTTATTTCTACCGTATCCAACGTAAATAAAGACGCCAATCAGCATCCAGCCGATTGAATACATCCACGTTTTCATTGATAAGTTGAACATAAGAAAGATACAGCAAAGAATAGCAATAATCGGAATAAATGGTACAAAAGGTACTTTGAAACCGCGTTTTAGGTTAGGCTGAGTTTTTCGTAGAGCCAAAATCGAAAATGAAACGGCAGCAAACGTGACAATCGCTAGCATATTCGCTAAATCTGCCAGCTGTTTTAAATCAACAAAACCAGCTACAACAGTGCCTAACGCGCCCACAAGCCATGTGGATATGACAGGTTCGCTGTTTTTTCGGTTTACTTTCGCAAAAAGAGACGGCAATAATCCATCATGGCTCATTGACATCAGTATGCGAGGCACGACAAACAAATAAGCAAATACGACGGCCATAATACCAATAACCGCTCCTATAGATACAATGAGCGCTGCCCATTCTTGTCCTACACTATTGAGCGCATATGACAACGCATCGCCTACGTTTAGCTCTTTATAGGAAACCATTCCTGTTAATACTAATGCAATTACTACGTAAATGACTGCACAAACACTTAGTGCAATCAAAATGCCTAGCGGCAAGTTTCTTTGCGGATTTTTCACTTCTTCTGCCGAAGTAGAAATGGCATCAAATCCGTTATAAGCAAAAAAGACGGAAGCTGCGCCTGCAAAGATTCCTTTCACACCAAAAGGGGTAAATGGGTGCCAGTTATTTGTATGAATAAAAAAGACGCCGACGGCTACAAATAAAAGAACAATACCTATCTTGATTAAAACCATTAAGTTATTTATTTTTTTACTTTCTTTTACCCCTCTTGTTAATAAAAACGACATGCACAGCACAATAAATACTGCCGGAAGATTAATAATACCTCCATCGCTCGGTATGGCCGTGAACGATTCAGGAAGTCTAATACCAAATTCAGTAAGCACATTATTCACATAAGATGACCATCCACCCGCTACTGAAGCTAAAGATACCGTATAGCAGCCTACGATGGACCACCCTATTAAATGCGCTACAAATTTTCCTAGTGAAACATATATGTATGTATATGCGCCTCCCGAACTTGGAATAGCTGAACCAAATTCTGCATAACACAGCGCAACAAGAATACAGGCTACTGCAGAAATAACAAAGGAAATGGAAACCGAGGGCCCTGCATCCCTGGCGGCAACTAACCCTGCTATAACCAGAACTCCTGTCCCAATAGTTGCTCCTACTCCCATCAAAATCACATCAAATAACCCTAGTGTCTTAGTTGATTCTTTTGCTGCATTTTCCTCTAACAGCTTGTTAACATCTTTTTTTGCAAACAGATTACTCATGATGACTAACCTCTCTTTATCTCATTACGAATGACTACTTTTTAGTGGTAGATCTTTCTATATATGTAACAGTGAATTATTTTACTACATTTAATTTTCTGTGTAAAATAATTTAGTTTTTTAACTTTTTAATGATTAAAACAAATTTACTAGTGATGTTTTTTTATAACACCATCATGATGTACCCGAACAGACTAAAAACATGTGTTAACAACTTTCTCAAAATTGGCTTCATTCACGATTGCTTTTGTACTATACTAAAGAAAAACTTCATAGGAGCAACGTAAAAGATGAACTTATTTTATTTTCTAAAGGGGTTAGTGATCGGTTTTTCCGTTGCTGCTCCCGTCGGTCCCATTGGTATTTTATGTATTAATCGCACGTTATCTAAAGGGCGATTACACGGATTTGTATCCGGGCTGGGAGCAGCTACAGCAGATGCTCTTTATGGATGCATCGCTGCGTTTGGCCTAACGTTCATTACAACCTTTTTACTAACCCAAAAGATTTGGCTTCAGCTGATTGGGGGATTATTTTTATGTTATTTAGGTGTACAAACCTTTCGTTCTCAACCTGCAGAGCACGCTGCCGCTGCTAAAGGAGGGGGTTTGCTTCGTTCTTATACATCCGTTCTTTTTTTAACGGTTACGAATCCAATGACGATCTTATTTTTTATTGGCGTATTTTCTGGTGTAGGCATTAGTAAATCAGCATTTGATGTTGCTTCTGCTTTGACAATGGTTGCAGGCGTATTTTTAGGATCGGCCTGCTGGTGGCTTTCGCTCAGTTTTGCTATTAGTCTTGCCCGGTCGAAGTTTACGAATAACAGCTTGATCTGGGTAAATCGTATTTCGGGAGCAGTTGTACTGACTTTCGGGATATTTGCGTTATACAAGTTGCTATAAAAAGTAATTCGTCTCCTTTTCTAGGAGGAAATTACTTTTTAATAGCAAAGAATAATCTTAAAAAATACCCTAAACGCTGTCTTTTCTGTATAATAGATAAATAGAAAAACAGAAAAAGTATAAAAATGCTTGAAAACTACATACTCAATCATTAGTCTTCAAACATAATAAGGGGAAATAAAGCATGACCATTCTTCTAGTAGATGACAATCAAGTCAATCTATTTGTGATTGAAAAAATTTTAAAAGGTGCTGGCTACGATAACTGTGTGTCTCTTACGTCTGCCCATGCCCTTTTCGACTATCTTAACCTGGACGATGAGAACTCAAAAACGAATTCGGTCGATTTGATCTTACTTGATATTATGATGCCCGAAATTGATGGAATCGAAGCCTGCAGGCGAATTCAACAGGTAGAACGCTTAAAACATATTCCAATCATCTTTGTCACAGCTCTAGAAGACAGCAGCAAATTAGTAGAAGCTCTAGACGCCGGCGGAACAGATTACGTCACAAAGCCGATTAATAAAGTGGAACTGCTGGCTCGTATGCGGGTAGCCTTACGCCTTAAAGCAGAAATTGACTGGCACACGGAACATGAAAAGAAAATTCAAACTGAGTTAGATTTAGCTACGCACGTACAGCAAAACTTACTCAGTCCCCCTTTACGAGAGAAAGATATTCAAATGGAAGTTTCATATTATCCTTCTTTTAAATTAGCGGGTGATATGTACTATTGGCACAAAATTGACGAGCATCGGTACGGAATTATTCTTTTTGATATGATGGGGCACGGCATCTCTGCCTCGCTTGTTTGTATGTTTATTTCGTCTGTGCTCAGAGAAGCTATCAAGTCTCTCATAGACCCTGAGCAGGTTATTACAGAGTTGAATCGCTACATGGAATTATTGCACAGCGAAAAAGATGAAATCCCTTACTATTTCACTGCTATTTATTTAGTGATTGATACGGAAGCTAAGACAGTAGAATATGTGAATGCCGGGCATCCAGAAGGTTATATGTTAGTGGATGAACATACGCTCGTTCCTCTTCAACGAGGAAGCTGTCCTGTAGGGTTTTTTGAAGAAATGGACGTTCAGAAATCTGTTGTCAGCTTTGAAAACGATGTGCAAATTTTGCTATTTACAGACGGAGCTCTTGAATCAATGGGCCCTTGCGAAAATGAATCTGCTCTTCGTCTTCAAAAGCTTACTGAACAAAAATGGACAAATCCGCAGACATTTATGAATGAAATTTTTTCAGAAGAACAAAAGTTAAATCAGCCTGATGACATGTGCGTGCTTATGATTCAAGCACAAGCAGAATAAAAAAAGACCTCATAAATGAGGTCTTTTTTTATTGCTTTTGATAGATGCGCTCGTTCCCTGCAAACTCGATATAAGAAGCTTCTCCTTCAGCAAAGCGAAGCGTTTCTTTATCACCAAGCCCAAGAAATCCTTTTGCACACAGGCTTTCTGAAAATAAATTATACACTTGATTTTGCAGCTGAGCTGTAAAATAAATAAGGACGTTTCGGCAAATGATGACGTGAAATTCATTAAATGACTGATCCGTGACTAAATTATGCTGAGCAAAGATAATATTTTTTAACAGCGACGGATGAAAATATGCATAGTGATGGTCCGTCTGATAATATTCCGAGAAGGCGTTCTTTCCACCGGCTTGAATATAATTTTTTGTATATGACTTCATTTTACGTAAAGAAAAGGCACCTTGTTTTGCTTTTTCTAATACATCTTCGTTCATATCGGTTGCGTAAATGACCGTTTTATCCATTAACCCTTCTTCTTCTAAAAGAATCGCCATAGAAAATACCTCTTCACCCGTTGCACAGCCAGCGTGCCAAATGCGAATTTCCGGATAATCCTTTAATACCGGAATCACTTTTGTGCGAAATGCTTTAAAAAAGCTTGGATCGCGAAACATCTCTGTTACATTTATCGAAAAATCATTTAAAAGCTGATTCATAAATTCTTCTTCATGAATCGCTTTTTCTAACAATCGAGATACGGTTGGAATACGTTCAATTTTCATTCGATTATAGACCCGGCGACAGATAGAAGATTTAGCGTACTGTCTGAAATCGAATCCTGTTAATCGATAAATAGCCGTCAGCAGTAAATCAATCTCTAAATCTGTTTTTTTATTCATAACTAAGTCTTCACTTAAATCTAGGTGCTTCATATCCATTTATGTTTCATACCCCGCTTAATTTACTAGCCATACACGCATAACGGAGAACAGCTGATTTAAATCTAAAGGTTTGCTGATATAATCTGATGCTCCAGCTTCCAAGCATTTTTCACGATCATTTTTCATCGCTTTAGCGGTTAGTGCAATAATAGGCAAATCAACAAGCTTTAGCTCTCCTCTAATTTTCTGCATCGCTTCATATCCGTCCATTTGCGGCATCATAATATCCATTAAAATGAGATCAAATGGTTCACTATTCTTCATCATTTCAAGACACTCTATTCCGTTATGAGCTGTCATAATGGTCATACCTTGTTTAGCTAGCGCAGTTTTTAAGGCAAAGATGTTGCGCTGGTCATCATCTACGATGAGCACTCGCTTATCCTGAAACACATTTTCATCATCTGGCAATGAAGGTTCAACTGGTTGTACAGGATGGTCAATTTCAGTTATTTCTGCTTCAGGTTCAGCTTTTTCTATAGATACTGCTACTTCTTCATATGCAAAATTTACTTTTTCATAGTCAACAAGACCGTTAGAGAGACTAGGAAGATAGAGTGTAAACGTACTTCCTTTTCCTACTTCACTGCTTAGGGAAATCCAGCCGCCCAATAATTTTGCAAACTCACTGCAAATAGATAAGCCAAGTCCCGTTCCTCCGTACTTGCGAACCGTAGCTCCATCCGCCTGCTGAAACGCTTCAAAAATAAGCTGATGCTTTTCTTTTGGTATACCAATCCCTGTATCAGCTACAGCTATTTCTAGCCAGCAATCCGTATCCACTGTACGCATAGCTGTTGTAAGACGATGGTCAGCCACTCGTTGAATGGATACTGTGACAGATCCCGATTCCGTAAATTTAAATGCATTTGATAAAAGATTTTTCACAATTTGCTGGAATCTCTTTTCATCTGTGTGAATGATGTTCGGTACATCTTGTGCTTTATTAATTTTTAATTGTACTTTTTTCTGTTCAGCAACGTGGCTGAAATTACGTTCAATTTGATCTGGAAGCTCACTCATATTCATCTCAGCAAGCAAGACATCTAGTTTTCCAGACTCTACTTTTGATAAATCCAAGATGTCGTTGATTAATGCCAACAAGTCTTTTCCTGAAGAATGAATAATACGAGCATATTCTTCTTCATCTTCAGATAGCGTTTTAGCCGAGTTTTCCTCAAGCATTTCAGACAAAATAAGAATGCTGTTAAGCGGTGTTCGAAGCTCGTGCGACATATTAGCAAGGAATTCAGATTTGTATTGAGAATTCAATTCCAGCTGATGCGCTTTTTCTTCTAAATCTTCTTTTGCAGCCTCTAATTCAAACGATTTTTCTTCTGCATCTTTTGTTCTTTCTTCTAGCTGCTCATTAATCATACGCAGCTCTTCAGACTGCATTTGCAGTTCTTCTGATTGTGTTTGAAGTTCTTCAGACTGAGCCTGGAGCTCTTCTGTCATCGCCTGAGATTCTTTTAATAGACGGGCAATTTCCATACGTCTGATTACACCATTGATAGTGAGACCAAACGTTTCAATCACTTGACTAATAAGTTCTTGCTCTAAAACTGTAAATTCGTGCAGCGATGCCAGCTCGATAACTGCAATTACTTCATCTTCAAACAAGACGGGTACAATAAAAATACTCTTAGGTTTTACGTCTCCTAATCCTGAAGCAATGAGCTGGTACGTGTCAGGTACATCGTTTATGACAAGGGTTCTTTTTTCTAAAGCAGCTTGTCCAATGAGCCCTTCGCCTATCAAAAAGCTCTCTCTTCCCGCGTCGCCTTTTCTATCTGCAAAAGCAGCTTGTTTGATGAATAGATCTCCTTTATCATTTTCCTCTCGAACATAAAATGCTCCGAAAGAAGCTCCTGTCATTTCTGAAACCGTAAAGAGAAATTTTTCCGCAAGCTTGTCTACAGATGCTATGCCTTGGTACATCGTTACAGCATGAGCAATGTTCGTTTGAAGCCAGTTTCGCTCTTCAATATTTTCTAACAACGCGTTCGTGGCTATCCCTAAATCTTTAATTTCATCATTAGATCGAACTTTAATTCTTCCTTTTAACTCGCCTTTTGAAGCCGTAATTCGTTTGATCGTTTGCGTAACTTCTTTAATCGTATTCACAATGGAATTGGACAAAACAATAGCGATAGCAAGTGAAATAAGCGTAACAAATAACAGCAAACCGTAAAGTCCAATTTTAATTTTTTGATTTTTCTCGTCTAACTCTGTTGCTCTTGTTTCAGTCGATTTTTTCTCTACATTTCTAAAAGAAGTAAACTGGCTGCGTATATCGTCCATATACTGGCGCCCAGGATCTTTCTCAAAAAACTGCTGAAGCTCTTTTGTATTATTTTCTTTTTTTAATGCAATGGTCGGTTCACCAGCAGCTTCAATCCAGTCTTGAATGCTTCCTTTAATCTTCTCCAGTTTCTCCTGCTGATTTGGATTATTATTTAGAAGCTGATACAGTGCATTATAATCTTTTTCCCAACTTGATGCTGCGCTGTTATAAGGTTCTAAGTAACTCGCTTCTCCTGTAATAATATAGCCTCTTTGTCCGGTTTCCATATCGAGCAGGTGTTTTTCAATTCGATTGGTCAGATCATGCACTTCAATATCATGATCAATGATAAAATTTCGTTCTTTTTGCAAAGATGAAATTTGACTGTTTAAAACAATAAATGCAATAAATAAACAGACAATAACAATTAAATATCCAATAATAATTTTGGATTTGATGCCAAACCTCATTTTCTTTTCCATAATGTTCCTACTTTCATTCTAGATATTCTTCTAGAAGCATTCGAAAAACATGTTTATTTTTGCCGCTGGACAATTTCACTTTCAGTACACACTCTCCACTCCATCTTCCTTTACTTGATAGGGCTTCTCTCTTTTTCCTATCAAGTCAACATTCCTATTATACACTCTATTTTTGTACAGAAGAATATTTATTGTGCAAGAGGTGAAGATTAATTCCCCAATTAGAAATTGACGTTTTAAAACTCCATATAAAGATAAGCCCATGCCTTTAAAGGCATGGGCTTATCTCGTAGTATATTTGTACACAATAAGGTAATGAAAAGTAATTTATGCTTTGGGGAATCACATAAATTATGACAACATAGGTATAAATAAATACTTACATACGAAACGTAAAGCATTCATTATTTAAATTGTACTTGGACAGTAGAAAGCAATGCCACTTTTTTAAATTTACATATTTACTTGCTGCACTTTTTATCTCGAGCTCTTTAACATTGTTAAAAACTCTGAGAGGCTAGGGGCGTTTTTATTTAAAATAGTTTCAGCAAAATAAGATATTTTATAAAGAGTTTCTATGCTTTCAATCGGATATTTTCCAGCTGCTGTTTCAGCAGAAAGCATCACTGCATTCGTTCCGTCAAACACCGCTTGAAACACATCTGTCACTTCAGCTCTTGTGGGAATCGTGCTGTCTACCATTGATTGAAGCATTTGTGTCGCTGTGATTACGTATTTATCGTGCAACCGGCACTCGTGAATTAATATTTTTTGCAGTAAGGGAATCCATTCATATGGAAGCTCTACTCCTAAATCTCCTCGTGCAATCATAATTCCGTCGCCTTCTTCACATATTCTCTGAAAATTTTCTATAGCTTCCATCGTTTCTACTTTTGCAATTAGCTTTGGGGTATTTGGATTTTTTAAATGGATAAAATCTTTAATTTCTTTTAAATGCTCAGGGGTTCTTACGAATGAACAAGCAAGAAAATCTACTTTTTCTTTCACCAAGAATCTGATATCTTGTTTATCCTTTTCAGTAATGGCTGGTAAACGCACGCGAGTAGCTGGTAAATTTACTCCTTTATGTGAAGAAATAACGCCGCCTTTTTTTACTTTTGTGACAAGTTTATCTTCTTCTACTCTTTCAACAATTAGCTCTACTTGGCCGTCATTCATTAAGATTTTGCTTCCTTTTTGAACATCCTGCACGATACCCTTGTAATCAACGCTGGCTCCCTTTTCATTTCCTAATACCTCCTCTGTATACAAAACAAAAGAGGTTCCTTCTTTTAACACCACTTCTTTTAGTTTCATCACTCCAAGCCTAATTTTAGGACCTTGCAAATCTCCTAGGATTTGAATAGAGGGATCTAAAAACCTTACTGTATCTATAATTTTCTTGTGGCTTTCATGCGACCCATGAGATAGGTTCAGCCGAGCTATTGTCATTCCTTTTGCTAACAGTTTCGCTAGTACATCTTCTTTATTACTAGCAGGCCCAATTGTACAGATTCGGTCGATTGCCATCGCCTTTCACCATCCTTTTAACATAGGATGCCCACTTCAATGAAAGAGATAAGCTTCATATAAAAATAGTTATATTCCCACAAAAAAGCCGTCTCTAAGTCAATAGCTTCACTTATGAGACAGCTCTTTTATTTTCGTTCTCTTCTTTATTTCACCCAGCTTCCAGCCACTTTTTTATTTTTAGAAATCCAGTTTTTTACGCCTTTTGTTTCGTCTTTTGCACTGTTAATTTCTGATTCCAACGATGCCAATTGATCAGCACTAATAGAAAAATCTTTCAGCCACTTTGCTGCTTCTGGATAATCTTCTTTAAATGCCTTTTTGCTAATCGACTGTATTTTTTCAGGTCCAGTTGGATTCATCGTATTTTTGGGATCTTTTAAGTATCTGAGATTATACTTTTCAAAAGCCCAGTGCGGGCGCCATAACGTAACAACAATGGGTTCTTTATTAGCAATGGCTTTATCTAATTCCGATAACATGGCGGCTGTGCTGCTTTCTACTAAATTCCAGTCTGTTAACCCATAGCTTGGCATCGCATGATCTTTAGTAAGACCGTTTATTCCAGATCCTGGTTCAATACTAATAATCTTTCCGTTAAACTCATCTTTCTTATTTTTTAAATCAGCTAGTGACTGCGCGTCTACGTAGTCGGGAACGGCCAATCCGCTATCTGCTTGATCATACCAAGTACCGAGCACATCAACTTGTTTTCCAAATCTTTCCATATAAGAACTATGGGTGGTCGGCATCCATACATCCAAAAATAAATCAATGTTTCCTTGAGCAACTCCTGAGAAAAGCGGAGCTACGTCGCTTTGAACTGCTTTAACTTTATAACCTTTTTCCTCTAATAATTCCTTCCATAGAAACGTAACAGCTACGGCTTCGTCCCATGGTATGTATCCAATTGTAATTTCTTTTTTAGTCGTGGTGCTGCTTGCCGTATTGCTATTGCCACATGCGGAGACAAGCAGCATAATGACGATTGTTAGCATAATAAAAGAAATTTTTTTTGATTGTTTCATATACTCCCACCTTTATTCATTTTATTTACTTGATTGAATACCTTCTCTTTTTTGAGTAGAAAGGTGCGTCAGACGATCTAAAATAACGGCAATAATGACAACTGCAATCCCACCGATAAATCCTAAGCCTACATCCAACATACTGATGCTTCTTAATACCTCAGCACCCAAGCCCCCTGCACCGACCATTGAAGAAATAACAACCATCGAAAGAGATAGCATAATAACCTGGTTTACACCCGACATAATCATAGGCAAAGCGAGCGGCAGCTGGACTTTAATTAATTTTTGCCATTCCGTCGCTCCAAAAGCTTCTGCCGCTTCTAAAGTGGTTTGGGGAACTTGCTGAAGTCCAAGCAGCGTCAGACGAACGGCAGGCGGCATTGCGAAAATAAAAGTAGCAATAAGAGCTGTAACATTCCCTAATCCAAATAAAAGTACGGACGGAATTAAGTAAACAAAAGCAGGCATTGTTTGCATAATATCAAGAATGGGCTTTATCACTGCTCCAACTTTGTTAAAGCGGTGTGATAATATGCCTAAAGGAACGCCAAATAGAAGTGAGATAATAGTAGAAGCTAAAACGAGAGATAAGGTCAGCATCGATGCTTCCCATAAATTCAAGCTAATAATAAGAAGTAAACCAAAACACGTAAATACAGCTATCTTCAAATCTGTTAACCATAGCGCTAATAGAACAAAAACAACGACCGTTACTAGCGGAGGAGAAGCGGTCAATACCCATTCGAGACTGCTTATTAAGCTGGTCATTATCTGGTTGATTCCAGTAAATACACCTGAAAAACTATCAATCATGTAATCAACAAATGAGTTTGCCCATTTATCTAAAGGGATACGAGGAATCGTCGCGGAATTTACCATCATATTTATCGGACCTCCATTTGATATGACTTAACTTCTTGTTGCTCGGTCACTGCAGTACGCTCAGTGAGATTTGCAATAAGAGTGTTTGGGGAAATCATACCTTGTAGGCGATGATGATTATCAACAATGACTACAGGCGAATGACTGTCTGTAAATAAAGGAATCATTTCTTGTAAAGACATATCCGGATTAACACAATGCGGCTGTGTCATTTCTTTTCCTTTTAAATCATGCTTATGAGCTTCTATCAGCTCCATCACCGTATAAATGCTTATTAAGCCCAATAAGCGGTCAGCACTATCAAGAACAAAAATAGTAGATAAATGATTGGTTCTCATTCTTCTTAATACGACTTGCGGTGATTCATACTCATAGGCAGCCGTTTCTACCGGAACCACCGCGTCTTTAGCAAGGCGAATTTTGCCGTAATTAACGTCTTGAACAAGCAGCTTTACATAACCAGTTGCCGGTTGACTTAAAATATCTTCAGCGGTTCCAAGCTGTACAATTTCCCCATCTTTCATCACGGCAGCCCGGTGGCCTAAAGTTAATGCTTCATCCAAATCATGCGTCACAAAAATAACTGTTTTTTGTACTTCTCCCTGAATATCAAGAAATAGCTTTTGCATATCTCTTCGAATAAGAGGATCTAAAGCTGAAAAAGGCTCATCCATCAGCAAAATCTCCTGTTCAGAAGCAAGAGCTCTCGCTAATCCAACCCGCTGCTGCATACCTCCTGATAATTCATAAATTCTTTTATAAGCTTGTCCATTTAAGCCCACCATTTCAAGCGCTTTTTTCCCTCGCTTTTCTCTTTCGTTTGCTGATACACCTTGTATCTCTAGACCGAACGTAATGTTGTCAATCACGGTGCGGTTTGGAAGGAGGCCCACATTTTGAAAGACCATCCCAATTTTATTTCTCCGGACTTCCTGAAGCTGTCTTTTTGGTATATGAGAAATATCTGTGTTTTCTAGATATACCGTCCCTTCCGTCGGTTCTACAAGCCCGTTCAAGCATCGAAGTAAAGTAGATTTCCCGCTTCCTGATAATCCAATTAACACAAAGGTTTCTCCCTTTTTTACTTCGAAATGAGCATTGTAAATAGCAACGGTTGTCTTAGTAGCTTGTTCGACTTCATATTTACTTTCTCCAGCTTCTCGTAGCTTAAGAGCCTGTTCTTTTTGGCGACCAAATACTTTTGAAACATCGGTAACGCGGATAATGGGTTCTGTTAGTTTAGAGCTTGTACTCAATTTATTTCCCCCTTATTTTAAAGTAGATTGTTAGAGGTGGTCTGACACCTTAAGGTAACGTATCAGACCACTTCTACTTACTATTCGACCTTCATACCGATTGCTTCCAATACATAATTGTAAAAATGAGAAACGTGCTGTTCGATAGGTACTAAAATACCTCCTTCTTTATAAGATTTTGAGCTCATATTTTCTTGACACCACTCACACGCTTCAAAGTCTTGTAAATTAACGCGGTGAAATAATTCCACGGCATCTTTTGGGTCAAAATCAGGCTTAGCCATTTCTTCCGGGTCGAATAACCATTCACAAATCACTTTAGACTTTTCCGCACTAATTGGAATAATACGATGAATAATAACGTGATCCGGTGTTAAATTGATAAATACAAGCGGCAGAACGGTAATGCCAAAATACGTGCGGTCATCTTCAGGAAGCAATCCTTTTAGCATAGGACGGCTTCCTTTCCCGCTGATTGAAAAAGCTTCTAATTCATTCCCAAACTTAGCTCCGCCTCCCACGGAACTTTGAGTGCCGATTCCCGAACGAAATTCAGGCAGCGTTGCCGTAAGTTCAGGATGAATAGAGGAACAGTGATAGCACTCTTGAAAGTTTTCTACAATAAGCTTCCAGTTTGCCTCGACTTCATATTCTTCACGATGAGCGGATTTCAAGTTTTGAATTTCATATCTAGCAAACGTATAAAGTTCTCCAAAACGATCAAAAATTTGTGCGTCTAGCTGATATTCAACAGACATAGGATTGTCAGATAAATTAACCCAAACCATGCCGTGCCACACTTCAATGTGAACGGATGTTAGTCCGTAATTTTCATTATGCACGAGTTCTTCTCGACAGTGGCTTGTGTTAGGAGCACCTACTAAATCACCATCTAAGCTATAGCTCCACGAATGATATGGACAGCGAATGACACCTGCTTTACCGGATGCTTGGCTGCACAGCTTAGCTCCTCGATGCCGACATACGTTCAAGAATCCACGCAGCACGTGATCTTTTCCTCTAGTAATTAAAATATTTTCGCCTTCAACTCTCGTCGTAATATATTGTCCTGGTTCTGCTATTTCGTATTCAAATGCAACTAAACTCCATGATTTAGAAAATATATGATCTTTTTCTAACTTAAAAATGTCCGAAGATGTATACAGCTCTCCTTTCAACGTGGGCTCAAGTCTCCCATTATCATTCACTAAACCATGTTCCATAACCATTTACTATTCCTCCTTCGCTTCTTTAGAAACATTTAAATAGAACCATTCGCAAGAGCTGACGACAATTTATACTATTTTATTCGCCGCAAATCGCTGCGGAGTAAACAAATCAATTGGGTGATTAGTTTTTCCCTCTATCACTAAATCTGCTAAAATCTCTCCTACTACGCTTGCAAACTTAAAACCATGTCCAGAAAATCCCGCTGCAATCGCTACTTGAGGATATTCAGGATGCAGTGAAATGACAAAATGTTCATCTGGTGTATTGGTATACATGCACGTTTTCCCTTGTAAAAATCGACCGTTAAGCTGCGGAATACCTTGAGCTAGATAGTGCCGCATCATGTTCACTTCGTCTTCATATATATTTCGATCAATCGTTTCCGGCGTACACGCTGTTCCTTTTCGGAAAAACGCCACTTTTGCTCCTTCAGCCTTTAATCCAAAAGAAGGGAAACCATACAACTGTACATAATCATCTGCTTCCCAAATATAAATCGGCTGTTTTCCCACTGAAAAAACATCTATTCCTTGTGTTGGTTCAAAAAACATTTGCACATGCCGCTCTACTTGTAAGCTAACACCTAAATCCCGTAATAAATCGGGTGCCCAAGCGCCTGCAGAAATAATGATTTTTCCAGCTTCGTATATTCCATTAGCTGTTACAACGCGCACGCCTTCACCAGAAGGATGAGCTTCCCACGACACCACTTCCTTAAAAAAATGAAGCTCAGCTCCGTACTTTTCTGCTTGAAGAAGGTGAGTATATACGCTCGCTTCCGGCCTAACGAATCCAGCTCTTTCTTCATATAGAGCAACCGTAGCAGGTGAAGGTGTAAACGCCGGAAACCGTTTGTAAATATCCTTTGCTTCTAGAATCTCATACGCAAGATTCCACTGTTTAGAGCTTTCGATGCTTCCAGAAACCGTCAAGCTATCAGGAGGTCCCATCATAAGTCCACCGGTAACCGTAAGAATTTCTTGACCGCTTTCTCTTTCAATTTCATTCCATAATTCGTAGGCGCGAAGCAATAATGGAACGTAAGCAGGGTCTTCAAAATACGACTGTCGAATGATTCTAGAACCGCCGTGACTCGATCCTAGGTCATGAGCGGGACCGTATTGTTCTAACCCCAATACCCGCTGACCTTTTTTGGCGAGCTGATAAGCAGCCGTACTCCCCATAGCTCCTAATCCGATAATAATGACATCATAATGTGTTGACATCTGCATTCCTCCTGTCTTTCGATTGATCAATTAAACTACCGCTGGGGAGTGTGTCATCATTGTTGCTTTATAACGCTGACCAAAGTATTCAACTTCTAAAACCATTTCTTCATGTACAGCTTGAGATAATAAAGTGTGTACAATTCCTTTTCCTAAGCTGTATGAATAGCCGGCACTTGTAACAAATCCGAGGGCTGTTTCCCCATAAAAGACCGGTTCATATCCCATTACTATCGCTGAAGGATCATCTAATATGAGCGTCGCTAATACTGTTTCAGAATCTTTTCGCTGACGATCAAGCAATGCCTCTTTCCCAATAAAAACTGGTTTTGTTAAATCAACCATTTCATGAAGGTTAACTTCATATGGATGATGCTCGCTCCAAAAGTCTTTCCCGCTTTTTAACGAAAAAGATTCAATTCGAAGGTTTTCAAGAGCTCGGTCTCCCGCGGCAATCAGCTGATAAGGCTGTCCTTGTTCAATTAATAAATCCCATAAATTCAGGCCTTGATCAGAAGTCGTAATCAACTCCCAGCTCTCCATTCCCCCGTAGGAATCACGCAGAGCAAGAACTGAACTATTTTCAATAAACAGGGTTTTCGCTTGCCCTTGAAGCCAAGTGCTGCTAAGGTCTGAGCGTTGAACCACGGACTTCATTACTCCTGTAGCTTTAGGACCAATTAATGCTATACTGCATGTCCCTGACGTTACATCTTGAAAAACAACTTGACCGTCTTGAGGCACGTGTTTTTGAATCCAGCTTGCTTCTACAGCTCCCGTACAAACAATCAAGAAAGTGGATATATTTTTGCGAATAACCGTTATTTGATCTTTTATGCCGCCTCGCTCATGCAACATACACGTACGTATGCTTTGACCTACTGTAATGTCTATATTTCCTGTCGTTAGCTTCTGTAAAAACTGGAGAGCTCCTTCCCCTTTAATCTCCAACCTTTTCTTTGCTGCCGTTGTATCGTAAATCGCTGCGTACTGACGAGTATGCAACTGTTCAGCCTCGATAATTGGTGACCAATATTCAGCGGACCACCCCTTTCTTATTACCATCTTCTTTTCATATGTGGATATAAGCGGATAGTTAGCTTCATACCACTGCGGCTGCTCCCACCCTGCTTTTTCGTTAAAATACGCTTTTAGTTCTTGCTGACGCATATAAAATGGACTTACGCGCATGTTTCGCGATACTTTTCGCTGCATAAATGGATGATGAATGCTATAAACCTCTTCATACTCTTCAATAGACCGCTGTTTGTAATAAACAGGGCTGCATGCATACGTATCGAAACGATTAATATCGCATAGCTCCAAATCCACAGTCGGAGCACCATTCATCACCCATTCGGCCATTTGCCTAGCGACACCTGCAGAGTGCGTTACCCATATGGCTTCCGCTACCCAAAATCCCCCTACTGCTTGTGATTCGCCAAGCAGCGGCATCCCATCAGGTGTGAAGGAAAAAATGCCGTTCATTCCTTTTTTTATTCCTGCTTGTTTTAATGCCGGAATTAATTCCATTGCATCTTCCCACGGTTTTTCAAAATCTTTTGGTGTAAAGGGTTTAACAGAAGGCATTTCTTTTGTTTCTCCGTATTTTGTAATGTCACTGAGTTCGACTGGAAACGGCTCATGCTGATATGATCCAATCCCAAGCCCTTTCTCTACCTGACGAAAATAAATTGCATTATCCTGATCTCGAATAAGAGGAGTCGCGGTTTCTTCCGTTTCTCCGTTTAATTCAAGTAAATCATTTGTAAACACATATTGATGAGCCATCGGCTGAAGAGGAATCGTTACACCGACCATTTCTCCGATGCGAGGCCCCCAAAATCCGGCACAGCACATGATTACATCTGCTTCAAATTTTCCAGCGCTCGTGTACACTGCTTTTACTTGACCATTTGTCACTTCGATATTCGTCACTTCTGTATGACCGTAAAATTCTACTCCGCACTCTTTAGAAAAACGAGTCATTTTATCAACGGCATGCAAAGGTTTGGCAATACCGTCTGACGGAACATAGAGACCTCCGCAAATACGCTCAGGACAAATCAGCGAATTTTTTTCCGCGCATTCCTGCGGTGAAAGAAGAAAAGCTTCGATTCCCCATGAGCTGGCAACACCAGCCTTTCTCTTTAGGTCTTCTAATCGCTCGGATGTACGGGCAACTTCTAAACTGCCGACCGGGTAAAAAGAGCGCTGTTCATCTGTACTCAACTCTTTAAAGGTCTCGACCGTGTGAGAAGCTAGTGTTGTCAGGATTTTTGAAAAGCTAAGCTGAAATACAAGCCCCGGAGCGTGAGAAGTAGATCCTCCCGTTTCAAACAAAGGGCCTTGCTCAATCACTGTTATGTTTCTTTGCCCCATTTTACTTAAATAGTAGGCAATGCTGCACCCGACAATTCCAGCTCCTATGACTACTATCCTCTTATGTTCCATCACTTCATATCTCCCTCCTTTTTTGGTTTAAAGATGTTAAATATTGTCGATAGTTAATTATATTTTTAATATTCATAATTTTCAAAGTATTTTGTCAAAAAGTGTGACATAGATTTTTTTGCACTTTCTTCCGCTAATGTTCGGATAACGCTTTCTTAACTTTAAAATCCCAGAAAAACCGCCGTCTTTTTCTTTCGAATAACGAATTTTAAAGAAACTATCTATCTGTCAAAATGACTCTTATCAATGAATGGTTATACTAAAAATGACGGAAAGAAGATAGCTAAAATAACTTAGCTATCTTCTTTTTAAACCATTTACCGATTAATTAATTTTGAAGGCCTAAATACTTTTGCTTATTTTTAGACCAAAGTTGCTTGTTTGACTACTTTTTTCATTTCTTCTGCAACGTTTCTTTTGTCTTTTTCACTTGTAATCCCCCCGCCTACAATCACAAGATCAGGCTGTGACTGCACAACTTCAGGAAGTGTATTCAGTTTAATGCCTCCTGCCACCGCTGTTTTTGCATTTTTCACAACTCGTTTAATCGTTTGAAGCTGCTCGAACGGGGTTTCTCCTTCAGCTTGAAGATCATACCCTGTGTGTACACAAATATAGTCAACACCGAGTGCATCGACTTCTTTTGCACGTTGTTCAAGGTTTTTTACATTAATCATATCAACAAGAATTTGTGTTCCTTGTTTTTTGGCCTCTTCTACAGCGCCTTTTATAGTCGAATCATCAGTAGCGCCAAGAATGGTAATAATACTAGCACCCGCTTCAGAAGCTTTCATTACTTCATAAGCACCTGCATCCATAATTTTCAAATCAGCTAATACCTTTAAAGACGGAAAGGCTTCCTTGATTTCTTTGACTGCTTTTAGCCCTTCGTTAATCACAACTGGAGTTCCAATTTCTACAATATCGATATACTCTTGAACCTCCTGCACTACTTCTTTTGCCTCTGAAATATTTACAAGATCCAATGCTAATTGAAGTTCCATACCTACTTCACTCCTTCATTAAATGGGGTTGTCTAGCATGAATTCATTGTAAAACCGTTACTTTCAAAAAAAAAGTAGGCACTTTTAAAACATATAGTCACTAAAAATATACTATGGACGCTTCAATGCAGCGTATCATTCGTATTTATGTTAGAAAATTCTGAATAATAAGGGTAGCTTTATCCTTTTCAACAAAAGATTTTAACCCATATGGCTGGAATTATTCATTTCAGGCTCTATAACGGTTTCCATATAATTTTTTCCCCACTCATCCATGCTCTCAAGGATGGGCATCAAGCTTCTCCCGTGTTCAGTCAAGGAATATTCAACTTTTGGAGGGACAACCGGATAGACTTTTCGGTGAACGATTTGATCTTCTTCTAATTCTCGCAGCTGACTTACTAACATTCGCTGAGTAATTCCCGGCATCATGGACTTTAACTCCCCAAATCGTTTCGTCCCTTCTTTTCCTAGGTGCCACATAATCAACATTTTCCACTTGCCTCCAATAATCGTTAACGTTAATTCCTTTTCACAGTTAAACGTTTTGCTAAAAAGTCTGCTCAATCCTTTTTCCTCCCTTTTTATGCGTAATAGTATAGTTTTAGACACTATATGAAAATAAAGTGTCTACTTATAAAGGAAAATTGTACCTGCTATACTGTAATCTGTAAAGGTGGTAAAAGACTATATTCACTGCAATAGACCGTTAAAATAAAGGAGGAGATCAATTGGGCAGTGTAGCTCGTTCACGTGATAATTGTCTCAAGTCTCATTCACCACAAGCGTTAGAAGTGGATTCCATGACCTTTATCTTATTTGGAGCAACAGGAGATTTAGCTAAAAGAAAAATTTTTCCTGCGTTATATAATTTATTTTTAGATAAAAAGCTGCCTTCTTCCTTTTCTATTGTTGGTACGGGTAGAAGCAACTGGTCTGATGATGCCTTTCAAATATATGTAGAAGAATCAGTAAAGACTTTTTCAAGGCGCTTTAGCCAAGGTGAATCCAAGATAAAAGAATTTCTTAAGACAGTTCGCTATCATAAAATGGATGTTACCAATAGTGATGGATATGACCAGTTGCTGCATGCTATTCAAGAAGGCGAAGCAGAATTAAATATTCCTGAAAATCGTCTTTTCTATTTATCAGTGGCTCCTGAATTTGTAGACGTTATTGCTTCAAATATAAATAGCGGCGGATTGGGATCTACAAAAGGCTGGAAACGCCTTATTATCGAAAAGCCTTTCGGACACGATTTACAATCTGCTCAAGTGTTAAATCAAAAGCTTACTGAAACGTTCAATGAAGAAGAGATTTATCGTATCGACCACTATCTGGGAAAACCAATGATTCAAAATTTGGAGGCTCTAGCATCTGCAAACCCTATTTTACAAGCACTATGGAATCATCACTACGTTGCAAATGTCCAAATTACAGCTAGTGAAACAGTTGGTGTAGAAGAAAGAGCGCATTACTATGATCAGTCCGGTGCAATTAGGGATATGTTCCAAAACCATATGCTTCAAATGCTTATGATGACTGCCATGCAGCTGCCAAAGACACTTAACATCGCAAAGACTCGCCAACAAAAGATAAAAATTATGAAAAGCCTTCGCCCTCTACAAAAAGAGTTTATCCATTCTAACGTCATAAGAGGTCAATACGAAGCGGGAAAAATCCAAAATCGTTCCGTTATAGGATATAAAGATGAGCCCGACATCAATGCTGCTTCCGTTAATGACACATTTATAGCAGTCCGGGTATGGATTGATCATGAGCTTTGGAAAGGAGTTCCTTTCTATCTTCGCACAGGAAAAAAAATGAGTAAAAAATGCACGCGTATCGTCATTGAATTTAAACATCCTTTAAAGGATGTTTATACAGACGAAGAAGTTATTCCCAACCTTTTGGTTGTCGAAATCAGCCCAAATGAAGGTATATCACTGCAATTAAACAGCAAAAACCCTTTGAATGACAATAAAATCGAACCGATTTTTATCAATTTCTCAACAAATCAAAAAGAAGTACCCGAAGCTTATGAACTGCTGTTATTTGATGCTTTACAGGGAGACTCCACATTTTTTGCTCATTGGGAAGAAGTTGAATTATCTTGGAAATGGGTGCAACCTATTTTAGAAGTTTTTAATGATGAACGCTTTCCTCTTCATTTTTATCCTGCGGGTACGATGGGACCAGCAGCTTCAAATCATTTGTTAGAAGACGACGGGTTTAAGTGGTGGTGATTACTTTTAATCTCGTTAAAAAGAGGCTGGGGTAAAAGTATTTTATTTGAAGAAAGATCCGAACGATGAAGCGAGATTCTTGATGGAGAATCCAACTCGTTCGGATTTTTTCATTGTGGTCGTAAGCGTAGGTTTACTGTATGTAGTTGCTTCTAGTTGTTCGTCTCTTCTTTATTTAATATCAGCCATTTGATTTTTCGATCTCGCTCTTTTCTTTCTTGTTCATCAACCAAATCATATTTCTTCAGCAAATGAAACATCTCGTTTAATGTTGTTTGCGAAGGATTTCGTACGAGAAACTCATGAAATAACGAGCGAATATCTTCTGGCAGCCATTGTGACTGCGAGTTAAACTTCTGCTGTACATCTTCTACCGAGTGGTCTAAATTACATTTACCCATACCTTTTCCTCCCTTTTTATGTAACTATTTTGCATTTTTTAGTCTTCTTTGCGTTTAAACGTACTTGGCATAACAACTGCCACAACTTCTCCGGTCGCAACAATGATGTCACTCGCGTATACTTCTGTTTTAACTCTCCATTTCTTCGGGTGAATTTCTTCAACCGTTCCTATCGCTTTTAGTACTTCACCCTGTGGCGTTGGTTTTTTAAAATCTACGTGGAGAGAACCGGTAACAAACCGCGGCGGCTCTGCTGAATCTCCTATTTCGTAGCCATTTTTACGGTATAGAGCAAGAGATGCAGAGCCTGTTCCATGGCAATCAATCAGTGATGCAAGAAGTCCGCCATAAACAAATCCTGGTATAGCTGTATGTTCAGCCTTAGGTGTATAAAGGGTAATAGTTTTTTCTCCTAGCCATCCTGTGCGAAAATGATAGCCGTCCTGGTTTAATCGGCCGCAGCCGTAACACCATGCAAAATCATCCGGATATTCGTCTTGAATCGCTTTAATTACTTTTTCCATGGTTCACCACTCCTTTTTTCGGAATATTTTAACACATTTTCTCCTACAATCGTTAGAACTAAACGGACTATTTTCAGTCTTAAATAATGAAAAACCATAGAATAAAAGCCTCACTTAAAAAATAAGTGAGGCCTTATAGTTAAAATTCTTCATAAGCAGCGGGGTCTTGATTATTAAGTCTTCCATCCTCGCGGTTCAATTCTGAAATCATATTCATCTCAGTTTCATCTAAAGAAAATGAAAAAATGGATATGTTTTCAAGCTGCCGCTTGCGAGATGACGATTTTGGAATTGAAATCGCCCCTAGCTGATAATGCCATCGCAAAATCACTTGTGAAACTGTCTTATTATGACGGTCGGCAATTTGTTTAATTGCTTCATTTTCTAAAACAGCACTTGCTCGCCCTAGTGGACTCCAAGATTCAATTTGAATGTTTTTCTCCTGATACCAATTTCGATATTGATGTTGATTAAAAAAAGGATGCAGTTCTATTTGATTGATACTTGGTAAAATGCCGGTCTCTTTTTCCAAGCGCTCAACATGCTCGGGAAGAAAATTGCAAACACCGATTGAACGAATCAATCCCCAGCGCTTCGCATCAATCAATGCTTGCCAAGCTTCTACATAATGATCTTGTTTAGGATTAGGCCAATGAATAAGATACAAATCATAATAGTCTAAATTCGCGCGATATAAAGATTCTTGGATGGTAGGAATTGCTTTGTCATACGTATGGTATCGCCCTGGGAGTTTAGACGTAACGAATAGTTCTTGTCTAGAAACCGGCGTTCTTCGAAGAGCTTGGCCCACGGTGCCTTCATTTTCGTAATTATAAGCCGTATCAATTAGACGATACCCTACATCAATCGCACTCGTTATAGCGTTGACTCCTTCATTTCCGTTAAGCTTGTATGTACCAAAGCCTATAGCAGGCAAGGTTACCCCGTCATTAAGGGTTATTTCAGGAATTACTTTACTCATTATTATCCACTCCTTTCGATCATGCCCTAAGGTTAGCATATATTATCCAATAATTGAATAAATTTGCATCACTCATTTTCACAAAGGAGTGATGCTTTCAAACAATCAAAAAAGTGATTACGGAGAAACTTCCGTTTTAAACTCGTTAACGTCGCACTTTTCTGTTTCTTTCTTGTTTTTAGTTAACGTAAAGAAAGCTACAAAACCCAAAAGCGCCGTACTAAATAAAATAGCAGCCATCGGAATCGCTGTGGTTTCGTTAATACCCACTAAAGGAGAAACAATTGATCCTAAAGTTAGTGGAAGCATGCCTAACACGGCACTCGCACTTCCTGCTCTATGTCCTTGATTTTTCATTGCCAATGTCACCGAGCCTGTGATCGTCATTCCTATAGAGATCATGTAAATAAAAATGGGAATAACAATCGTAGCCAGCGGCCCTTTAAGCATGGTCATGATAAGAAGTACGCTAGTAGCACTTACAGCCGTAATCACGGCAATGCGAAGCAGGCTTCTTTCATGAAGAATTCCGCTAAAGCGCCCAATAATAAAGCTTCCAGTCACAATGGCCAAGCCGTTAATCCCAAACAAAATGCTAAAAACTTGCGGAGAAACATGGTAGATCCCTTGATAGACAAATGGAGTGCCTGATACATAAGCAAAGCTTCCTCCGTGGACCAGTCCGACAATTAAGGCATAACCAATAAAAGAACGGTCTTGTAATAAACTGCCCATTGTGCGAACGGAATGACCAATTGAACTTGGCGTTCTATTTTCAATTGGCAAAGTTTCTTTTAAACGCATTGAGATTGTTAAAACAATTAAAAGACCTATTAAACTTAAAAACAAGAAAATAGTATGCCAACTTGCAAAAGGAAGAAGTAAAATAGCACCTCCGGCCATTGGTGCTATCATTGGTGCAAAGGCATTGATAACCATTAACAGAGCAAAAAACTTCGTAAGCTCCCTTCCACTAAAAACGTCTCTGACAATGGCTCGAGAAAGAACAACTCCTGCCGAAGCCGTAAACCCCTGCAAAAAGCGTGCGATAATTAAAGCCGTGATAGTAGGAGCCAGCGCACAGAGCAATGACGATAGCATAAATAAAGAGATGGAAATGAGTAAAGGTCCTTTTCTTCCCTTCGCATCACTGATTGGACCAATCACGATTTGACCAACGGCAAGGCCTAGTAAACACGATGTTAAACTAAGCTGAACAAGTGAAGCTCGCGCATTTAAATGATCAGCAATAGCAGGAAAACTTGGCAAATACATATCGATATTAAGCGGACCTAATATCGCAAGCGTGCTGAGAAGAAACGCCAATCCTAGACGTTTTTTCCCAGTTGGATTATGAAGCATAATAGCAGTGCACCTTCCTTACCTAAATATTGTATTTTCACAGATAACCTTTAGTCTATTGAAAGGCATCTCTTCTGTCTAGGACATTTGTCTAAAGATGTAGGTAAAGTTCCACTCGCAAAAAAGGATGTATGAGTGATGACATACGATTGATATTCAAAAAACAACGCTTGAAATATCCTTAAGATACTTCAAGCGTTGTTTTTTTATATACTATCTAATGCCTGCTGTAAATCTCTCATAATATCTTCCCATGCTTCCAGTCCAACTGATAAGCGAAGGAGTTCGTTTGAGATTCCCATTTCTTTTCGAGCTTCTTCCGGCACAACTGCATGCGTCATCGAGGCAGGATGCTGAATAAGTGTTTCAGCATCTCCAAGACTCACCGCAATGGAAATGAGCTTAAGCTGATTAACCACTTTTACGGTTTCTTCATAACCTCCTTTCACTTCAAAGGAGAGAAGCCCCCCTCCTTTTTTCATTTGCTTTTGCATGAGAGAATAAGCAGTGCTCTTTTTATCACCTGGATAATAAACGGCTTTCACCTTGGGATGGAGACTTAATTGTTTTGCGATATGTTCAGCATTTTCACAGTGACGATCCATTCGAACGGCCAGCGTTTTTAAGCCTCGGAGTAACAGCCAAGCATCAAACGGTGAAAGAATGCCTCCGATATCTTTTTGCGTCGTTTTGCGCAGTACGGAAATAACCTCTTCGTTCCCTACTACAATTCCCGCGACAACATCTCCGTGTCCACCAATAAATTTTGTTGCGCTATGAATGACTAAGTCGCATCCAAGCTTCAGCGGCTGCTGCAAATAAGGAGTTGAAAAGGTATTGTCTACTACCACAGGAATTCCTTTTTGTTTGGCGATAGAAGTAACTAACTCTAAATCTACTAAAGTCATAGTCGGGTTAATCGGTGTTTCAATATAAATACATGCTGTATCTTTTCTGATAGCAGCAAGAATTTCTTCCTCAGTTTCCAAGCTGGAGAAAGAATGACGGATTTGATATTTTTCCTCAAGCATTTCTAAGAGACCAAACGTGCATCCATACACTCCTTTAGAACACAAAATATGATCGCCTGCTTTTGTAAGTCCAATCAATACAGCCGATACTGCAGCCATTCCCGATCCAAATGCCAAAGCGGCTTCTCCTTCTTCAAGCTGTGCCATACGCTCTTCTAAAATGGTGATCGTTGGATTAGATAACCGGGAATATACATAACCATCTTCTGCTCCGCTAAACCGGTTTGCACCTTGTTCTAGAGATGAAAATGTAAATGTAGACGTTTGATAAATAGGCGGAGCTAAACTATCAAAATGATGTTTTGATTCATACCCTGCGTGAATGGCTTTTGTTTCAAACTGATATTTCTCTTTTTCGTTCATACGGCTTCCCCCTTATGCAAACAAGCGCTGTGTCATCTTTAAAAATGTAAGCGTTTTCTTTTATTATATTTCTCTTTTCTTTTTTCGTTCCCTTCCTCCTTACTTAGATAATTCTACCGTAGAGAAAGAAGCGACATGCACCCTGCATCTCGCTTTACTTCATCATTTGTTTAATTAGTGTTGAATTACGCTTTTTGAATACTTCATTGTGAGAAGAAACCATAGCTGTCTTAGCCGCAGAAGGCTGAACGAATTGTTTTGCTTTGTTTACGGCATTAGCAGCATCTTGAAAAGCACCCGTAATTAAATGGACTTTCCCTTCGTGCATGAGAATATCTCCCGCTGCATATACGCCTTCTACAGACGTTTCGCTTGCTGCATTACCTGCGATGTAATAGTCATCAATGGTTTTGATATGTAGTTTACTGTTTTTTAACAGCTCTGTATCTCTTTCATAACCGTGATTAATGATAACTTCTTCAACCAGCAAATAAGAAATCTCACCGGTTTGATGATTAGTCAGCTCAACTGTTTCAATAAATTCATGCGTCGCATCAGCCACTAATTTTGTAATAGATGTGTTAAGCAGACAGTGAGCTGAACTGTTTATTAATTGTCTCACCTGTGCTTCATGACCAGTTAGTTCACTGTTTCGATACGTAATATATACCTTTTCAGCAACGGGCTCTAGCTCATTTGCCCAATCAATGGCTGAATTACCTCCTCCGGAAACAATCACCGTTTTATTTTTAAAATGCTGCAGAGATTTAACCGTATAGTTTAAGTTTGTTACTTCAAATCGTTCTGCCCCTTCGATTTTGAGCTTTTGCGGATTTAAAATACCTCCTCCCACAGCAAGGATAATCGTTTTAGAGTAATGATGTTTCCCTGAAGAACTCGTCAGCTGGAAAATACCATCTTCTAAGCGGGAAATGGAGTCAACTTTCTCATTTAAAACAACAGTTGGATCAAACGTCAGCCCTTGTTCAACAAGCTGTTCAATAAGCTTCGCACCAGTAATAGGAGTTTGGCCTCCGACATCCCAAATCATTTTTTCAGGATAAACGTGAAGCTTTCCGCCTAGCTTTGGCTGATATTCAATTAGCTTTGTTTTCATTTCTCTTAGTCCACTATAAAAAGTCGAGTAAAGGCCAGCCGGCCCCCCTCCTATAATTGTCACGTCAAACAGTTCGTTTTTTGTCATAAACATCCACTCCTTGCAATTAATCGTTATTGATTATCATTCTCATTTGAATATACATCTTCTTCACCGTTTTGACAATAAAAATAACTATTGACATCTGAAAACGTTCGAATTATAGTATGTAAAGTAAACGACATTGATAATCATTATCAAGTATCGTTGTATTAAACGTAAACGGAGGGGCAAATATGGTTCGCCTATATACAGAGAAATTACATATTAGTTATGGTGAACGTCTAATAGTTAAGAATTTAAGCGTTAACATTCCAGACAAAAAGATTACCACGATTATTGGTTCAAACGGATGCGGCAAATCAACGCTTTTAAAAGCCATCACCCGCATTATTTCCCATCAATCTGGCTCCGTCATTTTAGATGGCGAAAACATTTCAACAGAACATACAAAATCACTCGCTAAAAAAATGGCGATTCTCCCTCAGACACCAGAAAGTGCCAGCGGCCTAACTGTTGGAGAACTTGTATCTTATGGGCGATTTCCCTATCAAAAAGGTTTTGGGCGTCTATCGAAAGAAGACTATAAAATGATTGACTGGGCGCTTGAAGTAACCGGAACAAAAGATTACAAGTTTCGTCCCGTTGACTCTCTTTCAGGCGGTCAGCGCCAGCGAGTGTGGATTGCGATGGCTTTAGCTCAAGAAACCGATATTATATTCCTCGATGAGCCTACTACCTACTTGGATATGGCTCATCAGTTAGAAGTACTTGAACTCCTGCAAAAACTAAACAAAGAGCAAGAACGTACAGTTGTAATGGTGCTTCATGATCTAAATCAAGCCGCTCGCTTTGCGGATTATATTATCGCTTTAAAAGATGGAGAAATTGTCAAAGCCGGAAAATGTGAAGAAGTCATTACGCAGGACGTTCTAAAAAAAGTGTTTCATATCGACGCTGAAATTGGGCGGGATCCGAGAACAAATAAACCAATGTGCATCACATATAACTTATTAAGAGGAGATAACTAAATGAAAAAATTACTGCTTCCATTCATGCTTATATTCGTACTACTTATTAGTGCCTGCAGCAGCGGTTCAACTGAAAGTAAAAATGATTCTAGCAAAAACAGCGAATCCAAGACGATCACATATCAATCTGAAGACGGCCCTGTAAAAGTTCCGGCTAATCCGAAACGTGTTGTTGTGTTAGGTTCCTATGCAGGTAACGTACTTTCTTTAGGTGTTAACATTGTCGGAGTGGACTCATGGTCTAAAATGAATCCCCGCTTTGAAAAGAAATTAAAAGGCGTCGAAGAAGTATCAGAGGAAAATTTAGAAAAGATCATTGAATTAAAGCCTGACTTAATTATTGGCTTATCTACTACAAAAAACATTGATAAATTGAAAAAAATTGCCCCTACTGTCACGTATACATACGATAAAGTAGATTACCTTACTCAGCATGTAGAAATTGGAAAGCTATTAAATAAAGAAAAAGAAGCACAATCATGGGTAGACGACTTTAAAAAGCGTGCGGCAAAAGCTGGTTCTGACATCAAAGCTAAAATTGGCGAAGATGCCACGGTTTCAGTTATTGAGAACTTTGACAAACAGCTTTATGTGTTTGGGAATAACTGGGGACGCGGAACGGAGATTCTTTATCAAGAAATGAAATTAAAAATGCCGCAGAAAGTAAAAAAAATGGCTTTGAAAGATGGGTACTATGCAATTTCACCGGAAGTTCTTCCTGAATATGCCGGAGATTATTTAATCTTCAGCAAAAACCAAGATGGAGATACATCATTTGAGAAAACAGATACGTACAAAAATATTCCTGCTGTAAAGAACAATCACGTATTTGAAGCAAATGCAAAAGAATTTTATTTTAATGATCCAATCACACTAGATTATCAACTAGATTTCTTTACTCAAAAATTTCTTGGTAAGTAATTCATTCAAGAGGAATTCTTTTTAGGATTCCTCTTGCTTTGTGTTACTAAATTTATTCTCACATGAAAAGATGGGTGTTTTATGAAAAAAGACAATCAGCGTTTCATTCCCTTTTTATATAAATTAATAGGTATGCTGTTCGTATTCATCACAATGTTTGTTTCTTCAATGGTTTTTGGCGCTGCTGATATATCTATAAAAGATGTGTGGTTAGCACTTTCATCAAGCACTGTAAACGAACACATCTCGATCATCCGGGATATTCGTTTACCCCGTGAAATCGCCGCTGTTTTTGTTGGCGCTGCTTTATCCGTATCAGGAGCAATTATGCAAGGTATGACAAGAAACCCTCTTGCAGATCCAGGACTCTTAGGGTTAACGTCTGGCGCAAATGCGGCTTTAGCTGTAACAATTGCCTTGATCCCTTCTATAAATTATTTGGGTATTACGATTGCTTGCTTTATAGGAGCCGGGGTTGGCGCAATCCTGGTGTTTGGAATTGCTGCTATAAAAAGAGGAGGATTTTCTCCGCTTCGAATTGTACTAGCGGGGGCTGCCGTTTCAGCATTTCTATATGCCATTGGAGAAGGCTTCGGTATTTATTTTAAGATTTCAAAAGATGTATCCATGTGGACTGCTGGCGGAATTGTAGGCACTTCTTGGGAACAGCTTCAAATCATCGTTCCTTTTATTGTCGGCGGTATATTCATTGCCCTTTTGCTTTCTCGGCAGCTTACTATTTTGAGCTTAAATGAAGAAGTCGCTGTAGGGTTAGGCCAGCAAACAACAAAAGTCAAAACCATTTTATTTGTCGTCATGATTCTTCTTGCCGGCGCTTCTGTTGCGCTAGTCGGAAACATGGTGTTTATTGGCTTGATGATTCCTCATATTGTACGAGGAATCGTAGGAACCGACTATCGTTATATTATCCCTATGTCCGCTATCACTGGCGCAGCGTTTATGCTGCTTGCTGATACATTGGCTCGAACAGTAAGTGCTCCTTATGAAACACCGATAGCAGCAGTTGTATCGATGATTGGTTTACCTTTCTTTTTAGTCATTGTTCGTAAAGGAGGAAAAGCATTCTCATGATTCACCCAGTGCTTATTAGAAAACAACGAATAATTATGATGCTGCTCACTGTTTTGATTCTTGGAACGGTTGTGATAGGAATGGCGCTCGGTGATGCACCCCTTCCTTATAATAAAGTGTTTCCTACTCTTTTTGGCAAAGGTGATTTTGCAGATGAGTTCGTCCTTTTTTCAATTCGACTTCCGCGCATTATCATCACGCTTCTAGCAGGAATGGCTCTAGCTTTATCAGGAGCTATCTTACAAGGTGTTACGCGCAATGATTTAGCGGAACCTGGGATTATAGGAATTAATTCAGGAGCAGGAGTCGCAATTGCTGTATTCTTTTTATTTGCCCCAATTGAAGCTGGTTCTTTCGTCTATGCCCTTCCGCTAGTAGGGTTCATCGGTGCCTTGTTTACAGCTAGTCTCATCTATCTTTGTGCATATAGTAAAAGCCAAGGACTGCAGCCTGTAAAGCTTATCTTAACAGGCGTAGGTTTTTCGATGGCTCTTTCTGGAATGATGGTGGTGATTATGTCATCAGCTGATCGCGCTAAAGTTGATTTTATTGCTAAATGGATTGCAGGGAACATCTGGGGGACAGACTGGCCTTTTATATGGGCTCTTCTACCTTGGCTTCTTGTCTTGATTCCTTTTATATTGTACAAAGCAAACTCATTAAATATTTTTAATTTAAATGAAGCTGCAGCTATTGGAGTCGGCATTTCTATGGAGAAAGAACGTATAACATTGCTTTTAGCCGCGGTTGCATTAGCGGCAGCGGCAGTTTCAGTGACGGGCGGCGTTGCTTTTATTGGACTTCTTGCTCCTCATATTGCTAAAGGCTTAGTGGGACCGAGAAATCAGCTTTTTATTCCTGTCGCTATTTTACTTGGCGGTTGGCTTTTGCTGATTGCAGACACAATAGGACATAATATTGCCGATCCTAACGGTGTACCAGCAGGAATTGTCGCCGCCGTAATCGGTGCTCCTTATTTTGTTTATTTGCTTTTGAAAAAATAACAAACGAGGCTGAGAGATAACAACATTAATAATCCAATCTAAAAACGAACAACTAATCAAAATGTTTGATTAGTTGTTCGTTTTTCACTTGGGCCAAAATACTTTTATCCCAGCCTCAGTTATTATTTTTTTGTCTTTCATCTGCAGCGTTCGCTCTAGCCTGTGCTTCTAAATCGGCTTGGTCTGCTAATTCACGAGAAAACTCTTCGTCTACTCCATCTGCTTTAGATGCAGGATAATCCGCTACCTTTTTTAATTGTTTTTTCAACTCTTTTTCATTCATTATAAACACTCCTTTATTCTAGACTGTTATTAGTATGCGTTTGTCATTTCTGCACTATGTGGGGAAAGAAGGAATTTTACTAATAAGACCGAAAGCATACATAACGAGAAAAAGAAAGGATGGTTTAGATGATTGTCATTATTACGCTCTCTATTATCATTGTATTTGTTATTTTACTGCTATGCGTAATTACTACTTCGAAAGCTTATGATTACAAACATACCGTAGATCCTCTTACAAAAAACCAAGACGAAAAAAAGTAGGTGCGCTCGTTTCACACACCTACTTTTTGTATTAGCTCTGCAGTGTTTTTAAATCATGATCATTCAATTGAAATGCTTGTTTAATTTTGTCCTCCAAGTTTTTTGTTACTCTTCGCTTACCCACTTCAACCAGTGCAATTAAAGAAAAACTGCAGTTCACCGCTTGAGCAAAGCTGCGCTGATTCATATTGTAGTTTTTCCGAATGTTTTTTACCATCTCTTTATCCATTTACACTCACTCCGCTTAACTCAATATACTTTTGTCTATTCAAGTTCAAGTCACATGTTCATCTAGCTGCCGACAGAGCGTAAGAAAGTGCTGCTGTTCTTCTTCTTTATAGCATGCAAACAGTTTTTCAACTTCTTGCTGCATGTCTTTCTCAGCAGCTCGAATGACTTGTTTCCCCTTGTTTGTAAGTTCAATCATAACTTTACGCCGATCATCTTTTGAATGGTAGCGCTCCACAAGATTCAGTTCATACAAACGTGTAATCGATGCTGTGATAACGCTTGGACTCGCCTTCATTTCGTCTGCCACTTTGGTAACAGGTATTGTATGTGATCGTTCAACAATCAGTAAAATATGATATTGAAAAGGGGTAATTCCGTAATGCTGTAAAAGACTTTTTACATTTGTCATTACTTTTTTGTTTAAAGATATTGAAATTTTTTGAATTTCTTCACCAAATATCAGTGGATCCATCCACCTCACCGCCCCTTTCTCTCTAACATGTCTTATGATGAACGTTAGATTTCTATAGCTCCTTATGAATTTATACTTTTGGGAGCTGGAAGCATACGAATATCTTCCTCTTGAGCTTCTGATTTCTTTTCTTCGACTACTTTATCTTTACGTACGTCACGAAGGAAGAAGCTTAAAATCAAACCGATAATAGAAATCGCTGTTGCCCAGTAGAAGGCATCGTTAATACCTTGAATCGTACCTTGCTGCGTCATTTTTCCAGATAAAATCGTGAGCGCTTGCTGCTGAGCTTGATCTTGTGATAAATGCAAAGTAGCGGCCACTTTTTGGACGAATAAATGAAAGCTATTCATAAAGAATGGATCTGACGTATTCATGGAACTGCTGATTTCATTTACATGATACGTTGTACGGTTCGTAAAAATCGTCGTCATCAAACTAATACCAATTGAACCACTTACTTGACGAAGCGTATTAGACATTGATGTTCCGTGACTGCTTAGTCGCTGCGGAAGCTGATTTAAACCGGCTGTCATAATCGGCATCATTAAAAGTGACATACCAAACGAACGGATAATATAAATCCCTAAAATATGATTAAACGGTGTATCCATCGTCAGCTTCGTAAATTCAAACGTTGAAATAGATGTAATGAGCATACCAACGATTGCTAGCGGACGAGGTCCCACTTTATCAAACAATGTACCTGAAATTGGCGACATAACCAGCATAACAAGTGCTCCAGGAAGTAACAGGAGTCCTGAATCAAAAGCAGAATAGCCGCGGATGTTTTGCAAGTAAATTGGAAGTAAGAACATACCTGCGTACATACTGATTGTAATTGCAATACTAATAATATTCGATAATGAAAAGATATTATATTTAAATACCCGCATATCCAACAGCGGCTTTTCAGATTTAATTTGCTGAAGGACAAATATAATTAACAGCACTGCCCCGCCAATGATTGTAGAAAGAACAACTGGATCCGTCCAGCCGTCATTTCCAGCTTCACTGAATCCATAAAGCAATAACCCCATACCTGCAAGTGATGTCACAACAGAAGGCATGTGTACTTTTACATCTTTTGGAGGCTGAATATCTTTTAATTGAAAGAAAGCAATAATCAGTACAATGGCACCTAATGGCACCATGCCGTTAAAAAGGATGTGCCAATCATAGTTTTGAATAACCCATCCAGATAAAGTTGGGCCAATAGCCGGTGCGAACATCATGGCCAATCCAAAAATCCCCATCCCTTTTCCTCGCATGTGAGGAGGGAAAATAAACACAATAATAGTCATGACAAGAGGCGATAAGACACCTCCGCCAATAGCTTGAATTAAACGGCCCGTAAGCATAATGGGAAACGTAGGTGCAATTCCGCAAATCAATGATCCTACTGTAAAACAAAACATTGCAAATAAGAACAAGCGACGTACACCAAATCGTTCAATTAAAAAAGCTGAAAGCGGAATTAACGCCCCGTTCACAAGCATATATCCAGTTAACAACCACTGAGCTGTATTTGCCGTTACGCCAAACTCAGTAATCAAATGCGGGATGGCTACGTTTAGTAACGTTTGGTTTAATATTGCAAGAAACAAACCAAGCATTAAAACAATTAATAGTGGAATATGCTTTTTGATGGATCCATCACTTGTGTTTTCTATACTGGCTGTCATCATATTTCCTCCCTTCTTGAACTATTGTAGTAAGAATTAGTCTTTCGAAATTTTCACTTCGGCGTTCATACCTGGCAGAACATGCTCTGAATAATTAGAAATAGAAATTTTCACAGGAACCGTTTGAGACACTTTTGTGTAGTTTCCATCTGAGCTTGAGTTGGATGTTAAAGATGAAAGTGAATTGGTTGCATATCCAATTTCTTCGACTTTACCGTCGATTTTTGCACTGCTGTCTCCGTCTACCGTTACATCGACATCGTCGCCTTCTTTAATATCCTTAAGCTGATCTTCTTTAATATTTGCTACGATAAATAGGTCTTTCATATCTACTTCCGTTGCAATTTGCTGTCCAGCTTGAACCATTTGATTTTCTTTTACGTTTGTTTGAATAATTTTTCCATCTGCTGGTACTGTAGCAGCTACAGACCCTTTTTCAGCTTGAATTTTAGCAATTTCAGCATCTTTTGATACATCATTTCCTTCTTCTACTGTCCAGCTTGCTACTTTACCTGCTGCAGGTGCAACTACATTGTATACATCTCCGGATACTTTAGCGTTATCCGTTGTAATATAGTTCGATTTTTGAACGTAATAATATCCTCCTCCAATTAATAAAGCTAAAATAACGATGATTCCAATAAAATTTGTTACCATTAAGCGACTTCTAGACATTCATTACTCCTCCTTAATAATTCACTAATAAAATTACTTTTTTATATAGCTTTTCCATAAAGATATTATCTCCATCTATTATGAGATATGTTTCTTTATAATCATCTATTTGGTTAACTACCTAAATAACTTTATCATAAAGATATTTTTTCGTAAAGATATTAATTTAAAAATAATAATGGTGGTTAAAGATAATCATTGCCATCCTTTACAATTGTTTCATTTTATTTTAGAGTTAGTTTATATATGTCCGTAGTGTACAAGGAGATGGAAGCTAGCATGGATAACAATTTAGATTCAAAAATTGAACACCTATATCAAATTAACACATCTTTTTTTCAATATATGCGACATTTAGTCGAAGAAACATTAAAAACACAGCCTTATCACTTAACACCCACTAAATTTTATATCTTAAACTACATTGCCAGCGGCACAAAGTATATGGTAGCAGATATTTCAAATAAACTTCACTTAACCTCGGGCGCTACAACTAGCTTATTAAATCAATTGGAAGAAGAATCTCTCATTAAGCGCGTGCGAGACGAAAAAGACCGGAGAGTCGTGTGGGTTTCATTGACCGATGAATCAAAGAAACTTGTTTCAATAATTACAGAGAAGCGAAATGGATTTTTAAAAGATATGCTAGCAGCTCTAACTGTAGAAGAACAGGAAGAATATTTTCGCTTATTAAATAAAATGGATGCCCTCTTAAGCGATAAATATGGATTTTCATATTAGGATACCTAAAAGAGCCCCGTTTCGAATAGAAACGGAGCTCTTTGTTATTTTAGAAAGCAGAATTTATTAGTGCAGCTGCTTTGTCAGGAAAATCGATAAAAGGATTTCGGTTGCCTTGCAACTCAAAGATTGCTGCATTGCGATGTTTTTCATAAAGTGAAACAGTAAATTCTTCATGCCATTTTAGTAAAAGAGGAAGATCTACTCGCGAAGAGTCAATTTTATTATGATAGCGAATTAAAAAATAAAGAGTTGATCGAGCCACAATTCCTTTTCCATATTCGGGTTCAAACTTACCTTTTTCTGCTTTGCCACATCCTTCTTTCACATCTGATTGCTTTACTTCCGGCGTATAATCCGGGAAGTCAATATAAGAAGAATTACCTCTTCGACTGTTACAAGAAGGTTCACACGCAAATAAATGATGCAAATCGCCTCTCATAGGCTCTTGTTTCCCAAACCAAGATTGCGGGACAACGTGCTCACAGTTTAGCAGTATATCATTGCTTGAAAGAGAGGAGTTACTAAGCGACTGAAGTTGATCAATATCTTGCTGTATAGTTTCTAACGGATCCATCCCTTTCCCTGAGTATAGACTTTTCAGCTCCCCATTCTCCTGTAGATCCACCCATGGATATACATATTTATGCGGCGAATAACTTAGCAAATGCTGATGCGTTTCCTTTAACAAAGTTTGCATGGCTTCTCTTTCAAAGAGCGTATCTTGATAATAAAGATTTTTATTTTCTTCATCTGTCTTTTCATCATAATAACTTCGATTGTTTGCGTATTCGTGATAAAGAGCTTTTGCCTGCTGCTTTTCCATCATTAACATATCTAAACTGCTTCTCATCCGATCACCTCTGAAGTCATTTGACGTTGAATTTCACGCAACAGCTTTTCAACAACGGTCAAGTGCACAAATCCGTTTCCTACTTCTCTTGGTGATTCATTTAATGGAAGGGTTCTTCTGATTAACTGTGCATAAAGCTCTGGTTCTGTAAGTTCTCTTCCAAACATTTCATTTGAAAGAACTTTTATCAATCCTAAGGACCCTGCTACGTGAGGTGTTGCCATAGAGGTTCCGCTCAGTGCAGCATACTTTCCATTCAAGTAAGTTGATACGATCTTCTCTCCCGGAGCCACTACATCTACTTCGTTGTTTGAGTTGGAAAACAACGAAGATCGTTTCTCTAAATCAACAGCTCCTACGCTAATCACTTCATTATATGACCCTGGGTACGCAAACTCATCTGTGGAGCCTTCTCCATCTCCTTCATTTCCCGCTGCGCAGACAACTAAAATATTCTGATCAACAGCATCTTGAATCGCTTCATGTAGCTCAGGCACATCCGACGGACCTCCAAGCGACATCGAAATGATATCTACTTTTTGCTCGATGGCGTAGTTAATACCTTGAATAATCCACTCGTATTGACCTGAACCATTTCCATCAAGTACTTTTAGGATAAGTAAGCCCACTTCAGGAGCCACTCCTACAACACCCGCTCCATTATGCGCTGCTGCAATTGTGCCTGCTACGTGAGTGCCGTGACCATTATAATCTTGAAAAATATCTGGATTTTGTTGATCATCTTGTGTAAAGTTTTTTCCTCCAATAATTCGCTCCTGCAAATCTGGATGTGTAACATCACAGCCAGTATCCAAAACCGCTATGGTTATTCCCCGTCCCTTTGTTTGCTTCCATACTTGCTCTGCTCCAATTAGAGCGACTCCTTCTGGGACTTCATTAAATTGATTCAATTGTTCAACTACTTGAAATGGGATAATGCGCACTTTGCTCTTCATTCAGATTCCCCCTGCAGGATTAAATGGAAGCTGGTTCATGGTGGGATCACTTTTAATCGCTTATTTTTGGAGCTTACTCATCGAGGTTTGTTACTTCTAAACTTATTATAACATAAAAAACAGAACGCATGTTTGTATTTTTGTAAATTTTTTTGCAAATAAATAAAAAGCAGAAGCGAAATTTCCGCCTCTGCTTTTTATTTATTGTTGGTTTTTAGAGGAATCAGGAACGGCACATTGACCATCTGCACAAAAGGCATCATCTGCGCCTTCTGGAGAAAGGCTCTTCAAAGCGGGAGTCGGATTTTCTTCTTCCCATACTTGTTGGAGAGCTCCTACAAATGTTTCGATTGGCTGTGCACCTGAAATCGCATATTTTTGATTAACAACAAAATATGGAACACCGCTAATACCATATTGCTGAGCCGTTGCTTCATCACTGCGCACTTCATTTGCGTATGCGTTTTTATCCGCGAGAATTTGACGTGCTTCTTCTCGGTCAAGACCTGCATCTTCTGCAACAGCAACCAGCGTCTCTTTTTCACCTAGATGTTTTGATTCAGTAAAGTATGCATATAAGAGTTTTTCTGTAATGGCTGCTTCTTTTCCTTGAGCTTTTGCAAATTTAGCTAAGCGGTGAGCATCAAATGTATTAGTTGGCTTCATATCGTCAAAATTAAAGGATAAGCCCACACTAGCTGCCTGCTGTCCGATTCCTTCATTTGCTTGCTTCGCTTGTTCAATCGTCATTCCATATTTAGCAGCAAGAGCTTCATTAATCGTTTTGCCAGTATCAACTGGGGCGTTTGGATCTAGCTCGAAGCTTTTAAATTCAACCTGCACATCATCTTTGTGTGCAAATTGCTGAAGCGCTTGCTCTAATCGGCGCTTTCCAATATAACAAAAAGGACAGACAAAATCTGACCATACTTCTATTTTCATCGTGACACCTCTTCAATTCAAGATAATTCTTATCGTAGCATACCTTTGAAGAAACTCCATCATAACTTGCTCACACAAAGCAAAAAACACGGTGTTGATTTACATACTAAGTGTATTAAATCAACACCGTGTTTTTATCTCACTTATTTTAAATTCATTGCTTTTAGAAGAGCATCATGTAAATACGTATTTTCGTATACTCCAGTAAATCTTTCTGAGCCGGCACCCATTGCATTTAAAGGAACGTCTGATGACGTATGCTCTTCAGTTGTCCAATCCGCAACGAACTGCTCTTTTGAATGAGCGATTGCAAATGGCCCATCTTCTTTTGATGCTTCATCTCCACCTTTATCTTTATTGTCTACTTTTTCAAGTGCTAAACCTCCGGTTGCATGGTCAGCTGTTACTAATACGAGAGTGTCTGGGTGTGTTTTAGCATAAGCTTTAGCCATCTTCACCGTATCATCAAGCTGCTTACCTGCTTTAATCATGAGTTCAGCATTATTATTATGAGCCATTTCATCAATGGCTTCCTCTTCTACTACAAGAAAGAACCCTTTTTTATTTTGTGATAGCGTATTGATTGCTTTTTTTGTCATGTCTTTTAGAGATACTTGAGGGTTGTACACATCACCTTGGCCTTCAGGAGCTTGTTGAAACATTTCTTCATTAGCAAACAGACCAAGCAATTTTGTTCCTTTAGCATATTTTAATTCATTTTCGTTATTAACGTACGTATACCCAAGTTTTTGTGCTTTGTTTACTAAGTTTCCTTGCGTTCCTTTGCTTCCTTCAGTTTTATCTTCTGGCGGGGCATCTGGATGTGCACCTTCATTTCCTTTTGTGTACCAATAATCTTCTCCGCCACCTAGAATCACATCTACTTTACTGTTTTCAAGATACTGCTTCGCGATGTCACTTTGAGCACTTCGATCTTTAACATGTGCGCCAAAAGCAGCTGGAGTTGCGTCTGTTACTTGACTTGTTGTCACAAGCCCCGTCGTTTTCCCAGCTAATTTTGCTTTTTCTAAAACTGTTTGAACAGGCTTTCCTTTCATATTTACGCCAATAGCGCCATTATAACTTTTAACTCCTGAAGCCATGGCTGTAGCAGCTGCAGCAGAATCCGTAACAAATGAATTTCCTGAAGATGTATGGACTCTCCCTACTGCCGGCATATCATCCATTGCTAACTTTCCATTTGCTCCTACGGCGGCCAGTCGGATCGCATCACGATGATCGGTACCCATACCGTCTCCAACAAAAAGAATAACATTTTTAGCTTTTTGGTTATTTACGCCTTTAGCTGCTTTAGCATCTGTTGGTGAATTTGTTCCAAATGCCAGCGCTGCTACAGTTACCGCTGATAATACTGCCGCTCCAATTGCACGTTTTTTCATTGTTTACACCCTTTACTGTTTATTATTGACATAACTTAACTGTACACGCAGTCTGTTAAATCAACTTAAATAAAAGGTTAAAGGTGTGTAAAGATATATAAACTTCCATTTACAATGCATGAAAGAGGCTTTCCTTTTAGCTAATCAATACTTGGCGGAACTTCAAGCCAGCCTTTTTTAATCATAATTTCTGTTGCTTCGCTTGCATATTGAAACGCATCTTCTCCTATCAGCATCATTTTAGCCACAATATCTCTTCGAAAACTAAATGCTGCTCCAAACGCCTGACTTCCGATACTGAAGTTACTTAGTAAAATATCGCATGTCAGCATCAAACGATCCGAAAAAGCAGGCGTTTCAGAAGTCGTTATGCTTCCTGTTGAGGCAACAGAAGGTGAAATATCGTCTTGTATAATTATTTCTTCAAGTCGTGTAATAATTTTTTTACTGAGCTCTTTTCCTTTCAAAAAATGCTTTTTCACTTCGGTATCTTTCGCAGTTTGAGAAAAAGCCTTCATTAACTTCATCCCGACAATGTTTGTTTCGACTCCATGATAAATCTGCGCTAGCTCCATCGTATTTAATACTCTTTTGTCCGCAAATACATTTAAGCCGCTCAGATATTTTCTATCCGAAACAAACTCAACGGTAGTTGGCATTGGAATATAGGGTGGGCGTGATAAAATTCCTTTTCTCAATAAGTACTGCGTACAGGAATCGTAGCACTCTTGCGTAATTTTTGTTAAATCTTGATAAAATTTCACCACATCTTCTCTGTAGGCCTTGCCTAAACTTAATGTATACATCCCCATACTAATTTCTTTGATGACACGAAGAAACATAATATCAAATCCGTTAGTAAATAGTTTTGGAGCCTGTACATTTACGTCTTGAGATGAAAGCCCCGTTGGCACTACCGCTCCTTCTTTTTCAAATATTGTTTTTATTTTCCGTATGTATATAATAAGCTGCTCACGCAAGTCCGTCATAATTGTTTTAGCATCTTCATCATCCGCATGTTCAATCATATAATCTAACAAGCAAATAATTAACGTTTTCTGCTGATATGTCATCCACAGCGTCCCAATTTCGCTTGAGGTAATACTAGGTTTGTCAGGCACTGTTACTTCCCTCCGCTTCTTCAGCTTTGTTGAGTACGTCTGCTTCTTTGAAAAGAGAGCATACTCATTGTACATTTACTTATCATTATGCTATCCAACATTCTTTTTTTTATTTAAATCTCTAACAAACAGCTTTTCAGGCAACAAAAAACAGCTCCGATTACAGAGCTGTTTTTACGTTTAATTTGTATAGTTAAGATTCTAATTAATATGAAAAGGCTCGTTTTTTATTAAATCGTTGCTATAATAAAAGTTAATTGACCAGAGAGTTTGTATTCTCCAAATTGGGTGGGGACAGTGAAAATTGCTCTTTTAATATTGTCCATTTTCTTTTAGCTGTTCCTCCAATGAAATTGAGCTGTGTATCCTCATCTACTTCTATTCCCAGCTTTTTAAAGATGTCTTTATTACGGATGCGGTATACAGGTTCACTGTCGACAATTACGCCATCCATATCAAAAATAAAAGCTAATTGATTCATCTTTACCCCTTCTTTCGTTTAAAGATTGTCACGAAAAACTTTTACTTTGTCCATGAATTTTTTTACACGATCAACATCCACATGGTTTTCAAATTTGCCGTCGTATTTAAATGTTGTACCTACAACTGCCCCATCAGCAATAGATAACTGTTCTTTGAAATTAGTGAAATTAACTCCTGTATTAACAAGTAGAATTGTATTGGGAACAGCCTCCTTTACGCGCATTAATAACTGCACGTCCGTCTTGGCCCCTGCTGTTAATCCAGATACACATAGTGCATCTGGTCTATTATTAAATACCGTAGATGCAGCAATACTTTCAATTTCCCGCTCAGCCAAATACGCAGCAGATTCAGGAACAACATTATATAATAATTTAACGTTTTGTGCCCCAATTCGATGCTGATGTCTAATTGTTTCTCCAACGTTGGTATTCCAAGTACCAAAATCACTTGCATATACGCCTGTAAAAATTTCTCTAACAAATTTAGCCCCTGTAGCAGCCGCTAAATCCAAAGATTTCTTAGCATCCCACAATACATTTACCCCAAAGGGCACTTTAATTTCCGACATCAATTCACCTATAATTCGGGCCATCGCAGCTACAGTTTCCGTTTTAACATCCGTTAAATATGGCATGCTAAACTCATTTGAAAACATAATGGCATCCACTCCGCCTTCTTGAAGAGCATGCAAATCCTTTCTTGCCATTTCTACCACATAGTCCATGCCTTTTTCATTATTAAAATATGGATCTCCCGGCAACGGTAACAAGTGACACATAGCAATAATAGCTTTTTCCGTTCCGAGTATTTCTTTTAACCACGTCATATACATTGCCCCCTTATTCTACAAATACTATATTTCAAGTCAACTAGGAAACCTCCTTCCAAAATAATTAGAAGGAGGCAATTTTTAAATAAAAATATCAAATAATAAAACGCCTCCAAAAGCAATAAACGAGAGCAGTGTTTCTAGGACCGTCCAAGTTTTAAACGTCTCTTTTACTGTTAAACCAAGATATTCTTTTACTAGCCAAAAACCTGCATCATTTACATGAGAGAACATTAGTGATCCTGCTCCTGTCGCAATAACCAGCAGTTCCAGATTAACTCCAGACATATGCACAATGATTGGTGAAACAATGCCGGCGGCTGTTGTTAATGCAACGGTTGCTGATCCTGTAGCAATACGAATTAATCCTGCTACCATAAATGCTAAGACAATAGGAGAAAGCGATAATTGCTCAGACATTTGAGCAATTGATGTACCTACACCGCTATCAATTAAAATTTGTTTAAATCCCCCTCCAGCTCCAATAATTAAAATAATAGATCCGACCGGAAGTAAAGACTCTTCCACTAATTTTTTAATCACATTTTTCTTCATTCCCTGACGCATGCCCAAAAGATAAAATGCGGCAAAGCAAGAAATTAAAAGTGCGATGACAGGACTGCCGATAAACACAAAAAATTTAGTTAAAAAGCTAGAAAGCGGTATATACGGAGCCATAACAGATAACACCATTAATAACACAGGTAATAAGATAATGAAAAATGAAATACCTGTTTTAGGTAATTTTTTAGATGAAGTGCTGACACGAATTAATTCAGGTTCCCCTTCAGGAATCACACGTTTATGCACCCATTTTGCGAATACGGGACCTGCTACTATTGCTGCTGGAAGAGCAATAACCAATGAATAGAGCAAAACTCTTCCTAAGTCTGCATTATATATTCCAATGGCTGTCATCGCTCCCGGGTGGGGGGGAACAAGACCGTGTACAATCGATAGTCCTGCAATTACAGGTAGTGCAATTAATAGAATATTTTGTCTTGTTGTTTTATGAATAGAAATTACTAACGGCAGTAAAATAACAATTCCGACTTCAAAAAAAACCGGAATGCCTATTATAAAACCAGCAAAGAGCATCGCCCATGGCAACTTTTTGATTCCAAAAAACCTAATGAAAAACTCCGCGACCTGCATGCCAGCACCTGAGTCTGACATCATTTTTCCTAAAATCGTTCCAAGCGCCAAGATTCCAACAAGGTGACCTAAAACACTGCCCACTCCTGTTTCATAAGCTCCCACAATTTTGTCCATCGAAAGCCCTGACATAATAGCCAGAAATAAACTGGCAACGGTTAAGCTGATAAAAGCATGCCACTTCCACCAAGAGACTCCTAATACAACAATAACAATTGCTAGGCATGTCACAAGCAATAGATACATATCCATACTAAATTCCTCTTTTCCCCCATTTAGTAAACGCTCTCATTTTTCAGGCGAAAAGAATATGTATTCTTCTCGCACTTCTTAAATATCGTAATTCACAATGTATTGCTGCATCTCTGTATTATAATAGCCCTCACTGTATTCGATGATATTTCCTTCTTCATCATATGAATATCGTGATCTTTTTAATAGCGCTTCTCCGGCCTGCATATTTAGTCTTTCTCCTACATAAGAATCAGCTTTTGCAACAGCAAACTGATCTCGAAATTTCTCCAATGAAATATCCTGTTCTTCAATCAAATCGTATAACGATTGTGCATTTAAGTGTGTTAATTCTATCCCTTCCATGCGCTGCATGGTTAAATAATGCGTGTAATGAATATAAGGTTCATTATCTAAATAGTAAAGACGTTCTATTCGAATGCATTGCTCACCGAACAGCGTATATAAAGTTGTTTCTGGTGCATTTTCAATTGTCTCTGCCCCAAGCAGCCTTTTTTGAATGATATGCCCTTTTTCCACCAACACTTCGGTAAAGCGTTTTCCTTTTGACAGCCTTGAAATGGATGTATTTCGAATAACTTTTGTTCCTTTACCGCTTTTTGTTTCTAAATATCCATCTTTCACAAGTTCTTTGATAGCATTTCGAACCGTAATTTTACTTACTTGAAATTCCTCTTCCAGCTGCGGTTCAGAAGGAATATTTGTTTGAATGGGATACACGCCATGCAAAATTCGATCTTTTAAGATATTTTTTATTTGCAAATACAATGGTCCTTTTTTTCGAGATACGTTCACTATTACATCCTCTACCTTTCTACATCGCCTACTGATTCTGTCATCGCTTTTTGTATATCATACTGAGATGACATAGGAGTATCGCCTACGATTGTATGAGCAAGCACTCCCGCTGTTACAGCGAATGCAACAGTTTTTTCTGCTGAAAAGCTCTCCAACTCGCCATATAAAATGCCGCTTGTATAGGCATCTCCTGCGCCTATTCTATCATAGACAGAAAAAGTAATCGTATCAGAAAATGTAAATGTATGATTTTTATATATAAAACCGCATAAAGAGTGCTTATTGTCCTTATTAATAGATCGGTGCGTGCCGGCTACGACAGAAAGGCCGTATTTCTTTGCTACCTTTGGAATTAGTTTCATCAGCTGCTCTCTTCTGCTTGCTTCTTCTGTTTCCATCTTAAGAATGTGCATAGCATCTTGTTCATTCATCATTACGATATCTGCAAGGTACAGCATATCTTCATAATGAGGTTTTGCGTTTTCATATCCTCCATCTCCCCATAGAGACGGACGGTAGTTACAGTCAAATACGACCGTACCACCGCGTTCTTTTACCGCTTTGGCAAAGGATTTCATATGGGACCGGACGGAATCATTCATTGCCAGAGAGATTCCGCAAAAATGCACCACATCTACTTTCTCTGCAATATTCTCAAAATCATATATGCCTTCAGGAGCTCTGTTGAAGCTGCTTTCTAAACGGTTGGTATATGTAACCCGGCTAGACCGGGACCCAAATCCATTTTCTAAAAAATACATACCGACATGTTTTCCGCTGCGTTTAATAAATGACTGTGAAATACCTAACTTTTTAAGATAAGATAAAGCCGCATCTCCCACAGCATTATCCGGTAAAGCAGAAATCAAATATCCCGTATATCCGAAGTTAGCTAATCCCGCCGCTACATTTACCCCTGTACCAGAAAACGAATAGCTTAATGTATTAGCTTGAGAAAGTAATTCATATCCTGGTACTTGTAAACGCATCATTACCTCGCCAAATGCTGCAAAATTCTTAGCCATGCTGATCAACTAACTTTTTCATCTTTTCAAGTAACTCACGTACATCATCTACTTTTGTCTTTTCTGTTTTTTGGTCAATAATTGACGAATAGACATGTGGAATAATCTTTGGGACGTCCGCTTCCAAAGCAATACGCAAAATTGTTTCAAAGTTTTCTTTATCAATTCCGCCAGTTGGCTCTAGAGCGAATCCTTCTTCGCCGCATGCTTGTGCCACAGCTCGGAATTCTTCTTCATGGCTTAACCCTTTCATAGGAAAATACTTGAGCGCGTTGCCTCCCATGTCACGTACTAGGGCAATAGCCGTTTTTACCGGTACAATAGCTTGTTCATTATGCGCTGCACTAACTGGACCAGTCGAAATATTTACGTAGCCGACTTTTCCAGTTGGGGACACTAAACTATTAATCCAGCTATCCTTTTCACCTAGATTAGCACGTGTTGCTCCAACAGCGGGAAATACTTGATTAATATGACTGCCAGCATAGTTCTTTGCAATTTCTGCTACTACAGCTGCCTGACGATTGTCTCCAGCCCCTAAACCGATTGATACTGCTTCTTCAATTTCTTTTCCGTATTCTTTCATTGCTTTTACTGCTTCTTCGACAGTAGAATAATCCTTGGATAACACGCCTACTAAGACATGCCCTTCTGCAGCCTCAAATACTTCTTTGGCATTTTCGATACTGTTTGCTAATACGTTTAACGCTACGCGCTCTTTATAAAAACGTTTTGTAATGTTTGACATGTCACTTTCCTCCTACAATTTCGCGTATTCTAGACTCAATTACATGTATATCGTCGCCCTTTAAAGGTCTGGGATCGATGTCAAAATATCCTTGTCTTATCCCATAATCGCGTGTATAAATAGCAATTTCACCTTCACACAACTCTTTTACAACCTCTTTCGCAGTTGTATTAGCCCGTTCTGGACTGATTTGAATTCGCGCACGGAATATAGCTCGACCTGCTTCATCTTGTACAATTGTCACATTCACGCCTTCTATATCTTTTAATGACATCAATGCTTGTAAACTTTCTTTTTCTTGTTCACTTTTATCTTTTTTCTCGCGATACTCATCAAGAGCTTGAAGTAATCCAAACGTTGTTTCCTTACCAACTTTCATACTTCTTCCAATGCAATGTAATTGAACTTTCAACCATTCAATGTAGTTACGTTTACCACCAACAATTCCAGACGTTGGACCTTCAATTGCCTTTGAACCACTATAAATCGCAAGGTCTGAGTATTTTACATACTTTTGAAGGTCTTCTTCTGCCGCGGCATCCACAATCAATGGAATATTATTCTTCTGTGCAACTTCCCACGCTTCTTCCACAGAAATCATATTTTTTTGAACAGTGTGATGAGACTTCACATAAAGGATAGCAGCTGTATTTTCGGAAATCGCTTCTTCAATATGAGTTGCTCTACCCTCATTAGCATAGCCAACTTCAATAAGCTTTCCGCCACCTAAATAAACCATGGTTTCAACTGGGGCCCCGTACTGTACGTTATGACCTTTCAGCATAATAATTTCATTTTTTGAGATGACTTCTTGATGAAGGCGCTCGCTTTTACGGCGGTTTCCTTGTGTAACAAGAGCAGCAATAGAGAGAGCAATTCCACTTGAAGCTGAGTTAACAACCACAGCTGCTTCTGATCCTAGAATGTCAGCAATATAGTCACCTGCTTTATCAACTAAATCAGCAATCTCAACGTAATTTTGTCCTCCTTGCTTCATTGCATCCATTACTGTATCAGTTGGTGCTGATACTCCTAAGATGCTCATTCGGCCGCTCGCATTAATTACTCGTTTCAAGCCATATTTAGCATTCAATGAACGTTCCATTTACAACTACTCCTTTTGCTTTAATTATTTGCTTACCTTCTCTCTGCTCTCCTTCGGAATCAATAAACAGAACAGGCTCGTCTTCTATAGTAAAGAGAGTTAAATTGGCACGGTCTCCAACTTGTATCCTTCCTAACTCGGGTCTGTTAAGCCATTTTGCCGCATTAACAGTAACACCATTAACTACTTCTTCAAGACTGTATCCTAAATAAAGAAATTTAGATAATACATGAGCTAAGCTATATACAGGCCCATTTAGTCGGTTCTTCCGATAAATATCTGTACTGATTGTATCGAATTTAACATTATGCTTTTTGGCAGCTTCTGCTACTTGAAACGAAAAGCTTGCATTTCCATGCCCTACATCCAAATGAACACCTCGTTGGATGGCCTCCATTAGGAGTGGAAGCGGCTTTCCTTCATTATCAAATAGATTATTAGCTTTTCCATTCAAATAGTGAGTAATAATGTCTCCTTTTTCTAGAATCGAAACAACTTCCTCAATAGCAGGAGGGCCAGATCCGATATGAACCATTAATGGAAGTGAAATTTCACTAGACATTTTCCGAGCAAAATATAAAGGCTCAATACCCCTTTTACCTACTACACTTTTACTTATACGGGCTTTTAAACCTACAATAATGCTTCTATATGCTTTCATGGCTTCCAAAATTTTTTCCGCTTTTAGCCACTCCATATTTGAAAGCTCATCTGTGCGTTTTAGACCAATACGCGAAATATTTAAAAACGCTAACAAATTAGTTTTTGCTGCATATTGGCTTTGAACTAAATCTGCTATTTGATCAGCACCGCAGCTACCTGCATCTACAAGTGTTGTTACTCCTTGTTTCACTCCTATCTCGTCTATCTCATCTCCATACGGCTCGAAATCTGGAAATGCATGAACATGTAAATCAATCCATCCGCTTGATATGTAGGTTCCTGAGTAATCATAAACAAGCGGTGCTTTTCCTTCACCAGCTTTTGCTATCTCAGAGATTTTTCCATTTTCTATAACAATATCAAACTCTTTTTCAGTGACCGATTTGACATTCCGTAATAGAAACCGATTCTCCATTTCGTTCACTCCCCTTATGATGACGCTTACACTAATGTTAATTATTTTTCTGCTTTTACAAATGTAGAATAACATAAAGAATTAAATAAGTAAATATAACGTTATAATGTTTTAATTCAAAAAAAAGATAAAAAGCGGCCAATAGCCGCTGGTTTTTACCTTTTCTTGAATATATATGTCACTTTTGTTAACTCTTCCGATGCGCTCCATAGTTTTTCCGCTACGTCCGCTTTAAATAAAACATCTCCCATCATATCTTTTACAGGATATCCTTTTTTAGCATCTTTTCCGTCTGGCCCAATATACGCACCTCCTTCTATTGATTCAGTGGCTACATAAAGAGTAGGCAGCGCGCCCATTTCTGCAGATTGACTAAATAGCTTGACTAAAAATTTCAACAAAGCGTTTGGCTCTTTGCCCGAACCGCGTGATAATAGGTTAGTATTCGAAATGCCTGGATGCACAGCGGCACTAATTGTCGTTGATCCAGCTGCTTCTAAGCGGTTTTGCAATTCTTTTGCAAACAACAGGTTGGCGAGTTTACTTTGTCTATAGAACTTCATTGGACTGTAGCCTTTTTCCCCGTCTAGATTATCAAAATAGATTTCTCCAGAATTAGCAGCTATACTGCTTACCGTTACGACTCGTGAATGTGGAGTTTCCATTAGCAAAGGAAGAAGCAAACCCGTCAATGCAAAATGCCCTAAATGATTACAGCCAAACTGCAGTTCAAATCCATCTTTCGTTTTGCTGTGAGGCGGCACCATCACGCCTGCATTATTAATGAGAAGATTCAAAGACGAGTATTGTTGAAGAAATTGATTGGTGAAATGTCGAATAGAGCTCAAGTCACTGAGATCTAATGACATAATCGTCACTTTAGCATTCCCGTTAGCCGCTTTAATTCTCTTTTCAGCCTCTTTCCCTTTTGCTTCATTACGTACAGCAAGAATGATTTCTGCTCCGCGCGCAGCTAGAACCTTTGCAGCTTCAAATCCAATACCGCTGTTTCCTCCCGTTATAAGGGCTGTTTTTCCCGTTACATCGGGCATTCGTTCAGCTGTCCATTTTGTTATCATATAAGTTCTCCCTTTCAGCTATAGCTGTTTTTCTAGAATTTACGCGTCTAAGTCACACTAAATTAACGTTTTTTTAAAATTAAGGTATGTATAAAGTATAATGTCTTCAAAACAAAAGGAACAAGCTTTTTCAAAGCTCGTCCCTTTTATATGTTTATGTGGTTCGCGGCGAATCGTAGCGTCCAAACCAGTCGTATCGGTTTGTGGAGACCCATTTGTATAGCGGACTGAACGCTTTCTTCATCAATGGTAAATGCAGAAGTACGCCGATTGGAAATGTAAGAGGCAAAACAGTTAAAAGCCGTCTAACCGTCTCAAATCCTGCTAGCACTTCACCTTTTTTGGTTACCATATGAATTTGGTCATACAAATCCCTTCCTTCTTTTTTTAAATAACTATACTCTGTTCGTTCAATGTATTGAACTGGAATCCACTGGATTTGGTTCGTCCAGTCCAGCGCTTTAATTATTTTTTTTACGTTGTAACATAAAGGACATTCCGCATCAAAAAATACTTTGTGCTTCATTGTTTCCACCTTTCTTCCTTTGTTTATTTTTCCTTAGTTTATAAATACCCTTTTCCCCTTTTTAATAACCACCATTAGGAGGCATTTCTTGTATAGCCTGGCTTTAAAGCGAACATTTTTTGTGGGGTTTCTTTAGTGAAGCCGCGAAAGAAGACAGGATTTTTTTTATAAGATATCACTTTTTTGGTTTAAAGCGCTAAAAACATGTTAGAATAGATTCCATATTGATTTAAAGCACTAGATGCACGCATTTAGTCACATACTAAAAAGAACTGAATGAATCCAATGATAAAAGGTAAAGGTAATGTCTTCATAAACTTATCATGGAAGTAGGTTTATAAATGACGGAGAAAAAAGGAGAAACAGGTGATTACTTTTATCCATTTCATATAAGCTTTATTTACGTAAGGATGTGTAAACGATGAAAAATAAGTACATGCTGTCAGCTTCAGGTATGTATATTAACTACTTTCTACTTGGCATGGTAAATATCATGCTTGCATCAAATATGTCATTTTTGACAAAACAATTAAATACCGACGGCGCCGGAATCAGCTATATTATTTCTGCTATCGGAATTGGAAAGCTGCTTTCATATTCTCTATCAGGCATCTTGTCTGATAAATTCGGACGAAAGCCTTTGATTCTTGTTTCGTCTCTGACGATGGCTATTTTCTTAATTGGCATTCCATTATCGCCAAATTATCCAACAGCCTTTATCTTTGCCATTATTGCGGGTATTGCAAATTCTGCTATGGACGCTGGAACGTACCCTGCTTTGATTGAAGTTTTTCCTAAATCTTCAGGTTCAGCCAGTGTTCTTGTAAAAGCATTTATTTCAGCTGGAGCGGCACTTCTTCCGTTTATGATTGCCTTTTTTGCGGATCGTGATTTGTTTTATGGGTATGCTTTTTTCCTTCCGGCTCTTATTTATTTACTAAATATGATCTTTATGTTCAAACTGCCTTTTCCCAATCATAAACGCGAACAGAGTACAGTTCAACAACAAAATACAGCGGAGAATAAATTCATCTCTCCTCCTAAAATGAAACAAGAAGGAATTGCTCTTATTGTGATTGGATTTACTTCTACAGCGCTGTTTACAGTGGCTCAAATTTGGCTCCCTACTTATGGTCAACAAGTATTAGGTATGGCTGAAAGCAGCTCGGTTCGCCTTTTAAGCTACTACAGCATCGGAGCTTTAATCTCTGTTTTAGTATTAGCTGTATTATTAAGCAAAGTGCTTCGTCCTGTAACGGTTATTCTCGTTTACCCGATGATTACTCTTATAGCCGTACTTACGCTTTTGTTTGTTAAAGTACCTACTATTGCAATTGTAGCTGCTTTTTTCATGGGGTTTTCTACGGCTGGGGTCTTTCAATTAGCGATTACTGTTATGACCGAGCTTTTCTGGAACAAAAAAGGAACGGTTACTGGAATTGTAGCCACGGCTGCTGGATTAGCTGCTATTTTATTGCCTTTAGCAACAGGGCTCATGTCTAAAACTGGGCATATTTCAATTATCTTTATCTTTGATGCGATGCTTTCAGTAGTAGGTATGGCAGCGGCAGCTTTTGTTAATTACCGCTACCGCAAAATTTTAAATAAAAATCGCAGAGAACAAATTCAAGAAACAGCCTCATAAAAAAAGAGGCTGGACATACCGAAATGAATCCAACCCAAAGACGAACAATCTGGATACATGATCTGGACTGCTTGCTCGAACGCTGTTGCTTTCCGTGCAAGGCTTCGCTTTCCGCGGGCGGCCGATGAGCCTCCTCGTCGCTTGCGCTCCTGCGGGGTCTCATCTGTTCCGCTGTTTCCGCAGGAGTCTTCGCCTTGCCCTTCAACCAACAGCTAAAAGCACCTGCGTTCATCATGATTATAAAAAAACACGAACTATTTATCCATTTTTGATAGATAGTTCGTGTTTTAATTTAATGAAACTACTTTTTTTTTCACCTTCTTCTTAACTTTTCAACTCATTTCCTCAGCTGATTTTTGCTTCATAAACAAGAACATCACACCTGAAATAACCGCGAAAACAGCTAAAATGTAAAAAGTAGAAGGCAGCGGAATCACGCTGACTAGCGACCCCATAGCTAAACTGCTGACAACTGCTGAAGTTTGTATAGCCGTCATATATGCCGTTGTGGCTAGTCCAATTTGACGCGGAGCCAGTGACTGAGCATACACCATTCCCACTCCCATTGTAGCGGACAGAATAAAAGCATAAAATACTTGAAGCACAATTAACCCACTCAGCGGTAAATGAAGACTCGTTAAAATAAAATAAAGCACTTGGCAAGCAATTCCAATGATAAAGAATCGTTTAACTCCGATCTTATCAGAAAAATAGCCCCCTAACGGCATAAATACTAGCTCAAAAACAGATGTAACGGTAAAGAGAATCCCTACAATCGAAACGGATTGTTTTAACGTATCCGTTATGTAGAGCGGCAAATACATAGAACGCCCGGAATCACCCGCAAAAATGAAAAGAGCTGCTACGAATACAGCTATTAATACAGAAGGTATACCGGCTGGCGCTTTTGAAGATGCATGAGCTGAAGTTTGAGGCATACTGTCTTCTTTAAGCGCAAAAAGAACCCACCCTAAAGTTGCTAGCGATAACAACCCTGATAATAAAAATAAAAGAGTATACCCTCCGTGGTCAATAATTAAAGCGCCAAGCATAGGTCCAAAAATATAGCCTTGTGAAAAAGCCATTCGCACGGTACCAGTAATCGTACCTGCCTGCGATTTGCTTTCTTGCTTTTTAACAATAAAATCATTCAGCAGGGCAAAGAAAAAAGAAAACGCATTAAACCCTCCTATAGCAAGTAAAATGAGTGCTATTGTATAAGAATGCGTAAACGCTAACGGCACTCTTGAAATGGTCCCAATCAGTAACGCCCAAATAATAAATGGCTTTCGTTTCCCCCATTTGTCTGATAACGAAGCTAAATAAAACGATACGATTAAACCAATAATGCTCATTGGCACAAATAAAAATCCTGCTTGAAAAGAAGTGGCATGCAATGTATTTGTTGCCCAAACCGTTAAATAAGGCATAAAGCCGCCAACAGATAATCCAATAATAAATAATGAAATAAAAATCGTTAGAAAATCCCGGTCTGTAAATACAATCTTTATGCCTGATACAAACGAATTTTCTGTTTTCGACATAAACTCATTTCAACCCTTTCTATCCAGCTGTCAAACGTTCAATTTCCGCAAAAAAATGCACCTTTCTTCCAGAAACAGTAGAAGAAAGGTGTGTAAATGAAGGTTATTTTCCAATTGGTACAGCAATTTTTTCTTTTTGTTCTTCCTTGTTGATCAGCTCTTTGAATTTAGTTAAAAGAGGTGCTTTTAATTCTTCATCCTTTAATGCAAAAGCAAGGGTCGTAAAAATAAAATCTAATTTTTCTCCTGCATCATAACGTTCGCCCTCGAATTCGTAAGCATAAATAGAACGGTCTATATTCATACGCTGAATAGCATCCGTTAGCTGAATTTCCCCGCCTTTTCCAGCTTCCTGCGTTTCAAGATAATCAAAAATGTCAGGTGTAAATACATAGCGTCCAATAATTCCTAAATTAGACGGAGCTTCTTCGACTGATGGTTTTTCTACAAAACCATTCACTTCGTATAACCGGTTTTTATTTGCTTTTGGATCTATAATCCCGTAACGGTGAACGGATTCTTCCTCTACGCGCTGTACGCCGATAACCGACGATCCCGTTTGGTTATACTGGTCAATCAGCTGTTTTAAACAAGGCTGGTCTGGGTCTGTTAAGTCATCTCCAAGTAAAACTGCAAACGGTTCGTTTCCAATAAACTGTCGAGCACAGCCAATTGCATGGCCAAGGCCCTTCATTTCTTTTTGACGAACGTAATGAATATTCGCTAGTTCAGAGATATGCTCCATTTCTTCTAATAGTTCAGTTTTTCCCTTTTGATGAAGCAAGTGCTCCAGTTGGATATTATGATCAAAATGATTTTCAATTGCTTGTTTCCCGTTTCCTGTAACAATTAAAATATCTTCGATTCCTGATTTTAAGGCTTCTTCTACAATAAATTGAATTACGGGCTTATTTACAATTGGAAGCATTTCTTTTGGGATAGATTTTGTAACGGGTAAAAAACGAGTACCTAACCCTGCTGCTGGTATAACTGCTTTTTTTATAGTCTGCATATTATATTTACTCCTCTCTGTTAGTTATCTAGCTGCCTTACATCTATTACGCTTTGACAGGCACCACATTGAAAATTTCTTTCACTCCTTGCTTGTATCCTCCCGCTGAGCGAAGTGATTCTCCAATTTGTTGTGCATGCTGTTTATATGTGTGAGTAGTTAAAACGTCGTTAACTGTATTTTTGATTAGCTCAGCAGATACATTGTTTTTATCTAATTTTACACCTGCTCCTAACTCCTGCACGCGATCGCCAACCATAAATTGATCCACTGCCATTGGAATAACGACAAGGGGCGTATCGTAGTATAAACCTTCACTGCTGCTGTTCATTCCGCCGTGAGTAATGAATAAATCCGCACGTTTTAAAATTTCTAGCTGCGGTACGTATTGTTTCACAACGAAGTTTTCTGGAATGTGTGCTAATTCTTCAGGTTTTGTATTTTTACCAATAGATAAAATAACTTTACCCTCAAAATCTTTTAATGCTTCTACACATAAGTTATAGATTTCTAGCTGCTGATTAAAAATAGTTCCCATAGAAACAAAAATAATTTTTTCATTTTCATTTTGTAAGTAAGAAGGATCTTCAATGTCTAATCGTTTAACAATTGAAGGACCAATAAACTTGTACTCACTCGTAAATTCAGATACGTTTGGCTGAAAGAATTCTGACGTAAATACTAGCGTAATATCCCCTGGATTCGACATAATGTCAATGGAATCTTTTAACTGAGTATTATATTGGTTGTTGAACTTATTTAATGATTTTTCGAATTGAGGATAAAAGGAAGATTGGTCAGGTTCTGTTTGACCACTTGGCATCATACAAGTTGCTAACTCTTTATTTAACGCAAATGTTGTACAAAGAGAAACCTTCGGAAGCTGAAGAAGGTCGGCCACAGCGGAACCTGCTAAAAGGTGATAATCATAAAGTACATAATCATATGTTTCATGTTTCGTTTCACTCATAATTTTAGTAATAATATTTTCAGATTCATTTAAAAACAAATTCATTATTTCATAGCGGTCATAAGACTCTTCGTTTGTCATCCGGTTGCTCATATCAAGACTTGGACGAAAATCTTCGTATTCACGAAATTCCGCGCCTGATTTCCGAATTTTTTCAGCATAGTCTTCAATGCCGTAATAGACGACCTTTTCCCCTTGAGCCATCAACTCTTTTACAATTCCTAAAGAAGGATTCACATGCCCTTCACCTGGAAAGCCTATTACTAATACTTTTCCCATAACATTCATTCCTTTCACTTAGTTAATAATTAAATCGCTTAATTGTTCATTTAGTAAATTTATTGTATAGAAACTGAATTTACTATAAATTATCTTTATCGTAAAGTCATTAAGCGTTTTCAACTAAAAAAAGGTTAAATAGGCTCATTTTGGAATATAGTTATAAACTAACTCAAGAAAAACAAATATTGTAAAATTTATCTTGTTTGTAAATAGATGTATACGCTTCATTATGATGCAAATAAAAAACACACCTCACTAAATCAAGCAAGAGGTGTGTTTTTTATTTAAAAGGTGTATAACTCCCATATATCTGAGGTTTCTGAACCAATATACCAAGCTGCCGCCCCACCTAAATGATAGTCATTAATTAATTTAACCCGACGCTGCATAGATGCTTTGTCTTCGAGCCATATTTGATGCTTCGTACCATTTTCCGTGTATTCTACATAGTACTGTGAGGCTTGGCTATCCCATTTTTTAGTTAACTTTTTAGAAGAGATAACAGCTTCGGCTTCTTTCATCGTTAAGTCTTTTGTGACAACTTTTTTGGTCGATAGGTCCGTTTTCCATTCTCGCGTATAAAAAGGAACTCCCAGAAGGATTTTGTGTGCAGGTACATCTTTCATAAGAAGTTGTATGCCTTCTTTCACCCAAGGCAGTGAAGCAACAGATCCTGGAACCTGACTTCCTCCCCAGTGTTCTTCATATCCCATCATAATGACATAGTCTGCCACTTGACCAATCTGTTTTCTATCAAAGCTTCCCGACCAAAAAGGATCATTATTTTCTCTTGTTACGTCTACTGAAATAGTCATACCATGAGGTTTTAACGCTGCTTTTAATTCCTTAATAAATAAAACAAAATCTTGTTTGTTTTTGATATTAATGTTTTCAAAGTCAACATTGATCCCATCGCTGTTTGTTTTTACTAGCGAACTTTCTACTGATGATACAAGCTTTTTCCGCTTTGCTTTGTTGCTTAGTACATCACGTGTAAGTACATCATCAAAATTGTTACCAATAAGCGGCCAGACTTTTTTGCCGTTTTTATGAGCCGTTTGAACATATGATTCATTTATAGAAGATGAAACAACTTTGTCATTCGACGTTAGCGTAAACCAACGAGGTGAAACAACGTCTAAATTCTTTTGCTTCATCGATTCTGTATAGCCTGCTGTTTTTTCATTAAAGCTCCAACCCATAACTACAGGCTGATGCTTCTTTTGCGCTAAATCAGATTTTTTGATCCAGCCCTTTTCCCCTTCCAAAAGCTGTACTTGTACATAGTAATCAGGAATAATAAGCATTTGTCCGGGCTTAATATTTGTTGAGGATAGCTGATTTAACTTTGTTAATTCATTCGCTTTTACACCGTACTTTACGGAGACTTTCCAAAGCGTATCTCCTGATACTACTTTATGTAACAAGCCTTTTGGTGGTATTTTCAGCGTTTGCCCTGGAATCAGCTCTGTCTTTTTTAGCTGATTTTGTTTTATTAGATCACTGACTGTTACACCGTATTGCTTAGCTAGTAGCCATAGTGTATCTCCCGGCACTACCGTATGAGTAGTAACCTGAGCTGAATCTCCAGCTTCAGATGAAATGACAGGAAATTCTTCTCCTTTTTTCACTGTCTGCATAACAGAAGAATGTAAGGAAGGAGAACGATATACGTTTACGTTGTCACCTTTGACAGTGCCCACTGAAGAAGCAGCGGCTCCTTTACTCATCGGGGCCAATCCTCCACTTAAAAGACAGAGAACGATCAGGCTCATACATATTTTCTTCATTTTATAATTTCGCCTCCCCACTTTTTGACATCACCTGTCTAGTTTACTACTCCTATAATATAGAATCCTAGAGGTACATTGTGGTAAAGCAACGTCTGGGTATACGTAAAATTCAAATAAAAAAGCTTACCGTCCGATGACGATAAGCTTTCGTTTCTTATGCATTTCCCACTACATTTTGATCCTTAATATCCATATCAATTGTATTAGCGGTACTGGAACTGCTTGTAATATTCATAAAATTCCCTGTGTTCCCGCTGCCAGAACCGACTGTTGTAAAAGCTGTACTTTTTGGCTTAATAGCCAGACAATCACCAAACTCCACTGAAGATGAAACCAATACATTCGAGATATTTACGGCTCCTACTACCGATGGCATCTGCCTCTCCTCCTGTTCATTATCTATCTGCTATATGATATGAGCAGAAGGCCAAAAAGTAGCTTTTTCATCTTTTTAATTTTATTAAGGATCAATTCGTTTATACCTTGATTCTGCAAACATATATACTCCGTATGCCATAAGCCCGATTGATACGATAGCCAGCAGTACAGACCCAAAAGGACGCTGTGCTACTTCAGCAAGGGCTCCATCTAACCCTTTCGTTTCGTCTGGATCCGCTTGAAGAGCCGTGCGAATAAGAAAGAAACCAATAATGCCAAAGACGATACTTCGAGCAATAATACCTACTTTTCCAATATGCCCGCTCCATCGCCACTCTTCTTTTGACATTTCGTTTTTCTTTAGTTTTTTTAGGAAGCGTCCTGAAAGAGCCCAATATACTTGTCCAATCCCAAAGATAATAACGCCGATACCTGTAAGCGCAATGATGGTTTGCCCAAAGGGATAAGATAACAACTTGGCCGATACCGTTTGATAATGCTTACCTGACGTATGAACGTGAGCATGAAGCAAAATTTTTACCGAACTCACACAAAGACTAATATAAAACGTGGCTACAACTAAATAGCCTAAACGAGTAAAAACGCCTTTTACCCCATGCCCAACGTGGTGAGGATCAAAAATAGCAGAAATGATTTGCCAAAACGCATATCCACTTAAACCTACTGCCAAAACAATTAAAATTAAAAATCCAAACGGCTGCTTTGCAATTGTGTGTAGGGCTCCTTGAGAAGTAACTAAATCGCCTTTTAATCCGAAAGCTGTCTGAATCGCTAATATACCGATGATAAAATAGACCACACCTTGAGCCACATGACCAAACCGTGAAAAACGCACGACAAATGGCTTAGTACGTTCTTTTAAGCGATGTAACTTTCGACCAAACGTATCTTTTTTAACAAATGGAGATTCACCCATACGTTTCCTCCTGCTTTTTGAAAACAAACTTTATTTTATAAAACACCTGAAAATAAGCGCGCAAATGACTCTTTCGAACGTTCTACTAAGCTTCGCTTGTAAAATGCTACTGGTTTGATCAAATGACTGTCTTCAATATCTTCTTCGTAATTTTTGATGAGCGTTTGAATCGTCTCTCCCTCAATTAAAAATGCATTAACTTCAAAGTTCAGATGAAAACTTCTCATATCCATATTTGCAGTACCGACCGAAGCCATATCTCCATCTATAATCACAATTTTTTGATGCAAAAACCCTTTTCTATACGAATATACTTCAATTCCACATCGAAGAAGTTCAGCAAAATATGACCTCGTTCCATATTGAGTCAGAAAGCCATCATTAATTTCTGGTACCATAATTCGTACCTCTACACCTTTTCTAGCCGCAATACGAAGGGCGGTTCTTATGGCTTCATTTGGAACAAAATAAGGGGTTGAAATCCAGATTGATTTCGTCGCGCTTGTAATCATAGTATAGTAATAATCACTCATATTTTCCTGCGTATCCGGCCCCGTCGCCACCACTTGCACAAAGCCTTCGCCTTCGACAGGATGAGGCTTTGTATATGCTTCATTGTTAATTAAGCATTCTCCAGAAATGTATTCCCAATCGAACATAAAGATTGAATGCAAGGTTTGAACAGATTCTCCTTTTAGCATCAGATGAGTATCTCTCCAAAAACCAATTTTTTTGTTTTTTCCTAGATACTCATCCCCAACATTCAATCCCCCTACAAAACCTACTTCCCCGTCAATTACGACTATTTTACGGTGGTTTCGAAAGTTAAATTTTTGATTAAAAAACCCATACTTAATAGGTAAGAAAGGATGCACTTTAATATTCGCTTTTTTCATTCGTTTAATATCTGAACCCGATAGTGTAAAGCTTCCCATTGTATCGAATGTAAAGCGCACTTCTATACCTTCGCTTGCTTTTTTTATTAAAATATCAATGATTTCTTTTCCTAGAGAATCTGAGTGAAACATATAGTATTCCATATGAATAAACTGTTTTGCTGATTGCAAATGCTTTTTGATTTCATTAAACGTTTCTTGCCCGTTCTTAAGGACGTAGGTTTTTGTATGAACATTCATCTTGGTCAAAGATACACATTGAAGATACTGAGCAAAGTAACGCTGATGAGATTGAAGCGGCGATAGATCAGGCGTCGTTTCTTTATCTGCCATCTTTCTAAGCATCTCTCGGTTATGCATACGCTTTTTTTTGAACATATGCCCCTTTAAATAGAGCTGTCCTGAATACAAATAAAAGAAAAAGCCTGCAACAGGGAAGAAAAAGAGGACATACATCCAAACCAACGTACTTTCAGGCGTTCGATTTTCAAGCATAAGTGAATACATACAAATGAAAATAATGACACCATATAATCCAACTAAGGCATACTTCCAATGAACATCAATAGAGGTAAAAAAGAAAGCATAAATGGAAAGTAAAATAATAAATAAAAAAATAAAGTCCAACCGGCGTTTTTTCATAAAAGCTCTCCTAAAAACAAACTGTATTGTATCACTTGTCTATCTTTCATATGAGGTAGTATATGGAATACACAGAATTCTTATCATGCATGCTACATAAAATGTACATATATTTGCACAAAAAGCAGTTTAGCCGCTTAAGCAACTAAACTGAACTACCTCAGACAAGCATCATTCATATACCTATACCCTGGATGGTAAAATAAAAACCTCCCTACGGGGAGGTTTTTTGTTTTACACGCATAACGATGTCTTTTTATGAGTTGGTATAACCGGACTCTTTTTCTTTTTTAGGCCAAACGAAATTAGAAAGAGATAATAAAAAATCAATTCCTACAATAACTGTCCAAAATTCCACTACATTTTGCAGCACGTTGGTTTTTCCATTTGGTACTATATGCATCATCGCCGCTAAAAGAGCTGCTCCAATAGCGTAAGCAACAAGATGCTGTATCCATGACTTAAAATAATGCTTTGCATATTCTTTTCCATAGCGCCTACGAGGTTTCTCCCCGCTTTTTATCACATAATATTGAAAACGTTCGTCTGCCCATTGAATCATACTTTTTCCAAAAGCGATCGAAATTCCAATATACACGGCTGCAATAGCGTGAGCATAGGTCGCTTTAGCACCTCGGTAAAGGTCTACACTCGTCACAATCAGAAGAAAAAAATCAACAACAGGTGTTAGAGCTAAAATAAAAAAACTGAGCTTTTGTTTTTTAAACATATACCTTGTTGCTAATCCTAAAATGATGACTATCCAAAAAGCGATTTCACATGCAATAATCATCCAGGCTATTAAATTCAAATAATCCCCTCTCTTCCTCTCGTTCAACGAATAGATAATTGGTTTTAAATAAAAAATTTTTATGCATAAGTTTATTTTTATGTATATACATCCTGCTTCATAACCTTACGGCTTATTCCATTCTCAGCTGAGTTCTAAGATTCGTTGAACCGTATTTGCTAGGCGGATCTTTTAAATCGATATCTATAATACTCCCAGCTCATTCCTGCCGCGACTCCAATCGAATAGGCTAGTATATCTCTCCATAAGAAGCCATACCCCAGAATGAGCCCTCCTAGCGCATTTTTTCTTATGTCATCAATCCACGGAGCGTGATACAGCTGTGTAAATTCAATGAAGTAACAAAACACTATAGCAAACATACCAATCGTTTTTGTCTTCCATGCAGGAAACAAAAAACCCGCACTGACAAAAATCATTAAGGCCCATAACGAATCTCCCGCATATATATTTACGATGTGAGGAAGATACGCGGTAAGTTTTCTTGATAAAAGGCCTGCTCCCATGATAACAATAGCTAGAAGCAGATATACCCATCTATTTCTTTTATTCATTTCAAACTCCTTTTTTCTTCTTAAATGCTCCGTAACAATAAGCCTTCACTGTATAATTTTATCAGAACCGAAGACTGTTAAATACCGATTTTTTTCATTTTTTACAGCTTCCCCCTACGTATATATGACAAGTGTCATAGTTTCTATATGACACGTATGTCTTAAATAGTCAGAAAAATCCCTTTATACTGAGGGTAATATACGGTGATGAAAGGAATTTCATATGACTATACAAAAACAAAAGAATTTACGAAAACAAGTTGCACCTTTTGAAAAAGCAGTAATGAAAGACAGCATAAGACAATTGATCAATACTTTTTTACCTTTTTTCACACTGTGGTTTCTCGCTTATGAGAGCCTTTCAATTTCTTATTTTTTAGCATTTCCGCTAACTGTTATCGCAGCAGGGTTTTTAGTAAGAATATTCATTATTTTTCATGACTGTTGTCACTACTCTTTCTTTAAGAGTAGACAACACAATAAAATTCTCGGAACAATTACCGGTGTCTTAACGATGTTCCCTTACAGTCAATGGGGACATAGCCATGCAATTCACCATGCAACAAGCAGCAACTTAGATAAAAGAGGTACGGGTGACATTTGGGTGTTAACCGTAACAGAATATAAAGAAGCTTCTATTTGGAAAAAAATCGCTTACCGTATCTATCGCAACCCGTTCATTATGTTCGGCGTGGGACCTATATATGTATTTTTGATTACAAACCGATTCAATCAAAAAAATGCGAAGAAAAATGAAAGAATGAATACGTACCTTACAAATGTATTGATCGTTGCATTAGCGGCAGCGACCTGCTGGTTGGTAGGTTGGCAGGCGTTCCTATTAATTCAAGGACCGATTTTCTTCATTTCAGGTTCAATTGGAATTTGGCTGTTTTATGTACAGCACCAGTTTGAAGACTCTTATTTTGAAGAAGATGAGCACTGGGATTATGTAAAAGCAGCCGTTGAAGGAAGTTCATTTTACAAGCTTCCAAAACTATTGCAATGGCTAACAGGCAATATTGGGTTTCACCATGTACATCATTTAAGCCCAAGAGTGCCCAACTATAAGCTTGAAGCTGTTCATCAACACACACAGCCTCTTCAAAATGTACCAACCATTACACTCGCAACAAGTCTTCGCTCTCTTCGATTCCGTCTATGGGATGAAGAAAACAAAATGTTTGTGAGCTTTAAAGAAATAAAAACACGCTCAGCTGTACCAAAAGCAAGCAGAATGTCATCTCAAACAAAAGCAGAACTTTAATAAAACAAAACAGTCAAGCTTTCAAAAGCTTGACTGTTTTATCTATCCGTCTAAACTTATTTCATTCTACTTTGTGGTAAACTAATAGTGTATTTTAACAAGTAAACGAGGTTCTTTATGAAAAAATATACGTTTTTCCAAAAAATCACTGGGCTATCTCCTTACATATGGACGGTATTTGCCATTTTACCATTTTATTTTATCTTACAGTCTTCATCCATGAATCACATTATTGTTGGTTCGTTACTCACCATCTTATTTTTTATTTTCTATCGTTTTGCATTTGTTTCAACGGACAAGTCCGTTTACGTATGGACGGCTTTGTTAATCGTTATTTCCTTAGCCCTGACAACTATTTTCAATTATATTTACTTTGCCTTTTACTTTGCTTTTTTTATCGCTTATTTTATTGGAAATATCCAAAAACGGCTCGCTTTCTTTACTTTGTATGCTGTTCATTTAATTAGCACCGTTATTTCGGTAAACTTTAACGTTGTTATGCAAGAAGAGATCTTTTTAAAACAGCTGCCTTTCATTTTTGTAATTTCCATCAGTGTGATTGTACTGCCATTTAGCATTTATAATCGGAAGAAGCGAGACCGGCTGGAAGAACAGCTTGAAGATGCAAATAAACGTATTTCTGAGCTTGTAAAACAGGAAGAACGCCAGCGGATAGCTCGCGATCTGCACGATACGTTAGGACAAAAGCTGTCTCTTATCGGTCTAAAAAGTGATTTAGCAAGAAAACTTATTACAAAAGATCCTGAAAAAGCAAAATCAGAATTAAAAGATGTCCAGCAAACAGCGCGCACGGCTCTTAATGAAGTGAGAAACATGGTTTCTCAAATGCGTGGAATCCGCCTTAGTGAAGAACTAAAACGCGTTCAGGAGCTTTTAGAAGCTGCCGAAATTAAGTTTGTAGGAGAAGAGGCCATTTCATTAGAGAATGTGTCGTTGCTAATTGAAAATATTCTTAGCATGTGCTTAAAAGAAGCAGTAACCAATGTGGTCAAACATAGTCAAGCCACCGTTTGCACGATTACTTTACATCAGTCTGCAAAAGAAGTAGGCATAACGGTAGAAGACAATGGAGTTGGTATTAATACGAAGAAAACCTGCTGGAAAGGAAACGGTCTTTTAGGAATGAAAGAACGGCTGGAGTTTGTAAACGGCCATCTTGATATCTCCAGTCAAGGGGGGACGATTATTCATATTACAGTTCCAAACATCGTTAAACATATTAAGGAGGAACAATTATGATTCGAATTGTCATTGCCGAAGATCAGCAAATGATGTTAGGGGCTTTAGGCTCTTTGTTAAATTTAGAAGATGACATGGAAGTTGTCGGAAAAGCTTCAAATGGGGAACAAGCGGTATCACTTGCTAAGCAGCACCAGCCAGATATATGCGTAATGGATATCGAGATGCCTCTTAAAACTGGACTTGAAGCTGCAGAGGAACTGAAAGATTTAAACTGCAAAGTCATCATTTTGACAACGTTCGCTCGCTCCGGCTATTTTCAAAGAGCTTTGAAAGCAGGCGTAAGCGGATACTTACTAAAAGATAGTCCAAGTGAAGAACTCGCAAATTCCATTCGAAGCGTGATGGCAGGCAGGCGCCTCTATGCTCCAGAATTAGTGGATGACTTATATAGTGAATCTACCAGTCCTCTTACAGCTAGAGAGAAAGAAGTATTAGCTCTAGTAGCTGATGGAAAAAACACAAAAGAAATTGCTGACGAACTATCTATTAAGACTGGAACGGTGCGCAATTATATTTCTACCATTCTGGACAAACTCGAAGTAAAAAACCGCATTGAAGCCATTACTCGCTTTAAGGAAAAAGGCTGGTTCAAATGAAAAAAGCATGCATCAAACCGAGATGCATGCTTTTTAATCATTTGGCAATTTATCGTACCCTAATTTGTCGATGATCACAACATGCTCGGGGAATTCATCAAGCAGCTGCTGTTTTGTGAATAATTCAAAGTCACGGAAATCAAAACCTGGTGCGACCATGCATCCAACGAGAGAAAACGTATTCTCATTTGCCACAGAGGAACCAAAAATCGTATCTCTTGGAACTAAAAATTGAGGAACTTCTCCATTTTCTAAGTTTGTACCTAGTTTTACTTCTTGATAGGTTCCGTCGCGGTAAATAATATGAATGGTTAAAGGGCTTCCCCCATGATAGTACCATAGTTCATCTGATTGCAGCCGGTGGAAATGCGATACATCTTGAGACCTTAATAAAAAGTAAATACTCGTGTATAGAAATCGTTTATCATCAAACTGCGATGACACTTCTTTATCAGAAATTTCATCATTGGAGCGATAGGTTTGTTTATAAAACCCTCCTTCTGGATGAGGCTGAAGCTCGAGCTTTGAAATCCAATATTCCCACTTATGTAAATCCATTACGTTCCTTCCCTTCCTTTTTCTTTTATCATTAACTACATCATAGTAAATCATTCTTTCTAACACAACAAACGGCTTCATTATTCCATCAGGAAAAATGAAGCCGCTTACCACTGGTATCTTATCATTACATCCTACCCTTTCTGTTAGCACGGTTATATCTATACCTGCTAGAATGGCAGCGATGAAATAAATATGTCATATACAAATCTAACTGAAATCGATCTCCCTCAATGAAACATTGAAACGGCTGTTCTCTGCCTTGATCATTTTTTGCAGATGAACGCTGCTTAAACGGGACAATATTCATCTCTTTTCCCCCTCAGACAGATGTACTTTTTAGTGTAAATGCTGATGACAAACGTAATATTTTTTGATAAAAGTGAGGGCTGCCTGTGCATCTTGAATGCCAAGCTTTTTACAAACGCCAGCTAACATGAGCAGTTTGTACATAACCAGCTTTTGATTATTTGTTGCCAGTACGTAATAAACAATCGTATTAGCAACTGCCCGCGGTAATCTTATTTTTTTCAGCTCATATAGCGCAGCAGACGAAGACATGCCTGCTTCAGTTAAAATCTGTTCAGTTGTGTACGTCTCCAAATAGCGAGCAAGCTTTCTTTCTTTATCGTTAAATATACCTTTAGAATCGTTCATTTTCTCTCCCTCTGTTATTTTAATAATCCATTAAATGCTGCATTAATTAGCCATAATGCAATAGCTCCCCCTGATAAATAAGTGCTGAGATAGAATAATAATTCCATATACCTCCCTCCCATTTCTATCTTACCCCTTCATTTCTCTAGCTGCAGTGATATTCATCACAGGTAAAAAGTGTATTGTTGAGCTACTGAATAGCTCCGCAAAAGAGCTCGTGAGAAAGATCTCACGAGCTGCTTAGTTAGCATTTTTATTTTCGGATAAAGCGTTTAAAAATCATAATAATTAATAATACAACTACAATAACAAGCAAAAATTTCAACATGAGTTGTCCATCCCTTCAAATCAGTAAATCATCTTTCATTAGTAAGTAGTTACCCTGTTTCGTTTTTTATAAACTGCTTACCTACTTATTTCATGCCAAAAATTATATAATAGTAGAAAATCATCTAAAATAGCCCTACAAGTAAAACATAAATGGGAGTATAACCATGACTGACTATCTTCAAACATTTCTGCTTGAACATTTAGAAGCAGCTGGGTTTATCAGCATTCTCTTGAACATTCTTATTAGCATTACGGGCGTATTTCCAAGCGCACCCCTTACGTTCGTAAACGTAAAATTATTTGGTTTTTGGAACGGATTTTTACTTTCTTTTATTGGAGAAGTTTTAGGTGCAGCTCTCTCTTTTTGGCTGTATCGAAAAGGTTTCCGTACACTTGTTCATACAAAAACACCTTCTCACTCCAAGTCGCTAAAGCTGCTGCGCGTACAAGGGAAAGAGAGTTTTATATTGATTCTTTCTTTGCGTTTACTTCCCTTTGTTCCATCAGGCCTCATTACATTCTTCAGCGCTGTAGGAAAAGGCTCCTTTGCCGTATTCATTTCTGCTAGCGCACTTGGAAAAATTCCAGCGCTTTTTATTGAAGTTTATTCGGTTTATCATATTTCACAAGGATCTATGCAAGGCAAAATCATTTTAATGGTTTTATCCATTATTTTACTTTTTTATATAAGTAAAAAATGGAAGAAAAAAGCTTAACAGACTATAAAAAGGGAAGACTATCTAAAAATAAGCAAAAACATTATCGTATGTAACTGTAATAAGATAACGTATTGGAGATGGTCCATTGATTTTTCTGTTAGTTTCTGGAAGTATTATTATTCCTATTATCATGCTCTTTTTCTCACTCAAATGGAAAGGAGCAGAGCTAGTTTTTAATACGCTAGCCCTTCTTTCAGCGCTAGTATTTGGAAATATAGCTGCTGCTTCTATCTATCGTATCTTAAAAAACCATACTGTTTTTATGACGAGCATTCATGCAATCTTTTTAAATTCAGCTTTTTTATTAACCGGTGCATACCTTGGAATCTATGTATTGTATAAACTGTTAGCTCTGACCTTAAATGTAAAAAGCCGTTCTTTTAAATAAGAACGGCTTTTTACATTAATGAACAAATTCCATTTTCTCTTCGATTTTATGAAATTTCTCATAAAATTCCTCCGCTGAAATCGGTTTGGAGAAATAGTATCCCTGCACCTCATCACATTTTTCTTTATGAAGAAGTTCTACTTGTTCAACTTCTTCTACACCTTCTGCTACGACGGATAGCTGCAAACTTTTGGCTAGTGTAATAATGGCTCTGACAATCGATACTTCCGTTGTATTAGGATCTAAATCTTTAATAAAAGACCGGTCAATTTTCAGCGTATGAATAGGTAGCTTCTGAATATAGCTGAACGAGGAGTATCCTGAGCCAAAATCATCAATCGAAATAAATACTCCTGCATCTTTTAAGATTTGTAGCTTTTCGATTGTTTGCTCAACATGCTTCATCGTTACACTTTCTGTAATTTCAAGTTCTAAATATCGTGATTCTAACTCTACTTCACGCAAGACACCTAACACATAATCAACAAAATCAGTTGTACCAAAATCAACGCTTGATATGTTCACACTCATTTTTAAGGGAGGAAGTCCTTGAAGCTGCCAATACTTATTTTGATGGCACGCTTTTTTTAATACCCATTTCGTCAGTGTAACAATAACGCCTGTTTCTTCAGCAATCGGAATAAATTCTGCGGGAGAAATGACGCCCATCTCGGCATGAGTCCACCGGATTAAAGCCTCCACTCCAACAATATGGCCACTTTGAATATTGACTTTCGGCTGATAGTGAAGCTCCATTTCGCCCAGCTCAAAAGCCTTGCGTAACCCATCTTCAATTCTCATTCGTCGCGTAGTATGAACCTGCATTTCTTTTTGATAAAACAGATAATGATTACGCCCTTGTTTTTTGACTTCGTACATCGCTAAATCAGCATGGCGAACTAGCACTTCAAGCAACTTTCCATCTTTAGGAAATAAACTAACTCCGATGCTTACCCCTAAATAAACATCTCTCGATAGCACTACAAAAGGAGTGGATAAGCAGTCATTTAATGATTGACAGATTTTTTTCACTTCTTCATCAGTCCTATCATGCAGTAAAACTAAAAACTCATCTCCTCCAAAACGCGAAAGCACATCTTGGTTTCTTAGGCAGCTCTTCATTCGATCAACAACCTGAAGCATAAGCTGATCTCCAGCATGATGACCAAGCGTGTCATTTACCTGTTTGAAACGATCTAGGTCTAAAAATAAGAAATGAAGCTTTTTTCCTGAAGTAGCTGCTGAATCAATGGATTTCTCTACAATGCTTGAAAACATACTTCGATTTGGTAAATCTGTTAGCATATCGTGAAAAGCCATGTATTGAAGCGATTCTTGAGCTTTTTTCTGTTCCGTTACATCTCTAGTTACTGTCTGAAAAAGCGTCTCTCCATTAATTTGAATGAGCGTAGATTTTACTTCTAAGAAGAGTTCCTTACCTAACGCATTAAACATTTTCAACTGAGCTAATGGAGATCTTGGCTCATCTTTTCTATCCTTTACTGCCTTCAATCCTTTTTTAATATCAGGAACTTGTTCAGATGAAAAGAAATCATATAACGATTTACCAACGAGCTGGTCTTCCGTTACTCCTAAAAGCTGAATCATAGCATCATTCACAGACACCACCTCTTCTTCTCGATGGACCATAATTGCCAATGGAGAGGAGTAAAACAAGTTTTCATAGCGATTTTTTGCTTCAATCAACGTTTTTTCTGCTTCGCGCTCTTGCGTCATATTGCGGATATACAGCATATACTCAACCGTCTCTTCAATTCCTACCGCCATCACCGTTATCTCAACCGTAACTTCTCTATTACTTATCAAAAGGGAGTGCTCAGTTCGTCCATCTTGTAGAGAAGAAAATTCATAGAAGGGCAGCAGCTTAACAACATTACTCCCGATTACATCTGATGCTTTAAGAGAGAAAAGCGTTTCCGCTGCATAATTGAGCGATAAAACATGTCTTTTTTCATCGATTACCAAAATAGCATCCAGGGCGGATTCAAAAAAAGCCCATTTTAAAACTTCTTGTTTTTGTACGCGTCGATCCATAAAAATGGTTAAAAACACAGCCGTAAATAGGCAGACAATAAAAAAAACAATAACGACGGATAAATATATTGGATTTAAGGCAAAGCCGTTTGAGTGTTCAGACATTGACATTCCTGAAAAAGAAGCTGCCTGCATGCCCGTATAGTGCATACCTGCAATAGCAATGCCCATAATAGTAGAACAAATAACCTTAGCAAAAACGGTAAGCTTCCCTTCATTTAGCTTTGAATAAAAACCAAGCCACAAAGCTGTATTAGAAGCAGCAACAGCAATAAGAATAGAGAGAAAAACGATAAATGGATCATATGAAATCATAATTGGCTCCATAGCCATCATGCCCAAATAGTGCATAAAAACAATTCCAGCTCCCATAAAGCTCCCTGCAATGATAAGTGCTTTTATACTTTTCTTTTGTTTGTGAATGAGGTAGAGGCCTATATAACATCCCGTTATCGCTCCCAAAATTGAGAGAAGAACAAACCATAAATTATATGAAACATCTACGGGCAAGTGAAAAGCAAGCATGGCGATAAAATGCATTGACCAAATGCCTATTCCCAATGTACATGCCCCGCTGATTAACCAAAACTGAATAAATTTTGCCCGGGAAATTTTCACACGATTAGCTAACCCAAAAGAAGCGTACGCCGCAGTAATAGCGATAAGGAAAGAGAGTGTAACGAGTAACTCATTGTACGTCCCTTCTAGTAAATGTGTATGATGATTCATTCATGACCTTCCTTCAATTCGTTCTTTTCTTTGTTATCGGTTAAGGCCTAAAAATATTTACTATTTCAAAAGAACTTATGCAGAACTTATGCTTGATTTACTTCTTACCTTTTGAACGTCCTGACAATATCGCGCTCACTTTTTCCTTGTTGACGGTGTATAAACAAGTACAATCATCTGACTCATACGCCTCTTCTAGTTGAAACGAAAATTTTTTTAAAAGAGTAATTGAATCTTTATTATTAGGATCAACTTTTGCTTCAATTTCTTGTATATGAAACTCTTCAAAAGCTTTTTCTAGCAAAAGGCAGAGCGCTTCTGTCATGAGGCCTTTTTTCCAAAAAGGTTTGCCTAAATCATACCCAATCTCTGCTTGCTTTTTAACATAATCAATACGGTTTAGACCGCAGGTTCCAATGATCTCATCGGAAGTCTTTAATCGAATAGCATAGCGTGTTGCTTTCCCTTCTTTCGTCAAACTTTGGAGAAGTGCAATCATGCTTTCCGCTTGATAAAGCGTCGTAAAGGGCTCAATATTCATATATCTAGTAACCTCTTCATCCGACCAATATGCAAAAACTTTAGAAGCATCTTTTTTTTGAAGAGGAGATAAATATACCCTCATCTATGTTCTCCCTCCTTTTGGTGAATGATGGAGCAAGACATTTTCATCTGCGCCTCTTTCACATCTTAAAAAATCTCACATGGTGCACGGAACATGTGAGATTTGACATTTAACTATTCTTTGATTGTGCATCGCGCAGCTGCGTATATAAACGATTAATTGCTACAGTCATTGACTGTTCATAGGAATGATGATCATAATAAACCGCTATATTTTTTAACATTTCATACGTTTGATGATCAAGCTGCACCTCAAGCGTAATTTTTTCGTCAATTGTTGCTGTTTGCAAATGATGAGGCAAGTCCTCTTTTGTAGACACTTGCTCTGCAATATGAATTGCTTCTTCTACTGTTTCAATTCGGCCGTACTGATGCACCCATCTTCTGCCCATTTCAATCGTATCTTTTACAAACTGACGATTGGTAATGGTATCTTTAATATTAAATTGATGATCTGCCACATATACAGATTGATACAAGATTACACTGATCACTTCGTCTTTTAAATTTAATTTTCTCAGCTCATCAATTAAATCCGCTATATATTTAGGTAATGGACTAAATGTCCCTCGCACTTCCTTAATTAAATCCATGGCAATGGATTCAGTTGAATTGCGTTTAAATGCTTTTATAATATCTATCATTACATGTTCGTTTGCCATACATACACCACCATTTATGAATCGAATAATTTCATGCTCCTTGCTGCTTTGCATAGACATTCACTATTCGTTTAAAATATATACTATTATTCTATTATATAAAAAATACGAATAAGTTGGTATAGGATGAATGATTTATCATTATTTTTTCATAAAATTTCATGAAAAAGAACATGTTTATCTATTACTAGCACAAATCCAGCACAGCAAACAACGGCCTCGCCAAAATCTGAGAAGACAAGCATTTATTATTAGTAAATGTGAGTTTTTCTTTGATAGAAGACATTAAATAAAAGGGAGCAAACCAATCTCGCTTATTGAAGTATATGGTTAAAAGATTTTTAGATGTTAGATGACAGAAGGTATCCAATATCAGCAATTAATCTCCTTCCCTGTTCATTGTCACTTAGTCCATCTATCAAAACAACGGCATAATACGTTTCGTTACCTCGCATGAGAATAGCACTATCATGTTCTGCTCCCTGTAGTTCTCCAGTCTTATTCGCAGCTTGAAACGCTGATCCTATACGTGCTGGAAGCTTATGCTGAAACTGCTGCATTTCTAACATTCTCATTATTTTTTCGCGACTAGATTTTTGCAAAAGGTTTCCTTCATATATTTCCCTTAAACACTTTACTACGTCAGAGGCACACGTATAATTATCAATCCCTTTTTCAACAGCGATTTCGTCCATCATATAGCGGTTTAAAACAGTTTTCTTTAATCCTAGATTTTTAGCACATTCGTTAATTTTTTCAAATCCTACTAAAGAAATGAGCTCATTTGTAGCTGTGTTGTCAGAAACAATTATCATAAGGGTAAGCAGCTCTTCCACTTTAATATGTGTTAACCGCGGAAGAGCTCTAAGTACACCTGCTCCACCAACCGTGTTTTTTTCCATTCTTTGAATGACAGATGTTAAAGCCAAGATGCCCTCATCAATTTGACGAAACGCTTCTATTGCAAGCAGCAGCTTGATTGTACTTGCTGCTCGTTGTTGGATAAAAGAATTAATCTGTATGGATTCTTTTCCTTCAATATGAATACGTATAAGTCCATTATTACTCCGCTTCCATGTAGTAACTGCATCTTCTATTTTCATTCTCGCTCTTTCCATCATTTTGTCGCAGCTGTTTCAATATAGTTGTTACTCATTATCTTTTGATTGTATAAGTGACAGGCTACAAAGTGATTGTCTTCAACTTCCTGCCACTCTGGCTTTTGAGTCTTACAGGCTGCTACTGCAAGAGGACAGCGCGTATTAAACACGCAGCCAGAGGGCGGGTTAATTGGACTCGGTAATTCTCCTTTAAGAACAATCCGCTTCCGATTATCCTCAACGTCAGGATCAGGGATAGGAATAGCTGACAGTAGAGCTTGAGTGTAAGGGTGAAGCGGTTTTTGATACAGCTCCGAACTTGTTGTTAATTCTACTAAATGCCCTAAATACATAACTCCAATACGATTGCTTATATGCTTTACCATCGACAAGTCATGTGCAATAAATAAATAAGTTAATCCTTTTTCTTTTTGGAGTTTTTTTAATAAATTAACTACTTGAGCCTGTACAGACACATCTAAAGCAGAAATAGGTTCGTCTGCAATAATGCATTCTGGATTTAGTGCTAAAGCTCTTGCAATCCCTATACGCTGGCGCTGCCCGCCGCTGAATTCATGAGGATAGCGATTGGCATGATCACGATTTAGCCCGACATCTTCTAGCAACTCATACACGCGGTTCAGCATCTCTTTTTTATTCGAATAAAGTCCGTGAACCTCCATTGGTTCTGAGATAATCTCCTTCACGGTAGAACGAGGGTTTAGTGAAGCATATGGATCTTGAAAAATCATTTGCATATTACGATGAAAAGCAAATTTTTCTTTCTCTGATAGCTCATGCACGTTTTTCCCTTTATAAAGCACCTCTCCTGATGTACGGTTATACAATCCAATGATTGTTCGCCCGGCAGTTGATTTTCCGCAGCCGGATTCACCAACAAGTCCAAAGGTTTCTCCTTTTGAAATATGGAAAGACACGCCGTCTACTGCTTTCAAAACCTGCTTATTCGTAATCGGAAAATATTTGCTCAGCTGCTTTACTTCTAACAAATGCTTCGTTGTCATAACTGCCACCTCCTAATAATAGCGCCGGGCTGCGCACAGCTCTTCTTCATAAAGCGTTCCTTTTAATTCAATCAGTTCAACGGTTTTACCTGTTTTAGGTGAATGAAGCATTTTTCCTTTACCATAATAAATACCAACATGGTGGATAGCCCCTTCACCTTTTTCATGAGCGAAAAACAGCAAATCTCCAGGTTGAATAGAGGCTAACCCTACTTCTTTTCCTTGCCTTGCTTGATCGGTTGCATCTCTTGGAATAAGATATCCGTTTGCTTTATGAGTAGCATAGGCAAACCCGGAACAATCATATCCCCAGGCACTCATGCCACCCCATAAATATGGAAGATTCAAAAACTGTTCTCCTGCTGCAATAATCATATCCCCAGTTCCTTTTACTTTACGGTTTCTATCCTCTATTACAACAGCATCTTGACGTTTTATTCTCCCACTGCCAACCGGCGTTTGAACTTGTAGCCATTCTTTATCTTCTTTTAAAAGAGGCAGCTGCGTTTGATAACTAATTTGCAAGGCTTCTTCCGCTAGGTGCAGGGTCGCAATCGTTGCTGATACCACTGCCGTTGGTTTATTCAATGGAAAATATTCGGCTTGAGAAATCAGTTGGTGGAAAGGAACCCACCCGGGATATCCTCTTTCATCTTTAGAAGAAAACTGAGAAGGAATAACGATTTTTGCCCATTTACCTTTCATTTCCGTTACATATACTTCTTCTCCTAGTAACAGCTGCGTTTGAACTAAATTTTTCTCACAAAGCTCCAACCGGCGTGTATACGTTAATTGTTCTAGCCATTTATCCAGTTTTACTGGGAAACTTATTGCATTGTCATCTATTTCTCTGCTAGAGTCATAGGAAGTCCAAACAGTCGCCACAGCTACACAAACGTAATACGCTTTTTTATCCATCACTTATTTATCCTCCCCGCAGGTTTAACCTTCAGCGTTCGACTTTATCTTTTGGTAATGTAATACCGGATTCAAATTCCACCATTCGTTCATAAGTCGACATCGTGGCATAGCTTCCAATCGCCACAGCTGTTTGAGGAGAGCAATGCCCGATGCGAAACCCTCTCATAACAGGCTTTTTTAAAGAAGTCAGGTAACTTGTTAATGCCTCTTCTAATGAAAGCGACTCCTTACGTTTTTTAGGATAGCAGTTATGAAAATCTCCGATAATAATTCCCGCTGCATCCTGCAGTTTATTGGCCATATACAGCTGTGTCATCATGCGGTCAATTTCATACGGCTCTTCATCAATATCTTCAATAAATAAAATTCGATTTTTTGTATCTAGTTCAAATGGAGTGCCAAGCGTGCTTACCAGCAAAGTAAGATTTCCTCCTATCAGCTGACCAGTTGCTTCTCCTTCACAAATAGTGTCGAGCGGACTAATTTGATCCGTATAGCACAAAGAACGGTGAGAAAATAATTGATAAAAAGCTTGCTTCGTCTCTATATGAACATCTTCTTTTCCGAGATCCGACGAAAGCATTGGCCCGTGAAAGGTAACCAAACCTGTGCGCTGATGAATAGCCGTATGTAAAAACGTAATATCGCTATACCCCCAAAAAACCTTTGGGTTTCGCTTAATTAAATCGTAGTTTAATTGCGAGGCAAGCCTAGCAGTCCCGTACCCTCCGCATGCACAGATAATTGCCTTTACTTCCTTATTGGCAAACATCGCATGTATATCGGCTGCTCGCTGTTCATCAGTCCCTGCCAAGTACCCGTTTTTTTTATATAAATGCGCGCCTGTTACTACGTTTAATCCTATTTCCCTTAAATATTCTATTCCTTTTTTTAGATTGTGCTGATTAGGCGGACTAGCAGGTGCAATAACAGCTACTGTATCACCTTTTTGTAATGGTTTTGGTTTTATCATTTGTTACACTCCTTTTGTGTAAAGAAATGAAGAAAGTGAAACTTGGGTCAGAAGGGAATTGAAATCCCCTCTGACGAAAAGTTCCACTTTACTGTTTATCTGCCCACTTCAAATCTAAATAGCCAACAGGATGACGAACAATTCCAGATACGTTATCTTTGATTAAAAACACATAGTTGTAGAAATGGATAGGAATGATCGGCATCTCATCAAATAAAATACCTTCTGCTTTATACATAAGCTCAAAACGTTTTTTATTATCCGTTTCGTTCATAGCTTGTTTAATTAACTCATCATATTCTTTATTGCTCCAAGCTGTACGGTTCATTGAATGACCCGTCTGGAAGCTCTCTAAAAAGTTAATTGGATCTGCATAATCAGCTAAAAATGAACTTCGTGACAGCTGAAACTTTAACGCTTTTTGTTCTTCTTGGAAAACATTCCATTCCATATTGGCAAGCTTCACATCTACGCCTAGATTTTCTTTGAACATTTGCTGCAGTGCTTCTGCTATTTTTTTATGCGTATCGTCTGTACTGTATGTTAGCGTAATAGCTGGCAGCTTTTTATATCCTTCTTCTTTCATTCCTTTTTTCAGAAGTGCTTTTGCTTCTTTGCCATCTGTTTTTAATAAGTCGCCGCCCGTTTTGCGGAAATCCTTTCCATCTGCATCTTTAAATCCGTAAGATACGAACCCACGAGCTGGTTTTTCTTTATTCTTTGTAACAAAATTAACAATTTGATCTTGATCTACAGCCATTGCAAATGCTTTACGGATATTTTTGTTTTGAAAGGGCTCTTTATCTAAGTTAAAGCGATAGAAGTAAGTTCCCGCTTGGTCTTCGATATGAACATCTCCATCTTTCAGCAGCTTTTCACTTAAATCCGATGGAATTTCAGAAACATCTAGTTCTCCATTTTGATACATTTGATATTCTGTGTTTGTATTTTCAACAATTACCCATTTTACCTTGTCGAGCTTTACATTTTCAGCGTCCCAATACTGATCGTTTCTTTCCATGACTAGATTACTGTTATGCTTCCATTGAGTTAATTTGAAGGGACCATTAGCAACAAACGAATCTGCTTCTGCAAACCATTTCGGATTTTTTGTTGCTACTTTTTCATTAATTGGGAAGAACGCTGGATTGGAAACTACGCTTAAGAAATAGGCTTGAGGGCTTTTAAGCGTAACTTCAAAGGTTTTGTCATCTAGCGCTTTTACCCCTACTTGATCAGCACTACCTTTACCCGTATTAAATTCTTCTCCACCTTGGATGAAATAACCTAAAAATGCCGCTGGAGAACCCGTCTTAGGATCTAACAGCCTCTTCCAAGCAAATACGAAATCACTTGCTTTCACGTCATCTCCATTTGACCATTTAGCATCTTTTCGTAAATGAAACGTATAGACCTTTTTGTCCTCAGAGATATCCCATTTCTCGGCCATTGCTCCTTCAGGCTCATCGCTTTTTCCTAAACGAGTCAGCCCTTCCATTAAGTTATTAAGCATATTCCATGAATATGAATCAAATCCAATAGGTGGATCAAAAGACGTAGGTTCTGCGCCATTATTCATATAAAGGACCTTACCGTCTTCTTTTGCTGTACTGCTTTTCTTTTCTGGCTCCGCGCCTGAATCTTTTGTGGCCGTACAGGCAGCAAGTGCAAATATAAGTACACACATCATTAGTAAAGACCCTATTTTTTTCATCATTTCCCCCTCTTTCATAAGTTCTCTATTCATCTATAAATCTAGCTTATAGTTGCTACAAATTTTTGGGCTCTCTCATCTTGAAGCCAGCAGTGCACTTGGTGACTTTCTTTCAGCTTTGTCGACGCAGGATACATGCGGTCACACACTTCCATTACGTAAGGACAGCGAGGTGCGAACGAACATCCGGATGGAGGTGCAAATAAATCGGGAGGTGATCCTGCAATAGGCACAAGTTCACTTTCGTATAAATCTAACCGAGGAACTGAACGCAGCAATCCTTTTGTATACGGATGCTGCGGCGTATAAAAGATGTCTCTTCTTGTTCCAATTTCTACAATCTTTCCTGCATACATTACGGCAACACGGTCAGCTACCTGAGCAACTACACCTAAATCATGGGTAATTAAAACAATAGAGACATCCGTTTTCTGCTGAATATCCTTAAACAATTCTAAAATCTGCGCTTGTATCGTGACGTCAAGAGCTGTGGTAGGTTCATCAGCAATGAGCACTTCGGGATTGCATACAAGAGCCATTGCAATGACAATACGCTGTCTCATTCCCCCGCTAAATTCATGAGGATATTGCTTTAGGCGTTCTTTAGGATTTGGAATTCCGACTAGCTCCAGCATTTCAAATGCTTTTTCTTTGGCTTTTTCTTTTGAAATGTTTTCATGTTGCATAATATTTTCTGCAATTTGCTCACCTACGCGAAGAGTTGGGTTAAGCGCAGTCATAGGATCCTGAAAAATCATCGAAATATCAGCGCCTCGAATGTCTCGCATTTTCTTTTCTGATAGTTTCGTTAAATCCTGGCCTTTAAATAAAATAGATCCGCTTGTGATCCTGCCCGGAGGTGTCGGAATTAACCTCATAATACTTTGAGATGTTACGCTTTTTCCGCACCCTGACTCTCCGACAATCGCTAGTGTTTCTCCTTTATGTAAATCAAAACTAACGCCTCTTACAGCTTGAACTCGCCCTCCGTAAGTTGAAAACTGTACGTGTAAGTTTTTGATTTGGATCATTTTTTCCATTTGCTTACCTCCTTAATTTCGGATCAAGTGCATCTTGCAGTCCGTCTCCAAGGACATTAAAAGCAAACATGGTAAGAGAAATAAAAAAAGCGGGAAAAAACAAACGCCACCAATAGCCTGATAGAATCGTTGATAAACCATCGTTTGCCATTACTCCCCAGCTGGCATAAGGAGCCTGTACACCCAGCCCTAAAAAGCTTAAAAAAGCTTCAGCAAAAATGGCAGTTGGTACGGTTAGTGTCATTTGAACGATAATCGGCCCCATCGTATTTGGAAGCAGGTTTCGCTTAATGATACGACTAGTTTTTGTTCCAAACGTTTTGGATGCAAGCACGTATTCATAGTTTTTTATTTGCAATACTTGCCCCCGTACAATTCTCGCCATCCCGATCCAACCTGTAACGGAAAGTGCCACAATAATCGTAGAAAGCCCGGGGCCCATGACTACCATTAGTAAAATCACCACTAATAAATAAGGAAGACCGTATAAAATTTCAATTACGCGCATCATGACATTATCTGTTTTTCCGCCTTTGTAGCCTGAGAATCCCCCGTAAATGACACCGATGATAAAATCAATAAGCGCTGCCATGAGTCCTACAAATAAAGAGATTCTAGCTCCATACCATGTCCGAGTGTACATATCTCTGCCTAAGTCATCCGTTCCAAACCAATGACTAGCTGAAGGAGGAAGGTTTTGCTCTGTAAAAGAAGCTTTCGTTACACTGTAGGGTGAAAACATAGGACCGAATATAGCCATCACAACGAGAATGACTAAAAAAAAGAGACCCAGCATGGCCAACTTGTTTTTTACAAGCCTGCGCCAAGCATCATGCCAATAAGAAAGACTCGGCCTTACAACTGCTTCAGCTTCAGATTTCTTTTTTTTCTTTGGCACAAACCACTCATCAGGAATTTGCTTATACTCCTGTTTTTCCAGCACGTTATCCCTCCTTCTTATACAGTTTGATTCGTGGATCAAGTATTCCGTAAGCAATGTCTACTAAAAAAAGCATAATGATGAGAATCGAACTGTAAAAGACCGTCGTGCCCATAATTACCGGGTAGTCTCTCGTATTAATACTGTCCACAAAATATTTTCCCATGCCAGGAATAGCAAAGATTTGTTCAATAACAAATGTGCCGGTTAATACGCTGGCTGCAATCGTTCCAAGAACTGTTATAACGGGCATTAAAGCATTTCTAAGCGCATGCTTAAATACAATTTTTACTGGCGAAAGCCCTTTTGCACGCGCTGTTCGAATATAATCTTGAGTTAGTACTTCTATCATGCTTGAGCGAGTCAAACGTGCAATAATAGCCATAGGACCTGTGGCAAGAGCTAGAGTCGGAAGAATCATATGTAAAGGGCTTGTCCACGTAGCGGCAGGTAAAATTTTCAAATTGACAGAAAGCTGTTGAATTAACAACGTGGCCATAACAAAATTTGGAACCGACAATCCGATAACTGCTATGCTCATCGCCATGTAATCAATTATTCCATTCCTTCTAAGAGCAGCGATAATGCCTAGTGTAATACCGGAAATCACCGCAAGAATTAACGTCACCATTCCAAGTTCAAATGACACGGGAAACCCTCTTCCTAAAAGGTCGTTAACCGTTTGAGACGGCTGTTTAATGGAAGGACCAAAGTCAAAGGTAACAATGGATTTTAAATAAAGAATATATTGCACAGCTAGCGGCTCATCTAAGTGATAAAATGATTCCAGGTTTTTTTGAACTGCATCGCTTGTCGCTCGTTCTTCATTAAATGGAGATCCAGGAATCGAATGCATTAAAAAGAAGGTTAAGGTCACAATTACCCACAGCGTAACAAGCATGGATAAAAATCGTTTCAAAATATAACTTTTCACCTTTATCCCACCTTCTAACAGAATGTTGTGCGCGTAGCTAATTCAGTCATAACAAGCATGGCCTGATAAGCTTCTAAAATATCTTTTGCTTGAAACCGAACGGTCGTCGTTCCAGGCTCAATTTCTGTTCCCGGCATTAAATGCGCCCACTCTGCTTGACCATAATTTGCAAATTCTATTCGTAAGGTTGGATGTTTAGGTGGATTTAAAGGTTTAACAAGGTGTTTGTGTTGAATAGCTGCGGCTGTTTTTTCTTGAAGTAATTGTTCTGCTTTCTTAGGGGTTAATGTTTTGGCTGCAGAACGTGAAATGGCCTGTTTGACGATAGCGGTCGTCACGTTTGGAATAAGCTGCTGTGCTTCCAGCGCCGTTTGGTCATCACCGGCTACCATTAAAACTGGCACGCCGTAATAGCCTGCGACGTATGCGTTGAAGCCTAACTCTCCAATATTCGTATCGTCTATGTACATATTGCGAGCACCAAATATCATTGAATGAGACATGACACCAGGCATGGATGCTTTAGCATGATACCCTAGAAACATAGCACCATCAAAAGTCTGATCTAATCCCTGTACCATTGAATATGGTTTTACGCTCCCTGAAATAAGCTGAGTTTCTGGATGAAGCCGTTCAACAAGGAGATTATTCATACTCGAATGACTGTCATTTACCACAACTTCTGAGCACTTTTCTCTAAATCCTGCATAAATTACTGCATTTGCTTCATCCGTCATTATTTTGCGGCTTCTTTCATAATTTTCTTTCTGTCGCAGAACATTTGTGTGATCGACGAGTCCCGTAATTCCTTCCATATCAACCGACAGGTATAGTTTCATTTGTCTTATTCCTCCTCCTTCCTTGACTGTTAGTCAGTTCATTATAAATTATTCTTATGTTTATAATTTATAATTGTAAGAAAATTATAAATTATCTTTCTTCTTTTTACAACAATATATTGAATTTTTTGACACTTCATTCATCTTCCTTTTAACAAGATATCGCTTACAAATTGGAAATCCCATGGTAAAATAATAGAGCAGCCTGTTGGTTCATTCAGCCGCTCGTCGGCATTAATTGAGGTGTTAAGAATGTTTCGAGTTTCCATTGCTTCACTACAATGGTTTTTATTTATGATTTCTAATAGTATGATTGTTCCTATTGTAATTGCTTCTCAGTTTCATTTAAACGCAGCGGATTCTATTCAATTTTTACAGCGAACGTTATTTATTTTAGCTTTATCCGGGCTCTTGCAGGTATTTATAGGGCATAAATACCCAATCATGGAAGGGCCAGCTGGCGTTTGGTGGGGCGTCTTTTCTCTGTATGCGAGCCTTGGAACCGTTCTGTTTGGTTCTCACTCTGAAACGCTCCGCGTGCTGCAGTTCACCCTCCTTATAAGCGGGATAATTGCTATTTTGATGAGCCTGCTTGGTCTCATTGATAAACTAGCAAAATACTTTACCCCGACAGTTACCGGTACATATTTAATTTTATTAGTGACGCAGCTAAGCGGTTCCTTTTTAAAAGGAATGTTTGGCATTACAGAAATGAATTCAGCTATTAAACTTCCAATTGCGCTGGCTTCAGCTGCGATTTTGCTGCTGACTTTTTATTTATTATCGCACCGGACGTTAAATAAGCTTAGCATTATTATTAGTATTGGTGTAGGCTGGGGAGTATTTGCAATACTAGGGTTAGCTAAACCTATCGAGTTTCAGGCGCAGTTATTTTACATACCTAAAGTGTTCGTATTTGGAGCTCCTCGCGTTGAATGGAATATGGTTGTTACTGCTTTTTTTGTGACGCTCATTTTAATTACAAACATGCTCGCTTCTATTCGTGTTGTTGAGTCTGTTTATAAGCACAAAGGAGAAAAAATTGAAAAAGACAATATTAAGCGTTCCGGGATGGTTTCGGGTATAAGTCAGCTGCTTGGAGGATTGTTTTCAGGTGTCGGTGCCGTTCCTATTTCAGGTTCCGGTGGATTTATTTCAGCTACAAATCTTTATAGCCGAGTTCCTTTTATTGTAGCATCGTGTCTTTTGCTTTTTCTGAGTATCTTTACTCCTTTAACGTCCATTATGTCCGCTCTTCCTCCTGCCGTCGGATACGCGGCAATCTTTCCTGTTTTTACAGGTATGATGGCTCTTGGAATTGGAGAATTCAAGCATGCCAAACAGCCCGAAAAAGCAATGAAAAAAGCCGGTATTGCGTTGCTGTCGGGGATAGGGGTTATGTTTTTGCCTTCTCAAGCTTTTTCAACACTGCCTCCTTTAGTTACTACGTTTTTAAGCAACGGATTAGTTCTTGGCACCATTATCATTCTTACACTGGAAATTTCCGAATCCATTTCTTTGAAAAGACAAGGTGCAAAAGAGGGATAAAAAAAGAAGCTGAAACCCAGCTTCTTTTTTTTACCTTCTTACCGTTAATCCTTTTAGTTCATCGTCTTCCATAGCCATTTCATAAAATTCTCCCGTTTCATCGTGCGCTAAAACATAATCCAACTCTTCCTGAGCAGAAGCAGTTTTTCCAAGAACAGCTAGATAGCATGCCAAGTTATAGCGAATAAAAAGATCTTCGTCTCCACTTTCTACTCTGGTTATCATAAGCGAAGCTGCTGCTTCCGTTTCACCTTCTAAATGATACGCGATACCTAAATCGGTATACATCCCTTCATACTCTTGACGCTGTTCAATTGCTTTTTGAAGAAGCTGAACAGTTTCATGATAACGTTCCGTTTTATTATATAGTTTTGCTAATCCTGCATATATGTCAGGCTGATAAATCTCCTGCTGAAGTAATTCTTGAAAAGCTGCCTCCGATTTTTCTACCTCTTCAAGGCTACTCAAAATAAATGCTCGGTATATCTGCAAATCTATATGATATGGCTGCTGTTCAAGAAGTTTTTGAACTAAGTTTAGCGCTTCATGTGCAGCCTGTTCATTTTCATGGATATTAACGAGTATATTGGCTAAATGATAGGCAACATCAAAATCCCAGCTTTGATGCAGCGATTTTTTCAGCACGGTGATGCTATCTTCAATCAATCCTTTCTCTTCGTAAAAAGCCGCAAATGCATGCACAGCCTCTTTATTATTCCGATCCGTTTTTATAGCCAGTTCATACAGTTCAATCGTTAAGCCAAGTAGCGTAACCGTTTTTGCTTTTGCTTTGAACTTTGCTAAGCTTCGTTTGAAGATAGATCCTTGCTGCTCTTCTACGATCGAATCGGCATACTCATTTAAAGCCTCCGCTGCGTTTTTAAACAGCATGCTTTTGCTTCGTTTTTCCATTTTTATCTTTTTAAAATTTGCCGTAAGCCCGGACAGTTTTTTTCCATTTGGAAAGCTAGACATGAACGTTTGAAATAGAGCGTAATCTTCCGGATCCTCACTTAGTAGCTCTGTAAGAATTGTTCTAGCTTCTTCATATCTATGCTCCATGATGAGCCATTTTGCCTGATGATGGCGAATAACAAGATTCTGTGGATCTAGTTCAAGCGCCTTCTCTAAATACGTTTCAGCCTGTGAAATGTCTCCTTTTAGGCGATACACATGAGCTTGGCTGTCAGCGAGCCATTGGGGCAGCACAATTTCCTCTACGCTTTTTAATACCTCTAACAGCTCTTCATACTCTTTCCCTGTTTCACAAAGTGAAGCTGCGTGCTCAACGTTTACTTCCATAGGATTCAGCTGTATCCATTGAAGCAGCCAATTCCTTTCAGCCGTTCGATTTTGTTCTTCACAAGCCATTTCGGCAAGCTTCATACAAGCGGCTTCAAATGTTTTATCAAGAGTTAAGCATTTTTGGAAGGCCTCTTTTGCTTCAGTGATGCGATTCATTGATTGATATATTTCACCTAACCGATAATATGGCAAAGCATCTTGCTTGATACGAAGCGCTTGCTGATAAAGTTTCTCACTTTTTGTTAGCTGCTTGGCTTGTTCGTATAATATACCTAAATAGCACATGTACAAAATCTCATTAGGGTGCTCTTGATGTTCTCCAGTTAAGAACTTAATTCCACGAGTCAGTAAAGCCGTGTCTTCTAAATAATTCGTATATGCTTCTAACACTTCATCTAGCGCTGTTTGAGCAAAATGAATTCCTTCTTCATAAAGAGCAAATCCAAACTCTATCGTTTGGTTGTCTAGCTTCTTCTCTTTTGCTGCATCTAAAAGCATGCTGCCTGCATCCAACATGACGTCGCTGTTCGATGAAAACTTCTGCGCAATAAGCGTGAGCGTATCAACGGCCGTTAAATGTTCATCTGTTTCTAGATACGCATAAGATAAGCCCAAATACATAAGGGCATCTTCTTCTATTTTTAAGCCTTCTTTATACAGAGCAATAGCTTCTTCGTACCTTTGATTCGCGACGTATAAATCGCCTAGTCTTCCTCGAATTGTCATGTCGCTCGGGAGATGCTTCATGCCTTCTTTGAGATAGCTTTCAGCTTCGTCTGTTTTTTCTAGTTGATATTGTAGCAAATCAGCTATCGAAAGATATGGATAAGGGACAGTGGGTAAAAGCTGTTTAGCTACTTGAAATCCCCGGTAAGCTTTACGAAACTTTTTTAAATGTTCATCACAACGGGCTCTTTCAAACCAGCTGTGCGCATCTTTTGGGTTTTCTTTTAATAACGCGTCGAAAAGATTTCTGGCTTCTGCGTATCTTTCTTTCTCCATTAAAATAAGTCCGTGATTCATTTGTGTATAAGATTCATCGCCATACATATTTAAGGAAATAGTCGAGCATTCAAAAGCCTTTTCGAGGTTTCCTTTGTACATATATGCAAGTGCTAAATAGCTCCAGTTCAAGTGCTGCTCTACGTCTAATTGCAGCGAGCTGCGCAGTGCTTCAACAGCCTCATCATATTTCTCTTCATCCAGCGCAATTCTTCCTTTAAGATAGTGATAAAAAGAGCTATGCTTTTTGTTATCTACGTGGTGTAACAAGGAAGATGCTGCCTTACTGTCGTCAAGTTTAAAAAAGGCATATGCGGCGTGAAGCTTAAGATAATCGTGATTGCTATATTTCTCTAACACATGATTAATACACGTACGAATATAGGCTTCATGCTCTTTTCTGTACAAATGCTTCATACTGTAAATAGAGGCAAATGGAACATGCTCATTTGCTTTTAATAAAGAAACGAGATCGTTAATGTGTGCCTCTTCATCCGCTTCAACTAGTTCGATTAAGTCATACAGCTGACGAATAAACACATCTTGCTCTTTAGAAAGTGAAGCGAGATCCGCTGCCGCTTTAGAAGCAACAATTGATAAAAACCCCGAATTAGCGTAATGCTGATCAAAATTTTTATATTCTACATACGTTGGACTTAGAAAATTAGCATCCTGTACATGAAAAAGTTCAAGTTCATCATCATAGCCAAATACAACTTGAACGTGGGAAGCTTGTTCAAATTCCAGACTGACCAAAATAGGCAGCCCTTTGTCTAATAGTTCTTTAAACTGTTCAACTGTGCCTGTAAAAAACATCGCTGCAAAGCCAAGAGATTCAAAGTAGCTCACCGCAGTTGACAGTTTGGATCCTAAGCCTCCGTAAATACGCGTTCCAATCTCATCCTGTGTTTTTTCGGTATGTAAAAGCCTTAACATCATACTCATACTGGCTGGCACGCAATAATTATCTTTTTGAACAATTGGTACAATAGGAAGCTTGATTGTACTGATTCTATCGTCTGTATGCTTTCCGATTAATTTTTGGTAAGGTGAATCTTTTAAACATCGCTTAGTCGAGAGCAGATGCGTAAGCTGAGATTGCTGCTGCTGCTCAAAATAAATGTCGGCGCGCAGCAGCGTAAAAAAATCTTGATAATCGTGATAGGGTAACTTTGAGTTGATAAATTCAATGGTTTCAAGCAAGAGAGAATACTCTTTTAAATCTTTTAATCGCATCACTTTATCCATATATAAAGACGGAAGCTGTGGATAGCGGACAATAGCCTCGTTAATTGTTTCAAGCGATTGTTTATGCTTCCCTTCATACGCATATAAGTCTGCGAGCATTGCATAGCAAAAATCTCCATTCTCTTTATATGTCGTTCCTTCTTTTAAGCAGGATTCAGCTTTTATTCTGTCGTTGAGCTGCAAATAAAAATATCCCCATCTGTCAGCCATACCCTTTTGATTATGTGACGTTACTTGTTTCATCCACTTAGAAGCTTCATCCGCTTGTTTCATTTCTAAAAGAATTCTTACCTTTAAAAAATAGATTTTCTCAAGCTGTTCCTCTTTAACTGATTCCGTATCCAGCTGAGAAATTAATACAGAAAGTCTATCATCAGCGTCGAGTATCTTGCCTTCTCGCAGGAGATCATCACAATAAAGAGTCACCATTCGAATCGAGCCAAATCGACGATAGCCATATGTCGTTAACATTCGACTTAAACGATTTAATAAAGCTTCATCACAAAAGCGGATAAGCTCGTACAGCTCTTCTTCCGTTTGTAAGTTTGTTAACCATTCTTTCACAATCCCCGCAAGGCTCTTTGATTGAAGGCTTTGTACTTCTTCTGTTATATACGCTACAAGATCAAATATTTGATAATGATCCACCATGCTTTTTAATTTCTGATAATTTATACTCAATTCAAAACCACCTTATTCAATAAAATAAGAACTATTGCATCTGCTGTCTATAAATTGAAGTATAAGAAATTTCAAGGATTTTTTCTAGACACAATATAAATTTAAGCATATTGACGGGTCTTTAAATAGCAAAGAGCTGTCTTTTATCATAAGACAGCTCCATAAAATCACACTTCAGCTTTCTTCAGTTTTACGCCGCCTTCAGGTTTTGGTTTGATAGCTTTTAAAACTAAAATGGCACCTACTGCACTAATCCCTAGAGACGTTTGGAACACAGCCATGTCCGACCACTTCATAAGCAATGTATAAAGAGGAGGGCCAGCTGCTACTCCGACAAAGCGCATCGAACTGTAAAGAGACGTAATGGTTCCTCTCTCTTCCTTTTCAATTCCTTCTGTAATAAGCGCATCAAGACTAGGAAGAGCTGCTCCAATTCCAATTCCACCAAGCACTAAAGTGAGTAAAATACTAAAAAGAGACGTATTAAAAAATAAAATGATGAAAGAACACGTTAACAATAAAAAGCCAAAAAAAGCAGACCACTTCATAACGATTTTATTGTTTCCAACTTTTTTCCCCGCCACAAAAGAAGAAATAGATAAAGCGAGCAAAGGAATAGCCATCACTAAACCTTTTTTCGTATTCACAATATGATAACGCTCCTCTAGTATGGTCGATAGGTAAAATAAAACACCGAATAATACAAGCATAATAATGGCGCCTAAAATAAAAATAGCCATAAGCCATCCAATATTTTCTTTGAGCGTTTTCTTCAAATCCTTCAAAAACTGCGTAATACTTTTCTTTTTTTGTTCAGATTCAGAAGAACTATCATTTTTCGGAACTTTTACTAAAAAGATAACCAAAAGAATCGAAATAAGGCAAAGAATAGGAATGAACCAAAAAGGAAGAAACCAAATCATAGCCGCTAAAAAAGCTCCCAGTATTGGGCTTAGTACTTTCCCAAACGTATTAGCTGTTTCAATTAAACCTAGTCCTTTTGTAATTTCTTGCTCGTCTTTGAACATATCTCCTACACAAGGCATCACAACAGGCATAGCTCCTGCTGAACCTATTCCTTGAATCGCGCGGCCAATTAAAATAACCCAGAAAGGATTGGCCATTTGCCATGAAGCCCAGCCTGTTAAAGCCCCTCCTGCTGCAGCAAGCAGCAAACTGGGAATAATAATTTTCTTGCGGCCAAATCGATCTGATAAATAACCAGCAATCGGGATTAAAAAAATAGCGAAAATTGAGTAGACCGTGATAATCATGGATACCTGCAGCGAGCTTATCTGTAGACGTTTTTCAATCACCGGCAATACCGGAATTAACATTGAATTTCCGAGGGTCATGATAAGTGGCACAGAAGCAAGAGCAAGTAAATCCAATTTTTTTCTACTTTCCATAGCGTCCTCCAAACCTTACTTCTAATTAACGTCACAATCACACGTTTTTCAATTTAAGCTTTATAAAACCTCTCGTGTTCATTGATTTTAAAGCTTAACTATCTCATTACATAAGATGATGTGTATCTATATTTTTTAGCTAAAAAGGTGATTGCTATTCATGGTTTCACTGTTCTTCTTTAATTTATTGAACTTTGTTATTTATCCCTGTTAATACTTGTAAAATCGCATATTTTTAATCCTATATATGAAGAAGCGTACGAGTATCTCCGTACGCTTCTTCATATATAGGTGTCATCTTGTTACACTACTTCACCTCGATGACCATCTCCATCATACATAAACTGTTTATCAATGATATGTTCGATATATATGGTTGTCAAATCACTTTTTTTCACTTGAGCTACAATTAATCCTAACGGATCGCCAATGGTGAAGCTTGTTCCATTTTGAAACATTAGCAGCTGCTCATTTAAATGCAATACTCGCTTATAAATTTGCTCTTTCTCTAGGTTGCTGCGGCTCTTTGCTGCTTCGAGCGTTGAAAATAACAAAATGATTTCTTTTCCATTTACTTGTGTACGATACATACACGACCCACTCCTTATCACCGCTTTAAAATTATGCTGACTATACTTTTATTATAAACTAAATTTTCAGTTATTTTTCATCTCATAAGAAATTTTTTTAGTTATAATTGTACTACGTCCACGTTAAATAAAAGTTAAATTTTCAGAAAAGTTAAATTTTAATGTTGAAATTTTATTTCTTCTTATTATATAATATAAACAATCATTTACCTCAATTGGAAATGATAATTCGAGTTTCAGCAGCATGAGGCTGCACAGTACTAGGGGGATTCAAGTTATGCAAAATGGTAAAGTAAAATGGTTCAACAATGAAAAAGGCTATGGCTTTATTGAAGTTGAAGGCGGCAGCGACGTGTTTGTACATTTTTCTGCCATCCAAAGCGAAGGTTATAAATCCTTGGAAGAAGGACAAGAGGTATCTTTTGAAATTGTAGAAGGCAATAGAGGCCCGCAAGCCGCTAATGTCACTAAGCTATCATAAATAGATCTTTTTATTTTATAGTAAAAGAGACTCTTTTCCGAGTCTCTTTTTTGTTATACCTAGCGTTTGGCCTCAGTAAGCTGCTGTTCACATGTTTGAATAGACTGCATGCACTGCTGAAGAAATTGCTCGTCTACTCCTGTGCCATGAGCTTTGGCAGATTGAAGCTGTGCTTTTGCATCATTAAGCGCATTCGTTGCCTCTTCAAGCTGCTGAGGACTCATACTCATCGTAGCTGTCCCAATCATCTTTTGAGCAGATTGAATAGACACTTCTACTTGCTTTAAATCATTATATCCTGTTGTTACTTCTTCATTTGAAAACTTATCCATTGAAAGAACACCTCCATATGGATAGAATGAAGCTGCTGCCGGCAAATTATACACGCTTACTTTTTAGTCAGCAAATCTCCATACTGCTTAATTTTTTCTCCTACGGTACACTCTTTAATACAAAACGTCTGAGCGTATGTTTTGCCCTTTTCTTTATTAAACGTTTTTTTTACAAAACAATCACTACAGTAGTAATCCAATAACTCCGTTACTTCTTCTAATAATTGTTTACGTTCCACTCTCGTTCATCTCCATTTCGTTCTGTGTGTTACACTTGCTTCCTGCTAGCAATTGGTATCCCTTGAAGAGCTTGAGTAGCAAGCTGGTCAGCCTCTTCATTTTCCTTCCTTGAAATAGGCTCATATACGGGTCGGATACCAAGTTCCTGCATTTTATCTTCTATTCGATCTAAGTACCGATTAAACTCTTCTTCGAAACAGGGCCACTCCCCAGCCAGCTGATTTAATACAACCTGAGAGTCACCTCTAAACGTTACAGGTATATGATGAACACCAAGTTCCTCAAGCACTTGTATTAAATAATAAAAAGCAGCATACTCTGCCTCATTATTTGATTCAATCTCTTGCAACCTTGAGTTGCGTCGTATTCGGTAAGAGTTGTTGTTCTGTTTAAAATAAATCACAACCCCAAGCCCCGCTAAGAGCGTATCATGCTCATAGCCTCCGTCAAAATATGCCACAATATCGTGAGGCTCTGTCTGTACTTCCTGTAAGAGCTTTTTCGCTTCTTTTACAGTCCATTTTTGCTGTTGCTCATCAAGTAGAAAAATTTCCTTCGTTCGACCTGTTTTTTCTAAATCACCCACAATCATTAGCGCCTCATTCGCATCTGTGAAATCGGATGTGAAAATTAACTGTTTATGTTTCGAGGATTTATAATGCCATTCAATTTGGAAATTCATAACGAGCATTCCTTTCATCAGCAATTTTGAATTCAACACTTTTTCTGCTTTTTTGTATTTTATCTTCTATTATGTCTTTTCATGACAGTTTTCTTACCTAATAAGCGGATTTTAGCGTTTATACGTGCTAATATAAAATAGCTGAAGTACTTATGATACAATACTATTGATGAAAAAACATGGTTTAAGCTTATATTGTTTTAACAAGGAGGCTGTATGATGATTGAAGTTTATATAGACGGAGCCACTGCTGGCAACCCTGGTCCTTCTGGAGCTGGTATTTTAATTAAAGGAAATGGTGAACATCATCGTTACGCTATTGCTCTTGGGATAATGACGAATCATGAAGCAGAGTACCATGCACTTCTTCATGCATTAAAAATTTGTTTAGAAAAAAAGTATACGAGCGTATCTTTTCGAACGGACTCTCAGCTAGTAGACCGCGCAATGAACCAAGAATACGTTAAAAATAAAGCGTTTGCTCCTTTACTGGAAGAAGCCCTCAAATTGTCCAGTCAATTTGAGTTATTTTTTATAAAGTGGGTCCCTAGCTCTCAAAATGCAGGTGCTGATCAGCTGGCCAGACAAGCCATTAATCAAAAAGAAGCAGGAATGTAATCCTGCTTAAATCATACCTGATGACTTTAAATATTGAATGGCTTGTTTTTGATTGCTAATACGATTTGATGTCAAATTCTCGAGGAGCGATACAAAAAAACTGCCGTCAAATTCTTTTTGTACCTTTAGTGTCCATTCAATTGTAAATATGACCATCTCGTCAGCTGCACGCGTATACTGCTGACCAAATGAAATAAATCCACGTGCATCTTCTGCTAAATGAAAGCCTTTTTCTTCAAGATAAAGAAGATACTCTTCAACGGTTTGAACTGTTTTTGTCACTTTTTCGTCCCATCCTTTTGCAAAGGTTCTTCTTTATCTTAGCTTACTTTTGGCTATTTGACTATGATTTCCCTTCTAAAAAATAGCCAATTGCTCCAAGTGCTACTCCTAAAATGGCTCCGCCAATCACTTCTTCGGGCTGATGCCCAAGCATTTCTTTCAAGCGCTGTTCCGTCAAATCGTGAAAGCCTCCGTCTGGAAGACCCGCAAGCTTTTCAATTTCTTCATCTAACGTATTCACTTTAATAGTAATTTCGCCAGTCTGCCTTCGAATTCCTTGTGCATCGTACATCACAATAATTCCAAAAACAGATGCTAACGCAAAGTCAATCGTAGAAACACCTCTTTTTAACGCTACATAGGTAGCCAAAGAAGATACGCCGGCTGAATGAGAGCTTGGCATTCCACCCGACGCAGCAATCATCCGCATATCCCATTTTCCTGTTTGATACTTTTTAATTGGGATTTTTAAGGCTTGGGCTAAACCGATTGATGAAAGAGCAATGACAATTCCTTTATTCATATTGCTTCACCTCATCTATAGTTTGCGATGGATTGACATCTCGTACCCAAGCAAATATTGCCCAACAAAAAACGCCGGGCTAATCTGCTGACAGAGCAGACTAATCCCGGCGCTTTTGGAAACAGTTCTGTTATTTTTTACGCTTTTTTTGTGCAGCATTATTCATTTTGGCAGATTCAACTTCAGCATAAGAGCCGAATTCTTGGCCATATTGATTATTTGCACTTTTATTAGCTTCTAACTTCTTGTTAACAGAATTGTTTTGGTTTTGTTGCACGTTGAACTCAGAAGCAAACTCCCCAGCATAAGTGTCATTTGCACTTTTTGCACGCTTTGCTTTTTGAGCCTGATTTGCTTTAAACTCAGAAGAGAACTCTTGGTTATAATTATGCTTTGCATTGTTATTCGCTTGCGCATTTTTATTACCTAATTTTTGACGACCCATCGCTATCTCCTCCTATTTGTACCTCGTTGGTACACTATTAGTATGGATCAAGCGGCACGTCATATCCTGTTCAAATTAAGGTAAAAACACCAGAGCTTAGCACGTTTATATTCTTGCTACGTACTCTTTAACCATTTCTTCTGTCACTACTTTACGGCCTGGAATGATGGTATATTTTTGAGACAGCTCATTAATTTCTGCTGTTACAGCATTAATACCGTCTACAGAAAAGGGTTTCCCTTCTTTGCAAAGAAGCACAGCTGCTTCAATAGCTTGCTCGCGTCGAGCTTCTAAACTGGCAAAAGTACGTACTAATTCGTGTTGTTTTTTAGAATGGGCTGAAATTTCTTTATGTACACTCATGTTCGTTCCTCCATTATATTATGCTGAGTTAGTAAAAATAAGTTAATGTCCTCATAACTGATTTGCTTTTCCGGTAATTCTTTTAAGCTTTTTTCTATCGCTGCAGCTTCTTTCTTAATGCTGTCCAAAAAGTTTTTCATCTTTTCATTAAAAGCAACTTTCCCGCTTATCTTGCACTGTACAAATTGCTCAATGATGGATTGCTGCCTATCGTCGAGATTTGCCTGCTTACATAAATCGGCAAATAAAATGACAGGGAAACTGCGCTGCTTTACTACTACTTTCAGTGATAAAAATGCACGAATCAGTTGAAGCATCACTTTTATATCCTCTATTGTAACAGAAGATGTCAGATTTCTTTTACTATTTATCGTTAAAATTTTAAAATAATGATACCCCAGTGCTTTTAAGGAATATGATTGAGCCATCATTTGCCGCAGTGGCTCAGCAAACGATGGCTTCTGATAATAAACAAAAGGCGACCATAGCCACTCATAAAGCGAAGGGTTTGATTTTGTAAACAAATAAACGGTTTTGTACAAATCCCACCCTTGCATATCATAATTGCCTTCTGCTACATTAATGACCTCTTGAGGTCTATTGAGATGAAGATAGCATGATGCTTTATACTTGTATATAAAGCGGACGTCAAAATCACTCGCTGACGTGTCGAGTCCATAAGCACGGCTGCCTGATTCACATGCAAACAAAATTTCCACATTATATTCTTTTTCAATTTCCTGTAAACGTTTATTTATGTGTGTAGACATAAAAATTAATGACCCTTTCTTTCCTCCAATACATGTTCTAGCACCGTCATTGTACTTACCAACTCTTGAATTGGAAATTCTTCAGACACGGCCGCTTGCAGCTGTTTGTAATAATCATACCATTCTTCAGATACAGACTGTTTATGCGCTAAAACGTACTGATTCACTAAATGGGTATAGTGTGAATGAAGAGCGGCTTCTTCTTTCGCAATGTAGTGATTAACATCCGGCTTAATACGTTCTAGTAAAGCAGCGTGAAGCTTTACTTTCTCATTTTTTTCAAAAAAGCTTTTATTGTTTTTATACAGTGAAAGCTCTTTTTGATACGATTCATTCTCATCAAATTGATGACTTGTCACAACTTCACTGCCATTTGGAGGCTCTAACGAGTTCAACGTTGGAGTAAACGTCGGTTCATAGCGCTGTAGCTTTGTAATGATCATTCGATGCCAGTCTTCGATTAATTTTACGATGTATTTTTCGATTCGCAAAGTGGTCGCACGCACTTCTTGCGTTGCGTCGAAGGAAATAGACGTTAACAGCTCCTGCAAACACAGGCGCAGCTGCTTTTGCTTTTCACCTCGATCATCCCTTAAGTTTGCCGGACTGAAGGCTTCTTTAAAGAAGTCATCGTACCTCACAAACAGACGTTTTTTTACATAAAATAAAAGCTCTTCTAATTCTCGGTCAAACTGCTGTTGTTCATATTCAAAATGAATTTCATGCAGTTTTGCTGCTACCTGCTCATTTTTTATGTGAAGAGATTGAATGTATCGCTTTTTATCCACTTCTGATTTTGTTTGCACCTGTTTCATTTCATTGGCAACTGCTAAAATTTGTTCGAAATCTGCATAAACACTTTGGATAGCCAGCTCTGGTAATTCATAATTTATGAAGCGGTAAAACGCATTTTTGAATGGCAGAAACATTTTATCCTCGTGGTTTTGCAAAGCCTGCAAGCTTGATACCGGGTATAAGCGCGGAAAGCGTATACCGTACTGTTCAAGCTGCTCTTTTACGTACGTCTGAACTAACTGCAGCTCTGTATCCGAACTGGCTAGGTCCGCTGCATTTACTAAGAAAAACATTTTATCAAGCGCAAATACATCTTTTACACGGCCAAGCTGAATAAGAAATTCGCGGTCAGCTTTTGAAAACGCATGATTATAATACGTTACAAATAAAATGGCATCTGCATTTTTGATATACTCAAACGCTACTCCCGTGTGTCTCGCATTGATTGAATCAGCTCCGGGTGTATCAACGAGCGTAATGCCTAAGCGAGTAAATTCACAGTCATAATACAGGTTAATAAATTGAACAAAACACGCTTTTTCTTCTTTGGCTACATAATCATGAAATCCTTCTGTATCCACTACTACTTCTGAACCGATATGCTGCTTGACTTCGCCGTAGCCTTTTTCTACTGCCTGTAAAAACGACAAATGCAGCTGCAGCTCTTCTGTTGCCTGCAGGGTTGGAATAATTGTTAGCGCTTCGTCAATTGATTCTACTTCATGATGAAACAGCTTAAGTGCACCATTTAAATCTTGGATCATCTGCTCGTTTGTTTTCATTTGCACAACAGCTGTTTTATGCGGCCGTTTTTCTGTTGGAGGCATAATTTTATTGATGGTTGCTGTTGTTGGATTCGGAGATACTGGAAGTAATCTTTCTCCAATCAACGCATTAGCAAAAGATGACTTACCGGCACTGAATGCTCCGAATAAAGCTACGGTAAACGTTTGATTTGATAGCTTTTTACGCTTTTCTTGAAGCCTGTTAATAAAGCGGTCTAGCTTTCCAAATGAACGGAGCTGTTCGAGAACAGCTGATACATCTTGAAGAACCTTTTCTGTTCCTGTTTTATGCACAGCTTCCTCAGACTGTGAAACTAACTGCTGCTCACTCACAGCTTCTTGCTTTTCTTCAGCTTTCATGATGCCCGTTTCATATTCTTCTTGTAACATATATGACAACTCGTTTGTATCTTCTGCCGTTAGGTCGTCATCAGTTTGCTGTAAAGATTGAAGCAAAGCTTTTGTACGTGCCAATTTTGCTTTCATTTCCTGAAGAGATGTATACGCTTCTTCAAATACTTCACATTCCTGCAAGTGTTGATAAATTTTTTCACGCATTACTTCATCTTGCTCGATTTTGCTCTGTTCGATTTGCGCATAAAGCTCGTATAATAATCGCGTCGCTTTTTTCTTAATATGATCGGCTACATCTTTTGCGTACGTTAAAACATAATCACCATTAATCGTAGCTCCTGCCTTTACCGTTTCAATTAAATCATGCGGCTCTAACGGGATTTCAAACTGCTGAACCTGGCGTATAAGATCCGGGTCGGTAAGATTTTGATTTTTCACCAGCTCTTGCACATATTGCTGCAAGTGCCACTGCAGCTGAGAAGCTGCTCGTTCTTTCATATCATCAAAAAATAACGTCAGCCGCTCTTTTTTTACTTCCTCGGTCTTTTTCTTAGCAAATAAAAGACCTACTTTAAAATCAGGCTTTGTCGTTTCTAAAAACAGCCTAGCTTTTTCTCTCATTTCATATGGTGTTAAATTGGCGTTGCTTAGTATCTTACCTGTTTCTTGTTGGTACGTTTCTGCTAGCTGCTTTTCAGCACGCCTCATTTCCGCTTCTTTTTCGAGAAGCTGCTCTTTTTGCTGCTTATTCATTTCATGGTTCTCAAGCGTCAGCTTATGGCGCAGCTCGTCATGAATCGTTAACTTTTCTTCTTCTTGGTCCTCAATAAAGGCAAGGTGATCGTCAATTAACATTTGCATCGCATGTTGAATATGCTGATGTCGGTTTTCTTTTTCCGTCATCATAGCAAGTAATAGAGATTTTACGTACGAAAGGTCATTATGACGGTTTGTTGGCTCTTTTAACGACGTATAGAAGATTCCTTCTGGTCTCACATTCCACTTTAAAAATGACGTTTCTACAGATTCTTTAAATGCTTGAAATGTTAGCTGATCTTCTTGGTGTTTATCGATTTGATTTACAATTAAATAAAGCGTTTTATTAGCTTCTTGCAGCTGTTTTGCAAATTGAAGATTTAATTCTGCCTGCACATGATTATAATCCATCACGTAGAAAATAACGTCCGCTAAGTGAAGAGCTGACTCGGTCGATACACGATGCGCATCATCTGTTGAATCAATTCCCGGTGTGTCCATCACCACAACACTTTTAGGAATAGCATCTGTATCTATCGATAAATGAATGGACTCTACTTCATCTCCATCCACAGCAAACTGCTTAATTTGCTCATACTCATAAGGCGCTTCATAACGCACCGGCGGCTGTTTGCGGTAATAAACGGTTGCATGCTCATCCCCAGCTTTTACTGATACTAAGTTTGCACTTGTTGGAATAGGACTTGCAGGCAAAATTGCTTGCCCCATTAATTCGTTAATCATGCTCGATTTTCCAGCCGAAAAATGTCCGCAAAATGCTACAACAAATTCGCCGTTCACCCACTTTTTTAACAGCTGTATTGCTTTTGCTGCCTGCTGTTCATCTCCAGCTGCTTGAAATTGCTTATGTAAATGAAAAAGAGATGCTTCCAATCGGAGATTTTCTTGATGTTTCACACTCACTTTACCCATTATTACTCTACCCCTTTTGCCTCATTCAAGACTGTATTTAAATGTTCTCTATCCATCTTCATTTCTGCTTATTCTTTCTCTATTTTACTTGATTCGCATGCGTTTTCCCATAAAAAACTGAATTTTTAGTTACAAAAACAATAAAAAAAGCTGTCAATAATTTGACAGCTTTGCATCGTACTTTTTATTCATCGCATGTATGTTACGCCTTTTGGGCTTTTTCAATATTTTTCATTACATACGTTGTGACGCCAACATATGTAGCAAGTGCTCCGATCACAAAAAGACTAACCATTACGTCCACCACCGTTTCTACTTGATGAAATTGATAATCTTTATCATTTGTTTTATCTTATCATGAAAGATAATCATTTTCAATTAGTTTTAAGATTTTTTTACAGGAAAGAAACGTCCCCTGTTTTGCATCACTTCGCCGTAATTTGTTTCATTCGTTAACGCTTGCTCTTCTAAGGGAATTCTGACGGCTAATATACACAAATTGAAAACAGAAAAAATAGCTAACGTCCAGTATGCCTGAAACATAAGCGGAACTAACACCAATTCTGCCGCTACTACTGCATAGTTAGGGTGCTTCATAAAACGATAAGGACCTCTTAGCACAACCTTCGCATTAGGCAAAACGATAATTTTTGTATTCCAATACTTTCCTAACGAAGAAATAGCCCATATTCTTGCAAGTTGCACAAGCACAAAAAAGCTAAACAACAAAAAAGAAAAGTGATACATTCCATCGTTTAACACATACACTTCCGTAAAAAGAGCAGCAAAAAAAGCGGCATGCATGCTTACCATCCATTTGTAGTGACTTTGACCAGCTTCGTATGCTCCCTGCTTCTTCATCCAAGCTTCATTTCTTTTGGCAATAACCAATTCACATAGACGCTGTAAGATAATAAATACAAAAAAGCTATAAAAAAACAATCGCTTTACCTCCACTCTAATAGAAGCATTTCAGAACTAAATCCAGGGCCAAGAGCTGTTAATAAACCGTATTCTTTACTCGAAATTTCTTTCTTCATAAAGCGGTCTAGCACATACAAAACGGTTGCCGAAGACATGTTTCCATGGTTTTTAAGTACATCTAGGGAATCAGCAATCATATTTTCGTTTAACGACAGCGTTGATACATATGCTTCAAGCACTTTTTTTCCTCCAGGATGAGCAACAAAATGCTTCAAATCGCGACTGGTCAAATGCTGTGTTTGTAAAAATGACTCAACTTCTCCGCCTAACCACGAATCGATAATCGTGGGAATATCTTTTGAAAAGACAACAAATAGTCCATCATTTTTAATCTCCCACCCCATTACATCTTCTGAATTGGGCATGAGCGTCGATTGTGTATGTAAAATGTAAGGATAGCTTTTTGCAAGGGCAAAAGTGGTGTCAGCTTCGTCACCTGCGACTAAAGCAGCCGCTACTCCATCAGCAAATAAAGATGTACCGATTAAGTTGCTTTTTGAACGATCATTTCGCTGAAAAGTTAAACTGCAAAGCTCAATGGATAAAACAAGGACTTTGGCACGCGGAAAGGCTTTGCAATACTCATAAGCTCTTGAAAGCCCAGACGCTCCTCCAGCACACCCTAATCCCCAAATAGGAATTCTTTTTGTATGGTCTGAGAACGCAAGCTTATTCATAATTCGCGCTTCAATGCTAGGCGTAGCTAAGCCGCTTGTTGAAACATAAAAAATAGCCTCAATTTCTCCACACGGCAAAGGGGTACTTACATAGTTCTTATTTGTTAAGCAGTCTTCAATTGCTTTTGTACCTAATTCAACAGCAGATTCTATAAAAGCATCATTTTTTTCTTCAAATGTATGATCTTCTTGAAACCAAGATAAGTCTTTGGCAAAATTACGTTTCTCAATTTGGCCATTTTGAAAAACGGTTAGCAGACGATTAATATCTTTAAACGATTCGGAAAAAAGTTCTTTTGCAAATAGCAGCGTGTCTTGCTGAGTTAATTCATAAGGGGGAACTCCAAATCCAACTGAGATAATCTTTGGCATACACTTCACCTCTTTGATTGCGTTACATTTAATATTTGTAATAGCTGGGGATTTATTCAATTCTTTTTTAGTGGAATGGAGGCGAAACACAAAAAAAACTTTCCTGTAACTCAGGAAAGTCTACGTTTTGAAGAAGTGTATGTTTGTTGTGCACTTTTATTATAGCGCAAATAATCTGAATGTACAGATACAATTTATGGATTGACGAAAATAAGTGCTTATTTTTTATGAAAAGAAAATGGACATATAGATTTCATCTACATATTCATTGTTGAAATAAGCTTGTTCTTTCATAACGCCTTCTTGTTCAAATCCTACCTTTTTATACAATTCGTATGCCACTTTATTCGAAGCAAACACAGTTAAAGAAAGTTTATGAAGATTATTTTCTTTGCACCAGTTTAGTGTATAATTCATAAATTGTTTTCCTATCCCCATTCCCTGTGCTTTTGAAATAAGCCATGTACGGAAGAGCCCCGTGTGGCGCTTCATTTTAATTTCGCCTCTAAGAACACGTGCAATTCCAAGCACTTCACCTTCGACTTCAGCTACAACGTACATGTGATTGTTCTTTTCTACTGATGCAATAAAATCTTGCTCTTCTTGGACTGTGCGCGGCTCATCTTTTTGAATAAATTCCCCAGCCTCAATAATTTCTCTTACCGCTGTTGTAATATGCTCCGCATCACTTGCCTGTGCGGGGCGAATAGTGACTTCACGTCCGTCTTTTGCTTTAAATTTCACTATGTTTTTCTCTGCTGTAATCATCTATATCAACTCCTATATTTTTCACTATTCAGTACTACTATTTTGGTTCTAGCTTGCGTAATTTATCAGTGGTAAAGTTCCGCTTTTCATTTCATCTAACAAGCAATCATGTGCATTTGTTGTATTACCCACGCTTTAAACAAAGCTAAACCATTTTTGAAATATTTATTCTTGCACAGACATCCTAGAAATGCAATTAATTGCGTTAAAGAACTATTATTCCAAATTTTCTTTACAAAAGTTCATAAAAAAAGGCTGGGACACAACGAAACACATGAAAGCTACGTCCATCTTAACAACAAAAAAATACGAACTAACAACCAATAATTTTGATTATTAGTTGCTAGTTCGTATTTCACTTCGAATAAAATATTTTTGTCCCAGCCTCTACTTTTTATTAAAGTCCCATTGAGATATATTTTACTTCTAAATAATCTTCAATGCCGTAATGACTTCCTTCACGTCCAAGACCACTTTCTTTAAAGCCGCCGAATGGAGCTTGAGCTGCAGATGGGGAGGCGTCATTTACTCCTACAATGCCGTATTCTAACTCTTCAGATACAAACGTTGCTTCTTTAATGTTTTCTGTAAATACGTAAGCGGCTAAACCATAAGGGCTATTGTTTGCTCGTTCTACGGCTTCTTCTACTGTTTTGAATGTTGCTACAGGTGCCAATGGTCCAAACGTTTCTTCAAACATGCAATTCATGTCATCAGTTACATTTGTAATAATTGTCGGTTCCATAAAGAAACCGTTTTTAGTTGTTATAGCTTGTCCGCCAACCACAACTTTAGCTCCTTTACTTTTTGCATCCGCAATTTGTGCTTTTACTTTCTCAACCGCTTTGTCGTTAATTAACGGTCCAACTTGTGTACCTTCTTCTAATCCATTTCCTACTGTTAATTCCGCCGCTTTTGTTGCAAATTTTTCAACAAAAGCATCTGCAATGGATTCTTGTACATATACGCGGTTTGTGCAGATGCACGTTTGACCTGCGTTGACAAACTTAGAAGCAATTACGCCGTTTACAGCAGCGTCTAAATCTGCATTTTCTGTTACGATAAACGGTGCGTGACCGCCTAATTCCAGCGATAATTTTTTCACAGTATCCGCAGCACCGCGCATTAAATGTTTACCAACCGCTGTTGAACCAGTAAATGTTAATTTTCGGATGCGTCCGTCTTTTTGCCATGTGTCGCCAATAGCTGCTGCATCTCCAGTAACAACATTGATCACACCTTTTGGAACTCCCGCTTCTTCTGCGAGCTCTACTAAACGAAATGCTGTAAATGGTGTTTCTTCAGATGGTTTGAGAACAATTGTACATCCTGCTGCAAGAGCTGGGGCCACTTTACGCGTAATCATTGCTGCAGGGAAGTTCCATGGTGTAATAGCTGCTACAACGCCGACAGGCTGTTTTTTAACCGTAATACGTTTATGCGTATGATGAGCTGGAATCGTTTCACCGTATACACGCTTTCCTTCTTCAGCAAACCAAGCAATATAATCATTCCCATACTGCACTTCACCTTTTGCTTCTGCAAATGGTTTGCCTTGTTCCGTTGTCATAATTTCTGCTAGTCCATCTTTATGATTTTCAATTAGTTGATGCCATCTCATTAAAATAGCACTGCGCTCTTGAGCGGTTCTTTTCGACCATGTTTTAAAAGCTGCAGCCGCTGCATGAGCGGCAAGTGCTGCTTCCTTTGCGCCTGCCTTTGGAATTTGTCCTATAACTTCTTTTGTTGCTGGATTAATCACATCAATTTTCTCTTCAGTTGTTGTCCATTCACCGTTAATATATAGTTTGTTTGGATACATCATTCATCCTCCTAGTTGTGTGAATTTCTTTGTGCTGTGTTAACTACACTATATACACTAGCATCTTCATTGATTTATGAGAACTTCCCTTCTATACTATGGGTATAACAAAAGGTTATAGGTGATAAATATGAAAACAGAATGGCTTAAGTCTTTTATTGAAACAGCCAAAACAAAAAGCTTAAGCAAAGCAAGCGAACAGCTGCATATGACGCAGCCTGCACTTAGTAAGCAAATGAGAAAACTAGAAGAAGATTTAGGAGTAACATTATTTATTCGCTCCGCTACAGGAGTAGAATTAACCTCAGCAGGTGAAATTCTTTTACAGGAAGGTGAATCCATACTATCAAGCGTTCATGCTCTTCAAAAAAAATTAGTGTCTACGCAAGAAGCTTGTGATTTAACTATCGGAACGTGGCAGAGTATGGCTGCTTTTTACTTACCTTATCAACTGGCTTCTGCTGAAGACCACAATCGCCATATTGATATAAAAACCTCGCATCACTATTATGATTTGTTAGAGCAGTTAGAAAGCAATAAAATTGACGGGGCTTTATTTGATGATCGAGAGATTCAACATACTTACTGGTCAAAACTATTGTTCAAAGAAGACTTTTATTTATTTGTGAATGATCAGCACCCGTTAGCCGAAAAAGAAAGTGTATCATTTGAAGATTTCAAAGAAGAACCCATTGTAGTTCTCCCCCCAGGGTGCGATGTTCGGACACTAGTAGAAAAAGCGTACAATCGTCATAACTTAAAGATTCCCATTGCCAATGAAATTGAATTTGCTCAAAGCATTATGGGATTTATTTCAGCTAATTTAGGTATTTCAATTCTACCTGAAATTTTTATGCGCCATTTACAAAGCTCAAACATTAAAGCTTTACCCATCACAGACTTCAAATTCAAAAGAGAAATTTCATTAGTGGCAAAAAACCCTGACGTGGGAAAAATGCTTTATACGCTGTTTTTCAAAACACGATCTTAATAGGAAAGACAAACAAATTAGATGAATGATCTACTATGGATCACTTGTTGCACCATGACAATGAAAAGATCCGAACGATTAATCGTTCGGATCTTTTCAACTAAAATACTTTTGTTCTAGCCTCTTTTTATTTCGATACTACTTCATTTGTTAACTTTGTTTCTGCAACTTGCGTACGTGGTGATTTCATCATATTAAAGACAATGTTTAAAAAGATTGCTGTAAAACTCCCCATTACAATACCGCTTCCAGTAAGAACTTGAAGACTCTCTGGTAAGTTTTTGAAGAGTTCAGGTACAACCGTCACCCCTAGACCCATGCCAACCGAACATGCAATCACAAGAAGGTTTTCTTGTTTTGCTAAATCAACTTGACTAAGGATTTTAATACCTGAAGAGATTACCATTCCAAACATAGCTACCATTGCTCCTCCAAGTACAGAGCTCGGGATAACTGTCGTCACGGCTGCGATTTTAGGTAGGAAACCCAAAATGATTAAAATTCCACTCGCTGCAAATACAACATTTCTTGTGCGAACACCTGACAACTGTAAAAGGCCTACATTTTGAGAATACGCTGTATAAGGAAATGCGTTAAAAAATCCGCCTAATAAAATCGCCAATCCTTCTGCACGATAGCCTTTAGATAAATCTTTTTCATCCACTTCTTTTTTACAAATATCACTAACGGCAAAATAAACGCCTGTTGACTCGACAATGCCAACAAGTAAAACAAGGAACATTGTCAGAATGGCCATAATATTAAAAGTTGGCATCCCAAAGTACAGCACATGTGGCATATGAACCCACGCTTCTTCTTTTACTCCGGAAAAATCAACTTTCCCCATAAAAGACGCAGCAATTGTTCCAACAACTAATCCTAATAAGACAGAGACCGAGCGCATAAACCCTTTTGTAAATCGATACAGAACAATAATCAATAGTAAAACGCCAAAACCTAAACCTAAATTGCTCAAGCTCCCAAAATCTTTACTTCCTTCTCCTCCGGCTAAATCTTTTATCGCTACGGGAATTAACGTAATTCCAATAATCGTTACAACCGAACCTGTAACTAAAGGAGGGAAAAACTTAACCAATTTACCTAAAAAAGCAGAAAGAAGGACGATGAGTAAACCAGCGACGATAATAGAACCATATATGGAGGAAACGCCGTAAGAACCTCCAATTGAAATCATAGGTCCTACGGCAGTAAACGTACACCCTAATACAACTGGAAGACCAATTCCAAAAAAACGATTTTTCCATACTTGCAGTAGCGTTGCCACACCGCACATAAATAAGTCAATCGCCACTAAATACGTAAGCTGCTGCTGAGTCAAGCCAATGGCTCCTCCAACAATAAGCGGAACAACAATCGCACCTCCGTACATAGCTAAAACATGCTGTAAACCAAGTGAAAAGACTTTTCCTTTATTCATATTAAACCTCCACTGTTGGTTTATCTTCAACAAATGTCACTTTACCATTTGATAAAGACTGAATGCGTGCTAATGATTCTACTTTAACGCCTGATTGACGAATTTGTTTTCCTCCATCTTGGAACGCTTTTTCAATAACAATACCAATGCCGCCTACTTTAGCACCTGCTTTTTGCACGATATCCATCAAGCCGAATGCAGCTTGGCCGTTTGCTAAAAAGTCATCAATAATTAAAATCACGTCATCTTCTTGAATAAATTTATCAGCAACTGAAATTTCATTTTCTTCTTTTTTTGTAAATGAATATACTTTTGATGTAATGAGTCCGTCTTGAAGTGTTAAAGATTTTCTTTTTCTAGCAAACACCATCTCAACGTTTAGCTTCAATGCGGTCATAATCGCTGGAGCAATTCCTGATGATTCAATCGTTAAAATCTTCGTAATTCCTGCATCTTCAAAACGCGAAGCGAATTCTTCTCCAATTTCTTTCATTAATACAGGATCCATTTGGTGGTTTAAAAATGTGTCTACTTTTAAAACCGTGTCCGATAATACGATACCATCTGTTAAAATTTTGTTTTGCAAAGCTTTCATAGTTCGTTCCTCCAACGTTTGTATTAAAAAAGCTCAAAAACATAGCTGCACTCGTATATGAGTAGAGCAATGTCTTTGAGCTTTTACGCACAAAAGTGAAAAACAAACTTCATCGCTCACCCATAGTCAAACTATTTACGGTAGTTTGGTAGATACTTACGAGCCTTATTCTCGTCATTATATGAGTGCGTTATTGAGTTAATTGTATTATATCAGCAAATCTTTTATTTGAAAATATCTAAAAACGATATTTTCGAACATTTACTTGTGATACAAAACATAATATTCGTTTATAGCGCCTTTTATACGTGATAAATTTCTCCATATTTCTTTTCTAGATACTGAATTAAATAATCTACATTTAAGCCTTCTCCCGTTACATCGTTTAAAATTTCAAGAGGCTTTTTCATTTTTCCGTACTGATGAATATGTTCTGTTAGCCAATTTGTGATCGGCGAAATTTCTCCTTTTTCGAGGAGTTCATCATAATTGGGCAAGTCTTTTAACATGGTATGCTTAAACTGCGCTGCGTACATATAGCCAAGAGCGTAGGAAGGGAAGTACCCAAAGCTTCCTCCGGCCCAGTGTACATCCTGAAGCACGCCTTCTCCATCGTGACTTGGACGAACTCCTAAATATTCTTCGTATTTCTCATTCCAAATTTCCGGTAAATCTGCAACTTTATATTCTCCGTTTATTAATCCTTTTTCAATCTCATAGCGAATCATAATATGAAGAGGATACGTTAACTCATCTGCTTCAATACGAATAAGCGACGGTTTCGCCTCATTTACTCCTCGGTAAAAATCTTCTAAATCTACATCGTCAAATTGTCCCGGCGCATGCTTTTTTAGTACGTCGTAATGATGCTGCCAAAATGCTTTATTTTTCCCGACAAACTGCTCAAAAAACAGCGACTGTGATTCATGAATTCCCATTGAAGTACCTTCACATAGAACCGTACCCACAAGATCCTTTGAAATATTCTGCTCATATAAAGCATGGCCGCATTCGTGAATCGTTCCAAAAATAGCCGTTCGGAAATCGTTTTCAGCATACTTAGTCGTGATGCGCACATCTCCCGGGTTTAAGCCAGTAGCAAAAGGATGGACTGTTTCATCAAGTCGCCCCGCTTCAAAATCGTAGCCAAGCGTTTTTAACACGTCTAGACTAAATTGCTTTTGCGCTTCTTTTGGGAAAGTACGGAATAAAAATTCCGTATTTGGCTTTGTATTCGACCCGGCGATTCGCTGAACAAGAGGCACAATATGCTCCCGTAGCTTTCCAAATACCTCGTCTAAGATTTCAACCGTCATCCCCGGTTCAAAAAGGTCTAATAAACGGTTATATTTGTTTCCTTCATACCCCCAATACTCCACAAACTTCTGATTGAAAGCTACAATTTTTTCGAGGTACGGTTGAAATAAAGCAAAATCTGCTTTTTCTTTTGCGTCTTCCCAAACCGACTCAGCTTTTGAAGTTAATGTAACGTATTCTTTATATTCATGCGGAGGAATCTTTTTATTTAAGTCATATTCTTTTTTACATTCTTCCACTGCTTTTTTCGTAATATCGTTTATGTAAGGCTGTGACTCAGGGGTCGTTAATTTCTCAATAAAACCTGCCATGTCATCAGAAACAGAAAGATTGAACGCTTCTGATGACATCATGCCAATAACTTCAGAACGCTGATCCGCCCCTTTTTTTGGAGCACCCGTCCTCAAATCCCAGTACATCACTCCGATTGCCTCGTGATAACTTTTGATTTTATTCATGTATTCATAAAACTGTTTCTCAATTTTCTGTATGTCTTCTCTCATTGTTTTTCCTCCTTACTTTCCTTATTTCACCATAAATTATTTTATCATAATAGTAACGGTGTGTATATAACTGAATATTCAATCTATTATGCATATAAAAAAGCGCGGCTACAACCGCGCTTTTTTATACGTTTTCTATTTTTGTTGGGACATTTTGTTCAATGATTGAACGCACTTTTGAATCTGTGCTTTTTGGCATAAAGATCGTGATTAGACCCTTATCGTTATGAGAGCGAATCAGTCTTCCAACTCCTTGCTTTAAGCGAAGAAGCATATACGGCATATCTGCATCCCAAAATGGATCGACTACTTGATTGCGCTTTGCTTCAAAGACCGGATCATTTGGCGGATATGGCAGAGACCAAATAATTACATTAGATAGCGAAGGTCCAGGAATATCCAATCCTTCCCACAAATGAACAGCGCATAAAATCGTTTCTTCTTCCCTTTGGAACTGAGATACTAATTTACTGATTTCTTGATCGCCTTCAAATAAAAATGTGTACTGATTTAACTCTTTGGAAACTTCTTTGAACATCTCTAGTTCTTCTTTGCTATTAAACAATAAAAGTGCTCGTCCGTTCGTTTTTTCGAGCTGAGCAACAGCAAAGGCGAATTTTTCAGCAAACGCTTCTTCTTGATCATCCGAAACATTTTTTACCGCAATTTTCATTTGCTCATCATAATCAAATGGCGATTCAACAGAAAAAGAAAGCGGCTTTGCAATTCCTAAGCTATATGCTAAATAATCGAACGATTGGTTATCTGAAAGAGTCGCAGAAGTGAAAATATATGGTATTTTCTTCGCAAATACTCGTTCTTTTAAGACGTCTTTTACTGCTTGCGGCATAATAACCAACGTCAGTTTCCAGTTATTTTCTTCTACCCAGTAGATGGCATTTTCGTTGTCCATAAATAAGCGCAGCGAATAATCAATTTGATCTAGGTACTCATCTACAATTCGCAGCGTATATTCGTCTACTGTATAGGTCTCACTCTCAAACACAAGCTCGTTTCCGATATGCTCAAGCAGCGATAAAAGTTCTTTTCCTACACTTTGTAATCCGTTTGTGCGGGCTACTTCTTTACGGCTAGAACCAACGATTTCTGTGCTTGCTTCACTTAAACGGTCAAAGAACATTGCATATACATCGATAGCGTGCTCGATCTTCACAGCAAATTCTTCTCGCACGTCATTTTCTAATAGACGCGTTAACAAGTTTTCTAACGTATCTTCTTGAATGCGATATGTTAAAGCCTTTTGTGCAGCAAATTCCAGCAGGTGACCTTCATCAAATACAACACAGCTGCTTTCAGGAAGAAGGGGAAGCTGTCCTTCACGCTTGCGGGCTTCATATGTCCAAATGTGCTCCATGTAAAAATCGTGAGAGCAAATAATTAAGTCATGTGCTTTTCTATAGTGCTCACGTGAAAGCGTTAAGCCGCATCTATGACGCTGCTCACAGGAAGAGCAGTCTTGAAACGTATCCCAGTTAATTTGATTCCATTCCTCATCCGTTAAATGAGGATATTCTTTACGGTCTCCGTAGTGATAGAACGACTGCATACCGCTATGATCATGAACAAAATCAGGAAGCGTATCGTAAATTTCTTCAATGTTTTCATTATCTGTTCGTGCTGTCACAGCATCTAATTTCTTTAAACACAGATACTGATCTTGAGATTTTGCTAGGCGAACATCCATGTTAATATCTAAAATGCCAGAGAGCTTTGCAATGTCTCCTTCGGCTTTTACTAACTGTTCAATTAATGTTTCATCCGCACAGGCAATAATAGCTGGCTTGCCAATATACCTTGCATAACAAATAGCGTACAGCAAATACACAATGGTTTTCCCTGTTCCTACACCTGCTTCTGCAAATATTACATTTTTTTCTTTAAAAGCTCGTTCGATTTGAAAAGCCATAAAAATTTGTTCATCCCGAAGTTCTAACCCTGCGTCTGGAAGATGATCATAAAAAACATCACCTATCCATTCATTTAATTTGTCAAAAAAGTTTTCATCCCGCTCAATTGTAAAAGGCAACCGCTCTCTCATCATCGATACTGACTCCTTTATTTATGTAAATATCTATCAATAAAAATTAGCTTCACTTCTTTTTATCTAGTAAATTTCTCATGTAAGCAAAACTTAATTATTGACTACTTTATCTAAAATGTCAATAAAAAGAGCTGAACATAAAAAAGTTCTGCCTGTAAGGACAGAACCTTTTTGTATAAAAGCTGAGTGTATAGAACGCAAACGGAATAAGTGCTATTAAAAAATTAATTACAGCGGAATTTTGAGTCCGTGGACTGAGACAATAAAAAGGCCGCTTCATACTCGGCTTTTGCTTGTTCCAGCTGAGTAAGCGTCTCTCCGCTCACTTCTATTCCCTGCTGCATTAAATGATAGCTGTTTTCCAACGCTTGACGAATCATAGTGAACTGCGTGTTTCTATCCATTTATAAACATCCTCTCTCTGTAATGCTTACTATAAAAGTGAATACTATCATTCTATACACCAGCTGTTTATTTTATTCTCAAAACCAGCATCTCTGGCTTAATAAATGGATTCTTTCATTTAAAAAAATAATCTAACTTATTAAAATATTTTAATTCTCACTTGACTTATAGGAATAATATATTTTAAAATTACTTACATATTCAATCACTCAAAACTACATAATACAGGCTTACCGGTCAACCGATAGCCTCTAATTGCCAGATACGCGTACAATCCGTCTGTGCAATTAGAGGCTTTTATTTTTTAAAAAGCCTGCTGAAAGGAGAAAAAATGGCAGAACTGCAGTTACAGCATGTGTATAAAAAATACGGAAAAGATAGTCTTGCAGTTGATAATTTCAATCTTCATATTCAAGACAAAGAATTTATTGTATTTGTAGGACCTTCAGGCTGCGGCAAATCCACTACCCTTCGAATGATCGCCGGCCTTGAATCGATAACAGAAGGAGAATTGCTTATTAATGGAGATCGTGCAAACGATTTGCCTTCTAAGGACCGAGATATTGCAATGGTGTTTCAAAACTACGCGCTTTACCCTCATTTAACAGTTTACGACAACATGGCATTTGGCTTGCAGCTCCGCAAAGTCCCAAAACAAGAAATTGATGAGCGCGTTCGTGAAGCGGCTCGTATTTTGGACTTAGAACCCTATTTAAAACGCAAGCCAAAAGCGTTATCAGGAGGGCAGCGTCAGCGGGTGGCTTTAGGAAGAGCCATTGTACGGAATGCCCAAATTTTTTTAATGGATGAGCCTTTATCTAATCTTGATGCGAAGCTTCGCGTACAAATGCGTGCTGAAATCAGTAAGCTTCATCAGAGGCTGCAGACGACCATTATTTATGTAACCCACGATCAAACAGAAGCGATGACGATGGCAAGCAGAATCGTAGTTATGAAAGACGGAAAAATTCAGCAAATAGGTTCACCTATGCAAGTGTATAATGCTCCAGAGAATACGTTTGTAGCCAGTTTTATAGGATCACCGGGAATGAACTTTTTCACAGGAAAAGTAGTGAACAGCAAACTGCACATCAGTGAACATGAGTTTCAACTGACAGAAAATCAAATGCATTCGTTACATGAAAAAGGCTACAACAATCAGTTTATTACTGTAGGAATTCGACCTGAGCATGTTACGCGCGCCTCTTCTGATGCTCCTCATATTTCATTACTGGTAGATGTGTCTGAGTTATTAGGAGCAGAGTACATACTATACAGTAGTTTAGGAGACCAGCTCTTTGTGGCTAAAATCCCTGGGGATGAACATATTCAAGTTCATCAGTACTTTCCATTTCATTTTCAAATGAATCATGCTCATTTCTTTGACCAAGCATCTACCAACCGTATCAAAATTGACCAATAACTATCTAAAAAGAATTCTATAAGTGGGGGAACTAAAATGAAAAAATTATTAATTCTGTTAGCAATGCTCACCGTGATCATCGCGGGCTGCGGCAAAAACAGTTCAACAAGCGGTGACAGCAGCGACTCTTCTAAAAAAGTAACCATTAACTTTACGCATTGGCGAGGAGAAGATTCGAAAGCTTTTGATTCTATCATTGAGCAATTTGAAAAGAAAAATCCAAATATTCATGTAGAAATGACCGTCTTTCCTTCTGATTCATATCAATCACAAATTCAAGGATCTCTACTATCTGGAGAAGGTATCGATGTATTTGCTAGTTTTCCAGGAAGTCAATTTGAAACGATTCGCAAAGCAAATGGTTTTGCAAAGCTGGACGACCAAAACTTACTCAGCAAATTTGACGAAAAGCTAATCCAAGCGGGTAAATCGGATAATACGCAATATGCTCTTCCTTATCAGCTAGTCTATAACATCCCTGTCTATAACAAAGGCATTTTTGAAAAACTAAATTTAGATATTCCTAAAGATTGGAATAGCTTTTTAAAAACATCTGAAACATTAAAGAAAAATGGATACACGCCGATTTTATTTTCAGGAGACGTAAGTCCTTCTCAATTTATTAATCCAATGATTATGAATAACGAACCTACAAACAACGCCCTTCACGAAGTAGAAACGGGCAAGCGCAAGCTAACTGATGAATGGTTTATCAAAACCCTATCTCAAATTAAAGAATTAAATGACAAAGGTTACTTCCAAAAAGATGCTCTTGGTACGAAAAAAGAAAGTGCTGCAGCACTTTTTGCTCAGGAAAAAGGCGCAATGCTTGCTCAAGGTTCTTATATGATGGCTACAGTCAAACAGCAAAATCCGAAGATTGATCAAGGTTTGCTTGCACCGATTACAGTGGATCAAGATAAAGCAAAATACGAAGGTGTTCATACCACGACATTCTTATTAGGTGTTGCTGAAAAATCAAAACACAAAGAAGCTGCTAAGAAATTTTTAACTTTCCTTGCAGATCCAAAGATTTCTTCTGAGTATGCGAATGCTACTGGCCAGTTATTAACGGTCAAAGACGTGAAATATGATTCACCTGAACTCAAAGAAAGCGCAAAATGGAAAGACAAAAAAACGGTCTTCCAACCTCGATTTACAATTTTAAATGAGCGCGTATCAAAAGCTGTTGAAACATCTGTACAGGACGTACTATCCGGTATGTCAGCGAAAAAAGCTGCTGAAAAAGCACAAGGAGAGGTAGAACGTGTCGCTAAAAACTAATACGTCTATTCAAGAAGAAGAAAAGAGAACCCCTTCGTTCTCTTTTCCTCTCTTTTCATTTAAAAGTATCTCTAAAAGCAGACATCTATGGTTGTTTTTACTTCCCGGTTTTGTCATATATACTGTTTTCTTTGCATTGCCAACGCTTTCTGCTTTATTTTTAAGCACAACTGATTGGAATGGATTATCTTCTCAGTTCTCATTTGTAGGGTTTCAAAACTTCAAAGAAATTTTAACAAACGATGCTATTTTTACACAGTCTCTTACAAACAACTTAAAGTTCACAATTGGCGTGCTGATCTTTCAAACGTTATTGAGCTTAGGCTTTGCACTCTTACTTTATAAAAATTCTGCATGGAATACATTTTATCGCTCACTCTTTTTTGTACCGACGATTATTTCGTCCGTGTCGATTGCTTTCACGTGGAACTTTATGTATGACCCCAACATTGGAGGAGTTAACCTATTTTTAAGTAAAATAGGCCTTGAGCATTGGACCCAGTCTTGGATTGGAAATGGGCATATCGCAATTTACAGCTTGGCTTTTGTACAATTTTGGGCACATACTGGTCAAATGCTTATTATTTTTGCAGCTGGAATTCAAGCTATTCCCAGTGAGTTATATGAAGCTGCTAGTATTGATGGAGCAACAAGATGGCAAAAATTCAAGCGCATTACGTGGCCTCTTTTAGCTCCAGCTACGACAATGGTTGTAGCTTATACGACCATACAAAGTTTTAAAGCATTTGATTTAATCATTGCAATGACAAATGGAGGTCCCTCCAATTCAACTGAAATTCTTTCGACGCTTCTTTATCACGAAGCTTTTATTAATTTTCGTTTCGGCTATGCCTCTGCCATTTCAGTTGTATTTATGATTGTGATTGCTCTTTTAACGTTTCTTCAATTTCGCGTACTTCGCTTGACCAAAATGTAAAAGGAGATTCTTTTATGAAACAAAACCCATTCAGACAACTGATTTTAGGGATATACGGTTTAATCATTCTGTTGCCCTTAAGCTTGGTTTTATTAACAACCTTTAAAACAACGCCTGAACTTTACAGCAACCCAATCGGATTACCAGCAGGCTGGAATATTGAAAATTATAAACAGCTGCTCGTCAATGAACCCATCTTTGGCTATATTAAAAACAGCGTGATTGTTACCGTCTTTAGCACGTTTTTTATTCTATGGTTTTCAAGCATGATTGCTTATGCTATTATTCAGCTACCTCAAAAGCTTGGATGGATTGTATACGGCTTTTTTGTTTGCGGAATGATTGTCCCTACTCAAGTCAATATGATTCCTGTCTTTTTGCTGATGAATAAGCTTGGGCTCGTCAATACGCTAACAGGCGTCATTATCGTCTCCATAAGCTTTTTGCTTCCCATCGGTGTGTTTATTATCACGGGGTTTATGAAAACTTTGCCAAGGGAACTATTCGAAGCTGCTCGCATGGACGGAGCGTCAGAGTGGAAAATATATTCAAAAATCGCTCTTCGACTCTCAATACCATCAATGGCTACAGTGGGAATTTTTTCGTTTGTGATTGTGTGGAATGATCTGTTATTCCCTTTGCTATTGTTAAAATCTAAAGAAGTAAAAACGCTGCCTATTGCACTATTGGACTTTCAAGGGGAATTTCTGACTAATTACCCTATGCTGTTTTCAGCAGTCGTTCTTTCTTCTATCCCACTATTGATTGCGTACGTGTTTTTGCAAAAGCATTTCATTTCAGGAATGACATCTGGGGCATTAAAATAGCAGGCAAGAAAATCACGCTTCCCTGCCTGCCCCTTTATTCTATAGGATTATTTTTTAAAGCACGCTGAGGTTTCGGTTTCTCTACTACTAGATGTTGGTAAACGTACATTAAAGCAGCTTTCAACAGAAAGATACCTAGCAAATGGTACTCTTTAAATGTGCCTACGCTAAAAAGCTTTGCACGGCTCATAGCTCGTTGAAAAGGATAAACAAAAAATGTATCTACGATTGCATTTAATAACATATACCTTCCAAAATGGCCGTATGTGAACTTTTTAATCCATAAAGAACCTGCTAAAAATGGACCTAAAAGTAAAGCAGCTTCACCTGTTAGATATGGATGAGGAGGATTAGGGAATATCCACCACTTCTTTTTTTCAGCAATATAGCTTTCAACCATAATTAAAAAGGAAATAAACATAGTAGATGATAAATAGCGCTTAATATGCTGTCGTCCTATAAAAGGGATGGTTAACCATGAAAGAAGCATCATCCCCCCAAAAATCCGTGCTGATCGGTTTTTTCTCATTTTATCACCTCTTAGGTTTTAGTATGAGATTTCCCTTTCGTAAACATGTTAGAAATAAGCTAATCATTTCTCGTTTTAAGCCTGCTATTGAAAAGAAATGAATACATATATTGCCCTGCTACTCGCCCATACTATAAAAAACATAATGGGGTGAGTATATGCATGATTATTATGACGGACTATATAAATACCTGCTTAATGCTACATTTTGGTTTATTTTATTAATTGTCGTGCTCGGTATAGGCATGTTTGGAATGCTAGCTTATCGAGGTTTGAAAAAAAAATAACGTACAAAAGCCAAGCTGGTTTTTACACCGCTTGGCTTTTGTATTTATTGATCGTTGCGTGGAGGACGAGGTCCCCAGTATTGATAGTAGTCTGTTTTAATAAACCCGTTAAACAATTTGCGTTTTTTCGTTGCTTTTTTACCGTAGTATTGTTCAAATTGTTCATGAGATGTAAGCATATAAATCGACCACGTATCAAGCTTAGAAAACGCTTCGCCCATTTCAGCGTACATTTTTTCAACGGAAGGACGATCGCTTAAACGTTCGCCGTACGGAGGGTTACCAATAATGATTCCATATTCTTTCGGCGTCGTAAAATCGCGCACTTGCATTTGCTTAAATTGAATTAAATCTCCAAGTCCAGCTTCAAATGCATTTTGCTCCGCTACTTTTACCATACGATGATCAATATCATGACCAGCAATATCTAGCACTTGGTCGTAGTTCGCTAAGTCTTCTGCTTCTTCGCGCGCTTTGTCCCAAATGCTTGCTGACATCCATGGCCATTCTTCTGATAAGAAGTCACGGTTAAATCCTGGTGCAATATTTTGACCGATAAGCGCTGCTTCGATAGCAATTGTACCAGAGCCGCAAAAAACATCGACAAACGGACGATTCGCATTCCACGGCGTTAGCATAATTAGAGCCGCTGCCAGCGTTTCTTTTAAAGGAGCTTCTCCTTGTCCAACGCGGTAACCGCGCTTATGAAGTCCTGCACCGCTTGCGTCAATTGTTAATGTAGCAACATCTTTTAATAGCGCTACTTCAATTTTAAACGTTGACCCTGTTTCTTCGAGCCAGCCTGTTGTTTTGTTATAATGTTTTTTCATGCTGTCAACAATTGCTTTTTTCACAATGCTTTGACAATCTGATACGCTGAACAATTTAGATTTAACTGATTTTCCCGATACAGGAAACTGTGCATCTACGGGCAAATAATCTCCCCAATTTAATGCTTTTGTTTGTTCAAAAAGCTCATCAAACGTACGAGCTTTGAACTGTCCAACCTGCACTTTAATTCGATCTGCTGTACGAAGCCATAAATTGCAGCGAGCAATTGCGAGCTCGTCTCCTTCAAAGATAACCTTGCCATTATCTACTTCACAGTCATATCCTAAAGCACGCACTTCTTTAGCGACCAGTGCTTCAATTCCCATTGCTGCTGTTGCAATAATTTTATATTTCGCCATTTTTCAACCTCATTTTGTTTCTAATTATCTACACTAAGTGTAAAAGTACCATATACATGCGCCGTAGTCAAAGCTTTCTCCGTCTTTTTATTAAAATGCAAAAACTGCTCGCTCTTGATAGAGCCAGCAGTTTCTTCACCTATGTCGCATATAAATGTGTTTTTAAAAGCTTTCCACTTTAAAATTGCGCAATCGGTTGCTCAACTTGTTTATGAAAGTAAGTATACACGTGTTTCATATGGGTGCAGCGTACATTTTTCAAGCGTTTCGTTTTTATCCAACGGATAATTATGAATCAGCACTTCTCTGTTTACAAATGAGCTCTCTGAAGGAAACTCGAACGTTTGATTTTTCGGTGACATATTACAAATAACAACAGCGGTTTTACCTTCTAATGTTCGCGTATACGCGTAAATAGCGGAATCTTCTTCTGCCAATAGCTTATAAGTTCCATACACCAGCACATCATGCTGTTTTCTAATTTTAATGAGCTGTTTGTAAAAATTCAGTACCGAATTTTTATCACTTTTCTGCTCTTCTACGTTAATATCTACGTAATTTGGATTCACCTTCATCCAAGGGGTACCAGTAGAAAATCCTGCATTTCTTTCTGTATTCCACTGCATTGGCGTTCTTGAATTATCGCGGCCTGTTTCCCAAATCACTTTCATAATCTCGTCATGTGTATCGCCTTTTTCACGCTGAATACGGTAGTAGTTAATCATACCAACATCATCATAATCGTCAATAGAATCAAACTTAACATTGGTCATTCCAAGTTCTTGTCCTTGATAAATAAACGGTGTTCCTTTCATTAAAAAGTATAGTGCAGCTAAGCACTTTGCACTTTCCACTCGGTAAGCTAAGCTGCCGAATTTATTTACAGAACGAATTTGGTCATGATTTTCTAAATATAAAGCATTCCAGCCGTTAATTTTTTCTAAACCATTTTGCCAATTAGTTAAAATCGTTTTTAACTCGATTAAATCAAGCGGTTTTTCTTCTCCTTTATCCCACAGTCCCATATGCTCGAACTGAAAAATCATATTGAAGTTTCCGCCATCTTCAGCTACCCACTCATCTGCGCTGTCCGATGTTACACCATTTGCCTCTCCAACCGTCATAATATCATATTTGGCAAACGTATTTTCTTTTAGCTCTTTTAAATGTTCTTGAATTCCCGGTCGATTCATATGCCCTTCAAACGATGGCACATAATCTAGCTTTTCAGGGTTCGGTAGATCTGGGAAGCCGGCCACTTTCTTAATATGCGAAATAGCATCTACACGAAAGCCGTCAATTCCTTTATCTAACCACCAGTTAACCATTTCATAAAGCTCATGACGTACTTTTTCGTTTTCCCAGTTTAAATCAGGCTGTTTTTTAGAAAATACGTGCATGTAATATTCTTTTGTCTTTTCGTCGAACTCCCAAGCTGATCCGCTAAAAATAGATTCCCAGTTGTTTGGCTCTTTTCCATCTTTACCTTCGTGCCAAATATAATAATCACGATATGGATTCTCTTTAGAAGACCTGGATTCTAAAAACCAAGGGTGTTCATCTGAAGTATGATTAATAACTAAATCCATAATCAGCTTCATTCCGCGATGGTGAACTTCATCTAGCAGCTCATCAAAGTCTTCCATTGTTCCGAAATCTTTCATAATATCTTTATAATCACTGATATCGTAGCCATTATCGTCGTTAGGAGACTGATAAATCGGGCAAATCCAAATGACATCAATTCCAAGATCAGATAAATAGTCTAATTTTGAAATAACCCCTTGAATGTCACCAATTCCGTCGCCGTTTGAATCCATAAAGCTTCGCGGGTAGATTTGATACGCAACAGCTTCTTTCCACCATTTCTTTTCCATGTGCTCAACCCCTCAAAATAGTGCTTTTACGTAAGCGTTCGCCTTTACGCATATCGCTATTTTATAATGAATACATGCAAAAAAATAGGTTTTTCACAAAAAAAATCGTTATTCTCTTTTGAATAACGATTCTCACTGCGCTAATTTGTGTTTAAAGGCATAGATGACTGCTTGAGTCCGGTCCTGTACATCCAGCTTACTTAATAAATTGCTCACATGTGTTTTTACCGTCTTTAGCGCAATAAATAATTCGTCTGCAATCTCTTGATTTGTTTTGCCTTGCGTCATTAGCAATAAAATTTCCATTTCACGAGCTGTCAGTTCTTCATGAGGTAAAGACGGTTTTCTCATTTTAGACATCATTTTACCGGTTACTTCGGGCTCTAATACAGATTGCCCCTCATATGTACGGCGAATAGCAGCTGCAATTTCTCCTGCTTTAGACGTTTTTAATAAATAGCTTGTTGCCCCTGCCTCTAGAGCGGGATATACTTTTTCATCATCTAGAAAGCTAGTGACAATGATCACTTTCGCTTCTGGCCACTGCTTAATCAGTTGTTTCGTTGCTTCAATCCCGTCCATTTCTTCCATGACTAAATCCATTAAAATAATATCCGGGCGCAGCTGAAGCCCTAATTCAACGGCCTGTTGGCCATTTGCTGCTTCAGCTATCACATGAATGTCTGCTTGAGCCGACAAATACGCTCCTACGCCAATACGAACCATTTCATGATCATCTACTAACAGTACATTAATCATTTTGCTTCTCCTCTCTTTCTACTAACGGTACTTTCACTTCTAGCTTTGTTCCTTTGTCGGGCAAGCTAATAATTTTTAATAGGCCTCCAATTTCAACTGCGCGTTCGTACATATTTTGCAGGCCGTACGATCCGACTTTTTCCTTTTCTACATCAAAACCAACTCCGTTATCAACAATACGTAAAATAATGGAAAAGTCACGTTTAATCAGCAGCACATCTAAAGCTGTTGCATTGGCATGACGCAGCGTATTTGATACGGATTCTTGCAAAATTCTAAACAAGTGGTCTTCAATGCCTTTATCAAGTTCAAATCCTTCTATTTTCCAATTTAATTCAAGCGGTACTTTTTGAGCAAGCTCATTCATCAGTTCTTTCATTCCAGCCTGTAGCGATTTTCCTTTTAATGCTGCAGGACGAAGATGAAGAAGCAAAGCCCTCATTTCAAGCTGTGATTGATTAATCATTTTTTCAACCATCTTTAATTGCTTAGCTTCAGAGTCTTGTAGCGTAAGATTGGATTCCGTAATAGCAGACATAAGCATCGAAGCGGCAAATAGCTGCTGACTAACGGAGTCATGCAGTTCTCTAGCAAGCCGATTTCGTTCCTGAGAAACAATTTCTTGCACTTGCTTTTGCTGATTTTCCACTTTTTCCGTTGCCATCTTTTGAGATTGCTGTGCTTGAAGAATCATTTTATGATCTACTTTATTTAAACGGCTTATAATTCGAGACGTTTCTTGAATAAGCGGTTCATTTGCCGACATATGCCGGTGGCCATTTTCTATTTCATATAATCGGTTTTCAACATATGTCCACTGCTGTCTCCACATAAACCCCATGATTCCTCCAATCACGCTTCCAATCGTAAGGCTTAAACTGAAGGAAAACAGCACAAAAGGCATGCCAAATACGCTTGTTTTCCATAAGTCGCTAAGTTGAAAAACAGGATATGCAAAAAACACGGTAAGGAGCACGGATACAAATACAAAAAAACTTAAGAAAATCCCCCATAATAACTGCCGTTGAAGAATACTCATATCCTTTGCACCTCTAAATCTCCAATCACAACAGTTGTAACAATCTTCACCCTATGAGCAGATTGATCAAATTCCTCTGTTTTGATAGACAAATTTTCATTGAACGAAAAGCCGCGCTGATGTCCAAAAACCGTTACGTTTCCTGCTAGTTTAGAATGATTCACAGATACTTCCGTTTCGTAAGGAATGAGCACTTTAATATTTCCAAACGCTTGACGAATAAAAATAACCGCATCGCCTTTTGGCAGAACGGTATTGCTTAAATCAACCACAATGTCTCCCCATACGCTTTGAATATTAATATCATCCCATTCGTATACGGAGTCTTCGGTTCTTTGACTACCAAGAAGTTTATTCGTCAAAACCGGCCGGACCTGCACCAAACTTTGGTTTGGCTGCTGGGTAAATTCGTCAGTCGGTCTGAATTCAACGGGATGCTTTCTTGATTGAATAAATCTAAGTAAAAAATACAGAAAAAGAGCAATAACTAAAAACTTAAAGGCAACCGTATTAAATATATTCAACACAAGCCCAATAACGCCAATCCAAAATAAAATGCGCCCTAGTTTTCTTCTCATTTTTTTTCGCCCAATATACATGAACGCACCGGCAATTAATACAGAAAAGATCAAGCCGCTGTGAAAAAACATAATTTCAATAAACAGGACAAATAAACTGCAAATAAAAATGAACATAAGAGATTCTGTTTTGTTTACGCTTTGCACAGCTCTCTCTCCTTTCTCCTCGTAGATGACATAGCGTTCTTTGGATGCTCTGCAGGTATCTATTCTCTCACCTTAAAAAGACGCAGAAACCTACGCCTTTTTTAGAATACCATGTTTTATGCAGAAACACTGATTTTTTACGATGATTTTACTCTTTTTTCTAATTCAGCAATCTTGCTGTCTACCGTTTGTCTATAGTAATTTGTATTAATTTGATTTTCAAGCTGGTCAATATAGGTTTCCATTTCGTCAAACTGGCTGTAGGACGTATAAGATGCTTCTGTTTTCATTACTGAATTCATACGATGATGCGCACGAGCAATATTTTCGCGCCCCATTAGTTCCATACGGCGAATATGCATATCTTTTACCTTATGCTTCATTTCTTCATACTTTTGTTCAAGCTCTTCTAACTGCTTGGATGCATCTTCATAAGATTCTTTTACACGCTTTGCTCTCTCTTCGTAGTGAGCATGTTCTTTTAAAATAAATTCATGTAATTCCGCTTCTTCAGCTGCTTGTGCTACTTGTGCTTGCTCATGACGTTTTTTCATCATGTCAAGGGCCAGATGGTATTCGCGATTAAACTGTTCTTTTAACGTGTGCTGTCGCTCAACAAGCTGCCTTACCTTTTCGGTCTCCTGCTCGCATTGACGCAAATAGTGGTTTAGTGCAGCAATTGGATTTTTTTGTTCTTTGTGATCAAGTAATTGATGAAGGTCTGCAGAAATCGTTTCTTTCATTCGAGTAAATAAGTTTCTCATTTTGTTCATCTCCTTAGATAATAAAGTAAACTTTTATTATTTTTGATTTAAGTCAGCCCACTGACGTTCAAAATGCTTAAACGGATCTTCTTTTTCCGTTTTTATAGGGCTGCTGCTGTTCCACTTTTTATATACAATGTAAAGTACTACTGCTGCGATGATACCAGCAAGGGCCGGGAGGTTTGAAACAGTTGTTAAGAGTACGACAACACCAATAAACCCCCAGAGCCATTTTTTAAAGGGGGCCTCTGCTTTAACAAACCCTTTAAATGCTACGTACAAAATAACCAAGCCAAGCGCAAGTCCTACCATCGGACCAGCATTTGCAAGAAGAACGATAGCAGCTACCGCTCCAATCAAAAATAAACCAACTTTTTTCATTTTGTCTCCTCCTTTCGCTTATCTATATACTTAGTTTAAGAATTATGACGTTTTTTCAAAACGAGCTAGAGCTTTATTTTCTCCTAAGACCTGAGGCTGACAACAAGCTCAGTCTGATTGTACAAAAAAATGACAGCTTATGATAAGCTGTCATTTTGACATAAAAAAAGCTCTTCCGTTATACGAAGAGCTGGGTTGGATTAAAATATAGTGTATAACAACAAGTGTCGATTGCTTTTCAATAACGTTCTGTAAGCCATGTTTTGTACCATTGTACTGCAAGCGGCTAGCTACCTCGTACTCCGGTGGCAATTATCTATCTACAAAATGTAACCATTTTGTCCTTCCTTCCGTTCAGTTCCTTCCAGAAAGTTCCCCTACCATTATTTGGGTTTCTCGCTCGAGGGGTTTACCTCGTTCCACTCTTACCATTTCTGATAAGACTTCGTCACTGTGGCACTTTCAGAGTAGTCAAGCCATATCTTAAAAAGACTTAGGCTTTTTCCCCGCCGTTAGCTTTTAACAGCTACCCTAGCTTATGACTTCGCTAGGCACGAACACTACAGACATCGCAGTCTGTGCGAGCATGGACTTTCCTCTACATCCTCATATGTGATGCAGCAATTACCCGAACGTTATTGATAACGACTTTCCTTAGTATAATAAAAATAGGAGTTGAATGCAACTCCTATTTTTAGGTTATTCGTATAATTTACTTCCAAACACATGTTTTTCTAAGTTAGACAAACGTTTTAAAATATCAAAGTTTGTCGTACCCGCTTGCTGCTGCTGTTGAGCCGGCGGCGGGGTAAACGAAGGTTGTTGCGGCTTTTTAGATAATTCTTCTACTTGCTTTTTTAAGCGTAAATTTTCAGTTTGTAATGCTTCAATTTCTTCATGAAATGCTTCATAATCTTTAATAACAGAATCTAGATACTTATCTACTTCTTCTTGATTATAGCCTCTCATGCCTGTTTTAAATTCTTTTTCTAAAATTTCTTTGGCCGTTAAACGGATTTTATCAGCTAACATCTCTATCACCTCGAATACGATAAACCTTATCTTTATTATAATTCATTTTTTCAAAAATAGCTTCAAATGTCAATTTATCTTTTAAAATGTTTCGCCAAGTGGCGTTAAAAAGATGAAAATTTTTCTTCATCCACGATATCCTGTAAGTCGTGAGACGTCACCATTATAATAGGGTATTCTTCTCGTTCAGCACGTTTTTTAGCCGTTTCTAACATATATTTAGGACTTCCTTCGTGCTCTTCGTCGTAAACTAAACAAATACCTTCACTTTTTTCTACTAAAAATTGATTTTTTAACCGAAACTGTGCTGGACTTTCATATTTCTTTTTTGTAATGCTATCTACATAATCTGCTTGACTTAAGACGAATTCATACAATTCTTTATTCACATCATTCCATTTTTCTTCTTGCTCCAAAAACGGTGTTAAAACAGCTAACTGAAGCTCGGGATAATCGAGCTGGAGATCAAATACCACTTCTGCTGCCCAAATCTCTACTCCTAGCTGGCCACTAATCAATACCCATTCTAATCCATCTTCTACTAATTCCTGTAATTTTTTATAGAGCGCTTTTTTTATGTATGTAATGCCTTGATGTTTTTCATTAAAAATCCCAAGTTCGAATGGCTTATAACCAGTAACCGTTAGCACCTTCATTATATAACTCCTTTGTAACAAAATAGAATAGGAACTGATGTAATCAGCTCCTATTAACGTACAGTACATTATCTAAAATACCCTGAATTAGGTCCTTGATGCGCGCCTTTTGTATGACAGCTTCCTTGGCCGCAACCTTTGTGTCCCGGATAACTAGCACCTGCTACTTGACCTGGGTAGCCTCCTTGACCTGGATAACCAGCTCCCCCTACTTGACCTGGGTAGCCTCCTTGACCTGGATAACTAGCACCTGCTACTTGACCTGGGTAACCTCCTTGACCTGGGTAACCAGCACCTGCTACTTGACCTGGGTAGCCTCCCATTTGACCTGGATAGCCTGCTCCCCCTACTTGAGTTGGATATTGCTGCGCACCGCCAAAAAACTGTTGATTTGAAGTTTCATTTACAACAGATTGCGTTTGCGGGAAGTAATGCACGTGCTTCACATTTGTATGATTCACCAATGTATTATGACTTGGATGAATGTGAGGTACAACTACCTCCTGAGAAGTAAACTGCGTGCAGCATTTTGTTGGATGCACAATTGGTGGCATACATTTTGTTGGTCTTGGATACATATCCTTTTTCCCCTTTCACTGTTTAGTTATTACACTATTACAATATGTGAAGGGCAGTGTACATGTACTAAGACAAACACCTATTTTCGGCCTACATAAAGGAGTTATACGAATTTTTCAAACTGCTTAAGACAATTACTGTTAAACAAATTAATGCGAAAAATGATACTAAAATCACATTTTTCATGAGGCCTCTCTCCATCTCACCAAAGTTCTGTTTTTAAGCTGTAAGAATAAGTCTTACATTGACTAATTTTATCAATGACTGAAAAATAGAACAATATAAAACATCCACAAAAACAAAAGAATAATAATTCTGAATATTTTAAAATAAATCAGCTGAAGTCTATGCTTTAGCTGATTTATTTTTTAGTCTAACAAGTCTTTTTTCAAGCGCTTCCTTCGACGTTTTTTTAGTCATTTCTCTGAATTGATTCCACTTTTCCAAGGCCAGCTCAGTATATAGAAGTGCTTGATGAACATCTTTGAGACGATGCTCATAAATTTTAGCTAGCTCAACCAATGCTTCTATAGCGACGTCATCTTCACATGTTTGAACCAAGGGTTCAAACATGTCCACTGCCTCTTTCCAACTCTTCTCTTTTTTATAATGATAAGCCATCGCTAGCTGAGCTTTTTCATGCTCCTCTTTTTCTTTTTCCGCTACGCCCTGATAAAGAGAGAAAGCGTGCTTATTCTCCCCTAACTGCTCATACCACCTTGCTACTTCATATGTTTCTTTTTCTGTAAACTCCTCACTAGTAAGGAGATGTTTTGATAAATGAATGTATAAGGTGATAAGTGATAAAATATCATGTTCATTATGTTTCATAATGTCGAATAAGCCTCTTGGATTTTTCGTTTCAATAAAATCAAAATAAATCATGGGAGCTAAGAAACCTGGAATATCATCCACTCGTTCAATTCCAAGTATTTCATTTTCGACATTCGCAAGCTTAACCGAATTCATTTTATGTTTCCACAGCCTTCTTGATGCATGCAGTAAATCAAAGTGACCGAACTTAGGCAGCTTGGGCAAATGATCTCTCAATAGCGTATGACGAGTCTTCACATGAGGCCAATCGAAAGATTTCCCATTATAAGTCACAAGCGTCGTATAGTCTACTTCTTTTAAGAAACTTTCGTAAAATGCTACTTCTCCACTTGGCTCTGTTAATATATGCTGACGAAAAACGACGGAATCTTTTAGCACCCTTGCATATCCTAGCAAAAAGATAGTCGTTCCCGTACCTGTACTAAGCCCCGTCGTTTCCGTATCAAAGAAAAATAAATCTGAATATGTGCGGCCTTTTGATGAAAGCGGATGAGCAACTGTAGACCGATTCCATACTTCCACTACTTTTTTCAGCTCATTAAATTCATAATGTCCATGCTTGTAGTCGAGCGGGTAAACCACTTCTCTGATCATACAGTAGCTGTCTTCGGCAAAGTAAGGAACAGCATGATTTCCCTTCCATTCCTGCTCATAGGGAATAGACGCGCTTTTAGGTCGCTGCGGGTTACTTTCAACCGGCGGCTTTGCTTCTGTAACATGAAGATGCTTTTTCATACGGTTTAATTTATTTTTAAAAGACACGAGTTCACCTACTTTGCAGTTGTTGTAGCAGCACGAGCGCATCGCTTTTTGCGTATTCTCCCTGTGCTTCCATACCGATACAAGACGGACAGCCGCTTTCGCAAGAACAATTTACAATTAATTGATTGGTTTGATTTAGCACATCATTCATTTGTTCGTATACTTTGTCACTTAGCCCAATGCCTCCCGGGTATCGATCATATAAGAAGATAGTCGGCTGTTCGTTGTGCACCGCTTTTATCTGAGGCACTACATGTAAATCAGACGGATCGCACATCACCATAAGCGGTGCAATTGACTGAAGGGCATTTGCCACGGAAATGAGCGCTTGTTCCAATCGTTCTTCAGATTCGTTAGACTGTTCTTTTTCAAAGCTTAGCCACACGGCATTTGTATGAAGCTCTTCTTCCGGAAGTGAAATGGGACCTGACCCTATGTTTTCATGCGTCTCAAACTTTATTTTTTTAAATATCGTAGCCATAGCGCTGACCATTACATCGCCATAACCGATTGAATATGTTCTCTCCATCCGCTCTTTATCAGCTTCTAGAACCTTTAAGTTAACCGCTAAGTTTGCATCGGTGAAATAGTCTACATCGACTTCACGAACATACGCTTTTTTCTCATCCCAGTCCAAGTATTCTACTTGATACTGAATGCCTTGATGCAAGTAAATCGCCTCATCATGAAGAAGCGTCATGGCACTAAAGCGATCCATTTCTCCAATTACTTTCACATTTGCAACGTCCGATTGATCAATGATGACAACATTTTCTTGGGATGCAGAGCGCAGACTGATATTATGAGCTGGGAACGAATCATTCATCCAGTACCATTTGTCTCCGCTAAAATGAATCACTCGCTCTTCTTGCAAAAACTCCAGGACGTCTTCAATTTCTACCCCATCAAATGTTTCTCCCTGCTTAAACGGCAGCTCATAGGACGCACATTTTAAATGATCGACTAAAATAACAAGATTATCAGGATTAATTCGAGCTGTTTCTGGATTTCTGCTAAAAAAGTAGTCCGGATGCTGAATCATATACTGATCAAGCGGACTTGAACTTGCGATCATCACAATGACGGCTTCTCCGTGACGTCTCCCTGCTCGTCCTGCTTGCTGCCAAGCGCTTGCAACCGTGCCTGGATAACCTGTCATCACACACACCTGCAGCTGCCCGATATCCACTCCTAGCTCTAAAGCATTCGTACTGACTACCCCGTAAATACTTCCCTCTCGAAGTCCTCTTTCTATTTCGCGTCGCTGCTTCGGCAAATATCCTCCGCGGTACCCTTGAATAGACTTATTTTGAAGCTGGTTTTTTACGAGCTCCTGCAGATACGTTAAAATAATTTCCACTCGTACTCGGCTTCGTGCAAATACAATCGTTTGAATTTTATTTTTCAAAAACTCTCCTGCAATATTTCGCACTTCAAGCGTAGCACTTCTTCTAATGTTTAACGGTTTATTAACAATAGGAGGGTTATAAAAAATAAAATGCTTGCGGCCGCTAGGCGCTCCGTTGTTATCTACTAACATAACATGAGCTCCCGTTAAATGTTCAGCGAGTTCTTTTGGGTTAGCGATGGTCGCTGATGTACAAATAAAGATAGGATTGCTTCCATAGTAGCGGCAAATTCGCTTTAACCGGCGTATAACGTTGGCTACATGGCTTCCAAAAACACCGCGGTACGTATGAAGTTCATCAATCACAATGTACTTCAGATTTTCAAACAGTGATACCCATTTAGTATGATGAGGTAAAATAGCTGAATGAAGCATATCTGGATTCGTAATAACAATATGACCTGCTTTTCTTACCTTTTGACGGATGTTTGCCGGAGTATCTCCATCATACGTGTAGCTATTGATTGGTACTTCCATTTCTTCAATGATTTCATTTAACTCACTTTTTTGATCTTGGGCAAGCGCTTTTGTTGGAAACAAATAAAGAGCTCTAGCCTGATCATTCTCCATAATACTCTGGAGTACCGGCAAGTTGTAGCACAATGTTTTCCCTGATGCTGTCGGCGTCACAGCCACAACATTCTTCTTAGCTGTCGCCAAATCAAACGCTGTTTTTTGATGCGTATAAAGCGAACCAATTCCTCGATTCTCAAGTGCTTGCCGCAGTTTCGTATGCAAAGAAGCTGGAAATGGCGCAGTTTTAGCTTCTTTCTCTTCGATTGTATGCCAATGAACGATATTTTGCTGATATGACGGATTCGTTTGCAAGATATCCATTACTTCTTGTAAGTTTTTTCGTATTCTCATTTTCATCACCTGCTTCTATTTTAACGAATGAACGTTCGATAGAAAACCATAAGTTTTTGTATGTTTTTGGTGGATTCGGACATGGTATTAATACAGTAAATTTTTCAAGGAGATGTTAAAAATGGGAAGCCCTTATCTTTGCCCTAGCTGCAAAACAAATCGAACGCGCTTTAATATCATTGAACAAAATGCAAAACCTGTAAAAATGGATCCAAGAAGCGGAGACGTCGTAGAAGAATACACAAACGATACACTCGATGCCTTTCATGCTGCTTATAACGGACCGCAAAAACGCATTCAGTGCGGAGCTTGCGGCTTAGTAGAAGATGAGACCATGTTTGTACGGCATGCTGAATCGAATAAACTTCAATAAAAAAGGTGAGGCTCTTTGTCCTCACCTTTAATCATATAAATCTTTATGCTTTTTCTTAATCAAAAAGCAGACATTTTCATCTAAAAAATTCATGTCTTTTCTTATACAAACATGCTAAAATACCTAAAAAAGATATGGAGATGATGGTCATGTCATTCCTTCTTTCGCTTTTACCTTTCTCCTTTTTGAAGAAATTTCGTTTTCCTTCTGGAAGAGAAGTTAATGAAGATAAAATGTTCGATAAAACGAATGTAGAAATGCTTCAACAAAGAGTCAAGCTAGTTTCACTTGCTCTTGTAGTTTCCTATCCTATTTATATTTATATTTATATAGGTTTTTCTTTACTTCAACATGCGGGGACATCTCAGTTTAGACATAAACTAATTGGTATTCATTTCACTAGTTTTGCTCTCTCCTCTCTTTATTTATTTTTCTATTATGTTAGTAAGAGAAAAGAGCGGTTTGCTAACTACTTAAGCACCATTGTATATGGCTATATATTTTATTACGTATTTGCTGCAGCACTTTCTACTATTAACAGTCAGCTTTTCACAGGTCGCGTAGACGTATATATGATGCTGTTGATTTCCACAGCTGTTTTGTGTCCTATGAAATTAAAACAGCTGTGCATCATTTTTATTCCTAACCATCTTTTTTTACTATACGGCTTATCACGATATGTACCGGATTCTTTTTCTCTTATTTCAAAGCAGATCAATACAACTGCAGCAGTTGCTATCGCTTTACTTATTTCATACATTCTTTATACATACCGTCACAAAGAATATATGAGTCATTTACAGCTAAAAAAAAGCGAACGTAATTTTTTTACGCTGTTCAAAATTAATCCCTATCCTTTACTATTAACAAGATTATCCGACCACAAAGTGCTGCTCATTAACAATAAAGCTATTCATTTTTACAATCTTGCTTCTCAAGATCTTGATCAAATAGACGGATTTATAATCTATCCCACCGATGAAGATCGAGAGGAGATTTTAAAACGTCTTCAACAAGAGAAATATGTAAAAAACTACATCCTAGAAGCACGGGAATATGGAGATTCTAAGTGGGTTATGATCAATTATGAATTACTAGAGTATCAAAGCGAAAGCTGCATACTCGCAGGTATTACCGATATAACCGATTTAAAAGCGGTTGAGCATGAATTGAGCTTGCATGCTTCAACTGATATGCTAACCGGAATTTTAAATCGAAGAAGTGGAATGGAAAAACTGCAGCTGGAACTGCTGAGAGCAAAAACCAATGATACACCTTTTCTATTATGTTTTATCGATATTAATTCTTTAAAACTAGTAAATGATCAATACGGTCATAGAGAAGGCGACTGGCTTATTAAAACAATAGCAGAATCAATTAGTGGTTATATTAGCAAAGATGATACGCTCTTTCGCTACGGAGGCGATGAGTTTTTATTAATTGCTCCTGAACAAACGGAAGAATACGTACAAGAGCTGTGGCAAAATATTAATGAGCAGCTAGAAGGTAAAAAGAAAGAATTTAATAAGCCATATGCACTGTCTGCGAGTTACGGATTTATTATATGTGCGCCTTCAGACGACACCAACCTAGATACATTAATTCAAAAAGCAGATGCTGCCATGTATAAGCAAAAACATACGCGCGTTTCTTCCGCCTTTAAGTAAATCATCGAAGTCCTTGCGCCATCGATTCGCTAAATAGAATGATCAAGGAATAAATCCGTGCATGAATTACGCATGCACTTTCTTTCTTTGCAAAGAAAAACTATAATAGATGATGCAAGTATTTTACTGATATATGGAAAGGACGTACATATGTTTACAATTAAAGAATATACAGCTGAACAATTGCAGGATCCATTTGGTCTCCTTCTAGGTGAACGCTATGAATTTCATTTATACATTGAGGTAGAAGAAGATGATGAATTATATACGGGCAACGACCTAGCACTACGCTTAGTATATATTAAAGGCGAAGATAACACTTCTATTGCCCAAACTCATTTCTACGAAGTTTCAACAAATAAAGTATTAGACTTCGACCTTGAAGAAGAGGAAGAAGAAGCTGTAAAAGAGTTTTGCGGGAAGCATTTACCTTCAGAGGAAGGTACAAATAACGAGGAATAATCAAAAATAAGCTCTTTAAAAAGAGCTTATTTTTGATTTCGTTTTTCCATTAGTTTTTTAACTACTTCTTTTGGCTCCCAGCATGTAAACTGATAAGAAGGTCGGGTCTCATAGCCTAGTCTTTTGCAGAGATACTTCATTCCCTTATCCAATTTAATGCTTTGAAAATGTTGACATGTGGCACAGCAATGAAATGAACTCATGCCTTCCCTTCTCCCCTACTTTAATCTATTTTCTTAATCATACAAATAAAACAAATTTGTATAAAAAAAAGCTGCCTATCGGCAGCTTTCATATGTAGCGTTGAATTATAATTTTACAACATTCTCCGCTTGAGGTCCACGTTGACCTTCAACGATTTCAAATTCAACTTTTTGGCCTTCTTCTAATGTTTTGAAGCCTTCAGATTGGATAGCTGAAAAATGAACGAATACGTCATTTTCGCCTGGTACTTCGATAAAACCGAAGCCCTTTTCACTGTTAAACCATTTTACTGTACCTGTAGTAGCCATGTAAAAAACCTCCAAAAAATGTAAAAATTTTAATATGTTACTCTATATTTACATTTATACCGTAAATAAAAAATTCACATATTATAAAAGAGACCTACGCGAAGTAGATCTCCTTTATAACAAGTGAATTTTCACTAAATCTAATTCGAGTATATGGTCAAACGTAGTATTCATTACATTTATTAAATTTGGTTGCGTTTACATTATACTATACCTATATGTAGAATGCAAATATTGGGCCATTCTTAACATATGGCTCATCCGTTTTGCAAAATATTTATCTTCCTTACGTCAGCATGTTATCAATATGGGCGTCGATAATTTCTTTTCGTTTATTTTGCAGGGTCTCAAATAATAGCTTAGCTTCTTCTGAAGTTAGTGCAAACGTTGTTGTTTCTTCATGGTTTTCTTCTTTTGTATGAAGCACAAATATGCTTTGTTGAATTCCACTCATACATATTCCTCCTTTTTCGATAGTATAGGCTTTTTTATATTTTTCATGTATGCTTCACACGTTTTTAACAAATTATAAGAAAGGTTAAAACTTATAAGGAGTGATACTATCATGAAGAAATCGTTTTTGTTTGTTGTAGGCTGCATGACGACCCTTTCTTTATTCGGCTGCAGCACAGCAGATCAAGGTAAAGATGGCGTCATTGATGATGACACAGTCCGCAACGTCACATATGAAAATGGGAACAATAAAACGAAAATGAATGACGTAAACGATACGCAAGACGTACAGCGTAACGAAAAAGAACAGTATAATCAGTCCGGCGGAATGAGAGTAGCCGATGTGGCGGCTGATCGTATCGTAGCGTTAAAAAATGTAAAAGATGCTAATGTAATCGTAACCGATCATACAGCTTATGTAGCAGCTGTATTAGACGATAACAAAGAAGGTAATCTCACAAAAGATATGGAGCATAAGATTGCACATGAAGTGAGAAAAGCCGACGGCAGTGTTCATCGAGTGTTTGTATCAACAAACCCTGATTTTGTAAACCGTATGAACGGATATGTAGACAAGCTTCAAACGGGCAAACCAGTTTCTGGACTGTTTAACGAGTTTTCAGAAGTTGTTCGACGCGTATTCCCGAATTCACGCTAATATACATGAATGTCAAAAGAGCATTTTTAAAAATGCTCTTTTTATTTTACCTATTGCATAAAATATTGCATAAAAAATACACCGATAAATTTCTGAATATTTTTATTTTACTTTATTTTGAAAACGATTTCATTTCTTTCGTATAAAGGTTTGGGGGATTTTAGACTTAGAAAATTTACGATTTTACGGGTTGATAGTATAGGAAAAGTTTGTTAGTTTTAGAAACCATAAGATGTTTTCATGGGATGTGTTGCTTATCCCATGCATAAAAAATGCATAAAGGGGAGATTTTGTGAATATTGGAGTTTATATTTCACTCGGCATTTATTTTGTAGGAATGCTCGGAATAGGATGGTATGCCTATACAAAAACCACTGAAGATGTAGCTGGCTATATGTTAGGAGGACGCGGGCTAGGTCCAGCCGTTACCGCCCTTTCAGCTGGCGCTTCGGATATGAGTGGATGGATGTTAATGGGCCTTCCTGGCTCCATGTATGTAACGGGTCTTTCTAGCGTATGGCTAGCAGTAGGATTGTCTATAGGTGCTTATTTAAACTATTTAATCCTCGCGCCGCGTCTTCGCACTTATACTGAAGTAGCGAACGACTCCATTACAATTCCAGACTTTTTTGAAAATCGCTTTGGCGACCATGCCAAAATTCTTCGAACAGTATCAGCAATCGTTATCTTTATCTTCTTCACTCTTTACACTTCAGCTGGTATGGTATCAGGTGGACGATTATTTGAATCGGCATTTAGTTTAAATTATCAAATTGGCTTGTTCGTAACAGCATCTGTTGTTATTGCCTACACTCTTTTCGGTGGATTTTTAGCCGTTAGTTTAACAGATTTTGTTCAAGGTGTTATTATGTTCCTTGCTTTAGTTTTAGTACCCATTGTAGCTTTCACCGACGTTGGAGGCGTCAACACTACAATGGACATTGTACAGGACATTAATCCAGCATACCTTGACATTTTCAAAGGTACAACCGTTTTAGGTATTATATCTTTCTTAGCCTGGGGACTTGGCTATTTCGGCCAGCCTCATATTATCGTTCGCTTTATGGCTATCTCTTCCGTTAAGGAGTTAAAACCCGCACGTCGTATTGGAATGAGCTGGATGATTATTTCTATTATTGGTGCTATGCTGACAGGGCTTGTTGGAATTGCATATGTAGAAAAAACAGGTATGAAACTAGCAGATCCTGAAACTATTTTTATTAAATTTGCAGATATACTCTTTAACCCGTTAATTACAGGATTTTTATATGCAGCTTTACTAGCAGCAATTATGAGTACTATTTCTTCTCAGCTGCTTGTAACGGCAAGCTCTGTTACAGAAGACTTTTATAAAACATTTTTCCGACGCAAGGCCTCTGACAAAGAGCTTGTAACGGTTGGAAGAGCTGCGGTTTTAGGTGTTGCAATTATAGCTATTTTGCTTTCTTTAAGACCTAGTGATACGATTTTAGGACTGGTTGGATATGCTTGGGCTGGATTCGGTTCAGCTTTTGGTCCTGCTATTTTACTAAGTCTTTACTGGAAGCGTATGACTCGATGGGGAGCCCTTGCAGGAATGATTGTAGGTGCTGTCACGGTATTAATTTGGGTAAATACTCCACTTAAGGATGTCCTTTACGAAATGATTCCTGGGTTCTTTTTAAGCTTATTAGCTGTTATTATTGTAAGTTTACTAACAAAGAAACCGTCAAGCGATGTTCAAAATCAATTCATTGAAATGAAAGAAATCTTAATTAAAGAATCGAAATAAACAAAAAGGTACACGAGTTTTTACTTGTGTACCTTTTTGTTTTTAATCTCCTTTTCTTATCATATATATACTAAAGATCAATAAAGGAGGTTTTTTGTATGCAACATTCTTATTTTCCTTACGAGCCTACACAGCAACTGCGCGTAGATACACAAAATAGAGAAATTAAAGTAATTGGTGAAGGAACAGCTTCAGCAATTCCAAATGAAATTTCCATGACAATTGGAACGCGCACGGAAAACCGAGACGTTCAAGAAGCGTTAAAAGAAAATTCAGCTGTTTCAAATACTCTGCTGCAAGAGATGAAAAACCTTGGAATTAATGACCAGCAAATTGAAACGGCTTCATTCACCATAAATCCTAAATATGATTATAGCGATGGAAAATCGACTCTTACAGGATACGAAGTACAGCACTTATTTAGAGTAAGAGTACAAGATGTAAAACAAGCGGGCGACGTCTATAATGCTACGTTTTCGAGCGGAGCCAACGTAGCGCAAGACCTTCAATTCCACGTTACAAATGATGATAAATATGAACAAGAAGCGATAAGTAAAGCTTTGCTTAACGCTAAGGAAAAGGCCTTTACCATTGCCAACACGCTGCAGCTTCCTATTAACCAAATCCCTATTTTAATCGAAGAAGGATCCGTCTATCAGTCATCTGGCTCCTCGCCTAAGTTATTAGCGGCCTCTCCCCCTATTCAAGCTCAGTCCTTGACTGTATCTGCTTCTGTAAAAGTTACGTACACGTATTAATACTTGTGGTAAACTATAGATTATTATTATAATGAAGAAACTAATCTAAAGGAGCTCTTTGCACAATGACTTCTGAACATTTACTAGCAGCTTATCAAACCCTATGGTTGAACCGTTCGTTCGCTTCTAAACAATCCATGACAAGTAAAGATCAGCTTCATGAAGCCATTCTAAAAGATTTAAAGGATGAAATGACTCATCCACGCGTCCGACAAACACCGCATGTAAAATATCATCTTGGCATAAAAAGAATTCTAAACAGCAGTCTCTCCTCTGATGAAAAAGTTGCGCTTACGTCCCTATACACAAACCTTTTAGATAGCTGTATATAACGATAAAAAGGACTTCCTTGATGGAAGTCCTTTTCTTTATTTGATTAGTGCTTTTTCTTCTAAGCTTTGAAAAACAGCGTTAAAGTCTTGCTTTAAATCCTCAAACTCCTCTAATCCTACTGAAAGACGAAGAAGTGAATCAGTAATTCCTTTTTCCTCACGTACTTCTTTTGGGATACTTGCATGAGACATCGTTGCAGGATGCGTTAGAATGGACTCAACTGCACCTAGACTAACGCCAATTGAAGCCAATTTCACTCCTTGTAAAATATGTCGTGCTACTTTTTCATCCTGTACTTGGAAAGAAATCATAGCTCCGTATCCATTTGCTTGTTCTGAAATCAGCTTGTGGTCTGGATGACTTTCTAAGCCTGGATAGTATACACAGCTTACTAGAGATTGTTCTTCAAGCCACTTTGCAAACTGCAGCGCTGTTTTTAACTGCTGATCTAAACGAACTTTTAATGTCTTAATTCCTCGAAGCAGTAAAAAACAATCCTGTGGTCCTAAGATAGCACCAAAAGCATTTTGTACAAACTTTACTTCTTCTGCTAGCTTTTCATCGCTTACCACAACTAGACCGCCAATGACGTCACTGTGACCGCTGATATATTTTGTAGCACTATGAATCACAATATTTACACCAAGGTCAATCGGCTGCTGTAGATAAGGTGTTAAAAACGTGTTATCCACAATTGTAAGGAGATTGCGCTCCTTCGCCAAACTTGCTACTGCTTTAATATCCGTTACCTGTAAAAATGGATTTGAAGGGCTTTCGATATAAATAGCTCTCGTATCTTTTGTGATAGCTTCTTCTACTTTCTCAACCTTCGTTGTATCAACAAAAGTTGTTTTGATACCAAACTTTGAAAATAACCGTGTTAATACACGATATGTCCCGCCGTACGTATCGTGTGAAACTAAAATTTCATCCCCTGATTCAAAAATAGATAACACCGATGAGATAGCAGCCATACCTGATGAAAAAGCAAAACCAGCGTATCCATTTTCTAGATGAGCAATGGTGTTTTCTAAAGCCTCACGAGTTGGATTTCCTGAACGAGAATAGTCATAGCGGCCGTTGTTCGTCTCATCTTCTTGGTTAAATGTAGATACCTGATAAATAGGTACGTTAACCGCTCCAAAATGACCGTCAATTCCTGTATTTGCATGAATTAAGTTCGTACCGAATCTATGTTTATTATTGTTGGTATGCATCAAATGCCTCCTTCAAATCTTTAATTAAATCATCTGCGTGCTCAATTCCAACTGATAATCGCAGTAAACAGTTTGTTACTCCGACACGATTTCGAATTTCCTCGGGAATATCAGCGTGTGTTTGACGAGCTGGGAATGTCATTAAACTTTCCACGCCTCCTAAGCTTTCTGCAAATGTAATAACTTTAACATTTTCCAAAAGCGTGGACACGATGTCAGGGTGTGAGACAGCAAAAGAAATCATGCCTCCAAATCCAGTCGCTTGTTTCTTCATGATTTCATAGCCTGGATGTGTTTCAAGACCAGGGTAATACACTTTTTCTACGAGATCATGAGCAGTAAGCCAATTTGCAATTTTCAGTGCGTTTTCGTTATGCTTTTCCATACGAAGCGCTAGCGTCTTAACACCGCGCAACAACAACCAGCTATCTTGTGGACCTAAGACTGCCCCAGCTGCATTTTGATAAAAACGAATTTTCTCTCCTAAGCTACTACATCGAGCGACTACAAGACCAGCAACTACATCATTATGACCCCCAATGTATTTGCTCGCACTATGTATCACAATATCTGCTCCAAGCTCTAAAGGACGCTGATAGTAAGGGGACATGAATGTATTGTCAACGATAGTAAGCAAATCATGCTGTTTAGCTAACGCAATTGCTTCGGGCAAATCAGTCACGTGCATCATTGGATTTGTAGGTGTTTCAATAAATAAAGCTTTCGTGTTGGGACGAAGCGCATCTTTTACTTGCTCGAGATGGGCTGTGTTGACGTACGAAACAGTAATTCCTTGCTCTGAAAAGATTTCATTTAGTACTCGGTACGTTCCTCCGTATAAATCCTCTGATACAATTAAATGATCTCCGTTTTTAAATAGTGCTAAAACTGCCATTACACCCGCCATTCCTGAAGCGAATGCTACTCCTACTTCTCCTTTTTCTAAAGCAGCAATTGCTTCTTCCAATGCTGTACGAGTAGGATTTGCCGTACGTGCATAGTCAAATCCTGTACTTTGCCCTAAAGCAGGATGAGCAAATGTTGATGCTTGATAAATGGGTGTTGTAATAGAACCTGTTGAAGGGTCACGACCTACTCCTGAACGAACTAATAAAGTTTCAATTTTCATCTATTTCTCTCCTTAACTCAAAATAAAAAACACTCTTCACAGATGGAAGAGTGTTCGTTTATACACGATTTCTCTCATCTGTTAGAACAATACTGATGTTCCACAGGAATTAGCACCGTTCAAATGAATGTTTCATTTGATGGTTGCCGGGCATCGTAGGGCCAGTCCCTCCGCCACTCTTGATAAGAGTTCTATATAATTGTTGGTGGTTAACGTTTGTTGTTAATAACTTTAATAAAGATTTTCTTTATTGTCAACATAATTTTCTAAAAAATTTAAATCATCTCATTTGTTTATTCAATATACTTGTCCTGATAAGCACATTAAAAAAGAGACGACAGCGAGGTCTCTTTTTCTAAGGCAAGTGCACAGATTTTACGTGAGCTAACTTCCAATACATACTTTCTCCATTTGCCGTAATTAGTTCAACAATATTATTAGAAACTTCTTTAAGTACGCCAATTTTTTCTGATTGATCCCCTAAATCTAATACGACCAGTTGATTTTCATATTTTTTAAGCTGCTCTTCAAAGTTTCTGACAAAAGGTGCAGAGGCAGGCCTTACTGGAAGCTCTTTGTCACTTAAAGAATAAGGGGTTAACTCATTACTGTAAGGAGTAAGCCATTTCAAATGATGCAGAGAAACAAAGACATTTTTATACACTGGAGAATAAAACACAAGATAATCATTCAGCACGCTTGTGATATAACCATGCAATGATTTCCCTCCCGTTACATAAATTTCAATAAATTTCCCTTTTGCCTGCTGTAAAATATTACGATAAGAAATCCGCTGACTTTCTTCTATTAAGTTCTCTTCTATTTCACGTAAAACCGTATAGTCTTCTTCCGATACTTCCCGCAAACAATGCATGTGTAAAAGAGGAATATACAAATAATCATGTCCATTATACAAAACCATAATATCTAATCCAAGATCAATAAGTCTGCCAACAAATGTCGTTTTACCTGAAATATCTAATTCCACAATTTTATTGATATAATGATTCATACTCATTCTCATTTTCCTCCTTTTCCCTATATGATAGAAAAGGTGCTTTATAAGCACCTTTTATGTTCCATTTCATCATGCTTTCCAACGATAATTTTTCGTTTTAATAACTTTCTCGCTTGGTGCTGAAGAGCGTGAACCCGTACGGCGTCCTCGAGAGCGATCGTCTGTACGTCCTCCTGTGCGACGTCCTGTACGGCCTCCCGTGCGGCTTCCTGTGCGTCCTCCCGTACGGCTTCCTGTACGTTCTTCTGTAGACTTTGCAGCTGCAGTCTCTCCATTTTCTTCTGTTTGCTCGTTATTTTGATTGTTGTCGTTTTGCTTAAAAGCTCCTTTTGCTCCTACACAAATGGTTTTAACGTGTCTTGGCTGTAAGCGTAATACTTGATTATTCTGAACAAGTGTAAATGTGCCGTTTAGACTTTGTACTAACACGCCCTCTACCGCTTCAGGTCCTCCATTGTTGATAGATACCCATTTATGAGAAAGGTGTGCAAACAGATCGTTAAAACTTTTGGATTTCATATATTCTGGTTCTTGGCTCACGAAGAGTTCATTTGCAGATTGATTAGTTTGATTTCCATTGTTATTTTGATATTCACTCACACTCTTAACGTGGTCAGTGTTAATATAGATGATACCATCGTCCTCTGTGAGTAATACTATATAAGCAGATTCAAATGACCCTAAGACATCGAGAAGCTGACCCGCTTTTTTCTCAGGTCCTCCTTGGTTAACCTGCACATATTTAGTTTTCATTAATGATAAAGTTCCAGCAAAAGTTTTTCCTCGGTATAATTCTAGTTCTTCGTTAAACCCTGTAAAGGTTTGCGCTGAATTTGACATAGTATCTTCAGTAATACTCTTTACATGCGCTAAGTTATAATATACAAGGGTATATTCTTGTTGATTGTTTTGATTGTTTTGATTGTTTTGGTTTTTTTGGTTGTTTTGGTTGTTATTTTCACCATTATTGTTATTATTGCTTTCTACCGCTAAAATTAAATAATCTGATTGCACATCAACCAAATAACCTGTTTTAGATTCAGGTCCTCCACGATAAACGGTCACCACTCTTCCTGTTAGGGGTTTGAAGTGAGAAGAATAGCCTTTATCAGGCATTTGTACATTTTGGCTGCGTTTTTGGCTTGATTTTTGGCGTGGATTTTGATTTTGCCCTTGTTCTTGGCCATAGTAATAGTTACTCATTGTTTTTCCTCCTTATTAATTATCCTTATTGGTCATTCATACTGTATATATACGTATCATGTACAGCTATTGATTTCCTGCATTTGCCTATTATTAACAAAATCCACTGTTGCCTATAAATCTATCCATATTTAAAGAGTCAAAAGGTTATTTTTAATATACGCTGTTCGTTCTTTTATGAAAGACACCATCAAGTCGGGTTCTTTATAAAATTGCTCCATGTTATCTTTTACGTAAGGATCTTTTAATACATAAGGAGCGATATATTCATGCAGTTGATAAATGATTGGTTTCGTATATTCTATTGTGAATTGATTATTTAGAACATTGTTCATTTTTTTAATATATCGTTTTTTAATGCTGTCTACCGCCAATAATCGTGCTGTAAGCGTGTTAAACCCCTGTGCACGGACGTAGTCTCCTTCCATTACTTTTCCATTTACATCTCTTCCCCAAGTTGCATCATAATCCCACGGAATCAGTTCAAAGCGCCCGCTTTCATGATTTAGATAGAGAGCGTAGTTATGGACAAAACCGTCGTAATTCTGCATACAAATAATACCAACTAACCAAGATAAGTAGCGGTCGACATTCAGATAATTATCAATATTCTGTTCGAATTCTGTATTTGTCCACGTATTAAGATTAAATATAAACTGCTCTAATTTTTCCTCATCCCCCTGTTTCACTGCTTTGTCTTCATATCCAGATAGCAGAGTTGTTTTCGGCTTTTTATCCAAGTCGCTCATCAAAGAAAAATTAGCATCTCCGTCCACTGCATAAAATATGGATCCATCCGCTAAATTTCTTTTTTTCAAAAATAATTCATCTACCGATTCGAGCTGAAGATAGATTCCTTCATTTTTCCCATTAATCGTGAGGGTTACAAACTGAGATTGAGGAGATAAAACGTCTAAAGCAGCGAAAAAATCAAGGGACAGTTTGTTGCGCATAAGCGATGGATCTTTGTATTCAGCGTTTAGGTGTATTTCTTTGGCACGCTGAAATATTTTCGGGGAATAAAATTCAATATAATATGACTTTTTCTTCATCTTTCGAATATGTGAGCCTCTGAGCAACAAATCAATGTCATAGCGTTTTTTATTGAACTTCATTGTTGCCTGAACGGCTTCTTCTGACCAAATATCTCTTTTCATTTCCTTTAAATCTTTTACATTCACAAACAGAGCGTATTGAGGAACTTCTTTTTGCTTCATTACTCGACCACCTTTCTTCAATTATTAAAGTATATGAAGGGCAAATTCTCCATGATACCCCATCACATCAACTATTTCCGTAAATTCCACTTTTGACTTATATCAAAAACAAGTATCTTTGCGTATTCTATTAGTGCAAGACCTAGTCCAAATGACAAGGAGGTTTTTTGATTGCATATTACAGCTCAAAAAATTAAAGAGGCTGTTGAAGCCCTAGAATGTACAGAACTGAAATCTTTCATGTTTCAAGAGCCAACTGCTGGTCCACTAACAAAACGCCGTCGCTCTTCTCGCCGTTCACATCGCTCTTCTCGCCGTTCACATCGCTCTTCTCGCCGTTCACATCGCTCTTCTCGCCGTTCTACTTGCCGTTCTCGTCGTTCTACTCGCCGCTCTCGTCGTTCTACTCGCCGCTCTCGTCGTTCTACTCGCCGTTCTACTCGCCGTTCACGTCGTTCTACTCGCCGCTCTCGCCGCTCTCGCCGTTCTACTCGCCGCTCTCGCCGTTCTTAATTTCTCTAAACACTCATTTTTATTGCAAAAAAATGCCGAAGAACCATGAGTGTCTTCGGCGTTTTTTTCCACTTATAGAAGGGGCACATTTGGAAATATACTAAGATGGAGCGTTATTCATTTTACATAGAGAAGGAGAGGTTTTATGAAAAAAAGCAAGCATCAAATTTCAACTTCATCAACAACAGATATCGAAGAAGTCAAACGTTTAAATGCTCAGGCTGGATTAACTTACAATGAAGTATTTACACTTCTTGGAGAAACCTATTTGAAAAATCAAAAGAAAAAATAATAAGCAGGGACTAGAAAACACCTTCTAGTCCTTATACTTTGAAAATCCCGGAAAATCCTTTTACGAGGGATGTTAATTGGTTCATGGCTCCCATCATCTGTCCCGCAGTATTCATCATCTTGTTCATATCGTAATTGCCATCACTCGATTTAAACTGAGACATTAATGACTGAAATTGAGAAGGCTGGGGCTTTTGTTGCTGAGCTTTAGGGTATGGATTAAAAGGCGCACCTGCATTATTGTACAGGGGCTGCTGGTACATTCCGTTCATATAGGGAATTTGCTGAGGACCAAAAGGCATTTGTTGCTGAGCGTACGGATGTTGCGGCATATAAGCTTCCGTCCATGGCTGCTGATGATACTGCGGAAATGGATGTACCTGACTTAAATCAAAACGTTCTGGTTGATGTTGCTCATAATACGGATAATGCTTACTTGTATACATGCAAAATCAATACCTCCTTTTTAATATTACATAATATATAGTATGTATGCAGAAATAAGAGGTGACGTTCGTCTACTTGTACTTTTGGAAAACACATTCAAAAATATGTAGGTTTCTGTCGAAAGTTTAAATTTTTCAAAAAAACGAGATTATTTAAATATATGGTACGATAAGAACAAGTGATACTACGATACGTAGTGGCACAAATGGGGATTAGGAGGGAATTTACATGTATGTGAACGAACTTCAAGAAGCTTTTATTGCGGTGAAACAGTATGAGCCGCAGTCAAGTAATGAATTACTCGATTTTGCTCAGCAGCAGTATTTAAAAGGTTTTTTAACTCCTATGAATTACAAAGCCGCTGTACGTGAACTCGAACAAATTGGAGCTACTAAGCCCGATTTTAGTGCACAAGATGATTAATTTTTTTACTACCATCGAGAAATCGGTGGTTTCTTTGTTTCCTATAAAGTGGACACATACTTCTTTTTTGACTTGTTTATACTATAAAAGCTTTAACGTAGTATTCAATAAAGGAGGTCTATCTTATGAGTCGTGGAAAACATTTTGATCATAAAAAGCAAGGACAAAGTGCAGTAACTAAAACAAATAACGCCGTTGCTTCTAAACATACTGAAAAAGTTGATTATCATATCGATACAGTCGCTTCACAAGATCACCCAGCTGTTTCTATCCAATCTCAAAAAGATTTTGATTAACTTTTTATTGATAATGATAAAATGCCTAAAGAGTTTGCTCTTTAGGCATACATAGAAAATCCCCACCTTATAAGTCTCAACGGAAGGCCGGGATTAATTATTCAATATCGACTCGAGCACATACTTATTTGAGTGATACATCTTTTTAAATCGCTTTTCTCGCGTCTCAGGATAAAAGGACTGTAGTACAACGTTTTGTAAATTTTCTTTTAACGTCTCTACTTGATTCACATGAATATATTTTGGTCGCTCTTTCTTCAGCCATTCCGTTACGAGACTAGCCCATTCATCAAGTTCTTTGAAGAAAATATCTCCATAAGGCTTTACTTCTTCAAAAAATTTCACTTCATAATTTTCTTCCTGTTGAATAGACGCTAATCGTTCTACAGCTACTTCATTATATTGAAACATGATCTCCGTACTTTTTTTCACATCTTCATTCATCGTTATTCGTCACCTCTACGATGACTATTGTAACATAAACAGTCTTTATACTGTATGAAGAACCATTTCTCTTCGGCTTCTATTCCATTCTGTTTCGGAAGGCATGCTTTCATACACAGCTACTTCAATTTCTTGCAGTGATTGGTCAATGCGATGAACTTGTTCCATATATGTTTCTTCACAATGTGTAAATGCTTCATTTATAGATGTAGACATCGTTTTATCCACTAAATCTACTTGCTCTAGTAAGCTATCTAATAAAGTCATCATTTCGCTTGTTTTAACCATACTTTGTTTCATCGCCATCCCTCCAAATTTTCCTTTGCATAACGTATTCTCTCTTTTCTTCATTGTCCCTTCATACATGACAAAACTAGTTTCTATTCGTCAAAGAAAGATGTTTTCGACATTTTCATTTATGGTGAATCGAAAGTGAACATATTGAAAACACTAGTATAGACATTTCAGCTAAGCAGATACATTCCGCTGCTGAACGTTTATTACAACATGATAGGAGGTGCCTAGATATGGCCAACAAACAGCAAAAATCACAGCCTAAAAATAAGCCTGAAACAAAAACCTACGGTGATCCTAAAAAGTTAAACGGTCCTAACCAGCCTTCTACTTAAGAACAAAACGGTCACTTGTGACCGTTTTTATTTACATTAAATACTTGCGCTACTTTCATTAATATATACAGCTGCTTTTGCTTTTGAAGATACCACTTTGTAAAATGAACTTTCTTTGGAAAAGACGGCTTTTTCATGAGCTTTTGCTCCTCTTTTTTCGTTAAAAACCACTCTTCTCTCTTCTTTTCATGATGTCTAATAGCCGGATACACCTTTCGAAGAGCAGGTGTACGGCAAATGGTTTCATTCACAAAATACTGCTCATAATCGTATCTCGAACCCGTATGCTTTGTTTTCAAAGAAAATTCATAAAACAAGGGATAATACTTTTCATGAAATAATAAAGCCGCTAATTTCTTCCCCAAATCAATCCGATTATTTACTTTTGTAAAATCATGAACAGAACAACCGTATAGCTCCCCTTTTGTAGTAGGAAAAAGGACGGAACTAAAGTGGAATATATCTTGAAAAAAAAACAGGGTACTTTTAAACACTCTATCTTGATAAAAAGGCTGTTCAATAACGGGCTGTTGAATAACATGCTGCTCATTCACAATTAACGCATGAATAAGCTGCAGTTCACAAGGTCTCTGCATAAATTGTCTCCACTTCTCTTCGATAAAAGATGAAACATTTAAATAGGGAAGTAAATGAACGTAAGAGACATGTTTTTTACGCGAAACAGCATACAATAGTAATTGAGGGAAGGCATCTTTAAAAATAAGCCAATTTGCTCTTTCATACGTCAAAAATAATAAATCGCGCGTTTGTTTTGATAACGCTTTTTTCATGTTTTTCCCTTGCAAATCACACATATTCCATCCTGCGTTTCGTGATACCATACTTGCGAGAAATGCCCACTTTACTTCAGGATATCTATGATAAAAAGTTGCATAAGCCTGGGTTCTTGATATATTATCAATATTCAGCTTGTCTGTGGTTTTTTTAATCGCCGTCAACAGCGCTTGTTCCGAACTATTGAGTGACATCTCTTCATCTTCTTTCATCTATTTTTATTTGTAGGATTTGGTATAATAGAATTTGTTTGTTTAATAGATTTACACTAAAGGAGTGATGGTTATGATTCGCTATCCTAACGGAAAGGCCTATAAGCCATTGAATACCAGCAGTCCTTCCCCTAAAAAGCTAGAAGCTAGCTATAGCAATCGTGGTATGACGCTGGAGGACGATTTAAACGAAACAAACGAATACTATGTTTCAAAAGGAATAGCCATTGTTCACAAAAAACCAACCCCTGTTCAAATTGTAAAAGTAGACTATCCGAAGAGAAGTGCCGCTGTTATCAAAGAAGCTTATTTTAAACAGGCTTCTACTACAGACTACAATGGAGTCTATAAAGGAAAACACCTTGACTTTGAAGCAAAAGAAACGAGAAATAAAACCTCATTTCCGCTGCGTAATTTTCATGAACATCAAATTGAACATATGAAGCAAATTGTGAAACAAAACGGGATTTGTTTCGTTATATTAATGTTCTCTACTTTACAAGAAATATACTTGTTCGAAGCACAGTTCCTTTTTCCTTATTGGGATGCCATGAAAAAAGATGGACGAAAATCAATCCCTAAGGCAGATATTGAAAAAAAAGGACATTTCATGGAACTTGGTTACCATCCGAGAATCGATTACATAAAAACTATAGATAAATTATACTTTTAAGAGTATGATATATATGTTTACGGAAATCATTCTCTTACAATGCGTTGAAAGGTAGGAGTTTTTATGTCAGATAATTATCGCTCTCGTGAAGAACGACGAAGAGCTATGAATGACAACAAACCAGAAGGTAAATCTCAAGGAAAACCGAAAAAGAAGAAAAAAGGAGGCCTATTTCGTAAAATTGTTGCCGCAGTTTTACTGATAGGAATCATCGGGCTCATTGCCGGAGTGGGAACTTTTTTTGCTATGATAAGTGATGCTCCAAAAGTTGATGACTCGGTATTAAAAAACTCTTTTTCATCTAAAGTATATGCAAACGATGGAAAGACAGTTGTAAAAGAAATTGGAGCTCAAAAACGTACATATGTGCAATACGATGAAATCCCTCAAGTCGTCAAAAACGCATTTATCGCTACGGAAGACGTTCGTTTTTATAAACATCACGGCGTCGACTTTTACCGAATTGGCGGAGCATTAATGGCGAACTTTAAAAACGGCTTCGGTGCTGAGGGCGGTAGTACGATTACTCAGCAAGTGGTAAAGAATTCGTTCTTATCACCAAAGAAGACGGTTAAACGTAAAGTACAAGAAATGTGGTTAGCTTACCAGCTTGAGCGTAAATATTCCAAGCAACAAATTCTTGAAATGTATTTAAACAAAATATATTTCGCATCAGGTGAAGTATACGGTATTGAACGAGCAGCTGAGAAATTTTACGGAGTTAAAAGCGTAAAAGATTTAACTCTTGATGAAGCTGCTATGTTGGCAGGCTTACCAAAAGCGCCAACTACTTATAACCCAGTTACAAACCCAGAGAATGCTACTAAACGCCGTAACACAGTATTAAACTTAATGGCTAAAAACGGCTTCATTACACAAGCCGAGGCCGACAAAGCAAAACAAGTAGATGTACAGGCTCACTTAGCTAAACAAACTGAATCAACATCTAAGTACGATGTATTTATTGATCAAGTAATCGAAGAAGTAAAAAAGAAAACAGACGCAGATCCATTTTCTGCGGGCTTAGAAATTTATACAACGCTTGACACTAATGCTCAGGACTATGTGGATGATGTGATGAATAACAAAGTAGTCAACTTCCCGAACGATAAATTCCAAGCAGGTCTTGTCGTTGTAGATAATGAAACAGGCGGTATTCAAGCAATTGGAGGCGGACGTAATCGTGTGTCAGGCGGCTTAAACTTTGCAACAAATATGAGACGTCAGCCCGGCTCAACCATTAAGCCGATCTTAGATTACGGCCCAGCGATTGAGAACTTAAAGTGGTCCACTGGACAACCGATAAAAGATGAAGAATATCATTATTCAAACGGCACGCCAATCCGAAATTTTGGACGCAATTATAAAGGGTGGGTTTCAGCGCGTGAAGCTTTAGGACGCTCACTGAACATCCCTGCTTTAAAAGCGTTTCAAGCAACCGGGGCAGACAAAGCAAAAGAGTTTGCTACGGGCCTTGGGCTAAAATTAGACGAAGAAGACGGCGAAGCTTATTCTGAATCTTATTCTATCGGAGGCTTCCGTACAGGTGTTACACCGCTACAAATGGCTGGAGCCTATAGCGCTTTTGCAAATGAAGGTATGTACAATGCACCTCATACAGTAACAAAGGTAAAATTCCCAGATGGAACAGAAATTGATTTAACGCCAAAATCGAAACGCGCAATGCAAGATTACACGGCATTTATGATGACGGACATGATGAAATCTGTTGTAAACGAATCATATGGTACAGCTCGTGCTGTTCGTACACCAGGATTAGAAATTGCAGGTAAAACGGGAACTTCGAACTTTAGTGCTGCAGAAAAACAACGATACAACATTCCAGACGCTGGTGAAAAAGACGTTTGGTTTAATGGGTTTACGCCAAACTATACGATTTCCGTATGGACAGGCTATGAAACTGCTAAAGACGGGTATATTTTAAGTGCTAATGAAACAGGCATGGCAAAAAATATCTTTAAGCATGTTATTACTCATATTTCTGAAGGCAAACCTAAAGGAAGTTTCAAGCAGCCGGACAGCGTAGTGGAACGTTCCGTGGAAAAACCAACGGGCAAAGACTTAAAACGCCCAAGCGGCTCTACTCCTTCGAGCTTAATTACTAAAGAATACTTTGTACGCGGTACTGCACCGACAAAAGTATCGCAAACGTTTGTGAAGAAAGAAAAAGAAGAAAAGAAAGAAGATAAAAAAGAGGACAAAAAAGAGAAAAAAGACAATAAAGATGTGAAGCCAAAAATTACTGCTTCGTATAGCGGAGGAGCAATTTCAGTTAACTGGTCAGCGGCAAACGCAGCCAGTGATACGACCTTTACAGTCACAATGTCATCTCCTAACGGTTCTGAACAACTCGCATCTGGCGCAGGAGCCGGTGGAAAAACAATTTCCAATCCAGCACCAGGCGCAACGTATAGTTTCACCGTAACAACAAATACGGGTGAAAGCGCTAGTTCTTCTGTAAAAGTCCCTGATTCATCAGATCAAGCTACCGAAGATGATTCTACTAAGCCTGAAGATGACGGAACAACGGACGATAATCAAAATGAAGACAATAGCAACACTGATCAAAACAACGGCTCTGATCAAGGTGACGATTCATCTACTCAGCCGGATGATAACCAAAACAGCAATAATGGCAGCAATAATGGCAGCAATAACGGCGGTAACAATAGCGGCAATACCGATAATAACAATAATGATAGCGGCAATGCTAACGATGGTAATAGCGGCAACAACAGTAATAACGGAGGCACAACAACTCCTCCAGCAGACAACGGTGGAAGTGACTCAGGAAGTCAAACACCACAAACCCCTGCTACACCATCGACGCCGGCAACACCTGCTACACCGCAGCAAGAGCCAACAACTGAAAATTAACGTAGCAGTAAAAAGCCCCTACACGTGTAGGGGCTTTATTTCTTGTGAAGAATAAGCATTTTTGCATACTGCTTACGCAGCTCATTAAATAATTCTGTCAGCTGAATATATGCTTGATAAGAAGAAACTCGCTGCAGCAAAAACATAAGTCTCTCAGCACAGTTAATAGGCTTATAGGTTAGGTCCGCTATATCTTCTTGCAGCCGATTTAAACGCCGAACGGGCTGTCCGTTAATCCAAAACAGTAAACTAATATACATAGCAGCAGCTTGTTTCATACAAGGGGCTGCTTCTTTTGCTTTTCGCACAGAAAAAAGCGTATACAGTTCTTCCCTTTGAGTTTCCCACTTTTCAAAAAATGGCCGTATGTTCTTTTGAACATCCCTCCAAGGTGTTTTCGTTTCTTTATGTACATCGTATAAAATATCATAAGCAAAATAATTTTTTCCATTTTTCCCACCGACTTCAAGAACCCGATCTTCTTTTGAATAGAATGGTTCGCATATGAAATGTGACGGCACTTCAATCGGTAACATCTGTCTTCTTCTCTTTTCCTTTCATTCGTTTCTTTCCTTCTCGGCAAAGATCAAGAAGCGGGCAGACATGACATTGAGGAGACTGTGCTTTACAGTGATAGCGTCCAAAAAAGATAAGTCGATGATGCGTAACTGACCATTCATCTTTCGGAACTTTTCTCATTAGCGTTTTTTCTACTTCCAAAACGGAATCTTTCCACCTGCAAATCCCGAGGCGTTTACTTACACGTTCTACATGCGTATCTACTGCTATTGACGGTACTCCAAAAGCTACGGATACAACAACATTAGCCGTCTTACGCCCTACTCCTGGAAGATTGGTCAGCTCATCACGATCTGTTGGAACTTCTCCTCCGTACTCATCAATGAGCATACGGCAGAGCTTTTGAATATTTTTAGCTTTGTTTCTATATAAGCCGATTGATCTAATATCTTGCTGCAGCTCTTCTAACGAAACGGCTAAATAGTCTTCAGGCGTTTGATATTTTTTGAATAAATCCGCTGTTACGCGGTTGACTAGAGCATCTGTGCACTGAGCAGATAGCGCCACAGCAATGACTAAATCAAAGGGATTCCGATGATTTAACTCACAGTGGGCGTCAGGAAACATTTCCGCCATAGCATCTAGGCACTGTCTGATTTGTTTTAACGTTAACATACTAGTTCTCCTTCTTCTTACAGGTAGTTCCCTCCTATTTTACAATAGGGTTCCTGTCAAATGCTACTTTTGTCCATATTCTTTTAAAAAAGCTGCTTCAAGATTCAATTACTTGGATCTTGAAGCAGCTTTTTATCCTGTCATTGCTCTAGCCAGTTAAAAAAAGGAATGGCTGATGTAGACTGAGAAGGGTTAACAGAAGATAGTTTTTTGGGCTGTTGATTTTGACGAAATTTTTGGCTATGCTTGCGGGCTTGATCAATGGTTTGAATACCATTTTTCTTCCATTCAAATAAAATACGATCAATATACCGGAAGTTTAATTTTCCAGACATCACCGACTCTCTTAGTGCCGCTTTAATAATAATGGGATCATGATGATCTTGATCAATCCACATCGCTAGCGTTTCGCATTCAAACGGAGACAATGCTCTGCCGAACTCTTTTTCAAACATTGTATATAAATTAAGCTCTTCTTGTTCTTCTTCGCTTTTTTCTACTTCTCTTGTTTCTTGCATCATATGATGAATAAGCTTTTCCCAAAGCGGTTTTAATGAATAACGTTCACAAATAAGGGCGTTTTGCTGTTGATCTTGCTCAATAGATAAAAAGCCGCGCTGAATTAATGCTCGCAGCGTATCCATACAGACAGCACTTGAAATACTCATTTTTGCCGCCAATTCGTTAGGTGTCGGGAAACCTTCACCGCCTTCAATGGAAACATAAATATGCATTAACGTCATGAATTCCGTTTCGTTCATTCCCAAATTGCTATAGTGATTAAACAGCAGCTTCGGAATTGAAACTGTGCCTTGTTCAAACCATTCAATTAACGTTTCTTTTTTCATATCCGAACACCTCAGTAGTTAGTATATCATGAAGTTTATAGTCAAAGTAATAATTATTCGAAGCTAAAAAAGCTTCTATGTAAAAATTTCCGCTGAAACCGTACCATTGCTCTGCACATATAAAATATATACGAACGATGACTTCCTTCCAAGAATATTACACTAACTTATTTTTTCGAGAATTGCAACTCCCTTTTAAGTTAGACTCTTTTCTATGTTTGCCTTTGTTTCCTTATGATATAAGTAAAAGCCTCGTTTTTCTTTTCTTTTTATGATTCATAAAAAAAGCTAAAAAAGTATCCTGACTACAAGAGTCAGAATACTTTTTTCACTTCCTTACGGGTATAGACGGTTTAATAAGCGTGGGAATGGAATCGTTTCACGAACGTGTTCTACGCCGCTAATCCATGCTACCGTACGCTCAAGGCCTAAACCAAATCCTGAATGTGGAACTGAGCCATACTTACGAAGCTCTAAATACCACTTATACGTTTCAGTATCTAATTTGTGCTCTTCTACACGCTGCGCTAAAAGCTCTTGATCATGAATACGTTCAGAGCCTCCAATGATTTCTCCGTAGCCTTCTGGTGCGATTAAGTCTGCGCATAATACTACGTCTTCATTTGTTGGATCTGGCTGCATATAAAATGGTTTTAATGACGTTGGATAGTGTGTAATGAATACCGGCTTGTCATAGCTTTCTGCGATAGCCGTTTCATGCGGTGCTCCAAAGTCATCTCCCCACTGAATGTCTGTAAATCCTTTTTCATGTAAAAATTTAAGAGCCTCATCGTACGAAATACGAGGGAATGGCGCTTTAATTTGTTCTAACTTAGATGTATCACGGCCTAGTACATTTAACTCTAACTTACAGTTTGTTAAAACAGACTGTACGACATGAGACACATACTCTTCCTGTACTTTCAAGTTATCTTCGAATTGGTAGAAAGCCATCTCTGGTTCAATCATCCAAAACTCAATTAAATGACGACGTGTTTTAGATTTTTCAGCGCGGAACGTTGGACCGAATGAAAATACTTTTCCGAGCGCCATTGCCGCTGCTTCCATATAAAGCTGTCCACTTTGAGAAAGATATGCATCTTCCTCAAAATATTTCGTGTGGAATAATTCTGTTGTTCCTTCAGGAGCACTTCCTGTTAGGATTGGAGGATCTACTTTTGTAAACCCGTTTTCGTTAAAGAATTCGTACGTTGCACGAATAATTTCGTTACGAACCTTCATAACAGCATGTTGACGTTTAGAACGGAGCCATAAATGACGGTTATCCATTAAGAACTCTGTTCCATGTTCTTTTGGCGTAATTGGATAATCAACAGCTTCATGAATAACTTCAAGGCTTGTAACTGTTAACTCATAGCCAAACGGTGAGCGCTCATCTTCACGCACCACACCTGTTACATATAGTGATGATTCTTGCGTCATAGATTTAGCTAATTTAAAAGTTTCTTCTTCTACTTCAGCTTTTACAACTACCCCTTGCATGAATCCTGATCCATCGCGCAGCTGTAAAAAGGCAATTTTACCACTTGAACGTTTATTCGCTAACCAAGCACCAATTGTTACTTCTTTTCCTACATGCTTGCTTGCTTCTGAAATCGTAATTTTCACGATTAATATCCCTCCAAAAAACTTACATTTCGTAATTATGTATGCCATCCTATTATACATTTCGACAAACATAATAACAAGTAACAAACAAAAAGAGCCTTCTAACACGTGTGATTTGTGCTAAAAGGCTCCTTTGTTTTTAAATATAATCTTTTTTATTTCATATGACGAGTCATAAATGAATGGATGCGTTCCACTGCTTTTTCTAGCAGATCTAGTGATGTAGCATAAGAAAGACGTACATTTTCAGGTGAACCGAATCCTGAACCAGGCACTAGCGCTACCTTCTCTTCTTCTAAAATAGCTTCTACCCATGCATCAACTGTATCAAAACCAGTTAACTTTGCAGCTTCAATTGCATTAGGGAATAAGTAGAAAGCACCCTGTGGTTTTAAGCATGAGAACCCTGGAATGTTAATCAGCTTTTCATGAATTACGTTTAGACGCTCTTCAAAAGCTTGTCGCATCATTTCCACCGGCTCCTGAGTGCCGTTATAAGCAGCAATTGTTGCATATTGAGCAATAGATGTTGGATTTGACGTGCTGTGACTCGCTAGGTTTGTCATCGCTTTAATAACTGTAGCATCACCAGCTGCATATCCAATGCGCCAGCCCGTCATGGAATGTGACTTAGAAACACCGTTAATGATAATTGTTTTTTCTTTTAACGCTGGTGAAAGCTGTGCAATCGATACATGTTCATTTTGACCATACACAAGCTTTTCATAAATTTCATCTGATACGATAAAAATATCGTGCTTCAAGCAAACTTCTCCTAAAGCTTGTAGCTCTTCTCTTGTGTAAATCATACCTGTTGGGTTGCTTGGTGAATTGATAATAACAGCTTTGGTTTTAGCAGTAATAGCCGCTTCTAATTGTTCAGGTGTGATTTTAAATTCGTTATTTTCAGAACCTTCAACGAATACTGGTGTACCTTCTGCTAACTTTACTTGCTCAGGATAACTTACCCAGTAAGGAGTTGGGATAATCACTTCGTCACCTTCGTCTAACAGAACTTGAAATAACGTATACAGTGCGTGCTTAGCACCTGTACAAACAATAATTTCAGAAGGTGAATACGTCAGGCCTTGGTCGCGTTTGAATTTTTCAATTACCGCTTCTTTTAATGGTGCAAGGCCGCCTGCTGGCGTATATTTTGTCTGACCATCATTCATTGCTGTAACAGCCGCTTCTAAAATGTGCTGCGGCGTATTAAAATCAGGTTCCCCTGCTCCAAGTCCAATCACATCATGACCAGCCGCTTTCAATTCTTTCGCTTTTGCTGTAATCGCTAATGTTGATGATGGCGTTAATGCTGATACACGTTTTGCTAACTTCACTAAAATCTCCCCCTATGAACTAAAGCTATAATCAGCCCGCGGGCTGATTATAGATAAAAAATTGGCTTCATTTTCATAAAGCGCTGAAATCTTATATTATGACACATATGGTATTTCATATGGTATAAACGATTTATGATTGAGATAAGCTGTATCGTTTTATAAATTCACCGCTAGAGAAATCAAGATAATAGTATGTTAAATGTTTCTTATCTTTATCCACATATGTTACTTCCCACAGCGGCTTTTTATTTTCAATGCCTAGGCGCACCGACTTAATTTCCTGCGGGTTTTTATCATTTTTCACAATGGAAATGGCTTTCTCTTTTGTGATCCCGCTGCTTGCTTTCTTTAAAACAGCTGTTTGTTTTTTGCTTTTAGGCATCCAAGCAATTACCTTTTGATTGCTTCGGTTTGTACCTTCTACTACATAAAATGCATGATTGCCGAAATATGGCTGGGTGCTTGTGACAGATTTCAAATTAAATTCTTTTTTTGCTTGGGATGCTGCTTTTTCCTCAGCAGACTGCACATCCTTCACGGACGAGTGATAAATGCTAAAAGAAATGCCCCCGATAATTAAAAGCACAGCAGCTACCGCTACAATAATTAACTTTTTCATAAAATCCCTACTTATGTACGATAAATTGTAAATACAGCTTTGCTTTGATCTTCTTCATCTAACGCTAATCCGAACATCAAATCTTGCTTTTTCAACGTGCGATTCAAACTATCAACAATTTTATATAAATCCGAGGAATTTTCCACGCGGACAGTTGATAATACTTCAATCCTACTTTCCATTGTAAACCTCCTAGCTCGTCTATCACGACGCAAAAATGACGATATCCGTATTATAACAGGTATCAAAAACCATCGTCATCTTTTTCACTCATCAATCCAATCTGTACGTTTTGCGTAAAAACCGAATAAATAAGTAAACATATATAATATTATAAGGAATTTACCTCTTTTTGCAAAAGGAAATTTATTTATTTTGCAGAAAATTTCATCACATCATAGGATTTTAGCGACATTTTAATAGAGTAAGCGCTCCCCTCTCTTACGTCATATAATTCAATCCATTCAGCTGTTAAATTTGAAAGCAGTCGAGGGGAATAGGAACGGCCTGGTTTCGTAAACGCAACCGCAAGCTGTGTATCTAATTGCTTCAAAAATGCATTCGAAAAAAACGTTCCCTCTCCAAAATTAGGAATTTTCAATACATCTACATGGGTAAGAGGAATGCGTAAAAACTTTTCTTCTACTTCATCTGAGCTGCTCATTGCATATAGAATCCGATGTTCTCCGATCGTAAATAATAGATCCATAGCCGCTGTTTTTTGCTTCGATGCATGCAAGACATCAACGTGTATATTATTTGTTAACTGAAATAAATCACTTTCTTTCCACTTCTCTGTTTGAAATTCCGCCTGGTACTGAGCCGGGACAATAATACGCTCTATATGATAATCATTCACAGCTCGCTGAACATTTGAATCATAGTACTTTTGCTGTTTCGTAATCACTAATTGGTTGATTTTTTTTACTTTATATCGCTTCAACCACTTCTTTAGCTCGGGATAGGAAGATGCATTCCCGGTATTTATCAAAATAGTCTCACCGCTTCCGTCTTGAATCAGACTCGCTTCTCCAGCTGAAAGAGGTAAAAAGGTGATCACTACTTCATCAGCTTGTAAACCAAAATCTACGTTTTTAATAACGGCTGCTGAAACCGAACAGTTCATAAAACTAAAAAACAGTACAGCACTTATTAATATTTTAATCATACACTGTCCTCATTTGCTTATCATAGTATATTACTATCGTCTCTCAAGTGAAGAAACAGTATGCATAAAAAAAAGACTTAAGCGTATGCTCAAGTCTTTTCATTCCACCATTCTTTGTAGTCCAGTAATATATTCGAAAACGTTTTTTGAACAACCTGGACTTTTGGAAGTGAGTGAAGGAAATGGTACCCATATGCTGTTCGCGTAATACGATTATCAAAAATAAATATAGCTCCTCGGTCACTTTTGGAACGAATCAACCGTCCAAATCCTTGTTTAAAACGGATAACGGCCTGGGGAAGTGAATAATTCATAAAAGGACTTTTTCCTTCTTTTTTCATCTGCTCAAATTTAGCTGTCAGCAGAGGTTGATTTGGAGATGAAAAAGGAAGTCTGACAATTACGAGGCATGATAATAAATCTCCTGGCAGATCAATTCCTTCCCACAGACTGTTTGTACCTAATAGAATGGAATGCTCAAACTGGCTGAAGTCCTTTAGCAGTCTATTACGATTTCTAGTTGTGACTCCTTGACCGAGCAGTACAAACTCTTCAAGATCGTTTAACTCTTTTAAATAACCATACGTAGCTTTCAACATGTCATATGAAGTAAAAAGCACCAGCATACGACCATTTGTTACTTTAGCTACGTCAAGAATATTTTCTGCCATCATAGCGCTATACTCATATAATGATACTTCGTTAACAGCAGGCATATCTTGAGGAATATAGACTCTAGCTTGCTTCTCATAATCAAACTCGGAAGGGAGAATGAGTTGAGCAGGCTGAAAGTCATATAACCCTAGCTCTTGAATTAAATAATCAAATGTTCCATTCACCGTCAATGTAGCCGATGTTAAAATAACGCTTTGTTTCTTAGCGAAAAATTCATCAGCCAGCGTATCGGCAATGGAGGTAGGCTGACTATAGATATACGTAGCATTCGCTGCTCCTTTTGGTTCAATCTCAAACCACGTTACGTGATGACTCTGCTGTTTGAACAAAAGCTTTTCTATTTGCTGAGATATGTGTTCAAATCCTTTAACAGCCGTTTGAAATTCATGAAGAGACGACTGTTCATTTTTTGTGACTTTGTCATATAGTTCGTCAAAGGAATGTCTTGCCCCATCATTCCATGTAAAAAGATCGTGAATTAAAAAACGAATGCGCGACGCTGCTTCTTGAATAGCCGTCCAGTAATGCCCATGCTCTTTTTCCACTTTATATCGATAGCTGCTTCTTCCAATCTCGCCCTGCTGATTGCCGATTCTTTTTTGGACAAAAGAATGAATCAAACGAAATAAGTCATCGCACTCAGAATGAAGCTGCACAAACAGGTTTTGAAGAAGTTCAGTGTTAAGCTCGATACTATATTTCACAAACGTATGATGAACTTTTTTTAACAGCCCTTTGTCTTGAATGGTTCCGATTCGGTTTAATAGCGCATGAACCGCAAAATAATCTAAGCGCTCCCCCAGCTCTTCTCCAGCAATGTCTTCTAAGTGATGAGCCTCGTCAATAATAATCTGTTCATACTCAGGCAGCAGCTCATGATTACTCATCACATCCATCAACAGCAAGCGATGATTTGTCACTACTATATGGGCATTTTGCGCTCTGTTCTGCGCTCGTTCATAAAAAGAATAAAGTTTCCAAGGATGCTTAAAGTCACTTGGAGACGGATTGCTTTCGTTTAGCTGTTCCCAAAAAAGTTTGCCGCCAGAAGGCAGGTTTATTTCATCGCTATCGCCCGTTTCCGTTTCCGTCAGCCAAATAAGCAGCTTCGCTTTTGTGAGGATCGCATCGTAATTATTATTGCGCTCTTTTAAGAGCTGAATAAATTTTCTTATACTAATGTAGTGTTCTCTTCCTTTTAAAACAGCTGCCGTAACAGGAAACGGAACAATCTTTTCTAGAATGGGCACATCTTTTTCGATGATTTGCTGCTGAAGCGTTACCGTGTTAGTCGAGATAATGACTGGGTGATGATGAACAGAAGCATAAAACACGGCAGGAACTAAATAAGCGTAGGTTTTACCAATACCGGTCCCGGCTTCAATTAAAGCATGCTCATTACCTGCAAAGCACTCTTGTACAAAGTTCATCATCTCCCACTGCCCTTTTCGTTCTTCAAACAATGGCAGAGCCTGATGGAACAGCTTTTGCTTTTCAGTTTCAAATATTTCGTAAGTATGAGAGTGCTGCTTTTCATTAGCTGAATGCGGCTGATATTTGTTTAGCGCAATGCCATGTATAAATTCATAAGAACCATCCTCGGCATAACTTTTATCATCTATAACTTGTTGAATCAGTTCTCCAATTTCACTTTTAAAGTGCAAGCTTAGCGCATACAGCTGCTTTAAGGTTGTTAGAGGTAGCTTCTTTAATTTCTCAATTAGTAACAGTAAAATACGTGCCGTTACTTCTGCATCACTATCTGCTTGATGAGGGTTTTCATGTTCAATATGTAAATACTCAGCTAATTGGCTAAGTTTGTACCCATCAACTGTAGGCAGCAGAATCCGAGCCAGTTCGACGGTGTCTACGGTTGAATTATAAAGCGTCTCCTCTCCGCACTGATAGAGTTCTTCTTGTAAAAAAGTTAAATCAAATGCCACATTATGTGCAACAAAATAAGCATCATCTAGCAATTCTATAATTTTAGGTGAAATTTCTTCAAATAAAGGCGCATCTTTCACCATATCATTTTGAATGTTAGTTAGTTGTGTAATAAAAGGCGGAATATCCATACCAGGATTTAAAAAACTAGAAAAACGTTCAACAATTTTGCCGTCTTCTACTATGACAGCAGCAAATTGAATCATTTTATCTCCTTGTTTTGGAGAATGTCCCGTCGTTTCAAGATCTACCACAACAAAGCGTTTATTCACGGTCAACACCTCGCAAGTCTGTCTTTTTATAGTATAAAGTGAAAGCCTGCTCTATATGCTTTAAAAGCGCAACTCCTTCTCGTGAAAAACAGAGAGGCTTCCATACATAGAAGTTTTACTTTAGTGTGTATAGAGGTATATACCGTTCACTTACTAGCGTATGTATTCAAATAAAAATCCCCCTCATAAAGGGGGACTGTTCTTATAGAATTGTACCAGCTGGTTCTTGTTTAAGCAATTGTTGGATTTTATTCTGCTCATTCATAATCGCTACGGTTGGATGATGGTGAGCTACTTCTTCATTTGCTACGAGCGCATAAGAGATAATGATGATGATATCTCCAGGCTGCACAAGTCTTGCAGCAGCTCCATTTAAACAAACTACGCCGCTCCCGCGTTCGCCGGGAATAACGTACGTTTCCAAGCGAGCTCCGTTATTATTGTTTACAATTTGGACTTTTTCGTTTGCTGCGATTCCTACTGCGTCGATGATATCTTCATCAATGGTGATACTGCCAACATAATTTAAGTTGGCTTCAGTTACATGAGCTCTGTGTATTTTAGCATTCATCATCGTGCGAAACATTTAGTTATCCCCCTGTACGTCTACAATTACATTATCAATTAAACGAGCTTTAGAGAATTGAACAGCTAAAGCAATGATGATTTTGCCAGCGGCTTGTTTAATCGTTTTTAGCCCTGGATACGTATAAACCTCGATATAATCCACTTTACCGCTCGTATATTGCTCAATTTCTTTTCGAATGGCCTGTTTAATAATTTCTACGTGCTTCTCTCCGCTTTCAAGAAGCTGCAGAGCGCTTTGTAAACTCTTAAATAAAACAGGTGCCTCTTCTCTTTCTTTATCTGTTAAATATACGTTACGAGAACTTTTAGCTAATCCATCTGCTTCTCTCACCGTATCTACTGCTCTAAGCTCCACTGGGAAATTAAAGTCTTCAATTAGGCCATCTACTACAGCAACTTGCTGTGCATCTTTTTTACCAAAGTATGCACGATCTGGTGTTACAATGTGAAAAAGCTTTGTTAGTACCGTGGCTACTCCGTCAAAATGACCGGGGCGCTTCTGTCCACACAATACGTCTACACGATCTGTCACGGTTATAGCAACTGAACGGCTTAACTTATACATTTCCTCTACTGAAGGATAAAATAAATAGTCGACGTTAGCTTCTTTTGCCACGCGCTCATCGCGCTCAAAATCTCTTGGATACGTATCAAAATCTTCATTTGGTCCAAATTGAGTCGGGTTCACAAAAATACTTAGCGCCACTACTTCATTTTCTGTGCGGGCTGCTCCAAGCAAAGTAGCATGGCCTTCATGCAAGTAGCCCATCGTCGGGACAAATCCAATTGAGCGTCCAAGCTGCTTTTCTTTTTTCATCTCCTGCTGCATGTCTTTAATTGTTGTAATGACTTTCATCTTATTTCCCTCCGTACAGTGCCGTTAACTGCTCTTCTTTCATTGAAAAAGTATGTGCTTCTTTCGGAAACTCTCTTTTTTTCACTTCACTTACATACTGAGAAAGCCCCTGTAAAATAGGCTCATTTATTTTCGCAAATGACTGAACAAATTTTGGTACACGCTCTACTCCGTACGTTAATACATCGTGGTATACAAGTACTTGACCATCCGTGTCAGCTCCTGCTCCAATTCCGATTGTTGGAATGCTCAAGCGTTCAGCTACTTGTTTTGCTACTTGTTTAGGAACACATTCTAATACAACAGCAATAGCTCCCGCCTGCTCACACTTGATAGCGTCTTGGATTAGCTGTTTGGCTTCTTTCGCTTCTTTTCCCTGCACTTTATAACCGCCCAGGACACCGACAGACTGAGGAGTTAACCCGAGATGTGCAACAACCGGAATACCAGCTTGCGTCAATTCTGAAATTGTATAAAGAACATCCTTTGCACCTTCTACTTTTAAAGCATGAGCTCCGCTTTCCTGCATAATACGAGCAGCATTTTTCATCGTGTCTTCTTTCGACACGTGATAGGACATAAATGGCATGTCGGTGACGATAAATGTATCAGCAGCTCCTCTTTTAACCGCTTTTGTATGATGAATCATATCATCTACCGTTACAGGAATCGTAGAGTCATATCCTAAAACGACCATTCCTAGAGAATCGCCTACTAAAATCATGTCTACGCCTGCTTCCTCAGCGTACTTAGCTGACGGATAATCGTACGCAGTCAGCATCACAATTGGTTCATTGTTTTGTTTCATACGTAAAAAATCTAATTTTGTTTTCACTAACTTTCTCCTCCTTCTCAGAGGAGATGAGCGCACGTCTGCACACAAAAAGTCCTTCTACCTATAAAAGGAAGAAGGACTTTGACAGACTTGATCTATAAAAAGCACACTTTACCTAATGTGCTTACCTACGCGTCATCCCTCTGTCCTAGTCCTTAATGGATCAAGGCAGATTTATTGTCGTATTAAAAATAAACAAACGAGTATCAAGTGAAGTTCTTGCGATACTACCTTGATACTCGTATTATAATAAAAATTTCTTTATTTTTCTACTATTTTTTAGCAGAGAGCTCAATATCTGCAGAATGAATTCGGTGTATAACTCCTTCATCATCTTCAATCAATAAAACGCCTTCATCTGTTATACCTTTTGCAAAGCCTTCAATGTTGGCTGTCATCGTGCGTGCTATAATTCGCTTTCCAATACTGATCGCATACGTTTCCCAAAGAACTTTAATTAAACCAAAGCCATTTTTTAAGTATTCTTCGTAAAGGGTTTCTAACTTTAAGAAAAACGCTTGCATCAAAGCCGCACGATTAATTTCTTCACCTTTTTCAATACGTAAAGATGTGGCAATGTGTTTGATTTGTTCATTAAAATCCGTTTCCTGCTGATTCACATTGATGCCGATTCCTATGATGACCGAATGAATCCGGTCAAAATCAGCCTGCATTTCTGTTAAAATCCCAACTAGCTTCTTCCCATTTAATAAAACATCATTAGGCCATTTAATGTCTGGAGAAAGGTTCGTCACTTCTTGAATGGCCTGTACAACAGCCACTGCTGATAGTAGAGTCAGCTGAGGAGCCTGCTGCGGAGGGATAGAAGGACGCAGTATAATACTCATCCAGGCACCAGTATATTTTGGGGAATACCACGCTCTATCAAGTCTTCCTCTCCCTGCCGTTTGCTCTTCAGCAACTACGACCGTTCCTTCTTTGGCTCCATCTTGAGCAATTCGATGAGCAATTTTTTGAGTAGAATGCACGCTTTCCTCATAATGAATATACTGACCGATTTTTGTTGTTTGGAGCCCTAATAAAAGCTCGTTGCTGCTTACTTTGTTCGGCTTCCCAACAATGCGATAGCCTTTTTTACGAACAGCTTCAAGTTCATAGCCGTCTTTTCGTAGCTCTTCGATATGCTTCCATACAGCTGTTCTTGAACAGCCTAATAAATCGCTGATCTTTTGGCCGGACACATAGTCCCCATCTGCGTTCGTAAACATTTCAAGCAGTGTTCTTCTTATATCTGACTGCAAGACTGCACCCACTTTCTTATTGAAGATTTCGTGTTCATTAACTCATTGTATAGAACTTTCTCCTCAATTTCTTTTAACAGTTGAGACACCCATGGACCACCCTTTTTACCTGTCCACACTAACAGATCTTGACCATTTATATCTAAATCTTTTAAAGAATGAATAGGCAGCTCGCTATAGATGTAAAGAAGCTCATGTTCATTCATATACTCATTGCTTCGAAGAAGTTGTAAAATACGATTCACGCTCACGCTGGCCTGCTCTCCAATGGTATACATGATGCGTTTTGACCATCCATTTTCCAAAACGTCTCGAAGACCAATAGACTGAAGCTGAATATCTTTAATTTGCTTATTAGATAATTTCCAGCTTTTAAAAAATGCCTGCTTGTCTTGAATGTCGAGTAGATGTACCAGAAGTGTCCATGACTCCGATACTCGCTGAAGCATCATCCAATCGTGTGCACAAACAGATCGGAATTTTTGCGGATCTACATTCAGTTGGGGCAAGTAGCGATACAGCTCCGTATCTGCTACAAGTGCTAATGCTAAAGACGGACGCTTTCCGCTCAGCATTTTTTCGAATTCAACTGTAATGCGTTCAATAGAAACATGCCTCAGCAGTTCACCGTATTGCTGAATGGCTCTTTTAGTTTGATCAGACAGCGAAAACGCCAGCTGACTGACAAAGCGAACGGCTCTCATCATACGAAGAGCATCTTCATGAAAGCGTTCTTTAGCATTTCCGACAGTGCGAATTAACTGATTTCGCAAATCTTCTCTTCCATTAAATGGATCAATGATTTCTCCTTTTGCATTCATAGCCATTGCATTGATTGTAAAATCGCGACGCTGCAAATCTTCTATCAGAGACGAAATAAACGTAACGGACGAGGGACGACGAAAATCATCATATTCTCCCTCAGAGCGAAAAGTGGTTACCTCATAGGTCTCGTTCTCATGGACAACGACAACCGTACCATGCTCGATTCCTACATGAATCGTCTTAGGAAAGAGTTCCATCACTTGTTCAGGCCTAGCTGACGTAGCGATATCAATATCTCCAATCGTCCGATTTAAAATGAGATCCCGGACCGCTCCTCCAACAAAATACGCTTCGTAACCGGCTGTCTCCAGTTTTTCAATAATATAAAGCGGATGAATGAACGGTTCTTTCATAACTTCCTCCATTCTTCAACCCTGTACCAATTTATAATAAAGTTTTTCATATTGACTCACAATCTCTGTTGAATGAAATTTATGATTAACTGCGCTTAGAGACGCTTCCCTCATTTGGTGATGCAGCTGTTCATTTTCAAGTAGCTGAATTGCTTTGCTCGCTGCCTCTTCGACGTCTCCCACTTCGCAAATATATCCTGTTTTTTCGTGTTCAATTACTTCGGGAATTCCGCCTATATTTGTTCCGATGCATGGAACACCACAAGCCATAGCTTCTAAAAGTACAAGCCCAAAGCTTTCTTTTTCAGATAATAACAGTTTTAAATCGCTAATCGAATATAATTCTGCTACATTTTCTTGTTTCCCAAGAAATAACACAGAATCTTGAAGATTTAGCTCTCTTACTAATTGAGACACAACCGTCATTTCAGGGCCGTCCCCTACAAGCAGCAGCTTAGACTGAAGCTTTTTATTAATAATAGCAAATGTTTTGACTATATCTGTAACTCGTTTGACTTGACGAAAGTTTGAAATATGAATAACGACTTTTTCATTTTCTAATATGCCATACTCCGCTTTTAAATACTGCACTTCTTTTTTATGATAAACTCGTTCATCAATAAAATTATACATCGTTTCAATTTCTTTATCTGGACTAATTAAATGGTGAGTTTGATCAACAAGTGACTGAGATACAGCAGTCACTGCATCTGATTTCTCAATTCCAAATTTAATTAAATCTTTTAACGATGGATCCTCTCCTAGAACCGTAATATCTGTCCCATGAAGAGTCGTCACAATTTTCACTTCGTGCTCCACCATTTGTTTAGCTAAAATCCCGCAAACGGCATGGGGGATTGCATAGTGCGTATGAATAATGTCAAGCTTTTCTCTTTTAGCCACTTCAGCCATTTTACTGGATAAAGCGAGATCATACGGAGGGTATTTAAAGACGGAGTACTGATTTACATCTACTTCGTGAAAATAAATATTTGGATATACTTTCGTCAATCTAAAAGGCATGCTAGAGGAAATAAAATGAATTTCGTGCCCCTTTTCAGCCAGCAGCTTCCCTAGCTCCGTTGCTACCACTCCTGAACCTCCAACGGAAGCATAACATGTAATACCAATTTTTAACTTCATTTATTTTCCACCTACTAAATCGTCGTACATCAAAATCGGTTTTTTAGATAAAAAACCTTCACCGTATGCTACCCCGACTTCTTTGCCAAATAATCTCTCTCTGCTCTCTACCGTTTCAATATATCCGTTTACCAGCGGCGTATCAAACGTATCTGCTGTTTTTATAAATTGACTTTCATAAGCCTCTAGACTAGCTACTTTCTTTTGAAACGTGCTTGATACATCTACGATAAAATCTGGCTTATGAAATCCATTTATCATATAGAAATAAAGAGACTCAGCACGATGAGCTTTTTGCTTTTTATAATCGATATAATTTTTAACGCCAGCGGAAAACATGGCCTCTTCTACAAGCTTTGCACAATTTCCATGATCAGGATGACGATCTTCAAAGTAAGGAGCAAATATAATCCTTGGTTGATACGTGCGAATGACTGATGCAATTTCAGCTATATACTCTGCCTTTAAAACCAAACCTCTGTCTGGCAAATGCAGATGAATTCGCTCATGAACACCTAAGACATCAGCAGCTTTGGACGCTTCTCGTTTTCGAATTTCAACCGTTCCATTTGAAGAAAGTTCAGCTTGCGTCAAATCGCAAATAACTACCTTCAAACCTTGTTCACTCATTCTTGCAATGGTTCCACCCATACCGATTTCTACATCATCGGCATGAGCACCAAAGGCAAGGATATCTATTGTTTCTTTCATTATCTTCACCCTATTTTTTTATAATTGAACGCCAATGCAAATCGCCTCGTTCAAGTCCATGAATTAAAATCTCTGCTGTTCCCATATTCGTTGCAAGAGGAACCGCATAGACGTCACATAGGCGCATCAGAGCTGAAATATCAGGTTCATGAGGCTGAGCTGTTAACGGATCGCGGAAAAAAATAACCATATCCATTTCATTTTGAGCAATTAAAGCTCCTATCTCCTGATCTCCTCCAAGCGGCCCTGATTGAAAGCGGTGAACCTTCAAACCTGTTGCTTCTGAAATACGCGTTCCTGTTGTTCCTGTTGCGAACAGCGAATGTTCCTGTAAAATCGCTTGATAGGCTGTTGTGAATTGTACCATATCATTTTTCTTTTTATCATGTGCAATTAAGGCGATTTTCATTTTTCTCGCTCCTTAGTCAATAATATTTTCTAATCCATATACAAGTGTGTCTACGTTCATAACTGTATCAACAGCTAGCTTCACACCTGACATAAAAGAAGCACGGTTGTATGAATCATGACGGATTTTTAATGTTTGTCCAAATCCTCCGAACATTACTTCTTGGTGAGCAATCAGCCCTGGCAGGCGTACGCTATGTAGGCGGATTCCTTCATAATCTGCACCGCGCGCCCCTTCTAGCAATTCTTTTTCCTCAGGATGACCCTGTTTTTTTGCTTCACGAACTTCACTGATAAGCTCCGCTGTTTTTAAGCCTGTTCCTGATGGTGCATCTAACTTTTGATCGTGATGCATTTCAATAATTTCAACATCATCAAAGTATTTAGCTGCCATTTGTGAAAACTTCATCATTAAAATAGCGCCAATCGCAAAATTAGGTGCAATGATACAGCCAAGTTCCTTCTCTTCAGCAAGCTGCTTTAATTCTTTTAAATCTTCTTCTGAAAAGCCAGTGGTTCCTACAACAGGTCTTACTCCATATGTTAGGGCTGTTTTAGTATGAACGCGCCCAATTTCAGGTGTTGTCAAGTCAACTAAAACATCTGCCTTAACGTCTTGAAAACATTTTTCAATATCCGTGTAGATTGGCGCTTGTACATTTGGCATTCCTTCAATATCACTTATGTATTTTCCTTCATTGATACGATCTACCGCTGCTACTAATTCAAAATGCTCTGTTTCTTCTATTAATAATACAGCTTCTTTTCCCATACGACCTCTTGGTCCTGCAAGTACAATTCGAATTTTGTCCATTCTTTTTCTCTCCTTAGTCTTCTTTTTTCGTCCAGCGATCTTTGTCACGCGTATTAAATTTATTCATAACGCGATCATGCGCTTCTTGTAAATCAATATTTAATGAATTTGCAAAGCAAATTAATACAAATAAAATGTCGCCCATTTCTTCTTCGACCGTACGTTCTGCTTCAGTCGTTTTCTTCGGCTTTTCACCATAATAGTGGTTAATTTCGCGCGATAATTCGCCCACTTCTTCCGACATTCGCGCAAGCATAGCAAGAGGACTAAAATATCCTTCTTTAAATTGGCTAATATATGCATCAACTTCTTGCTGCATTTGCTCCATCGTTTTTTTTGACATCTTTTTATTTCACCTCTTTTAGAAGTACACTCAGCTTACTATTATAACATCTTTACTTCAAATTATTTAGTGTAATTACTTCTTCTTACCAAGCCTTTGTCAGATGCTCTTTCACAATATTCCTCGCGTTTCCCTTAATTCTCAAAAATCTGTCTATATTTTACGAATTGAGGATACTACTAATACATAGCACTAGAAGAAACATCATCACTTTTTACTATTTTCAAAAATCTTTTCGATAGTTATTTACGAAATGAAATATATTCCTTTATGATAAGGTAGTGCAAAAACGGTCATAGGAGGTTTGTAAGTATGAAAGGTCTCAGATTTAAAAATATTATTTTTATACTGCTTGGTGCTGCCATATTTGCGTTTGGACTTGTTAATTTTAACATGCAAAACAATTTAGCTGAAGGTGGATTCACAGGCATTACCCTGCTTTTATTTTTCTTATTTAACATTGATCCCTCTTATTCTAACTTAGTGTTAAATATTCCTTTGTTTTTTGTAGGGTGGAAACTATTAGGGAGAACAGCATTTATTTATACCATGCTCGGAGTCGTTAGCTTATCGCTATTTTTATGGATATTCCAGCGCTTCCCGGTGAATATGCCCCTGCGTCATGATATGACTCTAGCAGCTCTTTTTGCCGGTGTTTTTATTGGAGTGGGTCTTGGCATTATTTTCAGGTTTGGAGGAACAACAGGAGGAGTCGATATCATCGCACGTGTTGTTCAAAAATATATCGGGTGGAATATGGGAAAAACGATGTTTCTTTTTGACTTTATTGTGATTAGTGCGTCTCTCATTTATTTATCCTACCGAGAAGCTATGTACACACTTGTTGCAGTCTTTGTCGCTGCACGGGTTATTGACTTTATGCAAGACGGCGCGTATGCCGCCAAAGGAGCAACGATCATTTCAAATCATAACGAAGCCATATCGGATAAAATTATGAAAGAAATGGATCGAGGCGTGACGATTTTAAAAGGACAAGGTTCTTTTTCTAAGCAAGATACCAACGTACTATACTGCGTGGTTAGTAAAAATGAAATTTTCCGTTTAAAGCAAGTTATTACTTCTGTAGATCCACACGCATTCGTTGCAGTTACGGATGTTCATGATGTCTTAGGCGAAGGATTTACCCTTGATGAAAATAAAAAACCGCTTGAAAGATAAAAAAATACCGCTAATGCGGTATTTTTTTATTAGTCGTCGTTATTCATTCCTGTATAAATCATGATTAAACGAACCAACTCAAGAACCGCTACTGCTGCGGCTGCTACGTATGTTAAAGCCGCTGCGTTAAGCACTTTACGCGTCTCGCGCTCTTCGTCATTTCGAATCGCTCCGACTGAGACGATTTGCGTCATCGCTCGGCTTGAAGCGTTAAATTCAACAGGCAGTGTTACAACTTGGAATACGACCGCTGCTGCCATGAAAATAATACCTAACAATAGCAACGGCTTAATCGACGCGATAATTCCAATCATAATTAAAATCCAAGAAGCGTTTGATCCAAGGCTTGCCACCGGCACAAGGGAGTGGCGAAGACGTAAAAACGAATAGTTTTCTTTGTCTTGAATCGCGTGTCCCACTTCGTGAGCCGCAACGGCAGCGCCCGCGACAGACGTTCCGTAATAGTTGTCTTCTGATAAACGAATTACTTTTGAACGAGGATCGTAGTGATCCGATAAAAATCCGCCTACAGGCTCTACGTGAACGTTGTACAACCCGTTTTCATCCAAAATTTTTCTTGCCACTTCTGCGCCTGTCATTCCTGATGAGTTGCTTACTTGTGAATATTTTTTGTAAGCACTTCTCACCTTAAACTGTGCCCAAATTGGCACAAGGATAATAATGAGAAAATAAATCAAAAAGCTCATTTACCCACACCTTTCATTATGTGTTTGACTACTCTTTTATTTTAGACAATTCTGCGCTTTTACGTCAATCATTACGCCCTCTAGCTGACTTTCTTTTCTGGTCAGCAAAATATTTTCGCGCTCCTACATAAAAAAGTGTAGCAATAATAATACTTCCGGTGGTAATTGTAACCCAAATAAAAGACGGGTCTGTACGATTTTCTTTTACTTGTTCAAAAAAATCTTTTAAGTTTTGTTCCATTTGGTTAAACTGCTCATCGTTAATCTCACTTGGCGTTCCTTCAGTTTGTAAAAAGTGAACGTCCGCGCTCACACGCTGTACGTAGGGAGACGACACGTCTACCTGCGCGCTCGGTAAGATCATATCATATTCCTTCAAAAATTGCTTAAGCTGCGCTTCATAAGCCGCTTGTTCTCCTTTTACCGCTTCATTTCGCATCTCTTTAAATGTTGCTAGCATACTGCCTTCGAGCTCAGTCCACATAGGCTGATGCTTGCTGTGCAGCGCATCGACTAACAATCGAAATTGAGTAGCTTTTTGAAGACGTTCTTCATCACTGGAATCAGAAGATAAAAGAGACCTTTCTACCTGTTCATAACAAAGAGTTAAAATACGTATATCTTCGGCCGAAACGCCCAAAGAAGCTGTATTGAGACTGGTAAATTCATTCGAAAAGTTTCTGAACAAATGTTGGGCTGCTTTATACTCCTTTTGCTCTACAAGCGATAGCGTTTGATCAGATAAGTTATCAAGCTTTTCCCACTGCCCTTCAGCTGCATGTACAGTAGTCGTATATGCAAAGAAAAGTACGAGCAATATTCCTACTATTCTTCCTTTCATTCTCGTCCCTCCTCTAACCTCTACTAAAACTTATGAGAAAGAGGACAAGAGTAGACCTATTTTCAAAAGGAAGTTTTAATCTTACTATTCATTCATCGGAGTGATAAAGTTTTGCGTGTAATATTTCTCATATACACCTACACCAAGACGCGTAAACTCTTTATTGAGTAAAGCCTTACGATGTCCCTCACTATTAAGCCACCCTTCAACCGCAGCGATTCCATCCTGATAATTCGAGGCAATATTTTCGCCCGCGATACGATATACTACATCACCTTTTTGCAGACGGTTGCCTAAATCACCTTGTGCTGGTGAAACGTGAGAGAAATAGTTTAAGTCGCTCATTTCTTTGCTGTGTAAATAAGCTACTCCAGCAGTGGCTTCGTCCCAAGCTAAAGGTGACAGCTGAAACCGGTCTCGAATTACATTTGTAATATCGATAATTTGCTGCTCTTCTCCTTCTTGGACACTTTTCCACTCCTCCAATGTCAATGACGGAGCTGTTGGAAGCTCGCCGCGATAAACAATTTCGTACGGGCGCTGTTTTAATAGCGTGTCCATGTCCATAATTCGAATACTTGAGATTGTATTAAGGAACTGATCAAAATATAGTTGGACGTATACATCTCCATATTTAATAATGGGACGCATTTTCATATCCTCTTCACTCAGACGAAATCGGTATTCATTTCCGCCTTTCTGAAGCGTGAGTTCGGATGAAAGTGAAACTCTTTTTTCTACTTCCTCTCGCTTCTCACCAATCTCAAAAGGATCTGTATTTGTTTTTGAGCCAATGACGTATACAGATACGACTTGATTATTTTCTACTCCTACCTGCGCATACGTTTGACGATTCTTTTTGTAAATCCACCAGTCATAGCCATATGCAGAAGAATCAATACGATCCGGCTCTCCAAGCATTCCAATTAACTGTTCTGAATGATCTCCAATGAGCCTCATCATATTTTCACTTTGTTTTTCATAAGAAGCCACTTCTTGTGTGGGCTGACTTTTGGAATCCGTTTGGTTTTGCTCAATATTTTGACCCGTTAGATATTTTTCTAGCTGAGGTAAATAATCCTCCGCGTATACAAATGCCACTATTAATACGAGAATAAAAATAACTTTTTTCAGCTTTTCTTCCTCTCCTTACACCTGTTTTCTTTACCTGTTTAACTTATTTTTATCTCTATTATACATGCATTCAAAAAAAAATAGCTATCGGTATGAAGGAAACAAAAGAAAAAGCCAACTATTTACGAATATACTGCAAACAGTTGGCTTTCGCTTTTTAATGCGTTTGTTGTGAAATGTCTGAGAGCGCTTCTCCTGCACGTTCATTTGCATAGCGAAACGTTGATAAATCACCTAGCGATACAATCCCTACTAGCTTTTGATTTTCCACAACGGGAAGACGACGGATTTGATGTTGAGCCATAAGCTTAGAAGCTTCTTCTACAGAGGCTTCCGCTGTAATAGTTATAAGCTCTTCACTCATAACATCCGTTACTTTACTTGAATTTGGCTTCTTTTCTGCAATGCCTTTTATAACTAAGTCTCGATCTGTAATCATTCCTACTAGCTGATCTCTATCGACAATTGGAATTGCTCCTACATTCCATTCCTTCATTTTCACTGCTACTTCATATACGTTATCAAGCGTGGTGCATGTTTCCGTATCAGCTGTCATTACCTCTTGTACAGTTTTCATTGTTTTATCCTCCTTTACATCGTGTGTTCGTTTTATAGTGTGACCAACTTTTTAGTAAACTTTCGTATTTAAAACGTTTAAATAAAAATAGATAACGTTTACATTTTTCCTTATTAGATATTGCAAGTTTTATCCATTCGGCTTATGATTTAATTGGGGTATATCTGTTTTGGGAGGGAGTTCATATGAAATTTGAATATGCAAAATTTGATTCATTAAAGGTTGATTTAGATTTATTAGATGAGATTATGCATCAATTTGGTCTGGTCCGCGCCGGACAATGGGATTATGAACGCGTCACGTACGATCGAAAATTCGAGTTTCAGCGAGATACCTTCTATTTGCGAGTACAAGGACATGCTATTTCAGGCGACGTAGGGGGCAGGCATGCTGTTATTCATCTTATGACACCTCTACTAGGCAAACATTATTATCCTCACGGTGTAGAATATGGAGACGGCGAATACTTTCCGCCATCCCTTGTAGAACAGTGTGAAAAGATATTAACACAAATCAAATCACAGCTTGAAACCGTTCAGCTATAGAAGTAAAAGAGGCTGAGACAAAAGTATGTTAGTTGAAGTTAAATGCGAACTACTAATCAAAATTATTGATTGGTAGTTCGTTTTTTGTTGTCATATTGAACATAGGTTTCGTGTAGCTGCTTCTAGCTGTTGATCAGAGAGCAAGGCAAAGACTCCTACCGGAAAAGCGGCACAGATGAGACCCGGCAGGAGCGCAAGCGACGAGGAGGCTCAGCGCCCGCTCGTGGAAAGCGAAGCCTTGCCTGGAAATCAACTGCGGTGTCACAAGCGGTTCAGCTCCTTTATCTCATTTGTTTGTCTTTAGATTGGATTAATGTAGTTATGTGGCAATCTGTTTTTAATTCAAAGGAGGAGTAGATGGAATCTCCTTTGCTTTTATATCTTGACGTTCACTAAAATCAGGCATGTACGTATCTTTCTCTCGTTCTTTTCGAGCCCACTGAAAAAAAATAAAGCCTAAAACCGTTCCATACACAATTTCTTGAATGATCTTCATAATAACGCCCCCTAGCTGCTGATCTTCCACGGGCGGCAGCGTATTAAACATCTCGGGAGCAAGCTGCCCTAAACTTGCAATCATAGAAGGCGGTACACAAAGGGAAAGAGCTTGTACCCAAGCGCTTGAGTCTGTATACGTCGCATATAAAGAGTGATTTGCAAAAATAATCAGCGCGCATGCTGGAGTAAGGAGTACACCATCTGCAAAAATGTATCCAAGTTTTTTTAAAGAACTTAGCGTTTGTTCTTCTTCTAGCTGATTAACAAGTGGCCACCACATGCAAAATGCAGCGATAAATAATACAACACTCACGATTCCGTGGAGCATCATATTCGTTTTAATAACATCAAAAAGCAGCGGAATATGATACAAAGAGAATAACCCATTAAATAATAGCAGAGCAATTAAAGGCTTTGTAAAGAATTTAAAAACATGTTTAACCCCTTTTACATAAATAACAGAACGAGCTAGCCACGGCGGAATTCCTAAAATAAAAAGCGGAGGAATCACCAAGTAAACGATGGCCATTTGCGTCATGTGAGCACTAAACATAAAATGCCCTAGTAAATCTACGGGTCCTCCTTTACATATATATAAAAGAACCATGCTAATAATAAAATATGCTTTTGTTTTTCTGTTTACGGCCTCCGCTCCCATAAAATTCCCTCTCCATCTACCAACGATGAAAAAATATAAGATGGTCACCAGACAAATGGTTAAAAAATAGTAAGGACTCCAAAGTGCTTCAAAACCAAACATCTGCAAATTGTTAATCAACGTCTATTCCTCCTTCTACAGATGATGAAAAGGACTGGCGCATGCCAGCCCTTCTCTTTACCACCAAATAATGGTTACAAAAGCTAAAATGGTTAAAAGAGCTACCAATACGCCTGAATACAAGAAAAATGCTGGTATGGTATGTCCTTTGTGGTTCATATGCATGAAATAATAAAGTTGAAAGATGACTTGAACAACGGCCAAGAGCACAATCACCGGCATAATGTACCATCCGCTAAACTCTTGATAAACCGCAAAAAAAGCAATTAGTGTTAAAAACAGCATCATCGCAAAAGAGACAACTTGCATCTTCATATCTTCTGCGTTTCTTTTTTTGCGATACTCTAAATTGAGCCTTGGGTTATCTGAGTTTGATTGATTTGTCGTCATCAGCTTATCCCACCATTCCCATTAAATATACAACCGTGAAAATAAAGACCCACACAACATCGATAAAGTGCCAGTATAAACTTGCGACATAATATTTAGGAGCGTTATATAAGTTTAACCCCCGCTTCGCATTTCGAATCATTAAAGAACCAATCCAAAGCAATCCAAACGTTACGTGAGCTCCGTGAGTTCCAACTAGCGCATAGAAAGAAGAACCGAATGCGCTGCTTGTGAACGTATGCCCTTCATGAACATAATGCCTGAACTCATAAATTTCTAATCCTAAGAAAGCTAAACCTAAAAGCCACGTAACGCCTAACCATAGCTGCATCTTTTTAAATTCAAAATTTTTCATATGATACATAGCATATACGCTTGTTAGTGAACTTGTTAATAAAATCATCGTGGCTGCAAAAACAAGCTTAATATCAAACAATTCTTCCGGCTTAGGTCCTGACATCGTTGAGTTGCGCAAAGCTAAATAAGTAGCAAAAAGTGAAGCAAACAAAACCGTCTCTCCGCCTAGAAAGAGCCAAAAGCCAGTAAATTTATTTTTCCCTTCGAGCGTTGCTTTTTCAGGCGAAGCAGGGAAAGTTTCAGCAGTTAGCTTTTGTTCAGTCTCCATTACATCTTCGCCTCCTTGTCATCATCAACTAAGTCTTCTTTATGAATATGAAAGCCGTGATCATCAATCCATGAACGGAAGAACATCGATAAAAACATGACGATCATTCCAATAATCCCCACAATATCTCCCCACGCATGGTCATTTCGATACAAAAATCCAATCCCTGCAATAAACATTCCAAGCGAGATCATAAATGGAATAAACGACGAGTTTGGCATATGAATATCACCAAGAGGTTCGGCTGGCGTCATTTCTTTATTTCCTGCCATTTTTTCAATCCAATATGCATCTAACCCGCGTACAAGCGGCGTTTGTTTAAAGTTATACTCTGGAGGCGGAGATGAAATAGCCCATTCTAATGTGCGTCCGTCTCCCCAAGGGTCTCCTCCTACCTTTTGTCCTTTGGCAGTTGTTTTTATAATATTAAACAGTAAAATGAGCGTAGCAACCGCCATGAAAGCAGCTCCTGATGAACTGATTGCATTCCCAAGGTCGAGACCTTGATTAGGCAAGAACGTCCATACGCGGCGAGGCATTCCCATTAGACCTAAGAAATGCTGAATAAAGAACGTTAAGTGGAAACCAATCAAAAAGAGCCAGAACGTTGCTTTGCTTAACTTTTCATCTAACATCTTCCCAAACATTTTTGGCCACCAGTATGTGACACCCGCTAATATAGCGTATACGACACCGCCTACGATAACGTAATGGAAGTGGGCAACGATAAAATAAGAATCTTGAAATTGATAATCTGCAGGTGCTACAGCTGCCATAACTCCTGTTACTCCCCCGATAACAAATGATGGAATAAAGGCGACAGCATACAGCATTGGAGACGTAAACTCAATACTTCCTCCCCAAAGCGTAAACAGCCAGTTGAAAATTTTAATTCCAGTTGGAACGGCGATAGCCATCGTAGCGACAGCAAAAATGGCATTTGCAATCGGACCAAGTCCGGTTGTAAACATGTGGTGAGCCCATACCATGAACCCTAAAAATCCGATTAATACGGTAGCAAAAACCATCGACGAGTACCCGAATAATCTCTTTCTTGAAAAAGTAGGTAAAATTTCAGAGAAAACACCAAACGCTGGAAGAATTAAAATATATACTTCCGGATGACCGAATATCCAGAAAAGATGTTCCCAGATAATGGTGTTTCCACCCATTGTGGCGTCAAAAAAGTTTCCACCGAATAAGCGGTCAAAAATCATTAAAAACAATCCAACCGTTAGTGCTGGAAACGCAAACAAAATAAGAGCTGATGCAACAAACGTCGTCCACGTAAACAGCGGCATACGCATATAAGTCATACCTGGCGCCCTCATGTTAATGATTGTCACGAGAAAGTTGATACCTGAAATCAATGTCCCGGCTCCCGAAATCTGCAAACCTATCGCATAAAAATCAATTCCGTGACCAGGTGATGCAATAGACAGCGAAGCATATGATGTCCAACCTGCATCAGGTGCTCCTCCTAAAAACCAGCTTAGATTTAAAAAGAGTCCCCCAAAGGCAAACAGCCAAAAACCTAACAAATTTAAAAATGGAAATGCTACATCTCGAGCTCCAATTTGCAGCGGAACAACTGCATTCATCATGGCAAAAAGAAGCGGCATTGCGGCTAAGAAAATCATCGTTGTTCCATGCATTGTTAAAATTTCATTATACGTTCCTGCACTGACAAAGTCATTGCTTGGTATAGCCAGCTGAATACGTATAAATAGCGCTTCCACTCCTCCGACTAGAAAAAAGATACCGCCGGCAATTAAATAAAGAATGGCAATTTTCTTATGGTCAACGGTTGTCATAAAGTCCCAAATTGTCCCACCTACACCCTTCTTTTGACTGAGTGTACTCATCGCTAAACCTCCCCTTTTAAAAACGACTGGACGTTTATTTTTCTTTTAAACTCATTAAATAGTCTGCTAGCTCATTCACTTGTTCATCTGTTAAGTCAGGATATGTACCACTCATCTTATTACCCGGCTTAACTTTTTCAGGGTCTTTTAACCATTTTTTGATATTTTCCTTGTTGTGAGGAAGCACCCCAGCTACACGCTCACGTTCAGAAAAACCGGCTAAGTTTGGTGCTTGACGAGCTTGCTCTGGACGATTGTCTTTGACGTCAACAGCATGACATCCGATACAGCTTTCATTAAAGACCTCTTGACCAGCTTTTGCGGATGCTGTTTCTACATCAGGCTTTGCCTTTTTCAAATCTTTTGCCCACGTATCAAATTCACCGCTTGATACAGCCCGTACTTTAAAGTCCATAAGAGAATGAGATGGACCGCAAAGCTCAGCACATTTTCCGTAGAATACCCCGTTAGCTTCCTTCGATTTTTTAGAATCAAACACTAGCCAGAATTTATTATCATTTTCTGTGTTAGCATCGAGCTTTCCTCCAACTGAAGGAATCCAGAATGAGTGCTTGACGTCAGAAGCTTTAATGTTAAAGTAGACTTTTTTATCCGTTGGCACAACTAGATCTTGCGATGTAATAATTTTTTGATTAGGATACTCAAATTCCCACCAGTACAAGTTAGCGCGCACATTTACTACGACAGCATCTTTGTCCTTCATTCCTTTTACATCCGCTAGCTTAAATGTTGAGATGACCGTTGGAACAGTCAAAATAATCAGCAGCAAGATAGGAATCACTGTCCATATAATTTCTAACTTTCTGCTCCCCTCTACTTGCTTTGGAATCACATTTTCTTCGCCTTTGCGACGACGAAAGCGCAGAATAACAAATATAAAGATAATGGTGACAACAATAATAACTAAAACCATGATGGCTGTACTAAGCAGCATAAGCGAATATTGTTCTTCAGCTACCTCACCTGCAGGCTTAAGTGTTGACAAAAACGGTTTTCCACAGGCCGATAACACGAATGCAAGCAGCGTAAATAACGACAAAACACGAAAGTTCAATCGCCATTTTTTCATACCATTCCCCAACCTCTCTTTCATTGACGTGATTTCATCTATGCTCTCTTGAGCATAAAACTTATTCCTTCTATAATGAATTCTACATGTAGAAGAAATCCCCCTTGTGCAGTGTCGCATTCAGTGAAAGATTTTATCTAGGCAAAAAGCGTTGCGACAATCATTGAGACAAATAAAATAGTTAAATAGTTTAGTGAGTAGACAAACATCATGCTAGCCCACTTTGTGTCTTCTTGTTTATTGTATTGAGCAAATCCTAAAAATAGCCATCCTATGTTTAAAACAGTGGCCAAAATTAGAAATGGAGTGCCTAATTCGTATAAATAAAGAGGTAATGGCAACAAACAAGCAATCCAAATGAGAATCTGTCGTTTTGTAAGCTCAAAACCGTGTACAACAGGCAACATAGGGATTCCCGCTGCCCGGTATTCTTCACATCTTCGCATAGCAAGAGCTAGAAAATGAGGCGGCTGCCAAATAAACATGATTAAAAATAACACCCAAGCCACTACATGTAAATTGGGATCGATAGCGGCCCATCCAATTAAAGGCGGGACAGCGCCTGATATACTTCCGATTACTGTATTAATTGTGTATAGTCTTTTGGACCACATGGTGTAAAGAACTACATATGTAAGTATTCCTGCTAATCCAATGAGAGCGGCTACGGAAGAAACAACTAGTAGCATAAGCAAGCCGGTTAACGTAAAACCGATTCCAATCCCAAGGACCGTCAAAGGTGTAAAACTTCCTGTCACTGTAGGTCGTCCCTTTGTTCGTTCCATTAGAGGGTCAATGTCACGATCTATGTAATTGTTCAAACTGCATGAACCGGCGATGATAAGTGAAGAACCTATTAAAGTAAAAAATGCTTTATCCAGGTTTTCTAAGAAGTGTTGTTCGTTGAAGAAAAGAGCTAGCCAAAAACCAGTAAAGGTGGTGATGAAATTTGAATTGACTATTCCAATTTTAATCGTAGCTAAAAAATCTGACCAAATGGAGCTATTTTCGCTTACATGAGCTGTGTTAGGCGATGCAGAAAGCGTTGAATCTTCCACCATTTTTGAATCTTCCATGGCGCGTCCTCCTTTACTCATCCACAGACTTTTATCTAGTAAATAAAGAGTCTATAAATGAAGGCGTTTTCAACATATTTTTACAAAAATCTCCTCTTTGTTCACAAAGAAGTCATATTCCTCTCACCAAAGCTACTTAAAAGCTTCACATGTAAACGATAAAATAGTAGAGAAATATCTATTTCTCATGTTTATTAAACCATATTTTGCCGCTACTTTGTGAAGAATTCATGAAAAAAATATGGATTTTTTTTGACATGAGCTAAATGCATGTCCCTGTCACTTGTTAAAAGATATTTGTGCAAGTAAAATAGTTTTCTGTACGGTAACTTTTACATATCTGCAGAGTCAAACTCATGAATAAACCTTACACTTTCTACCATTATAACAAATTCAATCAAGTTTATGGAGAATAAATGAAATTTATGTTTAATATACAAAAAGATTAGGATAAATTGTTTAACTCGTTATATTACTTACTTTGCTTTTAGGATGGTGATTATTGTGCGACTTGGATTAAAATTTTTATCCGTTGTAACGAGCATGGCCATGTTACTTATTCTACTTGGCGGTGCCCTTGTCACGAAAACTGGTTCAGCAGACGGGTGCGGAGATTCTTGGCCTCTGTGTAATGGACAGCTCATTCCTGACCCTTTAACATTTGAAACCGTTGTTGAACTAAGCCACCGTTTAGTTTCTGGCGTGTCGGGCTTTCTTGTGCTCGCTTTATGCGTATGGGCATGGATTTCACTAGGACATATAAAAGAAGTTAGACCTTTAGCATTTATCTCTTTTTTCTTCCTAGTACTGCAAGCATTAATTGGGGCTGCTGCCGTTATGTGGGGGCAATCAGATGCAGTGCTTGCTCTTCATTTTGGTATTTCCCTTATTTCGTTTGCTTCTGTGCTGCTGTTAACACTTATTATCTTTGAAGTGGATCAAAAGCTCGACGCAACTAATATACAGCTAGGCTCTAAAATGAAAAAACACATTTACGGGGTTATCTTGTACACATATGCTGTTGTGTACACGGGCGCGCTTGTTCGCCATAAAGAAGCTAGCTTGGCTTGTCCAGACGTTCCATTTTGTTCAAACGGAAACGGTTGGCTACCTGTTGATTTGAATCAGTGGATTCAAATGGGACATCGATTCGCTGCTGTTTTAACGTTTGTATGGATTTTAGCTGCCTTTATCCATGCAGTTAAATATTATCGCCATCAAAAAAATATTTTTTACGGATGGTTAACTGCTCTCATTCTAGTTATTTTTCAGGCGGTTTCCGGTATGCTTGTTGTTGTCACACGTTTGCAGCTAGAGCTCGCGCTTGCTCATTCTTTAATTATCTCTTTCCTATTCGGTGTATTAAGCTACTTAACCTTACTTGCAACGCGTCATACACATAATTGATCAAAAAAGGTACGAGCTCAGAGCTCGTACCTTTTTTAATTAGCTTTCTAATTCAATTAACAGATCTCCCGGCTGGATGCCATCTCCACTCGACACGTGTACTTGTTTAATCACGCCGTCAAATGGTGCTTGCACGGTTGTTTCCATTTTCATTGCTTCTGTGATCATTAAGTGATCACCTTTTGAGACTTTATCGCCTTTTTCTACTACTACTCGAATAACGGTTCCAGGCATTGAAGCGCCGATGTGGGCCGGATTTCCTTGGTCGGCTTTTTGTTTTGCCGTAACGGTTGTTTTGACACTTTCGTCTTTAATCACGACTTCACGAGGCTGACCGTTCAATTCAAAGTATACCGCTCGCGTACCGTCTGCCTGCGGTTCTCCAATGGATACAAGGCGGACAATTAAGGTTTTTCCTTTTTCAATCTCAATTTCAACCTCTTCTCCTAAACGCATGCCGTATAGGAAAGTCGGTGTATCAAGAACAGAAATGTCCCCGTATTGTTCGACTGCTTTGTGGTAATCCATAAATACTTTTGGATACAGCGCATAAGCAATGGCATCAAAACTCGTTACTTGACGATTTAAGTCTTTAAACAGCTTTTCTTTCACTGCATCGAAGTCCACATCTTCTAACAATTCTCCAGGACGAACTGTAATAGGTTTTCTGCCTTTTAGAATGATGCGCTGAAGCTCTTTAGGGAATCCCCCGTGAGGCTGCCCTAAATACCCTTCAAACAATTCAATAACTGAATCCGGGAAGTCAAGCGTTTCACCGCGCTCAAACAGCGTTTCTTCTGTCAAGTTGTTTTGAACCATAAACAATGCCATATCTCCAACTACTTTTGATGATGGCGTAACTTTTACAATATCACCAAATAACAAATTCACGCGTGAATACATATCTTTTACTTCATCCCAGCGGTTTCCTAAACCAACTGCTTTTGCTTGTTGCTGTAAGTTGCTATATTGACCGCCTGGCATTTCATGCTCGTACACTTCCGTATGAGGAGCGTTCATGCCGCTTTCGAAGTCTTGGTAATATTTTCGCACGTCTTCCCAATAGTAAGAAAGCTGTTCTAGATTTTTAATATCCAGATTTGGTCTGCGGTCCGCACCTTCTAATGCGTAATAAAGAGAGTTAGCACTTGGCTGAGACGTTAAGCCTGCCATTGAGCTTACGGCTACGTCTACAATGTCTACACCTGCTTCAATTGCTTTTGCATACGTGTATACACCGTTTCCGCTTGTATCATGCGTATGAAGGTGGATTGGAATATCAACCGTTTCTTTTAGAGCCGATACTAAATCATAAGCTGCCTGTGGTTTTAAAAGACCCGCCATATCTTTAATGCCCAGGATATGTGCTCCAGACTGCTCAAGCTCTTTTGCTAAGTTCTTGTAGTAATCCAAATCATACTTACGGCGCGTCGGATCTAAAATATCACCTGTATAACACATCGCTGCTTCTGCAATCTTTCCTGTTTGACGAACGGAGTCAATTGCAAGAGTCATTCCTTGCACCCAGTTTAAGCTGTCAAAGATACGGAAAACATCAATACCTGCATAAGCTGATTTTTCAACAAATTCTTTAATTACATTATCAGGATAGTTTTTATATCCAACCGCATTTGACGCGCGAAGAAGCATTTGGAAAAGAACGTTTGGCGCTTGTTGACGTAAAGTAAGCAAGCGATCCCACGGATCTTCTTTTAAGAATCGATAAGCGACATCAAACGTTGCTCCCCCCCACATTTCCATAGAAAATAAATCTGGAAGCAAGCGTGCAGTTGGGTTAGCTACTTGTTTTAAGTCGTTTGTACGGATACGCGTTGCTAAAAGAGACTGATGGCCATCACGGAAGGTTGTATCCGTTAATAGCACTTCCTTGCGTTCTTTCACCCAATTTACTAAACCTTCTGCACCTTTTTCATCTAAAATCTGCTTTGTTCCGTTTTGAATTGGTTTGCTTATATCCACACTAGGAACGCGCGGTTTCGTAAAGATCGGCTTTTTCTTTTCCGATACACCTGGGAATCCGTTTACCGTAACATTCCCAATGTATGTAAGCATTTTAGTTCCGCGGTCTTTTCGCTTCGGGAAAACAAAAAGTTCAGGCGTTGTGTCAATAAATGATGTATCATAAGCACCTGTTAAGAACTTATCATGCTTCACTACATTTTCAAGAAACGGAATATTTGTTTTAATTCCACGAATACGAAATTCTTTTAAGTTCCGTACCATTTTTGATGCGGCTTGATCGAATGTTAATGCCCATGTTGTTACTTTTACTAACAGTGAATCATAATAAGGCGTAATTACAGCACCTTGGAAGCTGTTTCCCGTATCTAAACGTACGCCAAAACCGCCACCAGAACGATAAGCCATAATCTTACCCGTATCCGGCATAAAATTGTTTAACGGATCTTCTGTCGTTACACGAGATTGAATCGCATATCCATGTACGTGAATTTGATCTTGTGCAGGAATGGACACTTCCTTGCTGTGAAGCGCGTAACCGTCTGCAATTAAAATTTGCGATTGAACGATATCAATACCTGTAATCATTTCAGTAATTGTGTGCTCTACTTGAACACGTGGATTTACTTCAATAAAATAAAAATCGTTTCCTGATACTAAAAATTCTACTGTACCAGCATTTATGTACTGCACTTTTTCCATCAGCTGCACAGCTGCTTCACAAATGCGGAGACGTAAGCCTTCATCTATAGAAACACTTGGTGCTACTTCTACTACTTTTTGGTGACGACGCTGCACAGAACAGTCGCGTTCATAAAGATGCACAACATTTCCTTGTTCATCACCTAAAATTTGCACTTCAATATGTTTTGGATTTTCAACTAATTTCTCGACATACACTTCATCATTACCAAAAGCCGCTTTTGCTTCTGATTTGGCACGGTCATAAGATTCATTCAGGCTGTCTGCATCGCGAACGATACGCATGCCTCGACCGCCTCCGCCTAAAGCCGCTTTGATCATTAGAGGATATCCATGCTGATTAGCAAATTCTTTTGCTTCGTCAATTGAATCAATAGGACCATCCGTACCAGGAATAACGGGAATATCTGCTTGAATAGCCTGATGACGTGCTTTTACTTTATCGCCAAACATATCAAGATGCTTGGATTTTGGGCCAATAAAAATAATGCCTTCTTCTTCGCAACGTTTCGCAAATTGGATATTTTCTGACAAAAAACCATAGCCAGGGTGAATAGCATCTACATCATGAGACTTAGCAATGTCGATGATGCCTTCTATATCTAAATAAGCATCAATCGGTTTTTTCTCCGCTCCTACTAAATAGGCTTCATCCGCTTTGTAACGGTGATAAGAGCCTGCGTCTTCCTTAGAATAAATCGCAACAGTCCGAATATTCAGTTCAGTACATGCTCGAAATACACGAATTGCAATTTCTCCTCGGTTTGCTACTAATACTTTTTTGATTTTTTTAGTTACAAAACTCATGTTGCTAATCTCCTCTCAATTTCGTATAAACTTCAATATATAGCAAAATTAGATAAAAGAAAAGCAAAAATCAATGGAAAATGATAAAATTCCAATAAATTTTTGCTTTTTTTACACATTTTTTTCACGAAAATCAATCGCTTGTTGTTGGTGTATTGTTCGGATGTAGCACAATATTTTCCGTATTTTTCTGTTTTTTATTTTGATAATTTACGAAAAACGAAATATTTACAATAATTCCCATAGATACCATCAGCGTTAGCAGCGAAGACCCTCCGTAACTGATAAACGGAAGCGTGACGCCGGTAATCGGAATGAGTCCCGTAAGCCCTCCAAGGTTAATGCCTGTCTGAATACCTATCATACTGGCTACTCCAATACAAATCATGCTAGCAAACGGATCCTGAGATTTTTTAGCCAACATTAAAATCCTGAAAATTAAGAAGCCTAAAAGGCCCAGCACGAGCATAACTCCAAAGAACCCTAATTCTTCTGCAATAATAGCCATAATGAAATCGGTATGGGGCTCCGGAAGATAACCATACTTTTGTACACTTTCTCCTAAACCAAGGCCTTTTAAGCCTCCTGTACCTATTGCTAAATATGAATTAACCAGCTGATAACCGGTTCCTTGAGCATTGGCAAACGGATCTGATGCACCGGTAAAACGGCCAATTCGATTGGTAGTAAACTGCCCTGTAAAAAAACCAATCGTAATAATTACCGTAAGTAAAATGATACCTAGTGCTAGCATGCGGAAAAAGGTTTTTTTAGAGATTCCCGAACATAGCATAATGGTAACGGCAATAGCAAAAATAATTGATCCCGTTCCAAGGTCAGGCTGAATCGCTACAAAGCCTAATATTAGAAATACAAGACCCATAGGTCCAAAAAAAGCTTTTTTGATGTTGTCAATATACTCTTGCCTTTTAGACAAAACATACGATAAGTATAAAATGACAACAAGCTTGGCATACTCAGCCGGCTGCATGTTTGCCCCGCCAAGCTGCAGCCAACTTTGCGCATTGTTACTCGTATGCCCCATTACAAACACAAGCAAAAGCAGTACAAAAATGCCCAGAATCGCATAAGGCAGTATTTTAGGATACAGCTTGTAAGGTGTTAGCATTGTTAAAATGAACAATACAAGCGTAAAAGCAAGCCACATTTTTTGTCTGTTGTAAAAGAAATCACTTGACGTATGATATCTTGTAATACTTACAATCATACTTGAACTGTAAACCATAACTAGTCCAACCGCACAAAGAAGCAGCACTGGAATTACAATTGAATAGTCAAAATGCCTAAATATTTTTTTTACCATAACCCTCTTCCTTTAAAAATGACGTGTTTCTGTTTCGTTTCATCTTTTATGTACAAATTTAAGTAAATTAGGAAATTTCAACCACCTGTAATAAAAAACTCAAACTACGTTTGTATATAGTTTGAGTTTCGATCGCGTGATTTTTATTTTTTTGTAAACGCTTCATGCAGTGCAGAAAGTTCACGCTCGAGGCGGTCTAGCAATGTTTTTCCAACACGTTCATCAATTAAACCAAGACGAACTGCAAAATCAATTTCTCTTGATAAACCAAACATTTGTGTATCTAAAACCTCTTCATAAAGAGGACATTGTGGCATTGTTAAGTTATCCATTTGAACTTGAATTAATTGCAAAATCTTATCTGCATCAGCTTTTAACAACGCATACGCTTTTTCACGATGATCTATCATTGTCTCAGGCGTCAAACTCAATCCCTCCGTTCGCGAGCGATTACCTAATCTATCTCTCAATTTTAAAGGCTATGCTCCAAAAAAGCAAGGATAAACATGTCCGTGAGGCTGGCCGTCTTTTTTATACTGTTACTTTCTCAAAACCGTTACCATAGATGTAGGAAATTTCGCACTTTCGTTGACCTTTACATTATATCATACGAGAATCACTCTCAACTAAATTTTTTCATCAAAGTGACAAATAAGTAGAAAGCGCTTATACTTTTAGCAAGGGGGCATTTATGATGAATTCAATTATTATGTTAAAAGGAAAAGTAAAATATACGCTGACACTCGACCCAAGCGTGTGGATTTTCGATGACCGCAAGCTCGATATGGACGTTTTCTTTGAACATCCACCGGAGCAAAAAGACGAGACAGAAGCGTACACAAAGGCTGTTTCGAAGCATTGGGACCGTGAAATTCAAGAGGGAGCCGTCTTTCCTCCTACGTTAAAAACCGAAAAGAAATTCAAAAAACAGGAGCTAGTAAATGGAACATTTGGTATTTTATTTGCACCTTTTCTAGCAAACGCTTCACCTACTGAAGAAGCTGCCAACGTTTCATTTAAAACAAAAGACGCGCTGATTTCTTTTTCATTAGAAGAAGCTCAAAAACTAATCTTTGGTTTCAGCCAAGATGGAAAGCCTCTTAGAGAAGATGGGCCTATCTATGTCTATTTACCTGACGGATCTAACCGAAATAACCCTATTAAATATGTGGAAGAAATCATCGTTACATAATAAAAGAAGCGGGGTTCCAAAAGGAACCCCGCTTCTTTTAAAGAATATCAGCTGCTAATTGTGCTAGCCCGGAGCGCTCTCCTTTGATTAACCGAACGTGGCCCGATACTTTTTGCTCTTTAAACTTTTCAACTACGTACGTTAATCCGTTGTTATACTCATCTAAATAAGGATGATCAATTTGAGCCGGATCTCCCATAAGGACAATTTTACTCTTTTCCCCTACCCTTGTTAAAATTGTTTTAATTTCATGCTTCGTTAAATTTTGCGCTTCATCAATAATAATGAACTGTTCCGGAATGCTTCGGCCTCTTATATACGTCAAGGCTTCCACTTCTATTGAACTGAGCCCCGCTAGAATCGCATCCAGTTCTCCAGGCTTTTTAGTGTTGAATAAGTACTCTAGGTTATCATAAATTGGTTGCATCCATGGACGAAGCTTCTCCTGCTTTTCTCCTGGCAAGAATCCAATATCTTTCCCTAAAGGAACAATTGGACGAGCTACAAGTAGCTTTTTAAAACATCCTAGATCTTCCGTCTGCATAAGTCCTGAAGCTAAAGCAAGCAGCGTTTTACCCGTACCTGCCTTTCCAATTAACGTGACCAGTTGAACGTCGTCTCTAAGAAGAAGTTCTAAAGCCATAATTTGCTGAACATTTCGAGGTTTGATTCCCCAGATATGATCATATTCAAATAAAAGCTTTTTTACTTTCGTTGTTGTCTGATCGACAATGCCGATGGCTGATCCGGATCCCCCAAATGCATCTTTCATCACTAAGAATTGATTTGCAAAAAAGGAGTGGTTCGCAATTTGAGACGTTAGCAGCTCTCCTTTTTCGTAAAATTGACTCAGCAGTTCTTTTGCAATATAGACTTCCGTAAAGCCTGTATAAATACTATTGAATTCCACTACTCTATCACTTAAAAAATCTTCTGCTCTTAAGCCGATTGCGTCAGCCTTCACACGTACCAACACATCTTTACTCACTAGTATCACTTCACGTCCATCTTCTTTTGTTTCCTCTTCAAGAGATAGATTTTTAGCAACCGCTAAAATTCGATTATCATTTGTTTTTTCCACAAAGATTTCTTGAAGCTGTTGAAAAGAGCGATGATTGAGTTCAATTCGCAAATGGCCCCCATTTTCTAAAGGGATTTTCTCATATAACTTTCCATGTTGTCTCAAGTTATCAATGAGTTTGGATACCTGCCTTGCATTTCGTCCGACTTCATCCATATTTCTTTTTTTCGAATCAACTTCTTCTAGCACAACGGCCGGAATCACTACTTCGTTATCATCAAATGAAAAAATTGAATGCGGATCTTGTAATAAAACATTCGTATCTAATACATAAATTTTTCCCAATAATTCAGCCTCCTACTCCGATTGTTTTTCCTGTAAGGAGTGAAACAAGGCACCCATCCATTTATATACTATGTAACGCACATGTGTGAAGTGACCTTAAATGGACGGACCATTTTCTTTAAATATATGAACACGTGTATAAAGATAGAAGAACTATTAGAAACTAAATACAAATTACTACAAAAAATGAGTCATTCATAAGGAGGAGTCTCCCACATGAACAAATTTTTTCTATCCATTAGCTTATGTTTTATTACACTAACCGGCTGTAACAATAACCAAGCAGACGTTGAAGAAGGACAAAAAACAGATCGAATTGTACAGGTCAAAAATTCATCTCCTGAACGCTCTCACAAGCGTACTGCTAATGAAATATCAGCTCATTTAGTTGAACTGGCTTCAAGCGTTCCGAATGTAAATGATGCTACTGCCATTGTGCTTGGTAAGTATGCAATCGTAGGCATTGACGTCGGCAAAGATATTGATCGTTCAGAGGTAAGTTCAATCAAATATACAGTTGCCGAAGGTCTGAAAGCTGATCCGTACGGCGCTAATTCTGTTGTTATTGCAGATCCTGATACGGTCGCTCGGCTAAAACAAATTGGAAATGAAATTCGCAAAGGTCGGCCGGTTACAGGATTTTTAGATGAATTAGCAGCCATTGTAAACCGAGTGATGCCTGAATTTGCAGAAGAAATTCGCCGAAATCCTAGCTCAACAGATACAAACAATCAAAAATTAAATAATAAACAAGAGCAAAATTTAAAGAATGAGCAGGAAAAACAATCTAATAATCATCTTCAAAAAAATGAATAAGAAAGTCGCTTAGCGGCAGGCTGCTGCTAAGCTTTTTTTATCGCTTCAATTACTTGCTTATCGAGTTTAGCAGCTGCTACTGGATCATAGGTCTTTTCATATGAAGGGTTTACTGAAATCTTAGAACCATAGAACATGACATCTCTTACTTCATTAATATCTAGTTCAATTAGCGCCAGCTTTAAAGCTACTCCTTCTAACTTTTCTTGCGCTACCTCAGCTATTCCGCTGATTGAGTAGCATGATTCATTAGCAAGAATATTTACCACTGCTTTATTCGTATGTTTAATGTTTTCTACAATCCTCGATTTGACATCTACGGCAAATCGAATTTTTTGTTTAGTCGGAGCTACTAACCACGAAATGGCACTAACATTTGGACCGTTTGTTTCAAAATCAATAGTTGAAATGGTTGCAAATCTCTCTGTCTGTAGCTCATCGTATAATGCATCTACTAATTGAGTCTCGACTTCGTTGGCCATTTTCATCCCTCCTACTGTTTATGTACTTACTAGTTACTATCTTCGAGCTAACAAGCAAAATTACCTGCTTCTTTAGGAATGTTTTCCTATCGTTCCTTTTCTACTGAGAGATAGCACCGCAAAAAAACTTTATAAAACAAGAATTTTCGGCTAGAATGATGTATAGAGAAGTTGAGGTGATAGAAATGAGAGTACAATGTGTCATGTGCGATAAAATTGAAACAATTGAGGATGAAACGCTTGTGGCAAAACGACTGCGCAACCGTCCTATCCATACATATATGTGCAATGAATGTTCTGAACGGATTGAAAAACGAACAAAAGAACGCATAGCTACTGGTAACTTTAAACTATATGAGTCGAAAAAGACAGAGGAGGATTGGTAAGGTGCTCCGATTAGGAATAAGTATTGGCATGTTAAGCGGGATTATCCTTGGGTTATGTTTAAAATGGATAGAATGGCTAACCGGCAAACAAGTTTATACCCTTTTATTAAATGTTGATTTTATTCCTATCATTGGCCCTATTCAATGGCCTGAATGGGTAGAGTTTGTTTTTCATTTACTCATTGCCGTTGCAATTGGGATCGTTTTTGTTTACATAGTAGGTAAATTAAATAATATGTCTATTCGAAAAATCGTATTGTGTTCCTTTTTATTAACACTTCCAACCATTCCTTTGTATTTTCCGTTGACGCTGCTTGCGCTCAAGCCTACGCCTGCGGTGGATGATGCAGTAGCGATTTTTTATTGGACAGCTGGCCATTTAATTTTCGCAGCCGCTCTTGTCTTCGGCTATATCATACTAAAAAGACGCTTGTAGCTACAAGCGTCTTTTTATGTAGTCTTTTATGAACCCAACGTGGAGTTTTGCTTTTTAGCCTGATACAGCCGTATTTTATAAATAATTAATACAAGCGCTGCAACCACAAGCCCTTCAGCTACAGGTAAAAAAATGCCTAAAAACGTTAAGATCGTACATCCAAAAGCTAAAAATAGATAAATAACCACAGATTTTAAAAGCGGCAGCTTCTTTGCAAACCCGAGTTTGTACACGAGAACAGATAGCCCTAAAATGGTAAAGTATAACAGCCACATTCCTATTTTTGCATGTTCATCTACTTGATACAGAGCAGCAAAAAATGAAAGGTGTTCTTTTACATCCATACTTCTTCCCCCTATTCCTTACTTTACATTATTCGATATAAGCCACCTTTTTCCTTTCCAAATTCCTTATTTATAAAACGCTTTCAAAAAATAGAAAATTCTGATATAATAGATAAAAAACAAGCCGCTAGCAGATAGAGCTAACGACTTACTTTTTTTATTATTTCGTGTCAGCGTATTTTTTCTTTTTCGCTGCTTTTTCACGTTCATTTTTATCAAGAATTTTTTTACGTAGACGAATAGATTCTGGTGTGATTTCACAATATTCATCTTCGTTTAAATATTCAAGTGATTGCTCTAAAGACATAATACGAGGTTTTTTCATACCTGTTGTTTGATCTTTATTAGCAGAACGCATATTCGTCATTTGCTTCATTTTACAGATGTTAACAACGATATCATTTTCACGAGTGTGTTCTCCTACGATCATACCTTCGTATACTTCTGTACCTGGCTCAACGAAAATTGTGCCGCGGTCTTCTACGCCTTGGATTCCATAAGTAGATGATTTACCGCTTTCCATAGAAACAAGCACACCTTGACGGCGACCTCCAACTTGACCTTGCTGCATTGGCTGGTAGCTATCAAATGAATGGTTAATGATACCGAATCCACGAGTTAACGATAAGAACTCAGTTGTATAACCGATTAAACCACGTGCAGGAACCATAAAGATCAGACGAACTTGACCGCTGCCGTTGTTAATCATATCAACCATTTCACCTTTACGAGCACCCATTGATTCCATAATAGAACCCGTATGTTCTTCAGGCACGTCGATTTGCACACGTTCAACTGGCTCACAGCGAACGCCATCAATTTCACGAACGATTACTTCAGGTTTTGATACTTGAATCTCATATCCTTCACGACGCATATTTTCAATTAAAATAGATAAATGAAGTTCTCCACGTCCTGAAACAACCCATACATCCGGTGAATCAGTATTTTCCACGCGTAAACTTACATCCGTCTCAAGTTCAGACATTAAGCGCTCTTCAATTTTACGAGATGTAACAAATTTACCTTCACGACCAGCAAACGGTGAATTGTTTACTAAGAACGTCATTTGTAAAGTAGGTTCATCAATACGTAAAATTGGCAGTGCATCTTGGTGGTCAAACGGACATACGGTTTCACCTACGTTGATGTCTTCCATTCCTGATACAGCGATCAGGTCTCCTGCTTTTGCTTCTTCGATTTCAACACGCTTTAAGCCTAGGAAACCGAATAATTTTGTTACACGGAATTGTTTTACCGTACCGTCAAGCTTCATTAATGCAACTTGCTGGCCTACTTTCATTGTTCCGCGGAATACGCGACCTACACCGATACGACCAAGATAGTCATTGTAGTCAAGCATTGCCACTTGGAATTGAAGTGGTTCGTCGCTGTTGTCTACTGGTGCTGGAATGTGCTCGATGATTGAGTCAAATAGAGATGACATGTTCTCATCTTGCTTTTCAGGGTTCGTGCTAGCCGTTCCGTTGATTGCTGAAGCATAAACAACAGGGAACTCAATTTGTTCCTCGCTTGCACCTAGTTCAATAAATAAGTCGATTACTTCATCAACTACTTCAGTTGGACGAGCAAAGTCACGGTCAATTTTGTTAACAACAACAATCGGCGTTAAGTTTTGCTCTAATGCCTTTTTCAATACAAAGCGAGTTTGAGGCATACATCCTTCATATGCATCTACTACAAGTAGAACACCGTCTACCATTTTCATAATACGCTCAACTTCTCCACCGAAGTCAGCATGTCCTGGCGTATCCATAATGTTGATACGCGTATCTTTATAATTAATAGCTGTGTTTTTCGCTAAAATTGTAATTCCACGCTCACGCTCAAGGTCATTTGAATCCATCGCACGTTCTTCAACATGCTCATTAGTACGGAATGTTCCGGACTGATGTAATAATTTATCTACTAACGTTGTTTTCCCATGGTCTACATGGGCAATAATGGCAATATTACGTAAATCTTTACGAATGTTCACGCATTTCACTCCTATGCTTGTAATAACTAAGCTATTATATCACACTAACTCTAGAATTGCAGAATGATTTTGTTGTACACTATAAATATCCGTTATAAATGGGAGGAATCAACATGAGAAACATTAAGTGGGTATTTGTTTTATATGCATTTATCGCAACTGCGGCAATTATGTCAATCGGCATATTTATCGGAGAAGGAAGCGCTCTCGGGGTCATTTTAGCTATCGCAGCTTTAATTGTTGTAATGGGCCTTGGCTTTACGACTAAGAAAAAAATGCGAGAAAAAGGGCAGCTGTAATTTTTTTGCGATGATTGAAAGCGTCATGGCCATTTGCAACATCAAAATGGTTCATGACGTTTTTTCATCACAAAATTCTTTGACTACACGTAAGTCTTCACTTCTATTTTATTTATTCCACTTTCCTTCAAGGTACGTACGAAAGATTTCGTCATGTAATGTTGGTTTGCTTACAAATACACTGCTTTTTTCAAGAATCTCTAACGGCTTTCCTTCTAAATCCGTCATAACTCCTCCAACTTCTTCAATCAATACTTTACCGGCAGCAAAGTCCCATGGAGCCAAGCGTAAAGTAATGTATCCATCCAAGCGTCCAGCCGCTACGTAAGCAAGCTCAATAGCTGCGGATCCATATGAACGGGTCCCTCTTACTTTACGCACAAGCGGACTTAATACGGAAGGATCAATACGGCGGTTCTCCGTCACCCATGTTGCATTTAGGCTAATAATAGCTTGTTCAACTGGTACAGGTTCAAGTTTCGGCAATTGGATGTTATTCATAAACGCGCCCTGTCCTTTTAAAGCATGATACAGCTCATTATGAATAACATCGTAAATATAACCTGCTTGTCCTACACCATCTTCAAATATACCGATGGAAATAGCAAAATTTCGCTGCTGATGAACAAAGTTCATCGTACCGTCGATTGGATCGATAATCCAAATCGTTCCTTCGTCTGATTCAAGCTCTTCTCCATATCCTTCTTCTCCGAGAATATGATGTTCCGGAAAGGTTTCATTGATTTTTGAGATAAAAAACTGTTCAATTTCTTTATCCATATTTGTTACTAAATCATTTGGATTCGATTTCGTTTGAATGAGAAGTTCTTTACTAAACGACTGTTGAATTTTTTGTCCAGCTTCTTTTAGCCACTCTTTAACGTATGTATCAATTTCTTTCCAGCGTTGCGTCATCTCAATTCCCCCTCAAAAATACGTCTCTTATTTAAGCTTAAAAAAACCTCTGCAAGATGTCAATTAACAGAGCACGTGGGAGAAGAACTGCCGCTTCTTCTCCCACGTGCTCTGTTACCACTTATGAATCTGCTCATTCAGTTTAATCCTTTTTTACAGTTTACCCTTATTTGTTCTATTTTATTCCCGTATCTGCTACTGAAGAGATATCATTTCTTCACGAAGTTTCTCGAGCTTTCGCTTACATTTTTGTTTTTGTTCCTCATTATTCTCCATCATGGCTTCATATAACGTTGCTAACTCGTAATCTAACTCCAAACGAATTACACCTAATCTTTTTTGTCCATCATTCTTCTTATACATATTCACCACTTGTTTCATGTTTCAAACACCCCTCTCAAATTATTGAACCTGCTTATAGAAAACTAAATTTTCAGATATTTTGATTGATATAGTCTATGTCGAAACCTAATCTCATGTAACTAAATTGTGTGATTACCTATAAAAAAATGATAGACACGTTTTGACAAGCATATGCGAATTAATTGGTGTTTATGCTTTTCATGTGGTAGAATCTTCGCGTAAATCATACTTACTTGCATAGATGCACAGCAGCTATACATATTCACTAAAAAACGGAGGTTTCACATGGCATTCTCAGGATTTTCACAAGATGACTTTAACGTATTCCGTATCGAGGGACTTGATGCACGTATGGAAGCCATCAAGACAACGATACGCCCAAAATTCGAACAATTGAGCAATCATTTTGCTCCTACTCTTTCTTCACTTTGTGGAGATGAAATGTTCGTACACATTGCCAAACATGCACGAAGAACAGTTAACCCGCCAGCAGATACGTGGGTAGCCTTTGCTAACAGTAAACGCGGGTATAAAAAGCTCCCTCATTTTCAAATTGGCCTTTGGGAAACACATGTCTTTGTGTGGTTCGCCGTCATTTACGAATCACCTATTAAAGAACAATTTGGAAAGCTGCTAAAACAAAACATTGAGGAGATTCGTCAAAATATCCCAGCCTCGTTTGTTTGGTCGAAAGATCATACAAAACCTGATAGTGACAAAATGGGCGACTTATCTTCTGAAGACTTAGAGAGTTTGTTTGAACGTCTAGAGACGGTTAAAAAAGCTGAGATCCTATGCGGCATTACAATTCCAAAAGAAGAAGCGATTGCAATGAACGGCGAAGAATGGATAGCTCGTATTGAACAAACATTTCATACGGTAACTCCATTATATGAACTAACTAAAAAAGCATATGCATAATTTTAACGAATTGATATAAAAAAAATGGAGCCAAGCTTGGCTCCATTTTTTACATTTTTATGATGTCTCCAGAAGAAGCAGCCTTTGCTTTTTGAATCGTTCGATAAGAAGAATATTTGCTTTGATCTTCAAAATCGTTACAGATTGTTTTTTCTTCTGCTTTACTTGGCACAATTTCTTTAAATCGGCGATAGACTGCCATTAGGTGATCACGCTCAATACCTTTTTCATAAGCTCGTTCAATGCTTTCAAAAAACTTCACTACATCAATAATTTCTTCTGTACTCCAATCAAGGGAGATAGGGTATTGATATTCCACTTCTCATCACTCCATTTATTTCTTCAATCTATGTATATCTATATTCTTAACTCTATCACAATCTATAATGTACACAAAATTTATTCTCTTTTCACACAAAAGAATTTCTCCTTTTTTTTCTTTTTATTTTCTCTTTAAAATATCTTTGCAAATGGGTTAATAAGTGCTATAATTCTTTTGTTTTATGGGGATTTTCAAAACATAAAGAACTATAAAATAATAAGTAATAAGCAGTTTACAATTACTTGTATTTTTTTAACTAAAAATTGTATTTATATTATCAAACAGTAGTAAACATACACGTTTCATTCATTTATATAATGGTTAAAATCAAGAAAACTGCCGAGTAGAATTTCTGTTGAATTTCTTTTATAGAAAAAAGATCTGATATTTTAATATGTAGAATTCAACAGCCACTAGTTTTTGGTATATAAAATTGAATGCTGTAATTTGATAAAAAACAATCAAAGTCCCTCTAAGCTTTGCTTAGAGGGACTGACAATTTATGATAAAAGAGGTGTATAGCAAAGTTGTCTTCTCAATTTTCAACTCCATTATTTACTGGATTGGTTAATCACGCTAAGAAAAACCCAACACAATTCCATATCCCTGGACATAAAAAAGGAAATGGAATGGATCCTGAATTCCGCTCATTTATTGGCGATGATGCTTTATCCATTGATTTAATTAATATCGGTCCTCTTGATGACCTTCACCAGCCAAAAGGCATTATCAAACAAGCGCAGGATTTAGCTGCAGAAGCATTTGGTGCTGACCATACTTTTTTCTCTGTTCAAGGAACGAGCGGAGCAATTATGGCAATGGTCATGGCGACATGTGGTCCTGGAGATAAAATTATCGTTCCTAGAAACGTGCATAAATCTGTTATGAGTGCGATTGTTTTTTCAGGAGCTACGCCTATTTTTATTCACCCTGAAATTGACGAAAATCTTGGCATTTCTCACGGTATTACATCGGACTCTGTAGAAAAAGCCTTAAAGCAGCACCCTGAAGCAAAAGCAGTGCTTGTTATCAATCCAACTTATTTTGGAATTTCTGGAGACCTTCGTAAAATCGTAGAAATTGCCCACTCGTATCAAGTGCCTGTACTTGTTGATGAAGCTCACGGCGTTCATATTCACTTCCATGATGATTTGCCTCTGTCTGCTATGCAGGCCGGTGCAGATATGGCAGCAACAAGCGTGCATAAATTAGGGGGCTCTATGACGCAAAGTTCAATTCTAAACATACGCGAAGGCTTAATTTCTCCAAAACGTGTACAGTCTATTTTAAGCATGCTCACAACAACATCAACATCTTATCTGCTGCTGGCTTCTTTAGATGTTGCACGAAAACGTTTAGCTACAGAAGGAAAAGAGCTGGCTGAACGTGCAATTTCTCTTGCTGAAAAAGCACGAAAAGAAATTAATACAATTGAGCATATCCGATGTATAGGCAGAGAAATTTTAGGGACAAAAGCTACGTATGATTTAGACCCTACTAAATTAATTATTTCTGTTTCAGATTTAGGAATTACGGGCTATGACGTAGAAAAATGGATGCGTGAAGCTCATAATATCGAAGTTGAAATGTCTGACCTTTATAATATTCTATGTATTATCACGCCTGGAGATACAGAAGAAGATCTGTTACGTCTGGTCACAGCTCTGCGTGAATTATCTGCAAAATTCCATAATCTTTCTGAGACAACGGCAAAACCGGCTATTTTATTGCCTGATATTCCTGTATTGGCTTTAACACCTCGCGATGCTTTTTACGCTGAAACAGAAGTGGTACCTTTTCATGAGTCGGCAGGTCGTATTATTGCGGAATTTGTGATGGTCTATCCTCCTGGTATTCCTATTTTTATTCCCGGGGAAATCATCACTGAGGAAAATTTAACCTACATTGAAACAAACTTAGAGGCAGGTTTACCAGTGCAGGGTCCGGAAGATTTTGAATTAAAAACATTTCGTGTCATTAAAGAACATAAAGCAATTCAATAAAAAAAAGGTGCGAATTTCCGCACCTTTTTTTATTGAATTAATCTAAATCTTCATCTGCTTTTTGACATTCTCCGCTTTTACATGTTGAGTATAATCGCGTCACTTTCTCATCTTCGAAATGATCAATTGTGCAGTTACATGTTTGACATACGATTGTTCCCATTTTGTAAACTCCCCTTTAACCGTCTTTTTTTGTAAGCGTTTTACAACTCTTGATATTATATTAATATGTCACATTAAATATGTCAACAACTAATTAGTATGTCACATTAAAAATATTTTTCTCATAAATGTTATATTTGTTTTCAAAAAGCTGAACGCTTAGCATCATCTCTATTTATATGAAAAAACAATGTCTAATTTCACATCTATTTCAGCACTTTAAAATAATTACGAAAAATAAGAATTTGGGTTCTTGCCGTTTTTTCTTACTAATAGGGTAGATATTTCATACAAACTTTACTAGAATGTATAACCATGTGGTTTCATGTATAGCTAAAAAGGTTATATGAGAAAACATGTTATGTAAAATAGAATAGGAAAGGAGTGATAATCGATGAAAAAACTGACTCCTGTTTTTATCATTTCGGTTATTATTGCTGCAGTATTTATCGTATGGGGTGTTATTCCGGAATCTGTGCTAGGAAGCGCAGCGCTTACACCTGTCACATCGGCAATACATAGTTTTATCATCGAGAAATTTGGCTGGTATTACTTATTAGCAGCTACATTATTCTTAGTTTTTACGCTGTACTTAATTTTTTCAAAGTACGGAAACATTAAACTAGGTAAACCTGACGAAAAGCCTCAGTATGGTTATGTCTCATGGTTTGCCATGTTATTTAGTGCTGGTATGGGGATTGGACTTGTATTCTGGGGTGTTTCAGAACCAATCAATCATTTTCATACTCCACCTTCTGGTGAAGGCGGTACAGCAGAATCAGCTCACGCAGCTCTACGTTATTCGTTTTTCCACTGGGGTTTACATCCTTGGGCTATTTATTCCGTTCTTGCACTGGCCCTTGCATATTTTCAATTTAGAAAAGGTTACCCGTTCATAATCAGTAATATTTTACGTCCACTATTAGGAAAACGTGTTGATGGACCTCTTGGAACGATCATAAACGTCATCGCCGTATTTGCAACTGTTTTTGGGGTGGCAACATCTCTAGGACTGGGCGCTATTCAAATTACCGGTGAGCCTCTTACTTGTCGCCAAGTATTGATAATAATTTCACCACTCAATTAATTGTTATTATTATCGTGACGTTCTTGTTCATGCTGTCAGCACAGACGGGTTTAAACAAAGGTATTAAGTATTTGAGTAACATTAATATTGTTTTAGCTATTCTGTTAATGCTATTCTTGTTATTTGCAGGTCCAACCAACTTTATTATGGACTTATTCGTTACAACAATTGGCAGCTACATTCAAAACTTGCCGTCGATGAGTTTTCGATTGAGCCCGTTTGATAACAGTACCTGGGTTCAAGATTGGACAATTTTCTACTGGGCATGGTGGATCGCTTGGGCACCGTTTGTTGGTACGTTCATTGCTCGTATTTCACGAGGTAGAACCATTCGAGAATTTTTAATTGGTGTACTAGCTGTTCCGACCGTATTTGGTGGATTATGGTTTTCCGTATTCGGAGGTTCTGGGGTCTACTTAGACTTTTTTAAGGATCTTCCTGTTATGGATGTTATCAACAATAAAGGAACAGAAGTTGCTTTATTCTATGTACTTGAACAGTTTCCATTTGGTACGTTCATGTCCATTGTCGCTATTTGCTTAATTGCTACATTCTTCATTACATCAGCTGACTCAGCTACATTTGTTTTAGGAATGCAGACAACAAATGGTGATCTAAATCCTTCAGGCTCTATTAAGCTTACGTGGGGCTTAATTCAATCGTTAACAGCAATCATTCTGCTTTGGACAGGTGGTTTGGATGCGCTCCAAACAGCTGCGATTATAGCAGCACTTCCATTCTCAATTGTGCTGGTGCTAACGGTCTTCTCATTAATGAAAGCATTTAAAGAAGAAGGCGCATTGAAAAGAGAAAAGAAATCTGTGTAAGACAAAAAAGCGTTAGCTTATATAAGCTAACGCTTTTTTTATGCAATCTTACGCCGTGCAAAATAAAATTAGTTGATAACATGTCAAGCAGACAGCTGAAGTTGTACCCGTCATCATAAGCGCCAGTCTTTTAGATTTGACGTTCATTTCTGCTATGCCGTAAGCTAAATAAGCAAATACTAAAAATAAAATAATTTTAGATGTCAACTGATCACGTTTTGATACCAATTCAACCAGTGAATAACCCATCCAAATAACAATGTGTAAGCTCCAAACGAAATACGTCTTCATAGCTCCTTCGCCGCCTTTTCATTCGTTATCCAAAAGAGCAATTTTTTATCTACCTATAAGGAAAGCACGTCCCACTTCATATGTATGCATCTAGAGCTCATTTAAGACTTCCTCAGCGCTTTTTATACGTTTCCTCTAAAAGAGTATACTCATCAGCAACAAAAACTGTCTGACAAGCATCTGATACTTTATGAAAACCGTTTTCTTCAAAAAAAAAAAGCCGATGCATACGCATCAGCTTTTTAAAAACATTATTTTACAATGTGAATTGGGCTTCCAATAGCTACTTCAGCAGCTTCCATTGTGATTTCACCTAATGTTGGGTGAGCGTGAATTGTCAATGCGATATCTTCAGCTGTTACGCCAGCTTCGATAGCAAGACCAAGCTCAGCAATCATGTCAGATGCGCTAGGTCCAGCGATTTGAGCACCAACAACTACTCCGTCTTCTTTACGAGTGATAAGCTTCAAGAAGCCTTCTGCAGCGTTAAGTGCAAGCGCACGTCCGTTAGCAGCAAATGGGAATTTAGAAGCTTTAACAGCTAATCCTTCTTCTTTCGCTTGTGCTTCAGTATAACCTACAGATGCAAGCTCAGGCTCAGAGAATACAACTGCTGGAATTCCTAAGTAGTCAATCTCAGCAGGTTCGCCAGCGATTACTTCAGCTGCGATTTTACCTTCGTAAGAAGCTTTGTGTGCAAGTGGAGGTCCAGTTACGATATCACCAATTGCAAAGATGTTGCTTACAGATGTACGAGTTTGGTTATCGATTTCGATAAGACCACGGTCAGTCATTTTAACGCCAACTTGCTCAAGACCAAGCTCATCAGTGTTAGGACGACGACCTACAGTAACTAATACGTAGTCAGCATCGATTACTTTTGACTCTCCGCCTACTTCAAACGTAACTTGTACGCCGTTAGCAGTTTCTTCAACACCTTTAGCCATTGCTTTTGTATAGATTTCAACGTTTCCTTTTTTCTTAAGGTTACGTTTAACAAGTGAACTCATTTGTTTTTCAAAACCAGCTAAGATTTCATCAGCAGCTTCTACAAATGTAACTTCTGTACCGAAGTTAGCAAAAGCAGTACCAAGCTCAGTACCGATGTAACCTCCGCCGATTACAACTAATTTTTTAGGAACTTCTTTAAGCGCTAATGCACCTGTAGAGTTGATTACGCGCTCAGAGAATTTGAATCCAGGGATCTCGATTGGGCGAGAACCAGTTGCAAGGATAGCATTTTTGAATTTGTACGTTTGTGCAGAATTTTCATCCATTACACGTACAGTTTCGCTGTCAACGAAGTAAGCTTCACCTTTTACGATGTCAACTTTGTTACCTTTAAGAAGGCCTTCAACACCGCCAGTAAGTTTATTTACAACGCTGTTTTTGAATTCTTGAACTTTAGAGAAATCAACTGTTACATTCTCAGCGATAATCCCCATGTCTTCAGAATGTTTAGCGTGTTCAAAACGGTGACCTGCAGCGATTAATGCTTTTGAAGGAATACAACCAACGTTTAAGCATACGCCTCCAAGGTTACCTTTTTCTACGATTGTAACTTTTTGACCTAATTGAGCTGCACGAATTGCTGCAACGTAGCCACCAGGGCCAGCACCAATGACAAGAGTATCAGTTTCGATTGGGAAATCTCCTACTACCATTTATTACGCCTCCATTAATAATAATTCTGGATCATTTAATAAACGCTTGATTTGGTTAAGAGCGTTTTGAGCTGTTGCGCCATCGATAATACGGTGGTCAAAGCTTAGTGATAATGCTAATACTGGAGCAATTACAATTTCACCGTCGCGTACAACTGGTTTTTCAGCGATACGTCCGATACCTAGAATTGCAACTTCTGGGTGGTTGATAACAGGAGTAAACCATTGTCCACCAGCAGAACCGATATTTGTGATTGTACAAGAAGCGCCTTTCATTTCAGCAGGAGCTAATTTACCATCACGTGCTTTTCCAGCAAGGTCGTTAATTTGATCAGAAATTTCGAACACAGATTTACGGTCAGCATTTTTCACAACTGGTACTAAAAGACCTTTTTCAGTGTCAGCAGCGATACCGATGTTGTAGTAATGTTTTTGAATTACTTCATCTGTAGAGTCATCGATTGAAGTGTTAAGAGCTGGGAACTTCTTAAGTGCTGAAGTTAACGCTTTTACCACGTAAGGTAAGAATGTTAATTTAATACCTTGATCTGCTGCAACTGTTTTGAATTTTTTACGATGAGCAACAAGAGCTGTTACATCGATTTCATCCATTAATGTTACGTGTGGAGCAGTGTGTTTAGAGTTAACCATAGCTTTTGCGATTGCACGACGGATACCGCTCATTTTCTCGCGAGTTTCTGGTAAGTCGCCTTCAGGAATAGCTTGTGCTGCTGCTGCTTTTGGTTCAGCTGAAGCAGTTTCCTCTTTAGCTGGAGCTTCAGCAGTTGCTGTAGCTGTAGAACCACCAGATAGGAAGCTATCGATGTCATCTTTAACAATACGTCCGTTTTTACCTGAACCAGGAACAGCTTTAATGTCTACACCTTTTTCACGAGCATATTTGCGCACTGAAGGCATAGCAATTACTTTACGGTTAGGATCAACATCAGCTTGTGCTGCAGGAGCTGTTGCTTCTTCAGTCACTTCTTCAGTTGAAGCTTCTTCTTTAGCTTCTTCTGCTGGTGCATCATCATGATCGTCACCTTTGAATTTTAAGTCTTCGTATCCAGGAGCATCAAAAGTAACGATAACTTGTCCTACAGTAGCTACTGTACCTTCGTCAACTTTTACTTCTAATACTTTACCTTTTACAGGAGATGGGATTTCAACAACAGCTTTGTCATTTTGTACTTCTGCTAGTACATCATCCTCATCAATTTCATCTCCAGCTTTTACGAACCATTTTACAATTTCACCTTCGTGGATACCTTCACCGATATCCGGCAGTTTAAATTCAAATGCCACGTGTCTTCACCCTCCTAGTTAGTTGCGTTCAATTTGTTAGTGTTTATTTTATCTAAGACAGAAATCAGCACAAAGCTGATTTCTATCACAGTAAAATGCTAATTAAAATTCAAGTACTTTCTTAGCTGTTTCAACGATATCTTTGTGGTCTGGTAACCATACGCCCTCAGCTTGAGAGAATGGGAACACAGTATCCGGTGCTGTTACACGTAATACTGGTGCTTCTAAGCTTAAGATTGCACGATCGTTAATTTCAGCTACAACGTTAGCTGCGATACCAGCTTGTTTTTGAGCTTCTTGAACTACTACTACGCGACCAGTTTTTTCAACTGATGCAAGAATTGTATCGATATCTAAAGGTTGAACTGTACGTAAGTCCACTACTTCAGCAGAGATACCTTCTTTTTCTAGTTCTTCAGCTGCTTTTAATGATGAGTGTACCATTGCACCGTAAGCGATAAGCGTTACGTCTGTACCTTCACGTTTCACATCAGCTGTACCTAAATCAATTGTGTATGATTCTTCAGGTACTTCTTGACGGAATGAACGGTAAAGCTTCATGTGCTCTAAGTATACAACCGGATCGTTATCACGAATTGATGAAATTAAAAGACCTTTTGCATCGTATGGAGTTGAAGGAATTACAACTTTTAAACCAGGTTGAGATGCTACGATACCTTCTAAGCTATCAGCGTGAAGTTCTGGGGTATGAACGCCTCCACCAAATGGTGAACGGAATGTGATTGGTGCATTCCAGCGACCGCCAGAACGGTAGCGCATACGTGCAGCTTGACCTGATACAGAATCAAGTACTTCGTATACGAAACCAAAGAATTGAATTTCAGGAACCGGACGGAAACCTTGAGTCGATAGACCCACAGCAAGACCACCGATACCAGATTCAGCTAATGGCGTATCGAATACGCGATCTTCGCCGAATTCTTGTTGAAGACCTTCAGTCGCACGGAATACTCCACCGTTTACGCCAACGTCTTCACCAAAAACTAATACGTTTTCGTCGTTTTTCATTTCTGTGCGTAACGCATCAGTAATCGCTTGAATCATTGTCATTTGCGCCATGGCTTACTTCGACTCCTTCTCTTTGTAGATTTCATATTGCTCTTGTAAGTTTGAAGGCATAGTTTCGTACATGATTTCCATTAAATCTGTAACTTTTTGTTTTGGATAATCGTCAGCCTTCTTAATAGCTTGTTTGATATCTTCTTTAGCTTGCTCGATTACTTTGTTTTCCTCTTCTTCATTCCAGATGCCTTTAGCTTCTAAGAATTTACGGAAGCGAACAAGTGGATCTTTCTTTTCCCACTCAGTGTCAAGCTCAGCTGTACGATAACGAGTTGGATCGTCACCAGCCATTGTATGTGGACCATAACGGTAAGTTAATGTTTCAATTAAAGTTGGACCTTCACCGTTTACTGCACGCTCACGAGCTTCGCTTACTGCAACGTATACTGCTAGTGCATCCATACCGTCTACTTGAACGCCTGGGATACCAACAGCCGCTGCTTTTTGAGCGATTGTACGTGCTGCAGATTGCTTTTCAACTGGTGTTGAAATTGCAAAGCGGTTGTTTTGTACAACAAAGATTGCTGGAGCTTTGAATGCACCTGCGAAGTTCATACCTTCGTAGAAGTCACCTTGTGAAGCTCCGCCGTCACCTGTATAAGTGATCGCTACTGCTTTTTTACCGCGCTTTTTAAGACCTAGTGCCACACCAGCAGTTTGCACGATTTGTGCACCGATGATGATTTGTGGAGAAAGTATATCTACACCTTCTGGCGCTTGGTTACCGTGGAAATGACCACGAGAGAATAAGAACGCTTGATATAGTGGAAGACCATGCCAAATTAACTGAGGCACATCACGGTACCCAGGTAAAATGAAGTCTTCTTTTTCTAATGCGAAATGTGAAGCGATTTGAGAAGCTTCTTGCCCAGCAGTTGGTGCATAGAAACCTAAACGACCTTGACGGTTCAATGAAATTGAACGTTGATCAAGAATACGAGTGTATACCATGCGAGTCATTAACTCTTTTAATTTTTCGTCAGATAAATCTGGCAACGCTGATTTATTTACTACTTCGCCCTCTTCATTAAGAATTTGGAACGTTTGGTACTGCTCAGCGATTTTATCAAGTTGCTTTGATACATCAATAATAGCCTTTTTAGTTTTAGCAGCCATCTAAGTCACCTCTTCCTTTCATTTAAGCCGTATAAATTCATTTTACTAATCAAACAAACATACACGCTTTTAGAATGTCCCAAATGGACAAGTAAAAGTCATATTTTGTCGAGTAGCTTTTTGAATTCGCTAATCCTTAACATTTCTATGTATTCCCCAGCGAATTCTGTGCAAACATTTACGTAAAAGGAAAGTTTAAGCGAAACGAACGTTTCGTTAAACTGTATTAATTATTTTGCAAAAATGATTAATACAACACTTACTACGCTACCTAGTTTACAATACACTAAAACAGTTCGTCAATGCATTTACATCAAGAAATTACGCTTTTTTAGTTTGTGAAATAAAACACATAAAAAAGACATGCTGTACTATTACACAGATACAAACTGTATTATATGTTTTATAATAACCTTCTCTTTTTTTACGTCTGCACATCTCCTATCTTGCCACAAATAAACGATTTTTTAAAACAATAACCTTTTGTAATTTTTACTTGAATCATGTCGAAACTCTTTCTTTATTTCAGAAAACCTTCCTTTTCAGCCAAAAAAAAGACCTGTAAACTTCACAGGCCTTCTTATTTATCCTCGCTATTTTTCACCTTTAACTTCGTTTTGTTATAAAAATCCTCTTTGGCTTTGTTATAGTCAGCTGTTAATGTGTTAAACGTTTCTTTTTTCTTTTCAACTTCTTTATAAGTAGCATTGATCGAAGCGATTTGTGTTTCAAGATTCTCTAATTTCACATTGTCTTTTTCAAAGAGCGTATATAGCTGACGATCTAATTCAATGGAATGAAGATAGGCATCATGTAAGGACTGGTAGGCATTATAACGCTTCTTCATTAACGAAGATAGTTCAAGCGCCTCTTCTTTTGCTTTGCCATCCTCTAGTTTTTGGATCTTTGGCTCTGTCGCTTCAAATTGTTTTTGCGAAGCGCTGATGCTTTTTTCTTCTTTTTGTAATTTACTTTCACGCTCATCTAATAACTGCTGCGCTTTTTGTGCTTTATTTTTTATTTTCTTTTTATCTTTAATCCCTAGCTCAATAATTTGGTCGTATATCGCATTTTCTTGCTGTTCTAAATCAGCTAACGGTTTTTGCTGATCAGCAAATTGTTTTTCTTGTGCTACCACTTTTTCTAATCCATTATATACCTCAAGTTCAGGCGATGAGCCTTCTGCGCAGCCTGCTAGTGACATAGCAGCAATGCCGATAATTATATATCTTCCGACGCATTTCATATCTGGTAAATCCTCCCTTATTCATGGGTCATTATACAATTTTTGTAGGAAATTAGCAATTTCTCTACACCCTTTTTCCACCTTTTAATATATTATACTAACCCAATCGTGAAAAAAAGGGAGTTTATGACTTTTTACCTTGGGATTGATAACTACGGGAGGTTATATTATGTTGGGTTACGGTGGATATGGCTACGGCGGTTCTAATAAAGGGTTTGTTTTATTAATCGTACTGTTCATTTTATTAGTTATTATTGGCTGCAGCTGTGGCGGCTGGTAATTATACAATAAAAGCGGCTAACGGTCGCTTTTATTTTTTCTTATACATGTTTTTCCATATGCGTGATACATATAATTAGTAGAAACATTTATGTGTTCAAGGTCGAGGTAATGACTTTTTTATACGGATTTGGTACACTTTATACCTATAAAATAGCCTAGGGAGATGTGAAAGTTGATTACAATGAACGATATTATTCAAGACGGACACCCAACGCTGCGAGAAGTAGCAAAAGAAGTACCGTTACCTGCTTCTGAAGAAGACAAAAAGATTTTACATAGCTTATTAGAATATGTAAAAAACAGCCAAGATCCTGAAATTGCTGCTAAATATGGACTGCGATCTGGTATCGGGCTTGCCGCTCCTCAAATTAATGTATCAAAACGAATGATTGGGGTACACGTTACGGATGAAAAAGGCAAGCTATACAGCTATGCATTATTTAACCCTAAGATCATTAGCCACTCAGTTGAAAAGACATACCTTACAGGCGGTGAAGGCTGCTTGTCTGTCGATCAAGATATCCCAGGATTTGTTCCTCGATATGCACGTATCACAGTAAAAGGCACAACGCTGGAAGGCGAAGAAGTGAAAATTCGTTTGAAAGGTCTTCCTGCAGTTGTATTTCAGCACGAAATTGATCATTTAGACGGCATTATGTTTTATGATTACATTAATAAAGAAAATCCATTTCAAGAACCTGAAAATGCTTTTCCATATGAACGCTAAAAAACGCGAGCTAGAGCTCGCGTTTTTCTTACTTTAATAATCCTACTAGCTCTAATCCGTGGAGAATACCATCTTCTGCTACATCTTTTGTAACAAGATTAGCAACTTCTTTCACGACTTCTTCCGCATTTCCCATCGCTACGCCATTTCCGACAAATTCCAGCATTTCGATATCGTTTAAGCCGTCTCCGAATGCATATACATCTTTTTTGTCAAAGCCAAGCTTTTCAATCATTGTCTCAATTCCTCGCGCTTTTGATCCACCTTTTGGCAGAACATCAGTTGAAAATTCATGCCAGCGAATAAAGTCAAATTTCTTAAATTTTTCTTCATAAGGAGCTTCTTCTCCCGCTGTACAGAATAAGAGGGATTGATAAATTTCACGCCCTTTGAAATAAGTAGGATCGTGGTGAGGGTGGGTAAATCCAATTTTCAGCGTGCTGATGCTGGATTCGATATAGTCATGAAATTCAATGTTTGATTTCATATCTTCATGATCCATGTATACGACAGGGTGATCATGCTCAACAGCAAAAGCTGTTAAATCTTGAAGCTCTTCTTTATTTAACGGGTTTTTGTAAAGAACTTCTCCATTTAAAACAATGTACTGACCATTAAAGCTAATATATGTTTGAATATCCAACTCTTCACGCAGATCTTTAAACATAAAAGGAGCCCTTCCAGTTGCAATTGCCACTTCATGCCCCTGCTCTTTTAACAGCCGGACAGCTTTTTTTGTAGAAGCAGGCAGTTTTTTATCATGATCCAATAACGTTCCATCAATATCAAAAAAAATAATCTTTCGTTCCACGTTTATCACCTTATTTTTTATAATTTTTTATCTCTTTGTTAAGCCTTTCCAATTATATCAAACAAGCGCTGGTTTCTCTATAAATGGACGGTCCAATTTACATTTTTTCCATATTTAACCACGAGAAACCTCTCCCTTTTCATCATATAATAAAAGTACAGAGAGAGACAGGCAGGTATCGCAAAAAAACAAAGGAGCTGAAAAATCATGTTAAAAGATTTTCGAAAAAGGCTGCTAAAACGCTGGAATGAATTATTGCGTAAAAAAACGATGGCATAATCGATTTTTTTAGGGCTTTCTGTTGTAAAATTTGCAGAGTGTGTGTCTGCATCGTACAATGGAATAGCCCTTATTTTTTATACGCCCGGAAAATATAGTCTTGTATCCGTTTCCTATTAATATTATTCTATAATTAATTGACTTGTTATATTTAGATGACTAAAATGTAGTGAAAGCAAGTTTCTTTAGAAAATACATGAAATACATACACATTTTATAATATAATAAAATAAGTTATTTGAATTTCGGAATTAAGGAGAGATTTTTGTTATGATTTTTAAAGTTTATTTTCAAGAAAAAATGAGTGAAGTAGCTGTACGTGAAAATACAAAAACAGTGTATGTGAACGCAGATTCTGAGCGTGACGTTCGTAAAAAGTTAAAAGCGCGTTCAATTAATATTGAGTTTGTTCAAGCAGTGACTGGAGACTATCTAGAATATGAACAACAGCATGAAGATTTTAAAGTATTGGAGATATGATGAAAATGAAATTTGTAAAAAATAATCAAACGGCAGTTTTCGCCCTGGGTGGACTAGGCGAAATCGGTAAAAATACGTATGCCGTACAGTTTCAAGATGAAATTATTCTTATTGATGCAGGAATTAAATTCCCTGAAGATGAGCTTTTAGGAATTGACTACGTTATTCCTGACTACAGTTATTTAGTAAAAAATGCAGATAAAATCCGTGGCCTTTTCGTTACACATGGTCATGAAGATCACATCGGCGGAATTCCTTACTTATTAAGAGAATTAAACATTCCTATTTATGCAGGGAAATTAGCCCTTGGGCTTCTTCGCAACAAATTAGACGAGCATGGGTTGCTTCGTACAGCTCAGCTTCATGAAATTACTGAAGATGACGTAATTAAATTCCGTAAAACATCGGTAACGTTCTTCCGCACAACTCACAGTATTCCTGATTCTTACGGAATTGTGGTAAAAACACCAAACGGACAAATCGTACATACAGGAGATTTCAAGTTTGATTTTACACCAGTGGGCGAACCGGCTAACTTAACAAAAATGGCTGAAATCGGTAAAGAAGGCGTTCTATGCTTGCTTTCAGACAGTACAAACAGTGAAATTCCTAACTTTACGATGTCTGAGCGCCGCGTAGGTGACAGCATTCATGACATTTTCCGTAAAGTAGACGGCCGTATTATTTTTGCAACGTTTGCTTCAAATATTCACCGCTTACAGCAAGTAGTGGAAGCAGCCGTATTGCATAACCGTAAAGTTGCTGTATTCGGACGCAGTATGGAAGCAGCTATTGAGATTGGCCAACAGCTTGGATATATTTCATGTCCAAAAGATACGTTCATTGAGCCTTCTCAAATTAACCGAATTCCAGCTAACCGCGTGACTATTTTATGTACAGGCAGCCAAGGTGAACCGATGGCAGCGCTATCTAGAATTGCAAACGGTACTCACCGCCAAATTCAAATTATCCCTGGAGATACGGTTGTATTCTCATCTTCACCTATTCCAGGAAATACAGTAAGTGTTAGCAAAACAATTGATATGCTATTCCGTGCAGGAGCAGAGGTTATTCACGGTGCTCTAAACGATATCCATACTTCTGGACACGGCGGACAGGAAGAGCAAAAATTAATGCTTCGTTTGATGAAACCAAAATACTTTATGCCAATTCACGGTGAGTATCGCATGCAGAAGATGCACATCAAACTTGCAACAGACTGTGGAGTTCCTGAAGAAAACTGCTTCATTATGGATAATGGAGAGGTGCTAGCTTTAAGCGACAGCGAAGCTTCAGTAGCCGGCAAAATCCCTTCAGGCTCTGTATATATTGACGGAAGCGGAATTGGTGACATTGGAAATATCGTACTTCGTGACCGCCGCATTTTATCTGAAGAAGGTCTTGTTATTGTGGTTGTAAGCATCAATATGAAAGACTTCAAGATCGCTGCTGGTCCAGACATTATCTCTCGTGGTTTTGTTTATATGCGCGAATCTGGCGACTTAATTAATGATGCACAGTCCCTCATTACAAAACACTTGAACAAAGTGATGGAACGTCGTACGTCACAATGGTCTGAGATTAAAAATGAAATCACAGACACATTGGCTCCATTCCTTTACGAAAAAACAAAGCGCCGTCCAATGATTTTACCAATCATTATGGAGGTTTAATAAAAGAAAAAGAGCGGATGCAATTGCATCTGCTCTTTTTTATTAAGCACTGGCAAATTTATTTTCGAAGCGGTTAATATCTGCATCTGCTCCAATAACAATCAACACGTCCCCTTCTTGAATCGTTTCGGACGCCTGAGGAGAAACGATGATATCTCGATCACGCTTAATGGCTACAATGTTAATGCCATATTTTGCACGAATGTCTAACTCAATCAGCGTATTGCCAGCCATTCTTTTGCTCGCTACTAATTCGACAATGCTGTGTTCTTCAGATAGCTCTAAATAATCTAGAACGCTGTTTGAAATCATGTTATTAGCAATTCTTCGTCCCATATCTCGTTCGGGATGCACGATAAAATTAGCGCCAATTTTTGATAATACTTTGGCGTGATAATCATTTTGCGCTTTTACCGTTATTTTTTCAACGCCCAGCTCTTTTAAAATAAGGGTCGTCAAAATACTTGCCTGAATATTGTCACCAATAGCTACGATAACATGATCAAAATTACGAATTCCTAAACTTTTTAGAACCCCTTCATCCATTGAATCGCCTACTACTGCATGGGAAGCAACGTTAGCATACTCATTTACCTTTTCTTCATCAATATCAATCGCCAGAACTTCCATTCCTTGATCGCTTAATGTTTTACAAATACTTCCTCCAAATCTACCTAATCCGATGACTGCAAATTCTTTTTTCATTTGAATTCCTCCATTATGTACAGGAAAAAATCTGAACTACCGTTATTTTACCACAATTCTTTTGTATCAACCTCATTTTCCCGTTAACACTTATATCTCTTTACTATTTCTCACACTCATAGAAAAACAGAAGGATCAGCTCCCTCTGTTTTTAAGCTGTAGCATGGGTTTGAACAAGGTAATAATATACGCCTTTTTGCTGCATTAGTTCCCCGTGATTCCCTGTTTCAATAATGCTTCCGTGATCTAATACAATGATGTTATCTGCTTCTCGTATAGTAGATAACCGATGAGCAATCATGATGGCAGTTCTGTTTTTTAACAGCGTTTTAAGCGCCTGTTGAATCTTCACTTCTGTTTCTGTATCGATGCTTGCTGTCGCTTCATCTAAAATGATAATACGAGGATCAGCCAACAGCGTTCGAGCAAATGAAATCAATTGACGCTCTCCCACGGATAAGACGTTTCCTCGCTCTTCTACTTCCGTATCATAACCTTTTTTCAGACGCTTTATAAAATCTGCAGCCCCTACCGCTTCTGCGGCCTTAATCACTTCATCATCAGTAGCATCCGGTTTTCCAAACCGAATGTTTTCCATAATGGTTCCTGAAAAAATAAAGGTTTCTTGCAGCACAATACTAATTTGCGCTCGTAAACTCGCTAACGTAATATCTTGAATAGGCATATTATCAATTAAAATCTGCCCTTCGTTTACATCATAAAAACGTGTGATTAAATTAGCAATGGATGTTTTTCCAGATCCAGTATGCCCCACTAAAGCAACCGTCTGGCCTTCTTTTATGTCAATTGATACGTTGTTTAGAGCTTTCCGCTTCCCATCATAAGAAAATGAGACGTGCTTGAACTCAACTTTTCCTTTCATATCCTCTAAAGACGTAGCGGTTTCCAAATCTGCGACGAGAGGTTTTTCATCTAGAAATTCAAAAATACGCTCGGATGAAGCCATTCCCATTAATAATTGATTATACACTTGCCCTAAACGAGAAATCGGTTCCCAAAACATTCCAAGATAAAAAGCAAATGATACAAAAATACCAATTGTTAGCCGTTCATCTTGAATAAGTACAGCACCGAACCAAATTAAAATAGCCGTTCCGACAGCATTTGTGAGTTCTACAAACGGTCGAAACATGGCATTTTTTCGAGTAGCTTGCCTCCAGCTCTCGTAATTTTCACTGTTTATGCGCTCAAAAAACAGCATATTTTCTTGTTCTTGAGCAAATGATTGAGTGACGCGAATGCCTTGAATACTCTCATTTAAATGTGAATTTAATACTGACTGCTTCATACGAACAACTTGCCACGACCGACGAATTCTTCTTCTCAGCTTTGTGGAAATCAAGAACATAATCGGTAAAATGATTAAAACAGCACATGTCAAAGCAGGACTGAGAGAAAATAATATAACTACAATCCCAACTAACAATAAGAGGTCCATAAACAGGTTAACTACCCCGTTAGTAAATAAATCTTGAAGAGAGTTAATATCATTCATGATCCTTACAAGAATAGAGCCTCCTGAACGCGTATCAAAAAACCGGTGCGACAGCCCTTGAATATGCGTAAATAAATGTTTTCTTAAATCATATATAACGTGCTGCCCGAGTTGGTTCATCCATTTAATTCGAAAGATATTCGAAATATAAGATAGTACATACAAGCTAAAGATTATGAAAACTAACTGCATGAGCAGCGTGCTATTCTTATCTTTTACAGCATGATCAAGCGTATATACACCTATCAAAATAGGAATAGCGAGTCTAATGACCGTCGTGATAATGACCATAAGAAACGAGAAAGGAAGCAAGTTTTTTCGATATGGATGAAGATAACGAAACAAGCGGGCCATTTGCTTCCAGTTAAACATCTTATCAATGATTTGATCTGTTTGATAATAAAAGCGCTCTCGCACAACTTTATTTTTTTCGGCTTCCATTCTATTCCTCCCTTGTTATACGTTCATCACTGACGTATTGCTTTCATATTGAATGTCATAAATATTTTTATAAATCCCTTGCTTTTGAATGAGCGTTTCATGGCTTCCTCTCTCTTTTATTTGACCTTCATGCAAGACTAAGATTTCATCGGCATGTCGCAAAGAAGAAAGGCGGTGTGCGATAATAAACGTAGTACGATTCTTCATCACTTCTTTTAAAGCCAATTGAATTTCTCTTTCTGTTTTCATATCAACAGCACTCGTGGCATCATCTAATACTAAGATGCTAGGGTTTAAGATAAGCGCTCGTGCAATCGCAATGCGCTGCTTTTGTCCGCCTGATAACCCCAGGCCTCTCTCTCCCAGCATCGTGTCATACCCATCTGGAAGCTCCATAATAAAGTCATGCGCCTGCGCTCGTTTTGCAGCATCAATAATGTCTTCTCTAGAAATACCCGGCACGCCATAGGAGATGTTGGTTCCTATACTGCTTGAGAACAAAAACGTTTCTTGAAGTACAAAGCCAATTTCTTTCCGAAGAACAGGGAGCGGATACTCTTTAATCGGACGATGGTTAACTAAGATTTTTCCTGAAGTTGGTTCGTAAAACCTCGTGAGCAGCTGTGTTAAGCTTGTTTTGCCGGCTCCAGTTGCTCCGATTAAACCTACTACTTTTCCTTTAGAAGCAGAAAATGATATGTTCTCAAGCGACTTTTTTTCTTCGTTTGGATAGGATAAGCTAACATGTTGAAATTCGACCGTTCCATTAATAGAGAAACTTCCGGCATGCTCATGGACTTTTTCTTCTTCTTCTAAAATTTCTAGCAGCCTTTCACCTGAAGCTTTAGACTGTGAAAACATATTGATAACAAACCCTAGATTCATAATAGGCCACATTAAATAAGAGGTTAAGCTAAAGAAAGCAACAAGCTCTCCCGGACGTACACTTCCGTTCATAACAAGTGCTCCTCCGTACGCAAGGAGACCAACAATAGATAAGTTTCCTATAAACTCCATTAACGGGAAATAAGTTGCCCACACATTCGCGGTTTCAATGTTTCGATTTTTATAAACTCCGTTGGAGTCGTTAAATTTAGAAGTTTGAAATTTTTCTCTTGATAATGACTTGACCGTTTGTATGCCGCTTATATTTTCTTGAACATTTGTATTAAGTTCCCCAAACGATTGGCGAATTAAGCGAAACGCTGGATGAACGCGTTTATCAAAACGATAAACAGCTACCCCCAAAAAAGGCAGCAGGCAGATTGTGACAAAAGTGAGTGAAATAGAGTAATAGAACATAACGGAAAAGCTGGCAGTAAGTAAAATAACGAAGCGAATTAATTCTGAGAAGCCAAAAGATAGAAAAAAACGAAATCCTTCTACATCAGCTGTCAACCTGGACATCAAGTCCCCTGTTTTAGCATTGTCATAGTAAGAAAACGGTAAATACTGAAGTTTGCGGTAAAGTTTATTGCGAAGAGTATACACGGACTTAATTCCAAATAAGTCGCCGTAATATTGCTGAATATATGTAAAGATTCCTTTGACAATCATCAGCCCAATAAAAATAAATGCTACATTATCGACTAGCTGATATTGTTTCCCTAACACAATATGATCAATCGTATATTGCAGCACAATAGGGTAAATCACAGTGATGGAGGTTACAAACAACAAGCAAATAGCAGAATAAAAAAAGTACATTCGGTACGGCAAATAAAAATCTTTTAGTTTTTTAAACGTTTCCATATACCCCGTCCTTCCTTTGGCTAAAATGCGGCACACATATTTAAATATATCGGTTCCCGAAATAAATTACCATAATTTTTAGATAATTTTTTCAAAAAAAGGTAAATAGTCATAAAAAAAGAGGTTGGGATATAACTAAATGAATTCAATCTAAAGACGAACAAATGGAATACATTAGTTGAACTGCTTGTAATACCACAGTTGATTTTCGTGCAAGACTTCGCTTTCCCCCCAGGAGCCTTCGTCTTGCGCTCCCATCAACTGCTAGAAAGATCTAAACAGACGAAACTATTCACCATAACAAAAAAACGAACCACTAATCAAACATGTTGATCCATGGTTCGTTTTTCAATTCGTCTAAAATACGTTTGTCCCAGCCTCTTTTTTTATTGTTTTTCTACTGCATGTCCGCCGAACTCATTGCGAAGAGCGGCAACTACTTTACCTGTAAACGTATCGTCTTCAAGTGAGCGATAGCGCATCATTAACGATAGAGCAATAACTGGCGTTGGCACTTGTAAATCTAAAGCTGATTCAACCGTCCATTTTCCTTCACCGGAAGAATGCATAACTCCTTTAATACTGTCAAGTTTTGCATCTTTTGAAAATGCACGTTCCATTAATTCGATTAACCATGAGCGAATAACAGAGCCATTATTCCATACGCGGGCTACAGCTTCATAGTCATAGTCAAATTCACTTTTCTCTAACACATCAAAACCTTCAGCAATTGCTTGCATCATACCGTACTCAATTCCGTTATGAACCATTTTCAAGAAGTGGCCGCTTCCTGCTGCACCTGAATAGAGATAGCCGTTTTCTACGTTGATGTCGCGGAAAATAGGTTCGATTGTAGCAAATGCTTCTTTATCTCCCCCAATCATCATACAAGCGCCGTTTCGGGCACCTTCCATTCCGCCGCTTGTTCCAACATCAAAGTAGTGAATTCCTTTTTCAGCAGAAGCTGCAGCACGTCGTACAGAATCTTTATACTTGGAATTACCGCCTTCAATAATCATATCTCCTTCTTCAAGTAGTTCTTGGAGCTCAGAAATTACTTTTTCTGTGAGCTCCCCAGCCGGAACCATTACCCAAGCAATGCGTGGTTTTTCTAATTTGCTCACTAATTCTTTAATGGAAGAAGCGCCTTCTGCTCCCTTTTCTGCTACTTTCTGTACGGCTTCGTTGTTCACATCGAATGCTACCACAGAATGGTTATGATCTAGTAAATTCAATACTAAGTTTGCTCCCATTTTCCCTAAGCCAATCATACCTAATTTCATATGTAAATTACCTCCAATAGTAAGTTTCGTATCATGTTGTTAGTGTTAGTATGGTGTAAACTCACAAGAAAAAATCCACATTTTTATATTTCCTTTATCAGTTACTTCCTACACACAAAAAAGAAAAACATTCGATGCAAGTTCTACTAAGCATCGAATGCTTTTCACCTGTTACAACTGCCTGTATTTATTCGTTCTCGCCTAATACACGATTCACGCGCTTTTCAAGCATTTTCATACCGCTCCCACCAGCTTGGAAGTGGCGTAGCTGACCTGTTTTGTCAAATACATAATATGCCGGTACATATTGATTTTCAAATGCATCCGTTAATTTATGCTCACTGTCTACAAAAATTGGCTGCGTAATATCATGTTCTGCTGCGACTTCTTTAATTTTTGATAAGTCTAAATCATCTTCAGAGCGCGGCATATGAACTGCTACTACGTTTAATTGATCTTTGTATTGGTCGCGAAATTCATTTACTTGAGGCATTGCTTCTTTACATAAATGACAGCTTACTGACCAAAAATGAATAAGCGTTGGCTTTTCGCCGATTAGCTGCTCTTTTGTAACCTCTCCGTTTAACCATTCTGTAGCGCCCGTTAACTCAGGCATTGGCTGACGTAATTTCATGAATAAAAGCCTCCCTTATTTTCACTATTATTGACTATATGTTCTTTATTATCCGATGAAAAAAAGGCCTAACGTGGACGTTAGACCTTTTAAACGTTGTGCTTACGCGTTTAAAGTAGCTTGACCTGGTTTCCAGTTAGCTGGGCAAAGTCCGCCAGTTTGTAACGCTTGAAGAACACGTAAAGTTTCATCAACGTCACGGCCAATATTGTTGTGGTTTACAACTGAATATTGTAATTCGCCTTCTGGGCTGATGATGAATAAACCGCGAAGTGCTACACCTTCTTCTTCAATTAAAACGCCGTACTCACGAGAAACAACGTGATTTGTATCAGCTGCTAATGGATATTTAAGATCACCTAAACCATTATCTTTACGATCAGTGTTGATCCAAGCTAAGTGTGTATGGATTGTGTCTGTAGAAACACCGATTACTTCTGCGTCAAGATCTTCAAACTCATCATAACGGTCAGAAAGTGCAGTGATTTCTGTTGGACATACAAATGTAAAGTCCATTGGATAGAAGAATAATACTGTCCATTTGTCATTTTTAATATTTTCTTCTAAGCTAACTTTACCGAATTCTTTGTTTGATAATACAGCTTCCATTTCAAAGCGTGGAGCTTGTTTACCTACCATACGTTCTGGCATACATGATCCCTCCAAATAATTATTAAATGAGAAAATGTATAAAACATTCTCACTTATGTACTGTTATAACGGTTTTCATTATAATGGATATTGTTTTTTTAGTCAATATTAATTAAGAATGAATTTAAACAACATCTTATAATGGTGACATAGTTGTTATGCCCGCCTTTAGGGCAAATTAAACCCTGATTCCAGCAAAAAAATGCTATAAAAGGGTTGCATTTATTTACCTTCTCAGTTTAGCATGTCTAATATCGGGAATAAACAAATGTGCTCATACTCTTACAAAATCTTTTCCACAGAATAAATTCCCACTTATTAATATTGAAACAGAACATAGGAAGGATGAACAACTAATGTTTAAGATGCAAGACATCAACTGGGAACAGCTTCTTACCAATGCTGGAGTTATTGTGTTAAAACTCATTGCCATTACCATTGTATTTTTACTTGTACGAGCAATTGGTAAAAAAGTTATTGAACGTTCCTTTGAAAAAATGAGTGAGCGCGAAAATGCTACGCGCGGACGTATGCTCACACTCAAAAGTTTAACCGTTAATGTGTTTTCATATGTACTTATTTTTATTTTTGTCGTTATGCTGCTTGAAGCAGTAAATATCCATGCCACGGCTCTATTAGCTGGTGCCGGAGTTGTGGGTCTAGCAATCGGGTTCGGTGCTCAAGGACTGGTTAGCGACGTTGTAACAGGTTTCTTTTTACTTCTTGAAAAACAGCTTGATGTTGACGACTATGTAACAACCGGAAGTTTTTCAGGAATTGTCGAATCAGTAGGTCTTCGTACTACTCAAATTCGCGGGTTTGATGGAACTCTGCACTATGTGCCTAACCGTGAAATTACAAGCTTAAGCAATCATTCCCGAGGCAATATGCGCGCGTTAATTGATATTGGCATTTCGTATGATGATGATATTGACAAAGCTATTTCCGTACTAGAAAAAGTATGCGAGCGCGTTGCTGCAACAAATGAAAATATTGTAGAAGGACCAAACGTGATAGGAGTTCAAGGTCTAGGCGCATCGGACGTTGTGCTTCGTGTAGTTGGCAAAGCTAAAAACGGTGAACAGTGGGGGATTGAACGTCAGCTTCGCAAAGAATTTAAAGAAGCGTTTGACGCAAACGGTATTGATATTCCGTTCCCTCATCAAGTAAATATTGATAAAAAGCAGCCTGAAGATGTCAAGCAGCCTCAGCATGCATAAAAAATAGCCGAAGGATTTATTCCTTCGGCTTTCTTTTATCCTTGTACCTTGTTGCCTACTTGCTGACAAATTTCTTCTGCCGTTAATCCGCTAGCTGTAATAACTGAGCCTTGCGTTACTGCATCAGAAATCCCCATTACGTTTGAATCCTGTCCTGTTACAACACAGCAATCGCACCCTTGTGCATCACTTTCGTTGCGTAATTGTACCACTTCATGTCCGAGCTGCTGAAGTGCAGCCTGTACATCTGTTAAACCGTATTCTACACCAATTCGTGCCATCGTTGCCCACCTCCTCATGGTATTAATTTAGCCATAAGGAAAAATGATTATACGATTTATTGATTGCCTTTATGTTCAAAATATTTTGTAATAAGTGAAATCGCAATATCTATTGCGCCTTCATGAGGCTGCAGCTTTGCATGATGAAGCCCATATTCAGACTGAACGCCAAGCCAAAACATAAATCCAGGAATATCTTTTAGCATATAGCCAAAATCTTCTCCTGTCATTGCTTCTTTGCACTCAATGACATCCACGTCCGTTTGCTCTTTGGCAAATTCCATGAACTCTCGCGTGACTTCATGGTGATTATATACTTGATGATACATACAACCATAATCAATGGCTGTTTCACACTGGTACCCTACTTCTACTCCTTTAACAATCGCTTCAATTCGTTCTTTAACACGCGTCATTGATTCAGGAGATAGCGTGCGAATGGTTCCTTCTATGCGAGCTCGCTCCGCAATAATATTTTGAACCGTCCCGCCTTGAATTTTTCCTACTGTAATTACAGCGCTGTCTAGCGGATCAACGTTGCGAGCAACAATAGTTTGAAGCTGTGAAACGAGCTGGCATGCCGCAACTACCATATCATTTGTTGTATGTGGATAAGCAGCATGGCCGCCTTTTCCTTTTAAATCAATAAATAGCTCAGACGTGTTAGCAAATAGTAACCCTTCCTTCAGCGCAATCGACCCAACCGGATATTCAGGCGCTACGTGAAGGGCGAAGATGAAATCTGGAAGCCATTCTTTCATGATGTCGCTTTGGAGCATTGGCTGTGCTCCTCCTGGACCTTCTTCTGCAGGTTGAAAGATAAACAGTACATTATCTTTGATTTCATGCTGAGCAAAGTAAGTCAATACGCCTAACCCAATGGCCATATGCATATCATGTCCGCAGGCATGCATGAGTCCTTCATGCTGTGATTGAAAAGAATAATTCGTTTCTTCCGTGATAGGAAGACCGTCAATATCTGCTCGGTAGCCTATTGTTTTAGTTGGATTTGTACCATGTACTTTAACAAAGAGTCCTGTTTTCCACGTCTTTACTTCTAAGCGCTCTTGCGGAAGAGTGTTAATATAATCAAGCAAAAAACGCTGTGTTTTCACCTCTTGAAACCCTAATTCAGGAATTTTATGTAGCTCTCTTCTTATTTTCACAAATTCATTTTCAGCCATGTGTATGTCCTCCTCACGAAATAAAGAAGAAAGCGTGGTTGCCCACGCTTCCAACTTGTCCATATGATACGTTCAAGGATTCAGTATCCCAATCGCTAAAACCTATTAATTCAGCAAAGAAAAAGCGCAAACTGATCGTTTTTCTTATTCTTCGTTTAATTGACGCAATTCTTGCTTGATTTCTGTTTTAGACTTTGTTTTTTCGTCAATTTCTTTAATAACGCGAGCCGGCGTACCTGCTACTACTGTGTAAGGAGCTACATCTTCTACCACAATTGCACCTGCAGCAACTACGGCACCTTTACCTACTGTTACACCTTCAAGAACAACAGCATTAGCACCGATTACTACATCATCTTCTACTACAACTGGTTTTGCAGAAGGTGGCTCAATAACACCAGCTAATACAGAACCTGCGCCGATGTGACAGTTTTTACCTACTGTCGCACGACCACCAAGTACTACGTTCATGTCGATCATTGTTCCTTCACCGATCACAGAGCCGATGTTAATAGATGCACCCATCATAATAACAGCGTTGTCGCCGATTTCAACTTGATCGCGAATAATAGCGCCTGGCTCAATACGAGCTTTAATTCCTTTCATATCTAATAAAGGAATCGCAGAGTTGCGACGATCGTTTTCAATTACGTAGTCTTCAATTTTTCCTTCGTTTGCTTCAATAGCAGCTTTGATTTCTTTCCATTCACCAAATACTACACCTGTGTTGCCCGTTACGAATGTTTTAGAAGATGAACCAAAGTCAATTCCTTCTACTTCACCTTTTACGTAAACTTTTACCGGTGTTGATTTTGTGCTGTTTTGAATAAATGAGATAATCTCATTAGCATCCATCATTTTCATTATGTATTCCTCCTAAGTAAGCAATGTCTCATTTAATGTAACAAAATGCTTTCACAATGACAAGCATCATTATCGTTTTAATAAAAAGATAACGATTGCAAATAAAAAAAGCGAGCATCTAGGCTCGCTTTAGACCGTTTCTCTTACATATTCACGTACAATATCAACAAATGCTCGAACTTGCTTCAGTTTAAACGCTGATTCATATCCAACTAAAGAAGTGTCTCGAGTAATTGGCTCTCCATTTGCTTTCAGAAGCGGCGTCCGGTGAATATGGCTTCCAGCTTCTTTAATAGCAATCGATGGTAAAATAGCGAAGCCAAGACCATTTAAAGCCATTTGCTTACACGTCTCAATCTGATCCACTACAATCGTACGCTTCGGTGTAGTATGAAACTCTCGATGCCACCATTCTAAAATTTCTTGATAATACGTTGAGTCACTTTTAAATTGAATAAATGGTCGATGAGTATTTACTACTTCCGCTGCCCTTTCAATTTCTGAATCAACTAGGTAAAGAGGATCTGTAAACAAATGTTCTTTGACACCTTTCCAATCCGGATTTCCGCGTATGATTCCAATATGTACCTCATCTTCGTACAGATAGCGAAGCATTTCACTGCTCCAGCCGGTTACAAGAGAGATTTTAGCATGTGGGTAACGATCCATATAGCGTTTTAAAACCGCCGGCAGCCAGTGCTGTCCAATAATCGAAGCCACCGCTAATTTGAGTGTACCATATACTTCATTATCTAAATGATGCAGGTCCTCACGAACCCGATCTTCTTTTTCTACCACTTCTTTTGCAAATTGAACAATCTTTTCTCCAGCAGGCGTTAATGACAGTCCTTTTTGCGAACGAATGAAGATTTGTGTATCCCATGCTTTTTCAATGGTTTGCAGCCTCTGTGATAAAGCTGGTTGCGATACAAATAATCTCTCTGCAGCTTTTCTCATATTTAATTCTTGAGCTAATACAACGAGCATTCGACATTCTATTAATTGCATTCAGTTATTCCTTTCAAGCCTCTTTTTACTTTCATTTTACCTTTATCATATAAGAAAAAAACGGAGAAAGATAGGCTGAAACACGATTTCTTAAAAAAATTATTGAAATGACTCTTTCGGGAGAATGATGGACTGCCTTCTTAATGACTTTAACAAATTTCTTCGTGTTAAAATCCCTTCAAAAATGCCATCTTCATTCTCTACGCACAAAAAAGGATGGTTAATCATGGCATTTATGACTTTTAATACGGATTTTTTCATGGAGACACGAGGAACATTTTGATTCATAACTTCTTCTACTTTCATGGTTTCTAATCGCTCAAATTCAATGCGCTTTAATCCTAAAATCGAATCTAAAATAAGCGTCATGCTCACGAACCCCTGCAGCTGAAACCTTGGATTTAATACGGGAATGGACGTATAGCCAGTCTTTGTTAACACAAGCAAAGCATGTTCTAAATTATTTCCCACTTGAACATGAGCAACTTTATCAGAAGTGACAAGCAAATCTCGAAGTTCAATTTGATTTAACTGATTGTGATCAATATCAATCATTTATACATTCTCCTTCCATTTCTCATAACTTCCACGTGTGTAAAGAGAAAAAGAACAAGCTACAAAATGAAAATAGCTTGCTTACGTAAATGCGAACCTTTAAGAGGGAATAGAAGTAGACACACTCGATGTTCTCCCTTATATGTTAAGTCTAGATTTTTTTAAAACAAGTGTCAACGAAAGTTCATAATTATCTGAATTTTTTATTTTGATTTTTTTACAGCATTCGACCCGTTCCTTCCATTTATCAGAAAATCCGCTATGACTTTGTCGATATTTCTCGGGAAAATAGGGCAGAAGCCACCGCAAAAACTCCATACGCAGTAACAAAAAAATGCCGCAAAGTATAAAATCCTTTGCGGCATTCGTTTTGCTTTATCCCTTAATGAATAAGTTCAAAAATTTCAATTGCAATCATATCAACGTTATCAAATTGATAAACGGCTGGCTTTTCACCATCTTGATATACTTCAAGTTCGTATGTTTCAGTTTTTGCATGATATTTCACGCTGCAAATTCTTTTTCCCTCTACTTCGAAGAAGCGTTGTGGCGCTTCACTTCCACTTGCTTGCTCACGGAGATTCACAAGACGAGTTAAAATACCTTGTAATTGTGACATATAATCTCTCCTTTCACCTATTACATCATTACGCATTCGACTTTTCTACAATATCAATTCAAATAAATACTTTATCTAAACTAATACTTAAAAGACACCATTTCACTATATGCCACATACTAAAAAAACACAAGTACTTTACGTGATTTTTCATAAGAAAATGCCTTATTATAGCGATATATGTCGTTTTTTATTATAATAACATAGCGATATACTATGTATCATACAAAACTTCATTCTACTTTAACACCATTCATTTTAATATAGGGAGGTGCTTTCATTGAGATCTATAGAGTTGTACACACAACCAGCTTGCCCACCTTGCGAAATTGTTAAACAGTTTTTACAGCATCATCACGTTTCCTATAAAGAATTTGACGTATCTAAAGATGCTTCTGCTCGAAAACGAATGACTACTGAGTTAGAGTCTTATTCCACTCCGACCATTCGTGTTGATCAGGAAATTATCAGAGGATTTGACCTTCAAGCGCTTGAGAAGCTTCTTAACATCGGGTAACAGAAACACTCAAAATAAGCTTTCCTCGGCTATTTTGAGTGTTACTTACTATATATAAACTTTTGCACTTTCCATTTCCCCTGTTTTTTTACTAACGTGATCATTTCGTAATGATCTTGGTATTTTACCCGTTCATTATGCACAGCCGGAAAAAATTGATAGACATAAGCTTTGTTTTGGTCGGAATGAAGAGCTACCTTCGTCTGTTCATCAAAAGAAAAGAAAGGGATGTAGTGTGTTAAATATTCAGGTCCCTCTCCAACATACCCTTGAGCTTTTTGTAAGAGAGCCTCATTAAAAAACACAGATGCATACTCATCATCTAAAAACAATTTCAGCTCACGAACAACAGCGTCTTGATTAGTATGGGCAGACGCAGCTCTTAGCTGAGCCTGATAAGCGTCCTGCAAATTTATAAAGATTTCATGCCTAATCTCTCCTGATACTTCTGCATGAACAGATTTTCCTGAGTACAAGACAATCAGCAAAAAGACAAGTAAGCATATTTTCTTCAAATTAAATCAGCTCCTTAACTTCTTTTTTATTAGAATTCCGAAATTTTCTCTGCCTATGCATATCTCTATAACCGACTGTCGTTCTCCTCTAAAAAAACATAAAAAACCGGCAACCACTTTTGCTGGTTGCCGGTTTAACTTCAACTTATTTATTCTCTACAAAACGTCTCTTTCGTATAAAAAAGAATATGAAATATCAAGGAATATATAGTGCATATTATCAATCGGATACGAAAAAGTTCGGATATTCTCACCTGTTTCAATATCATTATACAAATCTGATAATATGCCTTTTTTTTCATAGCTCATTCGAATAATATTCTCAAGAAAATATGGGCGCCAGCTCCAATTTTTCTTTACATATTCAGGTTCAAGAATCCAATCCTCGTTTTTCTTTACATAGTTAGAAGACTTTTGAAATCCATTTTCATCGCAGATGTAAAGGCGAAAACACACGTTGGATAGTTCTTCTGCAATAACAGGCAGCATATCGTCATACGTTTCTAGCTTTCTGCACTTTGTCATTACCTGCTGCATTTTATCTTGAAAGCGTTCTGTCAGCTGGTAAACAGCAAGCAGCTTTTTCTTTTCGTGAGCGATATACATTTCAAAACGTTCCTTTAGTTTATCCTTTAAGATGTTCGGATCGACAAGTTCAGCAGCCGGCTTATGTAAATAATAACCTTGAAAATATCTGCCTCCGTTTCTCCATGCATATTGCAGCTGATAGGAGGCTTCTATATCTTCGTATAGAAGCGTAGCACCCATTTTTCTTGCTAACAGAGATAAAGAATACAATACGTCTTGATACGACTGCGCCATGTCCGTTTGTCTCAGAATATGTAAATCTACTTTTAAGATATCTGGTGAAAGCAACCCAATCCTGTCTAGATTACTACTTTCTTTTCCTATATTATCAATTGCAATCTTAATACCATATGTTTGATAATACTTTAGTAAGTGTTGAAGCGATTCCAAATCTCCACTAAAATTGTGTTCTGTAATTTCGAGAACAATTCGATCAAGCGATAATCCTTTATTTTCGAAAAGTTGCAATAATTCTAGCAAGGATTCTCCATGATCGTTCATTAATAAATTAGGGTTCTGATTAATAAAAATTAAAAATTGTTCTTCCTGGGTCAACATATGCTCGAGCGCTTGTGTTAAAACAGCATAATCAACTTCTATGCGATATTCATCCGGAATCGCATCATCATGAAAGAATGGGCCGAGACTTTCAATTTCCCCTTCATTTTGAAACCTCGCCAACACTTCATAGCCAATTACTCTATGTCCATCTGCACTAAAAATTGCTTGATAATACGGAAGAGTTTTCTCTATGTTTGTTAATACATCTAACGGGTCCACTCAACTCTCCCCTCTCCTTGTTCACTTTACGTTAGTATAATACGAATAGCATAATTTTGCTAGTCCTTCTCGGTTTGCTTTGTACTTTTTAGTGCGTATCCAACCTTAAAAAGGATGCTGATTTAGCCACTGTCCCCCGTCCATTGTGATACATTCCCCATTTATATAAGACGCTTCATCGGAAAATAGGAAACTGGCTAATCCTGCTATTTCCTCAGGAGTTCCAAGGCGTCCTAATGGTACAGAATCTAATGTACGCGCTTTCATTTTTTCTGACTCAAATAATTTATCAGCTCCGCCTGTTCGCTCGATCGGTCCTGGCGCAATCGCATTCACCCGTATACCATATTTCTTCCCCCACTCTACTGCAAGCGTGCGCGTCATGGTTAAAACTCCTGACTTGGCACAAGCTGAATGAATAACGCCTGCTCCTGCGTTCCAGGCGTATGTAGCCACAATGTTTGTAATGACCCCTTTTGTACCTTTATCGATCCAATATTTCCCTACTGCGGAACTGCAATAAAATGTACCATTTAATACGATATTAATTACGCTGTTCCATCCGTTAATGGATAAGTCTTCAGCTGCACATATAAAATTGCCTGCAGCATTATTAACTAAAAAATCAATTTGTCCAAATGCCTTGTCTGTTTCTTGAACCATACGTTCCACATCTTCTGGATTGCGTACATCCATTACCACTGAAAGTACCTGTCCATCAAACGTTTTAATTTCATTTTCTGTCTCTTGTAATCGATCGGCTGATCTACCTGTGATTACCACATGAGCACCTTGTTCTGCAAATCGCTTCGCCATATGTTTTCCCATTCCACTTGAACCGCCAGTAACAATTACGACCTTGTTCTTCAATTTATCTTCCTCCCCAAAACATAAGTGTTTTACAACTATCATTTTACTATTTTTTCTGAATAAAGTGAAACTTTTATCCATTTAACTTAAAAGCAGACTTCTCGTTGTGATGATAAAAAAAACAATGCTATAATGAAAACTTGAAAACTATAAGGAATAGGTTGATTTTGCATGAAAAAGACGTATACAAGACGATCTTTTTTGAAAGGACTAGCGTCTATTTCGTTAGGGTCTTTGCTCACCACGTCTTTTGGGTATACATATGCCAAATATATTGAGCCTAGACGTCTGCAAATTGTTCGTCATACAATTACTTCTAAAAACATTCCGAAAAGCTTTAACGGAATAAAAATTTTACAATTTAGTGATATTCACCTTGGACTCTCTTACGATTTATTACAACTAGAACAGCTTATGGTGACCATAAATAATTTGAAGCCTAATATTATATTATTTACCGGAGATTTAATGGATGTACCTAATGAATACCCGCATCCAGAAAGAATCCCCCCAATTTTACAGAGGCTTCAGGCTCCTCTTGGAAAATACGCAATATATGGAAACCATGATCATGGAGGGTATGGAACAAATATCTACAAACAAGCCATTGAAGACGCAGGATTTAGACTTCTAGTAAATGAAGTTGATACGGTTTCCATGCCTGATAAAAGCTACATTCATATTTGTGGACTCGATGATATTATGCTTGGGAATCCACAATATGAGGGAACGCTAGGGCAATTACAGCCGAATATCTTTTCTATTGCTATGATTCATGAACCTGATGTTGCTGTCAAAGCAGCTCCTTTTCCAGTAGATCTTCAGCTCTCCGGCCATAGTCATGGAGGCCAAATTCAAATTCCTTTTTACGGTCCTTTGATTACACCGCCCTTTGGGACGGTTTACCCTGAAGGAATGTACGAAGTTGGAGATTCTAAAATGAAGCTTTATGTGAACAGAGGCTTAGGAACCACTCGCATTCCTTTTCGTTTTTTAGCTACGCCTGAAATTACGCTTTTCACCTTGCAAAAAACATAAAAACGCCCTTACGGGGCGTTTTTATGTTTTTTGTCTTTTTTTAGCTGATCATGACCGCCTAATTCTAGTCTTAAAGAAATAAACCAGGCTCAAAAGCTTCCGTTCAGCCATACACTACAAAGACAACTGACAAGGAGGTTAAATTATGTACTATCAATATCCCTATACAGGATATCGTAATATTCCAAATGGTGACGAGCGCTTTTTTGGATTTCCTTTTGTTGCTGGCTTAGCTGGTGGGCTGCTTGGAGGACTAGCTGTTGGCGGTTTTGGAGGCAGACCTGGGTGCTGTCCACCACCTTATCCTTATCCAGTTCCGTTTTATGGCGGTGGATTTCCTGGAGGAGGCTACCCTGGTGCCGGCTATGGAGGCGTTGGATTTTCTGGAGGAGGCTACCCTGGTGCCGGTTATGGAGGCGGTGCTCCTGTTTATAACACATACTACGGACCTGGATACGGTCCTGGTGGTCCCATTCCTAGATAATAACATGACTAAAAAGCCGAGCACTCGGCTTTTTTTATGTTATTCTTGGTCGTCGCAAAGAGCATATTGACAAAAGATCTCTTGACTGTTAATAGAGAGCTCATGTTCTTTTTTTATGACGTAATGATAATTCCCTTCTTGATCTTGTTCTCGTGCTTTTACATTATCAGCAAGCATAACTTCAAGCCACTTCCACACTTTTTTTTTCAAATGTGTATCCAAGATAGGAAATAAAATTTCTACTCGTTTCACCATATTTCTTGTCATCATATCTGCAGATGACAAGAAAAACTTTTCCTGTTTATTATGATGAAAATAATAGATTCGGCTATGCTCTAAAAATCGTCCGACAATGCTTCTTACCCTTATATTCTCGCTAACGCCTTGAATTTGAGGGCGCAAGCAGCACGTTCCTCTAACAATGAGTTCGATTGTCACACCAGCTATAGAAGCTTCATATAGCTTCATAATTAAAATTTTATCCGTCAATGAGTTCATTTTCCCAATGATTCTTCCATTGCCATACCGTCTGTGATAATGGATTTCCTTATCAATGAGATGCAAGAAATCATTTCTTATATCAAATGGTGCAACGGATAAATGATGATATACTGGTTTTTGCGTATAGCCACTTAAGTAATTAAAAAAATTGGCCGCATCTATCCCGATGTTTCGATTGACAGTAAAAAGACTTATATCCGTATAGATCTTTGCCGTCGCATCGTTGTAATTCCCAGTACCAAGATGAACAAACCGTTTAATATGCTCTCCTTCTCTTCTCACCACGAGCGTAATTTTACCATGCGTTTTTAAATGAGTCATTCCATATATCACGTGGCACCCTGCCCGCTCTAGCTCTTTAGCCCATTGCACATTATTCTCTTCATCAAACCTCGCTTTTAGTTCAACTAGTACCGTCACTTGTTTACCTTTTGCAGCCGCTCGTTTTAATGCTTTAATAACGGGAGAATCTCCGCTTACCCTGTATAACGTTTGCTTAATAGCGAGCACATTTTCATCGTCTGCTGCACCGTTAACAAAATCAAGTACCGGCTTAAACGATTCATAAGGATGGTGAAGCAAAATATCTCTTTGAATCATTTGGTCGAAAACATTTTGATCCGGATGTAACTCTGTTGTAAGCTTAGGAATAAAGGCTTTGTCAGCCAACTCTTCATGCGTAGATTTAAGTAATCTATAAAACGAAAATAAACTGGTTAAATCCAGCTGTCCTTCGATCTCATACACATCTTCATCGTCAATTTCAAGTACTGACTTTAAATACGCTAGTACACCCTGATCATATGGACTCTTAATCTCAAGCCGAACAGCCGCTCCCCATTTTCGCTTCTGTAACTCTTCTTCAATTTCTTTTAGTAAATCTTGAGCGTCTTCTTCGTGAATAGTCATATCTGCGTTGCGGGTAATTCGAAATTGAGAAACGGATGAAACGCGGTATCCCTTAAACAACTTTTTAATAAAATAGGCAATTACATCCTCTAGCAATACAAATAGACGGGTAGAATCTGACGTGGCTATTTCAATGTAGCGCGTTAGCACCGAAGGTACTTGAACGATAGCTAGTCTTTCTTTTATCTCGGCAATTTGCTGCTCATCATTTAAATTTTCTGAAAGGACGACTACTAAGTTCAAGCTTTTATTCATCAACATAGGAAACGGCCGGTAGGTATCAATAGCCATAGGAGTTAATACGGGAAAGATTTGCTCGTCAAAATACTGTTCAAGCTTATCTAGATTTGATTTCTCCAGCTTTTCAACCGTAATGATTTCCACGCCGTATTTCTGTAATTCGGGAAGAAGTGTATGAATATACGTATCATCCTGCTGCTTGACTAGATCGTGGTTTTGTTTGGAGATAGAAAATAGCTGCTGTTTAGGAGTTAAGCCTGCTTTGTTTTCAGGTTTGCTAAATCCAGCTTTCACTTGATCTTTTAATCCGGCTACCCGAATCATAAAAAACTCATCCAGATTTGAACTGAAAATTCCTAGAAATTTAAACCGCTCAAGTAAAAGGTTTTTCGTATCTACTGCTTCTTCCAGCACCCGCTTGTTAAAAGCCAGCCAGCTCAATTCACGATTATTGTAATAAGCTGAATCAGCCACTTGTATGGTTTGCTTATAAGTGCGATTACTTTCTAACATTAGCCTCACCTTCCAGGATAATGGATTTAATCTAGTTAGCTATACTGAATATTCTAACCGATCCAGCGTTATTCTAAAGCTTAGTAAATTCAAGAACAATATTTTTTTTCACTACTTTTTCTAGATGCTTTTTCTGTTTTTCAGCCTGATATTGTTCAGGACGAAAGGTTTTTGTACATAATAGTTTAATCGTAACTGTGTTTTCATCGCTTTTCATGTCAATATGTTGAACAACATTTCGCTTTGTTGCATGTAAACCGTCAGCTATTTTTAAAACCGCACCGAGCAGCTGGACTTTTTTTTGTTCTTCTTTTGTTAACCACTTTTTAAAAGGAGCAACATATTGCCTAAAAGAAGACTTCCCTTTATATGAAGAAACAAGTGCCAGCTTTAAACGTTCTCTATGTGAAATTCCATCGATTGTACGATTAGCAAGCACATAAAACGTATGCTGGCTGCTTGATTCCGCATCAATATACTTTCCTATATCATACACTTGCGCAGCTTTTATAAGAAGCGCTAAGTCATCCTCTTTTAAATCAACCGGTCCCTGCTCCCTAAGATGCTGAAACATCATAATAGCTGTGCGCGTAAGCTGTTTGACATAATCTTTATTTACTTCAAACTCTTCCATTATTTCTTGAAAACTTTGCTGTATGACATCGGGGTACATTGGCTGGATATTAGCATCAGAAGCCTCCTTAAATAACACCCCTTCTCTTAAGCCTTTGCGGCTTAAGATGAAACGAGTCGCGTTGACTGTTTCATATAATGATTGAAATACTTCAATCGCTGGCAAAATTGTATCCGCACGATCTTTTGACAAGCGGTCTAGCTTTTGAAGATTGTGATAAGACAATGAGCCTATAGCAGATTTCACATGCAATATATCAGCTAAATTCATTTCATATTGATGCAGCCCGGCGAGAGGATAGTGGATAAAACCTTGATGCACTTGCACCATACTTCTTGCACTTCCTCCAATTGCTACAATCGGAACTTGGCGATTTAAAAGCCACGGGACAGTATGGAAATGCCGGATCACGAAATCGCGGATTTTTACTTTTTCTTCTGCAGTGGGAATATTGCCTTTGACGAACTGCAGACGCAGAGATAAGGCACCGAACGAAAAGCTGTGGTACTGCACTAACTCTCGATTGCGAAAATACGTAACTTCCGTACTTCCCCCACCAATGTCAATTGTAATGGCTTCTTCGATCGAAGTGGAATGAATAACGGCAACAAAGCCGTAATACGCTTCTTCATATTCAGACAATAGTTGAATAGAAAAGCCCGTTTCTTTTTTTACAAGCGCTAGAACTTCTTTTGCATTAGCCGCTTGACGGATGGTAGCTGTGGCCACACAGGTAACGTGCGGCAGCTGCTGATGCTTGGTAATAACTCCAAACGTTTCAAGCGTATCAAGCAAGGTACATATTCCTTTAGCCGTTAACACTCCTTCTTTACTTAAATAATTTCGAAGCCGTGCAGCTACTTTCACGTTTTCAATTTGCTTAAACCCTCTGCCTTTTTTGTATTCATAAATAACAAGGCGTATCGTATTTGAACCTATATCAATCAGTCCATGTTTATAAGTCAATGTAATTTCAACACCTTTTTCAAAATAACTTTATGCTCACAAAAGTCACTTTTACTTTTTTCAATCGTATACTGTTACAACATAATCATATATCAAAGGAGCGAAGTTAATGAGATATATAGTAAAGCGCGGTGAAACCTGGCAAAGCGTTTCAGGTGACTACCGGATTCCGGTTGAAGACCTGTGGATGGCTAATCCTTTTGTAAGCCATAGTACGCTGAAGCCTGGGCAAGTAATCATCATTCCAAACCTCCCTGATAAAGAGCTCATTCCTTACACGATCCACGTGTTTATTGCTGAAAAGCAGCTTGAATTACGAAGAAATAATATCATACAAAAAGTCTATCCCATTGCAGCAGGAAAAATGCTGAGCGCAACCCCTACTGGAGACTTTATTATCGTTAACCGGGAGCCAAACCCCGGGGGGCCTTTTGGCACAATGTGGCTAAGCTTGTCTAAAAAGTCATATGGCATTCACGGAACAAATGATCCAAGTTCTATTGGAAAAGCCGTATCCAAAGGATGCATTCGCATGTATAATGCCCAAGTAAATGAGCTAGCTAAAATTGTGCCAAATGGGACTGGTGTTTATATTCGACCTTCTCGACGAATGGCTCAATAGTTCGGGATTTACTAATCAATAATTGTTTAACTGTGGGAGCAGCATTTTTTTTAAAATAGAAAGTATGGCTTGCTGTTCCACTTTACTTGTATAAGGAAGCGTAACAAAACAAACCCTATACATAGGAAATTTCATTAATTACCAAAATACTTCTTCGTGTAATTATTTTCAAATGGGACAAGACACGCTATAATGAACGTATCAGCTTTCACCTTATAGGTTGAACAGCTGATATGATAGAAAGGGAGTGAACGTATGTCTCAAGCAAATGGACAAGGCTCTTTGACCCCGTCTGTATCTGAGATTGCACAAGCTATTTTCACTGTAAATCGTCACGCAAAAGCTGCTCCTGATCCTAAGCAGTTATATACGTTAAAGAAAATTGCATTAGATCAACTAATTTTAGAAGGAAAAGCCAAAAAAGAAGGACTTCACTTTTCGCCAAACCCTGGTAAAAGTCAACAAAAATCAGATGTACTTGTATCAGTTGGAGACTACTTTTTCCATATGCCTCCAAAGAAAGAAGACTTCAAAGAGTTATCACACCTCGGCCATTTAAACCATCAGTATCGAAATCCCAAAACGACTATGTCATTATCTTATGCGAAGCGCTTATTATCTAAATATACGGGTCATCTCGTACAGCCGGCTAAAAGCCCTGTTTCGACTCCAAGAAAACGGCAAGCACCTGTGTTTAAACCGCTGGGTAAAAGTTATTTTTAAAAAAAGTGCCTGAAGTGGAGCGATCTGCTTTCAGGCACTTTTTTGTGATTCTACAAAATATAAAGATCGATCAACTCAACAAGCTCTCCGATTTCTGGCTTACTTACTTGTCCTTCCGCTCCTACCATCTTTCCCTTGTGACGTAAATCTTCTGTGATAAGAGAAGAGAAGATAATGACTGGAAGTACAGAAAGCTGAGGATTTTCTTTTACTTTTTTAGTTAAATGATGCCCATCCATTTGCGGCATTTCTATATCTGTAATAAGCAGCTGGACTTGATCACTGATTTCCACTCCTTCATCGATCACCGAGCTTAGATAGTTCCATGCTTCCTCACCGTTCTCAAAAAATTCCGTGTTCTCATAACCTGCTTGTGCAAGAGTATCTTCAATCATTCGGCGCAGCAGCGGCGAGTCTTCAGCCACGACAATCTTTTTATTAGAGCGTTCCCTAGCCCCTAGCTTTTTTATTTTCGACTGATTAATACCTGCATCAGGGTTCACGTCAGAAATCAACTTTTCAAAGTCTAACAGCAGAATCATTTGACCGTTTAATTTCACCACTCCAGTAATCTGTGTTTCCAAACCTTGATACAAATCTGAAGGCTTCTCAATTTCTTTCCAAGAAATACGGTGAATTTGCGTCACTGCATGGGTATGAAAGACAATTTTTTGCTGATTGAACTCTGTAACAATTAACTTATCTTTTTCCGGCGTATTTGAAGGTTCCATTTTTAACGCTTTTGCTATGTCAACAACAGGAAGTACTTCCCCTCTTAGCTCTGTAATACCTTCTATGTAAGAATGCGCATTTGGAACAGGTGTAATAGATACGGGATTAATAATCTCTCTAACTTTTACTACATTGATGCCAAACCAAACATTTCCTATCTCAAATTCGACAATTTCCAGTTCGTTTGTGCCACTTTCCAACAAAATTCCTTTATCTCGATTCATATACTTACTCCTCTCATCTCACCTACTTATCTAATAGTCCATATTTCCTATTATAGTGACCGCCTCTTATATCCGTAAAGAAAAATTTTCTTATTTTGGTATCCTTTTCTCCTAAAACATATACATAAAATATTGTTTTAGGAATTGACAGAATATTATATACTATATAAAAACATGAGCGTTGATCCCTTTCGTCTCATCCTCTGCTCAGTTTTTTACTTGCTCTACTTTACTTCTCTATACTAGCTTATGAACTTGAGTCAAACGACTACTCCTATTAAAACGAGGTGTAATTTATGAACAGAGGATTACAAAAAGAAGAAACAAAAAAACGCATCCAAAAGGCCGCTATTTCTTTATTCCAACAGCAGGGATATCAAAAAACGACTGTGTCTCAAATTACCCATGAAGCGGGTGTAGCAAAGGGTACATTTTTTAATTACTTCAAAACAAAAGAAGAAGTTCTTCACTACCTTGGAATTAATTTTACAAACCGTATCTCCTATAAATTAGAACAGCTCCTTCAAACAGAAGAATCAACTGCTTCTATTGTTAAACAACTGTTTTTATTACTAGCGCAATCAAACGAAGAAGCGAACCCTCACCTAATCCGTTCTTGGTTTCATATTGCTATTACTAACAGTTCCTTTCAACAATCTGAAATTCTTCAAATTGAAAAAATGCGCGCTCATTTTACAAAAGTTTTTCAAACAGGACAAGACCGAGGTGAACTTATAGTCGATATTCCTGCCGAAGAAATGGCTTCCACTGCTATACTTAATTTTTTTGGCACACTTCTCTACTGGTGTACCAACCACCCCGACTCTACTACCCTTCAAGAAAGAATAGACAAGTCGGTTACTCTTCTATTTAGAGGGTTTCTTATTCATTCCTAAAAGCCTGTTCACAAATTTTTAACAAGAAATCGAAGATAGCTGTGGACTCTACAGCCAAAACGGTTTATACTACACAAAGTGAATGAATAATCTTAAAAGAAGGTGTTCGTAATATGAAAGGCTCCGTCATTCTTTTTAATGACGATAATGAAATGACCATTATTGAAAACGTAGAAGAAGCTGTATATCAAGATATTAAAGAACAAGAAGGCTCTGATCACTGCGTTGTAACATTGGACGATCATGAAGTTGATTTTGGCTACGTTTCCCCCGTTTATTGGCGTGAAGGCCAAATACACACTGACTAATATACAAGACCTGCATATATATGCAGGTCTTTTTATGCGCTTATTATTTTGAATCTAGAATTGAACGTGAAGCGAGGAACCTCTGATTTCCTAACACATACCTTAGCACATTCGCAGCTAAAAAACAGGGTTAACAACTATATAGAAAGGGTACATTTCAAGTAATAGAAGCTGCGTTTTATTTTAAAAAAGGAGGTTTATGTTATGAGTTCTTATCGAAAAAATATGAATCACTATCCTCACTCATCTCAGTACACACCTTACCAACACTATTACGCGAAAGAAGCTGATCGTATTTTAACGACTATGAGTACAAACTTTAATAAACAGCATTTGAAATCTCTTATCGACGATGCGTTAGATAACAGAGATGAAGAACAATTTTATGAACTAACAACAGCTTATAATAAGCTGTATAATACCTAACTTAAAACCACTATTTGCAAAATGCGCAAATAGTGGTTTTTTACCTATTTTCATTGTGATAAAATGAGTTGAAAATACGCGGAAGGATTTGAAACTATGGAGCACTTAATCAATAAACGTGTCAAAGAAATTGAATTATCAGGAATACGTACATTTTATAATATGGTCTCACAATATCAAGATGTTTTATCCCTCACAATTGGACAACCTGACTTCTTAACACCACAGCATGTAAAAGAAGCGGCAAAATCTGCAATTGATGATAACCAAACTTCTTATACCCACAATGCTGGAACGATAGAACTGCGCGAGGCAGCAGCTCAATTTGTCAAAGAAAAATATGACTTGCACTATAACCCAGCTGATGAAGTGATTGTGACCATTGGAGCTAGTCAAGCAATTGATATTGCTCTTCGCACCATTTTAGACGAAGACTCCGAAGTTATTTTACCTGGACCTGTTTACCCAGGATACGAACCGCTTATCCGGTTAAACGGCGCTAAACCTGTACATATTGATACAACCGAAACAGGATTTCGACTAACAGCGGATTTAATCCAACAACATTTGACGTCTAAAACAAGATGCGTCATCTTACCTTATCCGTCTAATCCTACAGGCGTGACGTTGTCACAGCAAGAATTAGAAGAAATTGCTGCTCTTTTAAGCGATAAAAATATTTTTGTACTATCTGATGAAATATACAGCGAGCTCGTTTTTGATAAAAAACATCAGTCCATTGCCTCCATTTCATCTATGAGAGAGAAAACAATTGTTATTAACGGAGTATCAAAGTCTCATTCCATGACAGGCTGGCGAATTGGTCTTTTATTTGCTCCTTCTTATTTAGCCAAACATATTTTAAAAGTTCATCAATACAACGTGAGCTGTGCTTCTTCTGTCTCTCAAGCAGCTGCACTCGAGGCACTGACAGCAGGCAAAAATGATGCGGTAGATATGAAAAAAGAATACGAACAAAGACTGAATTATGTTTATGACCGGCTAGTAAACATGGGATTTGACGTAGAAAAGCCGACGGGTGCTTTTTATATCTTCCCTTCTATTCAGAACTTCCACAGTAATTCATTTGATTTTGCCCTGGAGTTAGTAAAAGAAGCGGGTGTTGCACTAGTACCCGGCAGCGCTTTTTCTTCCCACGGAGAAGGATATGTACGCCTGTCGTATGCGTATTCCATGAACACGCTGCGTGCAGCCTGTGATCGAATTGAAGCTTATCTTACCTCTCGTCAATCACGTTAAGCCGATGGTAAGAAGTGTATGCATTTTTTTGTGAGTGATAGCACATAAGAGCGGGTATACTAGAAGCATATAAATTGACTTCAATAGTGTATCATTATAAAATGTGCATCGATTCACTAAAGAAATACATACTTTTAACGGAGGTTTTTATTATGACAAAAGATTTTTTTGATGTGGTAAATGAACGTACATCGATTCGAGAATATGACTCTTCAGCTAAATTAAGCAAAGAAGAATTAACGGAACTTTTAGAAGCAACAGTGAAGTCACCATCAGCTTGGAACTTACAGCACTGGCATTTCGTTGTTATTACAGACCAAGATGCGAAAGAACGTCTACTTCCAATTGCTTACAACCAAAAACAAATTACAGAAGCAGGCGCTGTAGTAGCTGTCTTAGGTGATTTAGAAGCCAATAAAAATGTAGATGAGGTGTACAATCCACTAGTCGAAGCAGGTCACATGACAGAAGACGTAAAAAATATTTTGTCAGGACAAATTAACGGCGCTTATAAAAACGGTGCTTTTGCCCGGGATGCAGCGTTTACGAATGCTTCTCTTGCATCTATGACATTCATGCTTGCAGCAAAAGCAAAAGGATTAGACACTTGCTCAATGGGCGGATTTAACGCTCAAAAATTTGTAGAAGAATTCAAAATTGAGGATCGATACATTCCGGTTATGCTTATCTCAGTGGGAAAAGCGGCTAAAGAAGCTCACGCTAGCGATCGTTTACCATTAGATCAAGTTACAACTTGGATTTAACAAAAAACCCTGCAACTGCAGGGTTTTTCTATGTAACTAAATGGATTTCACCATGCCTCCGTCGATTAGAAACGACTGGCCTGTCATATATGAATTCGCTCCCGAAACAAAGAAAGCAACGGCTTTAGCAAACTCTTCAGGCTGACCGTAGCGTTTAAGAGGAATTTGGTTTCTCATCTCTTCTTCAATTTCTGAAACGTCTACTCCCAGTTTTTCAGCACGAATGGTATCTAGCTCTTTCACTCGGTCTGTTGCAATTCTTCCTGGCGCAACCGTGTTAATTAAGATACCGTCCTCTGCTAGTTCTGAAGCAAGTGTTTTGGTAAGTCCCACGATTCCTGTACGGAAGGTATTTGACAGAATAAGTCCAGCAATTGGCTCTTTAATGGAAGAAGAAGCAATATTGACGATACGTCCTCCGCTCTTTTTCATAACGGGCACTACCTCACGAATAATACGAATATAGCTGAGGAGATTTAACTCAAATGCATGCTTCCAATCATCATCTGTTACCGAAAGGAAGTTCCCAGCTTTAGGACCTCCTGTATTATTAATTAAAATATCAATGGTTCCAAACGTATCTACTGTATATTGAATAACATCTTGAATGTCTTGAGTTTTCGTGACATCTGCCGTTTTATGTAACACTTGTCCGCTTCCAAGATATGAAATCTCTTCCGCTACTTGGATTAGTTTCTCTTCTGAACGACTTGCAATCATAACGTTTGCGCCTTCTTCTGCGAGCCTGGCAGCAATCGCTTTGCCGAGCCCTTGGCTGGCCGCAAATACAAGCGCTGTTTTTCCTTTTAATTCAACATCCATTTCTTTCACCTCGTCTAATAGTTTGAATCTTTTTAACTTTATCACGTTCTCGTCAAATTCTTCAATAAATATGAAATAATTTCTTTTTTCCATATGGTATACTTAATTATCTGAAAATTATTTCTTAAAGGAGGCAAAAAAGCAGTGTATAAAAAGCAATGCTTTGTCTTTCATCAAAATAAGCCTGTAACATGTACGGTACGATCATATACATTAAATGACTTCGATGAGCTGATTCGGATTCAAGAAGAAAGTTTCACCCCTCCTTTCCCTTCTGAATTATTATGGAGCAAAGCTCAGTTAAATAACCATGTTTCCCTATTTCCGGATGGAGCGCTATGCGTGGAGATAGACGGGACAATATGCGGATCTATCACAAGCGCGATTGTTTCAGTGGAAGGAAATGAGGCTCACACATGGGATGAAGTAACAGGAAGCGGATATATTCATATGCACGACCCTTCTGGTAATACGCTTTATGTAGTGGACGTATGCGTCATTCCTTCGCATCGATCGATGGGGCTTGGGAAGCTGCTTTTGCAGTCTTTATATGAAGTCGTGATTCAATACAAGTTAGAAAGGCTTCTCGGCGGGTGCCGCATCCCTGGATACGCATCAGTGTCTTCCTTGTACACGCCCGTTGAATACATGAACCTTGTATCAGCCGGAACTCTCTACGACCCGGTTATGACCTTTTTAATGCGCTGTGGCAGAACGCCTATTGGTCTCGCAGCAAACTATATTGAAGATGAAGATTCACACAACTACGCCGTACTAATGGAATGGAAAAATCCATTTTATACGGCTATTCAAAAAGAGGCTGGAGCAAAGGTATTTTAGCCCAAGTGAAAAACGAACCGTTAATCAACAGGTTTGATTAACGGCTCGTTTTTTTGTGATTGTGAATATAGTTTTATCTGTTTCGTTCCTTCTAGCAGTTGATTAGAGAGCAAGGCGAAGACTCCTGCGGGAAGTGAGACCCTATAGGGGCGGAAGCGACGAGGCTCAGCGGCCGCCCGCGGAAAGCGACGCCTTGCATGGAAATCCACTGCGGTGTAATAAGCAGTCCAGCTCATGTATCTCATGTGTTCGTCTTTAGGTTGGATTCATTTAGTTATGTCTCAACCTCTTTTTAGATTATTGAACTTCTTCAATGCTCCACTCTAGCTCTTTATGAGTGAGAACAAGATGCGCCTGCAATTTACTCATCTCTTTGTGCTCAAACCGATCATTATACATTTCATTCATGTCGTCAAAGTCACCGATTGTATACAAAGGAATTTTAATATCTCTACGGGATTGCACCATGTGTTCAAAATCAATAAACAAACCGTCATTCGTTAAAGTAAGAAGCGTATTTGCTAACACTAGAGGCAATATTGGATATTCCAACTTTTTCCTTCTAAACACAAATCTTTTTTGCTTAATTTCTGACATTTTCAACGGAATGATTCGGCTTAAAATATGCTTCATATCATACACGTCTCGAAAATAGATTTTGTTGTAAAATCCATCATCATGAGCTAAATAAACAAATTGATTACCGAGTTTATTATTAAATGGCGAGTTGAGCGGTTTTTTTAAATGACCTAAATACAGCAGCGCTGCAATATCTTGAGGTTCTAACAAATCCAACGAAGATACATCCTCAAAATCAATCCAACAAAAATCACCATAATTATAAACATCATCTTCTGCTAAAAGATGAATTTGTTCTTCTTCTACGTAGTCCATATGGGTTTGGTAATGGTAATCACTGTCTTCAAAACCGTGCTTTAACAATAATATATTTGCAAGCGGCGTAGGAAGGGAATGATAAAACTCTTTAAATTCAATTCCATATGTAATAAAGCATTTTTTATTTACATGGCCATTAATATAAACGATATCTCTTATTTCATCTGCTTTACTCAACCGTTCTAACCACCTTATTGATTGATTCTGTGATCGATATGTAACCGTTCTACTGATTTATATATTATACTTCTAAAATAAACAATGTGTAAATATATATTGTTGGCAATTTCTTTCGTATTCACTCCTCTTCTACTGATCATTTTATTTGATAGGAAAGAAAGGTATAGAGCTGATTGTGAATGTGGTAGAATGTGTGTATCTTATTAATTAGCATGTATGAACACGGAGGTATACAAAATGGATGTTCGCCATTTGCATTACTTAACAGAAGTGGCTAAACATAAAAATTTCACAAGAGCTTCTGAAGCGCTGCATATTTCGCAACCTTCTCTCAGTAAAATGGTTAAATCATTAGAAGAAGAGCTCGGCACACCTTTGTTTGATCGCGCTGGCAAACAAGTTCAGCTTACCGATGCAGGAATAATTGTGTACGAGCAAGCAGAAAGCATTTTATCTTCTCTCCGAGATTTATCGGATTCCCTCTATGATTTAATGCATTTAAAAAGAGGAACCATCAAAATAGGCATTCCCCCTATTATTGGTACATTGTTTTTTCCTACTATTATTAAAGCATTTCGAGAGCAATACCCTGAGATTCATATTCAATTAGTGGAATATGGCGCTAAAAGAATGCAAAAATTTGTGGAACAAGGAGAAGTGGATGTGGGCGTAGTTTTACTTCCAGTTGATGAAAACATGTTTTTTACGACTCCTTTAGCCCGAGAAACACTGCAGCTTGTTGTTCATAAATCTCATCCGTTAGCTCAGCATTCTACGATTTCATTAAAAGAGTTAAAAGACGAAACGCTTATTTCCTTTCATGAAGACTTCACCATGCATGAAATGGTCTATAACGAATGTTTAAAAAATGGATTTACACCTAATATTGCTTTTAAAAGCTCTCAGTGGGACTTCATTGGAGAGTTGGTAGCTGCTAATCTCGGCATTGCTCTTTTCCCTTATTCATTATGTGAAAAGCTTGATTTGGAGCATGTGAAAGTAATTAATCTCGAGAATGCTATTCCATGGGAAATTGCTTTAATCGTTAAAAAAGATCGCTATATCTCTTATGCTACACAGGCTTTTATTGATTATATTAAAAGTACAGTTTAACAAAGCTGAGACAAAAGTAGTTTAATTAAAAATCCAAATGAGTTTGATTCTTAATAGAAAATCAAACTCGTTCGGATTTTTTTTATGGTGGTGAACGTAGGTTCCATATATGTAGCGGCTTTTAGCTGTTGATTGGAGAGCATGGCGAAGACTCCTGCGGGAAAAGCGGAAGCGACGAGGAGGCTCAGGGGCCGCCCGCGGAAAACGAAGCCTTGCACGGAAATCAACAACGGTGTAATAAGTCATTCATACTAAATCATTTTTCCCATTGGTTCGTCTTTAGATTGAATTGATTTAAGCATGTCTCCATCTCTTTTTTTTAATTGCCTTTTATTAAATAATTAGACCTTATATTTCACAAACTCTTTTTTTGAAAAGGTTACCAACGCATTTGTAAAGAGATTTCTTTTAACTATAACTAAAAAGAATAGTTATCATAGTTATTATATATTTCATATTATAGTCGTTTTTTTGTAAGATAAGTGTGTAGCATTCATTTACTTAAGTTGTATCCCCATTTGCAAAATCCAAATAGTTTCTCTTTTCCCATGATGGAGTCGTCTTTTCAGCATAGACGACTCCATTATTGTCTCAACAAACTAGGAATGAATGAATAAAAACATAAATAAAGGAGGCTAATCATGAAACTGATTATAGTGATTTTACAGATTTTATTACTAACGGCTCTGTTTTTAATAGGAGAAAGTATTTCACAGTGGTTTGACCTCCCAGTGCCAGGTAGTATCATCGGATTTTTCTTACTGTTTTTCTTACTGTACTTTAAAGTAATTAAATTAAGCTGGGTTGAACAAGGTGGAACACTGTTAGTGGGAGAACTATTACTATTTTTCATACCAGCCGTCGTTGGACTCATCAATTATGGAGATGTATTGATGCATTTTGGAATCCAGATTGTGATTATTATCACAATCAGTACGATTATTGTGATGTCTATAACGGGAATCATTGCAGAACATATTTCAAGAAGAAAGGAAGGTTCGCTAAAATGACATTACTCACATGGATTGCTCTTCCGCTTACACTGCTCGTTTATGTCGGCACAAAAGTGCTCTATAAAAAATATAAGTCTATGCTAGTTTCCCCTATTTTACTAGCCCCCATTCTTTTAATTGGTATCTTATTAGTAACGAATGGCTCTTATGATCATTATAAGCAAGGTGCCAGTGCTATTAGCTTTATGCTTGGACCAGCAACCGTTGCTTTTGCTGTTCCTATGTTTAAGTATTTTGATTTACTCAAAAAACATCGTGTTGAAATCAGCTTAAGCGTAGGGCTCGGCACGTTTGCTGCCATGATATCTTCCATGCTGTTAGCATTAGTGTTTCATTTACAATCAACGCTGGTTCATAGCTTGATTCCAAGATCGGTTACGATTCCTATTGCTGTTAATGTATCTCAGACGCTAGGAGGAGATCCAAATATCACCATTATGTTTGTGATTATAACCGGTGTAGTAGGATGTATGGTCGCTCCAAAACTGATTAAGCTCCTCGCACTGCACTCTTCTCTAGCAAGAGGTCTTCTTTTAGGAGTAGCTTCTCATGGGACAGGTACAGCAAGAGCTTTTGAATTTGGAAAAATTGAAGGTACTTTTTCTAGCCTTGGCATGATCGTAGCAGCACTTCTTACAATGCTGTTTGCGAATATGCTTCTGCCTACTATTTTCGCTTAAAAGATAAAAAAGGTGTGATCATATATGATCACACCTTTTTATTATCCAATATGAAAAGTTGATTTTACGAACTCAATAACTTCTTCCGTAGAAGACATTGATAGAATTGTATCTAAATGAGGTTCGATATCAGCTTTTGATAATTGACGGATTTGAGAACGAGCTTTCAGAATAGATGTTGCACTCATTGAGAATTCATCTAAGCCTAAACCTAAAAGAATTGGAATTGCAATCTCATCTCCTGCCATCTCTCCGCACATGCCTACCCACTTACCTTCTTTGTGAGCCGCTTTGATTACCATATTCACCAAGCGAAGAATCGCTGGGTTATACGGTTGGTATAAATAAGACACGCGCTCATTCATGCGGTCAGCAGCAAGCGTGTATTGAATTAAATCGTTTGTTCCGATAGAGAAGAAATCTACTTCTTTAGCAAATAAATCTGCGATTACCGCTGAGGAAGGAATCTCTACCATCATCCCTACTTCGATGTCTTCCGAAACTTGTACGCCTTCTTGTTGAAGTTTAGCTTTTTCTTCTAAAAGAATAGCTTTTGCTTGACGGAACTCATCAACAGTAGCAATCATAGGAAACATAATTTTCAGATTACCGTATACGCTTGCACGTAGAAGCGCACGAAGCTGTGTACGGAACATGTCTTGCATCTCTAGACATAAGCGAATGGCACGGAATCCTAAGAATGGGTTCATTTCTTTTGGTAGATTTAAATAAGGAAGCTCTTTGTCTCCACCAATGTCAAGAGTACGAACAACCACTGGTTTGCCTTCCATACGTTCAAGAACTGTTTTATAAGAAGTAAACTGCTCTTCTTCCGTCGGAAGATCTTCGCGGCCCATATATAAGAATTCTGTACGATAAAGGCCAACGCCTTCGCCGCCGTTTTCTAATACGCCTTTTACATCTTCTGGTGTACCAATGTTAGCTGCAAGTTCAACGTGATGATCATCAGCTGAAACCGTTTTTTCATTCACAAGCTTAGCCCACTCAGCTTTTTGTTCTGCATACTCAGCGGCTTTTTTCTCGTAAGCTTTTACTGTTTCTTCGCTTGGATCAACGATAACTTCGCCATCTAAACCATCAACAATTACTAATACACCGTTTTGAATGTCTTCCATAACTGTTTTTGTACCTACAACAGCTGGGATCTCCATTGAACGCGCCATAATTGCTGAGTGAGAAGTACGTCCGCCAATATCTGTTGTAAATCCTTTTACGAACTTACGATTTAACTGTGCTGTATCAGACGGCGTTAAATCTTCTGCGATAATGACAACTTCTTCTGAGATTAAGCTTGGATTTGAAACGTTTACACCTAAAAGATGAGCTAATACACGTTTTGTTACGTCACGGATATCAGCAGCACGTTCTTTCATATATTCATTGTCCATTGACTCAAACATATTAATAAACATTGCCGCTACTTCATCAAGTGCATGTTCAGCGTTTACATTTTCATTTGTAATTTTATCTTTAATTGGATTAATAAGTTCAGGATCGCTTAGAACTAATAAGTGAGCTTCAAAGATTTCTGCTTTGTCATCACCAAGTTCTTTACGAGCGTGCTCTCTAATAATTTCAAGTTCTGATTTTGACTTTTCTAGCGCAGCTTCTAGACGTGCTACTTCTGCTTCAACTTCAGTTACTGATTTTTTTTCAACGGTTAATTCTGGATTTTCTAGACGAAATGCTTTAGCAATAGCAATGCCGCTAGAAGCGGCAATGCCTTGAATTTCCTTTGTCATTATTCGCCTAATCCTTCTTTGCTCATTGTATCTTCAAGAGCAGCAAGTGCATCTGCTTCGTCAGAACCTTCTGCAGAGATAGTGATTGTAGCGCCTTTTTGAATACCTAAAGACATAACGCCCATGATTGATTTTAAGTTTACAGTTTTACCGTTGAATTCTAAGTTGATATCAGAATCAAATTTGCTTGCTGCTTGTACTAAAGTTGTTGCTGGACGTGCGTGAATTCCTGAGTCTGCTGTTACTGTAAATGTTTTTTGTGCCATGTTAAATCAATCTCCTTTTTACTTTGAAATGTTAATAATATTTGCTTCTTGTTGAGAAACTTGGCCCTGCTTTAAGATATCAATTTTTTCATCAGCTTGTAAATTCGTGAAAATGATCGGCGTAATCGTCGATGGCGCATTTTCTTTTACAAAGTCTAAATCAATTTTCAATAGAGGCTGTCCTTTTTTCACTTCATCGCCTTGGGCAACTAAAGCTTCAAAACCTTCGCCTTTTAAATTAACTGTATCAATACCAACGTGAATTAAAATTTCACGTCCAGTCGTTGATTCAATACCTAAAGCATGTTTCGTCGGGAATAAGTTTACTATTTTTCCGTCCACTGGTGCAACTACTGTGCCTGTTTTCGGAATAATCGCAAAACCGTCACCCATTAATTTTTGTGAAAATACCTGATCTGGTACTTCCGATAAAGGTACCAATTCTCCCTCAATCGGTGAAACAATATCATTACCATTATCGCTTCCTACTTCAGATGTTGCAACAGGTTTTTCAATTGTTTTTGTCTCTTCTTTTGTGACAACTGGTGTTTTGCCATTCATAATGTCTTGAATTTGACCTTTTAGCGTGTCAGATTTCGGACCGAAAATAGCTTGAATATTGTTACCAACTTCAAGAACACCAGCTGCTCCAAGTTTTTTCAAGCGGTTTTTATCAACATTACCTACATCATCTACTGATACACGCAAACGCGTAATACAAGCATCTAAATGTGTAATGTTTTCTTTACCGCCAAGTGCAGCTAAAACATTTGTTGGAAGCTCTGCTGCTTCTACTTTTACATCTTCTTCTCCTTCTTCTTTATCTTCACGACCCGGTGTTTTTAAGTTAAATTTACGGATTGCAAAGCGGAAACCGAAGTAGTAAATAACTGCTAGAACTAAACCTACTGGAATAACTAGCCACCATGCTGTACGGTTTTGCATAACTCCAAATAGAACGTAATCGATAACCCCACCTGAGAACGTCATACCGATTTTAACATTTAATAATTGCATAACCATAAATGATAAACCAGCAAATACTGCGTGAATTGCAAATAGTACTGGTGCTACGAATAAGAACGAGAACTCAAGCGGCTCTGTAATACCCGTTAAGAAAGATGTTAAAGCAGCTGAACCCATGATACCAGCTACATATTTTTTGTTTTCAGGACGAGCTTCGTGATAAATCGCAAGAGCTGCTGCTGGCAATCCGAACATCATGAACGGGAATTTACCAACTTGGAATGTTCCTGCTGTTAAAGGCACGCCATCTGCTAATTGAGCAAAGAAAATCTTTTGGTCACCGTGAATATGTTGACCTGCTTTATTAACGTAATCACCAAACTCAAACCAGAATGGAGAGTAGAATATGTGATGAAGTCCAAATGGAATTAATGAACGTTCAATCAATCCAAATACAAAAGCTGATAAAGTTGGGTTTGCATCAATCATGTTAGTAGAAAAAGCATTTAATCCGCTTTGAATTGGCGGCCAAATGAAAATCATAATAACACCTAAAACAATTGAAAATACCCCAGTAATGATTGGTACAAATCGTTTTCCTGCAAAGAACCCTAAATAAGATGGTAATTCAATATTGAAATAACGATTATACATGGATGAAGCTAAAATACCTACTATGATACCCCCGAATACACCTGTAGCTAACGTAGGAATTCCTAAGATGCTAGTGTAAGCTGGATTGGCACCCATTTTGTCAGGATCTAGTTGTCCTGTAGCAACTAAGATTGTGCTCATCGTTTTGTTCATAATTAAGTAGCCTACAATTGCAGCAATACCTGCTACACCGTCACCACCAGCTAAACCAACGGCAACACCAACGGCAAACAATAGCGATAAGTTGTCAAATACAATTTGACCCGCTTGCGACAAAACATTTGAAACCAATTGAACCCAGTCTGCACCAAGTGCCGGTACTGCATCCAACAATGTAGGGTTTTGAAGCGCTGTCCCTACTCCAAGTAAAATCCCTGCTGCCGGTAAAATCGCAACCGGCAACATAAGCGCTTTTCCGACTTTTTGTAATACTCCAAAAAGTTTTTTAAACATGGCGCTTACCTCCTTTTATATATTTAGTGTGCAACAAGCTATTTATTTGATACGTGAATCATTAACGCGCTTTCATAAAACGCTTTCTTTAACTAGAAAACTCATTACATCTCCTGGTGTCCTGAAGCCTAAGCTTTAAATGATTGCGCTTTCTTATAACAAAAAAAGGCATGAGGAAAAAGAAACGATAAATGGATACACTCATCCAATTATACATCGCTTCATTTCTCACTCATGCCTGATCGTATCAGTAACACGTATTGAAATGATTTTATAAATCCGTTTTTGTTATAAGTCGCTGCAGATGCATCGTTAAGTAAACTGCTTCTGCTTCATATACAGGTAAATGTAACGCTTGCTGCATTACTTTTATCACTTTCCAAGACACATTGTAACACAGGGGATATTCTTCTTTCAATAGCAAAGCAATTTTTTTTGGCTCTTCTATTTTTTCTCCTGTTTTTACTCGATCAATAGCAAAATGCAAATGACGAATCAATCTCATATAGTGCACAGATTCTTTGTCTACCTGCAGATGAAGCGATTCTTCAATCACATTAATAATCGTTTGAATAAGCTGCGAGTCTTGATTCACTTCCAGCAGGTTTTTTTCAGTCAGCGCACTGTGGATATGAAGCGCAATAAAACCAATCTCTCCTACTGGAAGCTGCACGCCTATTTTGCGACTAATAATTTCTACCACTTCAGATGCGATCGTATATTCCTCTGGATATAAAGCTTTTGTTTCAAGTAAAAATGGATTTTTAAGCCCCATTCCCTGCTGAAAACGTTTTATCGCAAACGCGATATGATCCGTCAATGAAATGTGTATATGCTCATTCAAAGGAATGTTAACACGCTTTTGAATGTGCGTTACAATATCATTCATCATTTCAATCACGTCTTCATCTACCTGAGCTAAAAGCTGCTTGTACTGTTCTTGCTCTTCTTCACTCTTTAACAAAAACATTTTCTCCACGGCTTTTGCATCGATTTCATCGCCTTTTTTCTTATTGAACCCTATTCCTTTCCCAATTAGCACAACTTCATCATAGGTAAGGTGTTTAGCAATTAATACATTATTATTAAGTACCTTTTCTACAAAAAAGGACTCTTTCACGAATCCTTCACTCCCCTGTTTCGGCTTTCTATTATTTGCTTTCCTATCTTACAAATAATACGCATAACCGTCAATTCATTTTTCTTTGTTTCAAATATTATTGAACTAAACTATTTGAGTTACGTATTATCTTAGTAGTTCTTCGCTGGAAACGCAACGTCTTTTTTGCTCGTCCCATAACAATTTTTCATAATAAAGTTTTGAAGCATAACGCTCAGAATGAATGCACCCGCTTGTAAAAGCGTAAAAAGAACAAGTGAAGTGGTAATAGATACCAGCAAAACCCCATAGTGAATCAGCAAAATATCTACTATACGCAGCCCCGCTATAATCATTCCAGCTCCAACAAAAAATTCTTTGACTACACTCCAAACGAGGAGAATCGTAACAATACAAACGTAAATCATTGTGGCATTTACGGAATCATGAGTAGCCGACGCAAACCATCCCGTATAAAACCAATTATTATGAAAATATGCTAACAGCATAAACATAATAGTAGAAGTAATGGCGAGCATCCCGAGAAAAAATGTAGCGTAATGCACAAATGTCATATACCGTTCTGTTAGCCATACATACCAAATCTTTGAAATGCTAAAGCCTATGGTCATTAAAACGCCTGTATAAATTGTTTTCCACCAGTGATGTGTATAAATATCCCAGTGTAAAAATAATTCTTCAATCCCCATAAATATAGCTGAAATGAATAAAATATAGCGGAATTTTAATTGATAAGCAGCTACCACCATAGCCATGATTGGAAAAGCAAACGCTTGAGAAGTTAAGGAACCAAACAAATTATCAAAATATTCATTGGTCATAAAATCAGGATCGTAATCGTAACTTTCAAACAACACAAATACAACATACTCTAGTACATAAGCCATTCCAATGATAAAAAAAAGCAAAACGACTAGCTTTTTATCTTTTTTACGTATGAATACTGTAAGCAAAACGGCTGTGCTGATAATAATCAATGCAAAAAAAGCAGTATAATGAGGCATAGACGTCTCCCTTTTACGACCTAATTATTACTTAGAGTAAGACGTTTTAGCCAAATTATACATAGCTAGCTTCTATTCAAAAGAGCTTGAGACATAACTACATCAATCCAATCTAAAGGCGAACAAACGGGATACATGAGATAGTTTGGATCGCTTTCTACGCTGCAGTTGATTTCCGTGCAAGACTTCGCTTTCCGCGGGCGGCCGCTGAGCCTCCTCGTCGCTTCCGCTTCTGCGGGGTCACACTTCTTCCGCTTTTCCCGCAGAAGTCTTTGCCTTACCCTTTAGTTAGAAGCCACTACATACCTGAAACCTACGTTCACCATGCCAATGAAAAAAATCCGAACGATTCATCGTTCGGATCTTCTTTCAACTAACATACTTTTGTTTCAGCCTCTTTTAACTCTTCAGCTTATAAAAACTGGAATGGTATCTATTATCCTTCAATCATTTTTGAAAGGTTAGCCATTTCGATAGCTGATGCTGCAGCTTCCCATCCTTTATTTCCTGCTTTTGTTCCTGCACGTTCAATTGCTTGCTCAATTGTTTCAGTTGTTAATACACCAAAGATAATTGGCACGCCTGTTTGTAAGCTTTGAGATGCAACGCCTTTTGCTACTTCATTACATACAAAATCAAAGTGTGGAGTAGCTCCTCGAATAACGGTTCCTAGCGTAATCACTGCATCATATTTTTTAGATTCAGCTAATTTTTTGGCGATTAATGGGATTTCATAAGCGCCCGGCACCCAAGCCACGTCTACGTCTTCATCAGCTACGCCGTGACGTTTGAGCGCATCTTCTGCTCCACTAAGTAAACGGCCTGTAATAAATTCATTAAAACGCCCTACCACGATTCCGATTTTTAATCCTGTGCCTACTAAATTTCCTTCATATAAATGATTCATCTTTTGTTCCTCCTGCTAGTATTAATATATAGTTATTTACATTTCTTTTCATGAATTAGCTTCATTTGTTATAACGAAAAAAAGTGTAAAATTATAAATGTAATAAATGACCTAATTTTTTAGCTTTTGTATCTAAGTATTTTTTATTGGCATCCACTGCCGGCATTTGAAGAGGCACTCGCTCGATCACTTCAAGGTCGTAGCCTTTTAGCCCAGTAATTTTACGAGGGTTATTCGTTAAAAGCTTCATTTGTTTGACTCCAAGGTCTTTTAAGATTTGAGCACCGATTCCATACTCTCGTAAATCTGCAGCAAACCCGAGTTTTTCATTCGCTTCTACGGTATCGTATCCTTCTTCCTGCAGCTTATATGCTCTTAGCTTATTTAGTAAGCCAATACCTCTGCCCTCTTGACGCATATACAGCAGAATGCCGCGTCCTTCTTCTTCAATTTGCGTAAGAGCTGCGTGAAGCTGAGGACCGCAGTCGCAGCGTTCAGAACCAAACACATCTCCAGTCAAACACTCAGAGTGAACGCGAACGAGAACGGGGCTATTATGATCAATATCACCTTTGATAAGAGCCACATGTTCTTTATTATCAAGTTTATTTGTATATCCTACAGCTTTAAACTCACCAAATGCCGTAGGTAAGCTCACTTCTACTTCACGGCTAATAAGCTGGTCATGTTTGCGGCGGTAGGCAATCAAATCTTTTATTGTAATCATTTTTAAATCAAATTGCTCTGCAATTTTTGTTAAATCCGGTACACGTGCCATTGTTCCATCTTCATTCATAATTTCACAAATAACACCCGCAGGCTTTCCTCCTGCTAATACTGCTAAATCAACAGCAGCCTCTGTATGACCTGCACGCTGCAGAACGCCCCCGTCTTTTGCAATCAATGGGAAAATATGTCCTGGGCGTTGAAAATCACTTGCTACCGTCGCTTCATTTACAAGAGCCATAACCGTAGCAGAGCGTTCGTATGCACTGATACCTGTTGTACTTGAAATATGATCAATACTTACTGTAAATGCTGTTCCATGTACATCCGTATTGTTCGCTACCATCGGGTGAAGATTCAATTTATGCGCAATTTCTTCATTAACAGGTGTACAAATTAATCCTCTTCCATGAGTAGCCATAAAGTTAATAACCTCAGGCGTCGTTTTTTCGGCTAATGCAATAAAATCTCCTTCGTTTTCTCGATCTTCATCATCGCATACAATAACCACTTTTCCCTTTTTTAACTCTTCAATGGCTTCTTCTACTTTATGAAACATCTCTTTCACCTCACTGTTAATTTGTAAAACCATGCTGCTGCAATAAATCCTTCATGTTACCTGAACGATTCGAGGCGCCAGGGGTTGACTTATTTGTCATCATCTGATGCATATATTTAGCTAACATATCGCATTCAATATTCACCTTGTCTCCTCGCTGTTTGTCTCCAACGACTGTGTGAAGCACCGTATGAGGAATAAGAGAAATAGTAAATGATTGGTTGCTGACATCAAAAATAGTAAGACTTGTTCCGTCTACGGAAACAGACCCTTTTAACATCATAAATTCACGAAGTTCGGGATCGACTTGAATTTCATAATAAAAGGCATTTCCTTTACGTGTTTTGCTTACAATGGTTCCAATTCCATCAACGTGTCCGCTAACGAAATGCCCTCCAAATCGGCCATTTGCAGCCATCGCCCGCTCTAAGTTAACACGTGATCCAACGGTTAGAAGCTGAAGGGTACTTGCTTTAATCGTCTCCGGCATGACATCGACCGTAAATTCATTTTGAGAGTAAGTCGTTACGGTTAAACAAACGCCGTTAACTGAAATACTGTCCCCTAAGTTCACATCTTCTAACACGGTCTTCGCATCAATCGTAAGAACAATTGCTTCTGTGGCCTTTTGAATACGTTTTATTTTTCCAATTTCTTCAATGATACCTGTGAACATTTTCTTCACCTGCTTTGGCGCTATTCCAACTTCTTATACCGTTTTGAAATAGCAGCTGCTTTTTTTTCATATTTATCTTTCCCCCAACCACTGAAAATAAAAAAGCCCCTTGAACAAATGTCCAAGGGGTCGGCTGAGCTGAATCAGTTTTATCTATGCAAAATTCCGCTAATTGTATACGAAATAAACAGTTATATTTTGTGTACAAAAACAAGGGTAGCTTTAAAAAAGGCAAACGTGTCCCTTATTAATTCAACACAAAAAAACAACTGTGCTTCCTGATCCTTCTCCCATCCAGACTTTTACTGTCGGCTCTAGATTTTAACTAGATCCACCGCTAACATACATCGTATGAAAACGGGTCACGGGCTTAAAAGCATACGCTTTATCACCGCCGGTTGGGACTTACACCCGACCCCGAAGGATAATATATTCGACTGCTATAGTCTTATTTGTTTTACATTATAGCAAAGTAAAATCGACTTGTCACATCATTTAACTTCGTTTTTTCACATCTATTCTTTAAAATCCAGCTTTTAGCTTATTTTTTCTTTTTTAATACATAGCATCCATACAAAAGCTAGTCCAATATAGCCAAATATCGGATACAAAAACTCAAGAAGCTGGGCATATCCGAATTGCCCAATAATAAAGCAGGCCAAGATAATAAACGCAAAAGCTTGTTTGTCATTCAGGGGAAGAAATGACTGAAGCTGCTTAGCGATTCCAAATACATTTCCAATCAATGTAGTAAAAATCTCGCCTAACACAACTACCGTAAATAAAACATTCACCCACGCTGAGATATTTTTAACAACGGCACTCATCGGAATATCAAGTTGAAATGAATAAGGCAAATTGGAAAGGGCAAGATGAGTAGAAACAAGCATAAACGTAAGTACACACCCTCCTATTACGGCCCCTTTTTTAATCACGCTCCTATCTTTCACGGAGCTTCCTAATGGAACCAAAACGGCCTGAGCCAAAGCTAGATTTAGGGAAATATATAAAAAGGGACTAACCGCCCACTTCCACTGCGTGACGAGCGTTAGATCCGGCTTCGTTTGAATCAGTGAGAAATAGCTGATATTTGGCACAAAGATGATAAAAGCAAATGAAAGCATCATCGGCACAACAAGAGAATTAACCATTAAAATACCGTTAATTCCTTTTGCGATAAATATATAAGTTAAAACAATTGTAAAAATCATCCCAACAGGAGGCCACAGTCCAAACTGCTCTTTTCCTATTGCCCCCGTACTAGCTAGCATGACTGAAGTTACTCCAAATAAAATGACAATCATTACACCGTTTACCGCTTTTCCAAGCACATCACCAAATAAATATGTATTAAGCTGCTGATAAGAAGAAGCCCCAATTGCGTGCGAAAGCAGCATCATTTTTGAACCTAGCCAAATAAAAAACAAGCCGCTGACCAAAATTCCGACCATTCCAAGTTCCCCGTACTGTGTAAAAAATTGAACGATTTCCTTGCCTGTTGCAAAACCGGCTCCTACAACGGTGCCTACATACGTAGCAGCAACCTGCAGCGTGAGTTTCCACCTTTTCATGCCCATCACCCTTCTACCCTTCATAGTTCACTATATGTAGAAACGATTAAAAAAAGACGAGCCTTTTTATGTGTAAATCTACGCATATCCCAGCGCTTGTGCCTTTTCGTTTATTTTTTATTTTTCATTTTCTTTTTGTATTTCTCACAAAAAACTCCTTAACCCCTAACATAACAGTCATTTTTAAACAAAATATACGGATATTTTCCCTTTAGCTTTTAAATTCCCCTCAATATTTGCTGGAAATTCACAATTTACTGTTGTATAATTTCTAAAAATCAGATAAATTATTAAATAAGTATTCTTTCTATTTAAAAAAATATGTTTCAATTATATACAATTGATTCTTATCATGAGAGGTGGAGGGACTGGCCCTTTGAAACCTCAGCAACCAGTCGTTAGAGACATGGTGCTAAATCCAGCAAGCAATTTATTGCTTGGAAGATAAGAAGGCGAAAAAAGTCTTCTTCTTAAGAAGACTTTTTCTATTTTATCGGCATATTGCATAAAACGAATCACTCGTGAAATAGAAGCGGAACAATTTAAGGAGGTTTTGACATGGGGTTACTTGAAGATTTAAAGTCTAAAATTTTAATTGGGGATGGTGCCACTGGTACCCTCCTTTACTCACACGGTATTGACAGCTGTTTTGAAGAACTAAACATCACCAAACCAGAAGAGGTTTCTCGTATTCACAGAGCCTATGTAGAAGCTGGTGCAAACGTTATTCAAACAAATACGTACGCTGCTAATTATCAAAAACTTGCCCGTTATGGATTAGAAGATTCAGTCAAAGACATCAATGTTGCTGGTGTAAAATTAGCGAAACAAGCTGCAAAAGATAAGGCTTACGTGGTTGGTACACTCGGCGGAATTCGTTCTTTCCAAAAAAACGCTATTAGTTTAGAAGAGGTTAAGCGAAGCATTCGTGAACAAATGTTTTGGCTTTTAAATGAAGGCGTGGATGGCCTTTTATTTGAAACATACTATGATTTCGAAGAATTAAAGACCGTTCTTACACTGGCAAGAAAAGAAACGGATAAGCCTATTATTACCCACGTTTCCCTGCATGATATTGGCGTGCTGCAAGATGGCCGTCCTTTAGCAGATGCATTAAAAGAATTAGAAGCGTTGGGAGCAGATGTTGTCGGGCTAAACTGCCGCTTAGGTCCTTATCATATGATTCAGTCTCTTGAAGAAGTACCGCTTCCTGATCGTGCTTTCTTATCTGCTTACCCTAATGCCAGCCTTCCGGCGTATGTGGAAGGAAAGCTGGAATATGAAACTAATGAAGACTACTTTGTAGAAAGCGCGCGTTTATTCCGCGAACAAGGGGTTCGCTTAATTGGAGGATGCTGCGGTACAACACCAGCTCACGTACGCGCAATGTCATCTGCCTTAAAAGACCTGCCTCCGATTACAAGCAAAGTCGTTAAAATGAGACCAGCCGTTACGGTTCAAGAGCGTGAGCAGCAGGATAAACCTCATATGCATGAAATTGTGAAGAAGCGCCGCTCGGTTATCGTCGAGCTAGATCCGCCTAAACAGCTTGGTCCGACGAAATTTTTAGAAGGCGCAAAAGCACTTGATAAAGTCGGCGTAGATGCTATTACATTAGCTGATAATTCTCTTGCCTCACCTCGCATCAGCAACTTGGCAATGGCAACACTGATGCAGCAAGAAACAAAAGCACGACCGCTTATTCATATTACCTGTCGCGACCGAAATTTAATTGGACTTCAATCTCATTTAATGGGACTTCATACGCTAGGAATGAATCAAGTGCTTGCAATTACCGGTGATCCGTCAAAAGTTGGCGATTTCCCTGGCGCCACTTCGGTCTACGATTTATCTTCATTTGACTTGATTAGTTTAATCGCTCAGTTTAATGAAGGACTATCTTATTCCGGTAAACCGCTTGGTCAAAAAACCAATTTTTCCATCGCAGCTGCCTTTAATCCAAACGTGCGTCACTTAGACCGAGCCGTTCAGCGTTTGGAAAAGAAAATCGACTGCGGGGCTCACTATTTCATTACTCAGCCTCTCTATTCAACTAAGCAAATTGAAGAGGTATATGAAGCAACCAAACATTTAACAACACCGGTATACATCGGGATCATGCCGTTAACAAGCGCAAGAAATGCTCGATTTATTCACCATGAAGTACCTGGAATTAAATTATCAGAAGATATTCTAGAACGCATGGATGCAACGGGAAATGACCGGATTCGCGGTGAAGTCGAAGGTCTTGCGATTGCAAAAAACTTAATTGATACAGCATATGAGTTATTTGACGGTATTTACTTAATTACGCCGTTTATGCGCTATGAAATGACCGAGATTCTAACACGCTATATTCATGACAAGCAACTTGTTACATCAGAAAGGAAGATATAAATGAGCTCACTTATCGAACAACAACTAAAGAAGCGAATACTCGTCATCGATGGAGCAATGGGAACGATGATTCAAGATGCTGATTTAACCGCTGAAGATTTTGGCGGCGAAGAATATGAAGGCTGTAACGAATATTTGACTCGAACAGCGCCTCATGTGATTCAGCGCATTCATGAAGAGTACTTTGCAGCAGGTGCCGACATCATTGAAACCAATACGTTTGGCTCAACATCTACCGTACTTGATGAATACGATTTAGGTCACTTGGCTTATGAATTGAATATCGAAGCTGTGAAGCTTGCTTGTGCAGCCCGCGATAAATATTCAACTCCCGAATGGCCTAGGTTCGTAGCTGGAGCTATCGGTCCTACCACTAAAACTCTCTCTGTTACCGGAGGCATTACATTCCCTGAGTTAGTAGAATCGTACGAAGAGCAAGTTCGGGGTTTGTTAGACGGCGGCGTTGACTTACTTTTAGTCGAAACCTGTCAAGACATGCTGAACGTAAAAGCCGCGTTTCTAGGGATTACAGCGGCGTTTGAAAAACTAAAAACCGAAGTTCCTATTATGATTTCAGGAACAATTGAGCCTATGGGAACAACTCTCGCTGGTCAAGATATCGAATCTTTTTACTTATCACTGGAACACATGAAGCCTCTTTCAGTCGGACTTAACTGCGCGACAGGCCCTGAATTTATGACGGATCATATTCGCTCTCTTTCAGACCTAGCCACTTCAGCAGTTAGCTGTTATCCAAACGCTGGACTTCCGGATGAAGAAGGCAATTATCATGAATCCCCTGAGCTGCTTGCTCAAAAAATTAAAGGGTTTGCTGATAAAGGCTGGCTGAACTTTGTAGGCGGATGCTGTGGTACAACGCCTGCTCATATTAAAGCACTGGCTGAAGCGGTAAAAGAGGTTGCGCCTCGTTCGCTCGATCGCTCCGAGCATAACCATGCTGTAACCGGTATTGAACCACTTGTATATGACGATTCTATGCGCCCTCTTTTTGTGGGAGAACGTACGAATGTAATCGGTTCTCGCAAGTTCAAGCGTCTGATTGCAGAAGGAAAAATTGAAGAAGCATCTGAAATTGCGCGTGCTCAAGTTAAAAATGGTGCTCACGTTATTGATATTTGCTTAGCAGATCCAGACCGTGAAGAAATGGAAGACATGGAGGAATTTATTCAAGAAGTTGTAAAAAAAGTGAAGGTTCCTCTTGTAATCGATTCAACGGACGAGAAAGTTATTGAAAAAGCTTTAACGTACTCACAAGGTAAGGTCATTATTAACTCCATTAACTTAGAAGATGGTGAAGAGCGTTTTGATGCAATCTTACCGCTAGTAAAAAAATTCGGTGCAGCTCTGGTTGTCGGTACAATCGATGAAACAGGCATGGCCGTTACTGCAGAACGAAAAGTAGAGATTGCTAAACGCTCACATGATTTGCTTGTTGAAAAACATGGCTTTAATCCAAAAGATATTATTTTTGACCCTCTTGTGTTTCCTGTAGGGACTGGTGATGAACAATATATTGGTTCTGCTGAAGAAACAGTTAAGGGAATTAAAATGATTAAAGAAGCCCTGCCTGATTGCCTGACCATTCTTGGCGTAAGTAACGTGTCATTCGGTCTTCCTCCAGTCGGACGTGAAGTACTAAATGCCGTTTACCTTTATCACTGTACGCAGGCTGGACTCGATTATGCCATTGTCAATACCGAAAAGTTAGAGCGCTATGCTTCTATTCCAGAAGCTGAAATTGAGCTTGCTAATGCGTTATTATTTAACACAACTGATGAAACGTTAAGCACGTTTACCGACTTTTATCGTGATAAAAAGAAAGAAGCAAAAGTAGAAATTTCTACGTTAACACTCGAAGAACGATTGGCAATGTATATTGTCGAAGGTACAAAAGAAGGATTGCTTCCTGATTTAGAACAGGCTTTAGCTCAATATGATGATCCGTTAGATATTATTAACGGACCGCTTATGAAGGGCATGGCGGAAGTTGGACGTTTGTTTAATGACAACCAGCTGATTGTAGCAGAAGTGCTTCAAAGTGCGGAAGTGATGAAAGCATCCGTTGCCTTTTTAGAACCTCATATGGAAGCAACTGAAAATGATTCTGGAAAAGGCAAAGTTATTCTTGCAACGGTTAAAGGCGACGTGCATGATATCGGTAAAAACTTAGTAGACATCATTTTAAGCAACAATGGTTTTAAAGTAATTGATTTAGGGATTAAAGTAACGCCGCAGCAGCTGATTGAAGCAGTAAAAGAAGAAAAGCCAGACATCATTGGCCTGTCAGGTCTTCTAGTAAAGTCAGCTCAGCAAATGGTTTTGACTGCCCAAGATTTAACACAATCAAGCATTGATGTTCCAATTATGGTAGGAGGCGCTGCCCTTTCCCGTAAATTTACTGACTTTAAAATTGCCCCGGAATATGAAGGTGCGGTCCTCTACGCCAAAGATGCGATGGACGGATTAGCGTTAGCAAATAAGCTGCAGAACAAAGAAGAAGTTATTCAGCTTTTAGCAGATTTAAAAACGCGGCAAGAAAAGAAAGTAACGGTTCGAGAACGCCAGCCTCAAACCGCTCAAGCAGCTACGGCTGTTTTAGAAAGATCCGCCATTTCAACGGACGCTCCTGTTTTTGTACCCGCTGATTTAAAGCGGCACGTTGTCAAACACTACGATTTGGCACAGGTTCTTCCGTATATTAACTGGCAGATGCTTTTAGGCCATCACTTAGGACTAAAAGGAAAAGTGAATAAGCTGCTTGCTGAAAAAGACGAGCGTGCTGTTCAATTAAAAGAAACCGTTGATGACCTGCTCGAACTGGCACTAAAAGAAAACTTAATTAAGCCAGCGGTTATTTATCAGTTCTTCCCTGCTCAAGCAGACGGAAATGATTTAATTATTTATGATCCTGCTGATGAAAAAACAGAAATTGAACGCTTTACCTTCCCTCGACAAGCAAAAGGACAGTTCCTGTGCTTATCTGATTTTGCAAAGCCTAAAGAAAAAGAGATGGACTATGTATGTTTCTTCTCTGTAACAGCAGGAACAGGCATTCGCGAACGCGCCGCGAAATTCAAAGAAAACGGCGAGTTTTTAAAGAGTCACGTGTTCCAAGCTCTTGCGCTTGAACTAGCTGAAGGATTAGCAGAACGTGTTCATCAGCAAATTCGTGACCGCTGGGGATTCCCCGATTCGCCTGACTTTACAATGGCGGAGCGTTTTTCAGCCAAATACCAAGGTCAGCGTTTTTCATTCGGATATCCTGCATGTCCAGACCTTGAGGACCAAGCAAAACTGTTTAAATTACTTAAACCTGAAGACATCGGCATTCAGTTAACAGACGGTTTCATGATGGAACCAGAAGCTTCTGTTACAGCCCTTGTTTTTGCACATCCTGAAGCGAAATATTTTAACGTATTATAAAATATGGCCGCGGTCTTTTAGACCGCGGCTGTTTTTTTACAGTGAACAAATCTGAAAAAAAGGCTGCGACAAATGTATTTTAGCTGAAGAAAGATCCGAACGGTGAATTCAGATTCTTGACTGAGAATCAACTCCATTCGGATTTTTTCATTATGATGGTGAACTAGATTTCATGTAGCTGTTTCTAGCTGTTGATTGAAGGGCAAGGCGAAGACTCCTGCGGGAAAAATTGATGTAGTTATGTCTCAATCTCTTTGAATTCACCGCCGGTTTGAGCTTTTTTTATGAGTTTCTTGGGAAACACTGATAGAATAAGGAATGTAATAAATTTGTAACACTCTTATCACAGCAAATTTTTCAGGGAAAGGAATTTTCAAGAAATGATCAAATTATTTGTAAGCGACTTAGATGGCACTCTTTTACACGAAGAAAAATACGTAGAACAGCATAATGCAGACGCACTTAGTGAACTTCAGCGCCAAGGAGTAGAGGTTTGTCTTGCTTCTGGACGAATGGATACGGAAATTTTAAAAATTTCTACTGATATTAACAATACATTTCATCGCATAAGCCAAAACGGCGGATTTGTGTGGACCAAAGAAAATCAAGAACTTCATGGAAAAGTGTTTGAAGATGATTTAGCGGTTCAACTTTATAAAAAAACGATAGATCCTAACCGTATTACGCTTGTCTGTTCAAACGACACCAATTATGTAGAGCAGCGAAATGAAATTATTGAAGCAATTGAAACTCACATGTTTTTCCCTATCGAAGAACAAATTGGAATGACAGATTCATTTGGTCACGCTCTTTCTCCATCTAAAATCACGGTTCTTGGAGATCATGATGAAATGGTAGCTCTGCAAAAAGAAGTGAACGAAGAGTTTGGTGATTATATTGATACATATATTTCTGCCAAGCAGTGTTTGGATATTATGCCTAAACATATCAGCAAAGGAAATGCCATTGAAATTTTATTAAATCATCTTCAGCTAAAACCAGAGGAAATTGCATGTGTGGGGGATTCATTTAATGATATTCCTATGTTCCAATTAACGCCGAACAGTTTCGCTATGGCTACAGCTCCTGAAGCTGTTCAGCGCCACGCCTCTGCTGTTGTGTCATCAGTTAGTGAAGCAGCGCGTATTGTTTTAGAAAAAAATAAGCAAACAACCTAAAAAAAGCGGTCAACGTTTAAATTGACCGCTTTTATCTATTTAATAAGAAAACGGTAGTTATTTTTTTCGTAAAGAACGAAAAAATTCACCTAAGCTTTTTTGCTTCCCATCTGCATGCTCTCCGTGATTAACCAAGCTGCTGATTCTTTCTCGTCGAACAACAACCATAATAAGAGTGGCAAAAAAGATAATGGAAACGGCAATGACAACCAGTGCAAGAACGGATGCTACAATAGCTTCAGAAGTCGTTAGTGACGATAGCATCTGCCTCGTACACCTCCATTTCGTTTGTGGCGAAAAGGAGCCTAGCAATTAGAAATGCAAATAATCTTTTTTCTCAGCTTGATGCATGTTATTATACACCATTTTCATTTTAGAAGCTGTAGCTTTTAAAGACGTAGACGAATCCACATCTTCGGCTAACATAATGTTTACTAAGTCAACCACAGAACGAGACAACAACTCTACATTATTTTGCAACTCTAATTCGTCATAAGTCGTACGGTCTTGAAGACGAAGTCGAATAATTTCATTTGCTAGCTCCCTAACACGCACTAATTGTTGATGTTCTCCCATAGTATCTCCGCCGCAAGAAACTTATAATCAGCCCTTTTATTGGCTTTTATAAGAGCTAGAAATCCCTGCAGCTTACCCCTCCTTATAAAGATGCCTAGCACATCTTTATGTAAATCACACTTTCACCTTGTTTACATGTATATTCGCTATAGCTGGTTCTTTTTCCTTTTGAAATTAGCAGCCATCGTCAACGACCTTCTTCGTTCATCGTTCAGATTTCAAATTTTTAAGGATGTGATATACGAAAATTAAAACGCCAATAGCCGTAAGTGTTGCTCCTGCTGCCACTACGGGTGTAAAAGCTTGGTTTTCTAGTACGATCATGAAAAATAAACCAATCATCATGACCGGTAATCCTATATTATGCAACCATACGTGCAGTTTGGCTAATTTACTTTCGCTAAACGCAGGAAACAAATAATAAATAATTCCCGCTAACGTAAGCGATGTCCATCCTAATAAATTGATGTGCACGTGAACAGGTGTCAAAGCGTAGCTGTGAACAATTGACATATAATACCCCAATATGATGCCAATTCCAAAATAAACGGCTGATATTTTAATTAATTTAATTCCCATCGTTTTCTCCCCCTTATATCCCCCTACGACTTCTGTACTACTTTACGCAGGAAACGTCATTTTAGAAGCGGCAGATTAGCCAAAGGACACGAAATACGGAGTATGATATCTAAAAAGAGGATTCTTTACTGCAAACACAAAAAACAGCTGAGCAAAAGTACTCAGCTGTCTATTTTAAGCAATATAATGCAGCACAAAATTCAAGAAAAACAACAGCGCGCTTACATACATAAACATCGATACTTCACGCATTTTACCAAGGAATAATTTAAGCAGTGGATACGCAATGAACCCAAATGCAATTCCATCAGCAATGCTGTACGTAAGAGGAATAAGCGCAATAATTAAAAATGCAGGGAAACCTTCTGTTAAGTCCTGTAAATTGATGTTTTTGATATTTTGAATCATCAATGCTCCAATAACAATAAGAATAGGTGCAATAGCACTATCTGGCACCAGCTTGATAAATGGAATAAACAGAAGTGAACTTAAAAATAAAACTCCTGTAATCAGCGATGTTAAACCCGTTCGCCCTCCAGCTGCAATACCAGATGCTCCTTCTACAGAAGACACCGTTGGACTTGTTCCAAACACGCCGCTTAGCAAAGCTGAGGCGGCTGTTGCTTGAAAGGCCCGCGGAAATTTGCTATCTTGATTCATCATACCTAGCTGACCATGCAGCAAACCGATATTTTCAAAAATCAATACCATTGTTAATGAAAAGACAGCTGCCCAAAACGCAACGTCTCCAATAGCTCCAAAAGACAATGTGCCAAAGCTGCTAAAGAAGTCGTTCACGCTCCCAGCCGACTGTCCTTTTTCTGCACCGCTTCTTACACCAAGTAAGAAGGCAAGGACTGATCCAGCAATCATGCTTAACAAAAAGTTACCTTTCACATTTCGGATAAACAGTACGATTGTGATAATTAACGTCAACAGCGTACTGATCACAAACGGATCTGACAAGTCTCCAAGTGCTACAAAAGTGTTTTCGCTTGGAACTACAAGCTTCCCTTTTTGCAAACCGATAAATGTTAAAAATAAGCCAACACCGACTGTTATCGCTTCTTTTAGCGAATGCGGAATCGAAGAGACAATTTTGGCAGACAGTCGTGAAAAAGCTAATGCTATAAAAAGAAAGCCGGATATCACTACTGCTAATAACCCTTCTTGCCAAGATAACCCCATTGATTGAACCATCGTATACGTAAACAATGCATTAATCCCCATACCTGGCACCAGGATGAGAGGCGCATTTGCCCAAAAAGCCATAATAACACAGCCTACAAAAGCCGAAGCTACTGTTGCGAATATTCCTGCTTCAAGCGGAATACCGGCATCAGACAAAATGGTTGAATTAACAGCAATAATATACACGATGGAAAGAAATGAAATGACCCCAGCTAAGCTTTCTTTTCCGACAGTTGTTTGGTGGTCGTTTAAACGAAACAACTTTTCAAATAATGCGTTCAATCTAATTTCCTTCTTTTCATCTATCCCTCGCCCACCCAGTGACCAAAAATGCCACCGAAGTTATTATAGCAAAATCAACAATTGTTGCAAGGAAAACTTGTCTCCTTTAGCTTAAGCGTTCATTCCTTATTTAAAACTGTTATCATTTTCTAAACGTAACGTCTTGCATTCATTCTATATATACCTTGGACTGGACATAATAAAAGAGCGCTTTATCAGCGCTCATTGTTTTAATAATAATAAGGATAATATGGTGGGTACGGCGGATAATATGGTGCTGGATAACCGTAATAACCTGGACCTCCTAGTGCACTTCCAAGAACTAATCCTCCAAGAAATGGAGCTCCAAAGCCCCAACCCCAAGGGCGACCAAAGCCAAAGCCGAACCCCGGACGGCCGAAGCCAAAACCAGGACGACCGAAACCAAAACCTGGGCGACCGAAACCGAATCCTGGACGACCAAAGCCTCCAAATCCTCCAAAACCACCGAATGGTCTTCTTATGTCATTAATATCAAATTCTTGCATGATACATGCCTCCTCAAATTATATTTCATTCTCTTTATTACATATGTTATTCACCTACTTCTTGCATAGGCAATCGCCTCTTTTTTTGTGATTTCTTAAAAAATATTCCTTTTCTACCACCTCATTAGGATTAAACAAGCGTACAAACATATATTTTTTAAGGCTTTGAAACATACTACATGTAGCTTATGTAAAATAAGAGAAATGCAATGAGAAATAAACATAATATGAACGCATAAAAAGAACGCTCAACAAAAATGTTGACCGTTCTTCTTATGAAAATACATAGCGATTTTTTATTAATTTATCTGACCCTTTGCTTGACCGTATATGCCCTAAAGCTATATAATCCCCTTTTTATACAATGCGCTTTGAACATAAAATCATAGGAGCGTCTCCCCAAACGCTGCTATGTATGTATATCTGTAATCGCTTACAAACCTTTAATAAAAAACCGATATGATTTTCTATCTATTTACATTAAACAATATTTCAGGCTAAATTTCAACACATTTTTTGTTTTTCTTTGTACTCAGCAAAAAAACAGGTGATATAGCACAGTGATTTTCCTTTTTTCCTAAGCCTTTTACTTATAGCCATAATCGTTTATAGTTTATAACGAAAGGAAGTGACGCAATGTCTGATCAACTAGAAGAATACTTAGAACGAGGAATGTACGGAGCAAAGGAAACAAAAAGAGACGAAAGAAGATATTTCCTAACTGCTCTACGTGAAAATATTGAAATTGCGCTAAAAAAAGGGCAAGTCATGAAAAAGGATGCAGCAAAAATAAAGCCTCTTTTAAAAAAAGGGAAAGACGGTCATTTGTTTTTAAATGGCTCCTTGTCTTATTCATACCTCTCCCCCTATATTCAAGCGGCTAACCAACATAAAGTGCCTTTTACTATCGTTCAGAACTTAGAAGCTGATACCGATATTGGTCTGGTTTTAACAGGTTCTGAAGGCAGTTTGGAACGAGATATCTTTTTAGACTAAAAAAAGAGCCAGAACGGCTCTTTTTTATTTGGCAAATACATGATGATCAATTGTTTTAATTACAGCACGTGAACGAATCCAGTTATCGGTAGCTGTTTTTGGATTATAAAAGTAAATGGAATCGTCTAAACGATCTTTTCTAGTCAATGCTTGCTCTACTGCTTTTTTCGAATCTTCTGAAGCAGGTTTGTTAATTGATCCGTTTTGGACCGGTGAAAAAGCGTATGCTTTTCCGACAACTTGTTTAATAACTCCTGTTACCGTATCTGGAAACTTCGGAGAATCTACACGGTTTAACACCACTGTTGCTACCCCTACTTTTCCTTCATATGATTCGCCTTTTGCTTCAGCTTCTACTAAGCGAGCTAATAAATCTTTTTCACTTGCAGAGATCGAAACTGCAGGTGTTTCCTGCTCTGCGGGTTTTGCTTCTGGCTTAACCGTATTAGCCGGTGCTGCCGTTGAAGGTTCCGTTGTTTCAGCAGCCAGCACTTTTGTCTCACTCGGAATCGCTAATGTTTCACCAATATAAATCATATCTCCTTGACGATTGTTTATTTTTTTAATATCGTCAATTGTTACACTATATCTTTTACCTAACTTCCAAAGACTATCGCCTTTGACTACTTTATAATTAGTTGCAGCCGTAGCTGTTGCATTAAAACCTATAAATGAAAGAGTAGCTAAACAAGCTACTACCATTGATTTCATATAACTATGTTTCATAGGTAATACCTCCTGAAATTTCGTATGGTATTACTCTATCATAGCTATATAGGGGTTTCACCGAACGATTCAGTTACATTTCTTTAAGTTTGATGAACAAAATTACGTTCGAAACACAATTATGACATTGTACCTTGTTTTTTGTCATAATCACGGTAATTTTTCTAAAATGCAGGTATATTTTCCCTCTTTATTTCAGTTTAATCAGAAATTTCTTCCTTTGTTTTTCCCTTATAATTCTTATGATAAACATTTAAATTCATCTACTTTTACACAAAAAAGCTGAATGTTGTAATCAACATTCAGCTCTTTTTAATCTTCGATCTCAATTTCTACAACATCATAGAAATCAATCACTAGCTTAGCACCCGTATCATCCATAAACGTAAAGACGTCTTGATCATCTGATAAATGTATCACGTATCCGCTCAACTGCTGTTCACTGTTGTCGTAAACAGTAGTAATTAGAATTTTTTTATGATCTACATATGCTTCTTCTAATAACGAATGGAGGTCATAGTCCCCGTCATCTTCGGGCCGGTTCGTTAACAGCATCCCATAAGTCGTCATTCCATTTTTATCTTTCCATATATGATCTGCAAAATAAAAAGGTGCTGTACTTTTTCGAAACTCATCCATAATATCCCTCCTATAACTAAACACGTTTATTCGCTCTTACCGTACGTTACTAAATAAACGCACAAGCACTTGTAACAGTATATTCTCTACTGTACAGACTCATACATCCATTATATAAGGCATAATCAAATAATGCCATCATTTCGTTTAGCTCCTAGGAATTTCTAGATACGTATAGGTGAAATCTCCACCGCGTCCAGCTATTCCACGAAAATGTTTGAAATCAGGGCGATTTACTAAAAAAGGGCGAAAAGCAAGAAAGTCTTCTTTTTTAACTTTAATTTCGGTTACTTTTCCTTCACTTAACTCATTCAACATGTTTATTGCTGTTTGTTCATCCATTCAGTTTCACCTCGCTTTTAACTGTTCAGCCAATTTTGCAGAGATGCAAATTGAGCTTCAGCTTCTTTATATCCTTGGTTGTAAAGAGCGTCGAGACGCTCACGATTCTTCTCAATTCGCCCTACTACAAGAGGGGTTTGCGGACGAATCACAAAGATATTCCCCTGTCTTTCCTGTTCTTCAATATATGACAATGTTTCATTATACAATTTATAGCGGTTCTCAAGCGCACGAGTCAGCCCATCATAATGACGGTATTTGCGCTTCAATAACCAAAGCATATTTGATTTCTTTTTTCGATATCCTTCGTTTCGCGTTAGCACAACAATATTTTTTCTATATCCATCCTGCACTGCTTTTTTGATTGGAATCGGATCACTGATTCCTCCGTCTAACAGCTCTTTTCCTTTATATGTAACGACAGGTGCTAAAAATGGAAGGGAACTAGAAGCGCGAACCGCTGTCAAAATGTCCCGGTCATACTCATCAAAATAAACAGGTTCTCCCGTCACGCAGTCCGTTGCTCCTACTACAAGCTTCTCTGTACGCTCAGCAAATGCCTCAAAGTCAAATGGAAGAAGCTGATTAGGAATTTCATCAAAAACGAAATCCATTCCAAATATCTCTTTTGTTTTAAAATAATTTTTCCACGACAAGTAGCGAGGATCCTCTAAAAAATCTAAATTAGCTTTGCGACTTCTTCCTATTTGTCTAGATAAATAAGAAGTGGCATGACAAGCGCCGGCTGAAACGCCAATTACATACGGAAGATACAGATTTCTTTCCATAAAGTAATCTAAAACTCCAGTTGTATAAAGGCCTCTCATACCGCCTCCTTCGAGCACGAGTCCAGTATCTTTCAATTTCTACACCTTCTAATTCTTATAATTTATGACAAGATTATACCTCGTTTATTATAACGAAAGATGAACAAAGATGGAACTGTCCTGCTTCTCTCTTTCGTTAAAGCTACCAATTCCTTTTATTTCTCAGCACATTTTACTTATTTTTTCAATTTTATTTTATATTTTTTCAAAAAACCCTTTACTAATTCCCAGTTTTAAGGCAAAATTGTAAAAAAGAAAACGCTAACTAGTTTTACTATTTTTAAAATTAAAATTATTGAAAAAATTTATAATGAACTAATTTAAAACAAAGGAGCGATGAATCATGAAAATAGCAGAGGTAGGAAACTTGATAGAATTTAAAAATGGCTTACAGGGCATTGTCGAAAAAGTAAATGAAAACTCCGTGATTGTAGATTTGACTTACATGACAAACTACCGCGATTTAGACTTAGAACAGCGAACTGTTGTCAACCACAAAAACTACACCATCATTAATCCAGCTATGTAAAGGAAAAAAGCAGCCGGAAAGCAAAAGCGGTTGCTTTTTTATTGGTTTTGAAAGAATTGATTCTTTTGTTCCTCTGTAATAATTCCCAGCTTATACATAAGGTAAATATACTGTTGCACCTTAACATCCTTCGAACTTTTTTTCACTGTACTCCCTCTTTTCTAAAATGTTTCTTTATACAATAATATATGGCTGAGATAAAAAAAGTTTCCTTAAAGAAACAAAAACAGGCCCCATTTTTTCTTGAAAGGGGCTTATTTTCGTGTGACAATAAGAACAAGCTACTACTATCTTCTTACCGAAAGGAATTACTAGCATGTTTGATACTGTATTGTTTATCGTTGCTCTTATTGTTATTCTTTTTTTCATCGTGCAGTTCGTTTTTAAACGCAAACAAACTTCAAATAAAAAAACATCCGTTGAACCCATGAATTATGCCGAAGAAGATTCTAACTCCTACACAAGCTGGAGTGAATCTGCTTCTAACCACGATCATGATGGAGATGGAGATGGAGATGCGGATGGTGACGGAAGATAGAAAAAAAGCCCCTTCTTATGAAGAGGCTTTTCTTTATTTTGATAATACTCGCTTACCGTTGGTAAACGAATAATAGCATTCACCTGTATAAATGTCTTGGCTTTCATGTACATGAACGCCACATTTATCTTCAAGGGCAGCTTTCATCATCGATTTGGCTACGTTATACGCTTTAATTGGACGATACTTTCTCCACTTTCCTACAAGGCAAAATGAACACGACTTTAACGTGTATCCCCCAATCTTTTCAAATAGGCGAAACTCTTGGCGCTTTCCTAATAATAACGATGGGCGGAAAAAGTGAGTAGAACGGATATACAAGCTTGCGATATCTTCTTCTACTTGCCCCTTTACTTTACTGTAAAAGAATGGCGAACGAAGATCAGCACCAATTGCTGTAATCGTTAAAAAGTTTTTGCAGCGATATTTTTCTGCACATTTAGCCGCTTTTAAAGGAAATTCGTAGTCCACTTTAATGAATTTCGCTTTTGTTTTTGCTTTTTTCATTGTCGTGCCTAAACAGCAATATACATCATCAACTGCAAAGCATTCTTCGTGCTTATCAAGCTCTGAAAAATCAATTTCAAGCTGACGTAGCTTTGTGTGTTCGATTGGTAGCTTTTTTCGAACAAACACTGTCACATGGTTATATAAGCTGTTGCTTAATAACATTTTTAAAAGTTCTTGACCAACAAGTCCGCTTGCACCTAATACTAATGCTGATCTCTGTGACATTCTTTCACCTTCTCACCTGTTGTTTTTGCAATGGAAAACAGGTTGCATACACAACCTGTTTGTTCGAATTAACGATTATCAATTGTTTCTGGGTATAAATCATGATTCATCAGGCGATAATTAGCCATTTCTTCATACTTCGTACCGGGACGGCCATAGTTTGTATATGGATCAATTGAAATCCCGCCGCGTGGTGTGAATTTTCCCCATACTTCAATATATCTTGGATTCATCAGTTTAATTAAGTCATTCATAATAATGTTCATACAGTCTTCATGGAAATCTCCATGGTTACGGAAGCTGAACAAATAAAGCTTTAACGACTTGCTTTCCACCATTTTTTCATCTGGAATGTAACTAATATAAATGGTTGCGAAATCCGGCTGACCTGTTTTTGGACATAAGCTCGTAAATTCTGGACAGTTGAATTTCACAAAATAATCACGATTTGGATGTTTGTTATCAAATGCTTCTAGAATCTCTGGTGAATATTCAAACAAATAGTTTGTTCCTTGATTTCCAAGGAGTGATACACCTTCTAATTCTTCATCTTTTCGACCGCTCATTTGCATTTCCTCTCTTTCTACGATTGTCATTCTAACAGCGTTTTTTTATTTTGTATATATCTGTTTTTATTTTTCTTTGTAAATTTTTTGCTATGCGCTTACACGCCTCGTTTATTTCCCCAAACAAGGGCGTGAACCTGCGGCAGAACTCTTACATCGTTCATGTTTTTAGCTGCCACTGCCTTATCGATTAACCACTCATACTTTTTAAGCAATTCTTGTGTTAACGACGCATTATCGATTGTCGTTAAGTCCTCATTGCCTACCTGAACAAAAAATGGAACCTCAGGATAACGTTCATGAACAGAGGCTGCATACTCAAAGTCATCATCATTAAATACAACGACTTTTATGCTTATATGCGCCATGCGTTTTTCCTTTATTAATGTCTCTATAATATCGTCTAATACGGAGAAATTTGTTTTCATTAATGAACTTGGAGGCTTAGGAGAAATCGTTAAATCATCGATTTTTAGGAACCAATCCTGATAACGGCTTCCCTGTGTTTCAAGAGCTGCTTTTACCCCATGACTGTGCAAAAGCTCTACAAGTGAACCAATCGCCTTGATAAGCGCAGGGTTTCCTCCAGAAATGGTGACGTGATCAAAGAACTCTCCTCCAATTTCTTTTAGCTCCGTCCAAATTTGTTCTGCTGTTAGCTGACGAATATCGTTTTTAGCAGATCCATCCCATGTAAAAGCTGAATCACACCAGCTGCAGGAATAATCACAGCCCGCGGTACGAACAAACATCGTCTTACGTCCTACAACCATTCCTTCCCCTTGAATCGTTGGTCCGAATATTTCAAGTACTGGAATTGTATTAGCCACGTTTTTTCACCTTCTTTGGGCGGTAAACTACGTAACTTGTCGGCGTTTCCCGCACGAATACTTGTACGCAAGAAGGGTTATTTGGTAGTGTGTCTAGATATTCTTGAACCAACTCATAAATTTTACGAGCAACAACTTCAGTTGTAGGAAAATCATTTGGATTTTCTTCGTTAAAGATAGAATGATCGTTCAATAATGTATGATCAAATTGACCAGAAACAATTTTTTTCAATAGCGCAAAGTTTACTAAAAAGCCCGCTTCGTCTAATGTATCTCCGGCAACAGTTAAGTTTACAAAATACGTATGTCCATGGACTTGACGGCATTTTCCTGCTTCTGTGTGAGGAACAAAGTGTGCCGCAGCAAACTGCATATCTTTGTTCAGTTCATATTCATAGTCATGAAATACTTGAGGATACATTTGTTGCAGCATTATTCCTCTCCTCCTTCTTTTGTTTGCATGTATTGATCTAACCCGCGTTTTCGCAATTGACATGCGGGACATTCGCCGCATCCATCAGCAACAATACCGTTGTAGCATGTTAATGTTTTTTCACGCACATACTCAAGCGCCCCTAGCTCATCCGCTAACGCCCACGTTTCTGCTTTATCAATCCACATAAGCGGCGTATGAATCACAAATTCAAAGTCCATTGATAAATTAAGCGTGACGTTTAACGATTTTACAAATACATCTCGACAGTCTGGATATCCCGAAAAATCAGTTTCACAAACGCCTGTTACGATATGACGGCCTCCGCTGTTTTTAGCCAGTACGGCTGCAAATGATAAAAATAACAGATTGCGGCCGTCCACAAACGTTGTAGGCAACTCTCCTTCTTTTTGCTCGATCTCAATATCATCTCGCGTTAAGGCATTTGGTGCTAATTGATTTAAAAGTGACATATCTAGTACGGTATGCTTCACACCTAAATCAGCTGCGATAGCTTTTGCTACCTCTATCTCTTGACTATGACGCTGACCGTATTGAAAAGTAACCGTTTCTACTTCTTTAAAGTTTTTCAAAGCCCAAAATAGACATGTTGTACTATCTTGACCTCCGCTAAATACAACAATAGCTTTTTCATTTTTCATCATTATTGTTCGTCTCCTTTTTGATTGAAATCAAAAGAAGAAGAAACTTTATTGAACCGTTCGTTCCCTTTGTGACTAATTTTATAACACAAAAAAGAGACTGCTCTTTTCCAGCAATCTCCCTAAAAAGCAACTAAGATACACGTCCTCGCCAGCATACACGTCAAAAAGACGCGTTGATAGAAAAGCACGTGAAAGAAGACACGCTAAAACCGTGTCTTTTGTCATCAACGATGATCTTAGTTTTTTATAGAGGGAGTTTTCGAACCTCTCCCGTACATATACAAACGTGCACGGAGTTTCTTCTTGAATTGTCATCGTATTATACCACATGCGTATAAATAATGCTATGTTTGTTGGCTTCTATCGCCTTTAGCTGCCTTATTTTTCTTTATATAAGAAAGCGCAATAAATAACAACGGAAAACAGACGCTTAGTACAAATAAATAAAACGGCCAGTAATATTTTTCAAAATAATTGAAGTACGCTGTATTGGGAATAATGTAATACGCCACGCCTGTAATAATTAGACCTAAAGGAAAGCTTAAAAAATTGCGCACCCGTAAATTACACAGTTGGACGATACTTAACTGAATAGCATAGAACACAATGACAACTTTAAAAAAGATAGATAACATCCAAATAATAGCTACTAATACTTCAACATGCTGAATCGTTGCACCTAACGAAATCATTTTTCCTAATAAATAAACTGGGTAGCTGTGCATCGATGCAATATTCGCGCCAAGAGCTAATATACAAGCCGCAACTGCAATCGTAATCGTCAAGCCCGATGCGACAGTGCCGATAACAAACATTCTTTTTACCTTTTTTCCACCTTTTACATGAGGCGTAATCATTAGAATAAAAACCAATTCCATAAACGGGTTTCCTAAAAAATAAGTGGTCCCTAATACTAAATCACCCATGCTGAATTCAAAAAAAGGATAAAGACGATCAATTTTCATCTGAGGAATATTTAAAACAATTAACAATAAAAAGGGGACCACAATCCACGGCAAAAAGATTTCCGCGGTTCTCCCTACCACTTCAATACCTAGATACCCTCCGTATATAACAGCTAAAAGAACAAGCGCATGAATCCACGTAGGCAGCGTTTCAGGGACAATTTGAGTCGTCATAAATGTACTGATGTCTCGAAGCGAAAACGTAGATTGAATGAACATAAAGAAAATGTAAATAAGAGAAATACACGTTCCGGCATAACGACCTAGCGCCTTTTTAGCTATTTGAATGAATGTTTGCTGAGGGTAACGCTGAATCAGCCATAAAAGCACCGCAACGATTAAAAGTGCAAAGCCAATAGCAAGCACACCGCAAAACCACGCATTTTGTCTATTCGTCTCTAATAATGTAGCCGGAACTGCCAAGATGGCGCTTCCGATACAAAAAACATAAATTAGAAAAAGAAATTGTTTCGGACTAATAAATTCTTTTATTTGCATCATACACACCTTCTCTCCTACATGCTTGCTCACGTGAATAACAGATGATGAACGGTTCTAGTAAGAGGCTTAATTAGTGCCTCTAAAAAGTACAGAGGCGTAGGAACTTCTTTACGGAGTGTAATCGCTCCCCAAAAGAATAGACCCAAACCTATGAGACAAAGGTAGACGACTATTTCACGATAATACTTTTCCTTTCGGAAGTTGATCATTATTTTTTTAGTCAAATAAGCAAGCAGTACAAGTAAGGCGATAAATCCCTCCATTTTCTTTCTCCTTAATGCTTCATTTGCTTCATATATGAGTTATTTAACGTGCCTAAGCGACGGATTTGAACTTTTGCATCTAAATCGACGGTTAAATCCTCTGCGTAAATTCTGTTCCAGTCTCTTTTCATTTTGTACCATCTCTTTACATCTTGTCTGTAAAACGCTTCGCCAAAACCAAAGATATCGCTTTTATAGGTTTTTTGAGCTTTTTCTACTGCATCATTCATTTTTTCTTTTACGTCGGCTGCTGTTTTTCGTTCGAGCATATTGATTACAGCTGGGTCCTGTAAATTTACTTGACACTCTACATCAGCTACGTTAGCTTCTCCTTTTAAATCAACGTGAATATGAGGTTTATGATTTTTCATAGTAGCTGTCACCTTGACATTCGTTCGAAGCATTTCTACTCCGATAATATCATGCTTTTTTTCTTTTTTTTCGCATGGAATAACAATCAACGTACTTTTTACATTTCCTGTAATATAGTTATATCCTTTACTTTCGTCTTCATTGAACCAGCCGATAAGCTTATCATTTTGAAAGACACCTAATCCTTTGAAATTGAGCAGTGTGGAAAGATTGGTGCGAGAAATGCTCGACATATCTCCTGCATTTTTTACATTGCCTTTCACCAATACCCCTGATAATACCGCCTGCTTTCCCTCGCTGGTTAAGTTGCTGATCAGTTCATTTAACTTTACTCCTCTAGTAGGTGCCCAAATACGCTGTGACACGTCTAATGAAGCAAACATATGGTTAGCTGGTATTTTTTCGATTGTTGTTAATACGTTCAGAACGCTCGATGCTTTCGTATTTTTAGCAACAACAACAAAATAATCGGTACGCACTTCATGATCCCGAGCAAAGAAATCAAGCACTTCAGCAATACCGTCTTCCGCCATGCTTTCGCTAATGACTAGCATTCGTAAATGAGAAAGATAAATTTTCCGCGGGGATTTCGTCGTTATTTTTCTTAGCCCTTCCATTACAGACGAAGCCTTAATAGAAAATGTGGTAACAGAAGGCCCGTTTGTAGGGGTTTTGGCCTGAATATCACCAGGGTTAATCAGCTGAACTGTAACAATGATGCCATCTTCTGCTTTATCAATTCCGACAGCAACCGTAATGGCTAGCTCATTCAACTCTCTACTGCTCCAGCAGCCGCTTAATAGCAATGAACAGATACATAACATTAGAAATGCTTTCATAGTAAACGGCCACCTTTACACAGTTTAGTTTTTTTGCGTCTTTTGACGTGAAATATTCTTCTCGTTAATCAGCTTTGGCCTTGTTTTCATTTTTTTGATCGAACGTCTAATCAGAACATCCTTTTGATCGCGCTTCACAAATGGAGCCATAGGTGTCATATAAGGGACTCCAAATGACCTTAAGCTGCATAAATGTAAAATCATTAAAATTAACCCCAGGATAATACCGAACAAGCCAAAAGTAGCTGCTAAAACCATTAAAATAAAGCGCAGCATCCTTACTGCAATAGCCATATCATACACAGGTGACACAAAGTTACTAATAGCGGTGATGGATACAACGATAACCATTGCAGGTGAAACTAATCCCGCTTGTACGGCGGCTTCTCCTAAAACGAGTGCTCCCACAATCGAAATAGCTGAACCTACTGCTCGAGGCAATCGGACTCCAGCTTCTCGCAAAATTTCAAACGTGATTTCCATAATAAACGCTTCAATAATAGCAGGAAAAGGAACACCTTCCCTTTGAGCTGCAATACTAATTAACAAAGCAAAAGGAAGCATCTCTTGATGAAAAGTAGTTAAAGCAATATAAGCAGAAGGTGTTAAAAGGGCTAAGAAAAATGCCATGTAGCGCATTAAGCGAATCAATGTACTAATATCTGCGCGCTGGTAATAATCTTCAGCCGCTTGAAAAAATTGAATAAATAGGGCAGGAACCATTAATACAAAAGGTGTACCGTCTACTAAAATGGCTATTCGTCCCTCTAAAAGACCTGCTGCCACGGAGTCTGGACGCTCCGTGTTATGCATAGTAGGAAAAGGTGTATAATCTTCATCTTGAATCAACTCTTCGATATATCCGCTCTCCAAAATACCGTCTATATCAATTTTAGAAAGACGCTCCTTTACCTCTTGAATGACCTGTTCATCCGCAATGCCGTCTATATAAACGAGCGCAATATCCGTTTTTGTAAACTCTCCTATTTGCTGAGATTCAATCCAAAGTTTTGGAGATTTTATTCGGCGCCGAATCAATGCGGTATTCGTTCGCAGTGTTTCTGTAAAACTGTCTCGAGGCCCTCTTACAACGGTCTGAGATTGTGGTTCAGAAACAGCCCTGTCTCTCCACCCTCTTGTACTTGCCATAATACACGTTTGATACCCTTCTAAAAACAGTACGGTATCTCCTGATAAAACATGAAGAAGAGCATCATCCAATGTCTTTGCTTCCATGATTTCACCCGCTGCCAAACTATAGCTTTTAATCAATTCGTACATATTAACAATGCCATCATCATGTGTTAAATGTTCATCGTGATAGTGCATAATGGAGTCCAGCGCATAGTGTTCAACTTCGTCTTTATTTACTAATCCGTCGATGTAAGCAACACCTAAAGTGAATTTTTCTTCAATCGAAATTCGAAACTCTCGCACAACTAAATCCGTGCTCTGTCCCAGTGCTTTTTTCATGCGGGATAAATTATCTCCCACCCTCTCCGATAATTTCTGCTCTTCCTGTGTAGAAGAAGCACTAGTTTCCTTAGAGTCCTTCGATTCATCAGCTTTTTCTTTCCGCTGCTTGGATTTATTCGTTAACTCAGATAGTTTTTTTATACGCATTGTTCATCCTCCACTACATTGAACGAAAAGAAACGGAATTTCTTCTTTTTAGTCTCTATAGTTTTTGTATGAAAAGGAAATTTATACTTGAAGCCATTTTAATAATCTTTATTTTTGACATCATTTGTGCATTTCTATAGGATAGTAATGGATAATTCTTTGTTATTATGAAGAATGTTTATGCGGAACATTGAAAGGAGTCTATACATGGCACAATCACTTAAAGGCAAAGTAGCTCTTATTACAGGAGCAGGAAAAGGTATCGGTCGTTCAACTGCGATTGAATTAGCAAAAGAAGGCGTAAATATCGGTTTAATTGCTCGTACAGAGTCAGATTTAAAGGCTGTTGCTTCTGAACTAGAAGCATTTGATGTACAAGTTGCTTATGCAACAGCAGATGTTTCTTCTATGGAAGAAGTAAACGCAGCAGTTGAGCATCTACATACAAAATTAGGGGCAACGGATATCTTAATCAACAATGCAGGAATCGGTAAATTCGGAAGCTTTTTAGAGCTAGACCCAGCTGAGTGGAAACAAATCATTGATGTGAATTTAATGGGCGTTTACTACGTAACGCGCGCCGTTCTACCTCAATTAATCGAAAAAAATGGTGGAGACATCATCAATATTTCTTCCACTGCTGGTCAAAAAGGCGCTCCCGTTACAAGTGCTTACAGCGCTTCAAAATTTGGCGTGCTCGGCTTAACTGAATCTCTAGCGCTAGAAGTGCGCAAACACAATATTCGTGTAACAGCGCTAACACCAAGTACAGTAGCAACGGAATTAGCATATAAAGAAAACTTAACGGATGGCAATCCTGATAAAGTGATGCAGCCTGAAGACCTAGCAGAAATTATGGTAGCACAATTAAAACTGCATCCGCGTATTTTTATCAAATCTGCGGGCATGTGGTCCACAAATCCATAAACAAACATAGAAAAAGGAGAGCTTCAGCTCTCCTTTTTTGTGTCTTCCTTTATATGATGGTTACCTTATTTACGTTTAGGCGTGATTTCTTGTGATAGTTCTTCAAAAGATTTTACTTTTCCATGCGATGGGTTTTGTGATTGTTTTCGTACATTCCACTGACGCTCTTTTTGACTTTTAGACTGAGTCATTTTGCTTCATCCCCTTTTTATATGCTTACATGTAGTAGGATAAAACAAGGTGCTCTTTTCCATTCATCAAAACTGCTTCCAATTTCTTTACTGCTTAGCTAAATGTACTTTAAACCATTTATCAATTTCCGCGTTATATTGATCATAATAAGCAGTTAGCGGATGGTCTCCGTTTTTGTACAGTACGTATTTGTATTCTTTTCCCTGCTCATCTAGTTGTTTCACAAGCTTTTCAGCCTGAGTGTGGTGAACTTTACGATCATGATCACCCTGTAAAATTAAAAGAGGTGAATTTACTTTATCGCTCCAATAGACAACAGAACGACTTTTATACCTCTCTGGATACTGCGCCGGATCTCCTACAATTGTCCGCAGCACTTGTTTCATTTCAGGCCCTCTTTGATCATAGAATTGAAACATGTCGGTAATACCTGATTGTACGACAACTGCATCAAATTTAACGCCGTTTTTCATCGTTAAATACGTCATCATGCCGCCGCGTGAATATCCTAGCGCTACCTTTTGCTGGTGATTTACATAAGGAAGCTGTTCTCCCCATTTAATAAGATTTAATACGTCGTCAATATCTTTACCGCCGTACGTCTCTGTTCCTTCACTTCCGCCATTTCCCCTGTATTGAGTCGCAACAACGACGTAGCCTTTACTTGCCCAGTATGACAAATACTGAAGTGTTTTTGCGCGAATCATGCCATGTTCGCGATTTCCTCCGCGATTATATACTAAAAGCGGATAATGTTTGTCTGCAATGTCTTTAGGCTGTACTAAAAACCCTTTTATCTTTAAATTATCACTAGGATACGTAATGCTATATACATCTACTTTATTTGAATAAGGCGATAATAAATTCAATTTTTCTTTATTTACATCATCACTTTCAGCTCGGTTGAAAACCGCTGTCACACCGAGCACAGCTACAGTGATTAATGCAATGATGCCCCATTTTTTCAACAGAAACCCTCTCCTCAATAAATATCTTTTCTCTTTTATAATGAGTGTTTTCATTTGGCTTTACCCTTCTTAAATGTTTGCTAAAAAGGGCATTCATCCCATCGCCAATACAGCTTATTTATCATACCGCAAAACCCAAATTTCTTCATCTGTAAAGAAATAAGAATTCATACAAATACATTAACAAGAAAGACGTATAGTAAATTGTATTATTAAATTATAGATTTGAAAAGTGGAATGATACTTTTTTTGTCGTTTTTTACCTGTCCTTTTTCAAAAAGAAAAAAGCCCAGTTAAGACTGAGCTTTTTTCTTGGCAATGCCAATGCCTGTATATGCTAAAATAACTGAAAAGATCGGACAGAGAATGCTAAAGAATGTAAATGGAATATAGTCAGCCGCGGGAATATTTAATGCAGTTGAAATAAAAGCGCCGCTGACACCCCACGGAATAATAGCATTAATAACCGTTCCACCGTCTTCAAGCGTTCGTGATAAGTTTTTCGGGTCTAAGTTCCACTTTTCATACAGTGGCTTAAACGTCTGCCCAGGCAGAAGAATCGATAAATACTGTTCGCCTGTAATAACGTTCACTCCAATTGAAGATAGAAGCGTAGCAAAAATAACGTCTCCGCTGCGGCGGATTTGTTTTGCTAATCCTTCTAATAAAGCATCAATAATTCCAACCGCTCTCATCAAGCCACCTAGCGACAAGGCAATCATGATAAGAGAAATAGAAAACATCATGGACTGTAATCCGCCTTTGTTTACAATCGCATCGACTACTTTATTTCCTGACTCTACTGCCGGCCCGCTTTGAAGAACGCCTAGCAATTGACTCAGCGTAAATTCATGCTGTGTAATCATTCCTGTAATAATGGCCGTGACAATCCCTAAAACTAACGTTGGCAATACATCGACTCTTCTCATGGAAAAAATAAGAACTAAAAGTGGAGAAAGCAACGTTAACACGTGTAAATTAAACGTATGCTTTAATGCGTCTTGAATTCCTTGGATTTCCCCGTAATTGACGCTTTCATGATTTCCGTTCATCCCAATGACCAATGCAATAATTGCGGTAATAACAATACTTGGAACCGTCGTCCACGTAATGTGCTGAATATGTTTAGGAAGCGGCACTTCAACGATACCAGAAGCAAAATTTGTTGTGTCAGACAAGGGAGACATCTTATCTCCAAACACAGCTCCTGAAACAATCATCCCCGCTGCTAGCCCTGGGTGTACACCAATAGCAGTTCCTACCCCAAATAAAGCGACCCCTACCGTACTGACGGTTGTTAATGAACTTCCCGTGAATGTTGAAACCAATACGGTAATAACCAAAGCACTAATTAAAAAGTACTGCGGTGAAATCCAGTGGAAGCCGTAGGATAAAATCGTCGGTATCGTTCCTCCTACCATCCAAATCGCAATAAGCATCCCGATCAGCATTAAAATAAGGATAGGCTTAATGCCCAGTCTAACACCGTCTAAAATCCCTTTCTCCATTTCTGTCCACTTATATTTCAACAAAAAGCCAATCACACTAATAAATGCTACCCCAAATATCAGCGGAATATGAGGCGGCAGCTTTAACGTAAATAATGAAACAAAAATAATAGCTAATAGCACCAAAACCACCGCTATTGATTGTATAAATGAAATTTCTTTTTTCATGAGGTATTCCCTTTCTATCTTTCTTTTTCACTTAAACGCTTTTATGCTTTTACGCAGTTAAGTGCAAACCTTCTTGAGTATAATTTTTATCCTTCTTGCTGTCAATAACTTATTTTATCCAACGGTAAGCTCTGCACTCATTTTGTCCACTTTTCTTCTTATTAATATTTGTTCTCTATCTAAGCAAATTATTGTACAAAATGCTTCTAATGTTTTTACATATATAAAACGGGTACACACAAAACACACGTTTTTTTAATGTACTACCTTTTGTACATAAGAGAGGAACTTCCCTCAAAAATTTTTTTAAGCAAAAGACTTGAAAGTCAAAAAAGGTCAAAGTATAATGAGATTACGAAAGGTCAATAAAGGTCAAACACCTGCTGATCTTCGATTAAAATCATTTAGGGAGGCTAATTAAATGATTTGTCAAAACTGTAATAAACGTGAAGCATCTATTCAATTAAATGTACAAACAAATAATCAAAAATCTCAATATCGTTTATGTCATACATGTTATCAAGCACTAATGAACGAACATAAAATCCCATCAGGTTTTGGAGGTGGCGGCTTTATGAACATCGATGATTTATTCAAGCAAATGTCACAAGAACAAGCTGCACCGGAACAGCCGCAGCAAGGAAATGGCGGCAGCGGATTTTTAGACCAGTTCGGTCGAAACTTAACTCAAATTGCGAAAACGGGATTGATTGACCCTGTTATTGGCCGCGAAGAAGAAGTAGAGCGCGTCATTGAAATTTTAAATAGACGAAACAAAAACAACCCTGTACTAATCGGAGAACCCGGTGTTGGTAAAACGGCTGTAGTCGAAGGGTTAGCTTTAAAAATCGCGGAAGGAAAAGTTCCTGCCAAGCTGTTAAATAAAGATGTATATCTATTAGATGTAGCATCTCTCGTAGCTAATACGGGCGTGCGCGGTCAATTTGAAGAGCGCATGAAGCAGTTAATTTCTGAGCTTCAACAGCGAAAAAACGTGATTTTATTTATCGATGAAATTCACCTTCTTGTAGGAGCTGGTTCAGCGGAAGGTTCAATGGATGCAAGCAATATTTTAAAACCAGCTCTTGCACGAGGCGAACTTCAAGTAGTCGGAGCTACAACTTTAAAAGAGTACCGTTCCATTGAAAAAGATGCGGCTCTTGAACGACGCTTCCAGCCGGTTATGGTTCACGAACCGTCTGTAGAAGAAGCCGTTGAAATTCTAAAAGGAATTCAAAGTAAATATGAAGATTATCACGGCGTTAGCTATACAGATGAAGCGATCCGCGCTTGTGTAAATTTATCACACCGCTACATTCAAGATCGCTTCTTGCCTGATAAAGCAATTGACTTGCTAGATGAAGCAGGCTCAAAAATGAATTTACAGGCAGGCATTACAAATAAAGACGACGCGGCCGCTCGCTTAAAAGAAATTACAAAAGAAAAAGAGCAGGCGTTAAAGAATGAAAAATATGAAGTAGCGGCAAAACTGCGCGATGAAGAAGTTGCTCTTGAAAAACAATTGAACGAAGAAGAAGAACAGCAAAAAATGAATGTGGATATTGCTGACATTCAAGCAATTATTGAAAAGAAAACGGGTATCCCTGTTGGTAAACTTCAAGAAAATGAATCAGCAAAAATGAAGCATTTAGCAGAGCACTTAGCTCAAAAAGTAATCGGACAGCAGGAAGCTGTAGAAAAAGTAGCAAAAGCGATTCGACGTTCTCGCGCTGGATTAAAAGCGAAGCATCGCCCAATTGGTTCATTCTTATTTGTCGGTCCAACAGGTGTCGGTAAAACAGAGTTAACCAAAACATTAGCTGAAGAACTATTTGGCTCAAAAGATGCTATGGTTCGTCTAGATATGAGTGAATACATGGAAAAACACGCGGTGTCTAAATTAATTGGTTCACCTCCTGGCTACGTAGGTCATGAAGAGGCAGGACAATTAACAGAGAAAGTACGTCGTAATCCTTATTCCATCATCTTACTAGATGAAATTGAAAAAGCTCATCCAGACGTTCAGCATATGTTTCTGCAAATTCTAGAAGACGGACGTCTAACAGATAGTCAAGGTCGCACAGTAAGCTTTAAAGACACAGTTATCATTATGACAAGTAACGCTGGTGTAGGTGAAAAGAAAATTACGGTTGGATTTGACGCAAAAAATGACGCACTTAAACAGGCATCCGTTTTAGATTCACTTTCATCTTATTTCAAACCAGAGTTTTTAAATCGATTTGATACAATCATTGAATTTAATCACCTTGAAAAAGATAACTTGATTAAAATCGTTGACCTTATGCTTGCTGAATTAAAAGAAACATTACAAGAACAAAACATCACGCTGAGCGTAGCAGATGAGGTAAAAGAAAAACTGGCTGAACTTGGCTATCACCCTGCATTCGGTGCTAGACCGCTCCGCCGAGCAATTCAAGAACAGCTTGAAGATCGAATTACAGACTTACTGTTAGATGACGCAGACGTATCTACAGTGAACGTAACGTTAAATGAAGCAAGCGAAATCACCGTGCAAAACTAATAGAAAAAGCGACTCTACTTGAGTCGCTTTTTTTTATAGAAATACTTACGTTTATTTACTTTCATCTGTTTTTTCGTCAGCACTATCCGTTGATTCTTCTTGATCATCAGCTGCTTCATCCCCAGATGAATCATCTGCTTCGTCTTGCTTCATTGTTTCCTGTGAATCATCTGTAGTTGTATCCTCCGCTTGAGTATCATCCGACTGTTCTGTTTGCTGTTCTGTGGCATCTTTTTCATCCGTTTGTGAGTTGCATGCTGTGATTAACATAATTGCTAGAAGTGATCCAAATAACTTGACTAATAAACTTTTGTTCATTTTACCGTCTCCTTTCGAATCATCTGAGCCTCTATGTAGTCACCATTCATATGGCTCTACTGACAGTATAGCCTATCCAATTAGAAAAAAGTTCACTTTTACAAGGTTATCACAAAAGCTTTACATCCCCTTCATTTCGTCCATATTCCCCTCATATTTCCTTAATAGTTTATGATCAGCTACATTCTAGATCTATCTTCCTTGGTCTAAGTGCTCAATTCGGCTATTCACACAGTTGTAACTATGCTAATATGAGTGATATATTACTATATCGTGCAACTAGCTGACTATAAAGTTATTCTCCTATAAAATTATTCACCATTTAAGAAAGGGATTTTTTATGGAATCACACAACCTCATAAAAAAACGGAATTTTATTCTTTTACTTATTTTTTGGCTGCTATATTTTGTCCACATTGTGTTATACCACTTCATTGCAGCTGACCCTCATTTGATTGTTTTTATAAGCGGAGGAATTTTATTATTGGTAGTGACGGCTATGTATTACTTTCGTTTTCATCCTACCATCATTATGTATTCTTTTTTTATATGCTATTATGCCTATATTGCGTACATGACATCTATTGAACCTGCTGTTATTAATTATTTATTTTTGTTTCTTGGAATTATTGTTAGCTTTATTTATTATAGCTATATCGCTATTGTAATTTCTACATTGATGTCTATTGTGATTGTTTTGTACTTTTATGTAAGCAACACTCTTTTTACATCTGTGACCTTCGTAAAATTAGATATTGTTTATTTTATTTTGTTTACGCTGATCACAATGATTATTTTGTTGTACTGTGCTCATTTCTCTAAAAAGCTGATTGCTATTACCACGATCAAAATGAACAAAACCGAAGATGAACTGTACTCAGCTCAAGAGTATTTACAATCTTTTTTTACATACAATCGCGACGCCATTGCCGTGTTCAGCCTAGATGGCAAAGTGATTAAAGTAAACGATGCTTTTGAGCAAATATACGGATGGAAAGCGGAAGAAATTGTCGGAAAATCCATTCCATTTATTCCTGCTGGCTCAAAAGGCGGCGCTGAAAGCCGATTGGAAAGGGTTAAAAAAGGAGAAAAGCTGGTAGCCTTTGAAACCCAAGATAAGCGAAAAGACGGAAAAATAATTGATGTAGAAATCACTGTTTCACCTATTTTTAATCGTGATAAACAGGTCGTTGCGCTTTTTGGTATTTCACGGGACCTTACCGAAGAAAAGGAAACAGAAAAATTTCTTCGCCAAACCGATAAGTTATCTTTAGCCGGCGAAATGGCAGCGGGAATCGCTCATGAAATTCGAAACCCGCTTACTTCTCTGAATGGGTTTATTCAGCTTATTCATGAAGACAGCAGCCGCTATCATTCTTATACAACCATCATGCTGAGCGAACTGAATCGTATTAACTCAATCGTTGGAGAATTTTTATTGCTCGCTAAACCTCATGATACGGTTATGAAAAAGCAGGCATTCTCTACTATTTTAAATGACGTTATTCTTCTGTATGAATCAGAATGTATATTAAAAAATGTCGTAGTTAAAACGCAGGTGGAAGCCCCGCATACATACATCTGCTGTGATGCAAATCAAATTAAGCAAGTACTCATTAATTTATTAAAAAATGCGCTCGAAGCTATGCCTAGCGGAGGAGAAATCCATTTAAACGTTACTCAGCATACTAAAGATCTTACTATTTTCATTAAAGATACAGGAGTCGGCATTCCTTCACATTTGCTTACGCACATTCAAAAGCCTTTTTTTACCACGAAGCCCTCAGGTACCGGTCTTGGACTTGTTGTGATTAAAAACATTTTGTATCAGCATAAAGGAACATTTGAGATTAAAAGCACTGTTGGCAAAGGAACCAGCGTTACCCTTACGATTCCTCTATGGAAAGAAGGAACATGTCAATAAAAAAAGCCGCAAACGCGGCTTTTTTTATAGCTTTTTATCATCAATACTATTTAAATAGTTTTCAATTTCATCTACTACAGACTGCACGCAGCCCTCTTCGAATGGAGAGATCAAATTCGCTTCCTCTACTAATTCTAAAAACGGCTTACTTCCGCCAAGCTTACACAAATGAACGTAATCTTGCCATGCTTGTTCGTGATTTTCTCGATCTTTTTTCCAAAATTGAAATGCACAAATTTGAGCGAGCGTGTAATCAATATAATAAAACGGAGACGTGTAAATATGAAGCTGGCGCTGCCAGAAGCCCCCGCTTTCTAGATAGTGATGGCCGTCATAGTTTTTAGAAGGCATATATTTCTTTTCGATTTCTCGCCACGTTTGTTTTCGTTCCGAAGGCGTCATCTCAGGGCGTTCGTATACAGCATGCTGAAATTCATCTACCGCTACCCCGTAAGGCAAGAAAGTTAAGCCTGAGCTTAAATGAGAAAACTGGTATTTATCTTTGTCTTCTTTAAAGAACAACTCCATCCAAGGCCATGTAAAATACTCCATGCTCATCGAATGAATTTCAGCTCCTTCATGCGTAGGCCAGTGATACTCATTGGTTTCCATATCTCGGCTGGAATACACTTGAAAAGCATGCCCTGCTTCATGCGTTAACACATCAATATCGCCTGATGTTCCATTAAAATTTGAAAAAATAAACGGCGCTTTGTATTCTTCAATAAACGTACAGTAGCCTCCGCCTGCTTTGCCTTTTTTAGCGACTAAATCCATCAAATTATTTTCAAGCATAAATGAAAAAAATTCGTCCGTCTCTTTAGAAAGCTCCTTATACATTACCCGTCCATTTTCAATAATCCACTTTTCATCACCTTTTGGCACTGCGTTTCCTGTTTCAAACTGAAACGGTTCATCATAATAAGTTAAGCTCTCTACTTGAATTCTTTCCTGCTGACGCTTTTTTAGTTTTTCAGTAAGGGGAACAATATACTCTTTTACTTGTTTGCGAAAAGCGGCAACCATTTCAGCATCGTAGCCTATTCTAGACATACGAGCATAGCCCACTTCTACAAAATTTTTATAGCCTAATTTTTCAGCAAGCTTGGTCCGCACTTTTACAAGCTTGTCGTAAATATCATCAAATTCCTCTTGGTGATCGGTGAAAAATTGAAACTTCGCTTCTGCTGCTTTTTTTCTCATTTCTCGATCAGGTGACTCCATAAACGGATCGAGCTGAGCTAACGTTCTTTCTTCTCCTTCAAATAAAATTTTGGCTGACGCCACTAGTTTCGTATATTGAGACGATAGCTTATTTTCTTCCTGCAGCTCTTTTACTATTTCAGGAGAGAACGTTTTTAACTGCATTTCAGCAAGAGAAAACAGCTGCTTGCCCCACTTTTCTTCTAGTTTCTCTTTAAAAGGCGAAGAGATTAACGCTTTGTAAAATTTCTCTACATATCCTTCTAAAAGCGGCTGTGTTTCATCAAAATAGTCTTGTTCTTCTTTATAAAATTCATTCGCTGTGTCGATAGAATGACGAATATAGCAGATGTTCCCCATTGTGCTGTACTGAGAATACGCATCGTTTGCTAGACGAATTGCCTCGTTTTGCTGACTGACTGACGCTGCTTCCGTAAAATGTGTAATGGCCTTTTCAAACTGCTTTTCAATTTCATTCATATCAGGTCGCGTATATGTATAATTCTCAAATTTCATCATTTGTTCCCCTTCCTCTATTGTCTGTATGTAACCTAATTCGTTTTTATCCAGCTGTATTCCTGTTAATTTCAATTTTTTGTAACTTTTATTTTTTATGTCGATTGGTTATGAAAGAAGTCATAGAAAAAACTCGTTTGTTCAACAGAAACAAACGAGCTTTCCTTAATTAATTAGTCGATTCCGGTAAAAATTCATCTGCATAGTGCCCCAGTTTCTTAAGCATCGAAATAGCAACTTCCTTTTCTTCGCTAGATAAAACGGATAGAATATCATGAATTCTTTTTTCATGACTCGGAAACATACTTTCAATCATTTCCTTGCCTTGCGGAGTGATCGCTGCGTAGGTTACGCGGCGATCGTTCGGACAAGCAACGCGCTCTAAGAAGCCTTTTTTCTCAAGTTTGTCTACTACATAAGTAATACTGCCGCTTGCGAGTAGAATTTTTCCGCCAATTTGCTGCAGAGGCTGTTGACCTTTGTGATACAATAACTCTAGGACAGCAAATTCGGTTGGATTCATTCCATGCTGTTGAATAAATTTATGCACATGATCATTAATTGAACGATTGGCACGAGATAGTACAATAAATAATTTAAGAGATTGGTCTAACTCTTCTCTAGTTACATCATTCGTCATTTTAATCAGTTCCTTTAATATTATCTTGATATCAAGATAATACTAAAATTTCCCTTCAAAGTCAATCAAAGCAGGCTTATTTCATCGGTTATTCTCTCCGCTTGTACAATTTTTTTGATAAAAAATGTATATAAGTGGATTTATACATATGCTTTTAATACAATAAACATATGACCATTACATAAAAAGGTGAATGATTATGAAACCAACCCATTTATTATTTAATTCCGCGATTGGTTCACAAAAGCCTGAAACAATCGTTAACCGGCAAAATCCCTGTCCATTTTGTGACGTTGAATCTCTCACAGGCATCATTGAAAAACAAGGACCTATCATTTGGCTAAAGAATAAATTTCCTGTTCTGCAAGATGCTTATCAGACGGTTATTATTGAGACCGATGAATGTTCCTCGGAACTATCTGTTTATCCAAAAGAACATCTGTACACCTTGCTGAGCTTCGCTACTGAACGATGGATATCTATGATGAACAGCGGTGAATATGCTTCTGTTCTTTTCTTCAAAAACCATGGACCTATGTCCGGAGGATCGTTACGGCATCCTCATATGCAAATTATTGGTTTAAATGAGATGGATGTAAATGAAAATGTGAAGCTAGAGCAGTTTGAAGGAGTCACAATTGCCAAAAATGAACACGTCACATTTAATTTATCTGTAAAACCTAGAATGGGCTTTTTTGAATTTAACGTGATAACGGATAAGCTTGACAAAGAGCTGCACGCATTTGCAGATTATCTTCAAACGGCTGCTCACTATTTATTAAATCATTTTCATCGTAGCTGCACGAGCTACAACTTATTTTTTTATAATCTTAAAAACGGCAAAATTGCGGCGAAAATCATTCCTCGCTTTGCCACATCTCCTTTGTATGTAGGATATGGCATTCCTCAAGTTTCCAATAAGCTTGAGCACATTGCTAACCAAGTTCAGGAGCTGTACTTTACCTAAAAAGTTGAACCTTCACTGGTTCAACTTTTTTTGTAAGGTTATTGCATAAAGCTATTCATTTTTAAAATAGTCATGCTCATGGAAAACAAAAAACATACACTAAAAGAACGATGTGAATTGAGGATAAAAAGAAGAATACGTAAAAGGAGACGGTTTATGACTGAGGTACTAATTGGAAGCATTCTTTCTGCACTATCGACTGGAGTAGGCGCTTTGCCTATTCTGTTTTTGAATCAAGAACTCACTCATCGGTGGAAAGATATACTTCTTGCGCTCACTGCAGGTATTATGACAGCTGCTTCTACTATGAGCTTGATTCCAGAATCTCTTCAAAGCGGCGGATTTTTTCCCTTAGCCATTGGCTTACTGCTTGGAGTTGTAACATTAACACTCTTGGAGCAGAATATTCCTCACATTGACCTTGAGCATTCTAAAACCGGCATTCAGTTTGACGAAAAAGCACTTTTAATTGTTTCCGCTATTACTTTGCATAACCTTCCTGAAGGACTGTCTGTTGGTGTTAGCTACGCTTCAAATGTTGAAAATACAGGGAACTTAATCGCCCTTGCAATCGGTCTTCAAAATGCACCTGAAGGACTGTTGGTCGCGCTATTTTTAGCTCAGCAAAATATCAGTAAAATAAAAGCATTTTTAATTGCTACCCTTACAGGCTCCGTTGAGATTGTAACGTCTTTACTCGGGTTTTATTTAACTAATTTTGTTGATTCTCTCGTTTCATATGGATTAGCTTTTGCTGCTGGAGCCATGCTTTTTATTATTTATAAAGAGTTGATTCCAGAAAGTCACGGCGATGGAAACGAAAGATTTGCTACTTATTCGTTTATTTTTGGTATTTTGTTTATGATCTTTTTAATTAACATTTTTTAAAGGTGAAGAGAGGCCACGGGCAGCATAATTGTTTTACTGCCCGATCCCGAATGCTTGTCCTGCATTACAGCTTTGAAAAAGATAAAAAGCGGCTAATCAGTGTGGCAAACGATGTCTTTTCTTCCTCTTCTTTTAAACGCTGCTTTTGATAAACGAGTAAGAGCTGATCAAGCTCTTGACTACAGGTAACGGTTTCTTCATTAGTCAAACCTTTTTCTTCTCCGATCTGCACCATCTTTTGTCTTTTTTGGACGATTTCTACTAATAATCTCTCTGATTTCGTTCTATTTCTCACTCCAAACACAAAATCCTCTCCTATGACAAAAAAATTAGCTTATAACGCATTATTACAAATTCTACTAAATATGTAAATAGAGTCGCAATAATAGACATTTTTTTTGCAAAAAAATTATTTTGTCGGAATTTACAAACGCTTACATTACTATAGGAATACCATTTATCTTTTTTTTACAACTTGTTTTTCGACAAAAGATGCTGCTTGTCGAATAGAAAAAAGATTGAGACATAACGAAATCAATACAATCTAAAAACGAACAAATGGGATACATGAGCTGAACCGCTTGTCTCGCAGGAGTTTTCGCCTTGCCCTCCAATCAACAGCTAAAAGCAGCTAAATATATGAAGCCTGCGTTCACCATCACCACAAAAAAATCCGAACGAAGTTGATTCTTAATCAAGAATCAATTCGTTCGGATCTTCATACTTTTGTCCCTGCATCTTTTTCTATTCAGCTTTCTGAGCAGCAATTTGTACAGCATCCCATACCGTAGCAAAAGGAGGAGCATACGAAAGATCTAGCATGGTTATTTCATCTGTTGTGAGGCGGCAAGTAATAGCTATCGCAAATACATCGATCCGTTTTGCTACTCCTTCTTTACCAATCATTTGAACCCCCAAAATCTCTTTTGTTTCAGGATGATAAACAAGTTTTATCACAATCTTTTCAGCTCCTGGATAGTAAGACGCATGACTCGGAGCTTCGGCCGTGATGGCTTTGTATAAAAGAGAATTTTCTCTTGCTTCTCTTTCTGAAATGCCGGTTTTCCCAATTTCATAGTCCATCACTTTGACAATACTTGTACCTACAACACCCGGAAATTCTCTATTTTCTCCCCCTAATCGGTAACCAAGAACCCTTCCCTGCTTATTGGCAATGGTTCCAAGAGCAATATGAACATCTTTTTTTAATACGCGGTGATAGCTCGTTGCACAATCTCCTGCTGCGTAGATATGAGGCACGTTGGTTTCCAACTTCTCGTTTACTAAAATAGCTCCATTTTCAAGCATCCTTAGTCCGTTTCTTTCTAAGAATTGCGTATTCGGACGAACTCCTACATTTACAATCACTAAATCTGTTTGATACGTTTGACGGTTTGTTTGAACGTGAGTGACGGAACCATCTGAATGCAGCAATGCTTCCACTTCTTCTTCGAAATGAAATAAAATATCGTCATCTAACTGCTTTTGTAAATGTTCTGCCATTTCTTGATCTAAAATAGATAGAATCTGCTTTCCCTGTTCAATAACCCGTACTTCTTTTCCCAAAGCCTTCATTGCTTCAGCTACTTCCATTCCGACATATCCTCCGCCGATAATGGTGACTTTCTCTACGGAGTGAGCCTGTAGATATGTATAGATTCTTTCGCTGTCTTCTAATGACTTTAATGTGCATACATTCGGCATGTTATCACTCATAAAATTGGGTTTAACAGCCGTTGTTCCAGTTGCAATGATGAGTTCATCATATGTTATCTCTTTTTCCGTTTGCGTCTTTACATTTTGCACTACTATGTATTTTTTTGTATGATTTACTTCTTTAACTTCGTGAAAAAGATGGACGGAGATGTTTCGCTCTTCAAATTCTTGTTTCGTCCGAGCAATCAAATCGTCTTTTTCTTTTACAACACCTGACAGATAGTAAGGCATGCCGCATGCGCTGTAAGAGATATCTCCACCTTTTTCAAACACAAGGATTTCCACTTCTTCTTTTTCTTTCATCCGGCGAAGCTGTGAAGCTGCGCTCATTCCGGCGGCTACTCCTCCTATAATGACGACACGTTTCATCTATACTCCCTCTTTCTACATAAATAATAGGCTATACTATTGTTTTTCCTTATTCTTCCCGATTTCAAACGAAAAAAAACGGCTGTTCACACAGCCGTAGATGTTTGTTTCGAGCGGTAATACGTCAAAGCCAAGGCTCCTGCTAATACAGCTCCTTTAATAATGTCTTGCATATAATACGGAACATTTAGCATCGTTAACCCATTTAACAGCACACCAATTAAAATAGAGCCAATCAGCGTCCCGAATACATTTGGTTTCCCTGCTCCAAATACGGAAAAGCCAATGTATGTAGCAGCTACGGCATCCATTAAAAATGGTGAGCCGGCGTTCACTTCTCCTACTCCAATACGGGCAGCTAAAACGACTCCTCCAATTCCAGCAAGCAATCCTGAAAACATATAGGCATACATACGGTAACGGTTAACCGGTACACCCGAAAGTCTTGCAGCTTCTATGTTCCCTCCTGTTACGTAGAAAAAACGCCCAAACTTCGTATAGGAAAAAACGATATGAACAAGCAGCACAGTCAGCAGCATAATGATAACAGGAACAGGAATACCTAGAAAGTGACCTTGCCCTAGCGCAAGGAAAGATGGAATAAAAATTCCCGGAGCTCTGTCTCCGCTTGGTAAAGGCATATTGGTATAAATAGCTGAGCCTTTTGTATACGTTAATAAAATCCCCTGTACGATGAACATCATTGAAAGAGTAGCTAAAATATCAGGAATCTTTACTTTCACTACTAAAAAAGCATTTACTAACCCGATAAGAAGCGATGCAATAATCGGAACAATGATAGCAACTGCAATTTCTTGTCTGTGTAAAACAAGCATAGAGGCTGATAAAATAGTGGCTAATCCAGCCGTAGACCCTACAGATAAATCGAGTCCGTTGACGGTTAACGATATTGTTACACCAAGCGCGATTAAGGTAACAATGGAAATAGAGCGCAGGATATCACTAATGTTTTCTCCTGTTAAAAAGTTAGGTGTGGCAATGGAAAAAATAATCATAATAACAAAAATCATTAAGACTGTCCCATATTTATAAAAAAAGTCGAAAACGCTTATTTTTCTCTTTGGTTTCGCTACAGGTTCTGTTACATACTCCGCACTCATCCTTTTACTCCTCCTGCTGTATAATAAAATAATTTTTCACTAGTTGCTTCTTCTTTGGATAATTCTTTCACGATTTTTCCGTTGTACATAACATAAATTCGATCCGCTACCCCTAACAGCTCCTCGAATTCACAGGTTGCATAAACAACTCCTTTTTGCTGTGACACAAGATTTGTAATTAAATCAAATATCTCTCGCTTGGAGCCTACATCGACCCCTTTAGTTGGCTCATCGAACAACAGTACGTCAGAGTCCGTAACAAGCCATTTTCCGATTGCTACTTTCTGCTGATTTCCACCGCTTAACGTTCCAACTGACTGCTCGATAGAATGAGACTTTACTCCAACTTGCCCAGTCGTTTTCTGCGCTTTTTCTTTGATCTTTCCTCGCTTTAGAAACGAATAATTTGTAAAGCGGGACAGACTTGGCAAAACTAAGTTATCCGCAATCGATTCATGAACAAAAATCCCTTCTTTTCTTCGTTCTTCAGGAACAAGAGAAAGACCTTGTGCAATATAATAATACGGCTGCTTATTCAACTTTAATTTCTTGCCTTTTAACTCAACACTGCCGCTGACATATTGCTCCAATCCAAATAGACTTCGGCAAAGCTCCGTTTTCCCTGCTCCCACAAGCCCTGCAATACCTACTACTTCTCCTTCTTTTACATGAAAAGAGATATTAGAAAGCCGCCCTGGAAGAGATAATGCTTCTACGTGTAAAAGTTGGTTTCCAACTTCTACTGATTTTTTGACCCACTGCTTTACAGAAGCCGTTCCTAACATAAGTGTAATCACGTCTTCGATCGAGGTATGTGAAGTTTCTTTTGTGGCTACATAGCGTCCGTCTTTTAAAACCGTTAAGCGGTCACAAATATCTACCACTTCTTGAAGACGATGTGAAATGTAAATAATACCTACTCCATTTTTCTTCAGCTCTCTCATCACAGAAAACAATTGTTTCGTCTCTTCCACACTAAGAGGTGCGGTTGGTTCATCCAAAATTAAATAGTCAACGTTCTGTACAATTGCACGTGCAATAAGCACCTGCTGCTTCTCTGATAGAGTTAAATCAACAACATTTTTTCTAACGGATAGAGAAGAACCAAGTAAAGCAAGAGCTTCTTCCGCTTTTTTATAAATAGATTTCCAGTTTACAAATGTCTTACTTTTCTTAGAAGCCTGCACATCTAGCACGATGTTTTCAGCTACTGACAGCGAAGGAATCAGCGCTACATCGACTTCTTGATGCACAATGCCAATGCCGTGGCGCTTAGCTTCTTTAGGAGAAGAAATGGAGATTTCACCTCCGTCTTTGTAGATCTTTCCTTCGTATTCGTCGTAAGCTCCGCACAATATTTTCATCAACGTACTTTTACCGGCACCATTGGCTCCCAATAAAGCATGAATTTCCCCTTTTTGAACAGTAAAATCAACTTTGTTGAGGGCTTGAAAAGAACCAAAGTTTTTTATAATGTTCTTCATTGAAAGCTCGTTCGTCATCTCTATCCCTCCACTTCTATTCTTTTTTACCCCATTCTTCTACGTACTGACTAAGCTGATCCATATTAATCGTTTGATTAGGCAAGTCTGTTTGTTTGACTAAAACCGGATCAAAGGAATAATAGCGAGGGATGTCTTGACCGGAAATCTTTTTAAGAAGCAGATCAACTTGCTTTTCTCCTACTGAAGCTGGATTTACGGCAGCTGACGCTTTCCACGGGCTGTTTTTTGCCTGCATCATTTGCAAATCTTCATCAGATAAGTCTACTCCGTACACTTTAATCTCGTCTCGTCCTGCTTCTTTAATCGCTCTTGTTACTCCTTTTGCAAATTCGTCCCAAGGTGCCCAAACGGCCGCAATGTCTCCTTTATTTGGATACTGCTTCAACACAGCTGCCATTTTATTTTGTGTGTCTAATGAGGTATTGTCCGTTGCGCTTCCGAACGTGGCAATTTGTTTTACATCTGGATAGCGATTCATCATAATTTTATAAATGCTGTCGCGCTTTTCCATCGGCGCAAAGCCTCCAACAAACGCATATACAATGTTTCCTTTTCCGTTAATGTCCTGCATCATTTGTTTCAAGCCCTGGAGCGCAAGCATATAATCGTCTTGATCGATGGTTGTAACGCCTTCTACTTTTAATTCTACGTCTGTTGCAATAACGGGAATTCCTTTTGCAATCGCGCGCTTCACACCAGGTTCAAGAGTTTCAGCCCGGCCGTGGTCAATCATAATACCGTCAACATTTTGGTTAATAGCCGTGTCTAAATAAGCAGCCATTTTGGATTGATCATTGTTTGAATCAGAAACGGATAGCTGTACTCCTGCTTTTTCAGCCGCTTTTGTCACACCTGTTATATATTGAGCAGCATGAGTGCCTGACGTAAATTCAGAAATAAGCGCAATTTTTGTATCTTTCGTAACCTTTTTTCCTTCTTGCTGTACAGGCTTAGCAGAAGCCGCTTGCTGCGCTGGAGCTGCCTGTGCTTTCTCGTTTAGACTTGGCTGTTCTTTCGTGCAGGCAGCCAGCGCAAAGACTAGAAGCACGAGCAAAGTAAGTGGCCACAGCATTTTTTTACTCTTTTTCATGGTGTTCCTCCCATTAAACTTATTATTCACATAAAAATAGTTAGTTTTATAATAATCCAAAGAATACCCCGCTTTTAGATGTAAAAGCGGGGTGATGATGACCTATGCTTTACAAGTAATTGTTATGCGTAAATAGGTACCCATCCTTCAGTTGTCACGAAAATTCGGACAGCGACTACTTTACGATCTTCCATTAGTGTAAAGTAATGAAGAATGTTTTCTGGTACTGAAATTAAATCGCCCGGCTCTAATTCAACATCAAAAAATTCGCCGTCTTTTCCTTGAATAACAAAAATTCCATGACCACTTACAATAAAGCGAACTTCGTCATCTGTATGAATATGCTTGCGCTGAAAGTTTTTTAACAATTCATCAATATTTGGTGTAGATTCCGATAACGAGATAACATCTTGAGCTTTATAGCCGCGGCGTTCAGAAATATCTTTAATATCCTCACCAAAAGCGTTTAAAATTTCTGTTTTTTCTTCATCAGTTAAATCATATTTTTCACGAAGATTTTCTGGAAGTTTTGTAATATCCCAGTTTTCATAAATAACTTCATTGTTTGCCAGAAAAGCTGATACTTCCTCTTGAGTTTCAATTCTTTTATTGTTTACATGTAAGCGAATTTGCGCCATTGTTGTTTCCTCCTTTTATAAATGCACCTTTGGCTTAATGCCTTTAAGTGACAGTAATTTGACATGGTAGCTAAATAGAAATTCATAGGCTTCTAGCGCTTTTTTTGTTTCAAATGCATTTTTCCCCCATACCGTAATCCCGTGGTTACGAATCAAAATCGCGCCTTGATCGCCTTTTATATGGTGAGAAAACTCTTCTGCTAGTGTCGGAATATCTGCGTAATTCGGAATAATCGGAACAGTAATTTCCGCATCTTCTTCCCAAATACCTAGCGCCTTAATAATTTCTTGACCTTTGAATGAAATAACGCCTTCATCTCCGTACAGTTCAGAGATCACGTTGTTGTCGATTGTATGTACATGAAGACTGCACCCAGCATTCGTTAAATCGTAAATCTTAACGTGCAAAAGCGTTTCAGCAGAAGGCTTTAAATGCGTGTCTTCTGCAGGCTTTCCGTATTGATCAACTAATAAAAAATCTTCATTTGTACGTTTTCTTTTGTCTTTTCCACTTGCTGATACAAAGAAAGTTGTCGGATTTTGATCCACTTTGATTGCTAAGTTTCCGCTTGTACCGAAGAACCAATCGCGCTCTGCCAGCTCATCTTTTATATCCGCAAGCTCATGCAATCTTTGCTGAGCCATGATACTCATGCTTTCACCTCTTCTGTTAATTCTTGTAAATGATGAATCACATCATAAAAAGTAGAAAAAGGACGATACGGTAGAGATAGCTCTTCACATTTTTTGATTAAAAAGTCACGTGCAATGACCGTATCAGCTAATTTGGCAGCCTGCAAATCCGTAATGGAATCGCCAATAACAACCGTATGATCTCTTTCATCTGCAAGATGGCGAATAATCGTTGGCTTACAGCAGCCGCAGTTATTTGTACACTGTTTATCACATGTATGAGGCCACGTAATGGAAATGCGCTCACCGGAAAAATCAGATCCGTTGCAGTAGAGCATTTCCTCTGCAACTCGATTTCCCAAAAGTGGTTTTACAAAAAAGTCAATTCCTCCGCTTACAATATAAAGCGGAATATGGTGCTCTTTTGTATAGGCAATAAAATCATCAAATCCATCTCGAATAGCAGACGTCTCTAAAATATAAGAAATAATATCTTCCTTTAATTCCACGGGGAGCAAGGCAAACATTTGCCCTACTCCTTCTTGAATGGAGACGCGCTGTGCCAACACGTCGTCTTTAATACTTTCCCACTCCGGAGGAGCAAATTGCTTCATAATAGCAATAATGTTATCGCTATTTGTGATTGTTCCATCAAAGTCACAAAAGATTTTTAACGATGTCATGCTTTCACCTCTACTGTTCCCCATAGTTCTAAGGCTTTTTGCAACTCTTTTGATTCTTCCGCTTTTTCGGCTAGTGTTTGATGAGAGAGTACTGCATCTATCGCCGCACGGAATGCCTTTCCTCCTCCGATAGCTCCGTCTGGATGACCGTGAACTCCGCCTCCTGCATTAATAATGCTGTCGATTCCAAAGTCCTTCATAAGCTGCGGTACCATTCCAGGATGAATTCCTGCTGAAGGAACCGGGAAAGACTGCTTATATTTGTATACAGGACGCGTTAATTCGTAGGCAATGCCTGTCGTATCTTCAAGAGAAAGCGCTACGCTTCCGTATGGTGATGGAAACAGTGAAAAATCTGCTCCGGCTAAGCGCAATAGCTTTCCAAGCAGTAATGAATTTGAAAAACCGTAAAATTCTGATGGCGTAAGCGCTCCGCTAACAGCTGGGTGTGCCATAATCGGCAAGTTAATTTCATCATCTTCTCGAAGTTCCTGCAGTACGTCTAACCCGTAAGCAAATGCGTTGAATAAAAGAGCATCGGCTCCTAGCTCAGCTGCTTTTCTCGCTTTTTCTTTTAATTCAAACGTTCGTCCCGTTAAATTAACAGCATACAGCGTGCGGTGTCCCGTTTTTTCGTATACTTCATTCAGTACTTTTTTCCCTTCTGTAACACGAGCTTCAAAAGGTGTTCGTTCACTATCAAACAAAATCTCGTCGTCTTTAACCAAATCCACTCCGCCAAGCGCTTGCTCACGCAGCTGAGTTGTTAAGTACGTCATATCTCTTCCAATCACGCCTTTAAAAATACTCATCACAAGCGGACGGTCATAAACGCCTAATTTCTCTCGGATACCTTCTATTCCAAAGCGCGGTCCTGGGAATTCAGCTAATAATTCATCAGGAAAATCCAAGTCTAATAATTTCACTTTTCCATCAAGTGATAGTTTTCCGAAAACCGTAACTAAAATAGCCGGTAAATCTTTTGAAAAGTTGGCAGTTGGATAAGCAATTTTGACAATAGCCTGCTTAATTTCTCCGCCTAAATATCCGTTTACACGTTCGCAATCTTGAAGCTCAGTTACTGACACGACGCGCCCTTTATGCTTTTGAAGCTGCTGTTGATCTAAAAGCGGCAGATCTGTCCATGAGCCGACGGTTAGTCCTAAAGCGATTCCTTCCGCTTTTTTATGAAAATTCCCTTTATTATCATGTAGTAAGTAGCTTGCAACGATTTCGCTCATTATGCTAAAAACTCCCTTGCTGTTTAATATCGTTAATAAAAAAGCCTCTTCTGTGATTAAGAAGAGGCTTTCGTTGCTCTTCTTATCTCTCAGCTGCTGCTGCAAGAATTAGCACCGTGCTTAACATGCGTTAAGTCGGTTGCCGGGCTTCATCGGGCTAGTCCCTCCACCTACTCTTAATAAGAAAGTTGCTATTTATTTAAATTGAATTCGTAGATTATATACTAAATAAAAAATACCGCTAGGATTTATAGGTTATTAATCTCGTTAACTTCTTACATATTAAGCCAACTCAAAAAGAGTTGTCAATGCGTTTTTAAAATAAATTTAATTTTTTTATTCGAGATACAGCTTCTCTCATGCGCTCTTCATCCGTCAGCAGTCCTACGCGCACATAGCCTTCACCATATGTTCCAAAGCCTACACCAGGCGCAACTACAACGTGCGCTTTTTCAAGAAGTAAATCTGAAAACTGTTCGGAAGTATATCCTTTAGGAACTTTTAGCCATGCAAAAAAGGAGCCTGCTGGAGATGTAACATCCCAACCAATTTCTCGAAGCCCTTGAATAAAGGTATTGCGTCTAGATTCATAGCGCTTAACTAAATCATTCACACATTGTTGAGATTCCAACAGAGCTGCGGCTGCTGCCTCTTGAACCGCCCCAAAGAGACTGACATACATATGATCTTGAAGAAGATTAATAGCTTCTACTACACTTTCATTTCCTACAGCAAATCCAACTCGCCATCCCGCCATGTTATACGTTTTAGAAAGAGTATAAATTTCAATTCCCGTCTCTTTTGCACCAGAAGTCTGTAAAAAGCTGATTGGCTTTTTACCATCAAATCCAATTGCTCCGTAGGCAAAGTCGTGTACCACACAAATATCGTGCTTGGCAGCAAATGCCACGGTGTCTTCAAAAAATTCTGCCGTTGCCACTGCACCAGTAGGATTATTCGGATAGTTTAAAAACATGAGTTTTGCCTGTTCTTTAGCACTTTCACTTATCTCTTCGTATACGGGTAGAAAATGATTTTCAGCCGTGAGCGGCATCACTTCCATCTTTGCCTTTGCAAGCTCTACTCCAGACCAGTAATCAGGATATCCAGGATCCGGAACCAGCACCGTATCTCCAGGGTTTAACAAGCACTGCGGGATTTCAACAAGTCCACCCTTTCCGCCAAATAAAATAGCTACTTCTTTTTCAGGATCCACATCAACGCCATATTCTCGCTTATAAAAAGTCGCCACGGCCTCTTTTAAAAACTGGTGCCCCCGAAATGGAGAATATTTATGATGCATAGGATTAGCACTTGCTTTTTGCAGTGTTTCTACAATATGTGAAGGAGTAGGCTGATCAGGATTTCCCTGCCCTAAGTTAATAACGTCGTGCCCTTGGGCCATTACTTTTCCTACCTTGCCTACAAGTGATGCAAAAAATTGTTTTGGTAAACTTTTTAATAGTTCCGATTGCTCAAATTGTTTCATCATCGCACACCTTCTCAAAAAATTCTTGAAATTCTAGTCACAAATAATATATTGTAATACTCAACTTGTAAAGTCATTTTTTTCAACTACTAAAAAAAGGACGGATGATAAAGTGAGTGTAAAAATTACGTGTTTGCAGCTTGATATTGCGTTTGGAAACCCAACTAAAAACCGAAAATATATCGAACAAAAAATGACGGAAGCCCTGAAAGAAAACCCTGATATCCTTGTGCTTCCGGAGCTATGGGATACAGCTTATGATTTGACGCGGCTAGACGAAATTGCAGATGATGAAGGGCAGCAAGCCAAGCAATTAATCTCTCAGTTTGCTAAAACAAACGAAGTAAATATTGTGGCAGGTTCGATTGCAAAAAAAACAGAGCAAGGCGTCACGAATACGATGTATATTTTTGACCGAAAAGGTCGTGAAGTATCAGAATACAGTAAACTGCACTTATTTAAATTAATGGATGAACACCTCTATCTCGAAGCAGGAACAGCAAAAAATCTTTTTACACTTGAACAGTCACTGTGCGCAGGAGTTATTTGTTACGATATTCGTTTTCCAGAATGGATTCGGGTTCATACTAGCAGCGGAGCAGAAGTCTTGTTTGTTGTCGCTCAGTGGCCGGCTCCAAGACTTGCCCACTGGAAAGCCCTGCTCATTAGCCGTGCAATCGAAAATCAATGCTATGTAATCGCGTGTAATCGTGTAGGCCAAGATCCTAATAACACATTTGCCGGACATTCCTTAGTCATCGATCCGTGGGGAGAAATAATCGCTGAAGCTGGCGATAGCGAAGAACTTTTAAGTGCTGACGTTAACCTGGAACTTGTAAAAGAAATTCGTAAACAAATTCCTGTCTTTACAGATCGCCGCACAGAATTTTATTAATTATGTATTGACAGCCGTTTTTTTGCATGATACGATTTTCACCAGATATCATAAAATATTCAAACAAATCAAAATTGAATAAGTAATCGTACTCTTATCAAGAGTTGGCTGAGGGATTTGGCCCTGTGAAGCCCAGCAACCGACCGTCATTCCATCCTAAGATGGATCACACCCGTAAAACATGTTTTACAAAGGCACGGTGCTAATTCCAACAGAAAGTAATTCTTTCTGGCAGATAAGAGGTTTGAACACTACAATCAAGCCTCTTTCCAACGAAAGAGGCTTTTATATTTTCTAAAATTATAAAAGCCTCCATATATTCTTAAACCTATTAACTTAGTAAACAAATCAGTTTAATAAACTATGGAGGGATTCCGATGTCAACAACAAAAACAGAGAAGTATCAGCCTTTAACAGAAATTTCAGCAATCAAACTTGTGAAAAAGCTAGGTCTTTTTGATGCCACAGAAGCGCTGACTGCCCGTGAAATTGGTGACGGCAACTTAAATCTCGTCTTTCACATCATAAATGATCAAACGAATAAATCCATTATCGTCAAACAAGCACTTCCCTATGCAAAAGTTGTAGGCGAAAGCTGGCCTCTATCATTGAACCGTGCCACAATTGAAAGCAATGCGCTCAAGCAATTTGGTGCATTTACGCCAGAACTTGTGCCCGCTGTTTATTACCACGATGAAACGCTTGCTGTTACGGTCATGGAAGATCTGTCTCATTTAACGATTTCTCGCGCCGGACTTATTCAAGGTGAAAGTTATCCTCTGCTCTCACAGCATATCGGTTCTTTTTTAGGACATATTGCGTTCAAAACGTCTGATTTCGCCTTAAAGCCTCAGGATAAAAAAGAAGAAGTTGTTAAGTACAGCAACCCGGACTTATGCAATATTACGGAAGATTTAGTGTTTACAGATCCTTTTTTTGATATTGATACAAATGAATTTGAAAAAGCGTTGCGTCCTGATGTAGAAGAATTGTGGAATGATGGTGATGTAAAGCTACAAGCAGCAAAATTAAAATATAAATTTTTAACAAATGCGCAAACCCTAATCCACGGTGATTTACATACAGGCAGCATCTTTGCTAGCAGTCAAGAAACGAAAGTGATTGATCCAGAGTTTGCTTTTTACGGTCCGTTTGGATTCGATTTAGGGCAATTTGTTGCGAATTTATTTTTAAATGCTCTTTCTCGAGAAACAAATCGCGAACCGTTATTTGCACACATTACGAACACATGGAACGTATTCAAAGATACCTTTACTGCGCTTTGGCATTCTGAAAACACTGAACCTTTCGCTAAAGATGAGCGCTTATTACATGAAATTTTAACGCAAACGTGGCAAGATGCTGTTGGATATGCAGGATGTGAAATCATTCGACGTACGATTGGCTTAGCTCACGTGGCGGACTTAGACGAAATTTCTTCAGAGGAAAGAAAAATTAACGCTAAACGTACTGCGTTAAAAATTGGACGTTATTTGCTTCTGCACCAACAAGACGTTTCACCAAATGAATTTGAACATTTACTTCGATAACGAATAATGTACACAATGAAAGGATCGGTATCAGCATGACAAATACACTATCACTTCCACGCTCAGTGGAATGGAATGAATCATATATTACTTTATTAGATCAGCAGCAGCTTCCTGGCAAAGTTGAATATATTAAGCTGCAAACCATTAAAGACGTATGGGATGCTATCACTACCTTGAAAGTACGCGGAGCCCCTGCAATTGGCATTACGGCGGCTTTTGGTCTTGCTCTTTCTACGCTTAGCTATGACACAGATTCAGTCAAGGAATTCAACAAAAAGCTAGCTCTTGATCAACAGTATTTAGCTAGTTCACGCCCTACTGCCGTCAATTTATTTTGGGCATTGGAGCGCGTAGCGAAAAGCGCTGAATCCGCTTCGTCCGTTAATGAAGCTAAAACAAAAGTTGTTCATGAAGCTATTCAAATTCAAGTAGAAGATGAAGAAACGTGCTACCGAATTGGAGATCATGCTCTTTCTTTATTTAAAAAGAAAGATAAAATCATGACAATATGTAATGCTGGTTCAATTGCTACAGCTTATTATGGAACAGCATTAGCACCTTTTCACTTGTCTAAGCAGCGCGATATTCCGCTTGAAGTATTTGCCTGTGAAACAAGACCCGTTCTTCAAGGTTCTCGCTTAACAGCATGGGAACTTCAGCAGTCGGGAGTGGACGTGACGCTGATTACGGATAATATGGCCGCTCATACAATTAAAACAAAAGGAATTAATGGGATTATTGTAGGTGCTGACCGCATTGCAGCAAATGGCGATACGGCTAACAAAATTGGAACATACGGACTTGCTCTTTTAGCGAAAGCATTCGGTATTCCATTTTACGTAGCAGCGCCGCAGTCCACATTTGATTTATCTATTCAAGACGGCAGCAGCATCCCTATTGAAGAACGTTCACCTAAAGAAGTAACGCACATTGGAGATACACAAATTGCTCCAGACGGAATCTCTGTGTACAATCCGGCTTTTGATGTGACGCCAAGCGAACTGATTACGGCCATTATTACAGAGCATGGAATTATCCATTCTCCGTCTTTTGAATCCATTCAAAAAGTTTTGCTGCAATCTGCTCAATAAAAAAAGCCGCATAGCAGCGGCTTTTTTTGTTGAGCACTGGTTTTCAACTGCATTTGTAACACAATTGTAACAGTACTCTCTTCTTTTTCTACATATATTATAGGGGATTCTTTTTGAATAAGGGGGAGTAAATATGAGTTCAGAGCAAAAAACGGATAAAAACAAAGCGCTGAATCGTAAGCAGCAATATCAGCTATTCGATTTATCCAAAGATGAAGAACTAAATTCCCTCCCTTCTCCTCAACAAATTGACGGTGTTTTTGTGCAAGGAGAAGGCTGGAAATTAGACGGTGAATAGTTATTTCAACTCCAGAGCGCCTTTTGCTACATTTCTTTCAAGCATTAATAGTTTCTCTTTTATATGAGTTTGGGAGCCTGCATAACCTGTTAATGCTCCATTTTTTCCAATCACACGGTGACAAGGTAAAATAATAGGCAGTGGATTTCGACGATTCGCTTGTCCCACAGCCCTTACGGCTTTAGAGCGATTAACAGACTCCGCTACCTCACTGTAAGACCACGTTTGTCCATAAGGTATACCTTTAAGCGTTAACCATACTTCTTTTTGGAAGTCTGTTCCTTTTACATCCAAAGGCAAATCAAATGTTAGCGTGCGCCCTGTAGCATAATCCTGCAGCTGTCTCTTTGCTTCTTTCACATGGTGATAATCCTCATCATGGACAAGTTTTTTAAGCTGCTCGTTATGATCATCGCTATCAAACCAAATATGTTGAACCCCTTTTTCCGAGGCTACAATATAAATTTTTAAATCAGAAAATAAATTCATTTCTCCGTAGTACATATTTTTTATCCTTTCTAATTAAGCTGGAAGAATAACATGAAAAGCTGTGCCTTCTCCTATTTTGCTTTCCACTTCAATTCGCCCTTTATGTTCTTCGATAATTTTATATGAGACCATCAAACCGAGTCCCGTTCCTTTTTCTTTTGTCGTATAAAATGGTTCTCCTAAGCGCTTGATGCGCTCTTCGGGCATTCCGTCTCCTTGATCTCGAATGGAGACCGTCACGTAGTGCGGCTCTGTAGAGTAAACTTCAACAATAATTCTTCCTCCGTTTGACGTGACTTCAATTGCATTTTTAATTACATTTATTAGTACTTGCTTAATCTGGTTCGGCTCGCAGTACACCATTGGCAGCTGAGGAGACACACTTAGTTCAAACTGAATATTTTCTAAAAGCGCTTGAGCATTTAATAAATCAATCGTTTCTTTAACAACCGCAGCTAGATTTTTCTTTTCAAACTTTACGGCCTGTGGCTTAGCGAGTACTAGAAACTCTGTAATAATGGTTTCAATTCTTTTTAATTCAGATTTAATAATATCAAAATAAAGAGAGTGATCTTCTTGAATGCTGCTTTCTAACAGCTGAACAAACCCTTTTAAAGCCGTCATCGGGTTGCGGATTTCATGCGCAATCCCAGCTGCTAACTGTCCGACTACTTGAAGCGTATCCGATTTCCGAATCTGCTCTTGCATTTGATTTCGTTCCGTTACGTCTCTTAAAAGCGTCATATATAGACCTGGCAAGATATCTTTTTTCGTAGAAAATTCGATATTTTTAACTTTTTCGTTCCCCGTAACGTACGTAATCTCTCCTTCAGCTTCCCCTTTTTGCTCAATCGTTTCTTTATGCTCAATGACCGCATCTAAATTCGCTGAAGAAATAAAATCCTCCATGGAGTGCGCACAAATCTCCTCTTTGCTGAGTTCTAGAATATCACAAAGAGAAGAATTTACATCAATAATATTTCGCTTGCCGTCCCATAAAACTAACCCATCGATCGAACCATTAAAAATCTGTCTGAATTTCTCTTCGTTATTCCGAAGCTCCTGTTCGATTTTTGTACGTTCACTGATGTTTCGAAAAATCGTTAAATGGTCTCCTTCTATAATGCCTTTTTTCCCTGTGAATTCCAACTGTTTGATTTCTCCATTTGGCATGTAAAAAGGAAGCTGATTGCGAATTTCTCCTTTTGTTTGAAACGTTTGGAGCACCTTTAACGCACTAAAGCTTTTTGTATCGATAAACGTATACAAATTGCTTCCAATTAATTTGTTTAACGGCAGCTCAAATGTACGCGAAGAAGCAAGATTAGCGTTCAAGATTTCACCATCGTCTCTCCAAATCAAGATCGCTTCAATCGCATTTTCAAAAATAGCCCTGAAATTTTTTTCGCTTCTCAACAGCTGCTGCTCCATCAGCCGTTTTTCCGTCACGTCTCTCATAATGGACATATAGTATTGACTGTATATATTAGCCGTTGTGGTAAATTCAAAAAAAGTAACGTCTCCATTTTCGAGCCTGATCGGTAGCTCACCGCTTGTCTTTCCTTCTTGATGCAGAGTTCTCCATAATTTTTTCACCTTATAATGATAAGTAGGTTCTACAAGCTCTTCTAATGTTTTGGTTAGAAGTTGTGCTCTTGTATAATTTAATCGTTCGCAAAATGAAGGGTTCGCGTCGATAAGCTGACCCGTTCGATCAAAAATGACAATTCCGTCTACCGCTTCATTAAATACATCCATAAACATATGATGACTAATAAACCGTTCATTTTCCATCATTTTGTGCTGCGTAATATCTCGAAATGTACACACAATAATGCCCGACATGTGACTATGTTTGTGTGAAGTAAATTCAACATGTTTCATCATGCCGCTTCGAAGCGTCATCGCGCCTTCATATTTGAAATAGCTTTCTTCTAAGAGTGCAGGATAATACGCTTCAATCATGTCATACGGAAAATACATCAGAAAATCTTTCATTTGATGCGTTAATAGCTCATCCTTTGTTTTTTCAAACAGCCCGCAGGCTGATTCATTTGCATTTATAACTTGAAAATACTCATCAAATACGACAATGGCATCTAATACGTCATTAAAAATAGCTCGTAGCTGCTGTAATTCACCTTGCTGCTTTTGCGCAGCTTCAGATGTTAATTCTCTATGTGGTGACATGCTCATTGCTCCTTTCTTTTGCACTTCCCATTTCCCCACCTTTATCTATAGACTTAGTATTCTACAAGATTTGCTTTTTACCTTTTTAAAATTAGGCACGTTTATTCAAAATGCGACATTTCTTCACATTATCCCGCTATTTAGAAAGAAAGTATGAATAAAAGAGGCTGGGACATAACTACACCAATCTAATTTAAAAACGAACAAATTGGATAAGCGCCCTAGTATAGATCAATTGTTACACCGCCGTTGATTTCTGTGCAAGGCTTCTCTTTCCGCGGGCGGCGGCTGAGCCTCCTCATCGCTTGCCCTCCAATCAACTGCTAGAAGGAACGAAACAGATAAAACCTACGCTCAACATAACAAAGAAAACGAACCATTAATCAAACACGTTGATTAATGGTTCGTTTTTCACTTGGGCTAAAATACTTTTGTCCCGGCCTCATCGATCATTCACTACAATATAAGTTGCTTGAATAGGCCCATGCACACCAACTACTAAATTCATTTCAATATCAGCTGAATTACTCGGTCCCGTAATAAAGTTAATGCAAGAAGCAATCGTTTCTCCTCGCTCTACTTTTTCATGAATCATTTCAGCGGCTTGTGTCATGCGAGGGACAATTGAGCTTTGAGGTATGATTGCAATATAAGTGGCGGGCAGCAAGCTTACCGCTCGTCCCTTTGCAGCACTGCTGAACAAAACAACTGTTCCAGATTCCGCTAGCGTCAAATCACTGAACGTGATGCCGACGTTTGCTTGTTCAGCTAGTTTAACATTCTCATCGCCTTTTACTGAATTCCATACGTGAAGGTTACGGTTTGTTTCCCATTTCTCCATCAGCGGATTCAATCCATATTCGGAAAACCTGGGATCATTCCACGTGCAGACAAGACCATTTCCATAGTTCGCTACGGCTTCCTCAAGGGCATCTGGTAAGTGTTGTGATGAGGTTTCTACACAGCGAGTATGAATACGTTCGCAATGGTTTTCAAGCTCTTTCTTTAATTGATCCGGCGAATAGTTGCGGTAGACCTCATGCTGAGGAGCATGCTTCCATTGTGGCTTTACTACACCGCCTGTTCGCCTGCTTCGCTTAAGATTAGCAGCAACATTGTCTAAAAAACTGTCTCTATTTTGAATGCTTCCGTTCATCATCATCACTCCTTTTATCAAACCAATCTCGTAAGCGCTCTTTTGTAGGCGCTGGAAACTCTCTGCTTTCCGTCCACGCTTTTAATGGACCAGGCCCTTTGGAAATACTACTTCCTGACATAAAAGGAGTAAGAGCTGCCGGTGCTACTTTAGCGCCCACTGTATATAGAGAAGAAGAAGCTGCTCCCAAGCCAAATGCTTTCATCGCCAGCTTTTCCGAAATAGGTGCTTTTCCTTCTTTTTCAACAATTCGCTGACGATGCTTGTGCAATAGCTCATGCAGCGGAATTTTGACCGGACAGGCATCTGTACAGGCTGCGCATAGCGTTGAGGCATATGGAAGCTCTTTGTAGTCTTCATAGCCTCCAAGTAAAGGAGATAATACAGCTCCAATCGGCCCTGAATAAATAGATCCATATGAATGTCCTCCAATATGGCGATACACGGGACATACATTCACACATGCCGCACAGCGAATACACTGTAAAACAGATTGAAACTCAGTTCCTAAAATCGCAGATCGTCCGTTATCTACAATCACTAGGTGAAATTCTTCCGGTCCGTCTACTTCCCCTGGAAGTCTAGGTCCCGTAAGTGCCGTTACGTAGCTTGTAAGCCGCTGACCTACTGCACTTCTAGTTAACAGACTTACCAACACTTCAAACTCTTCAAATGTTGGCACAATTCGTTCCATTCCCATAACCGTAATTTGCGTTTTAGGAAGGGCGGTCGTTAGCCTTGCATTTCCTTCATTGGTAACAAGTGAAATAGATCCAGATTCTGCAATCGCAAAATTACATCCTGTGATGCCAATATCTGCTGATAAAAATTCTTTTCTCAGCATTTCCCGGGCATGAAGAGCTAGTTCTTCAGGTTTTTCTGTCTTTTTATAAGAAAGCTTTTCCTGAAATACATCTCTAATTTGTTCTTTATTTTTATGAAGCGCAGGAGCTACGATATGAGAAGGCGGATCGTGATCATCTACTTGCAGGATATATTCTCCTAAGTCCGTTTCAATAACTTCACAGCCTAGTTCTTCTAAAGCAGCGTTCATATGAATTTCTTCTGTAACCATTGACTTGGATTTAACCACTTTCTTTGCCTGTTTTTTCCTCGCTACATTTTTTATGTACTCATTCGCTTCTTCAGCTGTTTGAGCGAAAAAAACGTGGCCTCCGCGTTTAGCTACATTATCAGTGAGCTGCTCTAAATAGTAATCTAAATTTTCAAGCGTATGCTGACGAATTTCTTCGCCAAGCGCTCTCCATTCTTCCCAGTTTCCTAGCTCTTCTGCCGCATCTAATCTACGGCTTCTTAAGCGCTCTTGAGCACTTGAAACTGCAAAGCGCATAAACGCATTATTGACTCCATCATCGACGCGTTTTTTAAACTGATCATTTCCTATTTTCATAGACATTCGGTATTCTCCTTTCTTTACATTCTGCTATTTAATACTTCAGCGATATGCATCACTTTTACAGGCTGTCCTTTTCGTTCAATTCTTCCTCCAATATTCATAAGACAGCCGCAGTCAGCTCCAATTAAGTACTCTGCGTTTGTCTTAGCTATACAGCCTACTTTTTCATCGACCATTTGTTCAGAGATTTGCCCCATTTTAACCGAAAACGTCCCACCGAATCCGCAGCAGTTATGACTGTTTTCAAGGTTCTCCATTTCAAGACCCTTTACATTGTTTAATAGTGTAAAAGGTTCTTTTTTTACGTTTAGCAAACGCGTCATATGACAGGAAGAATGATAAGTGGCTTTCCCATTTAAGCTGGCTCCTACATCTTCCACTTTTAAAACGTTTACAATAAAATCTGTTAGCTCATACGTTTTATCAGCAAGCTTCACGGCAGGTTCATGCCATGCAGCATCACCTTCAAAAAGATGAGGATACTCTTTGAACATTGTCACACACGATCCAGACGGAGATACAACGTACTCTGCATGCTCAAACGCTTTTATCATGTTTTTCATCGCTTCTTTTGATTCTTTTACGTAACCGCTATTATACGCAGGCTGCCCGCAGCAAACTTGACTCTTTGGAAAATCCACTTCACAGCCTAATCGTTCTAACAATTCTACCGTCGCTTTTCCTACATTTGTTTGAAACATATCAATCAAACATGTGGCAAATAAAGATACTTTCATCATTTGCTCCCTCCAAGCTGATCATTTTACTTCTTTTTAGTTAACAGGTCATCAGATGACTTAATGCTATTATACTCCTATGTTTTTCTAATTTCACTAGTTTTTCAAAAATACCTTTCTTTGTTTGCTATCTTTTTTTCATAAAAACTAGGAAATTGAGGCATAACTAAATCATTTCAGTCTAAAGACGAACAAATTGGATAAATGATTTAATGTGAATTACTTGTTTTACACCGGGGTTGATTTCCGTGCAAGACTTCGCTTTCCTCGTCGCTCCCGCTCCTGCGGGGTCTCATCCCTTCCGCTTTTTCCGCAGGAGTCTTCGTCTTGCCCTCCAATCAACCGCTAGAAGAAACGAAACACGTGAAACCTACGTTTGCCATAACATTAAAAAAATCCGAACGGTGAAGATTCTCTATCAAGAATCTTCACCGTTCGGATCTTCCTTCAACTAAACTACTTTTGTCTTAGCTTCTTACTTATTTATTTCCAAAAATCATCAAATACTGTGATTGGCAATTGGCGTTTATGCTGCGTTTTTAAGAAGTGACCTTCAATGACGTTACTTGCATGTTCACCTACATCTTTGCCTTCTAAATAATCGTCGATTTGCTCATACGTTACGCCAAGCGCTTCTTCATCCGGAAGCTGTGGACGATCTTCTTCCAAATCAGCCGTTGGTTTTTTCATATATAGATGCTCGGGACAGCCTAATTCTTTTAGCATTTGTTTTCCTTGTCGCTTGTTCAGACGGAAGATAGGGACTAAGTCAGCTCCTCCGTCACCGAATTTTGTATAAAATCCTGTAACAGCTTCAGCAGAGTGATCCGTTCCGAGTACGACTCCACTGTACATGCCCGCTACCGTATATTGCGCAATCATTCGTTCACGTGCTTTTACATTTCCTTTGTTGAAGTCGGAAACTTTATCATCTGCCGCTTCTTCAACAGCAGAAAGCATAGCATCTACTGCTGGTTTTACGTTAATAGAAATAGATTTTGTTGGTTGAATAAAAGCAAGTGCATCTTGACAGTCTGCTTCATCTGCCTGCACACCGTATGGAAGACGAACAGCAATAAACTGATAGCGCTCTTCTCCGGCCTCTTCATTCAACTCATTAACCGCTAGCTGCGCCAGCTTTCCAGTTAACGTAGAATCTTGGCCGCCGGAAATACCTAGTACAAACGAACGTAAAAAAGGATATTTGTTCATGTAGGATTTCAGAAAATCAACGCTGCGGCGAATTTCTTCCACGGGATTAATTTCTTTTTGTACGTTCATTTCTTCAATAATTTGCTTTTGTAGCTCTTTCATAAAAAAACTCTCCTCTCATTACTAGCTGATGGAATCTACACAAGCACTGTATCAGATAGTAACTTGCTTCTAGTCTCTTCGATATTTTGCATTTTGTTATCCCAGCAGCTCGTACTCAAGTCTACCGGATACTCTGTAGGACGAAATACATCTTCGTTCGACTTTGTAATAACTTTATAGTCATCCCATAGATGCTTTAAGTTTTGTAAGCAGTAGGCTCTCATTTCTTCAATGGTAGGCTGCTCATACACAAGCTTTCCCTGTGCAAAGATTGGCTGGTGAATTTTACGTGCGTTAAAGTTCGTTACAAACTTGCTGACGTGCGTATGAATCGGATGAAACATTTTTAAATGCTGCTCTTCGTTCGGCACTTCGTCCTGCATCGTAATATAATCGCCTTCCCATTTGTGGTTCACTTGATTTACAATTCGATATACTTCTTTTAGGCCGGGAGTTGAAATTTTCTCTGGATTTTCTGACAGCTTAATCGTATCCACCATGTTTCCATAATCATCTTCAATAGAAACCAGCTTGTACACAGCTCCTAGCGCAGGCTGATCAAAAGAGGTCATGAGCTTTGTTCCAACTCCCCATCCATCAATTTTGGCACCTTGCGCTTTCAAATCTAGAATGCTGTACTCATCAAGGTCATTCGAAGCAAAAATTTTCACATCATGATAGCCAGCTTCATCAAGCATTTTTCTTGCCTCTTGAGAAAGATATGGAAGTCTTCCGCTATCTAATCGAATACCGATAAAATTAATGCGATCTCCCATTTCTTTTGCTACTTTAATAGCATTGGGAATACCTGATTTTAACGTATTATATGTATCTACTAAAAAGATACAGTTACGGTGTGATTCCGCATACTTTTTAAACGCGCTGTATTCATCACGATAGACTTGAACAAGCGCGTGAGCATGAGTACCAGACACGGGAATTCCAAATACTTTCCCCGCTCTTACATTACTGGTTGCATCAAAGCCTCCAATATAAGCAGCTCTTGCCCCGTAAAATGCAGCATCCATCTCGTGTGCTCTTCTTGAACCAAATTCCATAAGCTGATTCGTACCCGTATGCTCATATAAATTATCTTCTCCCGCGGCTAGGCGAATACGCGATGCTTTTGTCGCAATCAGCGGGTGGAAATTTAAAATATTTAAAAGCGGCGTTTCAATAAGCTGCGCTTCCGCTAAAGGAGCGTCAATCTGCAGAATTGGTTCGTTAGCAAAAATCATTTCGCCTTCTACAACCGAACGAACATTACCGCTAAAGCGAACTTGCTTTAAATAGTCGATAAACTCCGCTTCATAATGCAATTCTTCATATAAATAATCTAAGTCCGTTTCGCTAAACCTAAAATTAGCAATAAAATCAATTACTCTTTCTAGCCCGGCAAACACAGCATAACCGCTTTCAAACGGCATCCGACGAAAGTAAGCTTCGAATACAGAACGGCGTTTATGAATATGGTCTTTAAAATACGTATGTGCCATATTCAGTTCATATAAATCTGTATGCAAAGCTAAACTATCATCTCTATATTGCTTTTTCATACTTTGTAACCCTCCATTTGACAATCCTAGTTTCTATTATGTAAATCTTTTCACAATAGAGCAAGCATAAATTATCAGAAGGTGCTTGAATTTTAGTTTTTCTGTTATTTGGTGCACACTTTTCTACCTGAAATGGCATTATTTCTCTTCGGGTATGTATTTCATTAACACATGTTCAACATTATCAAGATGACTCATCATAAAATGCTGAGCGTCTTCTGCATGCTGAGAAAGAATAGCTTCATAAATTTGCTGATGCTCTTTATAAATCCGTTCAGCCGTTTTCTCTTCTGCATAAAGCCAGATGCGTCTTGTCTCTTTCATCGTTTCAATCATCATTTCTGATACGTTATTCATAAGCTTCACTAAAAGAGGGTTTTGCGAGGCTTTAGCAATGGCTAAATGAAAAGCAAAATCTGCTTTCTCTCCCAGCTCTTCATTGCCAAACGCTCCTTTCATTTGTTCCAGACTATCGCACAGCTGCTTGAGGTCCGCATCTGTTCTCTTTTGAGCTGCAGCACGAACAGCCCCAATTTCTAATACCTTTCTCACTTCAAGCAAATGTTCAATATCATTTTTATTCATTAATACAGCGCTAGTTACAGGCAAAGACAGCATATCGGAGTTAAACTCTCGTACAAATGTGCCTTCCCCCTGCTTCATCTCGAGCAGCCCCATCGCCCGCAAAGCACTAAGAGCTTCACGAATAGCTGAGCGCCCTACCTGAAAGTTTTCCGCCAGCTGCTGCACTGAATCCAAACGGTCACCAGGCTTTAAACTGCCTTCTTTTATATTCTCAAGAAGCGTTTCGGCTACTTCTTCGTATATTTTTTTTGGCTTAATTCGCTTATATTCCACGTTTTCCACCTCATTTTTTTCGTTCACCAAGGTTTACATTAACCGAGACTTTTTCTTCTTTTACGTTTCTGTTACATTTTACCGAAATCCTTTCCCCTCCACAACAAAAGTGGCAAGGTATTTATACTTTATTTCTCAAATGTGCTAAAATAGTAAATTGATTTCATATTACGAGTTAAAAGGAGCTTTTTGAATGAACATTGTTGTCAGTACATTGAATGCGAAGTATATCCATACTTCTTTAGCCCTTCGATGTTTAAAAGCCTATGCCGAGCCTGACTATAAAGTGGATATGGCCGAATATACGATTAAAGATCCTGCTATGAACATTGTCACGGATTTATATAAACGCAACCCTGATATTATTGGTTTCAGCTGTTACATTTGGAACATTGAAGAAACAATTAAAGTCGCACAAATGCTTAAAAAAATTAACCCCGAGCTCATCATTATATTCGGTGGACCAGAAGTAACCTATGATGTGACTCACTGGCTAGAGCGCATTCCTGAAGCTGACTTTATCGCTATTGGTGAAGGAGAAGAAACATTCAAGCAGCTTTTAGATGAACTTCACGGAGACCGTCAGTTTGAAAATGTAAGCGGCGTGGCTTTCCGAAAAGACGGCAAACCAGTTGTTAACCCGCAGCGCAATAAAATTGACCTGCGCGAAATGCCTTCTCCTTTCCGTTTTGAAGAAGACCGCCAAGAACTTTCAAAACGCGTTGTGTATATTGAAACAAGCCGCGGCTGTCCGTTTAGCTGTCAGTTCTGTCTCTCTTCTATTGAAGTAGGCGTTCGTTATTTCGACAGAGAAAAAGTAAAAGAGGATATTCGCTATTTGATGGATAACGGAGCGCGCACCATTAAGTTCGTAGACCGCACGTTCAACATCAGCCGCAGCTACGCCATGGAAATGTTCCAATTTTTAATTGATGAACACCGTGAAGGTACGGTATTTCAGTTTGAAATTACGGCCGATATTATGCGCCCTGAAGTCATTCAGTTCTTAAACGACAATGCGCCAAAAGGATTATTCCGCTTTGAAATTGGCGTGCAGTCTACAAATGATGCCGTTAATGAATTAGTTAAACGCAAACAAAATTTCAAAAAATTAACCCGTACCGTAACGATGGTAAAAGAAGGCGGAAAGATCGACCAGCATTTAGATTTGATTGCGGGACTTCCAGATGAAGATTATAACTCATTTAAAAATACGTTTAATGATGTATTTGCACTTCGTCCTGAAGAGCTTCAGCTGGGCTTTTTAAAAATGCTTCGCGGCACCGGCTTACGCTTAAGTGCATCTCGCTATAATTATCAATACATGGATCAATCGCCTTATGAAATTTTAAGCAATAACGTCTTGCCATTTTCAGATGTCGTACGTATCAAACATGTAGAAGATATTTTAGAAAAGTTTTGGAATGACCATCGAATGGATGAAACAATAGAGTTTTTAGTAGAGCACTGCTACGATACACCTTTTGATTTCTTCCAAAACTTCGGGACGTATTGGGATGAAATGGGCTGGGTTCGAATCGGCCATCAGCTTGAAGATTTATTCAGACGCCTTAGACAGTATATTGAAACAGAGAATTTTTCAAATGAAGAAATGATTGAAGGGTTTATGAAAATTGATTATTTACAAAACCAAAAGCATAAGCCTCGTAAACCTTGGTGGGACGATAAAGTAGAAAAACAAGTCCGCTCTCATTACTATCAGCAAATGCTTGCTAATCCTTCTATTATGGGACAGGCTTTTGAAGCTGAACAGCTTGCTGAAAAAGAATTATACAAGCACACCGTTTTAGAAATTCTTCCATTTGACTATATGTATTATAAACAAACGGGAAAAATAAATGAACAACCATCTGTTCTTCTTGCTTATTATGATCAAAAAGCAAATGATACAAAACTTTATTCAGCACCTGTAGAGGCATTTGGCCTTCCAGTTGTAAGCTAAAACCTCGGATATCCGAGGTTTTTTTCTTTAACATTCTTTTTTCTTTTTTTGCTCTTTATCAGACTTTGTCTTTCCTAAGGATTCATATATTTTAGCTGCGTTGGGATCGCCCATTTCCGCTCCGAACTCTTCTTGCAGTAACTGTTTTTGCTTTGCTTCAGTGCTTGCGATATGCTTATTATTTTGTTTATGTTTGCTCATCGTTATTTACCTTGCTTTCCTTTTTTCGAATTGCGATTCGCGCCTTTAGCCGGCTCCTCGCCGCCAGCATATTCAGCAGCAAATTCTGCATCTGAAAGGCTCTCTTTTGGTGTATTATTGTTAGTCAGTGCTGATTTGTACCCTACTTTACGCTTTGCCATCATATATCCCTCCTATGCTTGGAAGTCCATTGAACTTCCTTTTCTTAGAATGCACTTTCTGATGCGTAATATAAGCAGAAAAAGCTGTAAAAAAGCGGTTGAAACATAACGAAATCATTTTACTCTAAATACGAACAAATGAGATAAATGGGTTGCCCCTCTTGTGACCCAGCTACATGAAACCTGCGTTCACCATCATAATAAAAAAATCCGAACGAGTTTGATTCTTAATCAAGAAACAAACTCGTTCGGATCTTCCTTCAACTAAAATATTTGTGTCCCAGCCTCTTTTATCCAATAATAATACGTTCTTTCGGATAGTGATAATCCGGTCCAGACGTTGGACGGCGAAGCATTAAAATAAATGAAAACATGCCGATTCGGCCAATGAACATTAAAATCATAATAACGCATTTACCGATATCAGAAAGCCCTCCTGTAATTCCCATTGATAAACCTGTTGTCCCAAAAGCTGAACACACTTCAAAAATAAGCTCAATGAGAGAAAAATGTTCTGTAATACTTAAAATAAGAAGCGAAATCGAGCAAATGATTACGGCTAACATCGATACAGCTACTGATTTAATAATGTCATCTTCATGAATTTCGCGGCGAAAGATTTTAATCGTCTTATTTCCTCTTACGTAATAAAACAGGAAAAGAATATTTAATGCAAACGTCGTCGTACGAATTCCTCCCCCTACTGAGCTCGGTGAAGCACCGATAAACATCATCGCACTCATCATAATTAACGTAGGAAGCGAAAACTCATTAATATTCATGGTCGCCACTCCTCCGCTCCTTGTGGCAGCAGATTGGAAAAACGCATAAAAAAACGATTCATCCCAAGACTTATCTGCTAGAAATCCTGAATGCTCTAGCACAAGAATCAAGATTGTTCCCCCTGCTAACAGCAGAAAAAACATGATGGTCGTTAGCTTCGTAAATAGCGAAAATTGAAATTTACGCTTATCTTTAAATGTTAAAAAATAGTGCTTAATTTCAATTAATACAGGGAATCCAATCGCTCCAAGCGTAATTAAAATAACGGTTACCACTTGTACAAAATAATCATGGGCATACGGAATAAATGAAGATCCTGTAATATCGAAGCCAGCATTTGTTGTAGCGCTGACAGAAGCAAAGAACCCATGCAGAAAAGCATCTGTCCAGCTTGAGTAATAACGGAGAAAATGTAATCCTAAAATAATGGCGCCAACTAGTTCAATGGCAAAAATAATAAATAAAATATTTCTCATCAAGTCAACTAATCCTGATAAACGGGATTGGTTATGGTCTGTCATAATGAGCTGACGTTCCTTTAAACCGATTTTTTTACCCAAAATCATCCAAATAAATGTACTGAGTGTCATTACACCAATACCACCGATTTGAAAAATAAAAGCGAGCAAAAAATAGCCCGTCGTACTAAATGTATCCGGAGTAGAGACAGGTGTCAGCCCTGTTACACTTACCGCACTGACGGCAATAAATAAGCGATCAATAAATGCTAACTTCACTCCCGGCTTTAAAGCTTCGGGGATACTAAGTAATAGAAATCCAAGCGTAACAGCCACTATGTAAAATGTAACAATAATTTGAGCTGAAGACATCTGCCTTACTCGTCGTTTCCATGGTTGCGGCATAATCTGACATTCCTTTTTTGTTATAATACTAATAGTTTTCTTCTTTCTTCCCAAAGCATACTCATTGTTACACGGATTGCAATATCCATGTAAAAAATCCCATGTTCAAGAAGGTGACTACATTAGTATAAAAGAAGTCACCTCACTTGTCATTAGATATCATAAATCCCAGCAGCCCGCATAAAGGATCGTCACTCAATATTATCGGTTTACACAAAAAAACGAGGTTGCGACATAATTAAATGAATCAATCTAAAGACGAACAAATGGGATACATGAGCTGAACCGCTTGTGACACCGCTGTTGATTTCCGTGGAAGACTTCGCTTTCCGCGGGCGGCCCGTGAGCCTCCTCGTCGCTGACGCTCCTGCCGGGTCTCACCTGTTCCGCTTTTCTCGCAGGAGTCTTCGCCTTGCCCTCCAATCAACAGCTAGAAGCAACGACATACTTGAAACCTACGTTCACCATAACAAAAAACGAACCACTGATATCAGTGGTTCGTTTTTCACTTCGGCTAAAATACTTTTGTACCAGCCGCGTCTTTATTTTATTTAGAGCGTTTTTCTAGCCAATCGCCGATTGAAGGATATGTTTCCTTCACTGCTTTTGGACCAAATACAACAGATACGTGACCTGTTTGCAACAATTTATACTCTTTATCTTCACTTGAAACAGCGTCCATTAAAGCTGCCACCTGATGCGGCATCGCAATATGATCACGGCTAGCAGCAATGTTTAAAATATTAGCTTTAATATTTTTCAAATCTACTTTGCGTCCGCGAACTTCAAGTTCACCATTGATTAATTTATTTTGTTGATAGAAGTCACGAATCCACTGACGATAAGCTTCACCAGCAAATGGGATTCCGTCAGCAACCCACTTTTGCATTAGCTTCCAGCTTTCAACAAACCGCTGATTTTCGGAACGGTCCACCAACGTTACATACGGGCCGTAGAAATTCGTGATTGGCTTTAACATCTTGTTTCCAAAGTCAATCATCTCTGGAGGGATGTTTCCGAATGTATCTACTGCTTTATCTAAATTAAAGTAGCGATCGTCTAGGAATGCTCCGTATAAACCTGTATCGGAAAAATCAAATGGACTTGTCATAAAAATTAAGTTTTTAATCGGCAAGTCTTCATTTAATGCAGCAAAAATAGATGTCATAGTTCCGCCCATGCAGTAACCAAGAACAGACAAATCAGGAGATTTAGAAGTGCGCAGCACCTTTTTCGCCGCTTTTGGAATATAATCTACAATATAATCATCTAGCTTCATATTGCTGTCTTCAAGCCCAGGAGTTCCCCAATCAAGCAAATACACGTCAAAACCGCGGTTTAATAAGTATTCAACAAGGCTGTTTCCAGGTGTTAAATCCAAAATATACGGTTTATTGATCAATGCATATACGAGTAAGATTGGTGTTTTATGCAGGTTATCTTTTACTGGCGTATAGCGATATAATTTCGCTTTGTTCTTTTTCCAAATAACCTCTTTTGGTGTTAATCCAACTTCCGGTTCCGCTTCTGTTGTCATAATTTCATATGCACGCTTAAAACGTCTTGCAGAACTTTTATATTCACTTGGCATTGATTTGATTAATTTTTCCCACTCTTGCACGTAAGGAATTGCCACGAATATACACACCCTTTCATTCCATTAGTAGTTAGTTAACAAGCACAGCCCCGACAAAAGTCAGGGCCAGCATTTATTACATGTATAAGCCGCCGTTAATGTTTAACTGTTGTCCTGTAATGTACGCGCCGTCTTTTGCTAAGTAAACAACTCCACGTGCAATTTCTTCAGCGTGGCCTAAGCGACGAGTTGGAATTTTCGCAACAATTTTTGCACGAACATCCTCAGGAATTGCCATCACCATTTCCGTTTCAATAAATCCTGGGCAAATTGCATTAACTGTTACGCCTGTCTTAGCTAGTTCAAGAGCTAATGATTTAGTAAATCCTAGCATACCTGCTTTAGCAGCTGAGTAGTTTGTTTGACCAAATCCGCCCGCTTGACCAATAATTGATGAAATATTGATAACACGACCACCTTCAGATTCTAAAAGGTGCGTTAGCGCAGCTGATGTTGTGTTGTATACGCTATGTAAGTTTACATCAATTACTTTTTTCCAATCTTCTTCACCTAACTTCTTGAATGAACGGTCGCGCGTAATTCCAGCATTGTTTACTAGAATGTCTAATTGACCAAACGCAGCTTTTGTTTCTTCGATTAGGTGTTTTGCTTGATCTACATAAGACACGTCAGCTTGAACCGCAATAGCTTCTCCGCCGTTGTCTTTAATTTCTTTTACGATTGCTTCTGCAGATTCTTTACTGCTGTTATAGTTTACTGCTACTTTTACTCCATTAGAAGCAAGCTCACGTGTAATTGCTGCCCCGATACCTTTAGATCCGCCTGTTACGATTGCTACTTTACCTTGTAATGTTGTCATGAAAAATTTCCCCCTTGCTTCTTCAGCGATGATTTTTACTGTAAATACAGCAGTTAATGTTGTTATAAAATCCTCTATACCTTACTTGCGAGCCGGCTGCTCAGTTTTTTGAGCATTTGATGGTTTTGCTTCAGATTTAGCTTCTGCCTTTGGCTTTTCAGCTAATTTTTCTTGTTTTTCTAACAGCTGAGCCTGAAGCTGCTCACCTTGAGTTTTAATTTGTTTTTGAATAGTTTCTTTTAACTCGTCTTGTGTTTTTTGCTGCCCTTCAAGAAGAGATAAAACTTTGTCGAGTTTTTTGTCTAACGATTTGACATCAGATTTCAGCTTAGTGACATCTTTTTTCAAAGCAGATGCACTTTCTTGCTGTGCTTCTAATTCATCAAAACGATCGTCAAATTGCTCTTCTAATAATTCTACTTTTTCTTCCACATTGATGACTAATGACGCAACGTTTGCTACATCTTCTTTTGTTGGTACATTTACTTGGTGCAGATAGCGCCCCGTTACTTCATTTACTGCTTGTTGATATTGAAGGTTCATATTTAGCACATTTCCCATGAGCTGGGAAAATTCTTCACGATTCATATTGTCCCCAATAACTTTACCCCAGTAAGATTCGGTTTTGTCATATACGTCTTTCCATGCTTGAAACGGATCAAATACTTTTTGCTGTTCCAAAACTCCATCTCCTTTCTTGTGTACGTTAAAAGTGATGGCTTTCAATATGGACACTTAATGTGACAAGCGACATATTAGAAGCTCTAAGTAAACGCAACCAATTTTGCGTTTATTTATTGGATAATGTAAATCTTTTCACAATTCACTTACCAACAAATTATAAATGTTATAAAAATTACCTACATGTACTATTATAAATTCGTTTTCCAAAATAAACAATTCTAAATCTTTGTTTATTTTTGAATTTTTTTGACGCTTTTTGTCGAAATCCAAAAAATCGTTCTTTTTTCCTGTATTTGAAAGACCTGTTTTAAAGTGTTGACAATTTTTTCATCTAGGTGTAAATTACACATATAGAAAACAAATTCTCTTTTTTCGAAGGGGTGATTACCTTGGGATCAAGTGAAAAAGATAACACCTCTAATTCAAACAACTTAGAAAAATCGATTAGCGGTGCACCAAAAAACTTGATGGTTCCTTTTCTTCTTTTAAGTTTAAGAGGTTGGAATCTACATGGTTACAAGCTCATTCAGCAACTAATGAGCTTTGGATTCACATCAGTTGATCAGGGAAATGTCTACCGCACGCTGAGACAGCTTGAAAAAGACAACTTGATTACATCGCAATGGGATACGTCAGCTGAAGGACCTGCACGCCGGATTTATTCATTAACAGATGCCGGCGAACAATATTTAAGCATGTGGGCTAATTCACTTGAACAGTATCAAAACATGTTAGATTCATTTTTTCACATGTATACCGACATGTTGTTCCCTTTTAGCTCTTCTTCTTCTAAAAAGTCAAAAGAATCAAAAGAGGAAGAAAACGATTAAAGGGATTCACGCAGTACATCTGCGTTTCCTAATATAATATTAAATTTCACGGTCAACCAGCGAGCGCGGAATGTTAGGTTTATCACACAACTACGAATTTCTTCTTTAACGTTTTGTTCATTACGATAACTGTTCGCCAGACCAAATTATTCAAGGAGGAATTTGATTATGTCAACAGTAAAGTATGATACAGTAATTGATGCAATGTGGGAACAATGGACAAAGGGGTTACAAAACATTGCAGAAGGAAACAAACAAATTGAGCAATGGACGTTAAAAGCACTTGAGCAACAGCAAGAATTTGTAACAAAAGCAGTTGAACAACTTCAAGCAACAGACAAACAATGGAAAGCTGAATTAGAAGATCTTCAACAAAAAACAGTTGAAAACTTACGTAAAACAGCTGGAAACGCTGTTGCCGATTCTTATGAAGAATGGACAAACCGCACGCATGAAGCATTAAATAAATTACAAGAGCTTTCTCTTAACCAAAGCAAATCAAGCTATTCTTTAGTAAAGCAAGCTCAAGAACAATATCATCAAGTAGTAACACAATTAGTAGAAGAGCAAAAGAAAACGCGCCAAGAATTCCAACACGTATCTGATGCATACGTAGAACAAGTAAAATCTCTTCAAAAGTCATTTGCTCAGTCTCTTGAGCAATATGCAGTTGTAAAATAATATATAAAAAAGCCCAGCTTCTTTGAAAGCTGGGCTTTTTTATACTTTCTTGCAAACCATTACCAGTATGCAAAATAGGAAACAACAAATAATACAGGTACAGCAGTAAACTGCTGTACCACTAAAAAAGGAGATGACTAATCATGGCTAGAACAAATAAACTATTAACACCAGGTGTAGAACAATTTTTAGATCAATATAAGTATGAAATCGCTCAAGAATTTGGGGTAACTCTAGGTTCTGACACTGCTGCACGCAGCAACGGTTCAGTAGGCGGAGAAATCACAAAACGCTTGGTGCAACAAGCTCAAGCTCACTTAAGCGGCAGCACACAAAAATAAAACATAATTTCATAACATGGCTAAAAAAGGCACCTGCGTGTGCCTTTTTCTTACATAATATAGTCTTTTAAATACACGTAGTCCCCCGCTAATATAATAACCATCGCGATAATATATTTACGGTTTCTTTCAATTGTTTTCCGGCTCACTTTCACATGTTTTTCAATCAAGCGAATAGGAAGCTGCCGCTTTAAAAACAGCTTATCTTTTAATTCTTTTTCCTTGACGATAAAGGATGCAACTTCCACTGCATTTCCCCTTGCATCCTTATGTTTAGGAGACGTGTTAATAATGTCTTCAAGAGTTAATTTAAACAATTTTAGCGTCTGACAAAAATAAGTCATTTCCTCTTGAATATATGAAGTTTCACTTTGCCTTTTATAGTTAGAAAGCGATATATCCCTTTCTACCTTACCTTGAATAAAACCTTCATTTTCAATTCGGTTATAGAGCAGCGTTTGATTTCTCTTTTCTTTTCGAATATAGTCAATTACTCTTCTTTTAATAATAAGTTCCGCAAATGCAAGAAGGGATCTGCCTTTTTGGATTGTGTAATTTTCAATGGCTTCATTAAATGCAATCAGACCAATGCTAAATTCATCGTCAGCTTCACTTATATAACGTTTACATACAGCTGAAACAACTTTAGCAATAAACGGTTTATATTGTTGAATCATTTCGTTATGTAATTGTTTATCCCCTTGCTGAATCGTCAGTACAAGCGTTTCAAGCGATGGAGGCGTTTGAACTTTTGTGAGCATTGGCTTCACCTCTTTTACTATACTCAGTTACTTTATACCATGTTAATATCCATTCTTTTGATGACGAACAGGGTTTAGAAGCGCTCTGCTCCTCTTAATTTCCCTTTATTATAACCCATAATAGCTCAATTTTACCAATTAACATACATTTGAAATATATGTTTATAAACTGAAATAAACTTCATTGAACTGAATTACTCACGGCTGCTTCTGTTCTCTACAGAATATGAACGAAAAAGCAAAACATTCGGATATAAAGTAATTAAACAGTAGTTAGTTCTTTTACCCTTTATCTAAACAATCTAAACTAGGCATTTTGTCTCAATATAGAAAACGCGCCTTCAATTAGCATTGAAGGCGCGTTTTTTTTATTATTGATTTTCAATTTTTTTTAACGATTCTTTTTCTTTCTCTGAGCCTTCAAGATCAGTTTGTTCTTTATTTTTAGATAGAAACCAGCCTGAAACTGCTATGGCAAGTAACACAATCCAAAACGTAATTTTCCACACTTTTGATTCAGGGAAATGTTCATTAATAATACCTAACTCCGGATGAGCAAGGGTATAAACCGCTAACTTAACCCCTACCCACCCTACAATAGCAAAAGCCGCCGTTTCTAGGCCTGGGCGCGTATTTAATAGCTTGACGAACCAAGTTGCAGCAAAACGCATAATAATTAATCCCATAATTCCTCCGGCGAAAATCACCAAGAATTGTCCCCCATCGAGTCCGCCAATTTGAGGAAGATCTGTTGTTGGCAATGTAACGGCGAGAGCCACAGCGGCCAAAATTGAATCAACGGCAAAAGCAATATCTGCTATTTCTACTTTTAAAACCGTCATCCAGAAACTTGAGCCCTTTTTCTCGTCTGCTTCTTTCACTTTTTCATGATCGTCTTTTTTCACATATCGCTTCACAATATGATTAATGGAAATGAACAACAAGTAAATGGCTCCTATAGCTTGAAGCTGCCATACGTCGACTAAAAATGAAATCAAGAACAATGAACCAAATCTAAAAATAAAGGCACCGGCTAGTCCGTAAAATAATGCCTTCTTGCGTTTTTCTTCCGGTAAATGTTTGACCATAATGGCCATCACAAGAGCATTATCCGCCGCCAAAATTCCTTCTAATGCAACTAGAACTAGCAATACCCATCCATACTCTAACAAAAGCGATGCATCCATAAAAATCCCCTCTCGTTTCTTTATATAAGTTTATTTATCCTCATTACCGGAATAAAACACAAAAAGACCTTTGCCAAATATGGCAAAGGTCTTGCTAAGCATAATCATTATGCCAACAAAGCCGATGGAATACTCCATGTAATGACGACTTTGTTTCAGGTTTCCCTGACGCTACTCCCCTTTACTCCGTAAGAAGTAAATGTATTAAGTTGTTTTTATTTTATAAAAGGTTCACTAATAAGTCAATTAAAAGCCCTCTAAACTTTTGTTAAGCTTTTGTTAAGCGTTTTAATACATTCAAAAACGTTGAAATATGAATAGGCTTTGTTACGTATTCACTAAAGCCGACTAAAAAAGCTTGATCAATATCGCTTTGCATCGCGCTTGCACTCAGGGCGACTCGCGGAATATGCTTCAATTCTTTTTCTAGCTGCAGCTGTGTGCATACCTCAAAACCATTCATATCAGGCAGATCAATATCAATTAAGATCATATCCGGTGAAATAGACCTGATTAGCCCGATGCCGTTTTCTCCTGTTTTGGCAACTAAAAGCTTAACGTTTTTATATGGAGAAAGAATCGATTGCATAAGCTCAATATTTGTATCGTTATCCTCAATATATACAATTGATGTCGGCATGGAAAAACCTAAAAACGGCTCGGCTTCTCCTTCACTGGATAATCGTTTAGGAACAGGTGGATGTACTAAGGGAAAACGCACCCAAAATGTACTGCCTTTTCCTTCTTCACTTCGCACTCCGCACGTACCATTCATTAATACAACAAGCTGCTTTACAAGCGCCAATCCAATCCCTGTTCCGTCTTTTTCTAGTCTATTTACACGGTAGAAAGGCTCAAAAATCCGATTCAATTCTGAAGCTGGAATTCCAAAGCCCCTATCTTCAATCAATATGGTTACGTGATGCTGAGTGATCTCGGTATAGATAGTGATATCGCGATAAGCGGGCGAATATTTAATGGCGTTTGTAAGCAGATTTAATAAGATCTGCTGAAACCGAAGTTCATCTACTTCAACAAAGACTTCTTGGTATGCATGAAAGCGAGTATAAAGTATACTATGCTTATCTTTTGCTAATGGTTTCATAATTTTAAGCGCGTCTTCAATCGCCTCTTTTACCGACACCGGTTCAAGGTTAATCGCTAAGTGACCTGATTCAATTTTCGATAAATCAAGCGTTTCATTTATCAAATAAAGAAGATGATTACCTGCTTTTAAAATTTTTCGTATACGATTCAATTGTTTTTCTGTTAAATCTTTTTCCCCTTGCTCTTCCAATATCTGTGCATAACCTAAAATACTGTTTAAAGGCGTACGAAGCTCATGGCTTACTTTTGATAAAAATTCAGACTTGGCTTGATTTGCTTTTTCAGCTTCTTCTTTTGCTATAATCATTTGCTGATTAGAATGAAGCAAATCTTGTTCTTGTTCCTGCTGTTTTGTAATATCATAAAACGTGACAACTACACCTTTATAATATTTGCTTTCTTGAAGAGGTTCAGCATTCACCGAAAGCCAAGTCAACTTTTTCTCATTTAAATAAATGCCCATAACTGTATTTCGCACAGGCTCTTTTGTACGAAGACATCGAACAGATGGAATGTCTTCCAGTGCAAAAGGTGTGCCGTCAGGATGAATGATTTCCCAGTCTAAACCAAACGGGTTAACCGACAATATTTGGTCATAAGGCACGTTTAAGATTTTAGCAGCGTACGCATTAGCAGCAATTAAGTTTCCTTCAAGATCATGAAACACAACCCCTTCTGACATCGTAGAAAGAACGGAGCGATACATGCTTTCACTTTTAGCCAGCTTTTCTCTTGCTTCGTGAAGATCGGTAACATCTACTATAGAACCAATAACTTCTTTTACTTCTCCTTTGTAAATATGAGGTATTAACTTCGTATAGTAAGCAAAATCGTTCAAAAGTACTTCATACGATACTTTCTCTCCCGCCCATGCTTTCTCATAGTACCCCTTATTTTCTTTTGCGTAGGATTCAGGTAAAAATTCTTCAAGTGTTTTACCGACAACATCTATTTCCTCATATCCCATTTCACGAATCATTTTGCCTTCGCACATGGTATGAATATACCCTTCATCGTTTTTCACAAATTTAAAAATAGCGCCATCTTGCTGTGAAAGCGTGCGTTTTAAATCTTCTTGTAAATCCAGAAGCTGCTGTTGCGCCTTTTTTCGGTCTGTCACATCTTTGGCAATGACGTAACTGCCTTTAATTTGACCATGAACAATAATAGGCATTTGCGTTACTTCAACATATACAGGCTGATTATCTTTGCGAATGAGCGTTGCCTCATAATAAACAGAGTCTCCGCTCAGGGATTTCCACATATATTCTTCAGCTTTTTCAGCTTCTCTAAACATATAGGGAAACGGAATTTTCTCCATTTGATGCAACGTGTATCCTGTTAGTTCTATTCCTTTTGGATTAATCGTTTGAATATTGCCGTACAAATCAACCGCACACACAATATTGGGATTGTAGTTAAAAAGAGATTGATAATACTCTTCTTTTAGTTGACTATCCCTCACTTCTTCCTGGCGCTTAAAAGCCGCAACGAGCAGAAAGACAATGAGTAGCGTAATCGTGATACTTGCAATCATATTGGAAAATGGCGCTTGATAAGGCAGCCACTGGCCCCATCTTCTGACAACTGAGTGTTCAATATGCAGCTTCATTCCATACATACTGATGAAATGCATAGCTGAAATTCCAATGCCCAGCAAAATTGAGCTAACAAGTTTGAGAAACGGATTAGCTTTCACGCTTTTCGAACGAAAAAACAAGTGCATCGCATAAAATGCAACGACCAGGGCGATGATGATGGAAAGCAAAACAGATAGCACGGCATAATGGATGTGTGCTTCTGTTTCGATTGCTGCCATGGCAATATAATGTGTACCCAGAATACTGCTTCCCAAAATGAGCCCTGACCATACCGACGTGCCCCATTTCCAAAATGTCCAAAACGCACCTAGTGATCCGCTAATCGCTATTATTAAAGCAATGACAGAAAGTACAGCATTAAAATGAAAGCTAACAGGCACATAATAAGCAAGCATCGCAATATAGTGCATCGCCCCCACTCCAATCCCCATTGAAGCCGCTGACAGTGTAAGCCATAAATAATTGTTCCGCTGTTTTTTCATCATTTTACTCATAATATCAAGTGCTGTATAAGAGGCAAGAATTCCTACAATGACAGCAAGAAATACGGTAAATTCATTATAGTGACCAGTAATTGAAATCATTTTCTTTCCTTTCACTTCAACGTTACTTCTTCTATCTAACTCTCCTCATAAGAACTATATTACGATCATTTATTCCGAAAGCAGACACATGAAATAGACGAAACTTACATAAGCTTCGTCCTTTCATCAGCATAGCTATTTTAGAAGCAGCAGCATCTCTTAATTCATCATTAACTGATGCAGCTGTTTTTGAACGTCTTGGATTTTTAATTTTGAGATATGAGCATATTCATCAATTTCTAAGAAATAAACAAGATATGTTTCGTTTTTTGGTGTGATGTGCGAAACTTTCTGTAAATTCACGATATAAGACCGGTGTGTTTGACTAAATACAGAAGGGTTCAAATACATATAGATATCACTAATATTTTCATATGTCTCATAGACACGTGATTGAGTATAGATCAAGCATTTTTTTCCGGATTTTTCGATAAAAATAATTTGATCAATTGGAATGTAGTAAGTAGATCCATTAAATTTTACAGGCAGTCTTTTTAATTGCTCACCTGGCTTTTTTGACTGATTTCTATCAATTCTAATGGAGTTTTTTGCCCGCTCTAACGCCATATAAAGCCTTGTTTTTTCAATCGGTTTTACAATGTAATCCAGTGCTGACAGCTCAAATGCCTTCACAGCAAATTCATCATAACCTGTAATAAAAATGAACTTTAAATTCGGCTTAATACGCAGACACTTTTTTATTGCATCTACACCGTTAATCGTAGGCATATTAATGTCTACAAGCAAAAGGTCTGGACTTTTAACCATCACTTCCTGTACGAGCTGCTCTCCGTCTTTACAGATTCCGATAACTTCAAATTCCGGAAGCTGTTCTATAAAGTAATCTAAAATTTCAACCGAATCTTCGTTATCATCGGCAATAATTAAGTTAATTTTGTTCATCCTGACTCCCCCTAGGATACAATGTTAAAGTATAGTACGAACTATTGCCCATTCTGTTTTATGCATGTCTACACATCTTTATAGTGTTTTTATGGTGAGATGAATGATCTACACGGACGCTAATCGTTAATGAACACATAACGATTGTTCATGGGGAATATTGCAATAATTGTAGGTTTTCTAGAAGAAGAAATAAAAACCGTTTATCTATTATCATTTATTTTCCTAACAATGATTTAATACCCTTTTTATAATCTGTAAATCAGCATGCCAAAATCTTTATTTAACATTTTCGATAAAGGCGGCACGCTCTTTCACCCATACTTTTATTAATTTTTTTACTTTTTTTTCAAGGTAATTACTTACATATTGTCCTTAATAACCTTGACTTTGTGATTTCATCCAAAAGAATTTATGTATTTTTTATTCATTTTATTATAAAAATTTTAGCATACAAAGTTATGAACTTACATATGTATTCCGAACTAGTTCCTTTTAGAACTATGATTATTATACCATTTCATAGTATAAATCACATATATTTAAAGGTTAAGACTTTCCATTCCTTTAAGAGTTCAAAGCTATTTATTTGTAAAATAAATAGCTTCATTCCTCTATAACGGCTACATAACCTAATTAACCAGCTATTATTTGTAAAAAAACAGGCCTAAAGTTATAACCCAGCCTGTTTTGCATTCATTTCTTATTTTTCATTTTTTACAATTTGCTGTGCTTGTTTCGATACAAAGAAGCGATTCTTTTTATCCTGTACCACTACGCTGTCCATTTGAATTTCTCTTCCATTTACAATAGCAATATTTTTATTTACTGGGAAACGCACCGTTCGCTTATTGTTTGTAACAACCAGCACAGGGTTGTTTTTGTCTTTTGAGTCAACCGCTACCTTTGAGCCTTTAAAAGCTTTATTCGCTTCAATAAATAATTCATTTGTTAACTCATTTAAGTTAATATTCATTGATTTAGCCATATGTTTGGCAATATCCGTATTATCAAAGTGCCCCGTTGGTCGATTTACGCCGTATGAATACAGAAATACATCCTCACCCGTATGACCGCCTGTTGTGAATCCAAGGTTTGCTCGGTTGGCTAATAACTTCGATAGTGTAGCACTGATTTCTTTTTTATCTCTTGCTTTAGTCAGCTGCGCTTTTTCCTCTGAAGTTAGATTTGATAAACCATACAAAGCAGCTACTTCTTCTTTATTTGATAAATCTTCTTTTAATTTAGACGTAGCACCTTCTAATGTCATTTTTGCTTTTTTTAATGGATCAATATAAGCAGAAACAGGTGTGGTATCGTATCCTTTTGTTGTATTTGCGTTACCGATTGAAAGACCGCTGTTTCCGTGATCGGCAATCGCAATAACCATCGTATTTCCATCTTTTTTAGCGAACTCTACTGCTTTGCCCACTGCTTCATCAAACGCTAGTACATCGCTAATCATTCCTATTGGATCATTTGCATGAGCTGCCCAATCGGTTTTGCTTCCTTCAACAAATAAGAAAAAACCGTCTTTATCTTTTGATAGTGTTGTTATTGCTTTATTTGTCATCTGGGACAACTTTGGCTGTTCTGCTTTTGTCTGCGGTCGGTCCATATCATACGCTAAGTCTCGGTCGGTGAAGCTCCCCCAGATTTTTTTGGCGCGTGACTGCTCTAATTCCTTTTTATTTTCTACAAAGTCATATCCTCTTTTATTCAATACATTGACTAAGTTTTCACCGTCTTTCCGGCTTTTTTCTTCTTTTCCTGGAAGAAGAGATTGCTTACCTCCTCCAAGCACTACATCAATGTTTTGATACACTTGCTGCTCCGCTAGCGTTTGAAAATCATCACGGCTATAGTTGTGGGCTGAAAAACCAGCTGGTGTGGCGTGCTGGATTTCAGAAGTAGCCACAATTCCTGTCGCGCGCCCTGAAAGCTTTGCTCCTTCTAGAACGTTTGCTACGGGACGAAATTGATCTTCTTTTTCTACGGATTTAACCCCAGGTGTATTCACTACTGAAGGAAGCACACCTACATAACCTGAATTTGATTTATTTCCTGTTGCTAAAGCAGTAGCTGCCGGAGCGGAATCTGTAATAGCAGATTCTGCCGAATACGCACGTACTCCCCCGGCCATCAGCTGATCCATATGTAACGGTTTTCCCTTGTACCATCTTGCGAGTGTAGTAGCATTTGAACTCGTCCCGTCCATTACCATCATAATGACATTTTGAGGTTTCTTAGCTGACTTATGCTCCACTTTTGCTTCCGTTTGAATAAGTGAGTTTCCTACACCAAACGAGGCCAATGCTACTGCTCCTGCCAGTGTAATACCTGCTAATTTTTTCTTCATATAAATGTACCCGCTCCTTTATTTAATTGTCTTCGACATGTCTAAAGTTACCATTCAAACGTAAACCCACTGTTTATCTGCTGTAAAAGAGTGTAAAGTTTGTCTTTATATTCTTCCTTTCTTCTTAAGAAAAAATAGTCGAATAAAAAGGAAGTACATGAACAAACTACCAGTAATAGAAAGTCAAGCGAGGGGCACGGTTATGTTTAAACATTTATTTAAAAGAAAAAATGCAGACGATCAGCCCAAAAAATCATTGGATGAACTGATTAACCAATTTAAAAAATCAAGTGATTTTACAACATTAGCCATTGGCTCGCAGCACCGAAAATACATCATTACTTATTTTAAACAGCTCGTAAACATGCAAAGTGTTGAAGATAAAATACTTGAGCCTTTTCAAAAACTAGACTTCACGTTAAGCAGTATATATGAAGTTGAAAATGTTCTGCCGATTGAAGATATTTCAGTCACAAAAGATACAAAAGAAATTTTAGAAAAGATGCTGCGCGGCTATGTGATGTTTCAACTGCATAAAGACGATAAGCTAGTAGCTCTTATTAAAGTTCAAAGCTTTGATACGGGGTTTCGAAAAGAAAACGAAACAGAAAATGAGTTCAGCGTCGTTGGTCCTAAAATTGGTTTTGTAGAGGATTTAGATGTCAATCTCTATTTAATGAGAAAAACGGTCATTTCCGAAAACCTTATTTTTAAAGAACTCACCGTAGGAAATAAATCGAAAACGCGCGTGGTGCTTGTTTACTTAGAAGGCGTAACGAACCCTCAGCACGTAGACACCATGACCCAGCGCCTTGAAGATATAGATTTCGACGTCATTTTTGATAGTACAATGCTTGATCAATTAATTTCCGATAATTCTTCTACGGCGTTTCCGCTTTTTTTAACAACAGAGCGGATTGATCGAGTCTTGTTTAGTCTGTTAAACGGGCAAGCTGCCTTCTTTTCGAGTGGTTCACCCTACGCAGTTACGGGACCTTCAACATTGCTTGACTTCTTTATTTCACCTGAAGACTACTATTTACCGTGGGTTCTAGGGTCATTTTTCCGGGTTATTCGTATTTTGGGCGTCTTTTTCTCTATTTTTGCTACGCCTCTTTATGTAGCCATTGTTACGTATCATTATGAGATGCTTCCAAAAGATTTGCTGGGTCCTATTATTTTTTCAAGGACAAACGTTCCTTTTCCACCGGTCATCGAAGTACTTTTTTTAGAAATCACCATTGAACTGCTTCGAGAAGCTGGAGCCAGGCTTCCAACAAAAGTAGGTCAAACGCTGGGAATCGTAGGCGGGATTGTTATTGGGCAAGCAACAGTCGAAGCGGCGTTAACAAGCAATATTTTGCTTATTATTGTTTCACTGACAGCTTTAGCTTCTTTTACAACGCCTATTTTTAAAATGTCTAATACCATCCGGTTATTACGTTTTCCGTTTATTTTGTTTGCTACTGCGTTTGGTTTAGTCGGCATCACCTTTGGCTTTTGCTTCTTGCTGGTTCACTTGCTTCGTTTAAAATCTTTGGGCATGCCTTATCTTGTTCCGCTTTTTCCGTTTCGTCCAACAGAGTATAGGGATACCTTTCTGCGATTGCCCTATAGTCATACAGCAAAGCGTCCAAGTTACTTGCGTCCTTTAGAACGCTTTCGCTATAACCCTAATAAAGCGAATAAGATGAAACGAAAAAGTAATTTAGATAATGAGTAAAGCGGGGAAACGTCATGAAGAGAATACTTATTTTATGCACTTGCCTTACTTTCTTAACGAGCTGTGCAGACCGTGAAACGATTGACGAAATTCAAGTAGTTAACTCCCTAGGATATGATTATATTCCTCAAAGCAATAAAGTCAGAGGAACCATTTTATACCCTATCTATAAATACGGCCCAACGGAAGAGCCAAGTATCATTGCGGCTACTGCTAATTCATCATTTGATATTCCACTTCGCTTAAACAATAAATCATCTCTTCCGGTCGCTTTTGGGCAGTTAAGGAGCATCGTCATGGGAAAAGAATTTGCAACACATGGCGTGGAAGAATTAGTAAACACAATTGCTAGAAATCCAGACCTTGGACGTAATATTAAATTAAGCATTGTAGATGGCAACGCACATGAATTATTGAGTTCCGTTACCAAAAAGAAAATTAAGGACTATCAGTTTATTTCTAATTTAATCGAACAAAATATCCGCACAGAAAATTTACCTAACACCAATTTACAAATTTTTTTATTTAGTTTTTTTAGTGACGACCGCGACCCGTACCTTCCTGTTTTAGCTCAGGAAAAGGATGCCATTAAGTTAAAAGGCCTGGCGCTATTTAAAGAACAAAAAGTCGTTACAACTATCGGAATGAAAGAAACGTTTTTATTTAAGCTGCTAACAAGCGGAACAAAGCACGGCCGCTACTCAGTAAAAATTAAAGAGAGTGACCGTAAGGGCGAGATCATTCTTCAAAACTTGCGCACCAAAACAAAGTATGAAATTAAAGGAAATCATCAACATCCAAGTATTGTTGCACACTTAACTGTCGACGGCCTTGTAAAAGAGTTTCCCGGATGGATAGATTTAACAGACCCGGCTAGTATTAAAATGGTTGAAAAAATGCTTCAAAAAGATATTGAAAAAGATGGGGATGCCTTTATTAAGAAGCTTCAGCAGCACAAAATCGATCCCATTTGTTTTACAGATTATGTTCGAAGTAAAACACGCGGGTTTAACAGTGAAAAATTCAAATCGCAATATCCGGATATGAATATTGAAGTAAAAGCTCGCGTTCATCTTATTCAAACCGGTATTAGCAACTAGGAGGAAGAAAAGATGCACAATACAATTAAAGAAGAAAATCAAGTTTCCCCTTCTTTTCTTTTTTTCTTAGTTCACTCTACTCAGATTGGCGTTGGAATACTAGGATTTCAGCGTTATATTATTAAAGGTGCCGGATATGAAGCATGGATATCTATCATCCTTGCAGCGATCAGCACCTGTATTTTATTGGCAATGATTTTTAATATTTTAACCCGTGAAAACAGCGATATTATTGATATTCACCGGCTATATTTTGGAAAATACCTTGGAGGGGCTTTAACCCTTGCCGCTTCCATTTATTATTTTATCTTTGCATTAACGATTTACCGAACATATGTAGAGATTTTGCAAATATGGATGTTTCCACAGTTAGAAACATGGGTGGTATCACTTGTATACCTGCCTATTATTTACTACACAGTTTCCGGTGGGTTTCGTGTGATTACTGGAATTGCCTTTTTTGGAGTCATGCTTCCCTTGCCGCTAGTATTTGCCTTACTCTATCCGTTAAAGTATGGGCACCTTAATAATTTATTTCCTTTATTTGACCACACAATATGGGAATTTTTAATTTCAACTAAAATGATGACCTTTGAGAATTTGGGATTTGAATCCGTGCTTTTTTTCTATCCATTTATAAAAAATGGCGCTACTAGTCAGAAGTGGGGGCAATATGGCGTTTTGTTCAGTACTTTTTTATATTTGTGCACAGCATTAGTGTCATTTGCTTACTTTAGTCAAGGACAGTTAGGCCATACCATCTGGCCAACTTTAACAATGGCTAAAATTATTGAAATCCCATTTTTACAGCGTTTTGAATATATTTTAATTTCTCTGTGGCTTTTAGTCGTTCTTCCTACTATTGCTGTCAGCGTATGGTGTACAATTCGTGGATTTAGTAAAACATTTAATAAGCCGCCTACGATTTTTCTCATATTAGTTCTTATTGCTCTTCTTGGCTTTTCTATTTTCTTTGATGATAGAGAAACCATCGATCAGCTTAATACACGATTATCCATGACCGGCTTTTACTTTATTTATGGCTACATTCCTTTCCTTTTTCTCTATAGCCTTATTCGAGCCAAAATAAAACAAAAGAAAGCACAAAAAGAAGAGCGTGAGCCAACTTTAAGTTGAATCACGCTCTTTCTTTCATATTATTTTATTTGTTAAATAAAACAGCGTATTCCCCGTATCCTTCTTTTTCTAAATCTTCCTTCGGAACAAAGCGAAGAGCCGCTGAGTTGATGCAGTAGCGCAAGCCGCCTGCATCTTGCGGACCATCATCAAATAAATGGCCTAAATGAGAGTTAGCCGTTTTGCTTCGTACTTCTGTACGAACCATATTATGACTAACGTCCATGTTTTCTTTTACTTCATCTTTATTAATCGCTTTTGTGAAAGACGGCCATCCGCATCCGGCATCATATTTATCAGTTGAACTAAACAACGGCTCTCCTGATACGATATCTACATAAATACCATCTTCTGTATGGTCCCAAAATTCATTGCGAAACGGAGGTTCCGTTGCGTCATTTTGAGTAACTTCATATTGAATAGGCGTTAATGTCGTTTTCAGCTGCTCGTCGTGTCTAAAGTCTTTCCAGTTTTCTTTAATAAAACGATCACGTCCAGACCCGCGTCGATACATAGCATAGCGGAATTTATTTTTCTTATAGTAACCTTGATGGTATTCTTCCGCTTCATAAAACGGTTTTGCCGGTAGAATTTGTGTAGCAATCGGCTCAGAAAAACGGCCGCTTGCTTCTAATTGTTGCTTAGATTCTTCAGCTAGTGTCTTTTGGTGTTCATTGTGATAAAAGATAGCTGTTCGATACGAGTCGCCTCGATCGGCAAATTGTCCGCCTGCATCCGTTGGATCAATTTGAGGCCAGTATAGTTCTAAAAGCTTTTCATATGGAAAAACTTCTGGGTCAAATGTAATTTGGACCGCTTCATAATGGCCCGTTGTTTCTGAGCATACTTCTTTGTACGTCGGGTTCTCTTTGTGACCGCCTGTATAGCCAGATACAACTTTTATAATGCCTGGCTGTTCGTCAAATGGCTTCACCATACACCAAAAACAGCCTCCGGCAAAAGTTGCTACTTCATATTGTTCTGTCAAAAAGATGACCTCCTTCATGTGTTCTTTCTATTATTATACGCTGATTTTATGTTCTCACCAACTAACTTGCCTTTTATACTCTTTGCGTTTTAAAACAAAAAAATAATCAGTGAAGCTCATACTCACTGATTATTCTTCCGTATTTAAAGCGCTTTATTTTTGATCGCCTTTAATTTTGTGAAACAGTTTATTTACCGTTTCAATTTCTTTATCTGTAAAGTGCTCAAAACGCTCAAGGAAATAGGCTCGTTTCTTCTCTTGAATAGCATTAAAAATATCCTGTCCTTCCTCGGTCAGTTCAATATCAATAATACGCCGATCGTTTTCAGACCGTTTGCGTGCAATGTAGCCTTTTGATAAAAGCAAGTCGGTTACCGCCGTAATGTGGCTTGCTGACACTTGAAGATACTTTGATAAATCAGTTGATCGCTGCCTGCCGGAATCAACCAGCATACGAAGCACCATAAATTCATTTGTTGATAGCTCTGAATTGTATACTTCATTAATTTCTTGGCGAAGCTGTCTGAACACAAAGCGAAACAGCGTCTCCATTTCTTGAACGAGCTCTTCTCTTTTTTTCACTTGTCACTCTCCTTAACGCTATCACATGATAACGAATATGTATTTACGAAAGTATTTCACTTTCTTAACTTAATTAGTTTTATCAAATTACTAAGCGTTTCGTCAACTATTATTGAGATTTTTTTCCACAAACCTGTACGAATTGATGTATTTTTCATAAAATTCCATAAAAAAAGCGATTTACCGTTATGGTAAATCGCTGCTAGTAGCTAAAAATACCGGTTAAAAAGCTTCTCCATCTAGGAACAGGCTTTTTGGCTTTTAAGCTATCTTCACTTTTTAACTGACTTTCAAGTTCAACTACTCGATTTTCTAATTTCGTAATAACTTTATTTAATCGATCGATTTCTGAACGATGCTCTAAAATTTGAAACGTCACTACTTCTCCTGCTTTTTCTTCTGTACGCTTTTCATTTTCAATCAGCCTTAAAAAAAGCTGATCAAGCTGCTTTTGCATGTCTTGCGCACGTTCATCAGATATAACGACTTCCTCTTTTTCTACTACTTTTTCTACCACTTTGACGACGGCTTGACGATTGCGGTTTTTTTGAAAGTTTCTAAGTGCTTCAACATTTTCTTCTGTAAACTCACAGTGTCCCGACTCATTTCTCTCTAGCTCGATATCGGCCATTTTAACCCATTTTAATACCGTACTTGGATGTATTCCCAGCGACTTTGCCACATCTACCGTTTTCATCGTCATGTTCTATCCCTCCATTTTTTTCATTTACTAGCCATTTCGAGAGAAATTTTTAAATCCCTTCATACGTGACAAAACTAGTATGAATTCGTCAAAGAAAGTGGACGTTCAACAAATGAAGAAAATGATGTCATTATCGCTTAGAAAAACTCGTACAATCCTTCTGCAAAATAACAAAATTCGTGCTGTGAAATCGGCTTGCCATATCCTTAAAAAAAGACGCGCGCTCTTTACCTGTAAAGATTCCGTCTTCAAAGCGCACAGCAAGCGCCATATCATAACGAGCATCTCCGCAAGTTCCTCCGCTCCAGTCAACAACAGCTGTTTGAACGAATTTGTAAGCACTCGGGCTTTGAAAGTCCGCCAGTGCCTGTATATTTTTTAATACATAATATTCCTTATATAACCATTTTCTGTACTTTTCCCTTTTTGCCCGCTTTAAAACATATCTCCCTTTAGCGGTATGAAGGATCCCAACATCCGATGTACACCCTTGCTTTGGAAACGTTACTTTTTCGATTTGCTTTACATACTTCTTTATCGAATGAGGAATTTCTTCTACTATAATAGGATGCAACTGTTTCACTCTCCTTTCTTTCTACATTCTCTTTTAAGCTCTATTTCCCTACAAAAAGGCTGAGACATAATTAAATCAATTCAATCTAGAGACCGATAAATGGGATATTATGAATCGCTTGTTACGCCGCTGTTGATTTCTGGGCAAGACTTCGCTTTCCGCGGGCAGCCGGTGAGCCTCCGTCTTTCCCTCCAATCAACAGCTAGAAGCATCTACATACATGATAATCATAACAATGAAAAAATCCGAACGAGTTGGATTCTTTATCAAGAACCTCGACTCATCGTTCGGATCTTCCTTCAACTAAACTACTTTTGTCCCAGCCTCTTACCCTTTACCAAGCACCCAGCGGCTTTTGGTAAACATCGTATAACCAATCGTAAATAAAACAACTGTACAAACCGACAAGCTTCCTATTGTATAGGCAAGACTCTGCATGTCATAGACACCGTAGAGAAGCTGTTTCATAAGTGCAAATACGTTATAAATAGGAATTAAGAATCCGCTTGGCTGCAGTTCGTGTACGGATTTTCCCATCAGTAAAAAGTATGGAAGTATCGCTACCATCATAATCTGGGATGTGTAGCTTTGCGCTTCTTTGACCGAACTTGCTAAAAGGCTAAGAATGCATAATACCATAGCTCCTAGAAGCGCTAGTAAAGTAAGACTAACTAAAAATGAGAAAATAAAGGTTGTAAAATGCCCCTTAAGCTGCAGTGCATTATTTAATACCGTTGTTAAATAACGCACAGACAAAACAAAGGCCAATGTCGACAAAAGGCCGCTTATGATACCGAATGTAGAGATAGTCAGCCATTTCCCAACCAATAATTGAGTTCTTTTGACAGGAGACATCAATAAAGCTTCCATCGTCTTTCGTTCTTTTTCACCTGCAAAGATATCATTTGCAGAAGGAAGAATACCACCTAAAACGCCCATAATGATAATCATTGGAGCAAACATCGCAATCATAGTTAAAGAGCCATCATCTTCCTTAGACACTCCTTTTTCAACCACATTAAACGGAGCAATCGTTTGACTATTGACATTTAATTGACCTAAACGTTCATTAACTATAGCTTCTCGATGTTTATTCAATATATTTTGTATATAATCCGCCGTAGCGCCTGAGTTCATACTGGATGAATCAATATAAACAGTAACTTCTGGCGATTTCATGTTACGCATTTCTGAAGAAAAATCACCTGGTATCTTTAACGCCGCTAACGCTTTCCCTTGTTCTACAGCGCTGAGTGGATTTTTACTTTCAATTACTTTAATGTTGTCATCGTTTTTTAACCAGTCGATCACACTGGCATCAGAATTCTTTGTAACAGCTACAGACATGGAATCTGTTTGATCCCTAGCCATCATTTTGTCGGCAAAAAAGATAATCCCTACATTTAATAAAATTGGAATCAACACGCTAAAGATAATCGTTTTGCGATCTCGCAAACAATCAATTAACTCTTTTTTATAAATATGCCAAATCATATTAAGCCCCCCTCACGATACGCGACATAAAGATGTAGTTTAAATCTGTGCTTTCCTCTTCTTTATAAAGCTGTTCATTTGTTCCTTGATAAATCATTTTCCCTTTATGAATCATGATGATAGACTGACACAGCATCTCCACTTCTTCCATAATGTGACTGGAAAAAATAATCGTTTTTCCTTCCCTTTGCAGACTTTTAATAAGCTCACGAAACATGTTTGCCGATGTAATATCTAACCCTGTAGTCGGCTCATCAAATAGGATAACGTCCGGGTTATGGAGAATAGTGCGTGCAATGGCTACTTTTTGACGCATTCCTTTTGAAAAGCCTCCGACGCGGCGATCCAAGTAGTCTTTCATCCCAAAACGTTTGGCCAGTTCCTCAACCCTTATCTTTGTTTCATGTTTGCTCATGCCATAAAACTTGGCAAAATAAGCTAAGTTTTCACGAGCGGTCAAACGGTCGTATAAGCCTGTTTCACCGCCAAAAAGCACGCCAATTCTTTGTTTTATTTTATCGGGCTGTTTATGAATGTTAATTCCGTGAATGAACATATTACCTTCCGATGGTTCAAGTACAGTCGACAGCATACGTAAAAGAGTTGTTTTCCCCGCTCCATTTTCACCTAATAGCCCTACAATTTCTCCTTGTGCGATGGTTACATGAATATCTTGAACAGCTGCAATTGTTTGCTTTTTCTCTTTAAAATATTTCGTAACACCTTTGATTTCAATCATATCCGCTCTCCCCTTTTACTGTGATTGACTATATCTTAGCTTATTTTTCATACAGCATCTTCCGTCTTGTCATAAAGAGGGTTTTTTATGTCGCGAAACGCCCTTTCCATCTTGCAAATCATGGTAAAATAGTGTGGTAATATCCAATAGAATGAAACAAAGAGGGTTTTTATTTATGAAGGTAGGATTAGTGGACGATCATTCATATGATTTAGAGAAATTGAGGATTTCTTTAGAAAGAGAAGATGATATAGACATACTTTTTTCGACTAGCAGCGCGGAGGAAGCTTATAACAAAATTAAAAAAAATGAAATTGATTTATTAATTACAGATATTGAAATGCCAAAGCTATCAGGTTATGAGCTTGCAGACTTTATCAATGCTTACGCACTTGATATTCAAGTCATCTTTGTCACTGGGCACAGCGGCTTTGCCGTTCATGCATTTGAACTCAACGTTTTAGACTACATTATGAAGCCTTATTCTAAAGAGCGTCTGTTAAAAGGCATTCAGCGCTTTCATCAAAAAAAACAATCAACTGACACAAGAGATAAGCTTATTTTAAAACAAAAAACCGAAATACAGGTGCTGAACAAACAAGATATTATATTTGCAGAACGAACGGGTCGCTCTACCACAATCATAACGACAAATGGAGAATTTAGTACCTATCAATCATTAAACGAAATTGAAAAAGAATTAACAGCGAGTCATTTTCTAAGGTCTCATCGAGCTTTTATTATCAACATTTCCTATATTCAAAATTTCTCCCTGTATACTAAGCACTCCTACTCAGTGATGTTTCAAAGCACCGAAAAAACAGCTTTAATCACGAAAACAAATTTAGACATCTTGCAAAAAGAATACTTTTAAAGGAGGGACTATCTAAAATGAAACTATTTTACACACTAGTTTTACTAACCGTTTTCGTGCTCCTCTTTTTTAAAGACCTGCCTGTTAGTTTACATCTCCTACTTAGTTCTTTTATAATTGGTTCATTTTTCATATGGAGAAAGAAATATCAAACGGCTCCTTTAATAAATATAAAAAAAGCAATCGTACTGACGTCTTTTTTCCTGCTGTTAATTAGCCTATCTTCACCTTTTAGTATTGGCCTAACCGTTATCGCAATGATTGGTTACATGACCGACATGTTTTCGTCTTATCAACAATACATATTCGTAACCAACCGGGAAAGCAGTGCTTCACGTGAAATTCAAAAGAACAATGAGCTTTTTCAAGCGTTAAGGGCTGAAAGACATGATTTTATCAAACATGTCAGTGCCGTATCCTATCTTCTAGAAACAAATCAAAGACAGCAGGCACAAGAGTACATTCAAGATTACGTTGAAGCTTTGAATGATACCCATTCATATATTCAAGGTGAACATTCGCACGTTGCTTCTATTGTACATCAATGCAAGAATCAAGCACATACGTGGGGAATACATATGAATGTTCAATTAGATTCACCGTTATCACAGCTGCCTTTAAAGCACCTTGACCAAATGAATTTCATCATGAATTTACTGCATAATGCTTTAGAAGCCGCTCATTCTTCTGAGAAAAAAGAGATAACTGTTTCGAGTATGATTCGAAGTGGCATTTACATTTTAGAAGTCAGCAATTCTACCGCTCCTTTATCACGAGAGCGTCAAGATCACTTGTTTACTTCTTTTCATGTTACAGAAAAGAAAGAACGCCACGAAGGCCTTGGCACGTGGATCATTTCTGAACTTGTTTCCAACTACCACGGACGCTTGGAATATACGTACCACGATTTAACTCTTTCCATTAAAATAAAATTTCCGATAGTCGTTGCCTCAAAACAAGCAACATAGCCGCTGTAGCCCAAGCGGCTTTTTTTCGTATGAGCCTCTTCGATACGCACACACTATAAAAAGCACCGAAAATAAGAAATATTTCACACTTGTTTTAGCTCTTTTATCGTCACTTTTTTAGTTTTTGATTTTTTATATGCAAATCTATTGCATTTCAAGTAAAAAACGAATATTATATATCATGTTGCTTTTAATGTTCGTTATTTTTGGAGGTTACTTATGTTTAAGTTAAAAGAATATAACACGGATGCTAAAACGGAGATTTTAGCTGGTATTACAACGTTTTTAACCATGATTTATATCGTCATTGTGAACCCAGTTATTTTGTCCAGCGCCGGCGTTCCTTTTGATCAAGTATTTACAGCTACTATTATTTCAGCAGTCGTAGCTACGCTATGGATGGCTCTTGCAGCTAACTATCCAATCGCTATTGCTCCCGGTATGGGAATGAATGCATACTTTGCTGCTTTAGTTGTTGGTTCAAATGGAAGCATCGACTATGCTACTGCTTTTTCAGCTGTATTCGTAGCGGGTATTATCTTTATCATCCTATCGTTAACATCGTTTCGTGAAAAATTAATTGAAGCTATTCCAAACAATTTAAAGCACGCGATTAGTGCTGGTATCGGTTTATTTATTGCTTTTATCGGGCTTCGTTCAGCCGGTATTATTGTTGCAAATAAATCAAATTTAATTGGACTTGGTGATTTGCAGTCTGAAAAAGTAGTTTTAACACTGATTGGACTTGCGATTACAATCATTTTATATACGCTAAATGTAAACGGCGCTTTATTCTTCGGTATGATTATTACGGGATTAATTGCTTTCTTTAGAGGACAGCTTTCATTTGATAAAGGTTTGTTTGCTTCTCCTCACCTTCCAGACGGCTTAATGATTTCAAATCCTTTTGCTGCTTTTGGAGATGTTATTCATCATGATTTGTACACAGTTGTTTTTTCTTTCTTACTTGTTACAATTTTTGATACAACAGGTACAATGGTAGGAGTAGCTCAACAGGCCGGTCTTATGAAAGGTAATAAGATGCCTCGCGTACGTCAAGCATTGCTTGCTGACTCATTTGGTACAACGATTGGAGCTTTATTTGGTACAAGCCCAACAACGGCTTACGTTGAATCTTCATCTGGTGTAGCAGCAGGCGGACGTACAGGTCTAACGGGTGTGACGGTAGCCATTTTATTTATTGTTGCAGCGTTCTTTAGTCCGGTTGTAAGCTCGGTTTCTGGCGTAGCAGCTATTACTTCACCTGCATTAATTATTGTCGGAAGCTTGATGATGGGCGCTGTAGCTAAAATTAATTGGAATGACTTTGATGAAGCGTTCCCTGCCTTTTTAGTTGTTCTAGCGATGCCTCTTACATCAAGTATTGCAACAGGAATTGCGCTTGGCTTCATTTCTTATCCGTTAATGAAGCTGGTAAAAGGAAAAGGCAAACAAGTCCATCCGCTTGTGTATGTCTTTGCTGTTTTATTTCTCTATCAGCTCATCTTTTTACCGCATTAAAAAAGCTTGGAGATTCGTCTCCAAGCTTTTTTTATTGAAAGTGATTGTTATTTTCTTTTGTTTGATAAAGATAATTTTCCACATAGATTTGTTCTGCATCAGAAGCATTCTTTATTCCTTCTTCTGGATCTAACTCAATACTTCTCTTTTTAGCTATATAATCCACTAGCGCCCCAAACCCTAAAAGACCGCCTATGATCCCAGCAAATACAATCCATATTGGCAATCGCTTCACGTCCTTTTTCTTTTAATTGTATCATCCTCAGCACAACAGGTAAATATTAACATAGTTATCCATTTGTAAATAAAACGCTTTTTACCAAATATACGTAAAAAACTTCTTTGTATTTGGTATACTAAACTCACGGCATGTTCTACAGAGAAAGGGGCTTAATTGCATATGAACAAACAGCTTGGAACGTTAATGTTTGTTATTTTTATGGTATTTGTCGGCTTTGGAGTGATCATCCCCATCGTACCTGAAGTTATTCGTGCCACGGGTGCAAGCACGGTCAATTTAGGAATACTAATGGCTAGCTATTCGATCGCATCTTTTATTACTGCACCTTTTTGGGGGAAGCTTTCCGATATAAAAGGCCGGCGTCCCATATTACTTTGGGGCTTACTCGGCTTCAGCGCAAGCTTTTTTCTTTTTTCGGTGGCAGAAAACTCTCTGACTTTAATGTATACGTCGCGCATCATCGGAGGTTTGTTCGCAGGAGCTGTTATTCCTTGTGCTTTTGCATACGCTTCTGATAGTACAGATGAAGAAAACCGCACGAAAGCAATGGGACTGTTAGGAATGTCGATTGGCTTAGGCTTTATTTTTGGACCGGCATTAGGCGGCGTCCTTTCATCTTTCGGCTTGTTTGTTCCCTTCGTTATCTCTGGTATCTTGTCACTGATTATGACAGCGTTCTCATTCTTTACGTTAAAAGAATCTTTACGAAAAGAATCTGCTGCCAAAGTACAGACATCGAGATGGCATGACTTCACGTCAGATTTTCAAGGAGCTATGAAGTATTTATATGTTCTTTCATTTTTAGCGACTTTTACGCTCGCTGGTTTAGAAGCTACTTTTCAATTTTTTCAAATAGCGAAAATTAATGCTACTCCTACGACAATCGGATGGATGTTTATGGCGAGCGGTTTAACTCAAGCGCTGATTCAAGGCGGTGTGCTGCAGCGATTTAAAAAAGGAAATGAAAAAAAGCTGATGGCCATTGGCTTATTGGTTTCAGCAATAGGATTTACGTCTATTTTGTTATCTTCTAGTGCCGTTAATGCTACCTTATTTTTGTGCATATTTACAGCAGGAAATGCCCTTATTCGTCCTTGTGTCCTCTCATTAATTACGATGAGAACCAAAGTAGGATATGGCTCTGCTTCGGGGCTAACCGCCTCAATGGATAGCTTAGGGCGTATTTTTGGCCCTCTGCTTGGTGCATTTGCCTTTAAACTCAATATGACGCTGCCTTTTATTATCGGAGCAGTTGTCACTTTAGCTGCTTTACTGCTGATTCAGCGCCATACAGCTCTAGATTATTCTGAGCAAACACTCTCATCGTAGAGGCTGGGACAACATTATTTTAGTTGAAAGAAGATCCGAACGATGAATCGAGATTCTTGATGGAGAATCCAACGCGTTCGGATTTTTTTATTGTTATGAGTATACTAGCTGTGTTGATTGGAGAGCAAGGCGGAGACTCCTGCGGGATAAGCGGAAGCGACGAGGAGGCTCAGCGGCCGCCCGCGGAAAGCGAAGTCTTGCACGGAAATCAGCAGCCGATTCCTACTAGCGCATGTAGCTCATTTGTTGGTCTTTGTATTAATTTAGCGATGTCTCAATCTCTTTTCATCGTTACTAACACAAGATTATCAGCAGCTGCAGTACGTTTTATAATTGAAAACCGATGAGCTTCGTATAGCTTAATCGCAGGTGTATTTTTTTCGGCTGTAGACACGATACATTCACATTCAGAATATCTTTGAAGTACATGTGTTAAAAGACGGCTTCCGATTCCCTTTCGAAAGTACCGAGGACGCACAACGAGGCGGCAAATCGTTAATCGCTCATTTTCTTTTTCAAACGACAGCACTCCTGCTAGCTTACCTTCAATCATTTCTCCGATAAACACTTCCTTGCTTTTCATAATATCTTCTTTGCTTTCTGTAAGCTGAGGAATATCTGAAAAACCAATGAGCCTTGCTTCTTCTTGATAAGCTTCTACTTGCACAGCTACTATTTGAAGAGCGATATCCACTCTTTGATGTTCGAGGATTTGAAGCATGAAAACCACTCCATTTCTTTCACAAATTTAGACAAATTCCATGTTTTCACTATATCCAAACGCCTTCCTTGTACATATTGTATTATGTACCGAATTAGCCAGGAGGTGTTTATATGCATATCACTGCTGAAAGAATTAGAGAAGCAACAGAAGCGATTGCTTCTACTGAGCTTGAAACATTTATGTACCAAGAGCCAACTGCTCTTCACAGACGCTCTCGTCGTCGTTCTACTCGCCGTTCTACTCGTCGCACTACTCGCCGCACTACTCGCCGTTCTACCCGCCGTTCTACTCGTCGTTCTACTCGCCGCACTACTCGCCGTTCTACTCGCCGCACTACTCGCCGTTCTACTCGCCGTTCTACCCGCCGTTCTACTCGTCGTTCTACTCGCCGCACTACTCGCCGTTCTACTCGCCGTTCTACCCGCCGTTCTACTCGTCGTTCTACTCGTCGTTCTAGCCGTCGCCGCTGTCGCTGCGGTTCACCTTGCTGCTCATATCCATGGTTTAATAAATCATTTGGCTGCTGCTTTAAAGGGCATGGCTGTCGTCGCTAAATAAATCTAAAGCAAGTCGAGTTTAAAACATACGCGGCTTGCTTTTTTTAAGATTTTTATTTTACATAATCATTCGTTTTACTCTTCTAAAAAAAGAAAAAAACGTATAATAATGGGAAAGAATCTCTCTTAAAAGGAGGCCTATCCATGCACTTATCTTTTGATCATCTTGTTCATTTTTCACCTGATCCTATTAAAGCTCAGAAAGAACTAAACGAATACGGAATAAATGTCGTTAAAGGCGGCATCCATGAAAAATGGGGCACTTTTAACACGTTGGCTTATTTTAACCTCAGCTATATTGAATGGCTTGGGCTTAGAGATATCGCGTTAGCTCAAACTGTTACAGATAATGACCTTATTCAGCAGCTTGTTAACGAACATACACCGGTTGGTCATTTTGGTCGATTTGCATTCCGTACAGATGATATGGATTTGCTAATAAAAGAGCTGGAAAGCAAGAATGTCACTGTAAAAGGTCCTGTAGCGGGTTCTCGTCAAACCAATGATGGAGAAAGACTTCAATGGAAAATGTGTTTTATTGAAGCTGACCACGATTCCCTGCCTCTTCCTTTTTTTATTGAATGGGGTGAACCAGAAGAAAAACGCAAGCCAAAGCTAGCGGCTCTTTCTTCTCACCAAGCTGGTCAGCTGCAGCTAAAAAATATTTACTGTGCTGTACATAACCTCGAAGAATCCATCAGCAAGTGGACGAAACTGCTGGACATTCAGTCTGCCGAAAGCTACAAAGACTCTTTACTTGATGCACGTTGTCAAAAACTATATGTCAATGGAGGAAACCTTATTTTTTGCAGCGGAATACAAGGTGTTGTCCATGATACATTAAAAAAAGTTGGAGAGCGTCCATTTTTGGTTGAATTAGATCACGCTCTAACACCGCAACAAATTACCGTACAAGGAGCTTCTTTTAAATTCAACAAATAAACATCCGCGGACGGATGTTTATTTGTGTGCTTCCTTTATAGCTTGATAAATGAAATGAGGCAAAATTTCAAAGGAATACTGAACGTCTAATCTTTCGGTCCATTGATGCGCATCTCTTCCCAGCGGTCCAATGTTCAGCACCGGCATCTTCAGCTCCTCTAGCTCTTCTAGCGGGATATGATACCCTTTATTCCATAGCGGCATATTTGCTACCAACGTGTTAAATGTATGGAGCGGATGCTGCAGGCTGGCATAGCTTAAATCCGAAATTCCGCCAAAATAACTTTGTTCAACTAGCTCCACTTGGAATTGCTCTTTGGCAATTGCCTGTACGTTTGACAAAATCTCTTGTACAAACGGATCATCATGTGAACAAACGGCCGGATAAAAAGGCGGCGTAAAAAATAAGACCATCATCGGAGCTGCTTCTTTACATAAACCAGCTAAAGAGTTTACTAATTTAATGGTTTTATTTCTGTCATCATCCTCTTGTGCCAAAAGTGCTGCTTCCATTTCTTGCACATATTTTTCACCGTGCTGTTTGACTGCATGAGTATAAAGTTCTTCATACGTCCATACGTTCACGTCAAGAGATGAACCCTCCATTCCCGCAGCGTACTGCCTAGCGGCTTTATTATAGTGTTTTTTCACATTCAAAGCCGCTTTGTCAGCCGATTTCAACAGCAGATCTGTTACTTCTTTAAGAGAGCGGTTTAACATAAATAAATTAAATAATACAACGGCAGAGTGCGGAACTTGAACTGAATACTCTTCTTTTAAATCTTTTTGTATCAGCACCGTAGGAGGTGGACTCGTTTCTTCTCTTACTTTTTCGCAAAAATCAACGTTTAATTCTATTTCTTTTGTTAAATAAGAAGCTAGTAAATTAGCATTTAAACCAGCTAGCGGTTCCCCTACATGAGTTTCTTTTCCATAACACAAAAAGCTTGGCATGATCTTCCCAATCGATCCTGAGTACACATAGTTCGTTTGATCTCCAGGATAGCGGCTGAACACTGGTTCTGCATTTAGCATGAGAGAAAAATCCAGCTGATGTTTGCGGGCAAGTTCTAAAAGAACAGGCACTGCTTTTCTCATCCCAAGCGAATTTACTTCTTCATCCGGCACCGACAGCAGCAGGATGTTTCCGTCAAACTCTCCGTTGCATGCTCGTTCAACCATACTGATATGCAGGGCAATGCCTGCTTTCATGTCCATCGTTCCTCTGCCAAAAAGCCAGTCTCCTTTTATCATATCCTTTTGTACGTGCGCCGGAACTTGTTCCATATGGTTATAAAAAGTACTCGTTAATGTATCAGCGTGAAAAGCATCCTTTTTCCACTGTCCATAATCTTGTACATCCACTACATCGTAATGACTTACTAGTACAACTGTTTTATTCGTATTTTTCCCTTGAACAAAAGCTGTGACAATCGACCGTCCGTCTCCTGTTGAATGAAGCTCGACTTGCTCGTTTTTTTGAAAGTAAGGCAGCTTCAATAAATAAGACGCTATCGATTCAGCCATTTCCACTTCTGCCATCGTTCCTGTCACGCTAGGTATAGAAACCAATTCGCTTACAAGTTTTTTTAACTGTTCTTTTGTTTGATACAAAGATGTTTTGTTCGACATACCCTTCATCTCTTTCCTTTTTCTAAATTTTCTATCAAACAAAACCATTCGTCAATCCCTTTGACAGAGACTCTTTCATTCTATCCCTATGTATCATAGTATGGCGCTGCCTTTACGCACATGATAAAAAAAGAGTGCGCGGCTAGGGATAGCACCGCACACTCTTTTTTTACTTTTCGTCATCTTCTAAAAAGTCTAGGATACGATCAATAAGCTGTTCGCTTCCTGCATCGTTTCCGTGTTCAAGAGACATTTCCATTTCAATGCTCCTTTCATAAAATATTCTTGTTTTATAACATACCACAATTCATTTCGAATGTAACCTTTAATTTGCGTAAAAATTTCGACAATTTATGATTAATTTTAAAACCTAGTGAGTATTGATTATACCCACCAGATTCTTTGCTTGTCAAAAACCATGCTTTCTATTTAAAAACACTTAAAAAATAGAGGCGCGAGCAGACTTCTTCTATAAAAGACAGCCTACTCGCTCAAGCTTGGAACAGCATGATGAATAAATTTCTAGTTCATTTGCTTTTTGTACATCTTTAATATCTATGCCTACAGCATATGTACGAACATGGTTTTCGACCACAATTTCATAAAATGTTTCTAATTCGCGATAAGCTACTTGATAATGCTTTCCTAATAATTTCACTGCTTCCTTTAATGCTTTCTCTCCTGTATGTGCTGCAACTGCTGTATGACTCATAAAACCCTCTCCTTTTAGAAAAATAAAAAAACTCATTTTGCTTTGATGCAAAATGAGTTTTTCACCCGTTTTATCACCCAAAGCACATGCTTTGCTGGTAGGAGCACCTTACATTCGTAGGTTGCTGTGGAGTCAAAGAGCCAGATCTCTCGTCCACTCGTGATAACTTTTTTAATTTAAAATTTATTTTATCAAACAATTCCATCCCCGTAAATAGAAAAATAAAAATATTTTAATTTTTTTGGTAATGGAATGAATTCAAAAAATGAAAGCTTAGATTAGCAAAATAAGAAGCTGCTACAAGTAATGCCTCTTCATTTAATGAAAAAGAAGGATGGTGCCATTCATATTCTCCAGCTGTACCCATCCATACAAAAAATCCTGGTACATGCTGCTGATATACGGCAAAATCTTCTCCTCCAGGCGATTGTTCAGCTTCTACGACTTGATAACTAAGATCCTCTGCCGCTTTAGTAACTAGTTTTTCCAGCGTATCATCATTGTTTACTACAGGAAGATATGGATACCATTTAACGTCTACTGAAGCCCCGAAAGCTGCGCCAATCCCTTCAGCAGTTCGTTTCATAAGAGCCGGTATTTTTTCTCTCGCTTCTTCTTGAAAGGTACGCACAGTTCCTTCAAGCGTTACTTTGTCAGGAATGACGTTCCACGAGCTCCCTCCATGGATTTGAGTTATGCTGACAACAACATTTTGAAAGGGGCTGAGATTACGGCTGACAATGGTTTGTAAACTAGTAACAATTTGACCAGCAGCAGCAATCGGATCTATTGTTTTTTCAGGAATACCCGCGTGACCTCCTACTCCTTTGACGTCAATTTCAAAACGATCAACACTTGCCATTAAAGGTCCCGGTTTAATACCAATGGTTCCTACAGGAAGATCCGGTTTGTTATGCATCCCAAATATCGCTTCCACTCCTTCGAGCACACCTTTTTCAACTAGCATTTTTGCCCCAGAAGCCGTTTCTTCGGCTGGCTGAAAGATAAATCGAACCGTACCGCAAAGCTCCTGCTGACGCTCTTTAAGAAGGATAGCTGCTCCGATTATAGAAGCCGTATGAAAATCATGGCCGCATGCGTGCATAACACCGTTCACTTCAGAAGCAAATGGCAGATTGGTTTTTTCTTCAATTGGCAGCGCATCAATATCAGCTCGAATAGCGATAATAGGTCCCGGCTTTCCTCCCACAATTTCTGCTACTGCTCCTACGTCTAATTGGAATTCATCCGCTATAGAAATATCATAGTGTTTTAACCACTTTTTAATACGTTTAGTTGTTTCATATTCTTTCATTGAAAGTTCTGGAAACCGGTGCAGCTCACGGCGTATGTCTATTAGCTCGTTTAGTAGTAATTGATCGGTCATATTTATCACTCTTTCACATTTCTTAATTTGGATCACTTCTCTATCTTTTACGACAAATAGTGTACCTCATTGAATTTTTTATAAAGAAATACGGTCGTATAACCTTCTGCAAGGTGCTTTTCTTTAGCTTGAACATATCCTTTTCGTTCATACATCTCAACTAACCAAGGATGTTCTTTTGCTGTTCCTAAAGACACACCTGGTGATTTAAACGTATTTTTTATTACCTCTTCCTCTACTAGATGCAGCAGCTTAGAACCAACGCCTTTCCTGGCAAACGACGGGTCCACTGCAAACCACCAAAGATGCGGAACAGCAAACGGACCTGGATGTTCTCCCCAAGGCATTCGTATAGATACAGTTGCAGCGATTCTTTTATCTTCTTCATATACATAGCAAAGGTTTTGAGAAATATTTTTCTTAACAAGGGCAAGATCAGCAGTAGCTGCTAAGAAAGGAATGCCTCGCTCTCGAATAGGCTTATATGCTTGTAGAGTTAAGTTCAATAAGTTATCTGCGTCGTCATTTGTTGCCAAACGGAATTCATTTTTCATCTCTTCGCCTCCTTATGCAGTGTTTAAATATTTTATTTAACTTATAAGTTTACTAAGAATTAAAAAAGACAGACTGGCGCCTTGCGTACTCACTATACAACTGCTTTTATAACGTGTCAATTCTATTTATCGTTTTCTATAAAGGGTATAAATAAAACAAAAGAGATTGATACATAACTAAATCACTCCAAGCTGAAGACGAACAAATGGGATACATGAGCTGGACTGCTTGTTACACCGCTGTTGATTTCAGTGCAAGACTTCGCTTTCCGCGGGCGGCAGCTGAGCCTCCTCGTCATTTATGCTCCTGCGGGGTCCCACCTCTTCCGCATTCCCCGCAGGAGTCTTCATCTTTCCCTCCAACCAACAGTTAGAAGCACCTACATACATGAAACCTATGCCCAAGATAGATAACCATGAAAAGATCTGAACGAAGTTGGATTCTCAATCAAGAAGCTCGATTCATCGTTCGGACCTTCCTTCAACGAAAATACTTTTTTCACAGCCTCATTACGTATATACCAAGATCGACTTCAGGACTCACTTACCGTAGCTTTTAAAGTAGCTGCCAACACCACAAGTTCTTCTATAGATGCTAACTCCTCCTGTGAAGCCGCAGCTACTTCTTCAGCATAAGCAGCTGCTTGTTTAGCAACCTCTGAAAGGCCCATGACAGACTCCATTACCTTGAACGAATACCCATCAATCTCTCCTGTTGCCTTTGTCATTTTGTTCATTTGTTCTTGAGCAGCAAAGACATCCTCCATGATTGTGGAAAATTGTTCAGTTACATCTTCGACAGTGGCAATACCAAGTGTGACTTCTTCTGTATTGACTTCCATGTTTTGATAAGCCTGCTTTGCCTGGGCTTCAATTTCTTTTAACAGATGACTGATTTGTATAGCGGACGTTTTAGATTCTTCCGCTAGCTTACGTACTTCCCCTGCTACTACAGCAAAACCTTTTCCATGTTCCCCAGCTCTTGCAGCTTCAATAGCAGCATTAAGTGCAAGAAGATTTGTTTGTTCAGCAATTCTTGTAATCGTGTCAATAATTCGTCCAATCTCTGTAGAACGATCTTCGAGTCCCCTTACTTCACTGGTGGATATCTTAACTGATTCATAGATTTTATTCATTTGGTTCGTCACCTCTTTCACCGAAACATTTCCAGTGGAAGCATGTTCAGAGGCTCTGTTCATCGATTGTTGTACCTTTTAAGAATGATCAGTCATTTTCTGAAGCAGCTTGGCCATATCCACCATAGCTTGCTCGGTTTCAACCACATTTAGCAACTGCTTATCAGAACCCGCAGCAATTTCTTGAATAGACATCGTAACTTCTGTCACAGCTGTTTTTGTTTCCTCCATGCTTGTAAGCAATTGCTCTGAGGAATGACTGACCGTGCTCTTTGTTTTACTTATTTTCTGACGCAGCATTCTCATGTGAGTCATCATTTCATTAAATGAAGATATGAGTGTACTAATCTCATTTTTCCCTTTCAAAGGAACAACATTTACAGATAAATCACCGTTTGAAATCCCTTTCATTGTTTTTGACAAATTTTCAACCGCAATTATGTAGCGACGTATGATAAAATAGAACACGGTAGTTGTAAAAGAACCAAACAGAAATGTAATCACTAGCGTAATCGAAGCTGCTTGCTCTTGTTTCACAATAAGATAATAATTTGTTACTTCAATTACAGTAGATGTTATGGCCACCATGGCTGCAATCATACATAGCATTTTCATGCGTAAACTTTGAAAAGCTTTTTTCATTTTTTCATCCCCTATACAATCTAAAGACATAGAATGTCTAATCTATATTAGTAGTATCGGCATATTTTTATATTTTTTTGTAAAAACTAAAGAAGAATTGAAACAATTATTATTGGCGCTTTTCCACTAAATATTGGAATACATATCATTCTGCAAGGCGCTGCAACAGCAGTTGATAACTGTCTGATTATTCTTTCATTTGACCAAACTCTACCTTTGCTTATAAAATGAAGATTTGTAGAAAGGAGTACGAAAAATTTTATGTATACGTATCAAACAGGCAATCAAACAATTGACTACAAAATTGAAGTCGTTCCAAATAGAACCGATATCACGGTGCAAATTTGTGACAAAGAAGGGGTAAAAGTTATTATCCCAAGAGGTCTTAATGAAAACAATGTGCGTTCAATCATCGCACGCAAAGCAACATGGATTTTAAAACAACTAAACGGTTCACAGCCAGCTGAGGAAAAGCCAGCTGCTCCAAAGAAAGAAGCAGTAAAAAAAGAAACAGCTAAAAAAGAGGCTCCTAAAGCAGCAGCTTCTGCAGCTAAAACTGGTTCTTTTGAAGAGGGAGACAAATTCCCTTACCTAGGACGTCAATACCGCTTAAACATCGTTCGTGGAGATGTAGCAAAGGCTGAAATGACATTCCGTGCAAAATTCATTGCTACAGTACCTCAAAGCTGGAACGAGCAGCAAACAAATGAAGGTATTGGACAACTATTAACAGAATGGTACCAAGGCCGCGCAGGTGAAAAATTCCAAGAAGCTTTGAAATCTGTTAAAAAAGCAGCAGACAATGCACCTGAATCTGTTAAGTGGGACGAGTTAGGTGAAGAATACGCTACGACTCAAGATAATACAATCGTATTAAACTGGCGTTTGCTAACAGCTCCTCTTGCAACAATTGAATATGTCATTGCTTCTCAATTTACAAATGCAGATGAGTTATTCGAAGATGCAGCTGAACGCAAACAGTGGTTAAGCGATAACACCCTAAACGCATTTTAAGTTTATACATAAAAAAAGTACGCGGCGAACGCGTGCTTTTTTTATTTGGATAGAAGTACTCGAATAATCTCACTGCTCAAAAATTAGTTAACCTGATAGGTTCATTCAAGAGCAGTTTATAAACAAATATATAATATACATGTTTAAAGTTTTATTAATCTAATTTTAAAAGCAGTAAGTAAGACTAAACTGATTCTATAAAAAACTGCTTTCTATCCTTTTAATACTCTAAACGCTTCTCTTACTTTTCGTGCAAAATCTAACGGTGGCTCTACGGATTCAAAATGCATATACATTGCTCTCGGCTCTTCAAATAGCCAATGGTTGTGAACGGCCGTAACCTTAATATCTCTTTTTCTAAGCTCCGTTAATAATGGATTTACCTCTTCTTGCAAAAGCACGGTTTCACCTAGATTTAGCGCTCTTCCTTTGCTATCTAAATCTTCAAAAGTAAAAAATTGAGGAGTAACTAATGGAGAGCGTGTTGGACGCCCTAAAATTTTAAAACGAATCGTCCGAAACTTTTGTACCAAACAAACGCCATTTTCATCTAAACTGCCTTGTCCACCTAGAATTCTCGCAAACTCCTGACATAGACTCTTTTTATTTTCCCAACTCATTATTCTGACTTCCTCTCTTATAATAACTTGTCCTTCCTTAATAGATATATGTGAAAGTTATCAAGTAGAAACGGCAAACACACAGGAAAACTACCCATTTTATAAATCCTGATTATCAAAAGTCATATTTATTTTTCTTTGTTCATATCAATAGCATGTATTTTTGAATTTAACTAAAAAGAGAAATTCAGATTCTCATTTAAAGAATTTACTTAAACAGTTTTTTTAAATTGAATTTGTAGGGGGAAGTAAAATGAAAAAAATAGGCAAAGATGATTTTATTTCAGGGTTTGTTCCTCATCATAATCATGGTTCAGTGGACTACACTTCTGTTGCGTCAGGACATGTCCATCAGTGCCTCGATGTAACGTCTCCTCCAATTCAAAGCGAGGATGGAAGCCACATTCACTATACAGAAGGCTATGTTGTTTTTGAAGACGGACATACACATCATTACAAAGCCTACTCTGGTCCCGCTATTCCCATTGGCAACGGTATGCACGTTCACTATTATGACTTTTATACCAGCGAAGACAACCAGCATCGACATCATGTCAAAGGTGTAGACCACCCTGCTCCGGGCGATAGATAATGAAATAATTTAATGCACTTAAGACAAAGTCTCAGCTTCTGTACTGATTTATATCTTGTGTTTATATACCCCTTTATTAAAAGTGAGACCTTTAATAGATAAAGGTCTCTTTGTACATATATGAGTTAAATGCAAGTCTCTCCCTCTGCTTAAGCAAAAAAGGATACGCGAGCTCTTTATTCCAAAAATTCGACATACCAGGTCTTTGGACATGTCAAAGTTTCTACACCAATCGATATATTGTGTTTTAAAAGAAAGATATATAATCAAGAAAATGTTTGATTTTGTTTAAATGTGGATACGTATACCTATAAGCAAGATAGCAAACACTTAAGATGAGTGGTTACGCTATAAAAGTTGTAATGACCATGTAAAGAAAGGAAGTGCAGCTTATGAAAGGACAGAGCTTTTTTATTTTAGGACTTATATTTGCTCTTATCATTGCTGTTTTAGCTGTAATTAACAACGATCCGGTACAATTTAACTATGTATTTGGTTCACAAAAATGGCCTCTTATTTTAATTATCTTAACAACGGCCGTGTTTGGAGGAGTTGTTGCTGCTTCATTGAGCTTTGTAAAAATTGTTCAACTAAGAGGACAAGTAAAGCAGAAAAACAAGCGAATTGCTGAACTTGAAGAAGACATCAAGCAGCATAAGCCTGTTGAGCCTGTTGTGGAAGAAGAACCAAATCAACCAGCTACTCGAACTGAGCGCGCTCAGTTATAATAAAGAAGAGCCGTTATTCTCTAGAATAACGGCTTTTTTCATTTTTTGTTCCCTCACGCATATTTTTGGCATACACGCATAAACAGATAGATATGGAAAACTTTAGTTCTGAGTGGTACAATCAACACTGTTATATCTATATCTCTATGAAAAACTTAAATTGACAGTCTTACCGTTAAGAAGGTGTTCATCCATTATGGTCAATAAAAAAATAAAGCGTGAAATTCTTACATACACAAGCGTCATCCTCGGCACCGTTTTGCTTTCTGTTGTTGTTCAGCACTATTGGTTTCAGCCCTACACTGTAAAAGGCGATTCGATGAAGCCTATTTTACACGAAGGCAATCGAATTATTATTAACAAACACAGCAAGCTGGAGCGCTTTGACATTGTCGTTTTACAAGCTCCCTATAGCAGTGATTTTCTAGTAAAGCGTATTGTGGGCTTACCAGGAGAAACGGTGGAATACAAAGATGATGTTCTGTATATAAATAACAAAGTCAAAAAAGAGCCGCATCTTCATAAATATTTATCCAAAGTACCCGCTTACGAGCGATTTACTGAAAACTTTTCAACTTACGAACTGTCTCCAGACGGCACGATACCGGATGGATACGTATTAGTGCTAGGTGACAACAGACGCATTAGCCGAGATGGCAGGCATTTCGGCCTCACTCCGATTTCTTCGATCATGGGAGAAGTCAATATGAAATACTGGCCTTTAAAGGAAATGACTTTTATGCATTAACACAAAAAAAAGAAAGCTCGAAAGTGAGCTTTCTTTTTATTTTGGATTTTCCTTGTTTTCTACATGCTGTTCTTCAGCAAATTCTGTGTCATACGCTAGTTTTCGCTTAAAAGCGGGACGCGTTCTTGCTGTATGTTTCGTTTCAATATGGTTGAATAAGTAGCGGTGAACAAAAACCTCAGCGAATGTAATAATAGCTGCAGAAATAATACTTCCCCAAGCAATTTGAACGTAGCTGTCTAATAACAATGTGCCAAAAATCCATACGCTCATATAGGTTAGAACAAATTCAACAATAATGGCATCACGGTTGCCCACTCGAGGCAGTACAATTCGATCCACTACTAAATATGTCACAACTGTCGTTAGCAAGCTAAAGGAAATAATGTCTCCGATGGTTGCATCAAAAAACAAATCAAGGCCTATACCAAACGCAATAAGTGCCGCTGCAAATTTAATGAGCAATAATGTTGCATGATTCATATTTGAACCCTCCTTTTTCTATTTAATTTGAACAAAAATAGGGAAATTAATACCTTTTTTGCCAAGAAGGGTATAATATAAGCAAAGCCAGTACGTTTGAGACTGCTCTAGCGTACAAGAATAATTTAGGAGATGTTGTAATGATTGTACTAGAAAACAACGAAATGAAAGTCAGCATTCAAGAAAAAGGGGCGGAAGTTGTAGAAGTATTTCATAAAGAAAAAGACCTGCAGTTTATGTGGAGCGGCGACCCCGCTTATTGGGGACGAGTATCGCCCGTATTGTTTCCGATTGTAGGCCGATTAAAAAATGATCAGTATACCGTTGATCAGCGCGTATACTCTTTGCCTCAGCACGGTTTTTTACGTGATTCTACTTTCAGCGTGATCGAACAAACAAACGAAACAGCACGGCTGCAATTTGCTACAAATGGCCGCTTTAAAGACGTATATCCGTTTGAATGTTCAGTTGAAATCAGCTATCGTCTGGAAAACAACCGATTAACGTTTCAGTGGAAAGTAGTAAATGAAGATAAAGGCGATATGTATTTTTCAATTGGAGCCCACCCTGCTTTTCGTATTCCGTTACGTGAAAACGAGCAGATTTCTGATTACTTTTTAGAAATAGAGCCTCCTGAAACTACGCCAAAGGAATTTGTATTAAAAGACGCTCTTATTCATGAAAAAGGGGCTGCAGAAAATTTGCACCAGCTGCCGCTAAGCGCAGATTTATTTGCAAATGATGCGTTAATTTTTAGTGATATTGACGGAATTACGATTAAATCGACGGTTAATGAAAATCAAATTAACGTTCAGTTCAATGATTTCCCGTATGTCGGTATTTGGTCAAAGTATGATGCAGAAAATCATACAATCGCTCCTTTTCTTTGCATCGAACCTTGGTTTGGAATTGCAGATACGCATGATCACAACGGAAATTTCAAAGAAAAATTAGGCATCAACCGTTTATCAAAAGACGGTGTATTTCAAACAGAGTTCTCTGTTTCCTTTAGCTAATGCAACACATAACAAAATCAATCCAATCAACAGCTAGAAGCAGTTAAATAGATCTTCGTTCACCATAATAATGAAAAGCTCCAAACGATTACTCGTGCGGAGCTTTCTTCAACTAAACTACTTTTGTCTCTGCTTCTTTTTATATTAGTTATTTACAACATCACTATTTTTTAGCGCATGGACTTGCTCTATTAGCTTCTGAACGTATTCTTCGCTGAGTACACCTGTTGCTCCTCGAATAATTTCAGTCGAATAGTGATCCGGAGGTGCGACTTCTTTTTCTTTATTTAACACAAAAAAAGTAAGAACATGATCCACCATCTTACCTTCATGCTCGACAGAAATAATAGCAGGACGATAGCCGTTATTATCTACGCCTTCTCTGCCATACAGGTACGTAATGGCTTCAGGCGGGACGCGGTATAGTTTGCCTTCAACGACTCCGCCTTCTTCAACCATGTCTGCACGTCCTCCGTCATGAATAACGTGGTTATATCGAAGCGTATAGCCTTTAAAAACAGCTCTGCCAAGACAGTCTTGGAAATGCTGATCCACCCCGTGCTTAATAAAACGATCGTTATCCATACATGAACCGTAAGCAAAATACAGCATACCTTCTAATAAATCTTCTTTCCACACGCGCCAGTTTCCGCTCGGGATAAATTCGTGCAGCAGCGAACGATCGCTTGCCACATAAACAACGGCTTCAAATTCACCTTGGTCCGTTTCAACCGTTTGCACAACTTTATCATATTCATTGTCTTTATGACCTTCATGAATGTATCCTTCTAATTCATCAAGAGCCTTCCACATAAGCTGATCGGTCACTTCATATACTTCTCCGTACACAATATGTTCACTGTCGATATCAAGCATAGGATAGCCTTGCTTTGTGTCATATAATTTCCCTTTCGTTTTTGCCTGCTTGGCAATAGGGCGCGCATGATGCAGCAATCCGTGATTACCTTCTCCTTCAAGAAGCGTTCCGTATACAAATAAATAATTGCACATACTCCTTATTCCCCCTCTTTCTCTTCATAAAGCTCTAGCGGTAACCCGTCCGGATCAGCAAAAAAAGTGAATTTTTTTCCCGTTAGTTCATCTACCCTAATAGGTTCCACATCAATCCCTTGCTGCTCTAGTTCACGCTTGGAATCCGCTACGCTTTCAACCGCAAAAGCTAAATGGCGTAAGCCGCACGCTTCAGGTCTTGAAGGACGTTGTGGCGGATTTGGAAACGAGAACAACTCAATTTGATAGCCAGGAGCTACTTCTAAATCTAGCTTATATGAATCTCTTTCTTTTCTATATGTTTCTTCTATAATCTTGCATCCTAACACATTTACATAAAAAGCTTTTGAACGTTCATAATTACTTCCTATAATGGCTACGTGGTGCATTCGTTTTAAATTCATTTCATTCTCCCATAAAAACCCTTTTCTAATCATCCTACACAAAATGCCGGCAAACATCAAATAATTACGTTATCACCTTTGACTAGAGTGATAAAAGTCACGGACATAGCGCCTCATAACAAGTAACATAACAACGAGGTGAATAACATGATTTCGTTAACATTTAAAGCAAGAATTGACCGAACTCAAAATTTAGATTCGTTAAAAGAAGAAGCTGCTATTATGCACCGTATTGCTGATTAGCTATCTCCAATGAGCCCTGAGTTCATAGAATATACTGAACGTATTCAATATGTGTATGAACGCATGCACATTATCGTACGTCATCCTACTAAAAAACTCGCTTAATATAAGCGAGTTTTTTTATAAAATCTTTGTCAAACTACCTTATTTTAAGATATACTGAATGCTAATAAAAAAATGAAACTTTTTGATCTTACGCGCGTATACTTAATTACGATAGGATAAAAGATAAATAGTTACGTAGATGAAAACCATCACGTGATGGTTGACATAGTTAAAGGAGGTGGTATTCTGATGGGGTTGCGACATACAAAATTGGCGAACTTGCAGAGATGGCACATGTAACGAAACGCACGGTTGACTATTATACCAACATTGGGTTGTTAAAAGCAGAACGCTCTGCTTCTAACTATCGCTTTTATAACGAAGAAGCGCTGAAACGTCTTTACTTAATTGAAAAATTAAAAAGCGAAGGCCGTTCTCTTGAAGAGATTTCTTCTCTATTTTCTATAGAGCAATCCGAGAATAGCCACTCCAAAGACGAATTAGCATCCAAATTTTACGTACTAAACGACAGTTTAAAAGAAGTTGCACCGCTTATGGAAAAGCTTAATGAAGAAGATCGAAAAGTAATGATGAATCGGCTCTCACCAGAAAGCGTCACTCTTTTGCACTCTTTACTGCTGCTGCTGTCGTAAATTTATTATTTACAGGAGGTGTTTACTTACTTTATAGCACTATAAAGTAAGTATATTCATTGATAACCATTAACTTAATTATTTTTGCGATTTTAATTGTACTCACTGCTTTTTTCGTTGCTTCAGAGTTTGCAATTGTGAAGCTTCGTAGTTCACGGGTAGATCAACTTGTTGCTGAAGGAAAAAAAGGAGCGAATGCGGTTAAAACCGTGACGACACACTTAGATGAGTATTTATCTGCGTGTCAGCTTGGTATTACGATTACTGCTTTAGGACTCGGTTGGTTAGGAGAACCGACTGTTGCGAAGATTTTAGAACCCCTGTTTGAAAAAATGGGTGTTGCTGCATCTTTAACACATATTCTTTCATTCATTATCGCATTTGCGCTTGTAACGTTTGTTCACGTAGTAGTTGGTGAATTAGCGCCAAAAACATTTGCGATTCAAAAAGCTGAAACAGTTACGTTATTGTTTGCTCGTCCGTTAATTTTATTCTATAAAATTATGTTCCCCTTCATTTGGTTACTAAATGGTTCTGCCCGTTTATTAACTGGAATGTTTGGATTAAAGCCAGCTTCAGAGCATGAACTTGCGCACAGTGAAGAAGAGCTGCGCATCATTTTATCAGAAAGTTTTAAAGGCGGGGAAATTAACCAGTCTGAATATAAGTACGTGAACAACATTTTCGAATTCGATAACCGTGTTGCTCGCGAAATCATGGTACCAAGAACAGAAATTTCAGCTGTTTCTGAAGACGACAGCATTGAAGATTTCTTAAAGCTTGCTGTAGAAGATCGCTACACCCGTTACCCTGTTACCGTTGACGGAGACAAAGATAACATTATTGGATTAGTCAACGTCAAAGAGATTCTAAACGATGTCGTAATTAACGATGCGTTAAAAAAGCAAAGCGTGAAGCTTTATATGAATCCTATTATTCAAGTAATTGAAACTGTAGCGATTCAAGACCTATTGCGCTCGATGCAAAAGAAACGTACGCATATGGCTGTGTTGATTGACGAGTACGGCGGTACGGCTGGTATCGTTACCGTTGAAGATATTTTAGAAGAAATCGTTGGAGAAATTCGAGATGAGTTTGATACAGATGAAAAGCCGCTTGTTCAAAAAATCAGCGATCAGCATTTTGTCTTTAACTCAAAAGTACTGCTTGAAGAAGTTAACGAAGTGCTTCATATCGAAATTGAAAACGACGATATCGATACAATTGGCGGCTGGATGCTAATGCAAAATATCGATATCCAGGAAAGCGAATCGTTCAAACTTTTTGGATACGAGTTTATTGCAAAAGAAATGGACGGTCACCAAATGAAAGAAGTAGAAGTACGTGCCCTTCCTGAAGAAGAATGCGTGCAGCCTGAAAGTCATTCACCAGAACAAGAAGTTACACAAGCATAATAGAAAGAGCCGCTTCTTTATGAAGCGGCTCTTTTTTTATTATTGCTTTATCTTAATCATGCAGCAGCTTATACACAACGTTCTCTTCTGCCTCTTCCCCAGTCTTTTCCTTCGCCTGGTCCATGGTGCCGACAAATTCCAGCTTTCCCTCCTTTAAGACCGCAAACCGATGACACACGTCTAAGATTTCATTCAAATCGTGGGTAATATAGATAATCGTCTTTCCTTTTGCCGCCAGCTGTTTAATATAACGAATGATCTCAAGCTTGGACTGCAAATCAATTCCGACTGTCGGCTCGTCCATTAACAAAACGGACGGTTCATGAATAAGTGAAACGGCTATGTTTAGCTTTCGCTTCATGCCTCCTGATAAATTTTTCACTTTTTCCTTCCATCTTCCTTCGAGCTGTACAGCTGAGCAAAGAGACTGAAGCTGTTCATTCGACAGAGAGCGTGAAGTCATTTTGCTCCACATTTTCATGTTTTCTTTTACGCTAAGCTCTTCCCACAGCGCTATGTCTTGTGGAACGTAGCCAATGACTTCTCGAATCGCTTTTTGATTTTTCTTAAGCGATAAGCCTCCAATCGTGACATTCCCGCTTGAAGGAGCCGTAATGGTAGACAAAATAGACAGAAGCGTCGACTTACCAGCGCCGTTTGGTCCTAAAAGACCAATGACTTCTCCACTTTCTACGGTCAGCGTAACATTTGCTAACGAACGTTTTTTTCCGTATGTTTTGCTAACATTGTTAATTTCAATCATTTGATGCTCCTCACATTCCACACTATTTTAAATGCGCACAAACATATACATGCAATGGAAACAGCTATCTCTTTCCAAATGAACGTAAGCGGCAGTGCATGCTGATACAGAAGCAGATGCTGCGGAAGCCACTGACTTATTTTTTCAATCGTTGCAGAAAGCTCTCCTACCGGGAAAAAGCTCCCTCCTATTATACTGAGTCCTGTGACCATGACAACGCTGATCATATAATAAGATCCAACTCGCTGACTTTCACTTGCAAGCCATGTGCTAAAAGCAACGCACACAATCACATAGATACACATATACAGCAGCACACCGTAAGACTCTACTCCATACAGCCATTTAAATAGAGCAAAGCTTATGAGAGCTTGAAGCACGTATAGCACAGCATAAGCAGCGCTGACGCTTCGAATATAACCGTAAAGTCCTTTTTGCATCGGTTTCATTCGTTTGAAAAGGTGCCTCCGCTCTTTAATCATCCAATCTGATGTAATGCAGCAAAGTAAAAGCGTAAAGAATCCCCATAGCGGCACGTATCCGGTCATTTGAACGTTCCCTTGCTTCGTATGCTTCGTTCCTTGCACCTCGTAATCAATTGTCATCAGCGGCTTTGGCTTCCACTGGTTATCGGTATAACGATACGCTTCTTTCCATAAATCCGGTCCCGCATGAATGTTATAAACTTTATAAAAAAAACACACTTCATTTGCCGCTTTAACATTTGTCGTTAACCTTGTCACTTCACTCGCCACGACTTCTCGAACCGCTTCTGTGGCAACTGAAGAAGGCAGCGTGAGCGAATCAATGACTCCTTGATAATTCCCCTCTTCTACTTCTTGTTGAAATCCGTTAGGAAACATAAAAATGCTGTCAATTTTATTTTTAGCCAGCTCCTTTCTCGCTTGTTCTTCGTTCAGAGAAAGAAACTGAATTTCTGTTGTTTTCTGTAGTCGATCCATCACTTGTTTAGACATGTTGCTGTGATCTTGATCGACAAGAGCAACGGGTATTTTTGAATCACTTTGTACTTTTGCTAAAAATGAGCTGCTAATAATCGTTCCTATTAAAGGTAAAAAGAAAATCATGATAACAAGCATAGGGCGCTTCAGCAGCTGCTTTATTTTTCCACTAATCATTTTCTCCACCGCCTTTGCAAAGTCATCACGTAGCCAACAGCAAGAACAAAACTTCCTGTTGCCGTAATGAGAATAGGCTTAAGGTAAAGAAAAGCTTCGTTTGTGTTATATCCATCAAATTCATAAAATAACAATTCCAAGACTCTGGTGTTGAGTGACCATTTCTGAAAACCACTCGCCCAGTCCGGTAAATAGACGACCGGCACAACATGTCCACTTAAAATCGCACTCAGCAAAATAAACAGCAAACCGGTTATTTGATAAGCTTTTTGTGATAAAAAAAGAACCCGAAGCAGTAAAAACAAACATAAAAAAGCAAACAAACTTCCGCTTACCCCTAAAAAAAGCTCTCCGTACGTACCGGTTACAGGCAGTTTCAGTTCTTTAATGAGACTTCCAAACAAAACGACAGAGACCGGTAGCAAAAGAACATACAGAGCCGTCAGCTGTGCTAAATAAATGTGAACAAACGATACACCTCTTGTTTTCATTCGAGCCAGCACCGGAGAAGTCTGCGTTTCACTAGCAAGCAGCCATCCGCCGTAGCTCCAAAGCATAAGCAGCAAAGCAGCAAAAGACAGGACATAATATTGCTTCATATCCTGCTGAAAGAAACTCGTTTCTATTTGTTCATCAAATAAACTTCCTCTATCTAGTACGTGAAGCCCAAACGTCACCAAGCTCTTCTTAAATTCTGCGCGTCTATTTTTATCGGAAACATTTTCTTTTTCTAAAAAGGCATCAACCGTATTAATACCGCTTTGAGCAGCTGACGTGTAGTCAGCTGCACTTTCCATCACGTAGCGAAACAGCTGTGACTGAAGCGGCTTATTGCTATTTCCAATGACGTGTAAAGGCTGATTTTTTCCATGAGCAATATCGTGACTAAAACCTTTTGGCAGCGTCACAATGGCTGCCACTTTATTTTGCTGCAGCAGCTGTTTAGCTTTCTGTTCATTCGTGTAAAGAGGCTTCATAATCTTGCGAAGCTTACCTTCAGTCAGCTGTTCGATGACGTACTTCGTTTGTGCAGTATCATCTTTATCCACAATTGCCACGGGGAACCGATTTACTCTCTCCTCACCTTGCATGGTCTGACTAATAATGATCCCTGCTCCAAGTAAAAACAGAGCAGGGATCATTATTAGCAGTATGAGAGATTTTATATTTTTCAATAGAGCTTTACATGTAAAAAGAGTCAAAGAGAAATATATCTTCATCTGCTTTGCACCTTTTAGTAACCAGCGGTTCCCATATTCATCATGAGACCTTGAACATTTTTAGCGAAATTTTCTTGAATCGACAGCATATCTTCAGGCGTTACATCTTTTACGTTTGTTGCATTAGATGCGTCAAGCTCTGGAATAGTTGCTGATTTTTTTAATTGAGAAGCAGAGGCAATTTTTAACGTAACGTTTGCCGGATCTGCTTTTGGTCCTATCTTTGTACGAATATCAAACGAATAATCTGCTTTTCCTTTTGAAGCACTGATTGCTTGATTCTGCTTTACTTCCCCATTTACTACTAGATCTTCTTGATCACCTAAGTCTAAAGAGAAAGTACGGTCAGCCGTTTGTTTCGCATCGGTTTTACCATTGATTACCGAATTCATTTTAAACGTCATATTCGTGTCTTCATCTTTTGAATCTTTTGTTAACAAATGAATAGACATGTTTTCTTTTCGTTTTTCACTTTCCGTTGTTACGTCATTTTTCATATCAAACGTAAACGCATCATCGGTAGTGCTATCCGCTAGAACTGCTTTAAACTGCTTAGCCGTTTTGTTATCTTCATACGGAATATTTTTAGTCACCACGTTAAGTTTGCCTTTATCGTTAGAAGCATTTTTTACGCCCATGTTCATATCGCGAGCTACCACAACATCATCTTGAACGTACACAGTTGATTTCACACCGCCAGGGTAAGTCGTATCTTTTGCTTCTTTTTGGAAGTCTTGAAGACTTTCTTTTACTGATTTTTTCAATTCTTTTGGATCTGCCATATCTTTTAATTCTGGATTCGTTGCTGCCGAAGATTTAAACAGCTTAGATACGTGATTTGCATAGATGGTATGAAGCTCGTCATCTTTTGCTACTTTCGCAATAAGCTTATCCATAAATTGTTTTGTTTCTTTATCAGACATGTTAAGCGTCACGCTTGTTAACTGAAGCGTTTTGCCATTTGTTTTATAATCCACATTTTTTTCTTTTGTAAAATAATCGCTGTCTAACTCATCATAAATGAACGTTCCGTACTCTTTTGCAATGTAGGTCTTTTCTTTTTCCGTTAACTTTAAGTCTTCTAAACTCACGTTGCTTGTGTTAATATCAAGCGTTTCAGGACCAGAATAAGAAGGATCGAACTTACGCGCTACCTGTCCATATTCGTCTAAGTTTAAATAGAAATATTCATTTGCTAGAATCGGGGCTTTAAAGCCTATTCTTTCTTTCGTTTGAAAACCTTCTAGGTCAAGCGCTTTTGAACCGCCGATATTAAGAGCCAGTGAACCGTATCCTTCACTTTTTTTCGGATCTTGTTCCGCTTTAATTTTAATTTCAGCTTTACTGATAAGATCTTGAATCATTTTAAAGCTTGGATCATACGAAAGTGAATCCATGTTAAAGCCGCCTTTGATAGTAGCATTTGTAGCAGAAGGCTGCTTCATCGCTTTTTCCTGATAAGCCATCGTTTCACTGTACTTTGTTTCTAATTCATCAGCTGCTTTTTGATAGGTATTTACTTCAGAAATTAAGTATAATTGCTTAGGAGATTTTTTAAATACCGTAGCAAATGTAATTGCTCCTCCAATAATAACAATTAAAGCTGCTAAAATGATAATCCATTTAGCCGGCGCTTTTTTGGGAGCGGGCGCTGTTTCTAGCGAAGCCGCTGTTTCGTCTGTTGTTCTGTTTTGATCTTTCTCACTCATCTACACCAGAACCTCCTATGTATTTTGTTAGTCACTTTGTACATGATAAGGAATGGTTTCCATAAATTCTACTATTTCGACAAAATAAGACAATAATTAGTCCGATAAACCGATGTCTTTCGGTGCAATATCGTGTGCAAAGTACTATACTTAAGTACCCAATATATTGAAAATAAAACCAATTATTCAAAACTATCTCAATAACTATTAAAATAGGTAAATGACTTAACTTCTAATTTTTTTACAACATATTCCTATTTTTAAGCATTTACACCTAAGAATTACGAATCGGCGTTTTTCTATAGTCGATCTCTTTTTCATTTAATCACATACAGGTGATATCTATGTACGTCTTTATGAAAAGATGATAAAAAAGCAGCGTTTTGTTCTAGTTCGAAAGGGAAATAATAAATATAAGAAAGCTTTTTTCTTGCCGGTGATATAAAAATCGAATAAAGTATTGTTAAATATATTTTACACAATTTAATTTGAGGATAGAAAAAGGAGGATATCATTATGAATATACGCGTCACTCCTTCTGCAAAAGAAGCGTTGCAGAACGTAGAACAAAATCAAATGATTCAGCTTTCTTTTGATCGAGGAAGCTGCGATATTGTTAATACAATTTATGAAATGAAGATCATCTCAAAGCGCAGCCTTCAACCCTATGAAAAAGTTGTAACGGTTGAAGACTTAGAATTTATTGTTGATGATGACATGGAAGAAGTATACGACAATGAGCTGGTGATTGATCACGCAGCAGGTGCTTTTGTCTTCAAAAATCACAACCAAATTTTTAATAACCGCGTAGGATTGCGCTATATCAATTCATAGAAAAAAAGCAGGGAACTCCCTGCTTTTTTCCTTGCATATGTTAGTAAACTCGCTTCTATCGATTGACCTTTAACCGCTCTTGGATAAATAACAACACGTTCACAAGGCTATTTTCTTCATATACATTCACCTGCTGACGCTTAAATTCTCCTTGTTCATGGTAGTAAACAATATCTCCGGTCCCTTTGTCTTCATTCATATGTAAATGAAAACTAAGCGGCGTTGCCAAAATAGATCCGTCTTCATCTCGCTGAAGAATTTGACAAAGCGTTTGATTCCCTTGTTTTTCAGATAAAAAGTCATAGCCAAATTGGCGTGCTAACTTCTCCACTTGTGCAGCAATAAGAGCTGTAATCTGTTGATTGTCTTTCATATCTCTAGTTTCTCCTTACTTATTTTCTTTTTTTATATTCCATGCTTCATAGCCGGAACGAGTTTTTGATAGTTTTTCCATAATATCGAACCACGCTTGTTCATGACCTTCACCAGCTTCAGAAAAAATAGCCGATAACTGCTCACGCTGTCGATTACTTAATTCTTTTTCTAATTCCCGTCCTTCATCCGTCAAAAACAGCTGCTTTACTCGACGATCATGCGCTGCTTCTTCACTAATCATTAATTCTTTTTCAACCAATTTTTTCATTGGACCGTGCAGCGCTTGTTTTGTGACTTCTAGCAATGCCAACAGCTCGTTCACACTAAGTCCCGGAAACCTCGCAATGAAAAATAAAATACGATGATGAACGCGCTGAATTCCATACTTTTGAATAATTTGATTCGGCTCCTCCGTAAACGTTTTATAGGCAAAATAAAATAAAGCCAGCACATCATTCATTTGCTGCTTCTTATTTTCGTCCATTTATGTCACCTGCTTTCTCTACGCTCTGAGTATCTTCTTATCAGTATACTATATTCTGAACTTATAGCACTAAAGGTCAATATACTTGACTAAAAAAACTTATTCTTCTACACTGTATTTAAGTCAACTGTGTTGACATATTATTTTGAGGTGATGAAGTATGAGTAGCAACTATACGATCGGACATTATTTATTAGATCGTTTAGCCGAATTAGGTGTTCACCATATGTTTGGTGTACCTGGCGATTATAATTTATCTTTTTTAGATGAAGTCATTGATCATAAAGAAATAGAATGGATCGGAAATTGTAATGAGTTAAATGCAGCTTATGCTGCTGATGGCTATGCAAGAGTTAATGGAATGGCCGCGCTCATTACAACATTTGGTGTCGGTGAATTAAGTGCTGTTAACGGTATTGCAGGATCTTACGCTGAACGTGTACCCGTCGTTAAAATTACGGGAACTCCTACAACAAATGTAATGGATAATGGTTTGTACGTTCACCATACGCTTGGAAACGGAAAGTTCGATCATTTTTCAACTATGTATAAAGAAGTAACTGTAGCTCAAACGTTCCTTACACAGGAAAATGCAGCTCAAGAAATTGACCGCGTACTTCTTACATGCTGGACTGACAAAAGGCCTGTTCACATTAATTTGCCAACCGACGTATATGATAAGCCTATTAGCAAACCCTACAACTCATTATTAGACAGTGCCATTTTAAGTAACGAAGAAACATTGAAACAAATGATAGTAGACGTTCCCGAAAGAATCAATTCAGCCAAAAGGCCCGTTATACTGGCAGACTTTGAAGTAACTCGATACAGAGCACAGAAAGCTTTGCTGCAATTCGCTGAGAAAACCGGTTTTCCTGTTGCAACATTAAGTATGGGAAAGAGTGCTTTTAATGAAGCACACCCTCAGTTTATCGGTGTTTACAACGGAGATTTAAGTTCTTCTTATGTGCAAAAACGTATAGATCAATCAGATTGCATCATCAGCGTTGGAGTAAAATTAACGGATTCAATAACAGGCGGATTTTCTCACCAATTTTCAAAGGACAATGTTATTCATATTCACCCATTTTCCGTTCAGTTTAACAGCACAAAATATGCACCTGCTACAATGATTGATTCTTTACACGCATTAAGCAGTGCAATTACAAAAAGAAAAGCGGAAGATTTGGATATTCTTTCTCTCACTTCACAGCTGGCTGCTAAATCATATACTGCAGCTGAAACCGAGATAACGCAAGAAAGGTTCTTTGAACGAATTGCTGCTTTCCTTCATGAAAATGATGTACTGTTGGCGGAACAAGGAACATCTTTTTTCGGAGCAGCAACCATGCCGCTGCCAAAAGACACAACATTTATCGGCCAGCCGCTTTGGGGATCTATCGGCTACACACTCCCTGCTCTTTTAGGATCACAGCTTGCCGACAAAAACCGACGCAACGTATTGCTTATCGGCGACGGTTCATTTCAATTGACAGCACAAGAGCTGTCAACTATGCTGCGTCAACATATTAAACCGGTAATTTTTCTAATTAATAATGACGGCTATACGGTAGAACGTGCGATTCACGGCGAAAATCAAGTATATAATGACATTCAAATGTGGAATTATCAAGAGCTTCCCGCTGTGTTAGGCCCTAAAGACCGGAGTATAACTTTTAAAGTTCGTACAGAAATAGAGCTGGAGGAAGCTTTAATATTGGCCGAACAGAATTATCAACATCTCGTATTTATTGAAGTTATGATGCACCGAGACGATAAACCTGCTCTGCTTGCCGAACTTTCAAAACGATTTGCAAATCAAAACGTATAAGCTAATAACTGTAACACAAAAAGCTTGTGAGTCATGCTCACAAGCTTTTTCCTCATAAAAAATATGTATGCTGCACAACTACAATCACAACCGCAATTAAAATCGAAGGCAGTAAATTAGCAACTTTAATTTTAATAATTTCTAATAAATTAATTCCAATCGCTAAAATTAACACGCCCCCTACTCCTGTGACTTCGGCAATGATACTATTCATTAAATCTTGCGGCACGACCGCATTAATTTGCGTGGCAAATAACGCAATGATCCCTTCGTATAGAAACACGGGCACCGCTGAGAAAATGACGCCTATTCCAAGCGTAGTGGTTAATAATAATGAGATAAATCCATCCATCACCGCTTTTGTAAACAATACGCTGTGATCACCGCGTATTCCGCTGTCTAATGCCCCGACAATCGCCATTGCTCCAATAACAAAAATTAAAGTTCCTGTCACAAAGCCCTGTGAAATACTGAATGTTTGCTTGTCATTTTGCTGAGATTGAAATTTTCGTTCAATCATATTGCCTAAAAGGTTTAGCTTTTCATCTAAATCGATGAACTCACCAATAACCGCTCCAATGGCTAAGCTCAAAATTACAATTAAAAACTGATGGCTTTTAAAGCCCATTTGCAAACCGAGCGTGATAACCGATAAACCCATCACTTACATCACCGTCACGCTTACCTTTTCAGGAATGCGGTGAGCAAGCTTGCCCATTAATGTTCCTACAACAATCGCTAGTCCATTTACTAATGCTCCTATAATAAACATGTTGTCACCTTTACTATAAACAATCTTATTTCTTTTTTCATTCGTTCTACTCCCTCTCCGCTCTGCACTAGCTGTATCAAACACACTAAATTTTAACACAAAATTCTTTCAATTATTAAAAAAAGAAAAAAAGCATAAGCTCAGACGAGCTTATGCTTTTTTATTAAAATGTAATAACGTCTTTTGTGCCTTGCTTTTGGTAGCCTGTTTTTAACAGCTTCACTTCTTTATCTGCAGGCAAATTGGTAAATACAACTGGTGTCACAATCGACGGTGCATGCTTTTTAACATACTCTAAATCCACTTTTAAAAGAGGCGTTCCTTGTTGAACGCTGTCCCCTTCTTGAACAAGCGCTTCGAATCCTTCTCCTTTTAAATTCACCGTATCTAATCCAACGTGAATCAGGATTTCAATTCCTTCTGCTGTTTTTAATCCAATCGCATGTTTTGTTGGGAATACGGTCATCACTTTACCGTCAATCGGTGATACGAGCGTTCCTTCAATAGGTTCAATCGCAAAGCCGTCGCCCATCATTTTTTGTGAAAACACTTGATCTTCTACTTCACTAAGCGGCTTTACAACGCCTTCAAACGGTAACACAAACTCTGTGTGTGCGTCTGCTTGGACAGCCTGTTGTTCAACAGGTGCAGCGGTTGACGCTGTGCCGTATTTAACTAATTGATTCATTGCGTCTGCAACAAACTCTACTTCTGTTCCGACAATTACTTGAACATTTGTTTTGCTGAGCTTCATGATTCCTCTCGCTCCGTGACGCTTTAAGGCAGCTTCGTTAATGTTGCCGGCATCAGCTACTTGTAAACGAAGACGAGTCGCACAGTTATCAATTACGGTTAAGTTTTCTTTTCCGCCTAAATCTTCAATAAAATAAGACGCCATATCCACATATTTATCGCCTGTTGCAACAATTGTTTCGTTTGATGTGTCTACTTCTTCATCATCTTCACGTCCCGGTGTTTTTAAATTTAATGCTTTGATCAGCGTGTAGAAAATGACAAAGTAAATGACTGCATACACAATTCCAATTCCTGCTAACAGCAGCGGTTTTTGTGAAATTCCGTAGTTTAAGAAGAAATCAATAGCCCCTGCTGAAAATCCAAATCCAGCGTGAATACCAAGTGCAACGGCTAAAGCCATCGAAATTCCCGTTAAAACGGCATGAATAACGTATAATAGCGGTGCTACGAACATAAATAGAAATTCAATTGGTTCCGTAATTCCCGTTAAAAAAGAAGTAACAGCAAGTCCGATTAACATACCGCTGACTTGTTTGCGTTTTTCTTTTTTAGCTGCTGCAACCATCGCAAGCGCAGCTGCCGGTAAACCAAACATCATAACCGGGAAGAATCCAGACATAAATGTTCCTGCCGTTGGATCGCCTTTAAAGAAGCGGTTCAAATCTCCCGTTACGCCGTGATAGTCTCCGAATACAAACCATACTAAGCTGTTTAACACGTGATGCAGTCCAATTGGAATCAGTAGACGGTTTAAAAATCCGTATATACCTGCACCAAGCGCTCCTGCTCCTGTAATCCACGTTCCTAAGTTGTTAATTTGATCTTGAATCGGCGGCCAGATAACCCCAAAGATTCCTGCAAGCGCGAGCATAACGACTGACGTAATAATCGGTACAAACCGCTTTCCTGCAAAGAAGCCGAGCCACTCTGGCAGCTTAATGGCTGAGAAACGATTGTATAGTAAACCAGCCGTTACCCCCGAGACAATCCCGCCGAGTACACCCATGTTAATATCTTTATCAATAGCTACAGTCCCTTTTGTTAACACAAAATAACCGACCACTCCGGCAAGTGCTGCTGCGCCGCTTCCATCTTTTGAAAGCCCTACAGCAATACCGAGTGCAAACAGTAGTGCTAAATTCGCAAAAATCGCATCTCCGGCTTGAGCCATAAACGGAATATCCAATAAGTCTTTTTGACCCAAACGAAGAAGCAATGCCGCAGCAGGTAATACTGCGATTGGCAGCATAAGCGATTTACCAATACGTTGTAAAAAATTCAGCATGTTTCTATCCCCTTTGTATAACGTATTTAACCCGATGTTACGAGCAAGGATTTTCGTAACAATATTTATCGGATGACAAGTTACCGCATTCATCCCGGCCTATGATTACATCATCAGCTGACATAACGGCGGTTTTACTGCATGGACTCATACTAGCACATAAAATATATAGTTGTCTATACCAATTTTCTTTTTAAAAACCTTTCTATATCAATGTTAAAAGCCCTTACAAAACTTTCTAGTTCACAAAAAAGAATCAACTGGTCTAGACAACTATTCCAAAAAGCGTTACACTTAAATCAATACAACGAGCAAAGGAGTGTATGTATGGATACACATTCATCCATCATTATTTATAATGTAACCGTTTATAGTGAAAATCAGACATTAAAAAATGGGTATATTAAACTAACGAACAAAAAAATCACTGAAATCGGAGAGATACATCAATACGTACGTCAGCCAAAAGACCATGTAATTGAACTTTCTCCTTCCTATAAAGTGATTCCGGGTGCCATTGATGTGCATATTCATGGCGTTAACAATGCCGATGCGATGGACGGTACAGCAGAAGCATTAAAAACAATGGCGCGCACGCTCCCAAAAGAAGGTACAACAAGCTTTTTAGCAACCACTATGACACAGTCGAATGAAGCGGTTGAAAAAGCGCTTCGCAATGCCGGCACTTATATCGAAGAGCAAACAGATGCGGATGCTGAAGTAGTTGGTATTCACTTAGAAGGTCCGTTTATTTCACCGAAACGTGCGGGCGCACAGCCGCCTACTCACATTCAAGATCCGAATGTGACACTGTTTCAAGAGTGGCAAAAAGCAGCCGGAGGACATATTAAACTTGTTACATTAGCTCCGGAGCAGCCAAACGGCTTAGCGCTTACTTCTTATTTAAAAGAAACAAACGTCGTCGCTTCTATTGGCCATTCCGACAGCACATACGATCAAGTTGGTGAAGCCATCGAAGCAGGAGCGTCTCATATTACGCACTTATATAACGGCATGCGCGGTCTTCACCATAGAGAGCCGGGCGTATTAGGGGCCGCGTATTTGAGAGATGAATTATTTGTAGAGCTGATTACAGACGGCATCCACTGCCGACCTGAAATGGTCAAGCTTGCGTACGATCAAATTACAAGTGAACGCATGATTCTTATCACGGATTCTCTTCGTGCCAAATGGCTAAAAAACGGTACGTATGATTTAGGAGGGCAGCCTGTTCACGTAAACGACACAACCGCTACACTTGCAGATGGAACATTAGCAGGAAGCATCTTAAAGATGAACGATGCGATTAAAAACACGATGAGCTTTACGAACTGTTCATTAGAAGACATCGTAAAAATGACTGCTGAAAACCCAGCAAAACAGCTTAATCTGTTCGATACAAAAGGAAGCATCAAAATTGGAAAAGATGCGGATATCGTGGTGTTAAATGAAAACTTAGATGTTGAAATGACATTTTGCCGAGGCACATTGAGCTTTAAAAAGGAGGACTAACAATGAATATCATCCAAGTGAAAAATTACAGTGAAATGAGCGCAAAAGCAGCTGATATGCTGATTAGCAAACTTCATGAAAAACCAAATATGAATCTGGGACTTGCAACGGGAGGCACGCCGAAAGGATTATATGATCGTTTAATTCAAGATCATAAGGAGCACGGCACGTCTTACAAACACGTTACTTCATTTAACTTAGATGAATATGTCGGAATGAAGCCGCAAGATCCAAACAGCTATCACTACTATATGGCAGATGCGTTATTTAATCATATTGATATTGACGTAAGCAACACGCACGTTCCTAACGGCCTAGCTGATACGCCTGAAGAAGAATGCCGCCGCTACGATGAAATGATTCAAAATCACGGAGGCATTGACCTTCAGATTCTTGGAATCGGCCAAAACGGACATATTGGCTTTAACGAACCTGGTACGTCATTCAACTCTCCTACTCATATTGTGACGTTAGAAGAGTCAACGCGAAAAGCGAATGCGCGCTACTTTAATTCTCTTGACGAAGTGCCTACTCAGGCTATTACAATGGGAATTGAATCGATTATGAAAAGTAAAGAAATTTTACTGCTTATCTCCGGGGAAGCCAAAGCAGAAGCGATGTATCAGCTGCTTAACGGAGAAATCACAGAAGACTTTCCTGCTTCTATTTTAAAGAAACATCACTGTGTTACAATTATTGCGGACCAAGAAGCTTTAGCTAAAGTGAGCCTTTGAAAGAATAGTCAAGTAGGCTGTCCCGACTATAATCAATCCGTCTTTATGAAAGAAAGGTGTCTGGCTATTAGTTAGAGTATATATAGATAACATACCTCCTCGTCTTTTTTAGATGAGGAGGTTTACATAAAGGAGAGAACTTAAGTGATTGATAAAAGCTCACCTCTTCCGATTTATTATCAAATTGAAGAACAGTTGAAAAAACAAATTGAAAACGGAGAGTTAAAACCAAATGATTCGCTTCCTTCTGAACGAGAGTTTGCAGAACGATTTGAAATCAGCAGAATGACCGTTCGCCAAGCGATTAACAATTTAGTAAACGACGGTTATTTATACCGTCAAAAAGGCCGGGGCACCTTTGTGTCTGAAAAAAAACTGGAGCAGCAGCTCGTTGGATTAACGAGTTTTACAGAAGATATGAAAGCGCGCGGAATGGTGCCAAGCAGTAAGCTGCTGAGCTTTGAAATTATTGCGGCTTCAGAAAAAATTGCCGAGCAGCTGCAAATTTCTCTTCATGCACCTGTTTATGAAATCAAGCGTATTCGTTTAGCTGACGACGTGCCAATGGCGCTTGAAAGCGTGTATGTATCCGCTAACTTAGTCAAAGGCTTAACAGAATCCATTGTTAATGACTCGCTCTATCGCTATATTGAAGAAGAGCTCGGGCTGAAAATTGGCGAAGCCAATCAAACGTTAGAATCCATTTTAGCTTCTGAAACCGAAGTGAAGCATCTTGGAATCAGCTCATATTCACCCGTTCTATTGATTCAAAGAAATACGTATTTGCAAGACGGCACGCCGCTTGAAGTGGTGAAGTCTTCGTACCGAGCAGACCGCTATAAGTTTACGATTAACATGACACGATCTTAACTAAGGAGTTTTTTTATGTCTAGTTTATATCTACAGGAACTAACAAAACTGCTTGCCAAAGTGGAGGCGCATGAACAGCAGGCAATAGAATCCGCAGCCGAGAAAATTTCACAGCAATTAGCTTCTCATCACCTCATTCATTTATTTGGGTGCGGTCATTCTCATATTTTAACGGAAGAAGTGTTTTACCGGTCCGGAGGGCTTGCACCGATTCATCCTATTTTTGTAGAAGAACTGATGCTTCATAAAGGAGCTTCGCGCTCTTCACAGCTAGAGCGTAAAAACGACTATGCCTCCACCTTTATGGAAAAAGAAGATATCGTACCAGGCGATATCATGATTGTGATTTCTACGTCGGGCGTAAATCCCGTTCCGATTGATGTGGCCTTAATTGCAAAAGAAAAAGGCGCCTTTGTTATCGGGCTTACCTCTCCTTCTTATGCCACGAGCCGGGCTTCGCGACATAAAAGCGGAAAATACCTTCATGATGTCGTGGATCTTGTTATTAATAATCATATTCCAAAAGGAGACGTTCTTCTTCATCAGCAAGACATTTCTTTCGCTTCTGGTTCCACTGTAATTGGAGGCACTATCTTAAACGATATCCTATCTAGAACTATTCAAAAACTGCTCAGCCGCGGCATTACGCCTCCTGTCTTTTTAAGCGGAAACATGGAAGGTTCAGATGAACATAACCAGCGGTTGATTGATGCTTACAAAGGAAGAATTACTGCCCTATAACAGCCCCTGCGGCTGTTTTTTTGCACAAAAAAAAGATGCTTGAAAGCATCTCATCAAAGCCGGACTGTAAGATTTGGACTAGATCTCCTCTTTATCAGTAGAAGTCTTGTTCACAGCACCATAACCTACTTATCCGACATAATTACTATGTTTAACATAAGTATACTCTTTTATACCTTAGGTGTCAAATAAGTTATAAGAAATTTTGTAATGCCTTCATTTGAGGATTTTCTTACGGTAATGTTCCAGCTGGCTTTTAGCTTCTTTCATAATTGTTGTATGTATGATTTCATCCGTGATGGTAAAATAACTTACCATACTTAACTTATAGATTTTACATATAAATTCCTTCCAAAATTTTGTATAAAATTTCCTGCTGCATCTCACAAAAAAGAACCTGCATCAAAACTGATGCAGGTTCTTCCCTTCATATCATGCTAATTATTTCATGTTCATTTGCCCTTGTGAGGCCCTTTCGCTACGTATATCGGTTCATAACGAGAGTGCCAATTGTCAGATCAGAATATCTGCTTTTCATGTGAGGTAATACGTTTGCTGAAGTTGCTGTTAAGTATTCCAAAACGAAATCAGTCCCTTCATGAAGCTAAGTATTTACCTTTCACAGTAGCCTTAGAAAAATTTCTATCGGCTCTGTACTATTTGTATACCACGTTTCAATTGAACTAAACTAAAAAATTCATTTTAATCAAAAAATTCTTACCACAGGGATACAACCATTAACAGCGAATTATAAATGGAGCTTTAATCCTTCATGAGAAGCTGTGAATCCAAGCTTTTGATAAAAACGCAAAGCCTCTGACCGTTCCTTGTCGGTTGTTAATTGTACTAACTGACAGTTACGTTCTTTCGCTCGTTCAATCGCCCATGTAATCAGCTGATATCCAACTCCTTTCCCGCGCTCTGACGAAGCGGTTCGAACTCCTTCAATCGTTGCTCTCCACCCGCCTTGTCGTGCAATGTGGGGCGTAAAGGTTATTTGTTGAACACCTATTACTTCACTATCTTTACATGCGACAATCAGTTCATTGTTTGGGTCCGCATCAATTGCCTGAAATGCTTGAACATAACAGTCTGGAAGCGGTAATTCGTAGCGCTCTCGTTTGCTTCCGAGCATATCATCAGCGAGCATTCCAACAATTTGATCTAAATCTTCCCGCACTGCTTCTCTAAAGGTTATTTCTCCCATTTCACACAGCACCTTTCCCGTGTCTATTTATGATGTTAAAAAGAACACTGACGAACAAGCTCAGAACCGATGCCAAGAACAAAGCAGCCGCTAAAGCACCCAGACCCATTCCTTCAAAGCCGCCAACTCCAAATATGCTATATAGAAATAGAAATATGCTTATTAGCATGCTGCTGAGTGAAATTCCGTACTGCACGGGCGAGTTCCTTCTATAGAAGAAATACGACGCACCAGCAAGCAGCACAAAGAAAGCACCCATTAATCCAAATAAAGAAATCATTTACACCTTCCTCCCTCTTCAAAAAAGGAATTTATATCCATTATATACTATCATTTTTATTTATTCTATCTAGCCCTGCAGCCACAACTAAATAGACATGACCAAAACGGCCATGTCTATTTTTCTACTATATTAAAAAGAAAGTTCTTTGAACCAAAAAGAATAAGGGGCTAAGCAAGCTTCATCAATTTCATTCATACGTTTTTTGCATCGCTGCAGCACCTCAGCAGGAATGTGTCTCTCTAAGTATGCAGATTCTCCGTTAGCTTGAATCGTTTCTTCTACTAGCTCTTCAAACACATCTAAGCATGCTAAAAACTGCGGAAAAGTTGTATTAATAAAACGCTCACAGTCATCGTTGGACGTATCGAGCAGCACAACCGAACCGTTTTTTTGATGAAGACAAATTGGATCTCCAGCGCCTGTTGTTCCTAAAAACCAATAGTGCTGGTAGCGAGATGATAACTCAAATGTTTCGCATAGCGTTGTTAGCTTTCCTTTGGATGAAACGAACTCTAGAAATGGTGAAGCTTCTTTGGGCAATCCTTTTTCTGTTAGCAACTTCTTTGTCTCTTTATCAATATCAAGGGGTGCAAGCTGTTCGGCATCAAACTTCATTCGTTTTTCCTGTCGTTGCATCACATTTGACAACTTCTTTCACTCCTTTTCACCATTTGCTCTTTCTTTGCTTTTGTTTATTATAAAAGAAATCCAGCTCGTATTATATGCTACAAATGAACTTAATTAGACTGAAAATTTTTCCAATCTTTATTTATATAGCCCGATTTCCTCTTTATAAACACAGGTAAAAAGAAACCGACCAGATTTTCTCCAGTGAATTCTGCTTTGAAAAATAATTCTCATTCCCTTCTTCCCTTTTCAGCGTACTCTCGCCTCTTATAAACAGGCTCAATCTTTATTATTCCAATTTTTTCTACTTTTTGCAACTAGGACTTATTTCACCATTTCTTATGCGAGATTAATAACTTGACAAAATAATAAAATAAGTAACAGTAATTATTTACAATTTTTTAAACTTTATGGTTTAATAGGTATGTAATTCCTGTTTTTTACTATATTTTTTGGAGGTTTAACATGAAAAAAGGGTCAATTTATCGTTTTATTGCTTTTGCTTTAATGTTCACCTTGTGTTTTAGCCAATTAGGCTTACTGAAAACACAAGCGGCAGGCAATCCTCCTGCTAATGAAAAAACATTAAGCATCGGTAAAGCAGCAAAAGGAACATTTACAGAACCAGAACAAACACATTGGTACAAAATTAATCCTTCTAAGCAAGAGGTAGCAAAGTTTTCACACTACCGAATTAAGCTTCAAAGTGATGATGAAGTAAACATCACGGTTTACTCTAGTCTTGAAAATGCCAAAAACAACGTGGCATTTGACCGTTATATGGGATACTCCTACAAAGATGAGCCTGCTCAGCTTGATTTTCCAATCGCTTGGACTGGCCCTTATTACGTGAAAGTTGAGTATTATGGAAGCGAAGACGGCATGATTGAAGAAGATGCGGAAGATGGTTCAACTTCTCCAGAACCACAGCCGGAAGAAAAAACAGAAGTTCCATATACAATCAGCTATGGAGGCGCTTCACTTCCTCCTTCTCAAATGATGGAAGAAGAATGCCCGGCTGAATTAAGTACAAGCCAAAAAGAAAACGGAAAAGGTATTTTAAAAGATTTGCGTACGATTCGCGACGCTGTGCTTTCAAAAACAGCAAGCGGAAAAGACCTTTCTTCTCTTTACTACAAAGCCGCTCCGTTTATCAGCTCTAAAATGATTATTGATAAATCGATGCGTGAACAAGTATACAAAGATTTAGTTCAGCTAAAGGGTCTATTTACAGATGTGGCGAAAAACGGCGCATCAAGCACATATATGATTACAAGTGCTGATCAAAAAGCAATCAATGATTTATACAGCATCGCTTATAAATCCGTTCCGACTGCTTTAAAGAAAGACTTAGAAAAAGTAGCAGCACAAACAAAATTAAAAGACGTAACGGATTTAAACGTATCGTCTGTATTAGTAAGAGCTAAATTAGTCAGCGCAAACAGCGTTTCAACAAAAGCTGAAACTCGCTATATTGTTAAATTAAAAGATGGTGCAAATGCTAAATCATTCAAAACAAAAGCACAGTCAAAATCAGCAAGCATTGAATCTATTAATCCATTAAAACAATCAGCTGCTTCTTTTGATAATATGTTTGTTATTCAATTAGATGACAGCAATGCAAAAAGCTTCAGCACGTCATCTGCTCAAGGTAAAATGACGGCAAAACAAATTCAGGCACTTCCTGAAACTGAATTTATCGAGCCGGTTCAAGAGTATCACGCTCTTTCGATGGATTCACAATATCCGTATCAATGGTCATTAAACAATACGGGTAAAAATGACGGTACGCAACATGCCGATATTCAATACGAATCGCTTGAAAAATTACTAAACGGTCAAAAATTAAAAGATACGGTTATTGCCGTTGCGGATACGGGCGTCGATTCATCACTAGCTGATTTAAAAGGCGTGGTGGATACAAAAACAGGCTATAACTACGTGGATCGTTCGTCGAATGCAACAGACGACAACGGACACGGAACTCACGTAGCAGGTATTATCGCAGCCTCTGCAAACAATAACTATTCAATGGCTGGCATTAATTCTCATGCAAAAATTTTACCGGTTAAAATTCTAGACGCATCTGGAAGCGGAGATACAGAACAAATTGCGTACGGTATTAAATACGCGGTTGATCACGGTGCAAAAGTCATTAACTTAAGCCTTGGCGGATCTTACAGCCGTGTGCTTGAATATTCGTTAAAATACGCATACGACCATAATGTAACGGTTGTAGCTGCAAGTGGAAACGACGGTATGGAAGAGCTCTCTTACCCTGCTTCATCTGCCTATGCGATTTCAGTAGGCGCATCAAACCGTTTAGATATCGTATCTGACTACTCAAACTATGGAAAAGGATTAGATATTACAGCTCCTGGCTCTGATATTCCAAGTCTTGTTCCAGACGGGAACGTCACTTATTTAAGCGGAACATCAATGGCAACACCTCACGTGGCAGCCGTTGCGGGATTATTGCTATCGCAAAACCCAGGCTTAAAGCCAACAGACGTTGAAAAACGCCTAACGGATACAGCTAAAGATATTAAATTCGATGAAAAAGATGCTCCTGTATACGATGATGAAGAAAGTCCGTTAGAACCCCCTGCTCCAGGCTACGATTACGTATCAGGATGGGGACGATTAAATGCGTACAGCGCGGTAAGTGCACAGCAGCTGCAAGCACAGGTAAATACATTTGTCAGCACGCAAAAAATTGTTACAGGTAAAGCTCAAAGCGGTTCAACTGTTAAAGTAATGAACGGCTCAAAAACACTTGGCACAGCCAAAGCTGATGCAAAAAATACGTTCTCTGTGAACATTCCAGCTCAAAAAGCTGATACCGTTTTACAAGTGGTTGTCACAAACGGAAAAGCAAGTGCGAGCATTCGTGCAGTTGTTCAAAAAGCACCTGCCAAACCAGCGGTAAAAGCCGTAACGAATAAAGATGAGTACGTAACAGGAACGTCTAAAGCGAATTTTACGGTAAATGTTAAAAACAGCGCTAAGAAAGTGATTGCTTCAGCAAAAGCTGATGCCAAAGGCGCGTTCAAAGTAAAAATTCCAAAACAAAAAGAAAATACAGTTTTGTATATCACGGCTACAAACAGCCAACAACAAGAAAGTGAAGAAGTAAAAGTAACGGTGCGTGACGTTATTGCTCCAAATGCACCTAAAGTGAATCCAGTCAGCGATGCGGATACGGCTATTAAAGGAACAACAGAAGCAAATGCATCTGTTGTAGCGAAAGTGAACAACAAAGAAATCGGCAAAGCAAAAGCCAATGCAAAAGGTCAGTATAGCATAACAATTAAAAAACAAAAAGCAGGTACAGCAATCAGCGTAACAGCAGCAGACGCAGCTAACAACACAAGTAAAGCTACGACTGTAAAAGTGAGCGATAAAACTCCCCCTGCTGCACCAAGCGTAAATGCTGTCACAACAAAAAGCACGGCTGTAACAGGTAAAACAGAAGCAAATGCTACCGTAACGGTAACAGTAAACAAAAAAAGCATTGGCTCTGCTGCTGCTAACAGCAAAGGGCAATACTCAGTAAAAATTAAAAAGCAAAAAGAAAAAACAGTTTTAAGCGTAACTGCAAAAGACAAAGCGAACAATACAAGTAAAGCAACAGCAAAAACGGTGACAAAATAAAGAAAAAAGGCGCTTGGCTTATGGCCAAGCGCCTTTTGGTTATAAAAGCTGTTTGTTTTTAAAGTATTTCCACATTCCCCACGTTAACACAATTAACATAACAATAATAACAGCAGTAGCCCAGTGGGAATTTTGATATGGAATCGGTACGTTCATCCCAAAAAATCCGGTTACGAACGTCAGCGGAAGCATAATCGTTGAAATCAGCGTTAAGACGTTCAGCTTTTCAGATGAAGTTGCATTGGTAATAGAATAATACGTATCAAGTGCACTGTTTACGAGGTCTCTAAATGTTTCAGCAGAGTCTACAATACGCTCTAAGTGGTCAAGCAAGTCAATGTAGAAAGGAACATTTTCTTCTCGTATGTCGAATTTCCACTTTCCATTAACCGTTAAGAAAATTCGGCGCTGAGGCAGAATAACGCGTCGGATTAAGATAATCGTTCTTTTTAACGCCAAGAACTCTTCCGTCACTCCGCGCACTTCTTTGTTGTAGATTTCATCTTCTAATTCATCAATACGCATGTCAATTCGGTCTAAAATCGGAAAGTATTCGTCCGTGATGCCATCAATCAAAGCATACAGTAAAAAGTCGGCGCCGCGGTTCATAAACTTTGGATAGCGTGAGCACACAGCATCCATTTTGCGAAGCCAGCCCATTTTATGTTTATGAATCGTCACTACGTAATTTGATCCGACAAAGGCATTTAACTCAAGCGTCGTAATCTCGTCATCACTTTCTTCGTTATAGCGAAGCGCGTGAAAAACGAAAAATTTATAGTCTTCGTAATCATCCATTTTAGCGCGAGGACTGTCGTGTAAGCAGTCTTCAATCGCCAATGGGTGAAAATCGAATAATTTAGCAATTTGAGCAAGCTCTTGTCCGTGGACATCATACAAATCAATCCACAGCAAATTATCAGGATTGCGCAATTTTTCATGCACGTCTCCTAAATCAAGATTCGTTACCATTTCTTTTGTTTCATCATCATATAAGTATGTTTTAATCATTGATTTTTCACCTCACATCATTGAGGCATTAAGGAGTATTTTCCTTCGTTGAAATGAGAGGAACATATACACCTTTGTTGCCCCTATCTTGTTTTGCAGTAACCTTCATCGAAATGGGGTCATCAGTGCCCATTCATCTCACCTCCTAATTAGTTGAAGGAACGCTGACTTGTAATACAGCTACTTCACAAAGTTTAATTTTAACATACAATCCAACTCTAGCGTAGCGCTTTTTTCAAAACCTTTCCCTCTCTATTTAAAGTTTCAAACAAAACTTCCGATACTATAAAAGCAGTTATAATCGGCAATCGATAACTAAGACCGCTTGAATCCTCCCACAAAGGTTCACCTAATCGTAGGCGATCAACCCCGCAAGGGGGATCGCCTACGATTAGGTCTAGAAAATCTCACATGACCGGTCTGTGGTCATATGAGATTTTCTACACCGATAAACATTATATGGGTGATGTGGAAAAACGTGTAGGAATTTTTAGACTTTCATCGAATACTTACTTAACAAACTTAGATTACGAAAAGGACTGATAATACATGCATTTTAAACGTGAAGAACCGTTTCGCTTTTTATTTGAGACTCCCATTGTTGGAACGTTTTCCATTGCTAAATACGACAACAAAGAAATCGATTCTAAGCCAGGTCCTTTGTCTGTTATCGACCTTTCACCGAAAGGAATCAAAATAATTACGCCGCTTGATTTACCTATTTTTAACCATCAAATTCAGCTAAAAATCAGCTTTTATTTAAATGAAAAACCCATCCATATTACCGGACTTTGCGTGTGGAAAGAAAAACGGCACACCGAATATCTTTATGGCATTGAAGCGTTTAACGATGTGGAAGAACAAGCGGTTTTAATTACAGAGCTCAAAACCTACGCCAAGAAAAAGCGAGATAAGCAATAAAAATAGCGCTCATTTGTTTTACTACCCTTTTAAGATGGCAATACTACGAACGACTTCGATAGAAAAAGGTGAGATGATGAGCAGCAAAGCAAAAAAAGAGTGGATTGGCGGTCTCGTACTATTTTTACTCGTCAGTTTTGTCAGCATCACATTTGCAGGCTATCATACGGTGAAAGCTGCCGTTGATCAAACGTATGTACCGCTTGAGCATGGTAACAAAACACACGTCAATTTAAAAAAAGGGCAACCGTTTTCCCTGCTTTTAATTCAAGAAAACCATCAAAATACGTCATTTGTGTATATGACTGTTAATAAACAGCATGAATCAATAAAAATGACCCACTTGCCAGGGTCAACTCAGCTCGGCAATGAAACACTGCGAACCATTTATCACCGAGGAAATATGAATGCTGTCATAAAGAACGTCGAAACGTACGCAAAGCTTCCTGTTGATTATTATGTCAAAATGGATCAGCAGTCAGTCGTCGATGCTGTAAATAAATTAGGCGGCATTATCGTCACAAACAAACGTGCTTTTGAACATAGCAACATTGTTTTTCCAAAAGGATCGATTCGCCTTAACGGAGAAGAAGCGCTTGTTTTTTTAAAGGAGCGTAATGAGCAAGACATCTTTACTGCGCATGAAAGACAGCTGTCCGTCGCGAAAGCCATTTTCAGCCAAGCAGCTACGATTCCCAATGTTGCAAAGCTGCATTCTCTTGTATTTACGCTCGCTGATCACATTGAAACCAACGCAACCTTTAATGATATCAAACGGATTCAAAAAACCTACAAACCGGCCGTTTCTCATGTAGACAAGCAGCAGTTTCCGCAAAACGAATGGAACCAAAAACAAGTCACAACGCGGCTGTACAAGCACTTAGAACGCAACGAGCTGTTTTTATAAAAAACGCCTAACGAAAAAAACCATTGACCGCAGGCTCAATGGTTTTTTATGCTACTTATCTTCAGCACGCACGACTTTCTCATTTATTTTAATAACAACTTTTTCATCACGTTCATAGCCCTTCTTATAAGAAGAATGATCATTAGGCGGCCCAATCACAACCGTATCCGTAATTGGCGCTACGGCTTCTGCTACTTCGCTTGCGCTTACTCCGTATGCTTTTTGAAACACGATCGGAGGCGTTAAGCGCAGCACGTCGGATCCTTCTGTAGATTCGAATTGATCATTGTTAAAAAAGAGATGAAGATGCGCTTCTTCCGATAAGGGCTCAATCCAATGCCACCAGCCCATCGGTATAAACACAACTTCCCCTTGTTTTATCCGGTAATTGTGCATGCTGCTTGTATCAGGATCCAAGACAGACACCTGCACTTCACCTGAAACGACGACATCTAATTCCCACGCGTTTGGATGCCAGTGGGGTTCTCTCATATGCCCTTTCGTCATATATAAATCAACAAAAGCACCTCCAAGCATAGCAGGCAGCTGAGTTGAGGTTAGTTGATACGCTATATTTTGATCATTTCGTTTGAACAGGACGTTTTGCTTATAGTTCACTGACAGATTAGGCGTTCCTGAGCTTTTTTTAATATTTGAATTATCCGGCACAAATCCAGATTTACTCATAGTGTCATACCCTCTTTTCATCAAAAAGTTATATGCACTATCCTATTAAAACTCTTAGCTAAGGGTGTTTTAATTAGGAAAAATAAAAAACGAGCGTTTCCGCTCGTTTTTTATCCGACAAGACGTTCAATTTTCTTTTTCTTCCATACAAATTGATAATAGCCGTACTGCAGGATTAAGCTGACAACAAACGCCGCTGGATATCCAATCCAAATCCCTTTGATTTCAAGAGGTGTAAACTGCGATAACACGTAGGCTACGGGTACTTCTACACACCAAATAGCCATAATACTAAATACCGTAGGCCAAAGCACCGTACCGCTTGCTCGCATTGTAGCGGTAATAATTTGCGCATGACCGAAAATCAAATAGCTCCAAAGTGTTATCACTAACAGCTCTTCGGCAATATGGAGCGTGTGCTGACTTGTTAAAAACAAAGCTAAAATTTGATTAGAAAAGAGATAAATAAGTAAAATCAATACGCTGCCAATGACGTAATTCAGCATAATTCCAGAGCGAATAACTTCTTTTAAACGCTCAAATTTATTAGCACCAATCGACTGCGCCGCAAAAATAGAAACCGCAATTCCTAAGCTGATTGCAGGCATTTGTACATAGCTTGCCACTTGGTTCACCGCTCCGTACGCCGCTGTAGCGTCTGAGCCAAATCCGTTTACAAACGTAATGACCGCAATTTCAGAAAGAGAAACTAAAATCATGTTGATACTAGCTGGAATCCCTAAACGCATAAGCAGCTTTAAAAGCGTTCCGTCCATTTTTAATGAAATAGATGAGTCAAACTTTAACGGATGATTTTTCTTGCGTAAATAAACAATCATAATAATGAACGTTAATACGGTTGAAAACACCGTTGCATACGCAGCGCCGTACACTCCAAGCTTTGGCACTCCGATCCATCCAAAAATTAAAATCGGAAGGAAAATGATGTTTAAGACCGTACTCACAACTAAAAAGTAAAAAGGCGTTTTAGAGTCTCCGGTTCCGCGCATAAACATCGTATAAACAAAGTATAAAAACAAAACAGGAATTGCCACAAACAAAATGCGCGCATAGTGAACCGTTACATCAATAATATTAGCCGGCGTTCCCATAATCCGAAGAATATCCGGAGCAAATATGCTTCCCAAAACAGCAAGCACAATTCCCACTAAAAATGTAAACGTGAGCGTGGTACCGATAATTTCTTTGACTCGTTTTTCATTTTGTGCCCCGTACGCTTGCCCGATTAAAATGGAACTTCCTGACCCAATTCCAATTGAAAACGACACAAGCAGAAAAAACAGAGGAAAAAACGCGGAAATAGCGGCTAACGCATCAACTCCAAGCGCTCTTCCGACAATAATACTTCCCGCCAGCTGCCCAACGGACTGCATGGCGTTACTTAACATGAGCGGAATCAAAAACACAAGCATCAGCTTACTGACGGATTTTTCTGATTCCACTACTTCACTTTTCACATCTTGATTCTTCACACCTATTTCTCCTTTTTATCAGCTTTCGGCGAATGATAGCCTTTTTCGCCGTAAGGCTGCAGCTTCTCTAACCATTTCGCTTCCAGTTTCAGCAAATCCTTTTTTGAAAGTGCTTTTTCTTCTTCTCTTTTAATCGTTTCCAGCATCTCAATTGAAAAAGCATCTGCTCCGTACGTATTCCACTCGTTTTGAAGCTCTTTATTTTGATGAGTGTTCATCTTTAACGTGAACTTTACGCCGTTTAACGTTTTGATATTAGGCGTAGAGCCAATGTAAATCTTATCGTTGTGAAGGTTTTTAATTTGATACACGCCGCCTTCTGTTTTTACTTCTTTCGCTAGCTGCTTCATTTGTTTTTTATAGTCTTTTGAATCGGTATTCATCTCTGTCTCTCCTTTTCTCCAGTAGCTGCTTCCATCTGCGCTGCGCTCTAAAAAACCGTACTCAATTAAATAGCGTCGCAGCACCGCATAGTCGTCATAAAAAGGTGCTAACCTATCATTTACTTCTTTTTCGGTATACGTGCTACCGAAATCAAAATGCCCGCTTAATTCTTCAAGAACAACAAGACGGTGTTTTTCTTGCAAATGAAAAGTACGAAGAGGTCCGTTTAAACCTTGCGGAAAATTCTTCGCTAAAATCTTTTCACGTTCTTCATCATTTACGCTGTAGCGCTGACTTCTTTTAGGAGCTGTATTTGATGCGGGTAACCTCTTCTCTTCTTCCCCGTCGTTTAACAGTTCCATCAGCGTTAAAAACACTTTTGCCTGACGCTCTTTTTTCTTTAACGTAAAGCGGTGATTCCGAATGGTCGATGAACTGCCGATTCCCATTTCTTTTTGAATATCACTATCACTTTTTCCTTCTTTAAAAAACTTCACTAAATTTTTTTGATGATCAGAAAGACCGGTTACATCTTTATCTAGCTCTATTAAATGATGAAACACAGACCCGTGCTGCTGTTCAACATGAAGCTTCATATAACGTTTTGCTTCATAAAAAACACCTTCCACTGGATAAATAATGCCTTTTTCAATACTTTCACCGCACAGTAAGCAGTGATAGTGCTCTTCGCTTTCCCCGTACCCTTTCTTCATATCTTCAAAAGATGATTCCCAAAACAAGTTATTTACCATTTAAATAGACACCTTTCTATTTTGTTTATTAATTTATAAACAAATATATTATATGTTTATTATTATGTCAAACTTACGTTTATGATACACAAAAAAGGTTGAAACATAACGAAATGAACCCAACCTAAATACGAACAAATAGGATACATGAGCTCATATAGATCGCTTATGACACCGCAGTTGATTTCCGTGCAAGGCTTCGCTTTCCGCGGGCGGCCGGTGAGCCTCCTCGTCGCTTGCGCTCCTGCGGAGTCTCACCTGTTCCGCTTTTCCCGCAGGAGTCTTCGCCTTGCCCTCCAATCAACTGCTAGAAAGACCTACATACATGAAACCTACGTTAACCATAACAAAAAAAACGAACCACTAATCAAACACGTTGATCAATGGTTCGTTTTCACTTCGGCTAAAATAATCCCCTCCGGTTCTCTTTGTTCCATTCACTTAAATATGGAAAATCCTTAGATACAACGGGCTTATCATCCAAAAGCGTAATTAATTCCAAGCGGTTACCGTCAGGGTCATTAAAGTACACGCACGCTGCCGGCATCCACGTATGAACAATCGGCTCTGTTTGCGGCTTTCCAAACGACGTTTCTTCAGGTTCAATGCCTTTTGAACGCAGCCACGTTAACGCTTCATGAATATCTGCTGCTTCAATTCCAAAAGCAAAATGACTCCTTTTCAACTCTTTTTCATTTGTTTCCCAAAGCCCGAGCATCTGCTTTTGTTCCCCAACAAAGAAAAAAGCACAGCGCCTCTCTTCAATTTTATGAACAAACGTCAGCCCAAGACGTCTATAAAATTCAATCGAATCCTCCAAATTCCGAACCTGCACATGCGTCTCATAAATACTCTTAATCATAGCCTTTCCTCCATCCTTTTCTACTACTATAAGCCTTTTCACACCAAACAGCTTCCTAACAAAGAATGAAAAATCATCAGTCTTAAGAACGAGAAACACTCAACAGGAACATACAGCTTTGAAATTCAGAAGAGCACTAAGGTTTTGATCTTGACTTTGACTATGGGTTTGAGGCTACCCCGCAAGGGGTGCCTCAAACCCTTAGGTCTAGAAAAACCCCCATGGCTGCACTCTAGCCATGGGGGTTTTTCTACATCGATAAGTTATGCGTGTGCTTTTGCGAGACCGATACAGATACCGCCTGAAATAATCAGTACACTCGCAAGAGATACATAAAATAATTGACGCTTTGTTTTCTTTTCTCCCAAGAAGACAATACCGCCAAAAATTGAAATAACGATACCCATTTGCGATAATGAAAAGCTTGTTGCTACGCCTAGTCTTGATTGAGATAAGAATAAGAACATGTTTCCAGATGCCCAGATTAGCCCTGGTAAGATATTGCGAATCGTATATTTGTTAAATGGCTTATGTTTGTATGTAATGATTAAGCCCCCAATTAACATACCGATTGCTTGCGGGAATAGAGCTGCCCATGCGTCTACGTTGAAGATACGTGCGATAACTACGTAAACTAAGAATCCAAGACTTGAAATGATAAGAGTGATAACTCCTTTTTTTGTTTGTCCCGGAGCCCCTTGTGCCCCTTCTTTTTTACCGTCTAATGAAGAAAGCACAACGCCTGCTAGTATTAAAAGAATCGCAATAGACCCAAGTACAATCGTTTGAAGCGTTGACCATTCTTTAAATACAATAACACCAAAAAGAGCTGTTGATACTAATTGCATACCCGTTGAAATCGGCATTGACTTTGAAACGCCAAGGTATGGAACACTTTTAAACTGATTGCTTTGACCTACTGACCAGAACAAACCTGAAACAATTCCGACAATAACGAGCGTTGGCGTTAACACCGGCTGCACAATCATAAACTGAACAAATGAAAGAATCAAAGCTCCAATAATTGTTCCAAGCGTTTGACTGTAAGGTCCACCGCCCATCTTCATACTAACTAAAATCATGCTTCCCCACGCAACGGAAGGAAGAACACCTAGCAAAATATCCATCTTTCTCTTAACCTACTTTCCTATTTCTAATCTATGTACGTGATACGTAATAACCTGCTGCTTTTCTTTTATCAAGGGCTAAGGGCCAAGCACTTATACTCCCTTGAATATTCCCCAAAAGGTCTAGGTCTAGAAAATTTAATAGGATCGCTCTTTGATCCTATTAAATTTTCTACATCGATAAATATATAACGTTTTCATAAATAGTGGTAAAACTGCTATTTCTTGCTGCTCGTATTATACTAACACGAACATTTATTATTTAGCTAGAAATTTTTTTGATTATTTTTTAAAAACAGAAAAAAATTTTTTCTTCTTACTCCACAGCTCGCTTCTCCCTCTTATGTGATCTGCAATCAGCAGAAACGGACGCCTCTGCTGATTGAAAATAAGAAGAGATAAAGCCTTTTCATTTTAGTTAGCTACAGGCTTACAAAATTGCTCTACTACTTCTTTGGCTGGAATTGAACTGATCGCACCTTTTCCAGTTGTCGTTAAGGCACCGCTTGCATTTGCAAAGCGCAAAATAGCATCGTGGTCGCGGTCAAGGATAGCCGTTAAGTTTTCTTGTGACACATCGCGGCTTAATAGCTGATAAAGGAATCCGCCAATAAACGCATCTCCTGCACCTGTTGTATCAACAACCGCTACTTTGTAACCGTTTGATTCATAGACAGCTTGTTTTGTATAAAGCGTTGCGCCTTCTGCTCCTTTTGTGAACACAACTACTTGAACGTCACCTGTAAATAGAGACTGAATCGCTTTCTGTTCATCTTCAATGCCGGTGATAAACGACAGCTCGTCGTCTGAAATTTTGACAATGTGCGCTTGAGGAATAAATTCTAAAATCGTTTGACGGCATAGCTCATGATCTTTCCACAGTGGAAGACGTACATTTGGATCAAAGCTGATAACGCCGCCTTTTTCTTTCATGCTTTTAATCGCTTTCATATGAGCGTATTTCATAGGGCTTTCAACTAAATCAACCGAACAGAAATGAAGAAGATCGTTACTTGCAAACCAATCAGGGTTAATTTCGTCTTCTGTTAATAATAAATCTGCTGAAGGATTACGATAGAAGCTGAAATCTCTTTCTCCGTCTTCACGCAGGGAAACAAAAGCTAAAGCTGTGTTTGCTTCTTCTGTACGATAGACCATATCAGTACCTACTCCTACTTCACGAAGCGTATCTACTAGAAAGTCTCCAAACGCATCTTCTCCAACTTTTGTAATAAGCGCTGACTCATTACCGTATGTAGCAACAACTGCCGCAACGTTTGCCGGCGCTCCCCCTGGCACACGCGTAAACGATTCCACTTCTTTCAATTGAAGACCTTTTTGAGCTGGAATCATATCAATTAATACTTCACCGATACTAAATAACTTACCCATTCTATTCACCTTACTTTTCTTTTTTGTCATATTGTCATACTGTCATACTATGTTCCAAAAAATCCTTAAATCAAATTATACGTCCCAACCATCTTTTTCGTAAAGAGAAATTTCCAATTTATTTTAAAAAAATCGTAAATGATAGTTTTTTTCTGACAATCTTTTATTGGTTAATCCCCTTCCATCCCTTGTAAAATCTGGGATTAAAATGACCTTCTTACATAAAGATAGAGGGATAAAAAAAGCAATGTCCAGTTTTAACTGTTTATTTATTCATTTTTCGTTCGACATCTCTTTCCTTATTCCCTCTTTATTCGCCGCGAATATGCAAATAATGATAAAGATTCGTGTTTTTACCCCTATTTAAGAAGGAGTGCAGTAAAATGTGTCGAATAGACTTAGGTAGGTATATGACATTATGTATGTTACACTAAATACAAGGCAAGGAAGGGAGAATCAGTCATGAAAATCAATGTTTTTCTAGACGACTATCGCAAATGCCCTGACGGTCATGTTTTAGCCGAAACGATTGATGAATGTATTGATCTGCTAAGATCATTCGATGTTGAACATTTATCACTCGATCACGATTTACTGAGTAAGACACGGAATGGATTAATGCTCGTGCATTTTATGGTAAAGCATCATTTATATGCCGATCGAATTACGATTCACTCCGCTAATCATTCAGGCAGCAAAGCAATGTACAACTGCTTTAAGGACGCTCAAAAAGAGCATAAAATGCCAAACAACATTAAAATTCTAAGATGCCCTCTGCCTCTTCGATGATACCTGCACCCTCACACATTCATTTCAACAGAATCTGTCCGATTCAATTCTCACAGACATCCTGTTTCTATAAAATGAAGAACGATACTGCTTGTTCGATACGTATAGATGTGAATACGCTTTAAGCAGTTTATATTATATAGAAGAAACCGCTCTAAAATACCGTGATGATAGCTTTAAAAAGCAGACTATATGGTACAAAGAGCGGTTTTTTGCTATTTAGACAGTTTAGCAGAATCCAAGTCAGCTGAGAGAGCAGCCGGCTGTTTTTTAGCTTCTTTTAGCTGCCTAGCGTTCACGAACCAGTAGAGGCTTCCTACAAACAGTCCTCCCCCTGCGATGTTTCCGAGCGTAACAGGAATTAAATTATGAAATAGTCCAGCAGCCGAAATCGCATCAGAATGCGGAAGCAATAAAGCTAGACCAAGAAACGTCATATTTGCCACGCTGTGCTCGTATCCTGAAGCAACAAATGCAAACAGCATCCAAAAAATAAGCATGATCTTTGCCGCATCGCTTTTAGTACGCGCAGCCGTCCAAATTGCCAGGCAAACAAGCCAGTTGCAAAGGATGCCGCGAAAAAATAATTCACTGACCGGCAAATGCATTTTTTTAGCTGCCAGCGTCATAAGTAAATGATCCGGTTCAATTCCTTTAAACAAACCGGTTCCGGTAATTAACAAACAAAGCCCAAACGCACCTATCGCATTTCCGATAAAACACCACGTCCAGTTTTTAAACGTATCTTTCCATGTGGTGACTCCCGATAGCGTACTCACCGTATACACCATGTGATTTCCGGTAAACAATTCCGCTCCTGCAAATACGACAAGCAGTAAAGCAACAGCAAAAGATAACCCCATCACAAGAGAAACGACCGGTAAAGAAGCAGAGGCTAAAGGCGCTCCTACCGATAGAGCTAATATAACGCCAAGTCCTACGTAAGCACCCGCTAGCACAGCTAACAGCAAATAACTCGGCAAATGATCATTCACAAGCTTCGTCTTTTCACGGGCTAACTCATTCATTGACTGCAGTGAATTCTTAAACAAAAGTGTTTCCTCCTTTTATTCATCTTAGACGCATACTTTTTCTTCTGTTTTTTCCAAAAACCAAGAAAGAGCAGAAGCTTGCTTCACCACTTCACCAATCACAATCATCGCGGGATTGCTCACTTGCTGCTCCGAGGCTACGCCTACGATAGTGCCAAGCGTACCTGTAACCGTGCGCTGATAAACCGACGTGCCTTGTTCAATAAGAGCGACCGGCGTATCCGCGCTTTTTCCGGCGTCTAAAAGCTGACGGCAAATATAAGGCAAGTTTTTAACGCCCATGTAAATCGCAAGCGTATCAACTCCTTTTGCTAAATGCTCCCAGCGAATACTTTCCGGCTTGCCGCTCAGACAATGTCCCGTCACAACGGCAAACGAACGGCTCAGCTCACGATGCGTGACAGGAATTCCAGCATACGCCGGCGCCGCAATTCCCGCTGTAATACCCGGAACGATTTCAAATGGAATTCTATGCTGAACAAGGACTTCTGCTTCTTCACCGCCTCTTCCGAAAATAAACGGATCTCCGCCTTTTAACCGGACGACGGTATTTCCTTTTCTTGCGTAGAATACAAGCAAATCATGAATATCTTCTTGAGAAACGCAGTGATCACCAGGCTTTTTCCCGCAGTAGACGAGTTCGGCTCCTTCTTTTGCATACTGAAGAAGAACAGGGTTCACTAATCGGTCATATAAAATAACATCTGCTTTTTCTAAACATTTGGCTGCTTTTATCGTTAGTAAATCTGGATCTCCTGGTCCGGCTCCTACAATGTACACTTTTCCTGTTCTCATTTTTGCTTCGCTCCTTTTAATGTGTCCCCTTGAATTTTTATGGCGCGTTGAAAATCAACGCGCCACGGTACTTATTCTTCAATTAAAAGATACAGTAAATCTCCTTCAACAGACGCTTCGTACGTGTCTACACATCCGCTGTCAGGCTCTTGCACGTTGCCGTCATGCAAGCAAATTTTCCAGTCGTGCATCGGACAGAACACCGAGTCGCCGCTCACGATTCCTTCACTGAGCACCCCGCCTTTATGCGGACAGCGATTTTCAATTGCCCGTATTTTTCCGCTTGATAGCTTAAACACTGCAATTTCTTTTCCGTTTACTTTCACTGTTTTACCTAGGCTTACCGGAAAATCATGAATCGACCCTACGCATACTTTTGTAATGTTTTTATTCACCATCTTTATTTCCCCCCAGCTTTATGATGTGACAACTGTTTCAAACAGCTCTTTTTTCGTCTTTTTACTTTCGACGATTTCTTTCCAAGGATCACGGTACGTAGATAACGCTTCGTCCATACGCATATTCAGCTCTCTTCTCGTTTCAGCGTCATCAAGCACTGACTGAATGTGCGAAAGTCCCATGCGCTCAATCCATGCAGACGTACGCTCTAAATAATTAGCAGTTTCTCGGTAATACTGCAAATAAGCTCCTGTAATGTCCATCAATTCTTCATCTGTTTTTACTTTATACAACAAATCTCCTCCGCGAAGATGCGTACCTCCATTTCCGCCCACGTAAATTTCCCAGCCGCCGTCAATTCCAATAAAGCCAATATCTTTAATACCTGACTCAGCACAGCTTCTCGGACAAGCAGATACAGCCATTTTTACTTTATGAGGTGTCCATAGTCCTTCGAATTTTTTCTCAAGCGCAATGCCAACGCCCATTGAATCCTGCGTTCCAAAGCGGCAAAACTGTTCGCCGACGCATGTTTTCACCGTTCGCAGCGACTTACCGTACGCGTAGCCAGAAGGCATATCTAACTCTTCCCATACGCTAGGCAAATCTTCTTTTTTAACACCAAACAAATCAAGACGCTGACCACCCGTCACTTTTACGAGCGGAATTTCATATTTATCAACAACATCTGCAATCCGTCGTAAGTCTTCCGCATTTGTGACGCCTCCGTACATGCGAGGAACAACAGAATACGTGCCGTCTTTTTGAATATTGGCGTGCATGCGTTCATTCACAAATCGTGATTCGCGTTCATCAACGTATCCGGTTGGATTCACCATACCTAAATAATAGTTTAGCGCCGGACGACATTTCGAACAGCCTTCTTCATTATTCCAGCCAAGTACATTCATCACTTCACGCGTATGCGAAAGTCCTTTTGCTTTGATTTCTTCGACAACTTCATCTCGTGACAGAGTCGTACAGCCGCAAATTGCTTCTTTTTGAGCCGCCGCGTCAAAGTCAGCGCCAAGAGTATGCTGAAGCACTTCCGCTACAAGCGGCTTACATCCTCCGCAGGAACGCGAAGCACTTGTACAAGCTTTGATTTCATCAACCGATGAGCATCCTTGTTTTTGGATAGCTTCCACAATCGTACCTTTTGTTACGCCGTTACAGCCGCAAATAATATCATCCGCGCTCATGCTTGCTACTAAGCTTTCACCCGCGTTACCGCCAGATGGCTGTAAAATCGAAACTTTCGCGACATCCGATACATCTTCTTGCTTTTGTATCATTGAAAACAGTCGATTTCCGTCGCTGCTGTCTCCAAAAAGAACAGCTCCGACGATTTGATTCCCTCGCAGAACAAGCTTTTTATAAATGCCGTCTTGTTCATCGAACACTTTGATCGCTTTTTTCTCTTCATCTTCCGTGAAGTCTCCTGCTGAGAACACTTCAACACCTGATACTTTTAGCTGGGTGGATAAAACCGATCCTTCATAAGGCACTTTTTCTGCCCCGCAAATCGCTTTTGCTAATGCTTTTCCTTGTTCATACAGAGGTGCCACCAGTCCGTATACCATTCCTCTATGCTCTGCACATTCTCCAACGGCGTAGATGTTTGGGATGTCCGTTTGCATATAGTCATTCACGACAATTCCTCGGTTTACGTTAAGTCCCGCTTCTTTTGCAAGCTGAACGTTTGGCTTAATTCCAACGGCCATCACGACTAAATCAGCTTCTAAAAACGTCCCGTCTTTAAAAGATAATCCTTCAACTCGCTCATCCCCAACGATTTCCGCCGTTTGTTTTTCAAGCAAAAACTTCATGCCTTGTTTTTCTAATTCGTTTTGAAGCAATTTGCCGGCTGTTGGATCAAGCTGACGTTCCATTAAATACGGAGCTAAATGAATCACAGATACGTCCATTCCCAGATTTAACAGTCCGCGCGCTGCTTCTAATCCAAGCAGTCCGCCTCCAATAACCGCTGCTTTTTTATATTGCTGAGATGCCTGCACCATTTCATCCGTGTCTTTTATATCTCGAAAAGCCGTCACTCCTTTTTTATCTGATCCCGGAATTGGAAGAATAAAAGGAAGAGAACCCGTTGCTAAAATTAATTCATCATACGATTCTACTCTGCCGCTGTTTGTCGCTACTTCTTTTTTTATCGAATCGATACTAGTAACCGTTTCGCCCGTATATAATGTAATATTGTTTTCTTGATACCAGTTCCAATCGTTTAGCGTAATGTCTTCAACATTCGTATCTCCTTGCAGCACTTTTGATAGTAAAATACGATTATAGTTCGGATGCGGCTCGCTTCCGAAAATCGTAATTTCAAACGCTTCCCTTGAAACCTTCAATACTTCTTCAATCGCTCGAACTCCAGCCATCCCATTTCCAATCAATACGAGTTTCTTTTTTTGCATCTTCCATTCCTCCCCTGGCGTCTATACCTGCTTGTTTCAAAGATATATTCCCTATACATCTTTAAAGATATACTTAAGATATATGAATTTTCTGAATCGTTCAACTTATGTGTTAGATTATCTAACACAGTTATGATATGTATGCGATTCCATTGCTTTAACAGCAAGCAAAAAAAATAAGTGGTCTAATTACGTTTTAATTTGGATCATCCTTTGCATTTTATTTTGTGATATTTTTCACAACGTTAATGTAACAAAAAGAAATAACCTGGGCTATGATAAAAATCACTCCCACAAAAAATGATCAATAGTTTGATAGTCTGGTTCTAAAAACTATAAAAAGACAAGCCCCCTTTTTCGAAAGAGGGCTTGTCTTTTTATTTTCCCGTAAACCAATTCACAACGTACTCTCCCCACACTTCATTTCCTTTTTTCGTTAAATTACCGCTGTCTTTATTTATATACTCTCCTAAATGAAAGGGCCAAATGAGCGAGTGATTCATATAATATACCCAGTTTGCTTCAGAGACTCCCCTGATCGCTTCTACTCCTTCTTCATAGGACTCAGTTTGTGAAATATATGGCTGTGATGGCTGAATCATAAGAGTTTTTTTCAAGTCTTTAAGCTGATGAATCAACTTGTCTGTATTTTCAAGCGTATCATCTAGCGTAAGGTGCTGATAATCATTTTTAAGAGGCGCTTCAAACAGAATAATGTTTGGCTGAAGTTGATCAATTTGATCGGCAATATGTGAGGATAAAAGCTCATCCGTTGTTTGGTTGCCGTATGAAAGTGTTTTAACCGTAAATACATCACTTCCATACGTAGCTGCTAGCTCTTTTTCTAACTGCTGAGGCCACCCTGCTTCCTTCGCGGATGTGGCAATTACAAGAATTAGAGGCTTTTTATTTGCGATAGATGACTCAATTTGCTTTGTAATAAAGTCTGGAAGATTTTTTGTATAAGCAGATACATCGGAAAACTGTTTTTCTTTATGTACAACAGCAGTTTTTACTTCACTTGCCTGCGCTTCCGTTTGCTTTTGCCAGTGCTGCGTCCCCGCATACATCACCGCCCCGCACAAAACAGCCGCCGCCACATTTACCCCAACCATCGCCTTCATTCAATCTCCCCTTTACCCGTTTTCAAAAACCAACTATATTCTACCCACCAAACTTACATTCAACAAAATAAACAAATGGACGAACACAAAAATACTTCACTGAATCTGCCCTAAAAGGTCCACCTATCCGGATGGGACCAGCCCGCAAGGGAGGGGCTCATCCGGATAGGTCTAGCAACTCTACCATCACCAAAGAGCGGTGATGGTAGAGTTGCTACATCGATATAAAAATAATTATAGATTAGTAGAATTTGGAATGGGGGACCTTTCGTACGTAAAATCTCTACAAATACACAGATACTTCGCATATTTCCTAGCGAAACGTGAAGTTTCCGGGGAAATTACGTCACGTTTCTTAAAAAGAAAACATAATGTACGTTCATTCGCACAGGTGATCTTCCCCTTGTACAGTAGAGATACCGGCGGAATACAGCAAAAACGCGTTTTTGAAAAAGGAATGCCACATGCAAAAAAGCTCGTTTGATCAAGTCGCTTCATCTTTTCATCCATTAATTGTGTCGATGATTAAAAAATTTCATATTTACAAAGACTACGACGAATATTATCAAATTGCGTTGATTGGTTTATGGAGAGCATATCAAAAATTTGACGAAAACAAAGGATCTTTTTCTGCTTATGCCTACACAACCGTGCGCGGTACGATCCTTTCTCATTTAAAAGGCACCATTTTATACGAAGAACGTGAAACACTGGCTGAGCAGAACTTGCTTTCACTAAACGAAGATCCCGCTCTTCCCGTTCCGCTAGAAAGTGAAATCATCAGGCAGCATATCGAACATTTAACGGGAAGAGAAAAAATCTATGTAATCGAACATCTGCTAGAAGGCTACTCGTATAAAGATATTGCCTATAAATACGGAGTCTCCACGGGAGCCGTTAAAAACTGGGGAAAAGCAGCTCGCAAAAAGCTAAAAGCCTCGCTTCTTCAGGAGTAAAAAAAGAGGAAGCTTATCATAAGCTTCCTCCTTCCGTGCATATGTGTAGTCCAAACGATTGTTCATATGTAGGACAAGTTTATTCGATAAAACGAACGCATTATGCCAAGACAACCGGACTTTCTAAACAGTAATTACGAATAACAGCTGCTCTAGCCAGCTTTTTTTCTAAACTATAATAAGAAAGTTTTACTGGAATGAACGTTCCGTCTTTGAAGTGAATTAGCATAGAGGTTGGATTAACTGTAGCAAGCGTGTGTGAAGTATGAACATGAGAGGCAAAAATCCAAGCGCAGCTATAGTCGTTAGGCGAAGATGTAGGAAACGCAATGATGGCTTGTGAACGATTAATAACAAGCGGCGTAAGCTGTTTGTACGGAAACATTTTTCGAACGGCGGCAATCGATCCCTTAAACGTACTTAATTCTCGAATACACGCTTCTTCTAATAATTGCTTACACGTCTTGCTTAGCATGTATTCTCCTGCTTCATCTAGCACCTTTGTGCGGTGAATAGGATCATTCACTGGAATCAATGCTTTTGTCGTCAAACCAATTTGATATTTTTCATCATTTGTCATACATCTACCCCCTTTGCTACTTTATAACTATTCTATACTATCGAAACGGGAAAAATCTAGTCTTTTTTTCTCATTATTTGAAATATTTTGAATATATTTTATATCCAAAGAAAAAAGCGCTGAAACCAGCGCTTTTTCTCTTAGATGAAAATGTCTAAAATAAGAACCATCGCAAACGCCGCAAAGGATAGAATCGTTTCCATCACTGTCCACGTTTTTAACGTTTGAGCCACTGACATATTGAAGAATTCTTTGATCAACCAGAAGCCAGAATCATTTACGTGTGACAGCATCACAGAACCTGCGCCTGTTGCTAGCACCAATAGCTCTGGGCTTACGTTTGGCATGGTTGCTGCAATTGGTGCGACAATACCTGCTGCTGTTGTCATTGCTACTGTTGCCGAACCAACTGCTGCACGAATTAACCCTGCAATCACAAATGCTAGCACGATAGGAGAAAGATGTGCATCTTGAGCAAATCCCGCGATCGCGTCACCTACACCGCTTGCTGTTAAAATTTTATTAAAACCGCCGCCTGCACCGATGATTAAAATGATCGAAGCAACGGGTCCAAGACATTCGTTTGTGAATTTTAATAAATCATCTTTGTTGTATCCTCTTGCAAAACCGAACGAATAAAAAGCAAACACTAACGAAATCAATAGCGCAACAATTGGACTTCCGATAAAGTTTGTTACGTAGCGAATTGTACTTGTTTCTGGATAAACAAACCCAGTGATCGTTGCTAAAAGCATTAATAGTACTGGAAGTAAAATCGTGAATAACGTAATCCCGAAGCCAGGAAGATCTTTATGCTTTGACTCTGTGAACTGCTCCATAATTTCACCCGTTGGCTCTACGTGAACGCGGCGTGAAATGAACGATCCGTAAATAGGACCTGCCACGGCTGCAGCTGGAAATGCCACAACTAATGAATACAAAATCGTTTTACCTAAATCTGCTTTAAAAATATCTACCGCTAGCATCGCTGCTGGATGCGGAGGTACTAAACTGTGAACAACGGCTAAGCCGGCAATTAACGATAAACCAATTTTAATAAGTGACGTACCCGTATGCTTGGCAATTACAAACACAAGCGGAATTAATAATACAACCCCAACTTGGAAAAAGACCGGGATACCACAAATAACCGCTACAACCATCATTGCCCAGTGTACGTTCTTTTCACCAAATACGTTAATTAACGTGCGGGCGATACGCTCGGCTCCGCCTGACTCTGCCATCATTTTACCTAACATCGTTCCAAGACCAAGAACAATCGCGATAAATCCTAAGACACTCGCTACTCCTTCTTGGAAAGCCGTTACGATATCAGGCAGCTTCATTCCTGAAATAAGACCCATAAACAAAGCCGCGACAATTAGTGCTACAAACGGATTTGTTTTAAATTTGGCAATTAAAAAGATTAGTCCGACAATCGATACAATCGCATACAGCAAAAGACTTGCTTCATGACTTAATCCGAATACTGAATTCATATGTTCATCCCCTTAGTGTGACCATTTTTCATGTACGTACATCCAAATAATGTATACGCTTTCAAATATTTTCTAAAGTGAACGTCCATCATACGTTCACTTCTTTCTATTTACTTAGTAATTCAACCGTTTCACGAAGCGTTGTTTTAGCTCCAACATTTCCAGGAAAAATAATGTACGCAATGCCCGGAAACTTGCTTTCCTCTCCCGTTACCCATACCGGAATACCCGGCTTGATTTGTCCAGCAACCGTCGCGCGCTTTACAGATAAGCCGTTTACGCCAATATCACTTGACGTAATGCCGCCTTTTGCGACGATAAAGTTTGGACGAACGTTTAAACGGCGAACAATGCTTGTAACCGCATCTGAAATTTTTACCGATAATTTAAGCTCTTCTTCTTTTTTCCCTTCGCCAAGATCTAAGCGCTCGCGTCTTGTATACACAGCTACCGTTTGACCTTTAGAAATCAGCTTCTCTGCTTCATTGATAATACGATTCACTTCTTCTTCAAACTTTTCAGGTTCTAAGACAAGATGACAATCAAATTCAATAAATTCAATGAAGCTGCATTTCTTTAATTCTTCTAACTGCTCTGTTGTTTTTTTAACATGCGAACCAACCATAATTAATCCGCCGTTTGATGACTTTTCTTTAATGAGCTCTTCTTTTGTTAACAGGTCTTTGTCGCTCACGCCGCCCATCACTTTTGTTAGAGCCGCAGCGCTTCGATACATAAAGTGCTTTCCAAGCTTCATCGCGCGAAGAAGCGCAATCGTCACAACTTTTACATCCACATAATCTACTGCGTTCACAACGACTTTGTTAAAGTCTTTCACTTCCATTAACTGATTTGTAATCGTCACTAAATCAAGTGCACGAATGCTCCCGAGCGAAATATACGTCGTATGACTTGCTTTGAATTTCCCTTCGGACTTTTCTTCTACCCACTCGCCTAAATGAGATTTACTGTAGCCAAACGTACGGTCTTTTGCAAACTCCGTTTCTCCTGCCGGCACTAAGTAGTCTTCATCTTGCACGTAGTGAATGTTATCAATGGTGAATCGTCCGCCTTCTTTAAAGAAAGGAAAAATCACTTCGCCGTCAAGCACTTGATTGGAGTGCTGTTCGACCGTTTTCTTTAACACTTCTGTTTCTAACGGATAGTGACCGCGAAGAGTCGAATCACCTCTGCTGATAATTAAAAACTCTTTATTCAGTTCACCTGCTACCTCTGTAATAACAGCGGCAATGTCCGTGTGCGCTTTTTCCGTTTCAGATGCGGTAAATCCGCGGGAATTTGTTAGAATAAAAAACATTGAATTTTCTTCTAAAAACCCTTGCTTAATGCTGTCTTTGCTCCAGTCCGTATAGACGGAAATGCCGTTAACCGTTTGAACACCCGTTGGATCATCATCCAGCACAATGATTTTTTGGTTGAACGTCAGAAGCTCTTCATCAAGCATTTTTTGTACAAGTGCTTCATCGACCGCTGGAATGTTTTTAAACACATCGCTTACAAGACGTTTTTCCTGCTGTTTAATCATGCTTCCACCTTCTTTTTCACTTCAACGTTTGCTAATTTTTCATAGTACTGTACAATTCCGCCGTGATCATCGCTTGCTTTTCCGTCTACTTTTAACGCGTGGAAAATTTCCACAAGCTGGCTTGAAAGCGGAAGCGGTACGCCAATGTCATGAGCCGTTTCCATCACGTTTGTCATATCTTTTAAGTTAATATCAATGCGTCCGCCTGCTACAAAGTTGCGGTCTAAAATAAGCGGCACTTTTGCATCTAATACAGCGCTTCCAGCTAATCCGCCGCGAATCGCTTGATACATTTTTTCAACGTCAATGCCTGCTTTGGCTGCTAGTACAAGTGCTTCAGACATCGCTGCGATATTTAAGTTTACAATGACTTGGTTTGCAAGCTTCGCCGTTACGCCGCTTCCGTTGTCACCAACAAGCGTTACTTCTGCTCCCATCGCATGAAGAATAGGTGAAACGCTTTCAAAGATATGTTCATTTCCTCCGACCATAATAGCAAGCGTGCCGTCAATTGCTTTTGGCTCTCCTCCGCTAACCGGAGCGTCTAGCATCTGAATTCCTTTTTGTGCAAGCTCAGCCGCAATTTCTTTTGATGCTACCGGAGAAATCGAACTCATATCGATGATAACGCTTCCTTCTTTTGCGCTATGAATTAACCCTTCTTCTCCAAGTACCACGCTTTTTACATGATGTGAAGCCGGAAGCATC